>CAIOTF010000001.1 GCA_903861125.1 uncultured Ignavibacteriota bacterium
CAGAATTATCCGAATCCGTTCAATCCGACAACAGCAATCGGCTATCAGCTTTCAGCGAACAGCTTTACCACTTTAAAAATCTATGATGCAATTGGCAGAGAAGTGGCAACGCTCGTGAACGAAGTGAAAGATGCTGGATATTATTCCGCGCAATTCGATGGTATGAAACTTTCCAGCGGAATTTACTTTGCTAAACTCACATCGGATAGAAAAACGCAAATGAAAAAATTGTTGTTGCTTAAGTAATAGAAGAAATCAATCAACCAAAGCATCCCGATGATTTTGATCGGGATGCTAGGTTATCATCGTCGGGCAAAACGCAAATGAAAAAATTGTTGTTGCTTAAGTAATAGAAGAAATCAATCGAGCAAAGCATCCCGATGTCCCGTTGTACGGGATATTCTATCGGGACCAAGTTATCATCATCAAACAAAACGCAGATACGAAAATTATTGTTAATGAAATAACCCTCGGGTCAGTGTCAAAAAAAATAATTAAGGGAGAAACAGATGAAACGCTTGATATACAAAACTGCAATGTTGTCTATACTTGTTTTGGCACTCAACATCGCATGGGCAAACAACATCACGGTTACCAGCGGCAGTCTGACCGGGAAAAATACATCTGCGGGAGTAGACAATGCCGCAAATTATACCATGGTGAAATTTACCGTCAGTTGGGAGAACTCGTGGAGAACCTCTTCGGCACCGTATAACTCCGACGCCGCATGGATTTTTGTGAAGTACCGGGTTGGTTCCGGTCCGTGGCTGCATGCTACCATCAATACTACAGGATACGCCGCTCCCTCAGGCAGTACCATCACTCCTGCATCTGACGGCACCGGAGCATTTATTTATAGAAGCGCCGACGGCACAGGTACATTTACCGCAACAAACGCTCAACTCCGCTGGAACTACGGCGCTAACGGCGTAGCTGATAATGCCACCGTAGATATTAGAGTGTTTGCTATTGAAATGGTATATGTGCCGACAGGTGCATTCGCTGCCGGGAGCGGAGGAAGTGAAGCCTATGCATTTACACTCACCACAATAAATACAGGCACAGCTACAACGGCTCCTTCCGGTTCAGGTGCTCTTGGCGGAGCGGCCGGGGGTTATCCTACCAACCAAACTGTACCGGCAAATGCTTCCTGGCCAAACGGTTATAATGCGTTCTACTGCATGAAATACGAGATCAGTCAGCAGCAGTATGTTGATTTTCTGAATACGCTTACGCAAACTCAGGCGACCGCACGCAAATATACTATGACAGGTAATGATTATCGCTATGCTATTTACGGAAGTGCAGTTGGCAGTTATTACACTACAAGCCCGTATCTTGCCTGCAATTATGTAAGTTGGGCAAATCTTGCATCGTATCTGGACTGGAGCGGCTTGCGCCCGATGACAGAATTGGAATATGAAAAAGCATGTCGGGGAACATTGGATCCGGTCCCCAATGAATATGCATGGGGAAGCACATCAATAACACAGATCACTGCTGTCGTAAACTCCGAAGCGTACAACGAAGTAAGCAATACTGCCGGAGCAAATTGTTCCTATGGCAATGCTACATACATTCAGGGACCAATGCGCGTTGGAGCATTTTCAACATCATCTTCAACAAGCCGCCTGTTATCCGGCGCCACCTATTACGGCATCATGGAAATGAGCGGTGGTGTCTATGAGCGGACTGTAACAGTAGGCCACTCCACCGGTCTCGCCTTTACCGGCACACACGGCAACGGAGTAATAGGTGCGAATGGTGACGCTGATGCATCATCCTGGCCCGGCACGGATGCAGTAGGCGCAGGGTTTCGCGGCGGCAACTGGTATGAAGGTAGCATCATGCTGCGAGTTTCTGATCGCAACTACGCTGCAACGGTCATGAATTTTCCTGATTTTAATTATGGCGGCCGCGGTGTCCGAACGGTTCCGCTTGACAATCCTGCATCGCTCCCCGCAGAAATGATATCTGTAACCGGCGGCACATTCACGGCAGGATCAACGCTCACCACCATCAGCAGTTTCAGTATCGGCAAATACGAAGTGACTTACGATCTCTGGACTGCGGTGAAAACCTGGGGAGCCATTAATGGATATACTGATTTACCGGCCGGAAGTAATGGATCTGCCGGAAGCGGCGTGAACATGCCCGTAACATACATAAATCATTATGATATCATAAAATGGTGCAATGCGCGCTCTGAAAAGGAGGGGCTCACACCTGTCTATTATACGACAAGCGCCCAAACCACCGTGTATCGAACTGGTGATTATAATCTCCTGCCAAACTATGTTAAATGGTCAGCCAACGGCTACCGTTTACCGACAGAAGCGGAGTGGGAGTTTGCGGCAAAAGGCGGAAATTCCACACACGGATTTACATACAGCGGCAGTAATACTTTAGGTGATGTGGCCTGGTATTCCACAAATTCAATCGGCAATACTCAACCCGTTGGTACAAAAAATGCGAATGAACTTGGCATTTATGATATGACCGGCAACGTATATGAATGGTGCTGGGACTTTTTTAGCGGAACGTACCCAAACGTCGGGTCAACAGATCCGCAGGGACCCACAACTGTGCAAGCACACCGCGTTCTGCATGGCGGTAGTTGGTACATGGGTGAGTACGATTGCCGTATTTCGTATCGATACAATCTTGTACCGAGCGACACAAAAAAAATGTACGGGTTTCGTATCGTCCAGCGCTAACTTTTTATAGTCATGGCTCATTTTGCCGCGATAATGGCAATAACCACTAACGAGGAATTATGAAAAACAATTTGAAATATTTTTTATTACTTCTGTCACTGCCGGTAGTCCTTTCCGCACAATACACCGGCGGCAGCGGCCGTGGCGATGCATTGCTGACAATCAGCAGTCAGGCTCTTCCCGTTGAACTCACGTCATTCACCGCATCCACCGAAAAGAACGGCGTCACGCTGAACTGGAAAACGGCAACAGAAACAAATAATTATGGCTTTGAAATACAGCGATCAGTTGTCAGCTCTCAGCAATCAGGCAACGTGTGGAGCAAAATCGGCTTCGTAGAAGGTAACGGAACAACCAACGCACCAAAATCGTATTCTTCACCGACAAATCCACAAACGGAAAAATATCGTATCGATTAAAACAGATCGACCGCGACGGCAAGTTTGAGTATTCGCAAACGGTGGAAGTATCAGTGGAAACCACGCCGAAAGAATTTGCGTTGGAGCAGAATTATCCGAATCCGTTCAATCCGACAACAGCAATCGGCTATCAGCTTTCAGCGAACAGCTTTACCACTTTAAAAATCTATGATGCAATTGGCAGAGAAGTGGCAACGCTGGTGAACGAAGTGAAAGAAGCGGGAACGTACAGCGTGCAGTTCGACGGCGCAAAATTATCCAGCGGAATTTACTTTGCTATGTTATCATCGTCGGGCAAAACGCAAATGAAAAAATTGTTGTTGCTTAAGTAATAGAAGAAATCAATCAACCAAAGCGTCCCGATGATTTTGATCGGGATGCTAGGTTATCATCGTCGGGCAAAACGCAAATGAGAAAATTATTGTTATTGAAATAAATTAATAACCGTTCGAGCAAAGCATCCCGACGTCTTTTGTCGGGATGCGAAACTGTCCAGCGGGATATACTTTGCTAAACTATCTTCGTCAGGGAAAACGCAGATACGAAAATTAGTGCTGATAAAATAGGTTAAAAACCATTCGAGCAAAGCATCCCGACGTCTTTTGTCGGGACGCGCGGCTTACATCGGATGGGAAAACACAGATACGAAAATTACTTTTAATGAAATAGGTAACAAAAGTAGCTTTTGTTCGATATAAAAACTTCATGCCTGCGCACACCAGTCGAATTCACGACTCGTTGCGCAGGCTTTATTTTTTCAGGTACCCTGGAATATTCGGTTTCATCTTCACGTATTCTTCCGCTTTCTTCACCATCCAGGTTCTATAATAAAAAGCAGGTTCGTTTTTCAGCGACTGTATAAATTTTTCGGTCGTCCCTTCATCATCCTTCCAAAGACGCGAAAGAAGGAGCACATTATGACGGAATGTTTCAGCATTGATTAGCGCACGTTCATGGAGTTCGCTGTGCCGTTTAATGAAAAATCGGATCGATTCACACTGCCTCGTCAGATCGGCTTCATTTCCCGTTTCGTATGCAATTTGGGTGAATAGCATCTTTACCGTAAGGGTAATGCCGGCATCAATGTTACCGACAAGCGACAGTGATGAGTACGCCTCTTTGAACTTGCCGGCGGATTTGTAGAGAATACCGAGCGACAGATGATACAAACTGTCGCGGAAATCGGGATTCACTTTAACAAGATTCGCTTCGATATGTTTTTTCAAAGAAGCGGCTTCCATTCGGCTTGCAAACAGCTCCGCCACCGTTACAAACACTGCAGGCGGAATAATCTTCAGTCGTTTCAAGTACCCGGTCACCCGAAGCGTTCTGAGCATCGACGCATTTGCCGAGCCGGACCGCTCGTATTCCTGCACGAAAAACAGATCATTCAGCAGATAATTGTAGACCAGATCGATGATGCCGTAGAAGATCTTTCCGTGATTTTTTTCAGCACAATTATTCATTGCATCGATGACCGAATAATCATTCGTCTGGAAATAGCATATCAGTGATGAGAGCATGAAAAGACTGGGATGATCCTTTGCACTGTTCCTGCCAAGCCGACCGTATTCACTGATTGCAGCGGATGAATTTGCGGCCGGCTGTGTCCCGTTGGTTCGATGCGCAAAAAGATCAAGAATCACTCCAATCAGCCGGATCTGTTCATGAACAAGGCGTTCTGTCACAGCATATTCCGATGCAGTTGCCCGCAGCCCCGTGTAATAACGGCGTGAAAGATTCAGGCGGTTTTCTTCAACAAGAAAACCGAGGTAAAGGAACAGATGAAACGGATCGAGTTCTTCCGGATGCCGCAGCCTCAGTCTTTTTGCGGTTAATATTTTCTCCGCCTCGCCGGAGATCATCCGGCTGTTCAGTTCTTTAAAGAGAAAAAGCTCGCCGTAATACGGATACTTCTCCATATGAATATGAACAAGATACTGTTCTGCAAGCCCCGCCAGAAGCGATGCCGATTTTCGGACGGATGCGGAAGAAATAGAATTCATTTTCCCGCGAAGCGCATCCGTCATTGTTTCGTACGATACAGCCGCCGATGATCCTTGCGGATAGCGCTCGCAAATAAAATCATACAGTGTTATCAGGTGGGCATTTGTGTTGAAAAAAGGGGAACGCACGAAATCACCGAAGCGGGAGAAATCCTCTTTTGAAAACGAATCCAGAATCGAAATTATTTTTAGTTTCATGATCGTTTGGTGAATTGATGCGTCTTGTCTTACCGCGCACGCTTCACAAAACAGGAATTATGCACAAGGGAATTATTTTACTCATGTCCGCCGACTCAAACTAAAATACAAAAATACGGTAAAAAAACATATGTTTCCCATCTGAAATTCCAACACTTGTCCGCTTACACTGCAAACGGATTTTTTATGACGGTGCAAATGACGAATTATTTTTATCCTCTTCTGCTGTCCCGCAGGTAAACAAATTCTGATTATTGCCGATATTACTTATACGAATAGTCTCTTGCCGCGACGAAACCTTATTGGGACAATGACATTCAACGAAGGTTTTTTCAGATGCTTCAAAAATAGTAATGATGAAATGAGTACGCTATAAAGTATTTGCTGCAAATAAGTAAAGAAGTAACGTGGGGATGGTCGTAAGACCTACCTTTATAAAAAAATACATTCATTCAATACCTGCGTTTCGCATTGTAGGCTTCATAGCAGGATTGGGAATGACATGATTAATAAAAAATATATTTGAACAAGGATTAATATGAAAAAAAATATTCTAACGCTGATCATAATATTCTTCATGGTCATGTTTCAATCAACAGCACTGGCGCAACCCCCTGGCGGCCTGACCTACGATTACGAAACGATTGCTTCCGGACCATGGTCGTCATCCTCTACGTGGAAAAACGGAAACATTCCGATGATCGGCAATACGAAAAATATTCAGATCAAGCATGCCGTTACCGCCTCCGGCTTAATCATCGACGATTATATCTCATGTGCCATTCTTACTATCGAAACCGCTGCTTCTCTGACCGTGACCAACACCGGAAGGATCAGTCTCGGCGGCGGCGGATCCGGCGGTACCATCCAGTGCAATGGAACTGGAGCATTGTCTGTTACTTCGGGAACCGTTACGGTTTGGGAAAATAGCGGAGTGATCAATGGGGGATACGCCGGTTCGGCTACGGTGGAGAATATCGTTATTGAAGGAACGAACGTCGAACTTCCCAACGTTACCATCACCGGCACATTGACGATAAAATATAATGGAAGCGTTGCAGCGACATCCTTTTCCGGCTATCCGCAATACGGAGCGTCCAGCACACTCGTCTATGATTGCGGAAATACAGACTTCAAAGTTATTGGCAAAGAATGGAAATCCGGCACCGCTTCCGGCGCCGGCGTACCGAAAAACGTCTCATTCTCCGGTTCTAAAGTAACACTCGGCGCCGGTTCTGATTATTGTCAGATGACGGGGAATCTCAGCATAGACGGAACATCAACGCTGCAGCTGGCAAACGAATTGAAGATCGGCGGCAATTTCTCGATAGCGAACGGCGGAGCCTTCACGCATAACAGCGGCACAGTTACATTCAACGGCAGTGCGGACCAGACGATCACACTGATGCCGACGACGTCGGCGGTGGAATTCTATCACGTCACAGTCAATAAAAGTTCCGGAAAACTGAATCTTGCTGCGAGCGCGCAAATGACGGTCAAAGGAAACCTCACAATGACCAAAGGCAACATCGCCGTCGGCGAATACGCGGTTTTTCTGGTCGATGACGGCGTCATCATGAGCGCAAGTGCGGCAAGCCTCATCTCGGGAAAACTCTCGATCAAACGAACGTTCGGATCGAGTTTCACACTGGTCTATCCGGTCGGCTACGATACCGTATACCGTCCGGTGACGCTGTATGTTGAGCAGAGCAATCCGCAATACGGAGTTACCATGGTCAACAGCGCACCGACGGGAACTGCAGACGGAACAACGGTCATCTCGCTTTCGCAAAAACGCTACTGGATCGTCAATAAAGAAGCCGATGGTCCCACGAGGGCCACCATCAAATTGATCTATTATACGAATGACGGTATTTCGAATGCATCGTATGTGAGGATCGCAGCTGTAGAGCCTGGACCTTTCGGGAGCACATATTCGTCGATCGGTCCCACTCCGTCAGAGATTCCGGGGCCAGTTGCATCCGGTGAATTGACATCGGATTATTTGACGTCATTGCCGAACACTTACAATGTTGTTATCGGAAATGCACCGGGCGGGTCGAATCCTTTGCCGGTCGAACTCAACTCATTCACCGCTTCCGCTACAAAGAACGGCGTTACGCTGAACTGGAAAACGGCAACAGAAACAAACAACTACGGCTTTGAAATACAGCGATCAGTTGTCAGCTCTCAGCAATCAGGCAACGTGTGGAGCAAGATCGGCTTCGTAGAAGGTAACGGAACAACCAACGCACCCAAGTCATATTCCTTCACCGACAAATCCGCCAACGGAAAAACATCGTACCGCTTAAAACAGATCGATCGCGATGGCAAGTTTGTATATTCACAAACCACTGAAGTGACAGCAGTAATTGTCCCGAAGGAATTTGCACTCGAGCAGAATTATCCGAATCCGTTCAACCCGACAACAGCAATCGGCTATCAGCTGTCAGCAAACGGCCACACAACGCTGAAGATCTATGATGCAATCGGTCGCGAAGTGTCAACGCTCGTCAATGAAATGAAAGAAGCAGGAACATACAGCGTGCAGTTCGACGGCGCAAAACTTTCGAGCGGGATATACTTCGCAAAGTTGTCGTCTGACGGAAAAACGCAGATGAAAAAATTACTGTTAATGAAGTAATGCAGAAAATCAAATAATCAAAGCATCGTGATATATATTGGGGCAATCTACTATCCTCATTACATTATCACTTAAAAATATATTCCACAATATGTAGACTATTTAAACTGAAAATTTATTTTGTGCTATCAACCAATTGTTTTTTTATTAATTATTTACTTGTCCAAAGGTAGTTCCTTATGAAAAAGATATTTATTACTGCAACACTG
>CAIOTF010000002.1 GCA_903861125.1 uncultured Ignavibacteriota bacterium
CACAGTGAATACAATATCGTCGTCGCTTTTTTTATTCATTGTATGCCTTACGTTTTGTACAATTTCTTCTTTTTTCTAACTCAAGTAAAGACATACATTTACTAGAATTTTAGCAACCGTATTCAGACACGCTTATGTAAATGCGTAGTTTTTGATTACCATAATCTGCGTTTTTAGCGATTTTTCGGTGATGGGCTGTTTCCGGCGATTCAAATAGAGCATTATATTGTCTTACCGAAGGTTTCTACACTTCAAGTGTAATATATCAACAGATGTTCAACATTCTGTTTGCGGTGTGAATAACATGGAAATACCGTTTACCGCATTCCCCAAATCAATAACAACACGATGATCAGAGATATGGCAGGCAGGATGTATTTTCCGGAGTAATGTTTTTAAGAAACAATTGTTCTCAAACTTCCACCGGGAAGACAAACAGGTTGCTTCCCAAAAAATTTTGAGAATATCCTCGGCAGCGATCTTACCCTATCAATCGGTTCCGGATTTTTTCGGCCTGGGTAGGATAGATTTTATCAACGCAGTCGGGACAAATGCCGTGGGAAAATTGCGCCTGGGAATGCTTCTCTACGTAGGTTTCTACCTGATCCCAAAATCCTTTGTCATCCCTCACCTTTTTACAGTTTGCGCAGATCGGCACGATCCCCTTTAATATTTTAATATCAAGAAGGGCTTTATTGAGTGTGATAATCATTTGTTCGCGCTCTGCTTCATGTTTTTTCCGCTCGGTAATATCAGTATGGGTGACGAACATCATCAACGGTTCCCCTTCGGTGGACCTCGTAATAATGCTGCCGCGGTCCAGAACCCAAACCCAATGTCCCTGCTTATGTTTTATCCGGCATTCACAAACGTAGTCCGTCAGTTCACCAGCTATATGGCGCCCCAGCAATTCTGCAGATCTTTTCAGGTCATCGGGATGTACCAGTTTTTGCCACGTTGTAATGCTGCTGGGAGAAAGCTCACCAAGCTGATAACCGATGATTTCACCCCAACGGTCGTTGTAGATCGTTTCCCCCGTGCGGATATTCCATGCCCACGTACCAATGTTGGCAGCTTTAATGATGTTTTCCATCCGCACATATGAATCCCGCAATTCTTCCTCCAAAAATTTATGTCTGGCTTCATCAAGAACAATGCCCTGCGCATTCTGTTTGTTTTCTATTTTCGGCTGTATGGCAGTCTGTGCCGGCTGTTCATTCAGCATCTCCATTTCTATCTGGAACACTTCCAGTTCGCGGATCAGTTTCAGCATTTCGCTTTCCGAAAAATGAGCGTCCCCGTTAACCACTCTTTTTTCCATCAGCCATTCAATCATATTACGGATCAGCACAGCCGCTTCCGAATTATTTCCATTGGTCGAACTTTGTTTCCCCATTTATTTTCCATTAATTGTTATTTGGTGTTTATCTCTCAGGATGAAAGCCACATTCAAACATAAATATCAATGTGGCTTATTATAGAGTTAGAACATTTGTCCTTTATCGTTGTTCAAATTCGGAACGGCATTAACTCTGCTTGGTAATAGTGCGGCTGTTTTAGAGTGAATATTTTTTCCAGGCCAGTTTCCAGTAATTTCTTGGGTAAAAACCGCCGTTATCCTGTGTGATATTTTTATCAATTGCGTAGATGACCGATTTCTGGTAAAGCTGTAAAGAAGAATGTTCGTCGGAACTAAGCGTTAAATGAAGTTTCGGGCCAATGAAAGGAAGTATCTTCGCTGTCGTTAGATCTGCGGCGGCATGCTGTTTTCGCCGCTCCTCTTTTTCAACGGCATTTAGGAAGAATAACAGGATCACTCCCACCGGAAGAAAGTAGAGGTAATCCAGAAGGAACAACGAGAACATGAATATGACAAAGATTAATGCAATTTTCAGATACACCATACGTTCCATCAGATAATGTTGTTCTTTATTGCAATCGCAATGGCGGCCGGCTGCGAATGGACATCAAATTTTTTGAATACCGATCTTATGTGGAAATCGATGGTATGAACGCTTATACCCAGCCTTTCGGATATATCCCGCCGCGGCATCCCTTTTGAAATAGATCTGAGGATCTCCTTTTCGTCAACATTCAAAGGTTCGTGTTCAGTGTGGTTTTCGCTGCGCGACAACATATCAATCATTGCCGATGTAACAAAGGCATCAAGCGGCCGTCCCCCATGCATGCATTGATCAATCGCCAGTTCAATGGCTTCGGCCGTTGATACCTTCAGCATGTATCCATCCGCTCCATGCTGCAGCGTTTCGAGCACCGTTGTGTCGTTCTCGGATCCGGTAAGAATCAGAATTTTTACCTGAGGCGTTTCCCTTTTTATCTGTTCGGTCGCTTTTACTCCGTTCATTCCGGGTAGATGAATATCCATTAAGATGATATCGGGTATAACGCCGGAGTGCATACATTTTAGTGCATCTTCCGCGCAGGAAAAGCTTTCTATCTTGGCATAATCTCTCCAAAACACACGCTTAACCGTTTCGGAATAATCAACGTTATCTTCAACAAGCCATACTACGATATTCTTTAACGAGGTTCCGGTTGTCATCATAGTGTTCATAGTGCCTCAGTGGATAGGTTGGTATATGTGTTTTGCATACTAAACAATATAAACCGCACCGCTTACCAAACGCTTACTCACCTCTTAAAAGTGATTATTTTTTTTACTTGATGTTTTTTTTGTAAATAATCGTTTACGCTTTATCCAAAATTATTTACTGTTCCTTTGTCATTAAGTAGAGACAAGTCCCACCTTCATCATAATTTTATATCACTGTAAACAGAAGTTACAGGTTTTTTTTGCCAGCGGCGGGATAAATATGTAATTTTACCTTAAAAACATGCTGTTTTTACATTCTTCTAAAAATGGTTAAAACAGACTATTGACATTTTCATTATTTATTATTAACAAATGGTACAATGCTCTTAATAAAATTATTTGGGCTGAACAGGAGCATTTTATCTTAATAAAGAAATACGTAAACACGTTATTGACTTTTCGGTAAGATTTAGTCTATTATATAAATAGAACAATCCCCTTAGGAAAAAATGATGACCGGAAAATAACAAAGGTCATTATTGATATTGTAATATGATACGTCGGATATTTATTGGTTTTATTCTCTTCTTTTTCTGCTTTATAATAGACTTGAGCGCAGCAGAACAATCCGGCATCGGCGGCGGCGCTTTTTCAGGCGATCGAAGACTCTCTCCCAACGAATACATCGATCTGACGAATACCACTTCTCTTTCCCTGCCGGAACATTTTCGGCTGGAATTTGACCTCTGCATCGACGATCCGGACGGCATCAGTTATTTGTTTGAATTTAAATTGAACGACAGCACCCTGCTTCATTGCACCTATTATCACGGCATGCATTCCGACCCCGCTACGTTCTCACTCAGCTATAATAAGAATACGACGAAAGCGGTCATCACCTACCCGAATGGTTTGCCAAATCTTGAATTGTGGAAACATGTCGCTGTGGAGTATAACGGAGCAGACGAAACAGTAACGCTCACCGTTGACTCACAACAGGTGCAATGCACCATAAAAAATATAACACGATCAATACCTTCGGCAAAACTGATGTTCTGTTATAACGAGGAGCGAAGAATGCGCCTGCGGGATATATCAATCAGCAGCCTCTCCGGAAAAGAATCTCCTTCGCTGCTCCACCGCTGGCCGCTTGATGAATGCGAAGGTGATATTGTACACGATGTTGTCGGGAATGTTGATGGCATACAAAGCGGAATTCAATGGCTGCTGCCGACACACTACCATTGGACGTACGAGGAGACGCTGTATTCCAATCCGGTACAGAAATCGAACCGCATCAATTCGTACCATTATCCCCTTCGCTCAGAAGAAGGGATCGTGATCTTCGATTCCACGCACAGCACGTTGTACAATCTGCAGTCAAAAAAGAGAACAGTGTTGTTCCGGTATCCCGCTACCTCGATGTTAGTTCTCTATTATCACCCGCTGAACGGACATTTTTATCAATGCCAGGCCGGCGACGCACCGATGTCGGAATACGATCCGAAAAGCGGGAAGTGGAAAAAAATTACAATTGTCCCGAATGATTCGCTGGAATATTATCATGCACTTTTGTTCTATGACCCTCTCCACAAATCGGTGCTGCGCTTCGGCGGTTATGGTCATTTTACCTCAAAGAATTCTTTGTGGCGCTACGATTTTTCGCGGCAGAAATGGGAACGGTTGGCCACAAAGGGTGAGCGAATTACACCGCGCATGGTTTCTCGAACCAGCTATGCGTATAGCGCCGATTCAACAAAGGTCTATTTTATGGCCGGCTCGGGATTTAACAGCGGCCGCCAAGAGGATGGAAGGGCGGTCTTTTCTGACCTTTGGGAACTTGATCTTGCCGAATATTCGTTTAAAAAAGTGTACTCATTTGAACGGCAAGAATTAGGTTATCAAGGTTACGGCATACGTCTGCCGGGAGATCAGTATCTCTATTCATTTTTTGCCGATGATTTGGAGCAGCATCATGTTCCGAACTCTCGCTATTTTTTGGTCGATCCGAAGAAGAATTCTATTACGCAGGTTTGCGACACCATTGTTATAGGGAATAAAAAAGAGCCGTGGGTTATTGCCATGTTTTCCGCAGGCAAGTCAGACCGCCTCTATTCTATCATCAGTGATACAACAACCGATTACCTGTACAGCATCACCACCCCGCTGCTGACCACTCAGGAATACGAAACATACCGCAATAAATACCGATACGACCATCTGCCGTATAACGCTTCACTGATTGTTGGCGGACTGTTCCTGGCGGCCGCGTCGGTGTTTGTCTTTGTGTTTAATTACAAAAAACGCCGTAAGGATAATTCGCCGGACGAAACTGTTGAAAGCGTTCAGCAGCCTCTCTCCGTTCCAGCCGAACCGGCCGCGGCAGTACCGGAAGAGAACAAGGTGAATACTATCACACTTTTCGGCACGTTTGCTATATATGATGCCGACGGCATCGATAGATCATTATCGCTGGCCGAGAAACCATTGGAATTATTCTTATACCTGCTGGTAAATGGTCCTGTGGTGAATGTAGAAAAACTCAGCGAAGATCTCTGGCCGGACATGCCGGAAGAGAATCAGAGGAACACCCGCAATGTAACGTTCACGCGGCTGCGTCATCACTTGAAAAGTATTTCTAAGATATCGGTTTCCATACGGTCGCATTCCGCCATCCTGAATCTTCCCGAAATGTGGCACTGTGATTATTATACGGTACGGACGCTCCTCGAGAAAAAGGATTTCTCCCTTATAGAACACAAAAAGTTCAGTTCAATTGTGCTGATGGGTCCGTTTCTGGCATCGTTCCATTATGTATGGATGGATGACAAACGATACAGCGTCGCCAAAGAAGTAACAAAGATTATGCTTGAGTGCATGAAGCGTTCCCACACGGAAAAACATTGGGAGGAAGTAATTGAGTGCGGAGAATGCCTTCT
This sequence comes from uncultured Ignavibacteriota bacterium, assembly GCA_903861125.1. Taxonomy (GTDB): domain Bacteria; phylum Bacteroidota; class Ignavibacteria; order UBA10030; family UBA8401; genus UBA8401. The sequence goes on from CAIOTF010000002.1 coordinate 5,494, forward strand.
TGCCGTTGACGGATTGAATGAATTGGCGATGCAGATGAAGATAGACGCGTTGATACACATCGGCCGGTATGAACACGCAAAGATCGTGTATGACAGGTTTACCGCCGAATTTTTAACGATCACCGGAAAAGCATACCTAAAGCCGTTCACCGATTTTTTCCATTGAACGCACGCTGTTTGCGCCACTCCTGTTCATTCACAATCGCAGAAAATATTTCGAGACGGAATACCGTATTGATATTGATCTGAGGGACCGGGCGAGGCGGCTGATGCGTTAATCGTTACGAAGATATTCACCGATCTTTACAGTGAGCATTGCCAAAGGGATCGGCTTTGAATAATATTCATTGGCACCGGCATATTTTTGAAACAACGATTGACAACACTAAAAATCGCCGATTGCGGAAATCACACGTCTCCAGAAATCGCTACCGTTCAATCCGTTTGTCATGATAACGATTGCAGTCTGTCCGGAATAATTAAATTGTGCATAACACCTGAATCCCGATTGATTTGCGCCGCTGTGATACACGATATTTTCTGTTATCGTAGAATCAATCGCCCAGCCGAGTCCCCAGTAAACGCCGATTCCTTTTGCACGTCCCGGGCGGGGTATCGGTTCACGGATAAGCACTTGAATCTGATGGCGCATCATTTCGGTTCGTGATGCTTCGGACAAGGATGCACTTCCCTTCGCGCTGCGATCAAGGATATGACCAATGATGGAGGCAAAATCCTCCGCACTGGTGTAGAGTGAGTAGGCGGCGTTCGGCTGTACGTATTTTGTTTTCTGCAAAAAAGCACCGGACGTATCGTGTCCAGAGGCGATTAGTGTATCGAGATCCTTCGTCCACGCATAGCTGATATGCTTCAATCCGAGAGGAGCAAAGAGAGTTTGCTGTGCATAAACATCCAGCTGTTTGCCGGTAATTTTCTCAACGACTCTTTGTAAATAAAAATATCCTTCTCCCGAATATCCGAATTGTGTTCCCGGTTTAAAATATACCGGAAGAGGTCCGTTAGTTTCTTCATATCCTTTGCGCCAATTCGGGAACCCGGATGTATGGCAGAGAATCATCCGCGCGGTAACGCTTTTTCCGTAATCGCCAAGAGCGATAAATTGTTCGTCAAGATATGCAGTCAGTGGTTTGTCCAGGTCCAGTTTTTTTTCTTCCGCCAATTTCATCACCAGATATGCAAACACCGGTTTTGACATGGAGCATGCTTCGAACATTGTTTGGCTGGTAACGGGCTCAAGGTTCCGCGCATCCTTCACGCCGAAATTTGCCGACCAAAACATTTTCCCTTTTTTCAACAGACAGACGGAGACCCCAGGAATATGCAGTTCCTTCATGAAACGCGGAACAAGCATGCCGATAGCCGTAATAATAGAATCGTCGTTGGGCGGATTTTTAAGCTTTGTGCGTTGTATTCTGCTGAGTGCATACGCTGCTCCCCATTTGATATCTTCGTTCGGATCATGAAGATATTTTGATATTTCGGATGCGGCAGGGGTGGCAGGTTTACCAATATTTCCCAGAGCGATGAGTGAACACCACCTAACATTTTCGTTCGGATCGGCGAGAGCCTTCGTCAAAAACGGAACTGCCTCTTGTACATCCCCACCGATTCTGCCTAACGAGATGGCAGCACCCCAGCGTACATTATCATTCGTATCCTGAAGCGCCTTCAGTAAATATGGAACCGCTCTCTTGCCGATGCGGCCGAGCGATAGCGCTGCTTCACCGAGCAGATAAAGATTCCCGTCCGACAGAGAAACGATCAGAAACGAAACAGCGGCAGTATCAAATTTTTTTCGATTACCGAGTGTCCGCACGGCATCCAAACGCACGTTGTCCGGATTGTTTTTATCCGCCGCTAGCGAAATAAGAGAGTCGATCGTTGAAGGATGATGCTGTGCCGGCATACTTGAAACGGCGGCAAGCAGGAGTACTATTATAAACGCAAATGTTCGCTGAGTATGATCGTTGCGGTTGTTCATCATGGTTATCTTTTCACGGTTACATTGGCAAGCGGACGAAATTCCGGTTCATACGAAAATAAGACCGGCAATCCCCCGGTGTGTATGAATACGGTCGGCAGGTCTGGATCCAGTATTTTCTTCACAACAAGATCAATCAATCCCGCCATAGCTTTTCCGGTATAGACCGGATCGAGCAGCACTCCTTCCGTGCGCGCACATTGGATCACCGCGTTTTGTCCTTCGGCTGTCGGTGAGCCATACTCGGTAAAATAGCGGTCGTATGTTTCTATGTCCCTCTCCTGAACATCAAGCGGCATGTTCAGCAGCGTGCGGCATTCGCTGATAATTTCAAGTGTTCGTTTCGTGATGGCAGCGGAAGTGCGTGAGACACTGATCCCGACGATTCGGGAGTTGGGCATAAACATTCTTGCGCCGAGTATAATTCCGGCAAGCGTGCCGCACGAACCGACGGGCAGAACGATCTGCACTTTTTTATCGGTGTTCAGTTGAGCAGAGATTTCCTTCACCGCGGTGATACAGCCGAGCGAACCGAGCGCCGTGCTTCCGCCGATGGGAAGCATATAAGGACGTGATCCACTCCGCTTCAATTCCTCCGCCCAATCCGTCATCGCCGCTGTAAGATGATCGTTGGCGTCATCGTTCGGAAGGAATCTGATCTCTGCGCCGAACAGAATATCCAGCAGAAGATTTCCGTCGTATGAAGTGAATTCGGGTCCGCCAAGCACCATCTTCGCTTTCAGATTGAACATCGCTGCGGCAGCGGCAACAATTCTTACAAGATTCGATTGAACTCCGCCCGCCGCCATAACAACATCGTGGTTATTTTCGAGGATCTCTGCGAAGTCATATTCAAGTTTCCTCACTTTGGTTCCGCCGCCGGCAAACCCTGTAAGATCATCCCGTTTGATGAACAGTGAGGCGAGGCCAAGTTCTTTTGCCAGGCGCGGTGCCGCTTGGAGAGGCGTGGGATACATGCCGAGGTGAATGCGGGGAAAATCTTCTATCATACGGATTGTCCGTTCAAAATAGTAACTGATGCTACGCGTAAATGAATTTATTTGGTAAAATGGTTCTGCCAAAGGTATCACTTCGTGAGGCGCGTCCCGATAAAAAGAATCGGGACTTGCTCACCATGACCGTTTTTTTGTTCTGCGTAACATCAGATAGTAATACGCTGAACATGTAATTCAGCGTGAGAGCTGTTCTATTTTCCGCTCACAGTGAATTCCGTCCAGGGCTGCGAAGGGCGGTCTTGCAGCAGACCTTCCATCCAGTCGAACTGAGGATGTTCATCAAGATATTTTTTTGCCGAAAACGGTATTCCGCACGACGATCCCCACCGTGCGGCGAATGTCATTTTTTTGGCCATAGCTGCATCAACCAATTTTCCGTCGTATGCACCAAGAGGATAATACGGCTCATCAATTCCCGAGAACTGCGGATCGAGCTCAAAGTGACCGCACAGCGAACGGGCGTCGGGCTGCGTGACCTTTAAGTATGAATCGTAATGGTCTGCAAGAAATTCTTTCCCTTTTTGCAGATCAATTTTTCCTTTGTTCTCTTTCATCAGTTGTTTCCAGCGCACACGGCGGGCAATGTCCGGATTTTTGATGTTCAGTTCTTTCGCCTTCGTTTCGAAACGGAGAATGCGCAGATCTTCGGCAATGTTCGATCCTGTAAAGTAGCCATCCTTCTTCTTTTCAAAGCCGACATATTTCAATCCAAGTTCCAGCCATGCGATCTCATTTGTTTTAATATCCCCCAGCAGCCAGGCATTGGCGTAACCGCCGTTGTTCCCTTTTTTCATTATCTCGCACCATTCATCAATGGATGAGGCATATTGTGTTGCGCGGCGCATACGGACAAATTCCGGCACACCGTTTGGATCAAACGGAAAAAAACTGCCGATGGTCGTTTCCGAACCGACAATGCCGAATCCGGTAATAAAGAAATCTGTTCCGCTGTGAATCAAACCGGCGCTGGTCTGCCAGAGAATGCGGGTACCTTTTTCCGGAACAATATCCATAATGATATTGGCAAAAGGGTAATAGTAACTGCTCCATGTGTTATGCCCCAGAACAATGGTGCCGTTCTTTGTCATCGATCCGGTGGCGATGAAGGAGCTGCACGATTCCTTTTTCGGATCGGGCGCATTCGGCGAGATAGTATCCTTCACGGACGGCCACCAATATCCCATAAACTCGGTGGAACCGTTAAGAGCGATCATCTCGCCCCTGTCCGTTGCATACCCTGCTTTTTGAGCACCTTCGACAATGCCGTCGATTTCAGCAAGGTTTTCCGAATCGATCTGCGGACCGAACATCGCCGTGCTTTTGGTAACAAGCCACTGCCAGTCGAGAGCGCTTTGATATTCCCATACTTTTTTCGTCATCCGCACGGCATCCTTGATCTCCTGCGCAAGCAGATATCCGTGCTGAAATCCGCGTTCTCTCGGACCCCCTTCACAGTGAACATAGATCCATCCGTTCTTTTCATTCCGGTGTGCGGCTGAAAGCCATTGCTTCTGTTCGGATGTCAGGGTGATTTTGTTCTGTCCGTTTTCTTGTCCGAAGAGTGCGGCGGTGAGACAAAGAAAAATACATATACGAAGAGTCATGCGATCCCTCAAACGGTTGTGGTTTTAAATAAATAGCAGTGTTGCTCCGGCCGGCAATACTTTACCGGTCATGTTTTTTTAATGTAATGAATATTTCGTTCTTTCAAATACTGAATGATGTACTCGTAACACGCCGTTCTCTTCCCTATCATTTCCGGCGGAAAAACTCCCTGTTGTGTGAACAGACCGTCCAAGAACATATTGGCAATAGCGGTTGCCGTGTATCCGGTGGTTCGTGCCATGGACGATGTTTGAGTTTCGGAGCTGTATTCGTTATACAAATTGTACACCACTTCTTCAGTTTGCCCGCTTTTGTTTTTGCCTTTAAGGGTAATGCGCATGACGGTCATTTCCGGCTCGGTTTCGCCCAATTTCCACTCGTCGAAAAGAATTTTGCTTGTCACCTCAAGCGGCGAAACCGACTGCCCTTGTACATTTACTTTTTTCTTACTGAAGAAACCGCTCTCTTTCAACGCTTTGACAATCTCCACGTGACCCGGATATCTAAGCGTTTTTTCTTTCATGTTCTTAATATGAGGCATGGTATAAATAATTGACCGTAAGCCGTCCGTATTGAACGATTCAAGCGTACCGACATTATCAAATTCAATCAGTTCACAGTCTGAAAGCGCGTCGCGTACAATAATTTTCCCGTTCTCAACATAACGAGCCGGCCGAGTATATTCCTCGATGACATCGATGGGAGAAAAAGGAGCTTTATAATAGAATGGCCATTTTTTTACTTTCGGCAATCCGCCGACCAGACACTCAAAGTCGGTCAACTCAAACATTTCATTATAGTGACCTAAAATAATATTATCCATACCCGGCGCAACACCACAATCAACAAAAACAGTGACTCCTTTTGCCTTCGCGCTTTCATCAAGATCAAGTCCATTTTCAGGGAAAAAAGAGATATCCACCGCATTCTTTCCGGCGTTAATGATCTGTTTTATTGTATGATAGCCAAGAAATCCGGGCACAGCACACACAACAAGATCAAAAGGTTTCAGCGCAGATTGAAACGAGGCGGCATCAAGTACATCCAATTCCATTGCAGTAATGTCAGGGCATTTTTTCTGTATCTGTTTTGTTCGCCGTATATTCACATCTGCTAATGTTACGGAATGTTTTTTTGCGAGATCGATCGCCATTGCACCGCCTACCATGCCGGCGCCTATTACTATAATGCTGCTCATCTAATTGCCTTTCGTTCCATTAAATGTCTGTTGCTATTACTGTTTTCAATTAATTAATTTTTTTACATACACTGCGATGCTTCGGCGCGTCCCGATTGTAAAGCATCGGGACTTGCTCAGCATGACGTATTTTTTTATTTAACACCATTATTATATTGAAGCGGCACCAGTGTAGATACCTCATCGCTTAAACTCTTCCTTGGATACCGTTACACGCTCCAACCGTTCCATAAGAATTTCCACGCCGATCCCGAGTCCTGTCGGGACAGGCATCATGCTGTCGGAATCTATCTCGAATGCTGGATCAACAATATCCTCTTTGTAATACCGTCTGCTGGCAGAGATATCTCCGGGAAGGATAAAATTTGGAAGTGACGCGAGTGCAATATTTCCGGCACGGCCTATGCCCGATTCGTCCATACCCCCATGCCATACCGGAATATTTTTCGACATACAGAAATCATGGATCTTTTTGGATTCAGTGTATCCGCCGACCCGGCCCGGTTTTATGTTGATGATACTGCAGCTTCCCAATTCAAGTGCTGCACGGGCATCCGAAAGCGTGTAGATGCTTTCGTCAAGGCAAATCGGCGTTGTAATTTGCCGCGCCAATATGGAATGATCATAAATATCATCGTATCCCAGCGGCTGTTCGTTAAGCTGCAGACCGAAGTCATCCAATTTTTTCAGCATCGCTACATCGTTAAGTGTGTATGCCGAGTTCGCATCGACCTGAAGTTGTATATCAGGAAATTCTTTTCTGATGGCTGAAACAAGATCAATGTCTCTTCCGGGAGCAATCTTGATCTTGATCCGCTGATAACCATCGCGCAGATATTCTTCAACTGTCTTTACCAACTGTGCCGACGATGATTGCAGACCAACACTAACACCGACAGGTACACGCTTACGCGTTCCTCCAAGGAAAGCGGAGAGTGATTGACCGTTTGCTTTGGCAAACAAATCGGAAAGTGCGGCCTCCAAACCGGCGCGAGCCATTCGATGTCCTCTTACCCATGCATACTGTGCAAGCGCATCATGAATTGTTTCAAAATTTTTTCCGAGAACGCTTGGTACCAAAAAATCACGGAGAATATGCCAGGCGGTCTGCAGAGTTTCATACGAATACGACGGCGTCGGTTCAACAACACATTCTCCCCATCCGGACATTCCTTCTCCGTCCACCCGCACCAAAATATGTTCCTCGTAGAGTTCGACACCAAGCGATGTTTCAAAGGGTGAAACGAGCTCCATTTTTGTGTGCCGCAGTTCAATCCGGTTAACTATCATAACGCAATATTCCTTTCAGCGTGAATACTTTTGTACTATTTCTGCAAATCATGGAACGACCCTGACGATAGAATACGCTCCTGTTTTTTTCAAGAGAGACTCGAAAACAGAATATCCCATAAGACCCCAGACCGATTCAGGTTCAAGTATGATCGTGATGAGCACCGATTGCAGCTGGCCGGTCCGGACTATCATGTCCCCCTCGTGAAGCATCGATGTTGCCTTCTTCCAGTGTCCAAATGGCTGCGGTTTTGGATCTTCTTCTACGTATTCTGTTCCGACGCTGTCAATTGTGAACACTTCGGTGTGTATGGAATGTCGGGAAGTGATCTTTTCCATCGTGATATGATGACGCCGGAGCAGATCCAGTACCGCTGTCAGTTGCTTTGGCACAATGTAGGCGGAAGGAATCTTAACGCTGAGATGCGGTTGAACAACGCTGTGATACGGCGTAACACTCCAGACTGTATCCTTATTCAACCGGAGGTTGAAGACCGGTATCTTCATTTGTGCCACACTCGAAACATGCTCAAGCCGAAGTACAACATTGGTTCCCGCCAACTTGGGAAGATTCAACCGTTCCGAGGAAACCAATGCCCGTATTTCGCCGGCATACATCGAACAATAATCAATCAACGCTTCCACCGAAGTCAGTTGTGCCCCGGCCCGCCGCCGCAGCGTGTCATCCAGTCCGTACCACTTGCGCCCTTCCTGAATAAACGACAGTGAATTTAAAATGCCGAAACTCTCTCGGCCGTCGTTGATTTCGGTGGTGCTGTGGCGAATTCTTGTATCGGGCGAACCGACGATATATTCCTGAAACCGGTACCCCTTTTGTTCCATTCTAGCAGCAACAAAGGGAAAAATGTTCTGGTGCTGCAACTGACGGATTCGGTCCGGAGTACTTGGATGGGTGAGCATGCCTAGCTGAACATCACCCGTCTTTACCATTCCGGAATCATACCACTCTTTTCCCGACGTATATTCATGAATATCAACTGTCACTTCCGGCATCCACCGGTTGAACAGATTGTGAAGTCCCTTCGTCTCCGGTGACGTGAGCAGAACATGATTCCGGTTGAGATCGATGGAGTCGCTCGTTCTCCGCTGAAGCAGTTCCGCACCATCGGGATTCATTTGCGGTACGATGAGTATATCCATATTCTCTGTCCATCGGGAATTCTGTCCTGAGGCAAACTTTGCTATGAGAAGGGTGAGTGCTTCCTTGCCTGACGGTTCATCGCCGTGCTGCTGTGCAAAAATTAACATGCGCAGTTTAGAAGGATTCGTACCGAACGCAGAATCCGCTGAAATTTTAACAGCTGAAATTTTCCTTCCGTGCGGTGAGACTGCAACACGTTCAACCTGTATTCCCTTTGTTGCACCAAGCGTGTTAAGAAATGCCTGCAGTGAATCGTACGATGTTGCATGCTCATACCCGCTCCGTTCAATCGGCGCAACTATCCGTTGTTGACAGACGGCGATACCGGACCCGAGTGCGAGTATTAGAAACAGCGGAAACGTACGCCAGATTTGAATCATAGGTCGTCTTTCATTGTAAGGTAAGTAGGCTGTAAATTGCCGTTCGGTTCGTGATCGACAGAATGGGGAATGATACCGGCAGCATTCCATTCTGCCGGTATCGTCCGGAAATTTGAGAGCATCTAAAAATCTATTTCTATGGAATAACGGTGGACGTCGGGGAGCAATTCAAAATTTGCATACGCATAATCAAACCGGATGATGCTGTTGCCGAACTGAAAATTAAATCCGGCACCCAGCGTAAGGTTCTCGTCGTCATAATTTATTCGGTATCCTCCGCGTAGAAAGAGTCTGTCAATAAACGTCAGCTCCGTACCGACGTTGATCCGTTCGTTATAATCGTTCGGATGGGTCGCATCAATCTCCCCGCGCATTTTTACAAAATCGGCATTAACCAGATCGAACCCAATGCCAACCTGGAAATGCAGCGGCAGCGGATACTGGCTTGTTTCCAATCTTCCCGGTGCAAGTCTGCTGATCGGGTAATTGTTATCGCGAAGGTATGTAATATTGAGATCCTCGCCGTCGAATTTAAGATCGCTCCCAAAATTAGTCATACTCATTGCTATAACAAGATTGTTGAAATTAATCTTGTATTGCGTCCCGATATCAAACGCGACTCCATCGGCAACTTCGTTCCAAATCCGTTGGTTAACGTATTTTCCCGTAATTCCGATGCTGAATTCTTCGCTGAGTGCACGCGCATATGTTATTCCGAGAGCGATATCCTGCGCATCGTAGAAGCGTCCTGTTCCGTCCGGCTTTAGTTCCGTGGTGATCTCTGTCTTCTTCATTGCAAGGGAGACATAGCTTGCGGCAATTACGCCCGCCTCACCGAAATTATGAACAATGGACGCCGCACTGGCATCGAATTGCGAATAGAGATTCATTGTGGAAAAATGGACCGAACTTCCTTCTACTCCGGTGATACCGGAAGGGTTCCAAAATACCGAAGAAGCGTCATTCGTTGATCCGATAACGGCCCCTCCCATTGATGCGGCCCGAGCGCCCATCGGTATGTTCAAGAATTTTGCGCCCGATGCACCCAGATTTGGATTTTGCGAATAGAGAAGCGTTATGGCGCAATACAGTGTGAGGAATATTTTCATGACATTCTCGTTATTTTATAATTGCAAATCTGTTCAAGTAATCTCCGCCGATTGATCGCACGAGATACATGTAGGTTCCGGAGGCAACTTCTCTTCCCCCTTCTGCTTTAAGATCCCACGTTGCCGAACCGGTGTTTGAATCATGGTGGATTGTTTTTACCAGATTGGCATCAACCGTAAAAATAGAGATGGTGCACTGTGCCGGAAGATTTGTGAAATGAATTTGACGCAACGGTTCCCGCCGTAATTCACCATATTCAAATTCATACAGCGATGAAACAATGTATGGATTAGGAACCACTTTGATATTCGAGAGATTTCGTTTGATTGCTTCCGTGCTTGTCGTTTGACCGTTTAATGTAAAACGGTACGCATCCGCCAGGGTCGGTTCCACCGGAATAATTGTTGTGATCGTATACGTATTGCCCGGCAGCGGTACATTATTTTCCGGGAATTGCACTTCTGCATGAATACCGGCAAAATCAATAGACGTTTGCGCATACACGGTGTCATACTTTACAATCCGGATGGTATCGCTCATTCGATACACATCAATAGAAATAAAGGGAGCACCCGATGCCGAAACCCCTTTGCCGATGGTCGATACTTTGTATGTATTGTTTTTTATGCTGTCAATTCTTCCAACGGAAAAATCAACGGTTACATTATCCAAACGCCCGCTGCGCAAAATGCTTTGGATGTATTCGGGCGGACGAACGGAGAACAAAACGCCGTCATACGTAGCCTGAATTTTATCCGGCAGGGAAATAAACTGACGCGGTGCAACAACGGTATCCGTGCCGTTTTTCACCACGTTCACGCTAAAATTTGTAGTGACATAATCTCCGGCGGTTGGATAATTGACCGTACCGGTATCGGTGGGCTCTAACTTTACCCGAAACACAATAGGCACTCCGGCTTGAAGTGAGTATATCGTACCGCTGATTGGATTGTAGGTTTTAGGATTTCCGCCAATATCTAATCCCGTGCTCAAATCATAGAGATTCACTCTGTTGTTCGCAATAAATTGAAAGCCGTAATTCTTTGGAACAACTTTTGCTGAATCACCGACAATGAATGTTGCCTTTATTTTTGGAGCCCCTTTTTCCAATCGGTACGTATACCCGAAATGCACATCATAGGTTCCCGAAGCAAGAGATGAAATATTTGTTGGTGTAACCACCAGGGAATAGTTTGATTTCCCTTTTCCGATGTGTTGTGCGGCATTGGCACTTACGGGAGTCTGTCCCAACGGATCTGTTCGCGGAATAACCACTGCCAGATTTTGTACTCCCGGTACTTTTCCCAGCGAACTTTCTAAACTGACAAGTCCGGAATCGCCGCGGTCAAACGATGTAACGGAATACCAGTATTCAATTCCGTTGGTTACTGTCGAATCGGTATAACTGTACCTGATCCCTTTATCCAAACCGATTTCATTGATGATATCGTAATCGGCAAGCTGTGACCATGTGATGCCTTTGTTGACACTGCGATACAGTCTGTATCCTTCAAAGTCGTATTGACCGGAATATGAGTCGCGGGATGATTCTGCTTTGTCATCCCAAAAAAGTGTCACCCGTTTGTTACCGGGAACAGAGGTAATTTTCGGTGTCGCCGGCGGTTTTGCCGCTTCAAAATTATTGAGAAATATTTTTTTTGCTTCGCCGTATGTTCGATAAAGATCGGTGGAATCCGTTCCGGCAAGGATGGCGGTAACAAATGTCAACGTATCGTTGGGGGAAAGCGTATATGGTCCGGAGGCAACATTTGCTAAAATATCCATTCCGCTTGCCGGAATCGTTGAAGGATCGTCATAATGAAGATTGCTGCTGCTGCCAATATGGAAATATCTGTTTTTGTCAGCAGAATTATACAGTGAGGCAGCGCTAGACATGATCCCGTAAAGAACGGTGTCCTGATCCCTGTCATCATCATACAGATTGTAATGAATATCCGTGGTTCCGAGTTCAACGTTGTTCACCTTGGGTGTTTGAAGCATTGTAAGGCCGATCTGTCCTGTCTTACCACTGGGCCATTCGGTTGATATACCGTCATCATAAAAATAGACAAGATTTTTGGAACGATCGATATTGATCTTGTCATCGCCCCACTCCGGATCGCCGCCGCTGACATCGCCCACATCGATATCGGTGTACATATTGAAATACATTTTCTGTAACGGCACGTTCCCAGTCGTTACAATTTGAAACTTAAAGAAAATAATATTCTGCGCAGATTTTAATCCGTACGTATATCCGGTTTGGATGACGCGAACACCGAGTGCGCCCCTCTGATTGTTCGCATCGTCGTACACGCAGTAACTATCTTGATCCGATTTTATCACACTGTTGCCGGTTGCATCTTTCACCGGCCAACCTGTTGCAGGCCACGTGGCCGGATTATCGCTGAATGCAATTTTTGCAGAGCCGTCCGCCTGATATCCTCCAACCGCCTCCCATTCCTCATTCGTTGTAAATCTTCCCTGTATCACATTTGCCGGAAAGCCTACCATTGGATTGATCCGATAGATGTAGTGTTGGCCGCTGTTGATGGGATATTCTCCGGACGGACCCTGTGCAAGGCGCCGTGGATACAATTTTCCGCGGTTCTCAAAGAATAGACCGATATTGCTGCCGTTGTGGATGCCGGCGGCACGATCGATGATACCGGAAGGTTTTTCAAGACCGAATGAACGCTCGATCGATTCGATCGCTTTTGGTTTTACCTGGGCAAAACCTGCAACGGAGCATAGCAAAAAGAGGAATATGATTTTTTTCATAATGGTTATTAGAATTTAACAGCTGCTCCAATCCTGATATTTCTTGGTGAGCCAAAATTTGAGGGATCAAGCTGATATGCTTTGGATAGGTTACCGGTCTGTGTAAATTCCGGATCTCCGGTGTCGGAGTATACATACAAGACATTTTTGTGATTTGTCATATTCAGGATCTCGGCAAAGATCCGAAGCGTTGCAACACCATTGAACACAATATCTTTTCCGATTTCCGCGTCGATGGAATATGTTGCGGGAAGCCGCAGCGAATTACTCACTACATATCCCACATCGCGACCGCCGGGGGTATAGGGATATCCCGAACTGGCTTTGACAAGGAAAGTGAAATCCATGTTTTCAAATATTCCGAACGATTCGTCTTTGGGCATTGAATACGTCATTGACGCATTGAACACATGGGTCTTGTCGAAATCCAAATATGTCAGTTGCGTCGATTTAACCGGAACACCGTAATTTTCCTCCTCGGTTGATGCATTCCCTTTTGCAACTGAATAGGTATAGGTAATACCTCCGGAAAGATTCTGATTCGGTTTTAGATCAAGATTGACCTCGAATCCTTTTACGTTTGCATAATCCTCGTTGATATACAAGGTAAAGGCGCTGTATCGTCCCGGCACCTCGTAGGCAGGATAGTAATGCGTGCCGATCAGACCCGAAATATCTTTATAGTACGCCGTGGTGCTCATAATAATCTGATCCGAAAACTGGTGCGTAACGCCGACCTCGTATGCAACTGTCCGCTGTGCATCGAGCGATGGCTGGCCGAAGATCGGTTCACGGACCGAAAGTTTGAAATCTTTATTTTCGAACATGAACCGGAAATTCGGGTTCTGGAAAAAATGTCCGTACGCAAAATGTAGTTTCGTTCTGTCGGAGATCGGATGGGCTATACCGATCCTCGGACTGAATTGCCGGCGCGATGTTACCTGAACGACGGAATTCGGGTTGAGCGGGTCCTGTCTGAATTGTACATTTGCATTCAAATAATCATAGCGCAGCCCCAGATTAATGACGAGGTACGGAAATTCGATCTTATCTTGAACATAACCGGACGCTTCGAACGGACTGTCGGTGAAATAATTATCAATATACTGCAGCGCCATCGGCCGCTTGATTCCGGCAATACTCAGCAGCCGGAGCCGATGTGTTTTGTATTGACCGCCGAATTTTATTTCATTGTTCTTTCCGAATTGCCAAACCGCATCCCCTTTAACATCAATGTTTGATGTTCTGCTGTCGCTGAGTGTTGTTGGGGTCGCGTATGAATAAAAATCGTAATGCGTAACTCCGTTTTCAACTGTGGCAACATAATCCTGTTCATTTTCAGAGATATAGCGCGACGTATCGGTATCATAGCCTGAGAACGCCCCTTGATTGAAGTACGATATTTTCAGTTCGTAAAAAATGTTTTCGCTGACGGTATGAGTGATACTGAAGAGGCTTTGATAACTATCCGACCGGGAACGGGAAGATAAATTTGGAATGTACCGGTATGCGTGGGAATACTCCTGCCGATTACTCCGGCTTCCCCTGTTGGAGAGCATCACTTTCACGGAAGAAATACCGGTATAACTGAGTTTGGTGAACACTGTTTGAGTATTGTCATGTCCAAACGGAAGATAGCTGCCACGGCGGTCATTCTCGGCAGTAAAGAAAAAATTAATATGATCGATCACCGGTCCGCTGAGCGTTGCCGAATACCGCAGTTCGTGAAACTTGCTGAAATCAGAAATGCCGTATTCCGATGTTCGCGCTTCCACCTTCCCGGTATAGCGTTCTCCCCCTTCGCGCGTAACAATATTCACTACGCCGCTCATTGCATTTCCGTATTCAGCATTGAACGTACCGCTGAGCAGACTCATCTCTTGTATTGCATCGTTATTAATCTGTGTCGCAAGTCCTCCGAGCAGCGGATCCTCAACATATGCACCGTCCACCAGATACGCAACTTCGTTCGAACGGCCACCGCGGACATGCAGATTCGATCCGCTCCCTACTACACCGGCCTGCAAGCCGATCAATTCAGTAAATGAAGCAACCGGCAACGCCTCTATGTCCCCGGCAGAGATCACCGATATTGAACTGGTAATATCCTTTTGGATGGCAGGTGCCTGAGCAGAAACGATCACTTCGCTCAATTCAACATTGGTGGGTTTTAAGGTAACGGAAAGCGTTGTTGTTTGATCCGCAACGATCTTCACCTGTTCAATAAGTTTTGCTTCGTACCCAAGCGAACTGACCCGGACAGAATATGTTCCGGGTGAAACATTCAGGATAATAAATGAACCGTCAACACCCGTTGCGGTACCGAGCGTCGTACCGACAATTTGCACCGTTGCACCAAGCAGCGGTTCTTTTGTTGATCCGTCTATGGCTGTGCCCGATATCTTACCGGTTGTGCCGCCAAAAAGGAATGACGAAACAGCGAAGATCACAATGGCAATTTTTTTCATGGTCATATCTAATGTTGAACAGTGGTTTTTTTCATGATAACATCCAGTTCGGAAAGCATTTTTTCTGCTCGGGACTTATCTTTAAGCGCACATTGTGTGGAAAGCGCATTGATCAAAACGGAAATTGCCGCGAAGGAATTGGTATAGAGCATATTTTCGCTCTTTACAAGCAGGCTCCATGCCGCGTAAAATGTTGTTGGGGCATTTTCTTTATTCGTAATGGAAATCACGGTGATCCCTTTTTCAGACGCGATTCGTGCCGCATCGATGGTCTCTTGCGAATAGGGCTGGAATGAAAAAACGATGAGAACTTCGTTTTGCGAAAAAAAAAGCACCTGTTCGGCAAAATTGGTGGACCCCTGGCGAAGGGCCGACGATGCAATGCCGACCTGGTTCAATTGATAGCTGAGAACTTCCGCCAGCAAAAATGAAATGCCAAGACCCGCCGTATAGACATGTTTTGCCTTAAGAATAGCATCTGTTGCGGCATTAAAATCATCGCGCTTAATCAGCGCAAGGGTCGTGTTGATGTTCTTAACGTCCTGCCGTGCGACGAGCGTAAGAATATCGTTTTGCAGTACACCGGCAGATGGAACGGTGAACACATCGGACTGCTTCAAACGATCCTGAAGCGATTTCCCTATCTCTTCCTGAAGTTCTTTATACCCTTCAAATCCCGTGCGCTGTGCAAACCGGACAATGGAGGCAACACTCGACGACGTTGATGCTGCCATTTCTTGAACATTTAAGAATGGTATACGGTCAAAATTCTCAACAAAAAAATCGGCGATCTTTTTGTGATTTTTTGGAAGCGTACTGTAACGCTTTCTGATCTTCTCTTTTATATCGTCGTATTGTGTCATAAAATAGAAGCCCGGAACTCTTCACAAAGCTCCGGGCTTGAACACCTGAACTTACTTCATCAACATCATTTTTTTTGTCTCTTTATAATTGCCGGCCTGCATTGTGTAATAGTACATGCCTGAAGAAAGATTTTCCGCAGAAAGCGGAACGGTATAGGATCCTGTTTCAAGCTGCTGACTGACGAGCGATCGTACTTCTCGGCCGAGCGCATCAAATACTTTCACTGAAACGTAAGATGATGTTCCAATGCTGAAATTGATCCGTGTGGATGGATTGAAAGGATTCGGGTAATTCTGCTCTAGCAAGAATCCGTTCGGGGATTGAACATTGCTCTTTTGCACCGATGTCGATATTTTCGGATATTTTGCCGTAGCAGAATCAAGTGCTGAATTCATTTCACTTTCGGTTGTTCCATATCCTATTGCATAGTAGTATGTTGCCGAATCTCCCAGTTTCGCAAACGATGCTTTCCCCACGTTCACGGTGAAAACACTTCCGTTCGATCCAGCAACAAGTAATGAATCTTTGTAACCAGTGGTTGACAGCATTGCATACCGCGTAGAATCTGTTGCCGCATCATTATTCGGATCTGTCGGTGAGAAAATGTCCCAATCGAGCATCGAAACTCCAAGCGCATTCGGGCTGAGTACTTTTACACCCCAGTAACTTGCTTCTCCGACACGAAAGAATGATGTGGTTTTTTTTGCGCCGCTGTACTTAATACTTTCACCACCGTATGCCTGACTCGGTTTCGGAATGATAACGGCACCCATATAAAGTGATCCGAGTGACGCGGTATCTGCAATAACCCTGTAGCGTACAATAATATATTTTTGATTTTTCCACGCCATCACGGTCGTTCGTACTTTCACTTTCGGGGGGAGATTGGTGTAACTGTTGTCCGATAATACTTCGGCTGCGCTGTCGACACCCGCAAGCGTGATTGCTTGAACACCATCTACCGTACTATTGGCATCGTTATTATAATCGAACACGGCATCCGCCGATTGTCCGACATCAAGCGACATGCGGTCGACTTCCCTGTTGGCTTTCACATAACTGTTTGTACTGGTACTCACTTTTCCGTACTTGTCCAGACTGTATCCGATCAGACCGGTACCACCGGTAACCTGTGCAGCCGATATAGCTGCAAATACGAACAATGCCGTGAATACTGTCAACAATTGTTTCATAGTAACCTCCTGAATAAATGAATGATGAATTTGAATTAAAGAAACAATTTACTGCCAATTAAATATCACAGGCGGAATGAGCAACAGCAACGCCAGTATAAAAAAGAAAATCTCTATCGGCACCATCCATTGAACCCATTTGTTCCATGGAATCTGTGCCAATCCCAGCACACCCATCGTCAATCCGGATGTCGGAAGAATAGGATTGATCCATCCCTCGCCGAATTGAAATGCAAGAACAGCCGTTTGCCGCGAAATACCGATCACATCCGCAAGAGGAGACATGATGGGCATGGTCAGCGCTGCCTGACCCGAACCGGAGTGGACAAAAAAATTGATAATCCCCTGCACAATAAACATCATCTGCGCAGCGAAGACGGGATGAACGGTGGATATGATACCGGAACAAGCAAAGAGCAGAACATCGAGTACTTTTCCATCGTTCGCCACCACAAGTATTGCGCGTGCGCAAGCAATGACCAAGGCAACGCCGACCATATCTTTTGCCCCATCTCGAAAACTATCCGTCATTTCTGTTGCGGTCAATTTTCCCACGATGCCGGAAAATATCCCCAGAGCCAAAAAGAGTGCCGCGAGTTCGCTCAGCCACCATTGATATTCCAGGACTCCGTAAACAAGCACACCCAATGCGCCGATAAAACTGAACAAAATAATTTTCCGCGAAAGCGTAAAGTGTTCGACCACGCTGTTGGACAAATGCAATGTCTTTTTGCGCTCGGTATCCTGTTCGAACATGAGACTGATGGAAGGATTATTTTTTACTTTTTTTGCATACCGGCTCACAAAAACGGTCATCGCCGTGGTGCTCAGCACCCACACAAATATCCGGTATTCCATACCCGAATAGAGTGGTATCTGCGCTATACTTTGTGCAATACCAACGGTAAAGGGATTAAACACCGATGCCGCAAATCCTGCGGCGGCACCGAGAAACGGAATGGACACTCCCACAAACGAATCATATCCTAACGACAATGCCAGCGGAATGAAAAGCGGAATAAACAATAAGACCTCTTCGGACATTCCGAATGACGATCCGGCGACCGAAAAGATGGTCATGGTGACGGGTATAAAATATTTCTGGAGATGCGGCTTCTCCGCAAAAGTGCGCGCCAAATTCTGGATCGATGCAGTGATCGCGCCTGTCTTCAAAATAATCGAAAATGACCCGCCGAGCATGAGTAAAAATCCGATAATCTCCGCCGCCTGAACAAATCCTTTAAATGGAGAAGCTAATACATCGGCAATACCCTGCGGTTTGTTCTCAATAAATTCGAACGAGTTCGGAATAACAAGCGTTCTACCATTAATAATCTGACGCTTATATTCGCCGCTTGGAACGATCCATGTTGTGATCGCAACAAGCACAATCACGGCAAAAATCATCACCAACGTATTGAAATTGAATTTTTTCATCTCTTGTTAATCGCCACTTTCTTGCTTTTCAGGTTATAGGAATCTCCGGATTGGAGAATATGCATTGACATATTGTAGGCAGAAAGATATTTGTTCTTGTTGGTCCGCACATGTTTTGAATGTGTCGCATCATACACCACCACTACGCTTTCGCCGAGCACATCGAACGTACGGTCGGGATTCACAATGATGCTGGTTGCTTCATCAATCCCTACACCGACCAATGCAGGATTCTGCAGTACCACAGAGATCAGCCGGTTATGTCTTCTGCGGACAACAAAATGCTGATCGATGATCGCTTCCGTTATAAAACCGAAACCTTCTTTTACTTCAATGTTATCCTTTAACAAAGAGAAGAAGGACGCGGTGGAATCTTTGTTTATTAATTCGTTACCCGTCAGCATAATTTTGCTCATTACCGCGGCTCCTGCGCTTGTTCCCCCCACAACCCCTCCATTCTTGTAGATTTCATTAATACGTTTTTGCACTTTCGTATTCAATAATGCGGCGGTTAACAGCACTTGATCGCCGCCGGAATAGAATACACCCGTAACATTTGCCAGCTTTCCAACGGTGGAGTCCTGGTTTGCGGCATCGGCAGTGATGTTCAGGTAGAATGATTCCTTAACGCCCAGTTTTTTTATCTGCCTTGCTTGGTCCGATCCCACTTCTTCGGCTACGGAACTTGCCATCGGAAAAACAACGATCGTTGCATTTTTCCCGCCGGCTAATTCAATAAATTTTTGCATTATCTCATCGGTCCGTTCACCTCCGCCGATGATCACAAGGTGACCCTTGTTCTGCGCATAGCCGATCCGGCTGAATGCGATAACTGCAAGAAGTACTGCAGCGGCTATGGTTCTAATGTTCCTGAATGAGCGCAATGGCGATCTCCGTTGATTTAATTAAGTCTTCAATAAGGATAAATTCTTCGAATGAATGCGGCTTTTGAGCTCCCGTTCCGATATTGATTGCAGGAATCCCCCTGCCGTTGTATGAATTTGCATCGCTGCCGCCAGTGTATCTGATTCCTTTTGGCGTTAAACCGGCCGTTCGCAGTGCTTTTTCCATTGTTAGCACTATGGCGGAGTTCTCAGCGTGAATGTACGGATGGAAATCAATGTCGCTCTTAAATTGTACAGAGCCCCCGTTCACAACGCTTCGCTCAAAACTATTTCGGATCAGCTGATATTCGGCGTTGATTCTTTCAAGCGTAAATGAACGGACTTCGCCTTCGATGATCACTTCATCAGGTACAACATTTGTCGGACCGCCGCCGCTGATTTTTCCGATGTTGGATGTTGTTTCCGGATCGATGCGTCCGAAGCCTACCTGTGCCATTGCGTTCGCCGCAAGAGTGATTGCGTTAATCCCTTCTTCCGGCGCAACTCCGGCATGGGCTGATTTTCCTTTTACCGTTGCGGTAAAGACCAAACATCCGGCGCCATCCTTTATATAGATGCCAGGCCGTTTGGAACAATCGAAGATATACGCTGCGGTAACATTGTACGGCTGCAGTTCAACGTGGTTGGCACCATACATGCCCACTTCTTCTCCAACGGTGAAGACGCAGATGAAATTCTTTACCGGGGCAGCTGCATCTTTAATTTTTTTTGAAAGATATGTCAGCACCGCAACCCCAAGTCGGTCATCGCCGCCGAGAATAGTTGTACCGTCCGATGTGATTCTATCTTCCGTAACATTCGCAACAAGTTTCTCTGTGGGTTGAACCGTATCTAAATGGGCGCATAATGCGATGCTTGGTTTTGATGCATCGAATGTCGGCGGAAGGCAGATAAGATTGCCTGCGCTTCCATGTATTTTTTTTGCCGTATCATCTTCAATAACGGTGAAACCAAGAAGAGAAAACTGACGTTTCACTTCATCCGCAATGGCGCGTTCATTAAGAGAAGGAGAATTGATTGCGGCAAGGTGTACAAACAAATCGATGAGTTCTTTTTTGTCTATGTAGATCATGATGGTAGATTTTATTACAGTAAAATACTATTGGTAACAATAATTACACAAGATTGTACGTATTTTGGAATACTTTGTCAAGACATAACTTTACAATAACGGTTATTGTAGAGCAAATTCAGCCTCTTCTAAAAACGGGTACTGCTATGACGGATGGTCTCTGCGGGTCGGTTTATGCTTCGTTCTATTTTCCCAACATTAAATAACGACAAAAAAAAAGGCGGCATCGCTGCCGCCTTTGCGTGAAGAGAGATTACGGATGAATGTATTATTGCGGTTTCTTGAAGAGATCATCCTTAACACCGGAGTTTATCTTTACCGATGACAGTGTCGTTTCCATTTGTTTCTTCCCTTCGGCCTGCTGCACGGTCTTGAAAGCAAATTTTACACCGTCAACATCGCGGTAGTCGCTGTAGAATATTTCGGCATCCACCGGACCGCTTTGGCCGGTCTGACGCACAACAGATTTCAGCAGCATGCCGGTCTGTGCATCCAGGAACCACTGTGCGGTTGCATTCGCCGGTACATATTTAACAATAATGCCGGCTGCCGGAGTCTCCTGCACCTTTTCATCCTTAAAATAATAGATGACATAATTTTTACTTTTTACATTTTGCATCACCGTGAGAGGATCGAGCATCTGATTTTTTTGCATCTCCTCTAACTGCGACGAAGGCATGTCGCGGACAGCACCCATCTTCATCCAGCCGCTTTTACCTGCCATGGCCATTACCATTTCTCCCATCGGTAATTTCATCTTTTGATATTGTTTATCCGGAAGAAGAGTGGTTGTTTCGATATTCATTTCCATCTCGCCCATTGGTGTAACAGCTTTCATGGTACCTTCAGCAGTGACATCCTTCACGAGCAGAACGTTCTCTCCTCCCATGGCGGTCAATGCTTTTTGAATAATCTCCATCCCTTTGCCTATGGTTTCCGGGTTTGGTTCCGGAATTTTTTCCGGAGGAGCAGGGATCGTTATATCAATGGTCTTCACCGGACCGAGCGCGCTCAGTGGTTCGTCAAAATCCGAATCTTTACCCACCACCAGTATCGCCAGAGCATTTTCGTCCCACCGTTTTTTTATTGCGGTATTAACACTCTGCTTCGTGGCGGACTGAACTTCGTTCTGCTGTTTCTGGATAAAGTCCTTTGGGTAGCCAAAGAATTCGAGCATGAGCAATTGACTGACGATCTTTCCTTTTGTGTCATAATTAAAAACAAAAGAGTTAAGATAGCTCTCTTTGGCGAACTTCAGTTCTTCGTCCGTAATGCCGTTCTTGATTACATCGCTGAATTCGGTAAGAATGGAACGGATCATTTTTACCGTGGAGCCGGATTTTGTTGAACCGCCCAGCCGGAAGATGCCCGGAAAATCCCAATCCTCGCCCCAGCTGCTGTACACGGAATATGCTAATCCCTGATCAGACCGTACTTTTTTAAACAACCGTGAAGCAAAAGCGCCGCCAAAGGCAACGTCCGCCAGATTAAGCTGCGAGCTTTCGGTTTCGTTCAGCACGCCGCCAAGGTGGCCCAGTGCTATCTGCGACTGGTTAACATCATCCTTCTTGATAAAATTGACCGTCTTTTCTTTTGCCATACGGGGCTGCGGCAGCGGCGGAAGTTTTACATCGCGCTTTTCCCAGCTTCCGAAAATATTCTCCACTTTCTTTTTCATTTCCTGTGTATCGAAATCGCCCCACACCGCCATCATTGTGGTGTTGGGAGCAAAGTATTTTTTATGGAATTCCACCAGATCGTTCCGGGTGATATTTTCGATATGCGCATACTCTTGAACGCGGCCGTACGGCACAGCCGGTCCATAGACCAGCCGTGTAAACTCGCGGGCAGCGATTCCGCCGATATCGTCGTTACGGCGTGATATTCCCGAACGGGCAGTGACTTTAGCCAATTCAAGTTTATCGTCGCTGAAGACCGGATTACGAAGAACATCGTTCAGTACGCTCAGGCCAAGATCGATATTTTCTTTCAGCACCGACAGCCGTGCGCCGCCGCTTGAAGTGCTGATATACGTTTCAACGGACGCACCGACCTTTTCCAGCATCTCATCAATCTCATCCCCTTTTTTTGTTGTGGTTCCACCCGTGCGCATTACTTGTCCTGTCAGTGATGCCAATCCGATCTTATCACTCGGTTCATAACGGGAACCGGATTTTACCATCACGGTAGCGTTAATGGTGGGAAGCGTATGGTCTTCCAGAAGATAAACGATCATGCCATTGGGAAGTTCGAATCGCGCCGGATCGGGGATTTGAACTTTTCTGATGACGGGATACTGAAGTTTCTTATACTGCTGCGGTTTTTCGCTTTTGTTTTGGCCATAGCCGGTAAGAACAATTGCGAACATGATACAAAGTATTGTGAACAAGCGATTTGGTTTCATATTCTCACCTCCTTATTTCACCGGCTCGATAGTGCCGATGGTTCGGTTCGTTTCAACAAATATTTTATTGGCAACACGCTGTACATCGTTTGCAGTCACAGCATTAATCTTATCCAATGCCTTGAACATTTCGTGCCAGTTTCCCATCAGTACTTCGTTGTAGGTCAGCTGCATCGCCATTCCGGAATTTGAGGAAAGCGAGCGGATCAAATTTGCGCGCGCGCGGGTTTTCACCGCTTTCAGGTCTTCGTCGCTCACAAGGTCCGTTTTTAATTTTTTTATTTCCGCATCGATGGCGGCCAAACATTCCTCGTTGGTGTGGCCCTGCGACGGCATGGCATAAAAAAGGAAAAGATTCGGATATTTTGAGCCGGGAAATCCGGAAATACCGGCGGCGTTAATGGCTATCTTGCTGTCGCGCACCAGCGATTTATATAGCCGGGATGTTCGTCCCGAACTCAGCACATCCGTCGCCACATCGTACACCGCATCATCCGGATCACTTGCGGAACCTTTTTTATACCCAACCAAAAGCCAGCGCTGCGACTGTTCGCGGAGTATTACGTTCCGCTCGCTGTTCTGCGGCGGTTCGGTGGTGCGGACGGGTTCCGGTTTTGGTGACTGGGGAATTCTGCCAAAATATATTTCCGCAAGCCGCTGTACTTCTTTCGCTTCAACGTCGCCGACAACGGCTATAACCATGTTCGACGGAACGTAATATTTTTTGAAAAATGCAGTCGCATCATCTTTGCTGATTGCTTTAAGATCGGACATGTGTCCGACAACAGGATCGCGGTACGGATGCGCCTTAAAGGATGTCGCAATGAATTCTTCCAGCAATTTGCCGAGCGGATTGCTTTCCGTGCGCATCCGCCGTTCTTCCATAACAACATTTTTTTCCTTGTAAAAGTCACGAAAGACCGGATCGTAAAACCGTCCGGACTCGAGCGTGAACCAGAGTTCAAGTTTATTGGAGGGGAGGCTGTAGAAATATTGCGTTATTTCGCTGGACGTACTTGCATTCAATCCTACGCCGCCGTTCTCTTCGATCGCTTTGCCGAACTCGTTATTCTCAATCCACTTCGACGCTTCATCCTGCTTCCCGTCGAAATCTTTTCTCAGTGCCGCAAGTTTTACCGTATCCGCGCCGTTCCCTTTCTGTTCTTCCGCCCGTAATGCTTTCCATGCTTTATCAAGCGCATCGAGTGCCGGTTTTTCTTTTTTTATGTCCTTCGTTCCTATATCCGACGTTCCTTTGAAAGCCAGATGTTCAAAAATATGTGCCAGTCCGGTAATGCCCCGGTCTTCATTCACCGAGCCGACATCGACATAGGTATGGAATGAAACAACCGGTGCATCATGACGCGGCAGAACAAGAAACTTCAAACCATTCTTCAGTTTGAACTCGACCACCTGTTTCTCGATATCTTTGAACCCATCCTGCGGCATCACCGGCAGGCTCAGTATAAGAACCAAAAGCGGCACAAGAACGAATCGTATGCGTTTCATTGCGGCTCCTTTTTTAAATGGATGAATAATTGATTGTGTAATGATGATGTTGATAGCGAACGCGTTGACTTTCTGCGGCAAAAGTATTTCGCAGGAAATTATAAACCCTTACGATGATAAGCAATAAGAAACAATTTGCAAACCGGAATAATTTTGTTCTGTTGGTATTTTGTCGATTTTATTACGTTTTTCACCATTTATATAGAAAAGAGTCGCAGTTACCGTTTATTTTTATAACGCTTTATTGGTCAACAACTTACGGTGATTTTAGCAACACTTTGTGACCCTTAAACCCGGGATAATTTTGTGAAAGGTTTTTTATATGTTTGGCCTTATATAATAGAGCGTAGGAAATTTACAAAACAAGACCTATGCCTGCAGGAAACACGGGTAAAACTCTCGCCAGGATACCTGAGGTTACGAATAATGATTGCCTGAAACCGGAGAACGATATTATATTTCCCGTTGAGCGTTTTATGTTGATCAATAGAATACACGAATCATCAGGGAGCTAAAACAAAATTCTTTGAACTAATACTCATCTTGATTATGTTAATCCTCAACGAGAGCAATGGAAATAAAACAACATTCACGTCATCAATTCACGGATGATGGCTGGCAACGATAACCGTAATTAATTATAAGGGGAAAGGATTCGCTTTATGGTCGATGAAGAAAAAGAGTGGGACGGACACGACGAAGTATTAAAATTGATAAACGCAAAACCGGAATTGAAAGATATCTCGAAACAATTACGGAAAAACGAAGAAAAGAAAATATTTGAAGATATTTTATGGAGTCTGATATTTTACAGGATTGAACTTCAAAAACATTTTGCAGACCAGTCGACAGCCGGAACGCTTGATAAACACAGCATGTATCAATATTGTAAAGAGTATATCGATTCCGATTTTGCACACTGTCCTTTTCTTACAAATTCCATTCTTGAACAGATGATCGATGTTGAACTTCTGCAGATAGAACACGAGTCGGATAATACCGTATTTTCCGCTCACACACATTCGGGAGCAACATCCCTCGGCACAATCATTACAGATCCATTCAACAATATATTTTCATTCGCGGTCTCCTCCCTGTTTCTGGTGTTCGGTTTGACCGCGATTTATTTTCTTTTTTCCGCGGGACTGATTTTGGCCGCGTATGCTACAGCATTGATATTACCATGGCTGTTTGCCGGAAGTATTATCCGATACTTCAATTCGAAGAGAGAAAATAAATTACACACCGGTATTACGGTAAACCTCCGAAAAATACGGGAAGAGATATCACGTCACTCTTTTGATCCTGGAACAATTTCCGGAAGAATAAAAAATCTGGAACACGAAGGATTGTATATAAGCAGTTTAGTGTACCCGCTGCTGAATATTGAAGAGCGAAAATAGCGTGGTTTTCTCTCTTCTGTCTGGGATCATAATTTAAGCGCTTGACATTAACTATGGATTTCATTACTGTGGTGGGATATTAAATCAGACAAAAAGGTCTGTTAAAATACTTATGGTTTCCCGCTTGTTTCTTCGCATAAGCGTTCTGGGAATGTTCATACTGACACCGGCTGTCATTATAACCGGCGGCAATTCGCCTATACTGACCCCTCCAAAACTTCTGTCGGAAACCGGGCTCTATACCAACATACATTCAAAGACCGTTGCGAAGGGAAATCTTCTGTTTGCTCCTCAATATCCTTTGTGGTCGGATGGAGCCGCAAAAAAACGGTGGATATACTTACCCCCAAAGCAAACAATAGATGCACGACTGATTGATGACTGGGTCTTTCCGGTCGGCACCAAGTTGTGGAAAGAATTCACGTTTGGCAAAAGAGTAGAGACACGTTACCTGGAAAAAATCGGCAAGAGTTCCTGGATTTTTGCAGCGTACATTTGGAACGGCACAGAAACTGATGCAGAACTGGTTTCGGAAAAAGGATTGAAAAATTATGCTGAGATTGCACCCGGTGTACGACACGACATTCCCGGTCTTATCGATTGCAAAGCATGTCACGATGGTCAGGGAAGAGATGCAGTGCTCGGCTTTAATGCATTGCAGCTTTCATCAGACCGCGATCCCAACGCTCTCCATGCGGAACCGTTCACTCACGATATGGTCAATTTCAATGACCTCGTGAAACAAAAATACATAACCCATGCCGCTCAACAGTATCTCGACAAACCAGCGGTGATCGAAGCAGTGTCACCGCGTGCACGGGCTGCGCTGGGATATTTGAATGCCAACTGCGGAGGATGCCACAACTCCACCGATCCACTCTCGTCCGTTGGAATGTTCCTGAAATATATGCTTGCCGGCCATTCCGGTCAGAGACGATTATCAACTGTTGTCGGGCATCTAAGCAAATATAAAATCCCCGATGTTCCTGCTGACCAGAATTTTAGAATCCTCCCCGGCAATGCGGCAAGAAGTGTGATCCCTTATCGAATGGGAACAAGAAATCCATATATCCAGATGCCGCCGCTCGGCACCAAGATTATCGACACGATTGCGCTGAATTTGATCACCGCGTGGATCAAAGAAGATATTCAAACAAACGAAACAACACACATTTTTCACAACAAACAAAGGAGGTAAGCTATGAGACAACAAACAAACATTCTGCTCATCGTCACCGGATTTATTATCTGGCTGACCGCTGCGTCGCCAATTGCGCAGGCAGAACAGAAATCCGATCAGAAGAAAATAAAGCGGGGTGAGTATCTGGTGACTGTGATTGGATGCAACGATTGTCACACACCGTCCAAAATGGGACCAAATGGACCCGAAAAAGATATGGCACACATGCTTTCCGGCCATCCGCAGGAATTGGCAATGCCCCCCGCACCAATCCTTCCGCCGGGACCTTGGATGGCCGCATTGTCGGCTACCATGACCGCTTGGTCCGGTCCCTGGGGTGTCAGTTTCACGCGCAATTTAACACCGGATAAAGAAACAGGACTTGGTGACTGGACCGAACAGAATTTCATAGAAACACTCCGCACCGGCCGCCAGCTCGGCAAAGGACGTCAAATCCTGCCGCCAATGCCGTTTGAAGCGTTCCGGAATATGACCGATGATGATTTGAAATCTATCTACGCTTACTTACGATCAATTCCGGCACTGAAGAACAAAGTTCCCGATCCGATTGCTCCGTCACAAGGTCAACCCGCAGATGGACATAATAAATAACCGCACAACATGATGATACAAAAAATCCGGATGGCGATTGTCCGCACGTCCGGGTTTCTTTTCTCAGCATACCGTTTTACAACTCGGAAATATTGATCTGCTATTTAACTCCCTTTTTATCGAAGTACGGCTGTCCTTCCGAAAAGGACAAAAATAAATACGCTAACCCAGTTTCGAGTTATCGTATTGAATGGCTCCGCGGCAAACACAAGAAGTCTAACTTTATAACGCAGTATCTGCATACGGTCAATCATGATCGATCTACTCGACGATCATACTATTTCTTCCTTTGAGATATGTGTGACCGGACCATAAAAAAACCGATCCGGAAAAGAGAGAGCATATTTGCCAACGTACGTATATCTCGTATTCAATCCATTGCGGGGAAGAATTTTTGTTTTCTATCATAAATTCTTTCGGGGATCTATACCCCGGTGCATACCGTGGTCGATGTGTAGTATATTTGTTACAATATTCATCGCTGTCAATCCTTGCCTCCTCCAGTGATACAAACCACGGTTGATTGAAATACTCCTACCTCATCCTGCAAATATGACGATTGAAAATATACTGAAACTCTATTCCTTCTTATCATTTATTTCCTTATTCTTTGGATGATAATTTCGCTGTTGTGATGGTAATGAACGAGAAAATTCAATAACCCAATGTGGACCAGTATGAAAAAATTAATCGAATGTGTTCCGAATTTCAGTGAAGGACGGAACATGGCTATCATAAAACAGATCACTTCTCAGATTGAACGGGTTGACGGCGTCCGGCTGCTTGATGTGGACCCCGGAAAGGCTACCAACAGAACAGTGGTAACGTTTGTCGGTGAACCTGAGGCAGTTCTTGAAGCAGCATTTCAGGCGGTAAAGAAAGCTTCTGAAATTATTGACATGAGAAATCATACCGGTGAACACCCCCGCATGGGCGCCACCGATGTCTGCCCGCTCATTCCGATTTCCGGAATTACAATGGAAGAAACAGTTGTGTACGCACGACGCCTGGCAGAACGCATTGGAAAGGAACTTTCCATTCCCGTGTATTGCTATGAGTACGCTGCCTATACCGAGGAGCGAAGAAATCTTGCGAACTGCCGCGCAGGAGAATATGAAGGGCTTCAAAAGAAATTGTCCGACCCGAAATGGAAACCCGACTTTGGTCCTGCTGCATTTAATGCTACGGCAGGAGCAACTGCTGTCGGCGCCAGGGATTTTTTGATCGCCTATAATGTAAACCTGAATACAACATCTGTGCGAAGAGCAAATGCAATTGCGTTTGATATTAGAGAAAAGGGGCGTCCGAAAAGAGAAGGCAACCAGATCGCAGGCAAGATCCTTAAAAATGAAAAAGGGGAAGATCTGAACATTCCCGGCACGTTGAAAGCGGTGAAGGCTATCGGATGGTACATTGAAGAATACGGTATTGCTCAAATTTCAATAAATCTTACCAATATCAATATCACTCCTGTTCACATTGCATTTGAAGAGGCATCTAAAAAGGGATTGGAACGGGGAATACGGGTCACCGGTTCTGAATTGATTGGATTGATACCCTTACAGGCCATGCTCGATGCAGGAAAATATTTTTTGAAAAAACAGCAGCGGTCGGTCGGCATTGCAGAGGAAGAAATAATAAAAATAGCAATAAAATCGCTTGGCCTTGATGATCTCAAACCGTTCAATCCAAAAGAAAAAATCATAGAATATCTGCTGGAAGACAATTCAAAAAAGAAATTGATCGACTACACCTGCAAGGGATTCGCAAACGAAACAGCTTCAGAATCACCCGCTCCAGGAGGCGGATCAATATCTGCATACATCGGCGCACTGGGAGCGTCGCTGGGAACGATGGTGGCAAACTTATCGTCCCACAAAGCCGGCTGGGATGAACGGTGGGAGGAATTTTCCACCTGGGCAGAAAAGGGTCAGGCGGTCAAGGACAAGCTGTTGTTCCTGGTTGATGAGGACACCAATGCATTCAATGCAATCATGGACTCGTACAAACTTCCGAGATCAACAGACGCAGAAAAAATATTACGGTCTGAGGCGATTGCTGCAGCAACACGATATGCGATTGAAATCCCCTTCCGGGTCATGGAGACATCGTACGCATCAATGGAGCTGATAAAGGCAATGGCGGAAAAAGGAAATCCGAATTCGGTCAGTGATGCGGGGGTCGGTGCGTTGTGCGCGCGGTCCGCCGTGATGGGTGCATTTTTGAATGTGAAGATCAATGCTGCAGGGATGAAGGAATCTGATTTTGCAAAAGAAAAACTTCACAACGGTGCAGAGTTGGAGAGCAAGGCAATGGCACTTGAAAAAGAAATTCTCGAGATCGTTAATAGTAAAATTCAATAGAGTACATCGAGATATCCTTCATCGACTCAGATCTGATCTCTACTTCCTCTCGATTCACCAAACGCATCGGGTAATACGGCCTTGTTGAGAAGAACTCAAAAGCTGGTGTTCTCCAACTCGTCGCTTTCAACCCTCGGTTTGACCATTATGTAATAGATCGTGTTTTAAGAAATATACGACATACACCGTATATGCTATAAAATGAAAATCCCAACTTTGGTGGTCGGGATTTTTCGCTCTGCGAGAAACTCGAGGAGTCTAACTTTTTAATATTCGAAATCCCTATCGTTTTGATCAATAATGACAATGGAGCCAAGCACATTGTCATCGATTCAAACCGTTATTCCTATTTTCTGGACTTAAAAGAGTCTGACGTTGAAACATTAAAACAAGCCGGACTCATGGAGTCCTCCTTAGCAAAAACCAATGTAAAATCACGGATCAATTATAGCGCGCTTGCAGCGGAGTATAAATATAAAATTGAAAGTGGTGAATGTTCTAATAGAGCTGAGCTCGCAAGAAGTATAGGAGTAAGCCGGGCTTGGGTTACTAAAGTTATGAGAAGAGGAACTTCGAAATGATTACTATCTTACTTTGTCAATAATAGTTTCTTTGACACAACGATGTTGCCTGCGCGAAGAATGCAAAAATATACTCCGCTTGCTGCATCACGAACATTCCATTGAACTTCCTTTTCACCCGGTGATTGTTGTGCATCGATGAGTGTGGCAATTTCTCTCCCGAGTGCATCAACAATGGAGAGCCGTACATCGGTTGGAGTAGAGAGTGAATATCTGATGGTTGTCGACGGATTGAATGGATTGGGAAAATTCTGCAGCAGCGTAAGTGAATAAGGAGACAGTTCCTTTTCCGCAATAACCGCATTGATACCGGTTGTTTTGTAGTTCTTGAAGAACTCCCACATCAGGAATGTTGCGTTGAATTGCTGACTGACAGATGTGCCAGACAGCGAAAGTCCTCCCGGCCAGGAATGCTCGCCGTCATAACTGATATACTGTTCGATAATAGAATTGCCCGAACAGTTTGAATATTTGAAGTGATCATACTTTACAGAATCGTGGAACAGTGTCTGTTTTCGAACTTGGCAAAGATAATTCGTGGCAATGATTCCTAGGATGCTGTCCTGCGGCGGGAAGTAGGTGCCAGTTGAACCGATCGTCGCCCCACCATAATATTGAATATTCATATCCTTGTATGAATGGAAGGCAATGATCGGAATTGTCCGTGATGGATTCCATGGATAGTACATCAGGTCACCGGCAACAGGAGCAATAGCTGCAAATCGATACGTCAGCTGATTCGCAAGTCGATAACACAATAATGCACCATTGGAAAATCCAGTCGCATAGACACGAGTAGTATCGATTGACCGAGTGCTGAAAAGATTGTTGAGAAGTGAATTTACGAAACCAATGTCATCAATATTGAAGGATACTGCAGGGTTGCAACATCCTCCTGCATTCCAGGTTCTATTTCCGGCAATCTGGACTCCTTCCGGATATCCAACAATGAAACCCGCGCTGTCCGCTTTCGAAGAAAGCTGAGATTGATATTGTATTGATTGATACCCCAACGGACTTCCTCCATGAAATGCCAATACGAGCGGATATTTTTTTGATGCAACGTACCCTGAGGGAAGATGCGTCATAAACGTGCGCCATCGTCCGCCATAGTTAAGACTGTCATACACACTGCTTTGGCTGAACGCGAGATATGTTGTAAAAAGAAATAATAGTTTAATAATAGATAATGTTCTTAATTTCACCATATGGTGTATCATATTGTTTCGTGAATGGTTATTGTTGATCTTGATGTTTGATGTCCTGTTTCAATAATTAGACAGAAATATTTTACTGAAGTTTAGCCACAATGAAAAATATTACATGTGGGAACATAAAGAGAATACTTCAAAGAACAACATTCTCTTTTTAAGTCCAATCGCTCCGCATACCGTTGTGCGACACGAACCAAGTACATGATGATACGGTGTTCTGTTCGATTTAATGGCAATAACCCCTTTGGATTGCCGAAATCTAGAAAAACGAGGATTACATACAATATTGATATATCTTAAACGTTTTATTATAAAGGTACTATTTATTCAACACTAAAAAAGAAAAGATTGTATGGAAAAGAAAATTGTCACACTGTTCGGCGCAACAGGATCGTTAGGCTTAAAGATTGCACAGGAAGTTATCGCTCAGGGTGCTCATGTCCGTGCGGTGGTAAGAACCACAAGCAATAGGAAAAACCTTGAAAATATCGGCGTGACGGAATTTATCACCGGCGACCTGATGGATCCGGCTTCCCTGAAAAACGCATTGAGCGTGAGTCCTAAAGCAGATGCTGTTATCGCCAGTGCTGCAGGATATACCGGTCATACAAAAGGTGATAGTCCAAAAACGGACACTGAAGGATACCGAAATATCGCGGACGCTGCGAAGGAAGCGAATATTCCCCGTTTTGTACTGATATCGGTCCTGGAATGTGATAAGGCTGCTGAAGTACCGCATTTTTATCATAAGTATCAAACGGAGAGATATTTACAGAAAATCGGGCAGCCGTTCATTGCCCTTCGTCCCGGAACTTTTCTTGATCAGACCGATGATTTTGTCTATCCCAAAGTACAAAAAGGAATTTTTCCCGCATTCATCCCAGGCGTAACAATGGGAATGATCTATACGGCCGATCTCGCCCGCTATGCAGCGATGGCGGCGCTGAGACTGCCGGAAAGCGCAGTGAACACAACGATCGATGTCGGCTGGGACCGTCCTGCTTCGGGTGATGATCTTGCCGCTGCGTTTTCCGCTGTGCTCGGAAGACCGATCATCGCAAAACCTGCCTTTCCTTCATTTGTGGCCAATGTAATCATGCCGATCATCGGATTGTTTAAAGAGAATATCAAAGACCTGGTAGCGATGATACGATGGATCAAAAAAGGAATTTATATCAGCAGCGATACACAGCGTCAGAAAGAATTATTTTTAGATCTGCCGACAGTCGAAGAAGCTGTAAGACGATATTGCAAAGATCGAAAATTGATTTGAGTCAATACAATATGTTGGTATGAGAAACAGCAACGCCCAAGTTCATCACTTGGGCGTTTGTATTTTATCGTGCGATGTGTTTCCTTTTGGATAATTGTTTCAATAACTCATAATCCCCTTTTATTAAAGCTTCTTTCTTGGCGCGGGACCAGCGTTTCACTTGTTGTTCCCGGTGGAATGCTTCTTTGTAAGACAAATATTCTTCTGTCAACGCAATACTGACCGGTGGGTCCAACGACGTGGTTCGTGAACCATTCCCGCTAAAATGATCTTTCATCCGTGATTGAAAATCCGACGTTGATCCAATATATAATCCATCGTATTTCAATCGCAAAATATAGAACCATCCAGTCATACCCTCTCCCGTGATTCATTTTGAAGACCTTCGATTCCTCCTCGCCTCATCCAAATATATTTAAAATAATGGAATAATAAACGCTCGGAGTCACTCAGGTCCCCTCAACTCATCCCGAAATTTGGGGCCTGCCCCGAGCGAATCCCGCCATTTAAAATGAAACATCCCGCCCTAACATAATAGGGCGGGATGAGTCGAGGGGCTCCGCGGGTAGGGCTCCCCGCCTGCCTGACGGCAGTCGGGCAGGGAACCTACAACCCCGTGGTTAACAGTCAAATTGCTCAACAATTGATACGCGGGGATACAAAACGATACTGAATGAAACAAAGGGTTCTTTTCACTTGATTCTGAAAAGCCCAAATTCTCTGTAGAATTTTGTAGATTGAATCCTTTCTACAGTTCGCTTTACAGAAGAAAGTCAGAAGATTTTTGACAGGGGCTTTAAAACCAAAAAAGCCCTTGTCTCTATTGGGAGAAAAGGGCTTTAATGTATAAGCTCCGAATACCGTTTTGCAGTGCGAACTAAATATATGAAAATTAGGCTGCCATTCACCTTCATGTATGGCCCCAAGGGAAAGCGTGTTTTCACACTGGATACGAGTAGAATCAAAGATTTTCTTGATGTTTCCGATGCCTGCGTGGTTCGATTGGGAAAGGTTTTTTCACCGCCTGGATACGCTATCCGAACAATTTTACCGAAAGACCGGATTGATTATAGAGTGTTAGCAACGGAATATCAAAAACTTTTGTCTGATGGTGTTTGTAGGGATAGAGCAGATATTGCTCGCCATTGTCGAGTTTCAAGAGCATGGATAACTATGGTTTATAAGAGAGCCAAAGGGATATGAGCTATTTTATTTTTCTGGCTTTTTTTTATCGTCATCTTTGGATCCAGCATCACCATCTTTCGGAGGCTTTTTCCCGCCTGTGGAAGAAGGTTTTTTCCTTAATTTCTTTTTTTCTTTTATCCGTCTTTCATATTCATCTCTGTTCGCATCAAAAAAAAGTTTTGCAAATTCTACTCTTACCTCTTCCGGCGTCATGCGTGTATATAGAGCATCATAGATCCTTTGAACATTGAAAGATGCTGGTGTTTCTGGCTTTGATTTTGCTGATTTTAATAGATTATCTATCTGTGTTTGAAGTTTTTTTGCAAAGAAAAGTGATGGTTCCTTGGAATTGGGCTGGTTTTCAAATGTATATATCCTTTCAAGACCATACTTAAGAAAAACTAGATCCTCCTTTGAAAACTTGTTACAATAAAGATGAACGAATTGTGATAAACATTCTACGATTTCAGCGAACATTTTGTGGTTCTTAGTATTATACTTTCGTGCTGCAACAAAGGATATCAATGCTGAGACTGATTCATCCTTCTCCTTTTGGTGATATCCTAGTTCAGTCCAAGTTTTTTGTAGTAACCGGTTCGAAACACCTTGCGTTTCGGCAAAAGGAAGCAATTCCTCAATTTTTTGCCAGTTTTCTTTCTTCAGATGCTCTTTGAGAGCGAATGAAGTATGTTTTTTCAGATCTGCTGTTGATGTGTTTTTCATCTGATTTTATTGGATTTTTGATCATCCGGACATGCGGACATCTGGACATCCGGACATGCCATATTTCAATGTTGCAGGCACAAAATATACAGAAAATTAGACTTAATGACCCATTTGATTTTATTACTGTCTCGATACATTGATAGATCTGAAATTTAACGTTTTTTGCTCTGAGGGATAAAAGACCAAACCCCTTTTTTAATTATTTTTGCCCCCATTTCCGTCAAATCCCGTCTGATGGTACGTTCATCAATTTCTCTTGTCATTTTTGGTTTGATGAAACTTAATACTTCTTGTGTGGTAAATTCTTTTTTATTGAATTCTTTTGCTATCATATCTTTTCGCGATGTTGGATCATCTCCACTAACTATTGCTGATACATGTTCTTCGTTCGGATCAGGATCAATGCCCGCAATAAATTTTATCTTCTCATCGATAAATTGAAATGCATAATCGACATGTTCTTTGCTCACCTCTATTTGCATGTTTGCACATGCAATAGCTTTTACAAATTTATAAACTGAAAAAGAAACCCTGTTTTGCATATCTTCAAAGTTATCAGCAAAATATTGTTTGCCTTCATACGGTTTAATTGCTGCATCAAGTTTTTGCTTGATATAATTTCCGACCTCTTCTGAAATATTTACATTGTCATACTGTGTTCGAAGAAAAGCTATAATCATTTTTAATTCTCTTGCCCAATCCGGTAAGGATTTTTGACTAGATCTATTCCCGAGTTTCTTAGCCCCTGCTATGGCCAACGATATTTCTTTTTGTCTCTCCGCATCTTTCGGGATTTCCATGATAAAATCGAATCGTGATAAGATATTCATTGGTACGTTTAAATCTTGAAAAGAATTAAACTCTTGGTCTCTGTAGACTTGGCTATACCGATTTGTATCTAAATGTAAACTAACTATTGCCTCATGAACTGTATTTCCTGAAGTTTTATCCAATACTTCGCCATCTTCCATCATCTTAGAAAAAATTGAAAACAATTCTTTTCGTTTATTACCACGCACTTCATGAAAGTCCTGTATTGCAACGGTGCCACCAGATGTATTTGGAAACACTCCAGGTATTGATTTACCTTTTATTACTTTTGCCACTAGACCAGCAGATGTAAGTTTTGGACTATTTGATGGCAGCTCATCGAATATTGGGTTTAATATTTTTGCAATACGGGGAATGAATCCTTTTCCAACATTCGGAGGACCAATGATGAGTGAATGTAATTTATAAGAATAATCTTCTCTGTCTTGTGATATGGACTGAAGGATCGCAAATTCTATTGCCATTCCTAATTGATGAGCGACACCGCCAAGACCTTTTATTTTTAATTCCGTTGCCAGTTTATCTTTTATATGCTGAATAATTTGGTTTTCATTAATACCTTTATTGAGCGCATCATTTTTAATTTTGCTGATAAGGAGAAATGGCTGATCTATATGAATTTGAACTTTATTTTTACCGACAACTTTGTTGGGATGAATTAAAACTGGCATTAATTCTAATTTGTATGGACGGTATGGTATCAAATCATCCGCAGAAACAATATTAGATATCTTTTTTATATAGAAGCGAAAGACATGTTTGCTTTTATTTTTCGCTGTATTCACTGCAACAATTGTCCCCAGCAAACTAAATAATCGCCGGCTCGTCTTCTTCTGGTCAAGGTATGGTTGGATATTGTCGTATGGAATACGCAGGCAGTCGATAGTATCGTCATCTAGATCAGTTAATTTTAGATGGACGAGACTGACGTCCACTCCGTTGATCTCCAACGGAGCCGGTTGTTCGACCGTCGATAAAAAACCAACCAATTTTATTGGCATCCAAGTTTGTTTGCCATTAAGCGCTTCTGATATACGAATTGAAAACATTGTTGTCCACTTCAATTCATCAAGACCTTCTTCGCCAAACTCCACAACTGATGTTAAGTATTTTTCCGCTTGATCAAATTTAATATCATCTATTTCTTCTTCTTCGTTTTGTATGAAGCTATATGCAGATTGATATTCTAAAGAATTTATCATGTCATCCTCATCGGAGTTTTCATTTTCAGGTTGAGCGTTATTGGTTTCATTGACAATCTCGGTAGTCGCCATCTCTTCGTCTGAATATTGGTATACGCTTTCTCTAATTGGAGCCATTTTATCAAATCCCACCATATCCCACAGGCGGGGGTTTTCAGAATTCAAAACCACATTTTTTATTTTATGTCTGTCCAATTCACCTTTTATTATTTTGAACATTTCTATTCGACGTTCATAAGAATAGCGATATCGTGCATCAAAAACAGATTCTGGCTCTTGGAGATTCTGTTCAGGAGCGAACAAGGTTGTGCCGGGGTAATGCATCTTGATGGTGTCTCGCAACTGGGCTCTATAGCGAGGGAAACCTATTGTTACCAATTCGATTCTTTCAGCATTAACTTTTGAGAATACCTTTTGAAGCATTTCAATATATTCTTTGTCCCAATCTTTATAATAGAAAACCGGCTCCAAAATGATTCGTAGAGCTAATCCGTCAACTGTTTGGAGCCTTTGCAATAGCTCAATTCTTTCCTCAAGGGTAGCAGTCCCCGGCTCATATCTATCAATGATTGTTTGCGGATCAATGTCGATGAGTGCTTGCACTCGATTAAACAATGGGTAGCGAGTCAATACATCGAAGTTGTTGGACCTTGTCCGTATTTTTATTCTTAGTTCTTTAAACTTCGGCAATAATTTTAACAGATGTTCAATGCTTCCTGTTAAATGCTCAACTGCTGCTGGATCTTGGAATTCAGAAGCGTTAAGCCAGAGTGGAAATTTTTTATTCTGCCAGTATAGATACTCCATTCGCTCACGATCGACAATAAATTGATCTTCACTCACTCCATACGCTTTCACGTCCAATCTCTTATAAATATTTTTCTGTTTGCCAAATAATGAGCGGATTGCTTTTTCATCTGAATTAATACGTGCATCAACAAAATGTGCACGCAACCAATCGGATGTCTCCATAAAGTATTCTGGAAGCTTAACAAATTGTCTTCTGGCAGCAAATGACAAGAGACTCCACATTGTTAGATTAGCTGTGTCGGAATAGGAAGATGTTTCCAATTCCCTGTCTAACTTATGGAAATTTGTATAGAGGAGATGTTCGGGTGGCCGAGTATTTTGTAGATAGCAGAATTGACATTCGTATGCACACATCCAAGATGTATTTAATACTGTAACAAAGTGTTCGACAATGTCTCCGGGAGAATCAAACGTTCTTATGAAATCCTCAACCCGTTCACCGATAATGACGGTTTCTTTTGAGTAATCAAATTTCCCTTTGGGATCTAGACCGGCAGGATATCTATAATTCCCGTTGAGATAATTTATTTCGACATTGGGATTATATTTCTTAATGTTTTCGATAATGAGTTTCGTTCGAGGGGCGAGATGACACTCTTTTTTTACGAAAACTCGCTTGGGGATGAAAAGTGCCATTGAGATTTATCCTTATAGAATAAAAAATCCGCAGTTCGACACATCTATGCCATCCCTGCGGATCCAATTCATTTGAAATGTAGTCTATTTTATTCCTTATATCAAACGGCTTTATGGCATCAAATAATTTCTAAAAATAAAAAACGCCGAAGAGACCAAAAAAATAAAAATATAAAAAATCTGTAGAAACTCGGTGTCATCCAGGATTCGGTTTCGATGGCGGGCTATATCGATATTGCGGTTACGTGCGATGGCACCACGTATGGCTTAAACGGTTGAGGCTCTTTTACGGGTCCTCTTTTGGGTCCCATATTTCATCTGCAGTAGTTTTTGTTCCCAGTTGTATTTAGAATTCTCAACACTCAAAACTTTTGCGCGTCGGCGGTTGCAACGTCTGCTTGAGCGACTGGTTAGGTTGCAAGTAATCAGTTTTTATTTAATTTGTTTTACACTGTTGACAATTTTCCAATACATATCTTCAACGAGAGGTAATGATTTGTCAAAATGAAAAATGAATAAGGCGTTATTGCCAAGATTATTTGGAAGGTCAATAGCATAAAATGGGCCGATAGTATATTTCGAATTAAACGAATCAACATGTCTCATATATATTCTTGCAACTTTTAGCCCATTTTGATTCTTCGTAACAATTACGCTATCAATATCTTCACACCAACTTTCGCTATCTGGACCAACTCCTTCGCACTCTCTAATTATTGATTGTTTTGCCGCAGCGATAAGTCCATCCTCAAAGTATTCAATCACCGTTCCTTCGAGGATAAACTTATTATCCATTTTCCCTCTAAATGTAAATCTATCACCCTTGTTGTCTTTCTCAATATTATTTATAGTTGAATCATACCCAACATTAAACTGATGCTTAACATTTTTATATAGCTTATTAATTTGATATTGAGATAAGCAAATGTTTACAAATAGAAAGACAATTGCATTTAATTGAATGAGTTTAGATATCATGGTTATTATTGCAACCTAACGGACTGGAGTAAGCTGCGTTGCAACGTTCCAGCACGCCGGGAAACTGCTGATTGATGAGCTGTACCCCAAAAACTGGACAGGTATCTTAGGTGGAAAATATGTAACCTTTCACCAAAGGAGATCCAGCAATGAAGAGAATCCGTCGAACGCATAGTGCAGCATTTAAGACAAAAATAGCATTGGAATCATTAAAAGAGGACCGCACTATTGCGGAACTTGCCTCTGAATATAAAGTCCACCCGAATCAAATCACGAAGTGGAAGAAACATTTGCAAGAGCACATGGCCGATATTTTTACCAGCGGCTACGGTAAAGATGAAAATGATACTGTTATCTCGAGCCTGTACGAAGAGATCGGCCGATTGAAGGTCGAACTCGATTATCTAAAAAAAAGAGTCTGACGATGTCCCTTGATGATCGCCGAGCATGTATCGATGGAAACAATAATCAAATAAGTATCAGACGGCAATGTGAACTTATTGGTCTGTCGCGTTCGAGCCGGTATTACAAAGCTGTTGCCGTCGATACGGTAACGCTGGCGCTCATGAATGCGATTGATCGGAAATATACCGAGATACCGTTTTATGGTATCCTTAAAATGACTTTAGCGATGAATAAACAAGGTTTCAGCGTTAACCATAAAAAGATTGCACGACTGATGCGCTTCATGGGTATTCATGCAATCTATGCTGAACCAAAACTGAGTATTCCAGGCCGTAATCATGAGATTTATCCATATTTGTTGACGAACGTTGCAATTACTTCTGCGAATCATGTTTGGAGCACCGATATCACCTATATACCGATGATCAAAGGATTTATGTATTGCGTCGCCGTGATCGATTGGTACAGCCGCTATGTGTTGGCGTGGAACATTTCAAATACTCAGGACGCAGATTTTTGTGTCAGTGTTCTCAATGAAGCCTTACGTTCTGAAACGCCAAAAATATTCAACACTGATCAAGGTTCACAATTTACGAGTTCAACGTTCATAGAACGGCTTCAGGCTTCACACATCAGCATTAGCATGGACGGACGAGGCAGAGCACTGGACAATGTCTTCATCGAACGATTGTGGAGAAGCTTGAAATATGAAGATTTATATCTCCACGATTATTCGAATGCTACTGCACTACGAAACGGTATGACGAAATACTTTGAGTTTTATAATCACCGGCGGTACCACCAATCTTTGAATAACCTAACTCCGGCAGAGGTGTACTTCAACAGACCCTCTGGAACACCAACTTTATGAAAAGAACACTTTTTAAAAAACTATTTTCAAAGAACGACCTTGACTACAGTATTACTTAACGATACATTGTCCACCTTAACTTTCACCTAAAACTGTCCAGTCAATGGGGTACACCTGA
>CAIOTF010000003.1 GCA_903861125.1 uncultured Ignavibacteriota bacterium
AGAAATACAACAATTATTTGTAAAGAATCTATGAGTAGAAGTACTCATTTTGCTTTGTAAACACAAAACATGCCGAAATTTCTAAACTGACATTTCTCGGAAATGCTAACAGAATTGCAATAAGAGATAATTCTATCTTTTATTGATTTGGAATTAATTATCCGGCTGTGCCGGTGGATGGAATGAGAGAAGATAATATGATGGAACCGAAGTTCCCTGAATCCAATTCGTGGCATGAGCCGACGAATACAGTTTGTATGTGACGCAAATGTACACTGATGGTGACATAGAGTCAAACAGAAATATTTTTTAAACACAGGAGAACAATGAATGCAGTGCTTTTATGAGAATCAGACATTATTTTCATCGGACTGGTTGACACCTTCGCAGGAACCGTTACCTTCCACTGTAGACACATACAATAAAAAACTACAGGTGAAGTGTATGTTAAAAGTGAAAATGTATCTTACGAAAAGAGCCAACGGAACATTCTGCATCTGCTCATAATCCCGGGACGGAGGTGGGAAAACAAATGCGTCTTAATTCAATGGGGGTAAGTTTAGATGGCTGATATAAATACTAGAGACATCTGAATAATCTCACATCAATGTCATTCCCCCAAAGGGGTCACTTTGTGACGAGGAGCGTCCGCTCCGAAGGTCCAAAGGGCCGTGGAATCCTTTGGACCTAACCGACCTGCCTGCTTCGCGTTCTGGCGGGCGTCAGTCGGGCAGGAAGCGATGAGTTCCGAAGGAATCCCTTTGGGAGAATCTCGGTTTTCTACTCGAAGAGAAGAACAAGATTCTTCGATACGCCCAGAATGACAATGGATAATCTATTTTTTAGATGTCACTACTAAATAAAAAAAGCATCCCATTTTTTTCGGGATGCTTTTTAATAAAATATTTCAAAGGTAAGTGCTGATTTATTCAGATTTCTGTATAGAAATACACAAAACCGAACATCTGTCCTTAAATATTTTTTATAGTGTCAGCAGAAAATATTGCACAATTTTT
Source organism: uncultured Ignavibacteriota bacterium (assembly GCA_903861125.1). Lineage (GTDB taxonomy): Bacteria > Bacteroidota > Ignavibacteria > UBA10030 > UBA8401 > UBA8401. Next base: position 1,017 of record CAIOTF010000003.1, read on the forward strand.
ACAAGTTTAGGATCGTCCTTGATGTCTTGGTTGTGATAATCCGTCCACAAATACTTTCCTGTTCCAAGATAGTTTTCTACAATGACGCCCACCGCAGGGCTTGTGCCATAAATTGTTCCGTATATTTTTGATGTTGTGGGCAGATCCGAGAATTTTTCATACCCTGATAAGGCCCGTGAATCACCCGAGTTCCATTTTGCAGTAGAAAATCCTAAGAATTTTTGCAATTCAAGATTAATGATAGATATTGAATCTGTTGAAGAATTACCCTGAAAATCATATTTCGTGAAATATGGAGTCCATACTTTTTCCAAATTATAAAAATTGTAATGTCCGCCGTACACTTTCCCTCCTTGCTGAACGTAGCGACCGAGCACACGAGAAAGTAACGGGTAAGAATCTTCGCTGCCTCCATCACAATCAGAGAATATCAGTGTGTATTTTTTTAATAACTCTAATGCTCCCGTCGAATCAAGTCTCACCGAATCACGCAGCTTGCTTACTTCAATCGAATCAAATTTCGTGAATCCAACAACCCGCAAAACATTTTCCAACTCTTCTGCGCTTGCTAACACCACTAATACTTTAACATTCGTGTTTTGCACAAGCTTTATCGTATCGGCAATTGTTCCGGCCGCTAAAGGTTTTACACTCACCGGAATTTCTTTTGTAAATGCAGAACCGATCGTGGCAAGCAATACCTGGTTTCCTTCGGGAGCCTGAATAGTTGCTTTTCCGCTGCTGTCGGTATATGCGGAAAATTTTGGATCTTGGAACGGTGCATTTTTTAAGGATAACAATGCGCCACCCTGTTTCTGTCCTTGTGGATTTAAAACAGTTGCCGTGACAGGATACGTTGGGATATTGGTATTAGGTCCGGATGCAGCATCATCCTTGCACCCAGAATATATTACAACTGCAAAAAAGAACACAATTAAACCGAAATAATTTTTTTTCATTTTGTATCCCCCTGTTATTGTTTGTGAAATAAATAGATTATTTAAAGTAGATAATTGCTTCAAGCGGCTTTGGTAATATATAAAATATTAAATTTACATATGTGACCGAATTAACATGAATTACTGAGATTGTGCCGGCATTACCGGTTCTTTCACCGCGCTTTCTTAGGCAAAATGCACATTTTTGACTTACTGTTTATGTTTTCGATACTGCGTAAGAATACATTCTTCCCTCCAACTCTACAATCAATCATTCAAGATAAATTACTTAGTCAAGGAATTTGAGATGATAAATGAACCAAAGGAATACTGAGCAACTCCAGCCAAAGATTTAAAACACTCTTTTTTTATTTTCCACTACCGGCAAACAGACCCCGTTCAAAATATTTTTGCATAAAAATGAAAACAATAACGACAGGGATAATGGAGAGGATGCCGCCTGCCGCCACGTATCGGAAATTATCGACAAATGTTCCCATCAGATAGCTTAGTCCGACCTGCAGTGTAAAATGTTCGGGAGATTTAAGAACGACCAGCGGCCAGAGGAAATCCCCCCAGCTTGCGATGAAGGTAAAGATGGTGAGTGTTGCCATCATTGGTTTTGTCATCGGCAACATTACATTCCACCAGAGAACAAACGGAGATGCGCCATCGATTATCCCGGCTTCCTCGATCTCTTTGGGGATCGAAAGAAAAGCCTGACGCATCATGAATATCCCCATCCCATCCACGACGAACGGAATGATCACGCCGGCCAGACTATCGGCCAGATGCATTTTTAACACGATGGTGTATAAAGGCAGGATGATAACCTCTTTGGGGATCAATAACGATGCAACAATAACGTAGAACACCGTCTGCTTATACTTAAAGTGTTGCCGAGCCAATGCAAATCCTGCCAGGGATGATAACAGAACATTCAGAACGACTGATATGATTGTAACAACTATTGTGTTGATAAAATATATTCCAAGCGGAACAGCATTCCACAAGCCGGAATAGTTCTCCCAAACAATAACGGACGGAATAATTGCGGGGGGATAAGCAAACAGTTCCTCGGCCCCTTTGAACGACGTGCTGAGAAGCCAGAGGAACGGCATCACAGCAATGCCGGCACCAATGACAAGAATGCAATATCGAATATATTTCATCATTGCCGTTCCATCATTTTGATATTCGCATAGGAAAATACCGAAGTGATCACGAAGATAACAACCGCAAGCGCTGATCCATATCCGAAATCGAACCGTTCAAACGACTGCCGGTAGAGATATGCCACCAGCGTTTTATTGTTCATCGGTACGCCGGGGATCAGAACATACAGTTCGGTAAAAAGTTTTATTGCAGAGGATGAAGAGACGACAAAAATAAAAAGAAGAGTTGGTTTCAGATTCGGCAAAATGATATGGATAACCTGCTGGAACGGATTAGCTCCGTCCAGGATCCCGGCCTCTTCAATTTCCTTTGGTATAAGAGCCATCCCTGCCAGCAGGATCATCATATAATACCCGAATCCGCGCCAGACAGTCAGGATCATTACACTCACTACATTCGTCGGATAATTCGTAAGCCACGGAACGTTGCCTACTCCAATCAGCGACAGAATATAATTGAACAATCCGCTCTCTTCCGTAAAGATCCATTTCCACATGATGCCAACGACGACGATCGGCGTAATCACCGGAAGAAAAAAGAAGAGCCGGAGCACCTTTGCGCTGCGCATGGAGTTCCGGATGCTCAGCGCAAAGATCAATGATACCACCATCAGCACAGGGGTGACAAGTACATACAAGAGAGAATTGAACAGGGTCCACCAGAAATTACTGTCAGCGAACAATCTTGTATAATTCCCGAATCCTATGAATTCACTCGTCCCGAAAAAGGAATAGCGCATAAAACTGAAATACACGACCTCCAGCATCGGAACGATGATAAAGAGGGACAATAGGAACAGTGCGGGTGAGAGGAATATGTAGGGCGACAGTTTATTCATTGGTGTTGATAACTAGTTCTGTTTCTCATAAAATATATTGTAAAATATTCGCTCAAAAAATCAGCGGTAGAAGTATGACTATCCAAGAGAATCATGCTTCGATTTCGCTCGGCATGACAACAAATTGGATATTTTTGATACCGCTTCTACATATAGAATAGATGTCATGTATCGCTTATGAAACCCTTCGGCACGATCACGGTGAGCAATTTTAGATACAAGTGAATGATCTCTTATCATTATTTTTCTTTCAATATTTTATTCCATTCATTCGCCGCATTGTCCAGAGCCTCTTTCGTTGAGATATTCTTCAAACACGCACGCTGGACAGCTTCATCAAACGAATCACGCAGTTTGTCAAAATCCTGATGCAGCAGGTATTTTCGCAGTCTTCCGGCATTTGGTAATTCTTTTGCACCAAGACTCCGGGCTTTGGTCATTAACGAACCATCCTGCATCCGGAAAAATGAATCCTGTAGCGCCTCAACAACCGAAGGATATGTTGCCGTCAGTTTGCTGAACGCCAATTGATTTTTCGGATTTGTGACGAAGAGAGCAAAATCGGCAGATTCTTGTTTATGACCACTTGTAGAAAGAACGGAAATGGACATTGCGGCAAGTTCATGTTTTCCGGTTACACCCACGATCGGCGGAGTAACTTCCGTTTGGGCATAAATGCCCGGCGCGTTTGTCTTTATCCGCTGCAAAAATACCGGACCGGTAAAGATCATTGCAACCTGTCCGGACTGATACGCTTCAACGATTGTCGATCCCGGTTTAATAATCGATTCGCTTTGCAGATAACCCTGTTTATACAATTGCACCCATTGATCGATGTGGCGAATACCCTCCGGTGAATTAAAAACTGCTTCCGTCATCAGATCGTTGGTCATCGCAATCCCTTCTGAACCGAGCATCATCGGCAGATAACTATCCTTGCCGATATTCCAGAAGAATGCATACTTCCCCGATCGTTGTTTGTAGGTTTTAATAAATGCTGTCAATTCATCGAATGTTTTCGGCACATCAGACGGAGAAAAACCTGCTTTCCGCAAAAGGTCTTTGTTATAGAGAACGACATACGTATTGAGATACCACGGCAATGCAACAATCGCAGAATCGAACGTGCAGAGTTCAACGGCATTCGGAAGAAAATGATAACCGCTCTGTTTCACCTCGCTCGTAAGATCGGCGAGAGCTCCCATCCCATGGAACTTCGCGAGAAAATCGGCAGAAAGATTGACAACATCCGGTGCATTCCCGGCAACGGCAGACGAAAGAAGTTTTTGGATCGCAGCATCGTAGGGAACATCGACCCAGCGGATGCAAACACCCGGATGTTCCTGTTCGTATGTCGAAATTAAAGCATTGAAATAATCATTGAACGTCGGGGAAAGCTGAAGGGTCCAAAACTCAATGGTGATTTTCGGATCAGGTTTGCTGCAGCCGAACAGGATCGCAACAGAGAGAATGATTATTTTTAAAGTGATCCGCATTATTTAAGAAGCATAATTTTTTTTCTCTGAACATTCCCGGCATTTTCAAGCTGCATCAGATATACTCCGGCAGCAGTTGCTCCTTTGGAAGCGTTGAATTCCATTGTATACCGAACTCCTCCCTGCACTTCGCCGTCGAACAGCGTTGTTATCTCTTCTCCAATAACGGAAAATATTTTCACTATTGCCCGTCCTGTTTTCGGCACAGTGCATTCAATTGTCGTTGACGGATTGAACGGATTCGGATAATTCTGCATCAGTGCAAAACGGGAAGCAGGAATATTGTTGCGTTCCAAAACTGCTGTTGCCGCAGATTTAATAAAATCATTGGATGCAGCAAAAACCGCTTCTTCCACATCATAGAACGCGCTGCTCGCACCGAACACATACGAACCGTCCCTTCCATTCGTTAAAAATACGATCCCGATCCCGCTCTTGTTCACATCGTAGTAAGCGTCGCTGATGAGTCCGTACGCTTCGCCGGGATGACCGGCCATCGTCTTTCCGCTGATGACAATGTCCCCTTTCGCCGTATTGGTAGTGATATGCGTTCCCAGACCCCAGCATCGGAAAAGTCCGTAATAATTATCACCGTTCGTACCATTGTATGTCCATACAGGCGTGTTCATCAATTGAGCTGTGGAATCGTTCAGAATGCGGAAACCGTTAGCGAATCCCCCGTTCATCCGTGCGATCATGAATGTTGCAAGGTCCTTTGCCGAGATGCGCAGATTTCCTTGCGGACCGAAAAGGGAACCGTTTGAACCGATCACGTAGCCGCTGAGATCGCGCGGTGCCGGCTGAACTCCTTTGTAATTATCCGCCTGTGCAACCCACAACCCGGCCGAGGTACGGTAGAGAACCGCAAGGTTATTGATATTAAGCAAATCGCTAACGTTAAAACTTGCTCCAAGACCCAGCGGGCGGAAGAGATGTTTTATACAATACTGATCGAAACGCTCGCCGGAGATTCGTTCGACAAGAGTGCCGACGACACCGAAACCCATATTCGTATATGTGAAATATGTTCCCGGTTTACGATTGAGCCACATGTCTGAAGTATAGTATGCGCCGTTTGGCAGCAGTACGGAAGAAATGGGCGGAACAGGATTAGAACCTGTTGCGGAAAGGAACCCATTATATCCTGAGCCGTCAACAATACCGGCGGTATGGGATAACACCATGCGGAACGTAATTGCATCATTCGGATAATTCGGATTCCGCAAAGAAAATCCCATAGAGGAACTCACATCATCATCCAGTCTGAATTTTCCCTGTTCATACAGCTGCATGAGAGCGGTTGCCGCAACAGTTTTTGAGATCGATGCGATACGGTACAGAGTACTATCCGTGACCGGAATTGAACGTGAGATATCGGCAAGTCCGGCGCTCCCCACGGCAAGGATAGTATTGTTCCTAATCAGTGCTACGGATATGCCGGACAATTTATATTTCGTTCTGATCGCCGAAAGACGGAGTGAGAGAGAATCATTCAATTGCTGTGCACCGGCCGCAGCGTAACACAAGAGATACAGGAGAGCTATTCTGCAAAAAGTCATATGGAGTGGTGTGTGATAAAAAAAATGATCTTCCGGAAACGAATTGTTCTTTCACACAAATATTTTACGGCTGAAAACTACATTGTTATAGAACTTATTTTAACAGCATCATCTTCTTCACCAAAAAACTTTTCCCGGCCTGCAGACGGTAGAAGTATATTCCGCTTGATAATGATGCGGCATTGAACGTCGTGGAGTATTGACCCGGCGGTTGCTGTCCGTTCACCAATATTACTACCTCATTCCCCAACACATCAAATACTCTTAGGGTAACGTTGGTGCCTTTCATGCCGTTCGGAACCGAGTACGTGATAACCGTTGAGGGATTGAACGGATTCGGATAATTCTGAGCAAGTGCGAATGACGCCGGCAACGGACGATCGTTCCCGTCCGAACGGAGTGCCGTTACGGAGTATGCAAAACGGAACATATTTCCGGATTCACCGGCTGCCAAAATATAATTCGTTCCGTTCACCGGAGCGGCCATGTCAACAGAAAAGATCGTCGATCCGGTCGGCGAGTTCATCTGGTGGAATGTTTCTCCATTATCAGTAGAACTAAGCATGATACCGTTCAAACCGCCGGCAACGATCGTCTTATCGTACCACGTAACAGCCCGGAGATCGATTAATGTATCCTGCCGCTGGTCGATCCACGATGCTCCGGCATCATACGTGACAAAGATCTGTCCCTTATCACCGACCACAACTCCGTTCGTTTGGTTAACAAAACTGATCCCGAAAAGATTATCCGTTGCCGTAAAGACGGGAAACCACGATGTTCCGGCATCGGTCGTTTTATAGACTTGAAACGCCTGTTGACCGGTACAGAGAAATGCCGTCAACGAATCAACGATCGAAACAGAATAGATATAGATATTCCCAATTGATGACGCCACTGTCCACGATACACCGCCATTCGTAGAACGGTAGATATTGCCTACCGTGTTGACGGCAAGTCCTAATCCGTACTTCACGTCGATCCCCCAGAACCGTGATGTGGTGTATGTTTGACCGGTCCATGTTTCACCGGCATCGCTTGAATAATTTATCTTTCCTGCTGAACCGGCAATGACTGCAATCCTTGTGGAAACAAGTTTCATGCAGCTCATTGTTTGAACGCCTGAAGGTAGCGTGGTCGATTTCCATGACACGCCGTTATCCGCAGAGCGGAACAGCACTCCGCCAATACCGCCGGCGAAGATTGTTTTGCCGACACGCTGGATCACGCGGAATGTCTCCGATGTGAAATTAACCGTCTGACGGAGGGAATCTTTTCCCGGCTGTGTGACCATGGCAGTTCCTGCGCGTCCGACGAATGCCGCAAACGATGGCGACGATGCATCGCATCCGAAGAGCCAGTTTGTTGGACCTGTTTTAGAAGGCATCACCGACCATGAAAGACCGAAATTTGTGCTGCGGTATGCTTTGCCAAGATTCGATCCGGTAAAAATGGTTTTATCACCGGCAAAGGTGATGGAATTGAACGATCCGCCCGTTTCGGGTGAATTAATAGCCGTGAATGAGACCCCCCGGTTCGCCGAGACGAACAGCCCGCCACTCGCACTGGAAAGGACAAGAGTATCCTTCCGCGAATGGATACCGCGGAAATTCGCCGTTGAGCCTCCGATGTTCACCAAAGACCATTTTGCGCCTGCATTGTTCGTCATCATCAGCACACCTTTATCTCCGCAAACAAAACCGACCGACGAATCAAGAAATGTCAGAGAATACAGCCACTCCGTACTTGGTGTTTGAATGGTGTACCAGGTAGTTCCGGCATCGGAGCTGCGTATAATCTTTCCACTGTCCGCGCAGATAACGATGTTCGATGAATACGGCACGGATATATCCCCGAGATCCCTTCCCGGAAATTGCATGACGGATAAGAATGTCGATCCTCCGTTCGTAGTCCGGTAGATATCGCCGGTACTTGAGCAGAGCCAACCGGTATCCGGCTGACTAAAACTGATACCATTGATACGCGAACCTTTCGTACTGCTCAGCACTTGCACGTTCCATGTTTTCCCGGAATCTTTCGAGGTGAGTAGCGTTGATCCTTCCCCCCCAACATAGATCGTATTGTTCGGAAGTACTTTTACTTTCCGTAATTCCGCACCGGTCGGATACGGATTCAGCCATTCGGCTGTTTGTGCGGAGAGCAATGTACTCAGGAAAAATAATGGTAAAAATAATTTACCCATGGAGGTTCCCCTTAAGAATATTATGCAGCACGATCATTGACAAACTGAACGTACAATTCGAATCAATGTTTTTAAAGCAGACAAGCCTCCGGTTTGTTCATTCCGGAGGCTTGTCGAATTGATCATGACCGTATTTATTTCAACAACATCATTTTCTTTGTTGAGATGAAGGATCCTGCCTCGATACGGTAGATATACATACCGGTCGCGACCTGCCCTCCATAATTGTTCTTTCCATCCCACACGATATGGTGCGTTCCGGCATCAAGATCCGAATTCACCAATGCACGAACCTCGCGGCCAAGAATATCATAGACCATCATCCGCACACGCGATGTTTTCGGGAGTGCGAAGCGGATCGTGGTTGAAGGATTGAAAGGATTCGGATAATTCTGTTCAAGTGCGTATTGTGTCGGGATCGCAGAATGTTCCGAGATAACACCGGTCGTAGTACCTTTCTTGTAGTATGCAGCAACATGCAGATCTGCATCAAGATCCCACGAGAAGGAAGGATTCAGTTTCGTACCGAAATCATTAAAGGACGAATCGCTGAAGCGTTCCCATGCACGGCCGGCAAGGTTTCCTTCACCGTTCTTGTCGGTATAGACTGCGAATGTATCATTCCCGGTTTTTGACCATTCAAAACCGATGAATACAGGACCGAGCAATTTGATCGGCGACGGAAGGATAAACGTATTGCCTTGTTTTGTCGTATCCATCATGTCGGCAGTGAGCATCATTGACTGCAAGAGTGTTTTGGGTGCACCCACGGTGGAATCAACTGACCGCACTACAACCTGCAGAGTATCGGGTGCGCCTACGATCTGTTTGTATCCGAAATAGAGTGTGAACGCACCGAGAATATCCTGTTTCTTAAAGTCGAACCGTTGATATTTTCCGATATCACCGTAACTATTCACGCCGGCGATAAATCCTTTGCCATACGGATTCTTCAGAAGATTTTTAGACGTAATATAGGACAAGGTATCCAGTGATTTTACTACAACCATCGGATCCGGAGTGAATGCAGCAATTCCGTTGTTCGTCCCGAGCATGAAAAAGACAGTGTTGGAATCCTGCGTAATTACATCCACCGCGCCGGTACCGTTGCCGTTGATCACATTTCCGATGGAGGGTGAGAATAATTCCACCAATGGATTTTGCGGATTGGTAACATTAACAACAGTAAAGCGTTCATCGGTAACATTGGTTCCGTCATTCGGATAGTAGCAGATGATATACCGTTGTCCTTTACGATCGACTGCCTTGATATTTGTTACATCGGTTCCGACAATTCCGCCGGAGATCGAATCGATCATAACACCGGTTGAGTCATGACGCGTCAATTTCTTTCCGTATGATTTTACATACAGCGATCCGTCTGAATGGCGGACGACATTCGGTTGTGTTCCCATTGCACCGTTGTTCAGCACAATGATCGATGGCGTAAATGTCTTTCCGTTATCAGTGGTCTTGAACTTAACAACATTTGCCTGTCCGGAAACTGCAGCATACAGTGTTAAAGTGTTGTCCGACGCTTTGCCGTAGACACTCATCATATCGCCTATCCGCGACGCTGCCGGAAGTCCCGCACCGTTATAATCAATAACCGTTTTTACGGAGTCGGTCTCTTTGTTCCAGCGGTATACCTTAAAGTTTGATGCCGCTGCATCCGTCGTCATGTTGCACGCAAGGATCACGCCGTCATCCGATACTTCCACAGCGTTCAGCGGGAATGTTCCGCTGGTCGGTGTTGCACTCTGGAACAATACCCCGACGCTGTCGCCGGTAACTGCATCATACGAAATAATCTTCGGTCCGCCGGAGCGGGAAACGACAAATACTCGTTTTTTACCTTCAACAACACCCGCAGCCATACCGCGTTCATAGTTTCCTGCATTGATATACGAGAGCGGGAATGTACCGGCTGCCTTGGTCTTTGCCCACAACGGGAAGACAGGTTGAGCAGACGGAATAACCGGTGGCGGCGGCGGCAACAGACGGATATCATCGAACAGATACGTGAAGTTCGCTGAACCATCTCCCATCGTGCCGTTGTCAAAGATAAATACCAGTTTCTGATATCGCTTGCTGGTGTCGATCGCACTGAAATCAATCTTCAGTTCTTCCCATGCGTTTGCTACGGTCCCTATCACTTCGCGTTCAAAGCTAACAGCGCCGTCCGTTTGGTTCTCCACCTTCAGAAGTAACTTCGCTCCCACTTTGGGCATGAATACTTTTACTAAAAATATTTTGTTCGCCGAAAAATTCATCGGTCCGGCCAGCGAGAGGTATGAACCGCCCCACACCTGACCAGCACTTTTCACCATCTTGCCCACAAAACCGCTTGTATTGATACCATTGCTTTGCGGATTTACAATTCTGGTCGCTGCTCCGCCGTCAAAATCGGTGAAAATATAATTGATCGAGTTCAATTCGAAGTCCAGCGGCAGAACGGGAACACTTTTGATCAAATTAATATCATCGATCAAGTACGTAAAGTTTGCCGAACCATCGCCCACTGTTCCAAGGTCGCCAATGATAACAATTTTTTGATACGTTTTGCTTGTATCAATTGTGGTGAAATCAAAAGTGAATTCCTGCCATGCATTAGCAACGGTCGAAACGGCTTCCTTCTCCATGTTGATCGCACCGTTAGAGAGATTTTCCACCTTAAAGAGAAGTTTCGATCCGACTTTCGGCATATATGCCTTTACGGAAAATGTTCTTCTGTCGCCCCATTGGATCGGAGTGAGCAGCGTAAGATACGAACCGGCCCATGGGTCTCCGGCCCCTTTTACCACTTTCATCACATTTGCGCTGGTGTTGATGCCGCCAACCTGCGGATTCGGAACCCGTGTTGCTGTTGCACCGCTGAAATCAACGAACGCATATTCAACATTGTTCGGCTCAAACGTGAGCGGAAGTGTCGGGAGAAGAGTAAAGTCAGCCCGATCCCGGGGATTGAACTGATAGAACGAATCTTTCACTGCCGTAGCGTCAAATTGACCGGCAATACCAATCACTTTTTTCCAAGGGAACGGCATCACTGTTCCGCGTAGATCGCTCTTGTTATGATAGACACGCATGGTCACGCTATCTGTTCCGTTATCGGTCACTGTCATGTTTGTGCCGGTGCTCGCTGCCGCAAGATCGGGCCAAGGAAGCGAGGAAACAGTCGGCTTCACATTCAGAATCTCAACAAGAACATTTTCCAACTCTTCGCCGCGTCCGAGATACTTCAGATCGTTCAGTGTGATCCTTACCGGTGTCGGAGCAACGCCGGGACCAAGATCGACAAATTTTGGAGTCGGATGTCCTGTGGCTTGTTCACGAATCTGGAAGTTCCCGGAGTTTGCAGCAATCTTTCCTTCTACTTCATATTTTTTTCCGCGTGTTACTTTCAATCCCGTCACACCATTATATAGCGGACTGAAAATTGTAGCTCCACCCAATGAATCCTGCACAACAACATCCAGATTAATTACCTGAGCAATACTGTCTTCTCTCGTTACAACACCTGCCACTCGAATTGCGTATTGGCTCCACATTAAAAAACCGGTTGAATCGATATCTCTCGGTCCGCCTTTATAGGAAAGAAGCGTGGTCCCTGCAAAGTATCCGGAAAAAACAGCGGATTGGGAAACAACACCCGCTGCACTATTACTGCTGACCGAATAATTAATTCTGCGTCCATTTCTATTATACGATGCCGGAATAACTCCGCTAAAAACTTGATCTGCGGTATGCGACATTGTAACAGTGCTATTTTCATCCGCACTTAGATCGCTTGAAGCAGTTTTGTAACCGTTCACAGTAATATTCACAGCCGACAAGGGAGCCATCGACAAAACCTTGACTAATACCGTATCAGCTTCACCGGCTTTAGGAACATATGGTGACCGGCTGATAAAGGTAAAGGAAGCATTCGAAGAACGTATGCCGGATTTTTTAATGCTGTTATTGGTTGTTAACGATATCAACGCAGTATCACCGGGAACAAAATATACTTCTGCTGTTCCGTTTGCATTTGCAACGCTGCCAAGAGTATCTTTGGCAACGACAAATTTTGATTTACTGTTCGTGATATCAACAACATTCAAGATCGAAGGAGGCGTGCTGCCGGTAACAATCATTCCTAAAAATTTTCGACCGTTGAATTCAAAATAATGTGCAGTCGAAGCACCACTGGCAACGATACCCGTGCTTACGGTATCCAGCGGCGATCCGGTTGTATCATACAATACCGCCGCATTGCCGGAACGATTGATCCAAAATTTTCCGAATCCGTCCGCTACCGGACCAAAACCTAATGCACCGGGATATGCGGTTGTAAAGATTGATTTATAAAGAACAAGTGTCGTATCCGTATTTGCATTAAACGTATTGACATATGTTCCGGCAGAAACTGCAATATTTCCACCGACGTATACATATCTATTCGTTCCCGTACCAGAGACTGCTAAAGCGTCTCCCTGACGCACGCCAGGTAATGCCGGTCGTAAACTATAGACGTATATACCATTATTCGTCCCAAAGACAAGAATCGTTGTGTCCTTTGGATTATAAAGTACATCACCGGTACCATTACCATTTGCATTTGCTCCGGATGCCGGAGTGATCAATGCCGACTGGGCATTTATCCCGGAGTATCGGACATCAACTAAATATCCTTTTTTCGCCGTGTAATCATATCCGAGGATATATTTGTTTCCTAAAATTGTGAAGGGTTTTGCAGTCGTCACTCCTGTCCCTAATACCGTACCTTGAATTGAATCCAGTTTCACACCGCTTGTATCGTACAGTGCAGCATGCCTTCCGCTAGTATTGATCCAGAATGCTCCAAGTCCTGTCGTATTCGGACCAAGCCCTAATGCTCCAGAATATCCATCCGCTTTCACAGCGCGAACAAGAGTCAACGTGTCATTATTGTCGGTAGAAGCCTGGAAGATATGCACATATGTGCCACTGGCACCCGATGGTACTCCGTTACCGCCGACATAAACAAATGTTAATGCTCCGCTACCAACAACTGCAAGAGCGTCACCTTGTCTTCCATAAACAGAATCCGAAAAGGCTACGACAGGTTTCGAGGTGTCCGATGCATAATAATATATTTTAAAAGTATTCACTTTAGTCGGTGTCACACGAAGATTACAAAGATACACCTTGCCGTCTCCGGAAACGCCAACCCTGCTGATAATATTGTCGCCGCCGGAAATTCCGGTATTATCCAATCTTCCAATTGTGTCGCCCGTTGCAGTGTTAACGATAACCACGGCATTATATCCTGTTTCACGGGACGCTACATAGAGCTTTGATCCATCCGGAGACAAAGCAACTCCGCGTACCAGGTCGCCACTTGCTTTCATCCATGGAACGCCTGCAGGAACTGACCATTTTAATGCCGGTGCACCATCGACATAAGCAACTCGCGCAGGTGCAGTTTCATTATCCCATTGATAGATCTTCATCCTTTGGATGGCATTGATAGATGTTTGAAGATTGGTGGAATAAATCTTTCCATCATTCGAAACAGCGACCCGGTTGAACAGTAAGACACCACGAGTTGCCGATGCTGTATCTATGCCGGTCATATTTAAACGACCAAGTGTATCACCGGTTGCTCCATTAAGAATCATAATACAATTGTAGGCAGAATCACGGCTCGCAACAAGTACGTGACCTGTTACGGGATTGTATGCCATACCGCGCACGTTATTGCCGGTGGTTGCTTTTTTAAACCACTGCGGACCAACCGCAACGCCGTTGATATATGTTCCGGCTGTATCGAGCCATACTTTTGTCAGCGAGCTCTGAGCATGTGTTTCCGTCGTGCTAATAAACATCAGTCCGAACAGTAACATGAAAAAAGAAAACAGAATAGTTTTCTTCATATGTACTCCTTTTGATTTATTATGAATAGATATTTTAATTTGTTTCAATGAAAATTGGAGGGTAATGATAGTTTGATGACCTAATCGGATATTTATGTATCTAATATTCGACTCAACGGAACTAATTTCAACTACATCATTGAGTAGTTTTTCGATAATTGCTGATTTTCGTCAGATTTGGAAGGAAATTACAGATACTATTAAGCTATCACTGTCTCTGATTGATCCGCTGCGTTGGGATTTAACAGTCCAATTATTTATTTATGTCCGCCAGAATAATCCCTTTTTTGTGAAGAAACTTGTCGAGAGTGCCACCAGCAGGGTGAAGATGAGACCTTTCACAAATCCAAGCCAGGGAGATACCGTTAAATAATGTAACACCGTGGAAAGCGATGTCAACGAAAGAATGGGCAGAACAAGGATGTTGCCGGCGACATACGCAATCATCGGATTTTTGCCATTGTCGATCAGCAGCGCGATATATCTTGATTTCTTAAACCTATCCGCGAAAATGGAAAATGCAATGTAGGTGTACATAGCAAGACCGGTCGTTACAAAATAATAACTCATGGTCGGATGATCTTTTTTGATCCCCCCTTCGTACGCTTCAAAAAAGAATCCGAGCATCAGCCAGAATGAACCCCAGTTGAATATTGTTTTATAAAGACGTTCGGTTGAATTGAGCGCTTTCTGAAGGATAACGAAACCCGCTACGAAAATGAGAATGTCGGTACCGATCGTTGCTATCACATTTCTTGAGAACAGACCGGCCACCGTAACAACAAGCAACGCACTCATGATCAGAAAGAGAGCAAGCATTCCGCTTCGCGACACACCTTCCGTTTCAACAGATTCCCCTTGCGGTGTATTGATCCAGCCGTAGATAAGATCGCCGGCAATCGTACCGGGTATGACGATGAACAGATACTGCAGATAGTACAATTTATACATCCACGGCACAGGAGATAAATTCCAAAGCCATTGGTTCCAGCTTCCTTCAATATTTTGCGTTAAGCGGAGCGCAATTAGGATACCGAGAATTCCTAACCGGAGAAGCATGTTGTTGCGCGTGTAGATCCAGATCAATGAACCAGCAACGGCAACGTTTGCAAGAACAATAATAATGATATCGCTTCGCGTCAGAGAAAAACCCGATCCGTCGGGAAAAGTGATCATACTCAAAATAACAACCGCTCCGATCGCCGCTGCCGATTTCATTACATACTGATAGACTATTTTTATAGATTCCGGAAAACGGACAAGGAAAAGAAACAGGACAAAGAATGAAATCAAACCAATGATCCAATCAACCGGAGTCGGATCGGCGCTGAATGCGAACGGTTTGGTATGCTGAACGAAAATGGCAAATACCACAAGCAAAAGTCCCCGCTGAACGATCTGCAGATTAATCTTCCATTGCTGCATACCGCTCTCGATCTTTTTCGAAAGGCCGAACGGAAAAGCCGCTCCCATAGCAAAAAGGAAAAACGGAAAGACAAGATCGACCCATGTGATGCCGGGAAGATCCGGATTAAATTTGAAATCAGGGGGCGGAACCTGTGCATGATACATCCACGCAGGAAGAGGATTAGGGAAATGAATGCTTCCCGAAAGAACCATCAGTAAAATTGCGAGACCTCGTAATGCATCAAGGGCATCGGCACGGCGAATTGTTGTGCTCATAATTATTTTGTTTTGATAATTGAATGATGTACTGCGTTATGCACCAAGCATTCAAACGTCCGCACGATTTATTTGCAGGCGAGGAATTTGGGAACAAAAAGAATCGGACCTTATATTATTTGATCAACAACATTTTGATATTTCGAACAACATTCCCCGTCCGCATTTGCGTAAAATATATTCCGCTCGGCAAAGCAGCGGCGGAGAAATTAACGCTGTGCTTGCCGGACGGCATTACTTTATTCACCAACCGGACAATCTCACGTCCAAGCACGTCATAGACAACGATACGGACAGCAGATTGCTCTTTCAGTGAAAATTGAATTGTGGTCGCCGGATTGAACGGATTCGGATAATTCTGCAGTAATTCATAGGAATCAGGAGCTGTTTCATTCCTGCTCAAATCTCCTTTCACCGATGCGATCACATCCGGTGAGAGGGCTCTGTTAATCATAATCATGGCCGCATCGGCCACGGTATATCTGCCCGTTTCGTTTTTACTGTTATCGAGTCTTATCACCGCTGTATTTCCTGCCTCGCACTGAACGGTACCCAGTTTAACCCATCCTTTTTTTGTAAGATCACTCTGGTCGATAATGATCGTTGATGAATCGGTTTTGGAGTAAAGCGTGTACTGCGCATGCATTGTCCACGGCGTGTTCGGGACGCGATAAATATACGCATCATAGAATGCCGTATATGGAACATTGAAATTGTAGGTAAGTGTAGATGTTAGCACGCTGTCAGTCGTGCGGAGAATTCCCCCTTTGTATCCTTTCATCTGATACGACAACCACGCACCGTTTTTTACGGCTCCGGGATCATCTTCGTTGACTATTAGCGCAGGGAATCTCCATTCGTTATCCCCGCGTTCAGGAACTAAAGCCCGCTCTTTGTAGAACGTTCCCTTTAATGTATCGCCAAGCCTGTTATTATTTTTTCTTAATCCCTCATAATAAAAAAACGCCTCACCCATAACACCGTTCGCTCTATTCTCCTTCAGTGCATTCAGTAGATAGTCCACGGACATCACATATTCATTCGTGCCGACACCAATATTCATCAGAATACCGGGGAACAGCTTTTTTTTCTGCGCGCCTGTCTGCGCAATGGCATTCTGCAGTTCATAGGAATATTCGCTGAAACTGTACCGGTACAGCTGAGGAATAAAATGATCAGCGATCCCGTTATCGATCCAACTCTTCGAATCCTGTAAATATTCCTGATATGACCAGGGATAGATACTGGGACTTGAGGAAACAAATAAATTATTACTTCTCTGCTTAATAATGTTCCTGACCTCTGCATACCACTGGTTCATTTTATCTGCACGCCAACGCATCCACGCTGCATCCTGATAATTCACCGGAGGTGCGGCGCCACTGTGCTCACTCTTGTACAGCGCAACGGTAACCGAATCATATCCCCCTTCTACCGGCATGGCAGGAATGCGGTCGGAAAATTCCACTCCGTCAACATCATATTTTGTTATCACTTCTTTAACGAGAAGATTGATAAATTTCTGAACGTCAGGATTGATCGCAGACATCCAGTCAAATCCATTTTTATTGCAGATCTTCCCGTCGCTTGTCCGGAGCGCCCATTGCGGATATTTTTGAATGATATGACCGCCGGTCGGCGTGTTGCTGCCGGAATACCACGCAGCAAATCCGTATTCGAACCAGGGATACACTTCTATGCCGACACGATGTGCTTCGATAACAATCCGTTCAAGCGGATCACGTCCTGCAAATTGTGTGTGGATGGGAACACCGAACATACTGTCCATTACCGCACTTCGATATTGAGTATACGCCGCATTCCAGACCACCGGCAGCACAACATTAACGCCGATGGAAGCCAGATAATCCATCGCATCGGCGATGTTCTGATCAGTGAAGAGAACATTACTGTCCACATTTGTCAACTTAACGGCGCGGAATTCTTTGAGACGCTGAGGATAGAGACACGAAGAAGCGAACAGCAATAAGCAGAAATAAAAAATTTTCATTCACCAATTTCCCGATGAGCACATTCCGACAATGTTATTTAACGAGAAGCATTTTTCTCGTGACCGTAGAATTCCCGGTATACAGCGAATAGAAATAAAGACCCGTTGCAAGATTCCCGGCGTCAAATGTAAAACGATAGTGACCGGCAGGTTTTTCCTCGTTGACTAATGTGGCAATTTTTTTCCCTACGACATCATACACTATTAATGCAACGTGCCCTTTTTCACGGACACTGTATTGAATGATAGTGGAAGGATTAAAGGGATTTGGGTAGTTATTGGAAAGGTCATCATCCGTCGGAGATTGAATGTTCCCGATTGACCTGCCGTCAACACCAAGCACAACATCCGGTGAACGTTTCCGGTTGAGCATGAGCATAGCCGCATCGGCAACAAGATATTTTCCCGGTTCCAACTGCGAGTTATCCAGTTTCAGTGCAACTTTATTCCCCGCCGAAAGGTACACCGTGCCGAGTTTATTCCATCCTTTTTTCGTCAGATCGCTTTGATCCACAATGACTGTTGTTGAATCGGTATCGGAATAGAGCGTATATCTGGCTTTCTGAGTCCACGGAGTATTTGGAGTCTGATAGGTGTATACATCGTAAAACGCTGAATATTGTACTGCAAAACCATAACGTATCTGCGCAGCTGCTGCCGTATCGGAAGTGCGGATAATAGAACCTGTAAATCCTTTCATCAAGTACTCTGTCCACGTTCCGGTCTTCAACGCTGAACCATCGGTCTCATTAACAATGGTTGCCTTGGGTATCCATACTTTCCCGTTTCGATACGGAAGTGTTGCCGGAGACTGATAAAATTTATTTTTAAGATACGTCCCAACGCGGTTGGTGTTTTCACGAAGTCCTTCGTAAAAGAAAAAACATTCTCCGCGCGTTCCTTTTGTTCTGTTTGCCGTCAACATCTGACCCAGCAGGGTTGTATCTATAACATAGGTGCCGACCTTTGCCAAAACACCCGCAGTAAATACTTGCGGATTATATTGACCAACATCATTCCATGTCGTATTGAGAGCAAGATTGTATGAGCTGAAATCATACTGATACAACTGGGGAATGACATTGTCCAGCAACCCTAACTGCACCCATGTTTTTGAGTCCTGTAGCAATTGCTGATATCCCCAGGAATACGGCGCCGGCGAAACAGACAAGATAGTGTTCTTCCCGCGGGCCTTGACGGAATCGCGCAGACGTCCAAGATATTCCGTGAGTTTATCGGCGCGCCATTTCATCCACGATACGTCATTAAAATTTACAGGCGGTGCCGCACCAAGATGTTCATTCTTATACAGTTGAACGGTCGCGGAATCATATCCTCCCTCAACGGGCATAGCCGGCAGTCGATCGTCACCTTGCACACCATCAACATCGTAATTATCCAACACCTCCATCATCAGCGAGGTCATATAATTTTGCGGTCCGGTATTGAGCGGAGACATCCAATCGAATCCATTATCAACGATCAGCGCTCCTGTGTTATCCTTCAGTGCCCAACCGGGATATTTTGCCAGAATATGGCCGCCGTTCAGACTGTAGGATGTTGAGAAACCGAACTCAAACCACGGAATCACTTCAATGCCGTTCCGGTGGGCTTCAATCACCAATCGTTCAAGGAAGTCCCTATTGACGAACGGAGAACCCGGAAGAACCGGTGCACTGAATAATCCGTTCATGATCTTACTCGGATACAATGTATATCCTTTATTATAGACAACCGGAAAAACAACATTCACTCCGATCGATGCCAGATAATCCATTGCTTCCGTGATGTTCACGTCGCTCGACAGGACGTTGCTGTCTACATTCGTCAGCCACGCAGCGCGGACTTCGCTTTTGTTTTGAGAGAACAGGCTGGAAACGGTAAGTGCAAAAGCAAGAATGGCAACAACTCTCTTCAACGACTCTCCGGCTTTAATGTATAATTGATGGATATTCCGCTTTTTCTTTATAAAGATTCTTAAAGAAGGTAGGGTATTTTTTCAATCCTTCATAAAAGAAAAATACTTCGCCGTTAATGCCCCGTTTTCTGTTTTCCTTGATCATTGCGGCAAGATATTTTTGCGACGGATAATACTTTCCGACCTTTAAAAGAATTCCCGGGTAAAATCTGTCGAGTTTATCCTTATCGATTTGTGTGTTAACAATCTCGTCCAGCGATTCAACATAGCGTTTTAATTCATACCGGTAATTCTGAGGAATGATCTGATCGACAAAATCGTTTTTCAGCCAAGCCGGCCAGTCCTGCAGATATTCTTCTTTACTCCAGGGATAAATACTGGGAGACATCGTCACAAACACCTGCGGTTTCACTTCCTTCACAGAGGTATAGATCCTTTTCATATATTGATTCAGAATATCCGCTCTCCACTGCACCCAGGAAGTGTCTTTAAAATTTTTCGGCGGTTCCGCTCCCTGATGTTCTGAACGGTAGCGGTTAACAGTATAGGTATCGTATCCGCTTTCGGAGGGCATTGCCGGCAGCCGGTCATCCCCTTGTATTCCGTCAATATCATAATTCCGGACAACCTCCATAATCATGGCCAGCATAAAATCCTGAACTTCCGGTCGGAAGCCGTTCATCCATTCAAAGCCGTTCTTCGAAACAAGTTTTCCTTCGTTGTCCATTGTAGCCCATTCGGGTTTTCGTTCGAGCAGCGTACCGCCGTTCTGTTTATAGGAAGCAGAAAATCCGAACTCGAACCACGCGATCACCTTAATTTCTTTCTTGTGAGCAGATTCGATCAATTCCTTCAGCGGATCCCTGCCGGTGAATAATGTATCTATTTCACGTCCGGTAACCGCTTCGACAACCTTGCTCGGGAATGTTGTCATACCCTTATTCCACGTAACAACAAAGATCGTATTGAGACCGATCGCAGAGCAGTGATCGACTGCGGCATCGATGTTCTTTTTGGAATTTAATACTTTGCTGTCCACATTGGTCAGCCAGACACCGCGGATGGCGCGGACCTTTTCTCCGGCAAAGAGAAACTGGAGAGAAAACAGTACTATGATTGTTGCGATAAAATGCTTCATAATGTAGGATGACCCAATGGGAATATGAGAGTGAATAGATTTCAGAGTTTGGCTTTCAGCCCGGCACGGATCGAGATAAACTGCATACCGGCAACATTTTCGAGATCAAGATCAAGCGCCTGCCAGAGTTCGCCGACGATCATTTTATAATCAGCCCCCACGGTGAACCATACAGGATCAGCGATTTTACCTGACAGTTCTATACCAAGATTAAATGTTCCGCTCCAATCCTCCTGCCTGTTTGAAGGCACGGCGAGTACGGCAGCCTTTACCGGCGTTCCGGTCGCAGCATTCGTGACGTATAACGAATCATAATACTGACTGCGGGTATTCACCCAGTTGGTAAAACCAAATCCGATCACACCGTTCGATTCCAAACCATCAAAACCCAAAATGTTCATGTGAGCTTCGGCGGTAACAGAAGCCGTCTTTAAATTCATCGTCAGTTTCGGCAGCGGAAGTTTGTATTGCTGTGCGCTTGTTCCCTGCACTACCGATACCGTTTTTTTGAGCATGGAAGAATTCACGGTGCCAAATTCAGCGTATTCAAATTTTCCGATCCAGGTCAAATGAGGTGTGATTTCAGCTCCGGCATAGACCATGCCGGCGTTCGTTGCTAAGAAACGGTCATGTAATGTTCCCAACGGTAATTCGTACACTGCTCCGGCACCGATAACCGTTGCATGCTCCTGAGCCGATGCAGTGAATGCACCGATGCTTATACAGCAAATCACCGGTAGTATTCTGCGGATCATGGACTGCGTTTTGGTCCGGAGCGATGTCCGCTCTTTGGATGGACTATTCCATAATGCTGGTTTTGATGTTGAAATGATCATACTCTTCAATAAAAGAATTCCAATCCGAGCCTGAAACCGGATTCGTTCGTAAAAATAAATTCGTTGTAACCAAACCTGTCTTTGGTTTCAAGATATTGCGTGTAATGAAGTGAAGACATAATACCCACACTGGAGAACATTTTGTACCGAACGGTTACACCGGCGGTGCCAAAAACAGGATTTCCCTTCTTGGCCGGCGCAAAATTTCTAAAGCTGTAGGTAAAGGAATACTCTGCCGCCGGGAAAACCTTCGTCCACGTTTCATCGGCATACAACCTGCGCTGATAGAACGCCATACCCGCACCGAGCGTCGGTACCATTGTTAAATTTTCGGCAACAGTGAAAGTATAATCGCAATGAAGCAAGACGGGAATAAGATCCATTTTTTGCACAGAACCGATCATTGTAGAAAGTGAAGGATCTGCCCGCATATCTGCCTGGATCTTGTTCAAATACCTGTCGTTCCAGAATCTCCAGCCCCAGCGGTTGAGCTGATCAGTCTGGCTGACCGAATAAAGATAGTACCCCGCACGAAGACCAATCGTTACATTGTCAGCAATGGAATAGATAACATCCATTCCGCCGCCGACCGCATCGGCATTCTTTACATCAAGCCGTTTTGAAAATGTTGACGAATATTCCGAAAAAGCCGTGATAGACTGTAATTGTGCCTGCAGGATAACTGGAAATAAAACCATGCTCAAGAATACCGGGAAGTATGTACGATGGATCGATATTTTTTGTATAAGATTCATTGAACTATTTATTTTCATTTCATCCCAACGTGTAATGTCATACGAAGAATGTTGCCAAGCCTGCCGTAATCGGCATAGGCAATATCAACAATCACCGGCATCGGTAATTGCGGATTAATACCGATACCAACGCTGTAGGACTCTTCGTCATAAAAGAACTTATAACCGCCCCGCAGCGCAATTGTATTGTTCCAGGAATACTCGGCGCCGACATTCACTTTTTCATTTCCGTCGTTTGGATGACGGGCTTCAATGGTTAGTGTCAACCGGTGCTCCGAAGTTGCATCGCCGATCAGTTCGCCCGCCAAGCCCAATTTAAACACCGCCGGCATTTTAAATTCGTCATTGATGAACTTTGCATTGGCACCGAAGTTCTGCATGGCTGCCGCCATTCTCAATGAACCGAGTCCGGTGTAATAGAGCACGCCCGCATCAAGAACAACATTGCTTGCGGAGTAACTATCGATCCGTTCCTGCACATATTTAAGCGTAGTGCCGAAAGAAAATTGATCCGTGAGCATTTTGGAATATGTAACGCCGGCCGCCAGAGACTGTGCCTCGAATGTTCCAATAACGTCGAACACTTGTTTGTCCTGAGCGACCACTGTTCGCGGCATGGATCCGTAGTCAAAAAGCACAAGACCGACAGCGAACATACCGGCATCGGTTTTTACAGAATAGCTGGACGAATAATTTTTAATATCTGCGATCCACGGCGCATAGGATGCAGTAAAAGAATGCTGGTACTCGCTGAATCCCAAAGAGGCAGGATTGTTGAAAACCGCCGAAGAGTTTTCGTCGGCCAACGCAAGACCGGATTCACCCAGGGATGCCTGCCGCGATGTAGCGGGAACCTCAAGAAAAACAAAACCGGCCGTTGCAGTTTTCTTAAATTCCTGTGCCGACACACACATAGTATTTAGCAGGAAGAACACTAATGCCAATGTAAAAGTACGTCTTATACTACGTTGTTCCGGATGCAAGATTTTTATTAATGAATTCATAATTCCAATGTTGATCTACCGAACAATTGCAAACTTACCGATTTTAGTACCTAACGGAGATTCAAGATGAAAAATGTAAATGCCGCTTTTAACGAACTGTCCGTATTCAGAAACCTGGTCCCACGGCACAATTGCTCCGACATCATTACCCACATTGATCGTTTTCACCAGATCACCGCGCACAGTATAAATTCTGATCGTGCACGGATTTGGGATATTGACGAACTGCAGGTTGTCTCCGGCTCCGGGCTGTGATCTTCCTGAACCGATCACAAACGGATTCGGCACCACGAGCACATTGTCCGTTGATTGAGTCGGCGGCAGTGTTGCGACAAACGGTGTTGATGTGCGGTTGGCAAAGATGGAAGTTTCCATGGGCGGAACATTCGTCAGTGTTTGTACGCCGGTCCATGCAGCGCGGGCTGCATTGAATGCCGTCAACGCATAGTAATATCCTGCTCCGATCGTAACAGTAGAATCCATATAGGAATAACGGCCGCCGGAATAGTACCGCGCATCGTTCTTCTTTACGGTGTCGATCAATTTCCAGGGACCGATGGGCAAATACGCAGAACGGTAAACAAGATATCCCGCAAGATTTTTCGATCCGTCATATGCATCAGGAATATTTTCTGCATCATTCGTCCAGCGAATAATATTGGCGATCCTTCGGCTGCCGCGATTATAGTCAACGGTAATCTTTGGCGCTGCGGGAGGATTAGGATGAGCATACAAATTATCGAAAGTCAATTTTGCCCGGGCAACGGATGCATTAAAGGCCTTCTTGCTTTCTGCATTGACAACGTTTGAAGCAACCTGCGGATACGCAACAGCGCGGCTGTAATCAATCCCATCAACCACTTCGGCAACAACAATTCGTATTGAATCCCCCGGCAAAATATCCCAGGGACCCACGGACATAAGCGACCACATTCGCGACCGTTTCATGTACAGTGTGTCGAGCGGACTGGAAACAAAATGGTAGGTCTTGCTGATATCCCTCAATACTGAATACATCGGTTCCGGCAATGACGGCGTATTTGTGAAAGGCCCAAGATCCCTTGTGGGATCGGCAGCCGACCAGCCGTATTGCGTAACAGCTGTTGTCGCGCCGGTTTTGTTCTTTGTTGCATATAATAGTGAGAAGCCGGCGCATGCAGGAGCAAGATATTCTCCGCTGGGAGCATATTTATTGTTAAGTGTATCCTTCAAAATCAGTGGTCCCATTGATGCGGCAAAACCAAAATCTTCTTTCACCGTGCCGAGCGTTGTCGGATCATCCACAGCGTAACCATACAGGGTTTTCGACGAAGCCGTATAAAGAAATTGCGTGTTGCGCGCCCCCGGTGTCAGAGCCGGAAACAGCACTGACCATTCGCGCGAATTACAATGAATACCGTACGACAGCATGGAGGTGAACTCAAAGAGTGTATCGGCAACAAATCGGCCGGCCGGCAATAACGTACGAAGTTCCGGAGAGATATTCTTGATGACATAATCGACGATAACATAATTTTCGTCCGCCATCGATCCGCTCCACTGATGAACGGTTCTCGTTACACGGACAGGCAGGATATGTTTGTATGCCTCTTCATTCTTATCGGTGTAGTTCTTATTGTATTCCCATACCGTCTTCAACACCTGCTCGCCGGCATGTGCATCTTTCTGCACCCAATAATTTTCTCCGCCGGGATAGAGTTCAGTATTCGTCGTCACCACATATTTTGAATTGGCGCCGTCCGCAATTGATCCCGCATACATCGCCCAATCGTCAACCGTTATCACACTGTCTTTGCTCCATTTTGCACCGACATACATGCCGCCCGTGGAAAGATATGATGCCGATCCGCCGAGATTCTCATTGATCAATGTCGGATCGAATCCGGGCCAGTCCAGCCCGATCCCTTTTTTTGCCCAATCACCGAACGGCGGTCCGGATTTCCCATAGGAATATGTCTGCCAGAGTTTTCCCCGGTTCAGCACCATGAGCGGTGATGACTGGACCTGACTGACAAGTTCATTCGCCGCAAAGAGAATCACGATCAGAAGAACGAACGCCTTTGGTATGTTATTTCTTTTTTTCATAGAATCATTACACACAATGAACCACAATCAATTAAAACCGACACCAAGCGTAAAGAATACCTGGCGCGGAATATTTCTGTATGCAGCATACGAAGCAACAATATGATCGACCCTCGACGGATCCGAACCAGCATCCGCAATGGTAACGCCACGCTGAACCCAATCATACAACGCGGTACTGTTCGCCGGCGGCGTGAGTATTTTGTTCTCGAACAGATTCATCACTCTGATGCCCATAACGATATTGACGGAGCCCATGACGATATTCTTCGAGAAATTCAGATCAACGTTCGTTTCGATCGGATACCGTCGGTTATAGACAGCATCTTTAAGAGAGAAATCAGTAATGTATGTGTACGGCGTTCCCGACTGTGCCGTATATGTCATACTTGCCACTGCATTCTGTAGAATATCCGCACCAAAGATCCGTGGACCTTCACCGGCAGCCCAGCGGTACTGGACCAAACTTCTGAAATTATGTGTACGGTCCCACGACGCCAGAAATTCTCCCGTATAATTGCGCGTTGAATAATTTCTCGAGTTATCCGGATAGATCATATTCGCACCGAAATTTCCGGAGGTGGTCTGCGAAAGACTGTAGCTCAGCCGGTACGACCAGCGATCTATGCCCATGGTTTCAAACGTTGCTTCAAATCCGATCGTTGAGCCAAATCCGTTATTGGAATATGTGGAATAGGAATTGAGCATTTCATTGGAATTCGTAAATCCGACAAAATGCTGGCGCGAACCGGTAAAGGCTGCAACAGTTTGCGATCCGATCTGCGAAGTCCGGTCATTGTAATAGAGAACAAAGTCGGACCGGTATTCATCGCCAATTGCCTGCTGGAGTCCGATCTCGTAATTGATGGTCTTCTTCGGTTCCAGATCAGGATTACCGATTCCGTTCCATCCCTGATACGTCATGTTTGACAGTGCCTGACTGAATGTCGGCATAGAAGCGAAATGTCCGTACTGGATACGAAGCGCTGTTCCCACACCAACCGGAAATGAAACGCCAAGCCGCGGCTGAAAAACAAATTTTGTTTCGGAATCCATTGTTTCCGGATTTCCTGATTTTGTCGGTCCGTCCGTACCGGGATAAAGGAAATAGAATTTATCTTTCGGAACCCGGGATTGGAAATTATAGACCTCTGCGCGGAGTCCGATATTTGCGATCATACCGGAATATTCCATCTTGTCCTGCACATAGGCGGCAACATCAATGGGATACGCGCGGTAATATTCCGCAAAACCGTTTCGGGCAACATACGAATTTGCCTGATAACTGCCGTACACGCCTGTGTTTCGCATATCGTAGTAATGAGCCGCTATACCGGTCTTTAAGAGATTAGTCTGAGTAACCTGATTCGCATAATCTGTTTTGAAGCTGTATGTTTCCGTGCGGCTGTCCTGATACCAATTCGTGCTGACACGTTCGAGCACAGTAAAATATTTTGATTCCCACCACGTGCCGTTACGGAGAACCGATCCGTTCACATCACCGGCACTGTCCAAACGGTCAACGATCTGAGAGTAACTTGGAAGATAGATGTACGGAAGTTCGTAGCGTTCCTGCTGATGAGCAACCATGATATCAAGAAAAGACTGTGCATTGATCGTGTGTACCCAATTGATCGACTGCGCAATGGTCTGTTCGCTTCGAACCGGATCGAAATTGATATCGTATTTTCTAGATGGATTCGGAGGCGAACCGTTCAGCCCTGACCAACGGATATCATCGGATCCATCCCACAGTCCGCCGAGAAAGTTCTGATAACTTCCCATCAATTTTATTTTATTATTCTGGATCGGCTGATATGTAACGCTGAGAATATAATTCTGCATCGTCTGCACTTTTTCCGGAGAAGGTAGCCGCGTAGGATTGCGTTTGTACTCGCCCGAAAAATAGAACTTAAGAAGATTGGGATCGCCGCCAAGCGGTCCGCCGAAACCGAACATGTACCGCTGATATGCAAATTTTCGATAGTCATACACGCCGAGAACATTGTCGTCTCCCGGTTCATGGTTCTTCACCCATGTTTGATACGCCCAGGCAATTTCACTGTCGACGATCTGATTATAGAGAGCAGTGTCGGCTCCGGTTTTATTCTTCAGCAGATAGTCGTAGCGGCCGTTCGGTATAAATCCTAACTCCTGCGCAATATTGTCCCTGTTCGCCATCCACTTATCGAGCGTTCCCCATTTCTGCCATTCATAATTGGAATGATCGTACAAATACTGGCCATAGTGGTATTGTCCCGGCGGACGGTATTCAACACGGAATTCGCCCGTCAATTTCGGAGCCCCTTCCTTCATTGCCACTTTTACCACACCGGCCTGAGCATTTCCGTATTCCGCAGAGAATCCTCCGGTGATCAATTCCATTTGCTGTACTCCGAGCGGATTCACATCGAACTTCCAGGAGTTGTTGGCTTTGTCCGCGCCGAATTCTCCCGGTGCACTGGTATTTGAGGTGACCTGATCCACGCCGTTGATCTGAAAATTCAACTCGTACGAACCGGATCCGCGGACGGAGTATTCGCCGGATGCACTTTTCTGGAAACCGGCGTACAGGTCCATCGCGCCGCGAAGCCCTTCAATCGGTGCGGAATTGATCTGCGAACTTTCAATAGTCGTTGCCGTTGCCGTGCGGTCCCGGATCACTTGCGGTTTGGTGGCAACAACAATCACCTGGTTCAGTTCTATTGTTGCATCGCTCAGTTGAAAATCTGCCGTCGTCGTGCGGTCAATGAAAATATCGACATTCTGCTGAAGCACCGTTGCATAGCCAAGCATACTCGCTTTAACATGATACCGACCCGGTGAAATGTTCAAAATGGAATAGCGTCCGTTCACATCGGTCACAGTGCCGATGTTCGTACCGACAATGATCACATTCACGCCAATTAGCGGTTCTTTCGTTGCGCCATCGGTAACATTACCGACAAGTTTGCTGGTCTGCGCCAATACAATGAATTGAGCTGAGAGGAAAAGAGCGAAAATGAGATGAGTATATAATCTAACTCTATTCATTACTGTTTTAAGGTATGATGCCGGTTATAGATAGGAATAGCCGGACAAAATATTAACATGACAGTCTCATGCAAAATACATCACGGTATGCAGAGAACAATGTAATTGAGTATCTGTGCCAAAAAAAACTTTTGGATTCCTGCTCAAGTAAAATATTACTTAAGCATCAACATCTTCTTTGTAATCTTGGATTCCGGTGTAATGATTGTGTAAAAATAAATGCCGCTGGGATTATTCATACCATTGAATACCTCAACGTGCTTTCCCGCACCGGTAAATCCTTCGGACAACACGGTTATTTCTCTTCCGAGCACATCCGAAACAACTAATTTCACATACGAAGGTTTAGACAGCGTATACGAAATTAAAGTAGATGGATTGAACGGATTGGGATAATTCTGGCCCAATTCAAAATTGTATATCCGTCCGTTTGTTTCGTTGACTCCAACCGTTAAACTTTTGAACCGGAAAACAGCGCGTGCATAGCGGTCTGCTGCATAGGCTAGACTCATTTCTTTGTTCAACACTACGTCGCACGGTCCGACCATTGGAGCACCATTCGGGTTAGCTACATCCATACTATTTTTACTCGGAAGATCATAAAGCGCTTCGGCATTAACTCCGTCCACTTTGAATCCTTTTACCCAGCGGCGCGTTGAATCAACACCGGCCACCCATAAGATCCCTTTCCCGTCCACCGTGATACCATACGGAAAGGAATTGATAAAGGAGAGATATCCGTTAAAATCTGTTACACGGTTGCCGGTATAATCGATCGGCTGGACTTGCGTTCCTCCAGACCATACGGCGATTCCTCCGGTTTGCTGTGAACCGGAAATTGAATTTCGCGAAGTATAGAACAGACTTTTTTTATCATAATAACTTGCACCGGGAACCAGTGCGACATCACGGATCACATCGAAAGCAAGCGATTGCGGACCTCCCGGTTCGGTCGCATTGCTGAAGACCGACGTATTGTTTGTATCCGGCGAATTATAAGAACCTCTGCTTGATTTTTTGAAGGTGTTCCCCAAATTATACCAGCGAAAACTTGTTCCGAAATCGACACCGGTTATGATCATAGAATCTTTAGACATGTCCATACCGTTAATGTATGTTCCATACCCCGCTCCCGAAATGTTATAACCGAATCGCTGCACCGTTGACGTATCGGCATTCACATAATAATAGAGAGCTGATACCGTATTGGTTTTTGTTTTCGGATACGGCTGGGTAGCAGTTGCGATAACATCATTGCCTAACACCGAAATTCCGCGCAACGCACCGATATTTCCTTTTAACGTATCGGAATCTCCATTAACATCATAGTCGATGAATAATTTGAAAACCGTGTCTGCTTTGTTGGCGTAATAAATTGCGTTATGTGCTCTCGCATCATCAATTTTTGAGGAGATCACATAGATGCGTCCGTTTTGGTCGATGGTCATAAGATACGGTTTGGCAGCAATGCTGTCTTTCACGGGAAACTTAACGGTGTTAAGGTAACTCCAGTCACTGTTTTGAGCCTGTGCAACGATCACAGAAAAAATCATTACAACGATCACGTAAAGAAAAAGTGTAGTTTTTTGTGTCATACAATGCTCCGGATGTATTTGCTGATTGTTGAATAAAAATAAATTTCGATTGATCGTGAATGGTAATGTTCGTTCCGCTGATGATACCTTTTCTGCCAAATAACGTTTTAAAACTGCCGAATTTACATCAGAAGTTCAACTACATCATGGTGTAGTTTTCTTTATACACCTAATTGTTTATTTTAGACCTACTATTTGTAAGGTATGACTGAATGGAAATGATCCAAGTAACATTATTGATCGCATTCTTCCTGATCATGGCCGTGTTGATGTTTCTGCGGAAACTTCCCGCAATCATCGCGTTGCCCATTATGGCAGTTCTCATTGCGCTGACAGGAGGAATTTCCCTCCCCGATACGGTCCGGTACGTGATTGGTACGGGTTCACTGAAGCTATCAACAGCCTATACCATCTCCATCTTTGGAAGCATGCTGAGCGTTCTGTTGCAAAAAACAGGGGTTGCGGAAAATTTCATAAAAAAAGGGGCGGAACTTTCCGGCGATAATCCGTGGATCATTGCCGTTGTGATGCTTTCTCTTATCATCGTTCTTTTTAGCACACTCGGCGGACTGGGCGCGATCATCATGGTGGCAACTATTGTGCTTCCTATTATGTCGTCCGTTGGAATCGGACCGCTGACGACGGTCGGGATATTTTTGTTCGGATTGAGCATCGGCGGAATTTTGAATGTTGGTAACTGGGCCGTCTATATTTCGGTGATGGGCTTAACGGTCGATCAGATTCGTCCGTTCGCGCTGGTGATGTTCTGCATTTCATTCGCTGCCGCACTGGTCTACATCACCGTGCAATTATACCGAGACGGGAATAATTTGAACATAAAAAAAATAATTTCCCGAAATCTGCTGTTTTTGGCGTTGGCAGGAATCATTCTTTATTCGTACAACATGCTGTTGAACGAAGAAGCCCGAATCATGATCAACGAATCACTTTCCGGCATCGGCAGTATCCTTACATGGATGATCAGCGCAGGGATTGTTCTGCTTTTTGTTGCCGCGTTCGTACGTTTGCTGCTGAAAAAAAATGAACATTCTCAGGAAGTACATTGGATAACGATATTCTCCCCCGCAATTCCTTTACTCCTGATCCTTCTATATAATATGGATTTTATCGCTTCGTTCGTGGTCGGTCTTATCTACACCTACATCGCTACATATAAAAAGGGAAGATTGAACGTTTTTATCCAATCGATGTTCGAAGGGGGTGCGGTAGTGATGCCGGCCGTTGCACTGATGTTTGGCATCGGTATGCTTCTTGTTGCCATCATGGGACCCGGCACTCCCGTAGCAGCTTATCCGGACGGCTGGCCGGTTCTGCTGATCCTTAAACCGCTGATGATGAAGATTGTTCCTTCCAATCCGTTCGAATATGTTTTCATTTTTACGCTTGCCGCACCGCTTGCATTATATAGAGGGCCGTTAAATGTGTGGGGCATGGGATACGGATTAGCGGCAGTCTTTCTGGCAAGCGGCTTAAATCCCGGCGCTGTGATGGGACTGCTGCTCGGCGTCGGTCATATCCAGGGTGTCAGCGATCCAACAAACACGCAGAATGTCTGGCTCGCCAACGAAATGAGAATTGATGTGCAAAAAATTCTTTGGAATACTATTCCCTATACGTGGATCCTTGCATTGTTAGGATTGACCTGTTCTGCCATCATGTTCATGTAATTTCACAGAAAAAGAATGAAACGAAAAATTAAGATTGGAATTGATGTCGGCGGCACATTCACACACGCTGTAGCGATTGATATCGCTGATTTCGCGATCATCGGCAAAGCGTGTGTGCTTACCACTCATCAAGCTCAGGAAGGCGTTGCAAAAGGGGTTGTGGATTCGATGCATCAGCTTCTCGAAGCATCGGCGATCGATCCCGGCGAGGTTATTCTGATCGCTCATTCCACAACTCAGGCAACAAATGCATTGCTCGAAGGAGATGTTGCAACGGTCGGAATTATCGGCATGGGAAAAGGTCTAGAAGGACGCCGGGCAAAAAGCGAGACCAATTTGCGGAACATCGAACTTGCTCCGGGAAAATTTCTCCATACACATTTTCATTTCATCGACACAGGAACGAAGATCACCGAAGCGATGGTGACCGAAGCGGTGCAGAAAGTAACCGCGTCCGGCGCAACCGTGATCGTTGCATCCGAAGCATTCGGCGTTGATAATACGGCGAACGAAGAGTTTGTTGTTCGCATTGCGGAATCGATGGGTTTCAAGGCGACCGCAGCAAGTTCGATCTCAAAACTGTACGGACTGCGCGTAAGAACAAGAACCGCCGTAATCAATGCGAGCATGCTTCCCAAAATGCTGGAGACCGCAATCATGACCGAGGAAGCCGTACGGAAGAGCGGCATCAACGCTCCGCTGATGGTGATGCGGTCCGACGGCGGCATCATGGATATCAAAGAAATGCATAAGCGGCCAATCCTTACAATGCTTTCGGGACCTGCGGCCGGCGTTACCGCAGCCATGATGTATGCTAAAGTTTCGGACGGTGTATTCCTTGAGGTCGGCGGAACGTCAACGGATATCTCCATCATCAAGAACGGAAAACCGCAAATAAAGAGTGCACAGATCGGCGGCAACCGTTTGTATGTTCATACGCTTGATGTACGTACATTAGGGATCGCCGGCGGATCGCTGGTCCGTTTCAGCGATAATACGATCGTCGATGTCGGTCCGAGAAGCGCGCATATTGCAAAGCTGCATTACATTGCATTCACATCAAATCTTGATTTCCATAATGCAGGCATCGAAAAAATACAACCGGTAAGCGATGATCCGGATGATTATCTTGCGGTATCGCTTAATGGGCATCGCAATAAATTCGCACTGACGCCGACAGAAGCTTCAAACTATTTAGGACTTGTGAAAGTTGCCGGACATGGAAAAGCGAATTCCCGCGCTATCGAGGAATTCTTCGGATCATTTTCACGGATGATCCATAAACAGCCAAAGGAAATTGCTGAACAGATCCTTTCTATTGCCGCTGATAAGATCAAACCGGTCATCCATCAGTTGGCGCGGGAATACAAACTCGACATGGACATGATGCAGTTCGTCGGCGGCGGCGGCGGCGCATCGGCAATTGTTCCGTTCACGGCAAATTCCATGAATGTTCCTCATATGATCGCCGATAATTCGGAAGTGATCTCCGCCATCGGCGCAGCGCTCGGAATGATCAGGGATTCCGTCGAAAAGAACATCATTAATCCGACCGAATCCGAAATTATTTCGTTGCGACAGGAAGCGGTGAATTCCGTGATCGGAATGGGAGCCGTTCCGGATTCCATCGAAGTGAGCATTGAGATAGACAGCAAAAACAAAAAAGTGATCGCCTCGGCGATGGGTACAAGCGAGTTGAGAACGAAGGACATTGATATTCAGAAGTTAAGCGAAGACAAACTGATCACGATCTGCGCCGCATCCCTTCGGACGGATAAGGACAATGTGTCAATTGCGGGACGGACATCGTTCCTCTACGCGGTTGTTTCCACAGATATCCGGAAGAAATTCTTCGGTTTGGTGAACGAACAAAGCCAGCAATTGCGGGTGATCGATAAAGAAGGGACGATAAAACTGCAGATCAAGGACTGCATCGTTGATTCAGTGCAGCACGGAGCTGTAAAATCGAAGATCAAAGAGATGATCGAAACACTCACGACATTCGGCGATGCCGGCGCATTGGTACCGAACATTTATCTGCTGACCTCGGCAAAAGTCGTCGATCTCACCGGCCTGATTAAAGAATCACAGATCATGGCGTTGGTCGATCTGGAAATTTCAAAAGCAATGCCCGACGAAGAGATCGTGGTGATTGCCGCGCCAAATAAATAAGAGACCGCAGCGTGATAAACAATACGACATATGACTATATCGTTTTCGGGACTACTATTCCGGGAATCATTTTTGCGGTCAAAAAATCGCTCGCCGGATATTCCGTTCTACTGACAAATATGTTCGGTTTCCCCGGCGGCAGTATTACTGAACAGTTGAACTGTTACCAGAATGTCGATGAAACTCAATTACAGGGGTTGGCACAAGAGATCTATCGTTCCATAGCACCCGAAAATTTTGAACGAACAATCGTCAATCCTGAGTCGGTAAAATTCGTTCTTCAGCAAACAGTGGAGAATTCATCCGTTCATCTTTACTTTCACGTTACGCCGAAAAAGATTGTAATGAATGGTGACGGAATATTCGAAGTTTCCCTTCTAGCAAAAGAAGGCAATACGGCCGTAACCGGAAAAAAAATAGTCGATGCTTCGGAAGATTTTTATGGAGCCGTACTGCTGAACAGAAAAAGGATAATACAAGAACGATGTGTCAACCTATTCATTTCGCGTCCATTGAACGATAAATTTTTGCCGTTTGGAAAAATCGCAAAAACAGTGAAACTGTCCGACGGAAGATATTGGATCTCTTTGAGACTGAATTCGCAGGATGAGCTTTTTGCGGAGAATGAAACACACGATCTGCTGAATACTTTTCGGGAAATTCTGGAAGATTCTCACAGCAGGATCCAAGTGCTCCCTCTCGGCGCTCAGACTATCTACGGATTGGAAAGAGGAGATAATTTCAAAAATACATTCTCAACTATTGATGATATTCTCGGTTCTTCCATGAAACCGTCCGACCAATTTCAAAGGGGATCGGTATTAGAATCGGCTCTTAATAAATTTTAGAATATCTTTACGACGACAAAAATAACTATGAATGATGTTTTTCAAAAATTAAAAAATGGACTGATCGTCTCTTGCCAGGCGGAAGGAAACTCCCCTTTTAATACGCCGGAAGGTGTAACACTGTTTGCGCAGGCAGCGGTGCAGGGAGGTGCAGCAGGCATTCGTTCCGAAGGAATTGAAAAAACAAAGATGATCATTAAGTCGGTTAAACTACCGGTGATCGGTTTGATCAAGTCATCATTTGACGACGGTTATGTCCGTATCACCGGATCTTTCTCCGATGTTGAAAACCTGCTGT
Organism: uncultured Ignavibacteriota bacterium; assembly: GCA_903861125.1. Taxonomy (GTDB): domain Bacteria; phylum Bacteroidota; class Ignavibacteria; order UBA10030; family UBA8401; genus UBA8401. The sequence continues at coordinate 36,188 of CAIOTF010000003.1, forward strand.
CCATCGGCGCAACGATCATCGCCATCGACGGTACGTTCCGCAAACGTGAGAATCTTTCCGGACCGGATTTTATTGCGAATGTTAAACAGCGTTATAATTGTATTATCATGGCCGATATTGACGGCGAACAGGAAGCACTCGCATGCGTTGCGGCCGGCGCAGACTGCGTATCAACAACACTCAGCGGATACACGCCGGAGACCAAGAACAAAGATCACTATCCCGATGTTCAGCTTCTTTCTGCATTGGCAAAAAAATTGAGCGTTCCTGTTATCGCAGAAGGAAGAATCAATACGCCCGAAATGGCGGCTAAGATGAAATCGCATGGTGCATGGTGCGTTGTCGTCGGTTCTGCCATAACACGGCCGACGGAAATCACGAAATGGTTCGTTCAATCCTTAAAGAACAGTTAATACCGCATGGCATTACTTTCAGAATATGATGTGATCGTTGTCGGTGCAGGTATCGCCGGCATCGCTGCTGCCGTGAAAGCCGGACGCTCTGGCGTTTCGGTTCTGCTCGTCGAACAGTATGGTTTTGTCGGCGGCATGTCCACTGCAGGAATGGTCTCTCCGTTCATGAAACATCAGGTTCAGGGTGAAGTGCTGGTTCGCGGCGTGTTTGAAGATATTGAACGGGAAATGCGGAAACAGCACGGGATGATCGATAATGGTTTTTTTGCCAATTCGTTCAGATCGGCATCATTTCATCTCCTGAAAGAATCCGGATGCACCTTGTTGCTGCATAGTATTATCTCCGGCGTTACGAAAAACAATACGACAATCGAATCTATTTCCATTTTCACGTCCGGCAGAGAAATAACAATCAAAGGAAAGGTCTTCATAGACACATCCGGAGATGCGCAACTTTTATTTCTTGGCAATTTGCCGTGGGTGAAAGGTGATGAAAAAACGGGATTACTCCAGGCATTGACATTGTTTTTCCGTATGGGCAATATCGATCTTGTGAAAGCGACAGAGTATGCGAAGAACAATAAGAATGAATTCTTCGATTGGATGGATTATAATTTCAATCTGACCAAAATTATTTCGGTTGCCGGCTATTTCAGCTCCGTGAAAAAAGCGATTCAGGAACAGCGACTTTCTCCCGAAGTTCAGTATATCTTCTTTACCACCCTTCCGGAATCAGGGGAAGGATCGTTTAATACATCAAACATTCTTGAGCTGGACGGTTCATCATCCATCGATCTGACAAAAGCGGAACTGGCCGGAAGGAAACAAGTACATCAGGTGGTTGCATTGCTGAAGAATGAGATACCGGGATTCGAACATTCGTATCTGATCGAAACGGCCCCGCAGGTGGGAGTACGTGAAACACGCCGGGCTGTTGGCGACTATGCTGTCACCGGCGACGATATTAAGCACGGAAATAAATTCCGTGATGCGGTCGCGCGGGGATGTTACGGCATTGATATCCACGGACAGAAAGATGAAAGCAGCCGGATGGAACATCTTGCCGAAGGGGATTATTACGAGATTCCTCTAAGAGCCTTATTGGTACAAAATTCAACTAATGTACTCGCCGCGGGAAGGTGTATTTCTTCCACGCGTGAAGGACACAGTGCATTAAGAATTCAACCGACATCTTCTGCCACCGGCGAGGCATGCGGTGCGTTAGCGGCGCTATCGGTGAAATCTCACCGAGCAGTCAGAGAGATCGAATACAACACAGTTCGGGATCTCATTTCACACAATATTTCCAAAAAGTAAATTTTATCGTTAATGAATATAATATTCGGCACTGATGGATGGCGCGGTTTGCTTGAGAGCGAAGTGAATGAACACTCGGTCTCGCTTGTTGCTCAGGCATTCTCCGATTACGCTAAGAACCGTTCATCGTCGCCATCCATCGTCATCGGATATGACGGAAGACGGCGATCGAAAGAATTTGCCCATCTTTTTGCTTCAATCCTCGATGGTAATTCAATCAGATATTTTTTATCGGATACAGTGATCCCCACTCCGGTTGTTTCGTATTTCGTAAAAGCACGGTCGCTGGACTTCGGCGTAATGCTGACCGCATCGCATAATCCGCCGGAATACAACGGTATCAAATTCAAAGCGGCCTATGGCGGTCCGTTCTTCACGGAAGAGACACACAAGGTCGAAGCGCTGATTGGTCGTTCACCGATACAGCGATCCGCACGTCAACTGGTTACTCAAGATCTTCTCACTCTTTATACGGAACACCTCCGGAAGATCGTTGATTTCCAGACGATCGCGAAAGGCAATATTTCGGCGGTGATCGATTCCATGAGTGGAGCCGGCGGAACCATCATTGAGGATTTATTGTCGCGCTTTGGAACTACTGCAAAAACAATTTTTGAAATACCGAATGATACGTTTTCAGGCAGATTAGCTGAACCGATAGAGAAAAATCTTATCCCCTTGCAGCAGGAATTGCAGAGGAATAATTTTTCCCTCGGCGTTGCTACGGACGGAGATGCCGACCGGTTAGGCGTTTTACTGGATACGGGAGAGTGGCTCAGCAGTCAGGAAACGATACTTCTTCTTGCGGATTTTCTTAAGAACGGCAAAAATTTCCCCGGCGACATCGTCAAAACCTCTTCCGTGACGAACCTTCTTCAGACACATTTTGGTTCCGCTGATTGCACGGTTCACGATGTACAGGTTGGATTCAAATATATCTGCGAAAAGATGATGGAAACGGATGCAGCTTTCGGTGCGGAAGAAAGCGGCGGATATGGTTTTAAAGGACACATCCCGGAACGTGACGGTATTCTCTCCGCACTGTTATTTATTGAGATGCTTGCTTCCTCCCCTTTTAAGCGGCTGAGCGAATACGTTGATGCCAAAAGAAAACAGTTTGGCCGGATATTCTATGATCGGATAGATCACCCGTATCATCATGACGATCGGAATGATAAATTACCCGCAATGGAGAAAGATCCACCTGCGGAGATTTCACAATTTTCAGTGAAGAATATTTTCAAATTCTACAGCAGCCGTGGAATTGTCAATGGATTAAAGTTCAATCTCGAAGGAAAAACCCGATGGCTGCTGTTGCGTTCATCCGAAACGGAACCACTTATTCGAATTTATGCAGAGGGCGAATCGGAAAAAGAAGTTCAACAAATCCTCATATCAGGAATTGCACTTATTGCTAATTAAACAGGGACAATGAAGAAGATAATCGATAAACATAACGCAGCTGAACTATTAAAGAATCTCTCCGACGAATTTGCCGTCGTAAAGAATCCGGAATACATCCATCCCGAATTCGAACTGTATCCCCTTGCGCCGAAACTGACTTCCCCGCTGGATTCTCTTTCCGCTGCGGTGATGGACATGGACGGCACAACAACGACAACTGAAGAACTCTGCATCCATTCGCTCGAGTTTATGATAAGGAAGATGTCCGGGAAGATGACGACAGAGTCATGGAAGGGACTTGATCACACCCTTGATTACCCGCATATCATCGGGAACAGCACAACCAAACATGTGGAATATCTTATCACCAAATATCATTCTTTACTTATTGATGAGAATATTAAAGGATCATATTTCTACGCAGCAATATGGACCCTTCTTTCCGGCAACGACAGCAAACGAAAAGAAGAAGTCATCATCAATCTCAATAATTTGAATCTTTCCGGCATCCTCGGTGATGGATTTTATAAGGATCTCTCGGCAAAGAATACTTCCCTTGCAGATCTGGAACATGAAATATCGGAATATTTTCTCCAGCGCTTTTCCGACAGATTCCCTTCGTTGTTCAAAACAGACCTTGTTAAGATTGCTATCGATATTTATTACCAACGGTACCATGAGATATTGCAGCGCATTAAAAGGGGCGAAAGTAAGAATATTTCCATCGAACTTTTCAATGACCCGAACAAACGATTGATCCAGCCGATGCCGGGTGTATTATTTCTTCTCTGTCTTTTGAAAGGATGGCTCGGAAACGAAGCGGAAAATCTTGCCGACAGACTTATTGAAGATTACCACGTAAAATCAGGAAAACAATTTGACATCCTTGATCCGGCAGAAATAAAAAAGAAAATTAAATCATTAGGCCTTTATTTCGAAAAACATCCCGCGAAAATTGCTATCGTCACATCGTCGATCTTTTATGAGGCGGATATCGTCATAGGCGAGGTCTTCAATGTTTTAACAACGCAACTGAATGACCTCGCGATCTCATCCGCACGGAAAGAACTGATACGGCAAAAACTGTCCGGTTACAGGAATGTCTATGACGCGTTTATTACCGCAAGCGACTCTACCGAGATCCGCCTGAAACCGCACCGTGATCTCTACTGTATTGCCCTTCATCAATTGAATGTTCCTGCTGCAGACTTTAAGAACGTAATCGGTTTCGAGGACAGCGAAAGCGGAACGATTGCCATCCGCGCCGCCGGTATTGGCCGGTGCGTTGCCGTTCCTTTTGCTCAAACGAAGGGCCATAATTTTGATGCGGCTGCGGTCGTTTGCACAGGGGGTGTTCCCGAGATCGTTCTTTCATACAATCTTTTTTTCAAATCGTAACTTCTCCGTATATCGTTAGAACTATGGACAAAAAAATATTTCATGTGATTTCAAATACGCACTGGGACCGCGAATGGCGTTTCCCTTTCCAGCGCAACCGGCAAATGCTTGTTGAAATGATCGACGAAGTAATCTCTATCTTGGAAAAGGATCCGACTTACCGGGCCTTCCATCTGGACAGCCAGTCCATTGTTGTCAGGGATTATCTGGAAGCAAAGCCTCACATGAAGGAACGCTTCAATAAACTTGTTAAGGAAGACAGGTTATTGATCGGACCGTGGTACATTCTGCCGGACGAATTCCTTGTCGGCGGAGAGAATCTCATCCGTAATCTTTTACTCGGACATAAAATAAGTGCAGCGCACGGCGGCGTTTCAAAAGTCGGGTACTCCCCGTTTTCATGGGGTCAGATATCCCAGTTGCCGCAAATCTATAAAGAGTTCGGTATCGATCTGATCATGTTCTACCGAGGTGTCAATTCGATAGACAGTCCCAAAGCGGAATTCCTGTGGGAAGGTGCAGACGGCACCCGGTCGGTAACATCACGCTTCTCCACCATGCCCCGCTATAATTTTTATTTTTACATTTATCGTCCGGTCATTCACAACGAAGGATTCGCGGATGTGGAATACCCTTGGTCGCGCGGAGGCGTTCCTTTCCATTTCGCCGATGCTCAGCAGCATGACGAGGACTTTTTCATCATTCAGCCGCTGGATCTCTATCATCCCGAGTTGATCGAACCGCAGGTGAATGCAATCATCAAAGACCAGGCGGGTGATTTTACAACGAAACACGTCATCTGGATGGAAGGACACGATTCGAGCGGACCGAATCATAAAACGGCGCGCATTCTGCAGGACATAAAAAAGAAGATGCCTCACATCGATGTCGTTCACAGCACATTACGTGAATACGCAAAGGGATTGATAGAGAGTGTCGATACACACAAATTAAAGATCGTTACCGGAGAGCGCCGGAGCGCGCAGTTCGACCGGCGCAGCGGAAACTTATACGGATACACGACATCGGCGCGGATGTTCCTGAAACAAAAAAACTTCGATGCCGAACGCTGGCTGCAGTTCTACGCCGAACCGTTCACGATATTTTCCGGAATGCTCGGCAGAGACATCAATGATTCCTATATCGATATTGCGTGGGAATTGCTCCTGCAGAATTCCGCCCATGATTCCATCGGCGGCTGCAGTCTCGATGAGATTCACGATGATATGATGCATCGCTATAAACAATCTGTCGAAATATCAAAAGGGGTCTTTGAGCGGTCTGTCAAACATATTGTCAAACATATTGATATGTCCGGTTTCAATAAGGATAATACTGAGTTATTCCTCGTTGCGTTCAATCCGAACAATTATCAGCGCAGCGAGATCGTCGAGTCGGTCATTGATATTCCGAAAGAATTCGACAAGGGAGATTTTGATCTCGTTGATGAAAAAGGAAATCTCGTTGAAATTCAGCACACCGGTAATTTCGATTTCCAACCGGTGCTGGAACAGATGATCGACCGTCCTATGTATTTCAATATGAGACGGTATAAATCTCTCCTTCATCTGAAAGACATTCCTCCCTTTGGTTACTCAACCGTTAAGATCATTCCCTCCGGAACATCATCGAAAAAGAATATCTCCGCCATCGCTGCGCTCAGAAATAAACTGCCAATTCTGGAGAATGGATCTATTTCAGTAAAGATACATTCAAACGGAACATTCACCGTGCAGGATAAGATCAACAAATCTGCATTCAAAGAGATCGGATATTTCTTCGATGAAGGAGAAGCGGGACATGCCTGGGTGCACGAATCAGTGAAGCCGTGCGTAGATACACTGAAATCTAAACCGAAAATCACGATCGTTGATAACGGACCGCTCAGCGCAACATGCAGAATCCTTCACAAACTGAAACTACCGGTCGATCTTAAAGCCCGAAGCTCAAAGCCAAAGCAATTTAGCATTGTGGAGATTGAACTGTACGTAACGCTGACAAAGAGTTCGCAGCGGGTCGATCTTAAAGTGAACGTCAATAATACGGCGGAGAGTCATCGTCTGCGCATGATGTTCCCCACTTCGCTGAATGCACAATTTTCCTACGGCGAAGGACAATTTGATGTAGTGAAGCGTACACTGGAACGGCCGAATACGAAAGAGTGGATCGAACAACCGATGTACGACTTTCCGATGCATCACTTTGTGGATATTACTGATGGAACACGCGGCGCAGCTGTATTGGTGAACGGATTGAAGGAATACGAAGTGCTGAATGATAAAAAGAAGACGTTGGCCATCACGCTGCTCCGAGGGTTTGAATTCATCATCGCCCCGAGTTCCCGCCAGGATTACACATATCAAAAAGGTTCGCAATGCCTTGGCAAACAGACATTTGACCTCTCATTCTTCCCGCATCAACATGATTGGGATAAAGGGAATGTCTATAAAGAAGCATTGAATTTCAACAATGCGCTCCGTCTGGTCCAGACCGGACGAACTTCCGGAACGGTTCCTTCTTCAACATCATTCATTCAAATAGAACCGGAACAATTGATCTTCAGCGCAATAAAAAACAACGCTGCCAATGAAAAGAATGTGTATGTGCTGCGGATCTACAATCCAACCGAAAACAGATTGTCGGGCTGCATTCGAACATTATTCGCCATGGACAAAGCTTCGTTATTGACTCTGGAAGAGAAGTTCATTTCATCCATCGACGTGCGCGCTCATCACACATTTGATATTACCGTAGAATCAAAAAAAATACAAACTATACAAATTCAATTTCATTCATAATTTTCAGACTGTCCAATGATCAATAATAAATACGGTCACCTGACCGAAAACAACAGAGAATATGTCATCACCGATCCCCGCACTCCCCGTCCATGGTTCAATTATATGTGGAATGAACATTACGGCGGATTGATCTCGCATACCGGCGGCGGATTCAGCTTTCTTGACTGCCCGCGCGATAACCGCATTACGCGCATGCGTTATAATTGTCTGCCGTGGGATCGTCCGGGCCGCTACGTTATGGTGAAAGATACCGTGTCGGGAAAATATTGGTCATTAAGCTGGGCGCCGACGATCGATCTTAAATATGACAAGTACGAATGCCGGCACGGTCAGGGATACACAAAGATCACCACCGAGATCAACGGAATCCGCGGCGAGATCACATATTTTGTCCCGACAGATGTGAACGCGGAAATATGGAGCGTGCGTCTGACAGATCTTACCGGCGCTCAACGATTATTAGAGGTCTATTCGTTTACCGAATTGATGATGGGGAATGCATTGAACGACATCATCAATCAGCCGAACGACAAGCACTTCACCGATATCCATTTTGATAAAGAACATGAGACACTGGTCTCAACACGCCGGTATTGGGTGCTGAATAAAAAAGTTTCTGTTGTACAACCGAACATCGATTGGAAATATAAACTCTATTTCACCAGTACGTTGCCTGTTACAGGATTTGACGGCAGTCTGGATACATTCATCGGCCGGTGGAGGTCTGAATCAAATCCTATTGCCATTGAGACTGGTACAATGGGCAACACCGAGATCACGGCCGGCGATCCTGTTGCCGCCCTTCAGTCGAAGATCGAATTGAAAGCAAATGCATCCGTTGACTTTGCCACCATTTTGGCGATCGTCCCAAAAAGTGAAGAAAAGCCATTCGAGTCCGTGAAATGGAATGAACTGAAAAAGATCGATACGATCCATCATAAATTACAGCAGGTGAAACAAAAGTGGGATACATATCTTGGACATGTTACTGTGGAAACTCCGGATGAAAAAATGAATGCAATGATGAACGTCTGGAATCAGTACCAATGCGCTGTCACTTTCGATATGGCGCGGAATTCCGGCTATTATCACGGCGGACTGTTATTCGGCACAGGAATGCGCGATCAGTTCCAGGATATTCTCGGAATGGTGATTGCAAATCCCGAACGTGTACGGGCACGGTTGCTGAACGCATTGCGGTTTCAATTCAAGAACGGTTCAACACTGCACAATTTCTTTAAGATGACCGACAGCGGAGAAAAAACCAACCACTCCGATACGCCGTTGTGGATCCCGTTTGGCCTGATAGAATATCTCAACGAAACTGCCGATTTTTCCATCCTGGACGAAATCGTCACATTTTACGACGAGGGTTCGGGCACGGTGTACGAACATCTGGTGAAAGCATTGGACTTTGCAATCTCGGCAACAACTGAACGCGGACTTCCAAAGATCATGAACGGCGATTGGAACGACACGCTGGATCATATCGGTCCACTTGGAAAAGGGGAAACGGTCTGGGGAGGCTTTTTCCTCGGCTACATGCTGAAAAAATCATTCGAATTGCTCGATCTTCGCAAAGATACCGCAACCCGTCAGCGGTGGGAACAGTTCTATACTAAACTTGAAAAAGTGATCAACGATGTCTGCTGGGACGGTGAATGGTATTTGCGCGCGTTCCGCGACAATGGTGAATCGGTTGGTTCCCATAAATACAAACAGGGAAAGATCTTCATCAACGCGCAAACATGGTCTGTCATTTCCGGTCTTGCACCGAAGGAACGGGCCGACAAAGCGCTCGCATCAACCAAAAAGCACCTCGGCACTCCGTACGGTATTCAGATTGTTTGGCCTTCATACACCGAAGTCGAGGATACAATCGGATTGATCAGCCGATGCGTTCCCGGGAAAAAAGAGAACGGCGCGGTCTTCAATCATGCCTCCTCCTGGTTTATCCTCGCATCAATCATCAACGGCGATGTCGAATCCGCTTTTGATATTTATTCGAAAATGCTTCCGTTCAATTCGTCCGCAAATATCGACCGCTATGAAACAGAACCGTACGTCTTTGCGGAATATCTTACCAGTCCGGACCATGAAACAGAGAATCAGGCAAGTCACTCATGGCTGACCGGAACAGCAGTTTGGATGTACCGCATTGCATTGGATTATATTATTGGCTTCAGAACCAGTCTGCGCGGAATCACCTTCGCGCCGAATATTCCGTCGCATTGGAAATCCTTCAAAGCCGAGCGCTCATTCAGAGGCAAACGTATATTGCTGACTGTTACAAATCCCGACGGCGTAAATTCCACGATCATATCTATTAACGTAAATGGAAAAGAAGTTCAATCAGCGTTTATTGATGTCTCGTTGGTGAAAGAGGCAACTATTACTGTTGAAATAATTCTCGGTCATAAATAAAAATCCTTATGAAAAAATTTCTCGTGCTCCTTTTTTTGTCTTCTCAATTCGTATTTCCGCAAACGATCACCTGGCAGGATGTTACGGCGAACTACATACTCCCGCAAGGAATAAAAGTGTTCCACGGCAGTAGAACATCCCCAATTCTCAGCATTTGGTATCTTGATGCCGATCTCAATAATTCCAAACTGGCGGTACGGCCGTATGTTTCCGGCACAAGCATGACACTTCCTTCGTTCACCGCAACAGTTGGTGCGTATGCAGCCGTCAACGGCGGATACTTCGGCGGCGGCGTGCCGTATTCGGCGGTGATCTATCCGAACGAAGTGAAAGCCTCAAACGTACAATCTGTAACGAGAAACTCCTTATCCTACCCGGTCATCCGCAGTTTCTTCGGGATGAAAAAGGACAGATCACTGAACGTCGACTGGATCTATCAGTTCGGCAATGCGATGACCGATATCTATACGTTTCCTCAGCCGCTTCCATATGTCAGCAACGATCCTACACCAAGATCGGTACCGCTCAAAAGTGCTGGAACAGTCTATTCCGATCTGCTCGTCGGAATCGGCGGCGGTCCGATGCTGATTAAGGATAATACCATTAACGTCACATACAATCAGGAACTGATGTGGGGCTCAGGCGTCGGCGAGACGAACGGCGACCCAAGAACTGCGGTTGGTTTTACGGTGGACAAACATGTGATCATAATGACTGCTGACGGAAGACAGACAGGAAGTGCCGGAGTCGGATTAACGGAACTTGCCGAGATCATGAAAGGATTGGGTTGTGTCGGCGCAATCAACTTGGACGGCGGCGGATCAACACAGATGGCGGTACAAAATCAGTATATCAATTCCCCTTCCGAACAACGGGCGGTGCCGTCGATCTTTGCGATCGTCAGCACCGATTCGCTGAACCTCCCCAAAGATCCGCTATTTCAAAAGATCATTGATACCGGTGATACGAGCGCCACAGCAATCGGCGGTGGCTGGTTCGAAAGCGCCAATCCCGGATACTGGGGAACAACAAAATCGATGCTGCACGGCATCGGTACCGGAAGCACGTCATTTGAATTCAGGCCGCATCTTCCTGCCAAAGCTGTTTATGATCTGTACGGCTGGTGGGTTTCCAGTTCAAACAGAAGCACTGATACCCCCTTCATCATTACCCGAAATGGTGGAACCGACACCGTTCGCGTTGACCAGACAGCAAACGGGTCATCGTGGAAACGGATCGGTACGTATGAGTTCAGCGGAACATCGGCGGATAGAGTAACGGTCTCCGATGCGGCAAAAACAAATTCATATGTTGTTGCCGATGCGATCAAGTTTGAATCATTCGATCCGAATGTGGTGACATCAGTAAACCGCCGTGCATCAGGAACATCAGATCTCTCGTTTGAATTGTTTCAGAATTTCCCCAACCCGTTCAATCCTTCAACGATCATACGTTATTCGCTGTCGAAAGAATCGAACGTGTCCGTAACGATCTTTAATGCCCTGGGATCCGAAATAAAGCATCTGCTGAATGAACGCCAGACTCCGGGAGAGTATCATATCCGTTTCGATGCGTCGGGTCTTTCTGCCGGGGTGTATTTCTACCGGATACAAACTTCAGAGCAGAGCAGAACAAAAAGTATGCTCTTCCTTAAATAATGTATCGTGGTCTTTGCGGGACGATGGACGAGGTATTTTTACATCAATTTCGAAAGAACATTGCTCCACTGCGTATAACCTTCGTCAGTAAGGTGCAGTCCATCGTCAGTGAATTCATTTCTTAACATTCCCAGAGCATCGGTAAAATGTTCATGCAGATCGAAGAAGGTGCAGCCAAGTTCAACCGACTGTTGCTCAATTTTATTGTTCAATTCATTGATGCGTTCGTTGGGCCTCGGTTCATTTTTTCTTGTCGGGAAGATTGAAGTAAGATAGATCGTTGATCCTTTCGCAAAGAGGCGGATCGCTCCGACAATATTCTGAATGTTCACCAGAATGAATTCGTCCGTTCGCTCTCTTGCCAGATCATTCGTTCCGATACACAAAAATATAACATCCGGCTGAGTGTGGAACCATTCTTTCTTGATTCGTTCAAGACACTCAACAGTGCTGTCTCCGGAAACACCGTAATTAATGATCGTATCCTCCGGAAAATATCGCTTCGTATCAAAACCGGCAGTGATCGAATCCCCGATCATCACAACTGATTTTTTCATCAATAATCTCCTTCCCACCGGATATGTGCATTTGACCTAACAATATTCATATAATTTTTCTTTACCATTCTGCAATAAAAGACTAACTTTCATCGCTATTCTATTAAAATATACATTGGTGTTGCGGCTCGCTGTGAATAAACCCCGATTGGGGAATGACCGCTAACGTCTGAAATCTCTAGGATGTGTTGTTTGTTTTATACAATTACACTGTGCTGCTTTGACTATAGAAAGTATGAAAATATTGCCAAATCTCTGCAGAAAAATATCCGCCGGAATGCTGATCCTTGTGGTCATTTCGCTAACGTTTGGTCAGACAAAAAAAGTAAAATTTGACCGCATCTCCATTGAACAAGGACTTTCCCAGAGTTCTGTGTTCTCCATGATGCAGGATAGCAAAGGATTCCTCTGGTTCGGCACGCTGGATGGGCTGAATAAGTATGACGGATATACGTTCACTGTCTATAAATCCGATCCGCGAAATCCAAACACGCTCAGCAATAATACCATCGTCAGAATCTTTGAAGACAAACAGGGATTTTTGTGGATCGGCACGCTCGGCGGCGGATTGAATAAATTTGATGAAAGCACGGAACGCTTCACACGGTACCGCTACGATCCGAAGGATGAAAAAAGCATCAGCAACGACAATGTCCGCTCGATATTTCAGGATGCAGCCGGTCAGCTCTGGATCGGCACAAATAATGGACTTAACAGATATGATTTCCGTAACGACAGTTTCATACGATATACTCACTCGGATTCATCCTCGAACAGCATAAGCAATAACGTTATTTGGTCGATCTTTGAATCAACGTATGAACCGGGAATTCTCTGGATCGGAACATACAATGGATTGAACCGGTTTGAGACAGGAAAGGGATATTTTTCCGTCTATAGGAATGATCCAATGAATAAAAAAAGTCTCAGCAATAATTATATCTGGTCGATTATTGATCACGATAGCGGCAGTCTATGGATCGGCACCAATAACGGATTGAATCTCTTCGATAAGAAAAAGCATACGTCGGTAAGTTTTCTTCATGATCCGCAGAACAGACAAAGCATCAGCGGAAATAATGTGTGGACTCTTCTGAAAGATCATCATGGAACCGTTTATGCCGGTACGCTCGACGGCGGTTTGAATAAAATTGTGCAGCTAAACAACGGAACGGACTATTCATTCATCAATTACGTTCACGATGCCGCGGACCCGTACAGTATAAGCCACAATTTCGTCTGGTCCATTTATGAAGATCGTACCGGCATCATCTGGCTCGGAACGGATGTAGGATTGAACAAACTGGATCCGAATGCTGCTAAATTTTTGCACTATAAAAGCGAACCGCACGATCCGTTCAGCCTCAGTAACAATGAGATCACGGCAATATACCGCGACCACAGCGGAGTGTTGTGGATCGGAACACGCGCCGGCTTGAACAGATTCGACGAAAAGAATGAACGGTTCATTCATTATAAGCACGATCCCCGGAATCTTTTCAGCATCAGTAATAATTATATCCGTTCGATCAATGAAGACCGGCAGGGAACATTATGGATCGGAACGAACGGCGGCGGCTTGAACAAATATATCCGGTCGAAAAATATTTTCCACAATATGCGGAACGGCAACATCACCACCGGGATCAGCAGCAATGACATCATTCACATCCAAGAGGATGATGACGGCACTCTATGGCTTGCAACGCTTGCCGGATTGAACAAATTTGATCCTGCCACAGAAAAAGTAAAATTCTATGTGAAGGAACAAAACAATCCTAAAAGCCTGAGTCACGATTATGTCTATACAACGTATGAGACTAAGGACAAAACGCTGTGGATCGGAACCCTTGGCGGTGGTCTTAATAAGTTCGACCGGGAGAGCGGAACATTTACACATTTTCTTGAAGATCCCGCCGATACAACAAGTCTCAGCAATAATAACGTCTGGTGCATTCACGAAGACAGAAACGGAACCATGTGGATCGGCACGAACAACGGATTGAATAAATTCGACAGAACGAAAAACAGTTTCACGCATTACGATGAGAACAGCGGGCTGGTGAACAATGTCATCTATGGTATTCTTGAGGATGATAAAGGGAATCTCTGGTTGAGTTCGAATAAAGGACTTTCCTGCTTCCATCCGGGAACCGGAAAGATCAGAAATTATTCAGCCGGCGACGGGTTGCAGAGCAATCAGTTCGGCGGAAATGATCATTTCAAAGATTCCCGTGGATATATGTATTTCGGCGGCATTAATGGTTTCAATATGTTCTATCCGGACAGCATCAGGGATAATCCCCATATTCCTCCGATCGTGCTCACGGATTTTCAGATTTTCAATCAATCCGTCAGCGTTGGAGAGAATTCTCCGCTTTCACACTCCATCAACGCAACACGCTCCATTACACTGGCGCACAGTCAGAATGTATTTTCCATCGAGTTCGCAGCCTTGCATTTTTCTTCGCCACAATCGAACACGTATGCATATAAAATGGAAGGATTCGATAAAAATTGGATCTCTTCGGGAACACGCCGTTTTGTCACCTACACCAATCTCGATCCGGGAAGATATGTTTTTAAGGTCATCGGGTCGAACAATGATGGTATTTGGAACAGAAACGGCGCAACAATCGACATCATTATCTCCCCTCCCTTTTGGCGAACATGGTGGTTCATCTCCTTGCTGGTGATCGTTATCCTCTCCGCTATCGTTTCGATCGTTTATGTTCAGATCCGGCATCTGCTGGCAATTGAACGGCTCCGTTTGAAGATCGCATCCGATCTTCACGATGATATCGGTACGCGCCTTACCGAAATTTCCCTTCTGAGCGACATGGTCTATCACGGTGAAACAGATGATCCCATAATTTTTAAAGATTCTGTCAGGAACATCGGCGGCATTGCGCGCGCGCTCATCGAGAATATGAGCGATATTGTTTGGCTGATCAACCCAAAGCGGGATTCGCTGTATGAATTGTTCTTGAAACTGAAGGATGGATACGAAGAGATCCTCTCCTATAAAAAGATCCTTCTGCATATCAACAATCTCAACTTCTTGGAAACATTCTTTTTACCGATGGAATACCGTAAGAATGTGTATCTTATATTTAAAGAAGCGATCAACAATTCGATCAAACACAGCGGTTGTTCGGAGATTTCGATCAACACCGAGATCGACGGCAAATACCTTACCATTACGATGTACGACAATGGAAAAGGTTTTGATGTTAATGAGCGAAGCAACGGGAACGGTCTGGAGAACATGCAGAACCGCGCTGCTGCCATCGGCGGCACGCTGCGCATACAATCAAGCGCCGGAAACGGTTCGATGATAAAATTTTCTGGAAAGATTTAAGGAAAGCAGTATCCGCACAATGATCAAAGTCGTTATCGTAGAAGACAATAAAATAATCAACGAATCACTCTCATTACTGATTAACAAAGCAGCGGGATTCTCCTGTGCCGGTTCTTTCCTTGATTGCGAAAGCATGCTGAAGAAAGTGAAGGATCTGAAGCCTGATATTCTTCTGATGGACATCAAATTGCCGGGAATGAACGGAATAGACGGCGTGAAGATCGTAAAAGGAATATTGCCCGACCTGAATATTCTCATGCTGACCATCCACGAAGAGAACGACCTGATCTTCGACGCACTGTGTGCCGGCGCATGCGGTTATCTTGTAAAAAAAACTCATCCCGAACGGCTGCTGGAAGCAATCCAGGAAGCATACGAAGGGGGAGCTCCGATGAGTTCCCATATCGCCCGCAAAGTGACCCTCTTTTTTCAAAACAAGAAGAAACTGGCGGAAGATTCAACACTCCTCACCGATCGCGAATTGGAGATACTGAAGGAATTGATCAAAGGAAAGACCTATTATTCCATCGCTATGACGCTCAATATCAGCAAAGACACTGTCCGTTTTCATATCAAAAAGATCTACAAAAAACTTCACGTACACTCTCAGGCGGAAGCGGTGGCAAAGGCGATTAAGAAAGGATATGTTTAATTGTGATCTTCCTTAGAATAGAAAACGGAGCTGGTTAGGCTCCGTTTTTTTTGTAACAATTTTGACTGGCTGATATTAGTTTTGTTTTGTTGTGAAATAGATTGCTGATGGGTTTAATCGCATGAAGGAAATGTAAAGAAATTACTAAACTGATATTTAAATGTCTTGCAAGATTCGGATGATATTGTGAAGGCATCATTTAACAGCAATACATCTCTTTGTGTGTTGACAATAGAGTCTCAACTATGCATTCTCACAGGTATTCAATTTCTAATAATGTCGCAGACTTTTCAGTCTCTTTATCTGCAAAATTTCTGAAGTTGGGGATGATTCTCTTCCTCCGGGAAGCATCGGAATAATCCGCACTGTCGCAATGTTTTTTAAGGTTTTGCAATTATTTCTTGATTATTTTGTTTGTGTATGGAATATATTTTTCCCTAATGATATTTCGCAAATGATTGAATAACAAAAAGGTGAGCAGATGAACGGAAAACGTCAAGTATATATCGGAACAGATAGTGGTGCAACCACATCAAAAACTGGAGGCGTGTGGGAAGATGGCACAACCATATCGACAAAATTGCTGCAGAAATCTACGAACTCTGAATCGGGTCCGGCGGCGGTTGTTGCTGGGTGGATGGAAGGGATTAATGAATATTTGAATCTCAACAGCCTCACGTGGGATCAGGTAGCCGGTGTTGGTGTTGCAATGCCCGGAACATTTAAACGATACGGCGTGATGGACCGGCCGGCCAACCTTCCGGCAAACTTTGAGGGTTGGGATGTGTATACGGATTATAGTAACGCGTTGGCCAAACGCGCCGGACGCGCTATTCCGCTTGCTGTCGGGAATGACGGCAATTACGGCGGCGTTGCCGAAGCACAGCATGCGCGCGGCAACAAAAAAAGTTCCGTCGTTATGCTTGCCCCCGGTTCGGGTTTAGGATGTGCATTTATCGATGCTCGCGGACTGCCGCTTGATGGCGATACATTAGCCGGTATGGAAGCTGCTCACATTCCTGCACCGCTTCATCTTCTGGATACCAAAGCGTATCCATGCGGCTGCGGTCGTACGTGGGGATGCACCGAAGTGTACACAACCATCTCAGGTCTCCCTTATCTACTGACTGAAAAACTGGCAAAGTATCCAGGTCACGAACTGGCAAAGTCACCGCTTAGTGCAAAAGAAAAAGCGTTGAGTCTGCGCGGACTGGCACAGAAAGGTGATCCGCTTGCAGTGGAGATTTTTGATTTTCAGGCGAAGGCGATGGGTTTGCTTGTTGCCACTCTTACCATGATACTCGATGCGGAATTTGTTGTTATCGGCGGTGGTCTTATGGATCCTGAATCTACAACCGATGCATTCAGAGGTCGGTATCTAAAAGTTCTGCGTGAAACAATGGAACCATATCTTTGGCCGGCACAGCGCGGACGCATCAATATTGTCCCGGCAGCGCTGGGTGAATTATCGCAAGCTATCGGTGCGGCGTTAGTGGCTCTGTATCAAAGCCGATCGTAAAGAAGAAAATGATTGTGTGATATCTGCAGGTAGTGTAAAAATCAATAATTGATTTAGAACGGTAAATTAAAAACGGAGCTCTGAGGCTCCGTTTTTTTTATACACTTCTCGTGTTTCACTTACCTTGTTAACCCAAATAGGTCCGCAAATTTCTGCTTCGCGATTCATGACGCAGCCGGTGAATTGCTTTTTCTTTAATCTGGCGTACGCGTTCACGTGTAAGGTTGAATTTCTCTCCGATTTCTTCAAGGGTAAGAGAATGCTCTTTGTGCAATCCAAAATATAAACGAATCACTTCGGATTCACGATCATTCAATGTTGCAAGAGCCCGTTTCACTTCATTTTTCAAAGATTCATCCATTAAGATAGCATCCGGAGCCACCTGACGGTCATCTTTAATAACATCGAGCAGACTGTTCTCTTCACCCTGGGTTAAAGGAGCGTCCACAGAAATATGTCTTCCTGCAATGCTCATCGTGTCCGATACTTGGTGAACAGACATATTCAGTTCTTCTGCAAGTTCGCTTGTGCTCGGTACACGTTCATATTCCTGTTCAAGCTGGCTGAATGCTTTGCTGATTTTATTCAAATCTCCGACGCGGTTCAGCGGCAGGCGAACAATACGCGACTGTTCTGCAAGCGCCTGTAAAATAGACTGACGGATCCACCACACGGCATACGAAATGAATTTGAATCCGCGTGTCTCATCAAACCGTTTTGCTCCTTTAATCAGACCAAGATTTCCTTCATTAATCAGATCACCCAGCGATAATCCCTGGTTCTGAAATTGCTTTGCCACGCTCACCACAAACCGAAGATTCGCCTTCGTCAACTT
Organism: uncultured Ignavibacteriota bacterium; assembly: GCA_903861125.1. Lineage (GTDB taxonomy): Bacteria > Bacteroidota > Ignavibacteria > UBA10030 > UBA8401 > UBA8401. The sequence continues at coordinate 54,527 of CAIOTF010000003.1, forward strand.
CTCGAGTGCAGCCTGATCTCCTTTTTTGATCCGCTTTGCAAGTTCAATCTCTTCCTGGGGATTCAGCAATTCAACTTTACCGATCTCGTGCAAATAATTATCCAGCGACTTACTCTCTCTGTTTGTATACTGCTTTGTTGTTTTAGCCATTACGCTCCCTTTTATTTATCAGTATTTGCATTCAATACTTAGTTGAACAATCAATATAGTGAAGTAGTTCTCATTAGACGTAATAAAAATGGTTAAATTCTATTCATAAATCGTGTTTTTGCTCTTTCTGTCTCTTTTAGACTACTTTAACCGGTAAAAAGTTCAATCCGGATAACGAAATATGCGGATTTATGTGATAAAATAGCCAAGAATATTCGTCAAAGGCTTCTAAAAAACTAGTTCAACATCATCGTTTCCCCGGAGGTTTTATGGACTTTTCGAGGGTCCCTTCGCGACGAAATATCTTACACTTCATAATCAGAGAAAAATGCTGTTTTCCGCCTGACCTTAGGCAGGCTCGCAGCTCCATCCCCGGCCATCGTTGGTCGGAAGGCGAATATATAAAATTTTTTGAGGAGTCTCTGTGTATTGTGTGACCTTTATTACAAACCGTGACCACAATTTTGATTAGTTTATACTTCGTAAACGTTGTCAACATAAATAACAAATCTCAAACTATAATGAACGGTTAATGCATGAAATTTCTTTTGAAAAGTTTACCTTTGCTAATAATATCTTTTGCTTTTTTTCAGGGATGCGATAAAACTGATAATCCAGCCAGTGCATCCACTCTGCAAACCTCAAATGGTTTCAGCTTTGTTATTAATGGCGGAGAGTACAAAAATAAAACAGTGACAATCACCAGTCCTGCATCAGACTCAATAGGTGCTGTATATTTCACCAACAAGGATACTACGGCAATTGTCCTGAGCGGGAAAATAGATACTACTACCTTCAACCTCGTATTAACGTTCAAGGGTAAACAAGCAAAAACAATTGCGATGGACTCGACTGTGTTCGAAAGTGATCCTGTTGTTCTCCTGGAAAGTCCGACTGTATTTGCTCTTTATGTCGGCATCAACGGCACTACCAATGTAGATACCTATGGTTCTGTTGGGGAGTTTGTAAGCGGAAGATTCTCCGGAACTTTTACAGGCGTTAGATTTTCAACAACAGGTTTGGATACAGTTCGTGCGACAATTTCAAATGGAATATTCTCCGCGCGACGTCTTGCTGACCGCTTGAAGTAACACGAGTTCCCCCGCCAATACGGGATCAACTGTTGGTGTAAAATAATAATTACGTTTTTGATAACTGCTATTAAATAATAAACGGAGATGATGAGTCTCCGTTTATTGTTGCTACTCTTCCTTATCTACCATTATCTCATTAGCACCATTTTCTTCGTTTCCACAAATATTTTTCCTGTATTCCGTACTGATATTACTTCAATCCTGTAGAAATACATCCCCGATGAAAGCTCCGATGCATTAAAACTATGTTCGTAAGAACCGGTATCTTTTGTTTCACTGATTAACTCAGATATTTTTTGCCCGAGAGTGTTATAAATAGAAAGTCGGACATGACTTCGTTCAGAGATACTGTATCTTAATGTTGTTGACGGATTGAAGGGGTTTGGATAGTTATCCCCAAGGATAGGTGTATTCCGCACTGCCACGGAGAGATCGTTAACCGCTGATGGAATCGTTTCGTACAGGGCAATGTTGCATAAAAAAACATATGCGTTGAATATTCCGCAATTAAACGAAACCCTTGCGCGGTAATCGGTCGGATTTTGCATGGTAAAAGGAAAAGAAAAATGCTTTTTCACAACCGGCAACAAGATCGTGCTTGTGCGGCTGTAATTCGTATAGGGAGAAGCATTCATTTCTACTTTCACATCAATCGTGCGTTGTGCGGATGCATACGCGTCAAATTCAAACATATATTTCTTCCCCCAGACGATTTCGAGATTCGGCTGAAGAAACTGTACACTCCACACGTAGGCTCCCCCTTTTTGTATATAGAGAAAACACTCTCCGGTTTGCAGTACTGACATTTTTGAAACTGCACTATCGTAATTATCCAATTGCCAATGGGTAATACCCTGGGAGAAATTACCGTTGAGCAGTAAATTATCGCCGGGCAGAATATATTTCACCAGCATGCTCTCTTCGTTCGAGTAATTACTTTCGTGCCCCTTGCTATCAACAGAGGTTACGCGAAAATAATATAGCTTCCCATTCTCCAGCGTCGATAAATCAATTGATGATTTTCCGCTTGCGGCAATAAGCGTTGTAGGTTTTGGGGATACACCGGCGTAAACATTATACTGCACCACGTCGGAATCGCCGAAGGAATTGAAGAACAATGTTATCCTATCAAGATGCGGTTCGACAACCAGATAGGGAGCATTCGCTTTTCCCTTCCATAATGAGCGGTTAGTGCGATAGCTCACGGCAGGAATCACAAAATCCATCTCAAACAATTTTGTGCCGTCTGATGCCACTTCGGTCGCCTTGGGGGCAGACTGGTCGGCCCAGTCGATAAGCGTAGAGCCGTTCGGAAGACGTTGAACGCTTCCCATCCATCCGGAATAGAAGTCGGGAGTATTTCTGTACTGCCAAACCATTTCCGCTGACTTTGTAAGAGTATCAATTTTGTACTCAACAGCCCGCGAAAACTTATTCGTCCGGAGGTCGCCGTTATCGAAGAGAGTATATGTTCCGGTTGATGTTGCGCGGATATCATGCTGGTAGGAGAACGCTAATGGCTTGTTCTGATAGGTGAATGTATTCGGGTCCTTCGAAAATGTGAACTGATTACTTTTTCCCCCTAACCGCCACATGATGCTGCCCGTTGTGCGGTTGATTTTTGTGATTTCACTCATATTGCGACACGAAACAACAAGATTGCCGTCCGTATCAATGTCGATGGCATTCATATGGACATAATCAAAGAATGCATCGGTAAGATTGGCATCAATGCTCTCAGTGATCTTATAGTGATCCCAGCAGCGCCACTCGAAGACAACGTTTTTCGCAGCATCCAATTCCAGCACATGATTGCCGAGAACCGATGCGTGCGTATTTCCTCCGGCAACATATTTACTCATGTCGATGGTTTGAACTTCCGATCCGATCAGCAGCATATGTCCGTTCGGAAGTATCCGTAATTCATGTTCGTTGGGTGTATAACCATGCACCGAGACAATTGAATCGACCAGTGTATAGGTAGAATCCAAAATGTAGTATCTGTTAATATTGCTCTGAATATAGTACGAAAGCCGGCCGTCCGGATGAACCTTAAAATCGTACGCGTTCCCAAGTACCTTCCGGTAAAAAATCGGATTGGCGGCATTGTCGAAAATTAACAGATAGGGATTTCCATTCCACATATTGCTCATGAAAAGATAGCCTGAATCGGGGCGGCTGGAGACATTGATCTTCACCGCGGGGAAATCCGAAGGGACTGAAACTTTCATTCCGTTAGTAAGTTCTTTATGTACAACATTATTTGGCGAGTTCTCTTCCCTTTGTTGTGCGACTGATTGAAATTGCGCTATGTTGACCGGAACATAATCCGTTTTCGGAGATATCACAAAATAATAGATGAGAGATGAATAGTGTTGCTCTGCGGTTGTTTTTATTCCTTCTTGTATCCTCACGAACACAGTTTCAGCGGGAACAAATTCATCGGTCGGTTTCCAGATGATCGTTTTCTGGTCATCCGAGATGATAATGCGTCCGTTATGCGTTCCGCTGGCGCTTCCGCTGACAGAGAAAAGAGAGGCAAGCTCTTGTTCCGATGAGAGCAGCTTTTCACCCGGACGGACGATAACGGTTGTGTACTTCGAAACCAGTGATGAGCCGAGAAGAGGATGCAGATACTGAAATTGCGTTTGTTGATCCTGTGCATGTACCGCGATGACGGAAGAGAGTTGAAAAACGGCGTACACAATTGTCTGTAGGAAATATTTCATTGTACAAAATCAGTATAAATTGCAGAAGATACAACCGGTAAGAAACTGCAGCCTTCCATGCATGAAAAAAAATATTTTATCACGCCGGATCATTTTTTGTAGTCAGGTGAGAGATATCGTATGCAAATACGATGGAAATATTTTTGCGGAATTTATGAAGTGAAATGCTTACGGCGCCATCATGGATGGTACGATGTTATACAAAAATCCGTACGTTCCGGTTCCATTGCTCGTAATAAGTCCAAACCACCCGCGATCGTCCCAAACGGTTATGGCCATATTTTCGCCGAGGGCAGCGAGACGCATTGTGCGGTAATATTCTCTCACCACATCGGTATTCCGTTCGGCGCTATTGGCAGAGCGTCCGACTCCGAGTTCGCCATAATGCACGGGCACGCCAAGAAGTTTTGAATGAACTGCTACTTTGCTGACGGCACTTTTCAAAGAGGTGCTCCCCGGCCAGGAGGTATTGCTGCCCGTTTCGCCGCAGAATGACCAGGGATCATAGGTGTGGACCTGAATGGCCACATACGGATCTAACACTCCTCCGGGAAGGCTTGCCGTATTCGGGTAGACCTCTTCGATCTGCGATTGATTCCCCTGTCCGTTCGTTGAGATCATAATAATTCTTTTCGTGTTACCCCCTCCGGTCTCTCGAATTGCTTTGTAACCGATATAATTGATCTTGCGTGTTAATGCAAGCGCTGTAGCATTGTTTGGCGTTGGTCCTCCGTTCCAATCTCCGAACACTCCATCCGGTTCGTTGAGCACTTCGAAAATAAGGTGATCAGAATATCCCTTAAAATAGTTTGCGATTCCTCGCCAAAGATTTGTAAAGATGGAATCATGTGCGGCGGATCCGTCATAATTATCTTTTAGCCAATGCTCGTGATGCGTATTGACGACCACATACATCTTACGTTCAAGAGCATAATCTATCACGGCCTTCAATTGGATAAAGCGCGGGTGCTGATAATTGACGGTGCCGGCGGTGTTGGCAAGCGTACTGCCGTTAAATCCTTCCCTCCAGGTAACCGGAATCCGGACATGCCGCAGCCCGGCAGTATAATACAGATCAATAATCGGCCGAATACTTTCGATCGTCGTTGGATTCTGCGCAAGATCGAATGTGTTGCCCAAATTGAATCCTGTTCCCATCGCAAGGATCACCGACGCCGCAGTTTGCGCCGTCGATGTATCATTCACCGTAGGATCCTTTTTCGGGGCTGTGGTCTGTTCCTGTGAACAGGAAAGAAGTCCAATAATTAAAAGAATGGTTATTGACATGCCGAAGCGTTGTATACTTTTCATAATTTTAGAAAATATTAAACCTGCAGGGAACGCCCGCTTACCGCTCTTCATGGGCCCTCAATTCTGTATCCGTTTGGCGCGGACGCAAAGCAATAGCGTGTGCCAGTCGGGCAAAAATTTGAACGCCGATGGTTGGATCGGACCTGGACAGTATATTGAATCGTGCGCGTGAGAGAACGAAAAGGTCGGTGGAAACTTTCGCTTCCACATCGGCAGAGCGCACTCCCTGGTCGAGGAAAGAAAGTTCGCCAAAAAAATCCCCCGCACCAATGGTCGCAAGGTGATGGCGTTTTCCCCTGTCCAGAGGAAGCATGATCCGAACACTGCCTCGCCGTACCAGAAAGAGTTCATCACCTTCAACACCGTGCGAGAAGGCCTTATCTCCCTGCGCAAGCGACAGTTCGCTCATGCAGTTCGTCATCTCATTGATTGTCCGTTCGTCGAATCCGCGAAAGAGATCGAAATCTTTTACGGCGAGTAATCGTTCCTCCCCTTCCATCACCGCTCCTGCGTTTTCAAGAATGCGCTCTTCCATCCATTCTAGCGCACCGTCCAGAGTTTCCGAGATCATCACTCCGGATTGTTCTTTCACGACACCCAGCTGCGTTAAATAATGTTCAAAATTCCGTTCATCCAGCAGCCCCGAAGGCATGCCGCTGAATATCAACTGCCCTCCGCGCTCTGCCAACTGCTGATGCATTTGCTCGAAAAGGTGAGCGGCCGTATAATCCATCGACTGAACTTTCCGCATATCAAGAAGAATGAAACGTTTCGTGCGCAGATCGGGACCTAACTGAGTGAATAGCTGATAGGTGGTGCCGAAAAAAAGATTCCCTTGCAGTTCGCAGAAGACCCCTTGCTCCCCCTGTTCGCCGAGAATTTCTCTTTCCGCGGTGCGGCGGTGTGTTTTCGACGAAATCTGATTCAGATAATGTTTCCGGCGGATAACCGTTCCGCGTATCTGATCGCGAATGAAGAGCAGGATTGCAAGTGCAACTCCAACCCCGGATGCCGCAATCAAGTCAACCGTTAATGAGACAAGAACAACTCCCGCAATCACCGCAAAATCCAGCCGCCCTTCCGGATAACGCAGAAGGCGAAACATACTCTTGTCGAACATCCGCCAGGCAATAACAAGCAGAATACCGGCAAGGGCACTGATGGGAACCCACGCGATCAGCCGGCTTAAAAGAAGGATGGCAAGAATAACAAACCCCCCCTCAATAATTCCGGAACGGGGCGTACGGCCTCCGCTGGTAATGTTCACCAACGTCGGCCCCATTGTTCCGGCGCCCGGCATTCCGCCTGCCAGAAACGATGCAAAATTTCCTATTCCCTGACCTATCAGTTCACGGTCTGAATTATGACGGGTGCGTGTAAGGGCATCAACTCCTACGCATGTCTTCAGCGTATCGATTGAAAGTAACACAGACAAAGTTATTGCAGGTATTATAATAATCTGAATGGAAGAAAAACTGACCGAGAACAAAGATGTAATCCGTTCGGCTGCAGCACCAAAGAAAGAGCCCGAAGTTTGAATCGGTCCGATGATGAGCGGATTGCCGGTAAGTGTGAGCAGCGTAGGAGAAAATATTGCAAGCACAAAATAGAAACCAATTCCACCCAGAAGTCCAAGAATAGCAGCCGGAATTTTCTTTGTCACGCGCGGCGCAAATCCCATGAAAATGATGGTAACAATCCCGACCGCAAGCCCTTCAAATTTCCAGAGTTCCGGAGAGGTCAATCCTTGGTATAGCGCGATCCCTTTTGAAAAACCGAACAACTTCGGAAGTTGACCCAGAGCAATAAGAACGCCGACGCCGGAAAGATATCCGCTAACAACCGGGTACGGTATGAATTTAATCAAGCGTCCGCCGCCGATAATGCCGTAGAGAATCTGAAGTCCTGATGAGAGCAATGCGGTCAGCGCAACGAGAAGAAAAATATTTTCCGGAGAAAGTCCTGCGCCTGCCTTGCCGGCAAGCATACCGGCAATCAGCGCGGAAAGCACTGCGGCCGACGGTGCACACGGCGCCGAAATTAGTCCACCGGTCCGGCCAAACAATGGTGCAACAAGACCGAGAGCGGCTGCGCCCAACATTCCGGCGATGGCTCCGGCTCCCGAATATTCGGTTCCCATCACCGAATAGGTAAGCACTCCAAATGCAATTGATGAAGGGAGCGCCACCAACATCGCCGCCAAGCCTCCCCATACATCTCCAGCCCACGATGGTGTTTCTCCTCTTTTCTGTTGAGTTTGTTTCTTCATAAAAACTTTTTACTGCACAGGTCGTTTCCGGATGTGCACTATTTGTTTTGGATGATTGACCTTTGAATATCCTACAATAATCCAAGAACAATGAACACAGTAAGATCTATACCGCTGCCGTCAAGTTTCATGGTCTGATCTTTTACTGTTTGAGAAAGTAAATTAATTGGATAGGGAACTCCGTTGCTGGTTAATGATTTTAGATCGTACGAAACCGTATAGAATTTCAGTCCCATTCCCCACGACAAATTTGAGGCATCGAACATTTCATATTCACATGAAAAATGAAATCCGGCATTGCCGTCATAGGAATAAATGTTATGACCGCCGCCGCTGACGCTGCTGATATCCACATCTAAATCACCGGGAATGTAATAGCCAAATCCACCCCCTATTTTTAATAAATTTGACGATGCTATCGGTATTGTGTATTTCAGTCCGGTCAGGAAAATAATTCTGCTGAAACTCCCTTTAGCATTCTTTACCTGCGGCACAAGCGAACTATACTGATACCCTCCTGCTGCGTTAAATTCTATTGACCAATTGATACCGTAATCAAAACCGATCATACCGCTCATGCCTCCTCCCCCGCTCATGGTAACATCCACATTGTCCGTTGTTTTCCCAACAGTCAGTTGTTTTAATCCGGCACCCACAGTGAATGATCCCTCTATCCTGAATTTCCCACCGGTGTCGATACGGGTTGTCGTATCTATATTGTTATTAGCTGTGAAGTCTTGTGCTCTTGAATGTGTAATGAGAACCATAAACATCATTGCATAAAAAAATATTTTTGTATTTATCATAGTGTCACCCAATTAAGGTTGTTAAGGATATTTTCAATCCTTCCGAAATCCAACCAAAGAAATTTTATTGATTAATTACATGGATTGCAATATATATCTTGATTCTTGCGCTGCAGGAGAAAAACAGGATGATATGAATAGCTGAATGTACACATTGCTGTATAATCGAACGGTTCGATCGACGATCTTACATAGAGACGCGTCCCGATTGAAACGTATCAGGACTTGCTCAACAAGGACAATATATTTTTATTCTCATGTGCGGAAGCGGTGCGGATCAGTTCCGGTGGATATCTTTGTGCATAATCTTCCGTGTCTCCATCAAACGATCATCCGCAGGAAGATCGATAAGACGTTTGTTCATCTGTTCGTCATTCTCCCCTTCAAGCGTCCGGGCCGCATATTCCACAACACTCTTCGGAAAAATCCCTTCCCGTTCATACAGTTCCCGCTTATCCAAAAGTATGTGCGCCGATTCAACACAGCTTTTCGGAAGTGCGGGGAGACGGTTCCATAATTCCTTATCCTGAAAGATGTTCCCCGAGACATAATACTGATCGGCGATCTGTTTCGCATCGTTGTGCGTCAATCCCCACTCTGCCGCCATGGTGATGCCGGCAAGCAGAAGATGTATCATGGCGCTTCCGTCCGGACTCCTCAGTTCAACAGTTTGCCTTCCATCAACCGCCAAATACGATGTAGACTGCTGCGGATTAATTTTCTTTGCCAGATTCTCGGTTGACGACCAGCCAAGCGGAACGCGGATCATAGCGCTGCGGTTCATGTCACTCCAGCAGACCCGTGTCGGCGCCTCCTGATTGGGAACCAGCCGCAGATAAGCGGACGAGATCGTATTCCCGAACGCAGTGAGCGAATCGGCATACGTGCAGAGTCCGCCGATTACGCTTCTTGCTTCGGGCGACAATGCGCCGGAAGCAGCACTCATAATATTTTTTCCTTTGGAACGGACCTCCATATGCACATGCAGACCATTTCCCGCGATCCCTTCTTCAAGCTTCGGAGTGAAGGTGGCAACGCATCCATGTTTGTACGCCGTATTACGGATGAGCCATCGGGCTACCACTAAATGGTCCGCAGCATCTTCCACCGGCGTGGGAAGGAACTCTATCTCCAGTTGTTCACCCTGTTTGTTTGCGATCTCGTCCACATCGCTACGGACACGTTCAATATAACCTACCTCGCTGTGTGCATATTTTATGGCGCCGGTGATTTGCGTAATGTGTCTGACCATCTCGTCCAGAACAAGACCGGTTTTGATGAACGGAGCAGAAGCGTGATAACCGCGCTGCTTGGCAGCGGCGAACGAACGGTTCTGCGGATCACTCAGCAGAAAGAACTCCAGTTCGCCAAGCGCATGCAGTTCCATTCCGGAATGTTTCCCGAACAGTTCCGATGCGCGATGCAGAATTGTATCCGGCGCAAACGGTGCAAGCGAACCGTCGCGCGTAAGGTAACGGCATACAAAGTCCAGGCTTCGTTCGACAAATGGATTCTTGAATGCGGATTTATACACGGGAACGACATAAAGATCCGACAACGCGGTATCGACCATTCCCTTGAAGAGCGATGATCCGTCAACCCGTTCGCCGTCGGCCAGAATACGTTCTGCCTGATGACGGTTCGCGATCGGGATCTTCAGCTCTTTCAGTTTTCCATCCAGCGCCGTATAATGGAATGTGATCCGTTCGATGTGCTGTTCTTCGATGACGCGGAGCAGATCTTCTCGTGTAAAATCCTCGCACGGTTTATCGAGAAGAACTGATAATGGATTAGCAAGGGCGTAGTGTTGGGTATTCATACATTATCAAAATAGTGTTGTGATTGGATAAACGCGGTGGTCATCCTTCCCAGTCTGTAGTGTATCATTATTTCTTAGGCTGAAGATCGGATGAGATGGAGAACTTATATCCATCAGGATCTTTCAAACGGAATAACCGTACACCCCACGGCATATCGGCCGGTTCTGAATCGAGTATGCCCCCTTGCGCTTTGATACGGTTTGCATACTCATCAACATTCTGATCCGTTGATATGCGCAACGAGAAGCCTTCTCCTTTTACTCTCTCCCATCCCTTGGCTCCGTCATCCTGATTGATGGAAAGACGTACGTCGCCGGCTTTGAGGGCCACCCCCCGCAGTTTCCCGTCACGTTCGATCCTACGTTCAATGGTGAATCCAAGTACGTCGTGATACCATGCAAGGCTTTTATCAAGATCCTTCACGGTCAGTGATACGGCCAGCATACTGCCTTGAAATGATTCGGGTGGGGTTGAATTATTACTCATACGATATTCTCCATAAAATTTGCGGTTGCTCTCTGATTATTTTGCAATACAGTTAACGTTAATTGGCAGAACGATGAATTGTGTCGCAAAGAAAGAGAGTGAATCATACATGTCCGAATTATATTCTTTAAAACGCATCCTGATATTTAACTGCAGTAACCTACGACAAAATATATTGGACGGCAATGAAGGAAAAACAAAAAATCCCAGAATAGTCTATACTGTTCTGGGACTCTGTCATACTCACTGCTATTATATAATCATCAGGCCTGAATAGCAGGATATGTTACCCGTCTTGCGGGATTGGTACCGAATATTAACAATCTTAGCGCTCTCACGCAACTGTTATTTTTACCAAAAACGGACTTATAAGTTGCATTTTATAAAACGCTCCCCTGTAATATTAAATCCATTGTTGCTTTTTGGGGTGATTTCATTTTAATGGGACTGCAGGGTATATTACAGATCTGAAGCGAGACCGCAAGAAGCGACAGACCTGGTTCATCTTCCAGTATATATTTTGCCATTCTGATGAAGTCATTCATTGACCCTAATATCTGTCTCTTTGTATTGCGTGAATACTGAAGAGCCGAAAGCGGTTGAATATATTTATCTCTCGCCGGTTTTTCTACTCCATAGGTTTGCAGAAGTATATCAATACTTTGCGGCAACACCTCGCTGATACGCTGCAAATCTTTTGCCGGCAATACAACCGTCAGCAATGTTCTCTCGTTTGTAATCATCAGAAATTGAGTGTGGCCGGAGTAAAATATGTGAGCACACCAGCAATCGGAAGTAGATTCATCATCCGCGATTACCGACTTTCTGTTCTTTCCCAGTCTGTTCCACGCTTTTTGGGTTGTATGTATTGTTGTCATTTTACCGGAAGGATATTCTGTAACAAACAGTTTGTCTCCTCAGCTCAGGAATGCAATGATGATATTCCGTATGGTTACCGCGAAAAGATACACAAAGCGGAGTGAAACACTCCGCTTATGAGAAGGGGATCATTTTTTAGGAACAACTTTTTTTGCCGGTGCCGCTTTTTTAGCAGGTGTTGTTTTTTTCTTGTCCATATCACATTTTTTTTCATCCATGCATTTTTTGCAATCTGCCTCTTTCATCTCTCCTTTTGAATGCATATCGCATTTTTTATCCTTAGCACACATTTTGCAATCAGCTTCTTTCATCTCTCCTTTTGAATGCATATCGCATTTTTTATCCTTTGTGCACATTTTGCAATCGGCTTCTTTCATCTCTCCCTTTGAATGCATATCGCATTTTTTATCCTTTGTGCAATGCGGACAAGCCATTTCTTTTTTCATAGCTGCGGCCGGTGTAACTACCGAATCTTTTTTTGCATTTTCCTGCGCCGCAACTATGTTGCCGGCGGAAAATGCAATAATAAGAACCAAAAACATTATGAATTTTTTCATCACTACCCCTGTATAATTAATTGAATTATGAATTATTTCTTGGAACCTGACATGTATCCGTTCGAATTGATATTAAAATAGAAACAACTTAATCCTTACACAAGATCTTTTCCAGAGAAAATGGCATGTGAACGGACATTGGATGATTTTTGAAAAATATCCAATGTTTATGGGGCAAGCACTGGTGTATCAACGAGCTGATGATTACGAGCTGTTCTAGTCAATTTTTTCGATTGAGGGGATGACTAACTGTCATTCATTTTGTTAACGCGCCACCCGGCATCAAATAAACATAGAAATTGACTTGAGACCATATTTGATTTTTGTATCGAATATTGCGCTGATCAGTATCTGTTGAAACATTCCAGTGAGATCGTGGCATATGCATCCGTCTGAGAAGCTGAAGTCTGAGACGTCGTGATTTAGAATTTTTAGGCTCACAAAATGAATGATGGCATTCTATCTGCTGATTTATTATGTTTTGTTCGGCAAAATATATTTTTTGGTCTCTATTACAGGCGCCGTAACATACTAATCTCAATAATCAATGCGGAATATTTCAGACTATTGTGCTAAAGGGACTATCGTTCATGAGCGAATGGAACGAATTGCCGAAGGGATCGAACTTCGGGTTCTTTCCTTCACTCCACCGGTCGTTCACCAGAATCCCCTGATCGTTTTTGTTGCCGGCTGGATAACGCAGATTGATGCCTGGAAAAGCGTACTGCAGGAGATGACTAAAGATTTCACGGTGCTGTATGTTGAAACGCGTGAAAAAATTTCGTCCCGGATGGATGCCGGCGCCGAGTACAGCATTGAAGCTATCGGGACCGATATCGTACGATTGATAGAACAATGGGATATCCCTCCCCGCGGATATGTACTCGTCGGCAGTTCGCTTGGAGCAACGGTGATCGTAGAAAGTTTTCATGCTCTCACAAAACCGCCCGCAGCACTTGTGCTGATCAGTCCCAACGCGGTATTCAGGTTGCCGATGATCTGGAAAGTGATCATTGTATTTTTCTATCCTCCATTCTACGTTCTTATCAAACCGTTTGTTAAATGGTATCTGAAATATTTTCGTTTGGATACAGAGGCTGATGAAGCACAATACAAAAAATATTGTGCCGCTTTGGATGCCGCTGATCCGTGGAAACTTAAAAAAGCGGTGATCGCCTTATCGCGATATTCAATTTGGCACCGGCTTGAATCGCTAAGCTGCCCGGTGCTTCTTGTCGGTGCATTTAAGGATCTGCTGCACGAGCCCGATAATTTCCACAAAATTGCCCCGATGATACCGCAGGTTTCTGTTGTTGATCTTGAGACAAATGCCAATACACACAGTCCTCTTGTCGTTTCTGAAATACGAAAATATCTTAAAACAATAATGCCGGCTTCGGCATTGTAATTTTATATTGTTACCGGTAAAGGAACAAACATGCCAGCAATAAAAATAGTGCTTAACCCGACAGCCGGAATGAACTCGGCGAAGGAAAAAATTCCACAGATCAGGGACTTGCTGAAAAAATACAATATTGAGTACGACTTAGAGATCACCGAAAGGATCGGTCATGCTGCCGATATCGCCGAACATCTTGATGCAAATGTGTATCCGGTCATTATAGCGGCCGGCGGGGACGGAACATGCAATGAAGTTCTGAATGGATTAATGGCGGCAAAAAATTCAGGACGGGCAATTCCTGCAATGGGCGCGCTTCCCATAGGCAGAGGAAACGATTTTCATTACGGAATGGGGCTGCCGGCTGGTTTGGAGGAAAACATCGGCATTATTGCGCGCGATAAGCGGCAATATATGGACGTGGGTAAGGTTATTGGAGGAATTTACCCGCAGGGAAGGTATTTCGGAAACGGTATCGGTGTCGGTTTCTCCACCATTGTTGGTTTTGAAGCGGCAAAACTGAAGTTCATTCATGGATTTATCACGTATGTTATCGGTGCAGTGAAAACACTTTTTTTGTATTATCGCGCGCCGATGGTAAAGATGGAACTGGATGCATTGGTGCTGAACCAGAAATCGATTGAAACTTCGGTGATGATCGGCCGCAGATTCGGCGGTGCATTCTTCATGGCTCCTTCGGCGGTGAATGATGACGGATTATTCGATCTGTGCATAGCAAACGACCCGCCCCGCCTTGAAATGCTGAAACTGATGGGCAAATATATGAAAGGTACCCAGAATTCCAGTTCTTTTGTCTCAACACGGCGCGCCCGGAATGTGACCCTGACTGCCCTCGACGGAACACTTGCCGTTCACGCGGATGGCGAAACAATTTGTGAGAAGGGTCGATCAATAAACATTGAATGTTTCCACCGGCAGATTCAGATTATCTGTTAACGACGATAGCCATAGCGGTTTCGTTAACATTACGATACAATGGTATTTTTAGTGCAAGAAAGGCATGATGAAAAATAATCCTGAAGTGAAAGGATGTGATTTTTTTGATGTTGACCATACGATCGTCGATGGAACGACCGGTCTGCAATCCTTGATCACAGGGATCGAATTGAAGGTCCTTCCTTTGAGTATTTTATATTCCATTCCGAAACTCTATCTGCAATACAATTTTGGCAGATTTGACACACGCATTGCAACCCAATGCATTCATGACCTGAAAGGAGTGCCGAAAGCCGACGTTCTGAAATTGGGGGAACTGAATTACGGCAAGAGGATACGCCCAAAAATATTTAAGGAAGCCGCAGAGTGCATTGCACAGCGCGCCGCCTCCGGAAGAATGATCGTCTTTGTCACATCCTCATTCACACACCTGATACAACCGTTAGCCTCGTATCTCCGCGTAGAGCATGTGCTGGCCAATGCTTTGCTTTATGAAAACGAAATGACCACCGGATATTTACAGGAACCATTTTTATTCGGAGAGGATAAAAAGATACAAGCACTTGCATTCATGGAGAAATACGGAATCTCTCCGAAGGATTGTTCGTTCTTTACCGACAGTTTCAACGATCTTTCACTTCTTGAAATTGTCGGCGAGCCTGTTGCGGTCAATCCTGATCACCGTTTGCGGAAGATAGCCCGCGCGCGCAACTGGAAAATTGAGACATTCAGCGAGTATGTCAATTCATAGAGACTTCTGAAATATCTCACATCTATGTCAGGATGACAATGGACAATCTATTTTTCAGATGTCACTATTAGATGATACGTTCAGGATGGAAACAGGATGTTTAAAATATTTCCGGAAAATGCGTTGATAGATATTCCTGAACAGAGGCGATATCGTTTCTGCTCGTAAGATCAGGAACATGTTCGGAAACGGGGATCAGAAGCACTTCATCGGGGAATCGCTCCGCCATCATTTTCACGGCGGTGGGAAGTTCTTTTTCCTGACGGAGAGGATGCGCCGGTATGCGTTCAAGTTCGGGAAGAATCCTGTCGTACGACAGGCGAAACACATTCATACTCACCCCTACGCGGCCCTCGCTTTGTTCGATCTCCGCAACGGTCTCCGGCGATGGCTTTTCAATAAGGTCTGCAAGAAATCCTTCCGCACTCCGCCTGATCACCGCATACTGTTCAGCGCGTGACCGTTCAAAGCGAAACGCATTCCTGTCATAATCTATCATTGCGCTCCGCAGCTCAGGGTCGCATAACCGGCGGAGAGAATCGATCGAATACAGATTGTCGCTGTTGCATGTTGTAAAATATCCTCCCTGCCAGTCAGGCCGTGAACGGAGCGCATGAAGAAGAGCGTCTGCAGTGCCGGAAGGTTTCGTTCGCCCGGCCGGGACCGGCTGAACAGCATACGAAATTGTCAGTCCGCCGTACACATTGCCCCGTTCCAGCATTCCGTAACGATCGCGAATGGAATTGTCTTTCTCGCCGACAACGATCACCACATCACGGTATCCTGCTATCTTCGCGTTGTACAGAAGATAATCAAGGAACGGACGCGCATTCGCGCCGACACCGATCATTGCTTTGGATATCACCGCCGCTTCTTTCTGCAGCCGGTCATCGATCCCTTCGGCGGCGGATGATTTCATCCGCGAAGAGATACCGCCGGCGAGTATCACCAATCTCCCCGCACTCATAAACCACTCTCTAATAATTCTCTTCGGGTTCCGTTCTCCGTCATGACAACGTATGCTTTTCCCCCTACGCTGCGGATCGCATCGGCAACAGCGTTCGGATCATCCGGTGCGTAGGCGAACATGCAGCCGCCTCCCCCGGAACCGTTGATCTTTCCGCCGTATGCGCCGGCATCGGTCGCCGCAGAAAGCATCCGGTCGATCTTCGGAGTGGAGATCTTCAGCGTATCACGCAGGATCGTTTGGTGTTCACTCAGCAGAGTGCCGATCGCCCGGTGATTGAGTTCCTTTTCCATCAGCATCGTCTTTGCACGCATTGTGATATCGCGGTTCGTCAATGTTCCGATGAGCAATTCACGTTGTTCGGCTGTCAGTTCAGCGGCATAGTGTTTGATCTCTTCCACCGAAGTATGCTGAAGTGAGAATCCGGGATGCACTGCTGCAAGTTTGTTCGAAACCGCAATGACCTGATCCTTCACTCTGGAAAGGATCGACTTCGTATCTTTCGGTTCCATGGAATCACCCAGAACGAATGTTCCCAGCTTAGGTTCCATTGTTTCAACCCGGACAGCAGGCGAGAATTCCAGAAAGATCACGCCGCCGATGGCTGTGGAAAAATGATCCATCATTCCGCCCGGTTCACCGAATTCCAACACCTCCGCTTCATGCGCATACCGTGCAATTACATCGGGTGAAAGCTGATCCGCCTGGTCACTCATCGTTACAAGAAAATTGATCCATGTTACGATCAGCGCCGAAGAACTTGATGTGCCGGAATTGATCGGAATCGTTCCGCGGACAACACAGTCGAATCCCGACGAGAATGTATAACCATGCTTCCTCATCACATTGACGGTACTCCGGAAATAATCACGCTCCTTTACGTACGGAAGCACACCTTGAAGGGAGAACACTTCGTGTGAATGGATATCCGGTAAATCAAGATATACCTCACGATCCGTTCTGCGCGAACCGGATAGTGTGATGCGGAGGGAAATTGCACATGGTATCACCGGAAGTCCGAGATAGTCCTGATGCTCGCCGAAAAGACAGATTCTGCCCGGCGTGGAAAATGCAGCTGATTGAATGGAATGTTTCATAGAAAATCTAAAAAATATATTTATGACTATCGTTTACTGCAAGGGTTTATCTTTGCTCTTTCACGATCAACAGCCATCCCTTACTTTTCGGTACTTCAATGGTGTCCGCAATAACAAAGGTGCGCGCCGGTTGAAAGTTTTTGATCTCCGGCGCAGTAATCACCGCGTAAGCTGAATCGATCCCCAATTTTTTCCAGTCGATCGTGAGCCGGATCTTCGCCGTTGTATCAGCCCAGCTTGCAATCGAGATTATTGCGGAACGTTCTTTCTTATACACTGTTGCTTTCACGCCGGGATTGCTTACAGTAACCGGACAATTGTTGCTCCAGTAACCGATCATCTCTGAGCCCTTCATGCCAAACGTATCCCACACTTTCCAGAGCGGTCTGGGATCGGCATTGTCGCTCCACGGCATCCGGTTCGTCATTCCGTAGATCATTCCTCGCCAGGCATTCCCGCCATCCTGCAGCATCTCTCCCATCAAACCGAACGGAATGCCGCTCACTTCTGTGAGAAAAAAATCCGGACCGTTCTTTTCGTAATCAAAATATTCGCCGAACCACAAGCGGTTCAGATACGGGAAATGCTCCATATATAGATTTGCGCTGTTGTTGAATCCGTCATTCTTATTGTACTGATTTGCCGAATGCAGATCAACAATCCCCGGATGACCATTCTGCGTCAGCACCCGTTTGATCCTCTTCATTGTCACACGATCGAACGCAACGTCATCAAGATAAATACCGTCGATGCCGACATGTGCCGCAAGCCAGTTCATTCCTTCAACGTAGTAGTTGTGCCACCGGCTCATACCGCTGTTCACCATAGCGGCATCCTTAATCTCCGGAACGAACCATGCGGCAATATAATCATCCCCCACGTGCTCCTGCAGCCAGCTGAATCCGCCCCCTTTGCCGGGCGAATAGATCTCATGGCCCAGACTTCGAAGCGCGAAGAGTTCGTACGAACGGTTGGAAAGTTCGCGAACCGTGTTATAGATCTTTACTTTCAGACCCTTGCCGTGTGCGGCATCAACATAGTTCTTCATCTTGCTCCATTCAATGAACGGATAATTGATCCACGGATTGATCGGCGTTGCATGATGGATATTCACAACGGAAGCCCCGGTCGCTTTAATCGTGTCGAGATCGTCATATTTGTGATAGAACCGGGTATCCCATTGAAAATCAGTTTGCAGCGTATGGAACGGTGTGATGAGCATCGTGATGTTATAATAGAGCGTATCACCTTTCTTCATCGTTCTGCTTCCGCTGTAGGCGTTCACCAGCACCGATTTCCCTTTTTGAAAGATATCAATTCCCCCTTTGTTTCCGTTCCCCCAAGACGAAGGAAGCAGAAGCGGTTTCTGCAAATAAAAATTTGTGTTGAGAGGTCGAACATACTGTTCATCTCTGAGCGAAAACTGCAGTCCCGCATTCACCGAGCCGATCCACGCACCGTCCTGATTCTTTGTAGCCACATTCCACTTCCATCGAACGGTGTCCGGACGGTTTCCTCCCTTCAATCCCAGTCCCATCGCATACTCCGCCGCAGCCGGCTGCAGAGGAATATGGAAATTGATCTCCTTGAATGAGACATCGTGCAGCGCCGTTATCCGGACGGAGTATGAAAGAAAACCATCAAACTCAAGCGTTGCATGCAGATCCATCCGTAGTGCTTCGGATGTATTCTCCGTCTGCCACGAAACTGTTCCCGGTTCTTTCCTCGTAAACGTTACACCGTTTCCGGTCCAGTGAAGCGGCTGACCGCCGGCGTCATCATAAAAATGGAAGTGCATCGATTCCTTCAACAGATTGTTCGGCTGACTGGAAAGCGAGGTCATCTCCTGCGTGAAGAATGTTTGTATCTGCGATGGAAAACCATCATTATGCAGCACTAATTTTCTTCCGAGCAGAGCAATGACGGAATCCTTCACTTCAAGCGGAGTGTACGGAGCGATAACAGTGTTTTCCTGCGCCAGAGTGGAATTGAGCCAGCGGAGTCGCGTCATGCTCTCGGGTTTGCCGATTCCTCCTTCTTGCGCCACAGTATTGCTTACAAAAAGACGGATGGATATTTCCTTCTGCTGTGTTCCTTTAGCAGATATTTTTACATTCCCGACATATATTCCGGATGGAATATTTTCCGGCACGTCTACTCCGCACCACAACGCCTGAATAGTTCCCCGGTCGACATTCAAATGTGTGTGAAAAGGAACGCCCGTGTACGAAACACCCTCTGTGTTGAAGCATGAGATATTCTTTGAAGAAATGACACCGCCATTCTTCCCCTTCAAATCGGTGAATGTCAGATTCACCTCTTCCAGATTTTGCAGCGCATAGATGCCTAATTGATATGTAAAGAACTCGCCGCACTGAACACTGTCGGCAAACCTGTCCCGTGCTTCTTTTTGAATCCACCGCAGCGGAAGATCGTGCTTCATTCGTATTGAATGAAAACGGTCTTCCGGAAAAATAATGAACGGTTTACCGCTGTATTTTTTGATGAGTGATGCGGTCTCTGTTTCTGTTGCAATTATTTCCATCGGATAAAAACTATTGAACGGATCGATTGCCTGATATTCTTCCGCCACAGCCGTAGGCATTACCGGAATGGAACCGAGAAGACCAAGCCACCCGGCGGAGGCTGTTGTATCAGGCGTGCGATAGACACCTTTTGGATAGTTCGAGCGTCCCTCATTTTTATAAAGCACATAATAGACAAAATACTCGCCTGCTCCGGAGACCGGTTCGAACAGCAGTTCTCCGGATTCCCGGCTCACCGCTTTACGCAGAACATTCATAACACGCTGACCGGTTAGGGCATCAACGATGATCAAACCTTTCAGTTCCGGATGTTCATCCCTTCTCCGCCAAGGGATAACCACACGCGCAGCGCGGTGATCCTTGCCGTATTCCTTTACGGAAAGCCTGACAACAATACGATGGTTTCCAAGTGAATCGGCATTCCAGGAATTATTTCCGTCAGCATATTTCAGTTCTGCCGCACTTGCGGATAATGTACATACCGAAAAAAGAAAAATAAATGCGATACATCTGAATGTAAGATTCATAGATTATTCCAATGTCATAAAATCTATCGAGGGCGGCGGATTGGTTACCGTCCGGGAAAAAATTGTGCGGAATATGGTTTGCTGATTGAAAAATCCGCAGTTGCGGAGAAAAAAATTTGTCCCGGTTGACCCGCCTTCATAATCCAAACGGTATCCTTTTTGTGCGGTGGCATCGGCCGTGAAGGTAACTGCAGAAAGAGGTTTCCATTCACCGCGTGCATTGCGGATCCATTGATTTCCGTACAATGCTTGTCGTGTGATCCAGCCGGTGTTTGGCTCGAAATTCTCCAAAAAGGAATGCAGACGGGTCAGATATGTTCTTGTTGCCGGACGGCTGAACGATGCTATGAGCATCCACCGTTTCTGTTCGGGTGCAAAGAAATACGCTGTGAAAAATGTATGTTCATCTTTTAGCGGCTCTGCGTGAAGCAGGAACTGGTAGGTTGCATCGGACTTCCATGGATAGGCCAGATAACTTTGTCCTCCGGATCCTTCATTCCCAAATTCGCCGGTATGAACATCCTTTCCTTTTTTGATCAGCAGTATCTTTTTATCATCCGGAACTGATGCCGGATCGTCGGTTCGATACGGACTCCAGACGGAAAAAAGAACGCGCCGTTCGGACGATGAGTTTACCTGTATACCGAAATATCCCTCTTTAAATCCATTTGCCATGAAATAGGAACCGGTCACATCGTTCCCTGCCGGTACGGTGATCTCGCTGTAGAACCATTCGGCATCATTACCAACTCCGGAGGAATCAAAATTGAGATGAACGGAGGGACCCCGCCGTCCCCAGTAAAAATAATTTCCCTCGTTATTTTTTACGAACACAGTATTTCGGCCGGCAGCACTCCCCGATATCCTTAATTCGCTGATTTCAGCAAAAAGAGGACCGCTTCTGCTGATTCCATTCATATCGATCCGGACGTATCCGGTATCTTTCATTCTCCAGCTGCCAAGAAAATATTCTTTCCATTCAGTTCCGCTTACCGTCGCTTCTGCCGGAACTGAATTGATACTGCACCGGATCTTGCTTTGTCCCTGCGGCACGCGCACCACTGCGGAAACATTCAGCGTTCCCGTGGCACGGAGTTTTACGAACGTGCTGAAAACCGCCTGTGAATTATTCCACCCTTTCAAGCCATCGTCGGTCACTTCTTCCGATCCGTCCGGGAGAGAGTGCGTAACCCACGAATTTCCGCCCAACGGAACAGCGATCACCGTTGAATCCACTAACGGTACGATTGCCCGATGATTATCATCACCGGCGAATAATTCCAGGGCGATCATTATTGCAAGGAGTACGAACATTCAGTCATCCATAATTTATTCTGCGGAGCGGCATCAGCGGATAAATAATTTCGAAGTGTGCTTTGAACGATGCATGGCGCAGTCAATAGTATCATTTGTAGTTATCATTGTAATGATCATAACACAATCAGGATAAAATATGTTTTTGGAAAAGAATTCCTGCACTCGCGCATCCTTTTTCAATCACTTCCAAATAGGAAATAACATTCGGATCTATGTCCGGAGAGACGGTATAGTAATCCACTTCGGTAATATTTTTTTCTTGAAGCTGCTGCTGAACAACTTCGATCAGGCGGGGAATTTCATTCGAGACAAGCAAATGGTCGTACCACGGCAGAGGGTAATCACCATCAATAAATCCGTATTCTCCCGAGAGTATGCAGAAATGAAGGCCTTGTTGCTCCGCGCTTTTGTGCAGCCTGTCTATCCGGCCACTCACATATCGTCTGACTGCGGGGAGCAGCCCTGCGTTGCGCACTTTGTTTGCCGAACAGTATGTACAGATGGCTTTCAAATATTCTGATCGTGATCAAGATGTATTTTTACAGAAATCCGGCACCGCATCCGCAATAACATGCATGAACACGTTACATCTTCGGTTTATTCTGCATATCCTTTACGTATTTCGGAAAATATTTTTCCACACAATCCGGACACAGACCGTGAGAGAACTTCGCATCGGAATGTCTCTGCACATACGATTCCACCTGCTCCCAATACCCTTTATCGTCTCTTACCTTCTTGCAGTCGGAACAAATCGGCACGATGCCTTTCAATGTCTTGATCTGTTCAAGAGCCCCCTGCAGTTCCGTGATCATCCGTTCGCGCTCCGTTTCAGCCAATTTGCGTTCGGTAATATCCCTGTTGCTTACGCGTCTTCCTAAATATTCCCTCTGCTCATTAAAAATCGGTCTACACAGATGATACATGTGCAGAATTGCTCCATCTTTCCGGATCACTCTGAATTCCAATTCACAGATTTCATTCCTATGCTCGTCCACCAACACGCTGTTCTTGTGCTGATCAAAAAGAGCGGCATCATCGGGATGAACAATTGTTTTCAGCAATGCCGGATCCGAAATAAATTCTTCCGGTTCGTAGCCGGTTATTCTTTTGCACGATGGGGACATGTATACGATGACCTGATCATCCCTTTCCCAATATTCCCAACTGTATGTAAAATCTGCAACAATCCGGAATTTTTCTTTGCTCTCCTGCAGATCCTTCGTTAACACATCGGCCAGCAGAAATGCCCTGTTGTTGACATTGATCAAAATAAGATACAACAAACCCAGCAAGACACTTCCTATGATCCCCTCGATTGACACGATCCATACTTCGGCATAGTCAATTCGGGATGCTTCAGTATCGTCTTGTGTGCAGCGAATATACCAGGCATGATTGTTAAAGGTGATCGGCGCTTGATTTGAAAAGACCGGTGAGGTTTGTGTATTCTGTGGAACTGCCGATCTGCTGTCATAAAGTAATCCCTTTGCCTGGAACAACGAATCGTCAAATATCATTAAATGGATCTGTTTTCTTTCCGCAATATCATATCCTCCCAGGATCCCTTTCATAAGATCGTTCATGCGGTACGGACTGTACACCCATCCCCGAATTGCCGCCCGGCGTTCTGAAATTGATCCGGTCGACAATGTTTTTTCGTACACCGGAACGTACATGAGGGTGCCAGCCTGAATATCACTCTGCGTTTCCTGTACCAATGTGATCTTCCCTGAAAGCGTGGCAACATTATAATCCCGCGCATATTCCATTGCAGTGCGGCGAATTGTTTCGGAAAACATATCGTACCCAAATGCCCGCAGGTTTCTGCCGGACATTGGTTCAAGGTACACTATGGACGTATAGATATCTCTTTCCCCCGGTGGTTTTACCGCATATTCGGGAAATCCTTCCTTCCGGACTTTTTGTTCGTGCGACGCCAATTGACCGGGTGATATTATGACCGAATATCCGATTCCCTGTATTCCGGGCAGACTACTTTCAATACCCTGATGTTCTATAAATACGCGCCATTCCTTCCTGGTAACATTTGCATTGGCCTGTAGATATGCACTGCCGCTCCGGAGCAATTGAGCATGCGCAGACAACCGCGCTATAATCTTATTATTGATTTCACTGCAGGCAAAGTCAAATTCCTGTTTGGCACGTAATTCAATTTCATGTTTTACATACGCTGCACCAATCCATGTTGAGATCAGTCCGGTAAGCAGCATTCCCCAAAACAACAATTGCTGGTTCCTTTTCAATCCCCAAATGGGGTACTTCGGCGGAGTGCGGAGCTTTTCTCCAAAAGAACGCGATGCGGTCGATTCGGTAATTTGTTGCGAGGACATTCTGCTCTCCTGCTTTCAACTTAATCTTGCTGACAAACGGTACGTGTAAGAATGTACTGTTCTCTTCCACAAACAGCAATCTCATACTCAATTTCAACCCGGCACCTTAGCGGCACCGGACTAATGTAAAATGAAGAAACGCAGAGCAGTTACGGTTTTACAATGATGAGCGAATCACGAACCTCACCATCCGGTCTGATCATCAACATTTTCAAACGTTTACCTTCAACGTTGAGCAGACAGAAATGGTAGTTCTTTTCCTTGTACGCGGTCCATTCATTTTCCGTTTTAAAATCGTAGAGCGGCGCACCCCCTCCGCCGGTAACAACATACGTTGTCCCGTTGACCGCTTTTGTCCGCTCATATACATGATCGTGTCCATTGAATACGATATCTACTCCATGCGCCTCAAGGACAGGACAAAGGACGGAACGTGTATTCAAATCGCTTCCGTGAATACTGGAACTATAAGGTGGGCGATGCCAGAATGCAATCTTGAATGCCGCCTTTTTCGTTGCTTCCGACCGCAGATCATTGAGCAGCCATTGGTATTGTTCGCTCAGCGAATCATACGGAATTTCAGAATTAAGTGAAATAAAGTGAACATTACCATAATCGAAAGAGTAATACGCCGGTGAATTTGCGGGATTATTGTGCGGCATCAGAACATTTTCAAAATACATTGCTCCTTTTTCGTGATTACCCGGCGAAGAATAGACGGGAATATTCTGTCCGACTCCCGTTTTTGAACAGATATCTTCAAAGTAATCATCCCATAATTCGTTCGCGCTTTTCGCCACAAGATCGCCGGTGTTAACGATCAGCTTCGGATTTTTCTCTTTCATGGCGCGCAGCACGCTGACGTGAGCGTCCCGGTTGGAGCGGGTATCGCCATACGCGGCAAAGCTGAATGGCTCGTTCTGTTTCACGGCCGTCATGAATGCATATTGTTCCGTTGTGTCATTACCGGCAACAACACGGTACTGATATGAAGTGGATGGCAGCAGTCCTTCAAGAACATACGAGTGCGCCAATCTTTTTCCGGGGATGACAGCTTCTTTCCACTTACCAACGAGCGGACGCCAAAGAATTTTGGTCTCGGCACTGTCGGTTGACGTCCATGCAATGGTCATTGAATGCTGTGTAACGCACGACAGATGCGGCTGGTGCCGGATATGCTGCGCCGGAAGGAACGCGGAAACGGATGGCAGTAAAAGAAGAAGTCCTCCGAACACGGAGGAGATGAACGATTTGTTGAATGTCATAATATGGAACCTTTCTTTACGGTGGGTCATGCAGTTATTTCGAGATTAGAAAATGAATGTTGGGAATAACAGATACGATCATCGGTCAATCACATCATACGCCTCGGCGAAGATCACATCCTGACAAAATGCGGCAGCTCCGACGGGAGTTCGAACGATACTTCTACCATTCCCGCTACTGCCTGCTCCACAAGCCAGGGGGTTTGATAGATCATTTTTTTCTTTCCGTTCTTTTCGATTGTGTAAATATTCGTGCTTCCGTTGGCCAGCAATTCGTTTAGTTTTGTTAACGCCGGTTCCGGATGACACCCGAACAGACTTTGGCCGATCAAATTTTTTCCGCCATCGCTTTCAAAGACCTGTGCGGACCGTTCATTCATATACACAATGATTCCATCTGTATCGCAGATTGTAACGGCAGCATTTATTTCTTTCAGCCAATCCAAAATGTTTTTCCTCCATACAATACTTGTTACGATTATACGTCACCGCTCGGTGCAGGTGATACTTTTTGCCTCAATACCACGGCATTGCGTCCGCGAGTATTTGCTCATCAGCATTCTCTTCCCGCGTTCTAACATTAAATAATACACAATGAAACGCGAATCAACAAATAAAAGGGAATTGGAAACGAGGATCCTCTACGCTGAAGCGTACAGGATGTTATATTGTTATGGAAATGTAGGTATTTGTACTAAGGACAGCAATGCTAAAATTATCGCCGCCGGTCATGTTCTTCGGTATTGAAGGACGGACGGGTAAAAGACTGGCAATTGATGAGGTTTAATGTTCTTCGGGTGATCGCAACGGCGCGTGCAGGACCGCAAAAGCCGTATTTCCGTATTTCAGGATTTGGTTCGTAATTTTCCAATTCATTTGCCAAATGAAAAATTTCCAGCCACACTTCACCTTGGTTGTATGCTTTACCGTTCCCGTTCAACCAATAGGCATGAAGAAATGAATCAATGGCAATTCCCGGATCTTCCGGTGAATTGACGATCTCTTCTAATAATCGTACAACTATTCTCAAATTCATAGATTCATGCCGCTATCTTCTTTGATTGCTGATACGTTGCTCGCGGTATTTTGTTTTCATATCCTTTTCAATCGAGTTTAGAATGAAGAGGATGATTACAAATGCAGGAAAGAACAACATCAGATCCAGAAAAATGATCGAACTGAACAGAATGGCTGCTAACAATATCTTCAGCATCATACGTCCTCCGTTTTTATTATGTTCACCAAATGTTGTGATATGTAAGATCCGTTGAAGGAGTTTTCCGCTCTTACAAAGAAACCAACCGCCGCGTTTTTTATTTTCCGGAGATCTTTTGCTGAGTGTCAAAAAATCTCCGGTTCCGATCGTGCCGCTATAAAATAATTTGTGACATCTGAAAAATAGATTGTCCATTGTCATGCTGAATGAAGTGAAGGATCCAGTTTCTGGATTCTTCAACTGTTTGAACCACTGCAATTAATCAATTTATTCATGTAGGCGCAATCACGTGAATACGTAAGCGTGTCTATTTTCGGTTGCTGATTTTAGCGATTTTAAGGCAGTTCTTCAACCAGTCCGGATGAAGCCCCCTGACCTTTGCGTGAGCAAGTCGAGACTTTCCATTCAACATCTTACGCTTTCCACGACAGTCCGTATATTTTTTCTGTCGTAAGAACGCGATCAGCAAGTTCGTATATTCTTCTGCGGTCCGTTGATACTGGAACGCTTCGACAGTTTTGTAACGTCTCTGCAACTGCTTGTTCACATTCTCCACGATGTTGGTTGTCCGGGGCAATTCAGGCACCACGTGATGCATCATCAAGTTCTCCCAATACCGCGTGAAGAACCGACGGATCTTTTTCACATCAGCCGATGTACCATCATCTGAGCGTATCAGCCTAACATACAACTCTCGTGCATGCACTTCGGTTGGTGCGATCAAGATCTGACGACACTGCTCATATAATGCTGCTTTCGTATCCACTCTCCGAAGCTCATCGTACGCCTCTCCCTTCTCTGCATGAAGCCTGCGGCGACGGCGTGTTGCATAATACTTCTGCCGCTCCTTCTGCTTCTGATCATCACAGCTCATCCGGATCACCTGCCGGCGTGACCGCATCTGAGCATATCCGATCGATTCTGCGATCGCTGCCAATGCGTGTTTTATGCAGTATTGATAGGGTATTTCAGGATATACAACTTTCACTGCATTCGTCAGTGCGCTGTCCAGATCGGTCACTACGCCTTGAATATTTTTCACTAACGTTCCAACCTCACGAAGGAACCGCACTGCTTCGCTGGTGTTCACCTCCGTCACTCTTCGGCAGTGAATGATATCACCCAATTTATCCACTGCCAGATACATCCAATACTGACCTCCATGTACCATACACCGCTTCTCATCCACCAAGATAATGCCGGTCCACTTCGGGCGAAGAAGTTCACTCATATCATACGGACTTCGGCACCGCGCTGCTATTGCACAGAATATCCGGTTGACTGCGTGTGCAGAGATATTTTTTCCAAGCAGGCGTTGCAACCATCGTGCGATTGTCCGATAACTCTCTCCACCTTCGATATGGCGCCGAATGATCTCTTCTTGAAGTGTACGACTAAAACGGGTTCGTCCGTTTTGTCGTTGAGTGAATGTCTTGTCACAATCCAGACATTGGTATCGCTGTACTCGTACTGGTGCTACTCCGCGTATTCCATACTGCTGAATAAGACGCGATCCATTCTTCTTGTTCTGTGACGAACCACAGTGAATACAATATCGTCGTCGCTTTTTTTATTCATTGTATGCCTTACGTTTTGTACAATTTCTTCTTTTTTCTAACTCAAGTAAAGACATACATTTACTAGAATTTTAGCAACCGTATTCAGACACGCTTATGTGAATACGTACATTTTAAAAGCAAAAATGGCGAAAACAGCGAAATTTCAATTGCGACTTCTTGGTATGATTAGCGAAATAGGGACAGACCGGATTGAGAACAATTCACATCATGATTGTTCACAATGGGGAAAATAATAAAACCCTCCGAAGAGGGTTGGTGGGTAATGTCTGTACCATTTGCGCCGAGGCGCATCCCGCAAATTATGAAAGAGATTTTACCATTGATGCACTCTGCTGCGCCGCCGAAACATTATACTCCAACGTAAGCGATCTGAAATTCACCAGATCGATGATCGTTCCGATGAAGCAAAATCCGAGTGTAAACAGATACAAAAATCCCATTCCAGTTTGATTCGTGAGAAAGCGCTGGATACCGGCCACACCAAAGAATCCGACAACCGTTGCAATAAGAATGGTCTGCGTGTCCTTGCGACGTGTCAGATAGACGCTTGCAAATTGCTGCGCCTGTGTATCGCTAAGATCTTTCATGATGTTTTGAACATACATCATCTCTTCGGGTTCAAGCATCGGTAACAACTGCAGTACGTTCGGCATAATTCCTCCATGTGTTAAAAGGTGGACCGTAATAATGTTTTGTGTTCAGTGATGTTTTGTATCAGCGTGAGGTTGCGGTGCAGAAGAATGAATGCTGCGGGAATTCCCAATGGATGAGCAGAAAACGATTGAGCAATGTACCCGTGTATGAACAACGAAAGCGAATGTCCCAGCCCGCAGCCGGGACAGAAATTATAACCAAGGTTATGCAGAGGACAAAGGGAAAAGGAACTGACCGCATGCGGGTCGTTGATGATGAAAAACACCAGCGCAATGCACCACATACTCAATTCGAAATAATATGGAACGGCTTTTTTCACTGGTTTGAAAGAATCGCTATCAGAAACTAACGGTTTAATTGAAAAGAAGCAAATGGCGGATCCCCAGCCGGACCGGATGAGAAACAGTAAATTCAATCCTCCGGCATCTTGACATTCCCTGCATTCCCATGTATCTTTTCGCAATTATTGACAGAGGAGGCATACCATGAAACTCCTTTCCATTCAGGAAATATTACGTTACTCACTCCAAACTCTTCGACGGTTTCCTTTCATCGTCACAACATCACTTCTCGGAGTGATTTCTGCATTGATCCTGATCGACTACGAAGGACCGCCCGGAACATCCATTCTTTTTAATATCGTCTACGCATCGATCCCGGGTGTTATGCTCTTTCTGGCTCTTGCGCTGACGGCAGAAAAAAGAAAATGGAATACACGCGTAACTCTTGGTTCGCAATTAGCAGGACTCATTGCACTAAGTGCCTATGCTTCTACTCTTCCGTCACTCTTGATCAATACACCGGCGGCAGATCTCGTCCGGCTGATGATGTTTACGATAGCAATGTACTTTCTAACGGCCAGTGCCCCTTATGCCGCAGAGGGAAGCATCGGCGGATTCTGGCACTACAATAAAATTCTAATCTTCCGCATTCTGCTTTCGTTCTTATATTCATCCGTTCTGTACACCGGACTGATACTTGCTCTTCTTGCGGTCAACAATTTGTTCGGCATTGATATTCAGCCGAAACGGTATGGCGAACTGGCGGTATTCATTTACGGATTCATCAACACTATGATCTTTCTTCGCGGCATACCGGAAGATCTCGACTCACTCGACGGCGACATGGAATATCCGAAAGGATTGAAAATATTCGTTCAGTACATTCTTCTTCCTCTTTCGGCTGTCTATCTTATCATCATCTATGCCTATGCAGCGAAGATATTGTTTACGTGGAATTGGCCTCAGGGGTGGATCAGCCGCATGATCCTCGGTTACGCGGTCACGGGTTTCCTTTCTTTATTATTTCTTTATCCGGTCCACACCAAAGAAGAAAACCGGTGGATGCGGACGGTTTTCCGTTCTTTCTTCATTTCAATGATCCCGCTTCTCGTACTCTTTCCACTGGCATTGTTGCGGCGTATCTCACAGTATGGGTTCACCGAGAACAGGTATGCTGCGGTCATAATTGCCGTTTGGCTGGTATTGATCATCATCTATTTTATTGTCAGCAAGAAAAAAAATATCAAACTCATTCCTTTGTCTATGTTATTCTTTTCGCTGTTGATGATTGCGGGTCCGTGGAACATGTTCGCCGTTTCCGAACAAAGTCAATTCCGGCGGCTGGAAGGAATCCTGACGCAGACTGGTATTTTAGTTGACGGAAAGATCCACACAGCAACAACTCCGGTCTCTGCCGACGAGAAAATAAATATCAGTTCCATTGTCACCTATCTGCACGACATGCACGGCTACGGAACAATGCGCACATGGTTCTCCGATGGTTTGCGTCAGAACGATACCGGCGTGACGGTAAGAGAACTTCCGCCCGAACAGGTAGTGAAAAAACTTGGTGTTGAATATGTGAGTGTATGGGAAGGGGGATCGTCCAACACTATGATGCTTAATGCTGAGCAGGATATTTCATTGGATATAGAAGGATATCAGGCGTTGATCCGTACACAATTTGTGAACGAAAATGCAAAAGAACATTCTTTCCCCGACATACAATTTTCGTACAGGGTCACATCCGGTTTAGACTCATTGATATTTTTCTCCGGAAACGGTTCGTATGCCGATACGGTGCGGTTCGATCTGCGCGCCTTTGCGGTACGGATGAGGCAGGATTTCGGAGATTCACATCTCGGGAATATTCCTCAGGAAAAGATGGTCCTTACAGGAAACGGAAAAAGTGCGAAGGTAAAGCTCTTTTTCAAGTCATTACAAACGCATACAACAGGCGGTAAGATACGCATCACTTTGTGCGCATTTGATATTGCCTATACAAAAGGGACTCCGTAATAGAATTATTGAGCCTGTCAATGCGGCACGTAATTGGATAATTATTTTGTAAATATTACCTTTTGATGCCGCTGCACATATCATATTCCGCAGTAACACAAAACCGGCAATATTATGCCGGTTTTTTTTATAGGCCTATACTGCAAATAATACAACAGCGATAAAAACTCCCCGGTGTGAAAAACATCACAGCATGAGAACGCTCTAATACTTTTATTAGTAAAGTCTAACGCCAATACACTTGCTTCCGGATTAATAGAACGTATATTTGTAGTGAGATGAAGATGGAAAAGACATATAGCGAAGCAAACAAAAATAGAGGAGCACGATAATGGGCTCGTCAAAAATCATCATGCTTTCAGGGGTGTATCTGATATTCGGTTTCTATACGGTTGCTTTTAACCATGCCGATGAATCGATGTTCAAAGCATCCATAAAAACGGCTACATTGGCACAGGAAGAGCAATTGGCTCAGACCGGTCTTTCATTAGCTTCCGGATACATGGCCAACGATGCCAACCGCAATAATTTTGCAACAAGAACATACGTCAGCGGAAGCGATACGGTCCGGTATTCGGCAACACATCCGGCAGGTTTCCCGGCTTCACAGACGCAGGTTGTTTCCGTAGCATCACATGCAACGGTGGTAGGCGGAGTGGTGAAGGTAACACGGGCAGTGACGCAGACGGCAGTATATCAGTTCCACA
>CAIOTF010000004.1 GCA_903861125.1 uncultured Ignavibacteriota bacterium
TAGTGAAAATAATTTTCGTATCTGCATTTTTCTATTCGATGATAGACCGTTTCTTGATGTCACCCCTCGTCTCTGCTCGTGTCCAACGGACTCCTTTGGAGGTGACACAGGGATGCTTTGCTCGAACGGTTATTAATTTATTTCAATAACAACAATTTTCTCATTTGCGTTTTGCCCGACGATGATAACCTAGCATCCCGGTCAAAATCATCGGGACGCTTTGGTTGATTGATTTCTTCTATTACTTAAGCAACAACAATTTTTTCATTTGCATTTTTCTATCCGATGTGAGTTTAGCGAAGTAAATACCGCTGGATAATTTTGTCCCGTCAAACCGTACTGAATAATATCCCTTTTCTTTCATTTCGCTGACTACAGTCGCTACTTCTCTGCCGATGGCATCATAGATCTTTAGTGTTGTAAAGCCGTTGGCTGCAAGCTGATAGCCGATCGCTGTCGTCGGATTAAACGGATTGGGATAATTCTGTTCCAGGGCAAATTCTTTTGGTGTGCTGAGTGCGGTCACTTCAACTGTTTGCGAATATTCGAACTTACCGTCCCGGTCGATTTGTTTTAGGCGGTACAAATTTATTCCGTTGGCGGACTTATCGGTGAAGGAATATGATTTTGGTGCGTTGGTTGTTCCATTTCCTTCTACGAAGCCGATCTTTGTCCACGCTAAATGACCGTCACCTTCAAGGAGACGGTCACTTACTCCGCGCCGCTCCACTTCAAAACCGTAGTTGTTCACTTCCGTTGCTGTTCTCCAGTTCAATTCTACGCATTTCTCTGCGATCTCTGCGGTGAAGGAGGTTAATTCGACAGGAAGAGCCTGACTGCTGATGGTAAGCAGCGCATCGCCGCGGCCGGAGCCGCCGGTGTATTGTGCAGAAAGAGCGACCGGCAAAGACAAAAGCAGTAGTAAGTATTTTATAATATTTTTCATAATTCCTCGTTATAGGTCATTGTTGTAAATGCGGTAAAGAATAAGCAACGCTGCGACAAAAAATTATTTCTGAACAATACGAAAACCGAGTGTAGAGATAGAACCGCCCGGGTTTGCGTAGTCGCGAGAATTAACACGACAGACAATCTCATTACTATCGTCCGAACCGCTGCGAATAATACGGCTTGTTTGCACAGTCGTTGGTCCTTGCGGATCTGTCGAACCAACGTTGGGATACGTTTCGCTATACCAGTCCCAGCACCATTCTGCTACATTACCGCTCATGTCGTAGATGCCGAGTTCGTTTGCTGATTTCGTACCTACGGTGTGCGTTGTGCTGCCGGAATTTGTAGTATACCATGCCACATCTCCAACTGTATTACTGCCGCTGTATGTATATCCGTGGGTTGAATTTCCGCCTCTTGCCGCAAACTCCCACTCCGCTTCGGTGGGCAGCCGGTATCCGTTGGCGGTCCATTTCACGCAATTTGGAGTGAGATTATTCGGGGTAATCGATAAATTGGCCCCTATTCCCGTGCCGGTTCGATAGACGGTGGTTTGTGCGCTTGTTGTATAGTATACCGGTGATAAACCTTCTTTTTCCGAACGGGCATTGCACCACTTCAAAATTTCATATTGATTTATGGTTGTCACAGGCATGTTCGTGCCGCTGCCGCTTGATCCATTTACTCCTGCAACCAAATCAGTATATCCATTGGCGAGCCCCCAGGTTCTGACCGCTGTCCAAAGATCGTAGGTCACTTCGAATTTGCCAATGCTGAAGCTGCTGATGGTCGTCAACGTCGATCCGGCGGTAAACGTACCGCCGGTAACGCTCACCATTGACTCGCCGGGAGTGAACGCAAGATTGTCGTATGGAACCGAGCGGACACCGCGGCCGCCGCTGTTGGATATATGAAAGTTGTACGCCAACGAAGTGGATCCCCTTTGGGAAACTTGCAAATCCGTATTAACACCACCACGGCCGCCGCCCCGGAAACCGCTACCGACCGCATCCGTGCCAGGCCAGGCGGAAACATCGGCGTCACCATTCGTAGCCAACGTTCCGTTACCGTGTGTACCGGTAAAAGCGCGCCCGCCGGCGTTGTCGATTGTTACCGGACGTTCACAAAGATTGCCACTCATCTCCATGATACCGTAATACGTTGCCCCTGCGGTTACCCTGCCCGTATTACCGGTAGTACCCGCGAATATCCCTACACGCATAGGACCATTGAAATTTGAATAGACAACGTTACCGGCTGAAACGCTGTAATTTGTAGCAACAACTTCATTGGCCGCGCCGTCGTTGCTTACTGTATATGTACTGCCGGAACTGGCAATACTGGTTGTGCCCCAAGCATATTCGTTGGCCACCGGTCCGGCAGTTCCCCTGCACGCTTTTTCAAATTCAAGTTCTGTCATCGGACGTAAACCGCTCCAATCAAGATATGAGGCCACATCTGTCCATGTAATATTGTTGCATGCAATATTTTGACCATCAGCTGCCTCATCACCTGTACCATTACCGTTGAGATCACAATAAAATGTAACAGGATCGCTTGTGTGAATGGCAGCCCCGCAGCGAATTCCATTCCTGTCCAATATGGAAGATGAATTGAACATCACATACCTATTTGACACAGAGGTGGTTCCGGCCGTAATGTTCGTGTATACTCGTGCAGCCTGCTGTGTTCTTGTCAGCGTGTTCAGAAAATCAACATACTGCTGCTGGCTGATCTCGTATTTCATGCAGTAGAACGCATTATAACCGTTTGGCCAGGAAGCATTTGCCGGTACAGTTTGTCCGGTAGGATAACCACCGGCCGCTCCGCCAAGAGCACCTGAACCGGAAGGAGCCGTTGTAGCTGTGCCGGTATTTATTGTGGTGAGTGTAAATGCAGAAGCTTCACTTCCTCCGCTCCCGGCTGCAAATGCACCTGTCGGCACATATACCATCTCGATTGCGAATACTTTTATATCTACGGTGGCGTTATCAGCTACACCGTTAGCACCATAGTTCCAGCGGAGCTGCGCGTTTGTTGCAGTAAATGTTCCTGTGCCGTCGGCGCTTCTATATATAAATGCGCCGCTACCATCCGATGCCGTAGTAATGGTGCTGCCTGAGGGAGCGGTGTATCCTGTAGTATTGATAGTGGCATGCAGCCACGGACCTGAACCAACCCGATATTTCACGAAAATCCATGCAGCGTCGGAGTTGTACGGTGCCGAAGAGGTTCTCCACGAGTTCTCCCAACTAACGGTAAATTTCACCATTGTATAATTTGCGGCATTGTTTACTCCCGCCGATGTATTTCTCCCGGTCAGACTGCCGCTGGTAACCGTGATGTTGTTTGCCCAAGCGATGTTGAGCACCGTTGCAAGAATAGTCATTACAACTAATTTCCGTTTCAAGGATTTCACCAGTTTCTCCTTTTTTTGTGTTGCTTGTTATTTTGTTAAATGTCACTGATCTGAATGTTACATCATTTCATCAGCATCAATTTTCGTATTTGCGTTTTACCCAATGATGATAGTTTAGCGAAGTACACACCGCTAGAATATTTTGTCCCGTCAAACTGCACAGAATAATATCCCGCATCTTTCACTTCATTCACCAGCGTTTCTACTTCTCTGCCGATCGCATCGTAGATTTTTAAGCTGGTGAAGCTGTTTGCTGACAACTGATAGTTGATCGTTGTCGTCGGATTGAACGGATTAGGATAATTCTGTTCCAGAGTAAATTCTTTCGGAGTGATTGCTGCGGTTACTTCAACAGTTTGAGAGTATTCGATCTTTCCGTCGCGGTCGATCTGTTTTAGGCGGTACGAAATTATTCCGTTGGCGGACTTATCGGTGAAGGAATATGATTTTGGTGCGTTTGTTGTGCCATTTCCTTCAACGAAGCCGATCTTTGTCCACGCTAAGTGACGGTCACTTACTGCACGCCGCTCCACTTCAAAACCGTAGTTGTTCACTTCCGTTGCTGTTTTCCAGTTCAGTGTAATGCCGTTCTTTGCGGGCGAAGCGGTGAATGACGTGAGTTCTACGGGAAGAGGAACTGCAAGACGGTACCTCGCAACGGCAAAATCGATATTACCTCCTGCATATCCTGCCGCAACAATGGCACCGTTTGACTGGATCACAGCACTGATGGCCTGTGCGCTCACCGTCTCACTACCGAATGCCGTTATTACTTTGCCGCTTAAACCGAATGTCGCATCAAGATATCCGCTTGTAGTAAAACGCACGAGTGCAAAATCGTAGGTATAATAGATATTGCTTTTAATAACAGAGCCGGCAACAACAATCTTTCCGTCGGACTGGATCGCAACGCTTTGTGCGGCATCGTAGCTGTTAAAGATGATATCGGTCGTCGATTTACCGTTAGAGTGGAACGTTGGATCAAGCACACCGGATGCATCATACCGCACAACGGCAAAATCCGTACTGCCCGTCATAGATGCGTATCCGGCAACAATAATCTTTCCATCCGATTGTATCGCGACCGATTTTCCGTTGTCATCTCCTGTGCCTACGGCGGTCGTAACGATACCTGCTGTACCGAATGTATTGTCGAGCGTACCATCCGTGTTGTAACGGACAACCGCAAAATCTTTATTGGTCAATTTAACAGTGCCGGCAACCACAATTTTCCCGTCGGATTGAATGGCTGCGCTCATGCCATAATCCTCATTTCCACCGATGGAGGTAGTCAATTTCCCGTCCCCGCTGAATGTATTGTCAAGAGAACCATCCGTATTGTAACGAACAACAGCTACATGATAGTAATGAACGCTGGATATGGTCGTATCGGAATATCCTGCTGCAACAATCTTGCCGTCGGACTGCAGCACAATACTTCGGCATTCATCGTACCCAGAACCTGTGCGGACAAATGTGGTCACTCTGCCGTTTGTGCCGAATGTGCTGTCCACCGCTCCGTTTGACTTCAAACGAATGAGGGCGAAATAACTTCTGCTGCCGTCCGTATTTTGCGCCGATCCCCCAAGAATTATTTTACCGTCGGCCAGACATACAGCCGCCACCGCGGTGCATGAATATGTTTCAATCGATGCAATTACTTTTCCATCGGCATCAAACGATGTATCCAGCGAGCCGTTTGTGTTGTACCGTACTGCGCTGAAATAGAATTTGTCAATAACGTACGTTTGTCCCACAACTACAATCTTACCGTCTGGTTGAACTAGTACGCCTGCTCCATAATCCTGCGCTCCGCCGATTGCCGTAGTAACTTTACCAACGGAATTGAACGAGCTGTCTATAATGCCGTCCTGTGCTTGCAGGCTTGTAAGAATGACGATGCAACTGATGATTAAAATATATTTTCTCACTGTGCATCCTCCGAATTAAAAATGTTTTTCCTCTACAGTCATATGTCTGAATGGCTAAGGAATCGCTTTGCGAGTTGGAAATGCGGAATAAAAAAAACAAAACGGCATACCGCTCGTGTGAAACGAACGGTATGCCGATGGAATTATTTAACAAGGAGCATTTTTTTTGTGACGGAAAATATCTTGCTGCCGTTCTGCACCGTCACCGCTTCGATGCGGTAAATGTAGAGGCCTGTGGATAGGTGTGATGCATCAAACGTCCGCTCGTGGAATCCGGCCGATTCGATCCCGTTCACCAGTGTTGCCACGTGCTGACCGAGAATGCTATACACCGAGATCTTTACCCTGCTCTGTTCGGGAATGCCATAGCGGATAACGGTGGTCGGGTTAAACGGATTGGGATAGTTCTGCTCCATGACGAATCCGTTCGGAATGATTGAATTGTTCCGTTCCGATACGCCGGTCGGCCGTATATATTTTTTGTTGGTGCTGTAGAAAAGGATGCCGACCGAACCGGTCTGCGTCACGGAATCGACCGTCATTACATACGGCGGATTGTACGCAATGCGTGTCGGGGAGATTCTGCGGTTCGTATCGCCCGGCGTATCCTGGAACACGCGGACATACGACAGCGTGTCGTTCACGGCATTCAGCATATTCTGCAGATTAAAGGTCATTTTTGCCCTGTATGATCCAAGCGTTGTTCCGAACACCAAATCCATCGGATATTTCATTGTAAGCGTTGTATCGTACGCTGCTTTTCCCATGTCATTCTGGAATCCGCTGTTGTCCGTCTGCAGCAAAGCAAATGTCCTCTTTCCCCAATCGTTATTCCCGCCGTTCGCCGTTGCCTGTGAGAAGACCACTTTCATCGGAATCCCGGCTCCGGCAAAGTCCATCGTGTCCGTTTGCTGCGCCCGCACCATTTTGAGTGTCTTTCGTTCAAAGAAGAGATTGAGCGAGGATGAGTAGTATCCTTCGGAACCCTGAACCTTCAACGAAGAACTTCCTGCCTCAAAACGGACGGATGATGCGCCGGGCAAAATGCTCGTCAGTAACGTCCTGTCGCTTGCCATCGTATCGATCACCGCAATACCTTCAACAATATGTGTATCCGGTAATGCCGATGACGCTACGGCATAGAACGATTTTACATGCCATAATATTTTCGAGAAGATGATCTTCGGCACGCCGTTCACCGCCATATAACCGCTGTCAATGCCGTACCCGCGTTCGTCTCCGGTGCGCATCACTCCGTTCACCCGAACCTGCAGCTGTTTGAACAGTGCCAGCGAACCTCTGAAATATTTTATGCTGAGAGCATTGGCTGCAACACCCGCAATATTGCTTTGCAGACACTGCAATTTTGTTTTTACTGAATCCCACCGGTATTCAAGATAGGCCGATTCGCCGCCGAGCGTTACAGGTCCATTCGGATTGAAAAAGATCAGCGTATCAAGTTTAAACTGTGCCGATGGTATCGGCTGGAACCCGCCGGACATGACATTGAGCATGAGCGTCACGTCGATATTGTTTGCGCGTGCAACCAGCGGTGACGTGAACTGACTTGGTGTGTTCTGCTGCGGTGTGTACTGAATCAGCACTTTTTGCTGCACAGCCCCCTGAACGGGAGTGAGCGTAAGCAATGTTTGCCACACACTGGCCCCCGGCAGTTTTACTTTGAACAACGCCGCATTGCCGGGTGTGATCTGAACATTCCCGGAGATCGGCACGGTACTCATCACAATGAATGAATCGATTTTGGAATTGCCGAATGAAACATTGTTGAAAAACAACTGGTTCGGCGACAACGTGAGTGGTACGGTATTATCGCCCGGCGAATTTGATGAGAAGAATCGGAAGACCGATACTCCGTTCTGCCGAACCGAATCGATGATGAGTGTTGACGGATTGACAAAACTCAGCCGTGCGGAAGAGACTTTGCGTAATACCTGATCCGTACCTGTCTGCTGATATACGCGGATGTTCTTCACGCTGTCATTTCCCATCGTCAGCAGTTTCTGCACGTTCAGTTTCAATCTTGCCGTATACGACGACATCGTACCGCCGAAGAATACTTCAATGGGATATGCTGTCCGCAGCGTTGAATCGTCTGCCGGGAACCGCATGGTATCCCTTACACTGTGCAACAGTGTCCCGGAAATTACATTTTTTCCCCAGACCATATTGCCGCGGTTGGGAACAGACTGCGAAAAATACGACGTTACCGGTATCAGCGGATGAGGGTGCACAATACTATCCGCCTGCGAAGCAATTAAAAAATTATATTCGGCCTCGTCCTTCCAGACACGAATCACCGCGGAGTAGATACCAACATTGTTCTGTACAATCATGGATGAACTCGTACCGTCAAAATGGAGCGTCCGTACCTGGTTGCCGATAAGCGCGCGGAATTGCGGATCGCTGCGCACGGTATCGATCACCGCAATACCTTCCACGTACGTGCTGTCATTAAAGATATTCGTTGGATAGAACGATTTTGTGTGCCACATGATCTGTTTGAATCTTAATTTCGGTACGTTTTGAAGGGCAATATATCCCGTGTCGATGCCGTACACCCGTTCGTCACCGTTCCTGCCGTTGGCGTACTGCACCAACCCGAACGATAGCAACGATCCCTGATTGAGTCTGAACGTAAGGTCTGTAGGAGCAATATTGGCAAGGGTCGTCGTCTGTCCGCGCCCTCTGGTAACACTGTCGGCCCAATGGTATGCCGTATATGCATATATGTTCGATAACGGCAGCATTTCCGGTCCATCCGCCGGTGTATAGATGAGACTGTCGAGCTTAAATTGAATAATTTCCGCTGATAACGGCGTCGGTGCCGGAGGTGTCTGTACACTATCGGCGATCACTGTATCGGAAAATGCAACGAACATATCTCCAAAAACATTTGCCTGTGCTGCAACAGCGGACGAACCGCCGGCGGCTATATCATAATGCGTAAAGACCATGAATGTTATCGCCGTATTGGCAGGAATGAGATATGCGCTGGAATCGCGCTTCGTCATTTCGATCTTTGCAAAGCCGGCGGCATTGTACGGATCCTGACTCGACACGCTTGCATCGGTGCCGTACGGCGCCTGAGGCGAAATGCCTAAACCGAACTGCGTGTGGAATACATTCGTGTTGGTCAGGCTGTCCCGTTTTGTAGCTGCTTTTACGAGCCAATGCAGTCTGCGTGCCTGCGCCGTCTTGTTCCGAATTGTGTAGAGACAACCAATCGAGCCGATGTTGCTGGCCGGCACGACCACCGGCGAACCGCCGGATGTGGAACGGAATGAACCGAATATTTTCGAAACCAGATTGCGGCCTTCCATGTGAAGCGGATCAACATACAATTTCGCATTGACTGTGGCTCCGTTCAGCGTTCTGCTGACAATAATGGAATCCTTATTGCGCAGCGTATCAACCGCCAGCGGAAATGTTATATCCTGTTTTGTGCTGAAATCAGTAATCTGCGTCCGCACATTCACCGAATTGATGTAATGCGGAACAATCTGAGTAGACCGCACTTCGAATACAGGATTCACCTGCGCATTCAGAGTGTCGGAACATATCAGTATCAATATTCCGATGACGATGGAAAAAAATGTTTTTGATGTATTCACGTTGCCTCCTTTAGATAGGTAATTAGTAATGCTGTGTTTGTATTTCCATTTCTGTGCTGATGTATGTTTATTTTATCAGAATTAATTTTCGCATTTGCGTTTGTCCGTTTGATGATAGCTGTGCAAAATACAATCCACTTGAATGTTTGGAACCGTCAAACTGCGCAGAATATCTTCCTGCTTCTTTTACTTCGTTCACCAATGTTGCCGCTTCCCGTCCGAGCGCGTCATAAATTTTTAACGATGTGAAGCCGTTTGTTGACAGCTGATAGCCGATTGCTGTTGTCGGATTAAACGGATTCGGATAGTTCTGTTCCAGTGCAAATTCTTTTGGCACGAAGTCTGCAGACACTTCAATTTCTTGCGAATACTCGAAGTTGCCGTCACGGTCTATCTGTTTTAAGCGGTACGATATTTTTCCGTTTGCGGAGTTGTCGACAAATGAATATGATTTTGGAGCGTTGGTTGTTCCACTCCCTTCCACAAATCCGATGCGAGTCCAACTCCCTCCACCCGAAGGGGTGAGGATCGGGGAGGCGGTCCGTTCTACTTCAAACCCGTAATTATTCGTCTCTGTAGCTGTTGTCCACTGCAAAGAAACTGTTTTATTATTTACATTTGCAGTCAATGATTGTAACTCCACCGGCAGCACTCCGCCGCCAACTGATACGGTGAATGTACGCGTGCCGGAAGCAGCCGTCGTATCGTAACGGTCAGTGCAGACACCGCTCAGGGTGTACGTCGTCCCTGAAACCAAATACGAATAAAGATTGCCTTGGTAAACATTTTTTGATCGCTTCGCACCAAACGAAAGTGAATCTTGCCTGGTATAACTGTTCGCCGGAAGCAGCATATCCAAACCATTGCCGCGCAGACGAAGAAAATAAAACAGGGAATCCTGATCCTCATCATAGAATGCATTCATACCGAATTTAATTGTTCCCGCAGATGAAATGGTTGACCCGCTGGTAACGTTCGCACCGTTAAAGTTAATTTCTTGCATCCCGTCACTGTTGTTTGAAGGGGCTTGCGGCCTGCGATTCACTTTAAGAGAGAATGAAACGGTGTCGAACAATCCAAATGCATCAGTTGCGGTAAGCCTCACCTGATACGCTCCGCCGGTCGGAATTCCATAGATGTTACCATCACTATCGAAACCAAAATATCCGAATGGCGTTGATGACTGTGTCAGCACAACCCGGTCTCCGGCCGCACTGTCCGGATCAACGACACTAAAAGTAAAATTACGGGAGACGGTGGTCTGCCCGTTCACCTGGTCGAGTGTCATTTTAACGGTGCTCTCAGGCCGCGTCACAAAACTGGGTTTCTGATTGCCGGCGGCAAAGGTTGCATTGCTCGCCAGCAGCTTTTCTTTTACACGCACCCGTTCGGCCTGTTTCCCGCGGGTGTCAA
The DNA here is from genome assembly GCA_903861125.1 of uncultured Ignavibacteriota bacterium. Classification (GTDB taxonomy): domain Bacteria; phylum Bacteroidota; class Ignavibacteria; order UBA10030; family UBA8401; genus UBA8401. The sequence continues at coordinate 10,347 of CAIOTF010000004.1, forward strand.
ATGTCCGTATCTGTGAAATCATTCCATAATGCTGCTGGTTCGATGATGCCTCCGATCCGCTCATAAAAACTTTGCTGATAACTTTTGGTTTATTGGCGGCTGCAGCAATCGCATTGATGCTGTCAGCGACCCTGAAAAATACATCGAACACATTAAATTGCTGATCCTGCCCATCTTCAATGCCGTTGCTGTTCCTGTCCCAATATGCTATGGTTTGAAACTCCGACGACTCGGTCGGATCCAATCCGTTCACGTAGCCGAATTCCGTAAACACTATCTGCCGCTTGGGATTCGCATCTCTCAAACGAATAAGTGTATTTGTGAACATAGTCTTCCAATTTGTCACAATGGTGGAATACAATGTTGGTGACGATGAAGAGGAAGGGATCGCTGTCGGTATGGCAAAATAGGCACTAACCCCGACTACATCGAACGCGGCGTCAGACCAGAGATATTTCAGACCATCGTCAGGATAAGAACTTTTCACCGCATTAACCGTTGCATCGGAGTGCTGGTCGTATGTAACCGGTCCGTCATATAGTTTGTGCACGGTATCCACAAGCGCCTGAATATAGGTGAGGTAATTATAATTATATCCGCTTGTTGAACTCGACCGGGTACGGAACAGAGCGTCCGTTTCTGTTCCAATGCAAAAAAGCTTTACGCCCAACGGCTGGATCAAATTGGCATAATGAACAACATTTTCCGTATAGGTTGACCAAAACTTATTCACGAAGGATTGGTGATCAACGTGGGACGGATTCCATTTCCATTCCGCTAGCGTATACCCTGTTGGAAGATCCTGCTGCCCGATTTCATAACGCCAGGCAGGTTTGCCCGTATACACGAACGGCGCCACACCCCACGGTTCTTCAAGTGCAATTTGCAAAGCAACTTTATACCCCCGGCTGGTGAACTGCTGAATGGTTGCAACAAGCGTCGTATCATCGAATGTCGGTCCGCCGGAGTGTGAGGATAACCGTTCCACCGTACTATCAACAGAGTTGTTGATCCGAAGCGTCACTGTCAATGAAACCCATTGAGCTCCCACTCGAGATAAATATTGCACATAATCGGAAGGTATCGATGAGAAATTCGTCAGGTTGGAATTCCAAAGCCCTCCGGTCCATTCAGCGTTCCACAATGTGGAGTCAGCTAATCGACGTTGGGAATATACTATTGACGTATTGAGACTGAGTACTGTAATCAAAAGAAATATTCTTTTCATATTTTTTCTCGTCCATGCACTCTGATTGAAATCAAAGTGCATTATTTGACCAGAAAGTCAGGCAAAATAAATTATTGCCTGATAGATTTGTGTACGCCGTGCTCATTTCATTAATATCATTTTCTTCACGTTCTTGTAAACATGCTTACCATTCTGCTCCGATACCGCTTCAATGCGGTACACATACACACCGGACGGCAGCTGCGTACCATCGAACTGATATTCATAATATCCCGCTTCTACCGAACTGTGACTGATCTCGTCGATACGCTGTCCGAGCATATTAAAGACCGAAATCTTCACACTGCTCCGCTCCGGTACGCCGTACAGTATTGTTGTGGAGGGGTTGAACGGATTGGGATAATTCTGCGAAAGAGAATAATTCACCGGCAGTCCCATATCGTCGCGGATACCGGTCAGCACGCCGTTGGCAGTTATTGTTACCGTATCGGGGGATGACGATGCGCTGCTGAGTATGACGATCTTTCCTGTAACGCTTCCCGTTGAGACAGGTGTAAACGAAATCGTGTCGATAACGCTCTTGCTTGTGTCTATGGTGAATTGTTTTGCGCTGACCGTGAACACCACGGAACTGACGGTAACATTTGATACCGCTACCTGCTGATTGCCGGTGTTCCGGATGGTGATGACCGTATCTTTTTTGGTACCGATCTTTACATTCCCCAGCGCTATGGACTTCGCACTCACCGTTGCACTATAGACGGCGCCGTATCCCGTTACCACTATTGTGTCGGGCGATGTTGGTGCATTGCTGGTGATGATGATCCTCGCAATATCCGCTCCACCGATTAACGGCGTGTATGTAATACTGTCCGTTGCATTCCCCGCTCCGGCAATCGTCTGCTGAGTAACATTCACTTTGAACTTCGCTGAATTTGAGGTAATGGAGGAAACCACCAAAGATTGGTTGCCGGTATTGGTTAATGTCACCGCCAAACTTTTTGTAGAACCTAACCTGACATTGCCGAAGGAAATTGACTTTGAGGAGAGAAGCAGCGTTACCGTCGGTGTCACTGATCCGGAATTTACTTTGAAGCGACCGTACGGTGTCGGGGCAGTGGCTGTTGCTTTTCCGTCGGAAGCGGTAACAGTCCACTGGTAGTTCAGATTGCGCTGTAATTTTTTGGCAATATCGCTAAACAATACGCATTTTGTGGTTTTTGGACCGAATTTTATGGAATCCTCTCTATTATAGGTGTTTGCGGTCAGCGTGGTATCCAATCCGTTACCGTAAATTCTGAATGTATACGTGAGAGTATCGCTTGTATTCATATCCGCCGCAGAAACAGACTTGAACTGAATAAGGCTATCCGCTGAAACTAATGCATCAACGGAAGGAGAAAGGATAAACCCGGACTGGGTTGTACCCGGAACGATCACCGCGCGGCTATTTTCCCATTGCGGCGCGATGTTGGCATTTTCCACCTGCACCGTCCACGCATCATACAGCGTGTCACCTGTAGGAGTAATGATCCTTACTTCGGCACCGCTGCGCGTGCCGGCAATCTGATACGTCGGCATGCCTGTCACTTTTCCGGACGTGCTGACCGAAAGAAATCCGGGATTTACATTCAGTTTATACTGCAAAGAGGCCGGAGTGATCGGATTTCCGTTCGCATCGTTCACAGCTATCTGGTACGAAACGGCCGTACCCGGCGTCATCTGCGTCGGTGCATTGGAGGTTACTCTGGCAGAACGTTTGTGAATGACCCAAAGTTTGAATTTTGCCGTATCGACGGATACTTTTCCATACACATCCTGCACAAATAATTTTACCTGCCACCATCCGAAATCGTCATCCGCCGGAATGCCGACAACTTTCCCTTGAGATGTTGCCGCACCGAACCATGGATAGTTTTCCCACACAGTGCGGTAGAGAATCGTATCGCCGAGCATTACATCGTCATCCGCTGCTCCGAATTTTTTGGTAGCAAAATTTTCGCCAATGATCGCTACATAATCCGAATCGGTCGTGGTGAGTAACCGCGGCGCTCTGTTCGATGTTGATGTAAAGTTAAGTGTCCTGAACCGGCGCATCATCCGCAATTCGGCTTCGCGGTTTCTGATCCCCCATCCGTTAAAGTTTACGCTCAGCGCGGTGTTCGCATCGGTTTCTGCTGCGTCGCCGAAGATCATTCCTCCTTTGGGATATCCGAGCGAATCCGCAGTATCAAAATACGCCTGGAACAGATTTCCCTGAACCTCTTCAGCGTCGAGAATGCCGTTCTTGTTAAAATCATCGGTCGAGATCATTCCTTTCGGTTCGGTAAGGCCGATATTCGAAATGTCGCGCGTCTGAAAGCCGAGTTCGAGTGCAACAACCGGTTTGGCGGGATAACGCTCCGCCACTTTTTTTACATAGGTAGTGAGAAACGTCTTGAATAAATTTTTGAAGTAACTTACTGTATTGACTGTTGTTGTTGCGGTGTAACTTGCCGTTGTGGGACGAACAGCATCATACATGCTCACGCCGATAATATCAAAATTTGCATCGCCCCAGAGATTGTGCCACATAGAATCCGATGGTGTCGACGTCACTGCGGCCTTCCACGTTCCCACATGCATATAGTAGGCGATCTTTCCCGAGTAATGATTCCGTACGGAATCAACGAGCGCTTTCACCTGCGTTTTATAATTCATTGTATATCTGGTTCCGATATTCGCTGTGCGGAAAAGTTCCTGCGATTCGGCACCGACCTCGAACATTTCAACACCCAATTCCTGACATAGTTTTGCGTGGTAGATGCTCACATCGGTATACGTTTTCCAGAACGATGAAACAAATCCCTGATTGTTTGCGTTGGAAGGATTCCACGGCCATTCCGCCAGCGTGTATCCCGATGGTGTTGTCGGCTGACCAAGTTGGTAGCGCCAAGCCGCTTTGCCCGGCAGCACGGGACTCTGCGATCCGTCTTCCGGCCATGGTTCATCAAACCCGACGGCGAGGATCACTTTATATCCGCGACTGTGAAGCTGACTGATCATTGTGCGGAGCGTCGCATCCGGCCAGCTTGGAACGTACGTTTCAAAATCATTTGTATACCGCAGCTCGACCGTACTGTCAACAGAGTTGTCAACATGCATCGAATTGCCAATCACAACCCACTGCGTATTCATCCGTTTTAGATAATCAAAATAATCTTCGGGTATCTCCGTAATGCCGGCCATGCTCCCCCAGTTGCCGATGATGCCAACGCCGCGTGAGTAATCCGATACGCTCTGACTGTGTGCGGTCTGACCGTAGAGGACCGTCATCAAAACAAAAAACGCGACAGTGTGTGCAGCTATGGGGTAACGGTGATGCATGCATGTATCCTTTCTACAGTGACTGTGATTGGAATGTGTTCAGTAGATTATTAACAAAATCATTTCGCATACATAATTGATTTAGCCATGCAGCGATTGCCTGAAATGCGCACGGGATCAATGAAAACCTCAAATTCAACACTAACACGCTTTTCACCGTTTATTCATAATCAATAATCATACCAAATTGTCTTTATTGTTTTCAGTGAAATTTTGCCCTTTTTGGTTTTGTATTTGAACGTTTGTTTACAAATGTGTAAAGATATGTTGACAACAAGGTGTGAACTACGCTAAATCCAGATATGCAGCGGAATGACCTCTGTCCAGCCCGCTTCTCCATTTTCAGCGGGCATGATAAAAAAAACCGCCGTAGGGCGGGTAATTACTTAATGTGGATTTTACATTTTAAAAAGAGGATTTACGAATGAGGCGGGCGAGTACAAAGAAAATTATTTATTGGCCGATGTTAAAGTCACCCTGAGCGAAACCGGCGTTGTTTGCCGGTTGAGTCGAAGGGTCGATGTCTAAAGAAAATTATATGATGGCCGGCGCCAAAGTCACCCTGAGCGAAACCGGCGTTGTTTGCCGGTTGAGTCGAAGGGTCGATGTCTAAAGATAATTATATGATTGCCACGAAGACAAAATAATAATGCTCCGTTCCCGAACTCTGCGTGGAAACGAAGCATAATAATACAACAATTAATACTTGGCGTTACATTATTTCATCAACATTAATTTCCGTATCTGCGTTTTCCCCGACGATGTCAGTCTCGCGAAGTAAATTCCGCTGGATAACTTCGCACCGTCGAACTGCGCGGTATATGTTCCTGCATCTTTCACTTCGTTCACCAGCGTTGCCACTTCACGGCCGATTGCATCGTAGATCTTTAATGTTGTTACGCCGTTCGCCGACAGATGATAACCGATTGCTGTTGTGGGATTGAACGGATTGGGATAGTTTTGTTCGAGCGCAAATATTTTCGGCGCAGTGAAAGTAACTTCCACCATTTTTGAATATTCACATTTGCCGTCCCGGTCCACTTGTTTCAAACGGTACGAATATTTTCCCGATGCAATATTCTTGTCGGAGAATGAATACGACTTCGGCGCGTTGGATGTTCCGTGTCCTTCAACAAAACCGATCTTGCTCCACATGTTGCCTGATTGCTGAGAGCTGACAGCTGTTCGCTGTATTTCAAACCCGTAGTTGTTCGTTTCGGTTGCGGTTGACCAGGCAAGAGCAACATACCCGGTGGAACTGCTTCCGGTAAAGGAGGTCAATTCAACAGGCAACGGACCGCTTGGTTGGGTACCGGTAAAAGTGCCGAACGTAGTAACGGTACCGGAAAGTGTATGATTAACATCGTCAATCGTACTACCCGTTAGATCCAACCAGCTTGAACCGCCGAATCTCTTCCCCTTGATATTCGCTTCTGTTCCATCAACATCCGTGTCCTGGTATTGAAACGTAATATCACACGAATAATTTGCGACGCCGCTTGATGTAATGGTCCAATAGCGATCAAGGAAATCTGTTGAACTTCCGTTGCTTGGATGTTTCTGGTTATAGACATTCACTCCCACATAACCGGACGTATATGTTCCGGATGTGAAATTAACGGTAACCGGTGAATATTCCGAACCGGATACTGCATCGCTTGTACCAATAGGAAATGTAAACGTTGCGGTATGCGATCCGTCGGTAAACTTTCTTCTTACCTGACCGGCACCCGATCCATCAATAAAATTTGTGTCCGATGGTGCTCCAACGATAGTCGCACCCGGTTCAAGTATCAGATTCTTGTCGCCGAGTGTTAACACTCCTCTCGTCAAGGTCAGTGTGCCGGTGATTGTCATGTCGCTTGCCAGTGTGTAGTTCCCATCAACAGCAAATTTGTCCAATGTTCCGGGAATTTGCGTACCTGTTCCCGAGACGATGACCGTGGCACCCGGTACATCCGCAGCAGTTTGACCCGTGCCGGTATAATCAACACCACCACCCGTAACCGTAACGGAGTCGAAACCGGTCGGGAAATTACTCCCTGTAGCTCCGCCGGTCGTACCGCCGACTTTCAGCGTACCTGCCAAAACCAGCTTACCGCCCCCTTCACTGTTGCATGTATTTGTACCAAGATCCAAAACTCCTCCAGAATCAACCTGTAAACTTCCGCTGATAACAATATTTCCCCCCAATGTAGCTGATACTGGATTTGTTATTGCCAGATACTTAAAAGATGTCGGCACCGTTGTTTCAATCCTCTGGTCAGAGTTGCCATCCATCGATATGTGACTATCTCCGGCATCAAAACTGCCATGATTTTTGAAGTGACCTTTGTGGGAATGATATGACGAATTCGAATTAAAGTGACCATCGTTTGTAAAATGGCGGTCGGTGGAGTGATGATGTGAACCGGCATGAAATGTAGCGCCTGATTCCACGTTAAAATCTTCGGTTGTATGGATATCACCTCCGGCGAAAGCTGTAACGCTTCCGGAAAGATTGAATGACCCTTTCAGATTTAGACTTGATGCCGGCATTGTTTTTGTTCCGCTGCCGCTCAAGATAAGATGGTGATAACCCGATTCACTGCCGTTCGGATTGACCACGATCTGGTCGGCGCCGTTGTATTCAATTGTGTTGGGATTGGCCGCTGCGTTCAATGTTCCGGTCACCGTCAACGTTCCCGAAATTCTCATAATGCTGCTGGTGCCGAGCGTTAATAATTTTCCGCTGCTGACCGTGACATTATAAAAATTTGTTGTACCGGAGAGCGTACCGGCCGTTCCGCTGAACACGATGGTGCTTGTGCCTGCGTTAAAAGTACCGGAATTATTCCATGCACCGGCATCACCGGTCAGTGTTAATGTGGTACCGGTTCCTCCGTTCAGCGTTGCGCCGCTTTCAATTTTTATAGATTTCACAGATGTGGACGAAGGAAGTACCGGAGCATTTGCGGAGGCTGTAATGACCACTGCATCACTTGAACCGGGCACAACACCGCCGACCCAGTTTGAAGCAGAGCTCCAGGCAGTCGAGGAAGTACCGGACCAGGTAATACCGGATAGTGCAGAATTGGACAGGGTCCAATATTTTGAACCAAAAGAACTCTGGCAGACGTCGGTCAAGGATAAATTACCGACGGCAACCCATTTGTTCGTATTGTCCATATTGGCACAGCTGCGGTCCGTCCATGTTGAACCACTCACCTGATAACTGAAAATATCCAGATTAGCCGTAGTGTTGCCGTTCAATTCGGTATCCAAATAATGGAGAATAAGATTTACTGTTGTGTTGGAACTGCCCCCCGACTGAATGATATCATAATATCTCATGATCGATCCTGTTCGCACTGCTGATGCCGTCAAAACGGTCTTCACGCTTACCGATGTGGGAAGCGTATAGCCGGAAGAGAATGTCAGCGTTGTGTATTTATTGCCGAATGAATAGGAAGTGTTGGCAACAATGCTGGAGCGGGTCACAATGCCCGTTACATCGCCAATCCCTTTAATTGCGGCAATCGAATTATAGTTCTTCCTCAACGTGAGTGTGAAACTCCCCATATCAAGACACCCTTTTGTTCCCGATGGGTTTGCACTCTGCAGGTCAAGCGTATCTCTGATGGTAAAGCTTTTTCCCGCCGTGATTGCACTTACACCTTTTATCGTCATTCTTGTTAAGAGAGAATCCGTTGATGGGATTTCATATCCAGTTGTCATCGTACCACTGCCGTCATATACAACATTTACCGAAGTTCCGAATGTCGGGGTTGCTGAAAGACTTCCGGCGATCCGAACGATTGTATCGCCGGCGCTGAGTGTTAATACCTTCGAACTTAAGTTGAGCGCACCGGCTTTTAATGTCAGCTTTTTCGTCACAGAGAATGACGATGACATAGAAGCACCGGCCGTATTATTGATCATTAAATGATAAAATTTATTACTGGCAGAACTGGAACTCGTCGAAAATGGCCGAACAGTTTGTGCAGCACTGCCGTTATATTCTATCGTTCCTGTACCCGCTGTGAATGTTTTCAATTTCGTTATTGTCATCGTACCGCTGATCGACAAATATCCGCCGCTGGTCATATCCAGGGAACCATATGCCTTGTTGTTTCCGGAAGTAATACCCATCAGCATATTCCTTACCGCAAGCACTCCTGTAGCAGCGAATTTTAGCGTACTTGTTGGGGAACTGCTGCTGGTTGCGGATTGCCCGATTTTTATTTCGTCGCATACGGCATTGTTCACATCAACCGTTAAGATCACGAAATTGCCGTTCACAACAACAATATCGGAGGCTGTCGGTAACGGACTTATGGTGCTCCAGTTTTTACTTGTAGTTACTGTAATAGTGGTCGCATCCCCTCTCTGCGTTAACAGTATTGTTAATACGAGAAGAGCAAGAATAATTGAGTGTTTTATTGTTCGCATTGAGGTTATTTCTTTCATTTAGTTGTGATAAGGCTTTTCATCAATATAACTCAACAACCGTACCAAACTGTCTTAATCATAGTATATGGGGTTTTTAAACATTGTTTATAATTTTTGCACACCTTGTCAACAAAATGCGACAAAAGTGTCGCCATTTGTTTCCGTATGATGTAAAAGCGTTCAAAAATAGGAAAACCCGCCGTGGGGCGGGTTTTTGGTCATTCACGCTTGAATAGTATGACCTAGCCCCCAAAAGATGATCCAATTTGATATATTGGAAATCATCAAGAAAGGGTCGAAATGGGTAAACGTAAATATACAGCAGAAGAGATCATCGCAAAGCTCCATGAAGCAGAAGTACTGCAGAGCCAGGGTAAATCGATCGCTGAATCAGTCAGACAATTGGGGATCAGCGACATGACGTATTACAAATGGCGCAAGGAATATGGTGGCCTGAGGGTCGATCAAGCAAAACGGTTCAAACAAATGGAACAAGAGAATCAACGATTGCGAAAGGTCGTTGCAGATCTAACGATTGATAATTCCATTTTGAAGGAAGCCGCACGGGGAAACTTCTAAGCCCGGGAAAAAAACGCCGGGCAGCTGAAGAGATCCAAGAAGAATTAGGAGTATCAGAACGACGAGTGTGCAAAGTTTTAGGGCAACCAAGGTCGACACAACGATTGATTCCGAAAATCAGTCAAGAAGCAGAACACTTGACAGAACGAATCATTGAGCTTGCACTTCAATACGGCCGATATGGATATCGACAGATTACAGGATTATTGAAGTTGGAAGGCTGGCTGGTGAATCATAAACGGGTCGAGAGGATATGGCGCCAAGAGGGCTTAAAAGTGCCGAAAAGGCATCGCAAACGGCGTCGGTTATGGTTGAATGATGGATCGTGTATTCGTCTTCGCCCCACACATAAGGATCATGTGTGGAGTTACGATTTTGTTGCAGAGAGAACGACTGATGGGAGAAAAGTGCGGATGTTGAACATCATCGATGAATTCACTCGAGAGTGTCTTGCTATTCGAGTTGATCGGCATATCGAAGCTGTTGATGTGATCGAGACGCTGAAAGACTTATTCATCAATCGTGGATTACCCGAGTATATCCGCTCGGACAACGGACCGGAATTTATTGCTGAGATCATTCGAGACTGGCTGAAAGATCTGAACGTAACACCGACATATATCGAACCAGGAAGTCCATGGGAGAACGGTTACATAGAATCATTTAATGGAAAATTCAGAAACGAGTTATTGAATGGGGAAATATTTGATACGATCACTGAGGCAAGAGTATTAACGGAACGTTGGAGAAAACATTATAACACGAAAAGGCCGCACAGTTCTTTAGGTTACAGACCACCGGCACCAGAAACATTTTATCAACTTCAGCTTGCTAGTGCCTGAAGCAAAAACTAAATTACGCACTGGCACATAATACGGGGGCAGGTCAATCCTGTTAAACCAGGTGTAGCTCTTAAAGAACCAAAGCTCATAATAACAGCAATGAGTAGCAGTAACTTTTTCATGGTAAACCTCCTGTAGATTAAATTGTGTAATAGTTTGGTGTTTGTTATTAATTCAAAAATCTCTGTTTTGGTAAATCCGCTGCAACATCATCAACCGTCACTGTTAAACGAATTTGGCGCTGTTTGTGCCGCCTCGCTTAAGAGACGCAAAAATTATGATTCAATAAAATCAATTCTTTATGACTTTATCGGGAAACTTTATGACGATTTCGGAAAAAAAGTTGACGATTTCGGGAAAAAGTTGACGATTTCGGGAAAATGCCCAATAGAAACATGAACGATGTCCGGCATTGCTCCATTTTCATTGCCGGCGTATGCATTTCACGCCGCCCCTTCGAACTTCGCCAGTATCATCCGTACGAGTGTTGCCAGCATTATCTGCACATCAAGCGCGAATGATAGACTCAGAACATACTCTTCATCCAGCGCGATAAGATCCTTCGAACCCCGCTTCCGTTTGCCGTAGATCTGCCACAATCCGGTGATACCGGGACGTACCGGCAGATTCTTTCTCCGCTCATTCAGTTGCCGGTCGGCCTCCGCCAGAATGCTAAGGTCGCGCAGATCGAGCGGCCGTGGACCGATGATGGACATATCCCCTTTTATCACATTGATCAGCTGCGGCAATTCATCAAGTCCGGTCCGGCGCAAAAGTCTGCAGACCGGCGGCATGGCGTCGTATAAACAGGGCTTGTGGAACACTTCCTCTTCGGTCAGCGGAGTAACGGACTGTGCATCGTCAACGCGCATTGTGCGAAACTTGAAGATCGTAAATTCACGTCCACCCAGCGCCAGCGCGCGGCGGCGGGAAAAGAACGGATTTTTTCCGGTAGAGGCGGCAACAAGCACGGTGATCAGAACAAAGAGCGGGAGCAGCGCCAGAAAAACGATTGCCGCAACAAGAGGATCGGCCATTCTTTTTATTGCACGGTAATAATTCGGCGCGACCGCAGGTAATTCATCAAACTCATCGGCGATACTCTCGCGCACAAGAAATCTGTGCGCTGAAAGCCGGCTTATATTTTTATTATTTTCCATAAAGTCGCTGCAACTTAAATATTGATGAGAGATCCGTAATTGAGAATATCGCCTTCGGTTACAGGCCGGCACTGAACGTCACACTTCGACGCCCCCTCGGCGCCGCCTAACGGCGTTGATCGGGGTTGCTCAGGATGACTTTATTTATTTGAACGATGACCGATATTGCTTTCCGGGAAAAACTTGTCAAGGTGATACGAACAGTTCATCAGAACCTTGACAAGTTTTCGAAACGGTCATTTCAGCAACATCAATTTCCGTATCTGCGTTTTGCCCGAAGATGACAACCGTGCATCCCGATCAAAATCATCGGGATGCTTTACTCGAACGGTTATTAATTTATTTCAATAACAACAATTTTCTCATTTGCGTTTTGCCCGATGATGATAACCTAGCAAAGTAAATACCGCTTGAAAACCGCGCACCGTCGAA
>CAIOTF010000005.1 GCA_903861125.1 uncultured Ignavibacteriota bacterium
AAATAACACGAAATGTTCAGCGTTAGTATCACAGAAGGACGGTCTTTCGACCGTCCTTTTTTTTTGCCAGCCCTGTAATCCAGATTATTACTATCGGGAAATTGTAAAGAATCCCTGCAAAGTGATAGCTCAGGAATGTAAAAATTGTTTAATTATTCAACAGACCGAATTTAATAATTCAACACATAAAATTTGCCCCGTGTAGAGAAATTATGCCGTTTTGTACTTAATAGCGAATTTCGCCGTATAATAATTCATCAATTGATATGTGTTCGATTTTTCATCGTTTTACTGTTATAAACACCCCTCGCAACCTCTTTAATATCAATTAGTTATAATGAATGTTTTTTTACTCAAACAATAATTTCTGGCACGGTGATTGCCACTAATATTAGTGTAATAAATAACTAAACCATGAATTGAAAGGAGCCTACAATGACAGTATTATTATTCATCTCGACAATCGCAGTGTTTCTCACTATCGATTACTTCGTACGCCGCAATAAAGCCACCGTGGCAGTTGCTCAACCGATCGTGCGAAAACCGATCCCGATGCGGGTACCCGCAGGAATCTTCTTCACAAAATCCCATACATGGCTGAGCCTGTTCCCGTCGGGAAAAGTGCAGCTTGGTATTGATGATTTTCTGGCACGTATGTTTTCCACACCGCAAATTACCATGCTGAAAAACAATACCGATCACGTCAGCAAAGGCGAACCGATCCTGCGCATGACTGAACGGAACAACGAAGTGATCGTTCGCTCGCCGATCGATGGTGTGATCGAGAACGTTAATGCTGCACTGGCAAAACAACCATCGCTGCTCAGCGAAGCTCTTTTCAGCGAAGGATGGGCCTATACCATAACACCAACAAGCACAAACGACCTGCGTTCATTCTTCCTTGGCGACGATACACGAGTATGGCTGCGTGAAGAACTCGGCAGACTTCGTGATTTCTTTGCACATCTTACAACACCAGTACCGGCATTCATGCAGGACGGCGGATTACCGGCGACCGGTATTATGGATAACCTTAACCCTGACCAGTGCAAGAAATTCGAAAACGAATTTTTACGAATTGAGTAAACATCGGAGAATGTCATGTTAAAGAAAAAAGCAATGCTTATCGATCTTACCCTTTGCGTGGGATGCAATGCCTGTCAGGTCGCCTGCAAAGAAACTAATCATATGCCGGAGAAAGAGGAAAAAGCTCTCTCTCCGACAACATACACCGCACTGGACGAATACGATGGCGTATTCGTCCGTCGTATGTGTCAGCACTGCGACGATCCGACCTGCGCGTCGGTTTGTCCTGTCGGTGCATTCACCAAAATGCCTGAAGGTCCGGTTGTGTACGATGTTGAAAAATGCATCGGCTGCCGTTACTGCATGCAGGCGTGTCCGTTCCAGGTTCCGCGCTACGAATGGTCAAGCACCTATCCGCGCATTCAGAAATGCATCATGTGCCACGAACGTCTTTCCAAAGGTCTGCCGACCGCATGCTCTGAAGCATGCCCGACAGGCGCAACGAAGTTCGGCGACAGGGATGAATTGCTGACGGAAGCATACGCACGGATCACCGGCGAACCGGGCAAATATGTGCAGAAGATCTACGGCGAGAAGGAAGTCGGCGGAACATCCATCCTCTATATTTCTTCGGTGCCGTTTGAAAATCTTGGTTTCCGTACAACGCTGCAGACAACACCGTTGCCGCAGCTGACCTGGAATGCTCTCTCAAAGATTCCCGGAGTGGTCTCTGTCGGCGGCGCAATGCTGTTCGGCATCTGGTGGATCACTAACCGCCGGGAAGATGTGAAGGAATACGAGCAGAAGCATAACACAAATCATCCAACCAACGGAAAGAGCTAGGGGACAGCCATGAAAAAACTATTCACAACATTCGGATTCTGGAAGGTCACGGCTGTCGCGATAATACTTGCCGGGCTCTATTCAACATATATTCGTTTCTTTCACGGCCTTGGCGCCGCAACAAACTTGAACGATCAGTTCCCGTGGGGCATCTGGATCGGTTTCGACGTATTGTGCGGTGTCGGTCTTGCAGCTGGCGGTTTTACACTGGCGGCAATCGTCTACATCTTTAACCTAAAACGTTTTGAACCTATCATACGTCCCACCATTTTAACGGCATTCCTCGGCTACGTTCTTGTCGTTGTCGGCCTGATGTTCGATCTTGGCCGGCCGCTGCAGATCTGGCATGCCATTATCATGTGGAACCCGCGCTCGGTGATGTTCGAAGTAGCATGGTGCGTTATGCTCTATACGACTGTTCTGGCATTGGAATTTTCGCCGGTAATTCTGGAAAAATTCAAAATGACCAAGACCATTAAGATGGTAAAAAGAATCAGCATTCCGCTTATCATCGTTGGTGTGCTGCTCTCAACGCTGCATCAGTCATCGCTCGGATCGCTCTATTTAATCGTGCCGGAGAAGATGTATCCGCTCTGGTATTCAGCGTATATGCCCGTATTCTTCTATACCTCGGCGATTGCGGCCGGATGCGGAATGATTATTTTTGAATCATTCATCAGCAGCCGCGCATTCAAACGTGGATTGGAAATGGATCTGCTGAACGAGATCGCACGTGTGTGTGTGATGATGCTTGGCGTATATGCCGTTATGAAATTTGTGGATCTGACGGACAGAAAAATGCTTTCGCTTCTGACGGTTCCGAGATTTGAAACGTACATGTACTGGCTGGAAGTGATCATCGGTGTGGTTGTTCCGTTTGCCATGTTCACGCAAAGGAAGATTCGCAGGAACCCGAACGGATTATTCATCGGTGCGGCGCTTGTTGTTGTCGGTTTCATTATGAACAGAATGAACATCGCCATCACCGGAATGGAAGGCTGGTCCGGCACGACGTATGTTCCGTCGTGGATGGAATTCACCATCACCATGATGATCGTAACGATCGGTTTCACAGCGTTCTATTTTATTGCAAAATATTTTCCGGTCTTCACGCATGAAGAGCATCATGACGATAAAGAGGATGCCCATGCAGCGAATGCATGGAAACGCGATATTGAATCGGTTTCACGCACGTCGCACATAGGCAGCTAACGGTTCATGATATCCCAGTAAGGTGAGTTATGAAAACAAACACACATACTATTATTCCGGAGAACGAAAGCCATTGTGTTTGGATGGATGCCGGTCTTGTAAACTATAAACTGTGCAACTGCAGTTTTGAATGCGAAGCGTGCCCGTTCGACAAGGTGATGCGTGAACAGCATAATACCTTTGCCGAACAGGCCGCCATGCAGTCCGAACATATCTCTTCGGACCACCGTATTGTTCGCGAAAACGGCGGCGATGAAACGGATTTCGTACAACGATTTCTTTCACCGCTGCAGTCGCTCTCCTTTCCCGCGGACCGCATTTATTTTTCTAATCATACTTGGATGAAATCAATGCACGATGGTACATTCAGGATGGGGATTGATGAGTTTCTGGCACAGCTGATCTATCCCGTTACCGGTGTTGCCGCGGTGCACACCCCGTCCCATATCGGCCGTGGTGAACCGTATGCGTGGCTCATCCGCGACTCCGCAACATTTGCCGTTCATAATAATGAAAAAGGAATAGCCTCGATGATCAACACGCGGCTGATGGAACATCCGTCGCTTGTAACGAACGATCCGTACGGCGAAGGATGGCTGATGAATGTTTCCTGCTCCGTAAAGACCCCCTTCAATATTAAATTCTA
Organism: uncultured Ignavibacteriota bacterium; assembly: GCA_903861125.1. Taxonomy (GTDB): domain Bacteria; phylum Bacteroidota; class Ignavibacteria; order UBA10030; family UBA8401; genus UBA8401. Next base: position 3,728 of record CAIOTF010000005.1, read on the forward strand.
CACCTCCGATGAATACAAGGATTTTATCCGCGAAGAAGTGGAAGATCTCTCCCGAGAGATGAAAAAAAATAAACATTCGGTCGGCAACACAATGTTCGACGGTGGCATGCGTATCGAAAACATTGAAAAATTCATCGGTGAAAAACGTTATAACAAACTTCTTTTAAGACTGATGAGTCCGCATTAACGAAGATAGTCGTTGTTATTGAAACAAAATCACGGTACCTTTTCTCAGTCCCTCAGCACAATATTTGAAAGTGTATAAACTTTCAACACCGCCATGAAATATACACGCCTACTGGTGTATCGACTTCTCGCGGGAATCTTTGTGGTAATGGTTGTCGGGGTCGGAGTTCTTACATTTGCACTCGTAGAAATTCAGACCAAACGCTATACCCAAATTTCCGTCGCTACCGCACAACGTGTCAGTGATATTGTTAAACGGTCAACGCAGTACAGCATGCTGCTGAACCGCCGCGAAGATATCTATCACATCATCAACACCATCGGCTCCGAACCGGGTATCGAAACGATCCGTATCTACAACAAAAAGGGGGAGATCTCTTATTCCACCATCGAAAAAGAGGTGAGCACCACCGTGGATATGCATGCGGAAGCGTGCGTGGCGTGCCATCTTTCCGGAAAAAGCGATGTTGTCTCCCCGGCAAATGTTGAACTGGTAAGGGTGTTCCGCTCATCGGCCGGCCACAACGTGATCGGAGTGATTACACCAATCAAAAATCAGAAGACATGTTATGAAGCGGATTGTCATGTGCATCCGCAGTCGCAGACGATCCTTGGTGTGCTGGATGTAATGATACCTCTGACAGAAACGGAACAGCTTCTTGCTGATCTGGAAATGACGCAATATGCCGGAGGACTTGTGCTGTTGATCGTGCTGACGGTCTTTTGCGGTCTGTTCCTCTGGCGCACCGTAAACATTCCGGTTCACCGGCTTACGGAAGGGACCGTTGCAGTGATGAACGGAGACCTTGACCATACCATTGATGTGCAGACGAAAGATGAAATTGGTTTTCTGACGAATTCATTCAACCACATGACCCGGACACTGAAGCAGACGCAGGAAGAACTGCAGCAATTAAACCAGACGCTTGAAGAACGGGTGCAGAAAAAAAGCGAAGAGCTCCGCCGTGCACAGGCAAATCTTATTCAGGTGGAAAAAATGGTTTCGCTGGGCACACTTGCCGCCACCGTTGCACACGAACTGAACAATCCGCTTGAAGGGATTCTTACCTACGCAAAATTGATACGCAAACGGATGAATGCCGCAGAGCTGACGGAAGAACAAAAGAAGGAGATCGTGGAAGAGCTGACGATGATCGCCAACGAGACTTCGCGCTGCGGAAATATTGTGAAGAACCTTCTTCTTTTTTCACGCAAAAAAGTCGGCGAATTCAGAGAGAACGATATCCGCGTACTGATAGAACAAAGCACGAAACTGATAGAGCATCATCTGAAGATCCATAATGTTTCACTGCAGCAGTCGTTTGAAGAAAATATGCCCCTTGTTGTTTGCGACAGCGAACAGATACAGCAGGCACTGCTTGCGCTGGAAATTAATGCAGTGGAAGCGATGCAGAACGAGGGGATACTGACAATAGAAATGAAGCGGCCGAATGACAATGAGGTAACGATTACCATGTCCGATTCCGGCACCGGCATACGGCCGGAAGATCTGCCGCACATTTTTGAGCCGTTCTTTACGACAAAAAAAGAGGGGAAAGGGACCGGTCTGGGCCTTGCGGTTGTGTACGGCATTATTGAACGGCACAATGGAAAAATAGAAGTGTCGTCGGAGCCGGACAAGGGAACAACATTCACCATCACTCTGCCGATACAGCGCGGATGATGTAATTCACCCGGTTCTGCGAATGGCATTATTTGTTTGTTAGTGCGGGTTGTCATGGCGAGGTTCTCATTGTGACTTTGTCAAAAATCATCATAAAATTGACATCAAAAGAATAGTCATCCTGGGTGACCAAGGTGCGGCACGCGCCGAAGGATGTTCAAATGCAATATTATTTTTGAGAAAGAGTACTAGTAATTATTGTGAACAAAACTAATGGATTTATTAGTGCATCTTTTTGATGTCATTAGTGGCGAAGTCGAGCCATGGGTTCAGTAGGTGTAGTCGTCCCTCGTTGGAGTTTACCCCGATGAATATCGGGGCTCGGGACGACAAGAGTGTAACCTCAGTTAGCAAGTATATCCCGATCATATAAGATCGTGACACGTTGAAGCTTCACCATAGATTGTTTAAGGAGATATGATCATGACAGAAATAAAAAAATCAAGTTTACTTATTGTTGACGATGAGCCCATCGTCCGCGAATCGCTCACCAAATGGTTCAAGCAGGACGGGTTCCGCGTGGAATCGGCCGAACACGCCAATGCCGCGCTGAAGCTGATGGAGAAAGGACCGTGGGATGTGGTGATTCTGGATATTAAAATGCCCGGCATGAGCGGACTGGATCTGCTGAAGCGCCTGCGCGAGATAGACAGAGGCGCACAGGTGATCATGGCTACGGCGTTCGCTTCCGTTGAAAGCGCGGTACAGGCGCTGAAGGATGGTGCGTTCGATTACGTAACAAAACCGATCGATCCGGACCATCTTTCGCATTTGGTCTCGAACGCTATCCAGCAGAAACGGCTGGAGGACGAGAATTCCATTCTCCGCGAACACATTACGGAGATCTCCGGCGTGAACGAAATTGTGGGGGAAAGTCCGCAGATAAAACGGGTGATCGACCTGTCGCTGACCGTTGCCAAGACCGATACCACCGTGATGATACGGGGCGAAAGCGGCACGGGAAAAGAACTTATTGCGCGGACGATTCATGCCAACAGCGCGCGCCGTTATTTTCCGATCATCACCGTAAACTGCGGTGCGGTGGCCGAAACTCTGCTGGAAAGTGAACTGTTCGGACACGAACGGGGCGCGTTCACCGGCGCGCAGTACCGCCGGAAAGGAAAATTTGAAATGGCCGACGGCGGCACGATCTTTCTTGACGAGATCGGTACGGTGAGTCCGAAGATGCAGATAGAACTTCTGCGGGTTATCGAGACGAAACAATTTACACGCGTGGGAGGAAACGAGGTGCTTTCAAGCGACTTCCGCATTATCTGTGCAACAAACCGGAACCTTGAAACGGCGATCAAAGAAGGATCGTTCCGCGAGGATCTCTATTACCGGCTGAACGTGTTCAGCGTGCTGATACCGCCGCTGCGCGAACGGCGCATGGACATACCGCAGCTGGCGCAGTTCTTTGTAAAAAAATATTCCATGATCATGAACCGGCCGGTGAGCGAGATCTCCGGCGAAGCAATGGATATGCTGGTGCGGTACGACTGGCCCGGCAACGTGCGCGAACTGGAGAATGTTATCGAGCGGGCAATGGTGCTGTCGCAGCCCCCTTCCATACGCGCCACCGATCTTCCGTTCCAGAATGTAACGAAGCTCGATCAGCCGAAGGATGACACGCTGGCAGCGATGGAAAAATTGCACGTGGAATCGATCCTTGAATCGTCAAAGTGGAACATTACGCGAGCCGCGGAAATTCTGGATATCGACCGGGTAACGCTGTATAACAAGATTGCAAAATACGGATTGAAGAAACCGTGATGACGGAAACGTGCCGATGTTCCGGCATGCATTTGAAACAACAACGATAAATTCCAGACTTCAATTATCATTATCCAAATAGAATGTTCGGCAAAACGGGCTGTTGGCTGGCAATTGTTATTTGGAATGTACGTTCGATATTATCATGCTCATTCCGATCCGCATCGTACCGCTGCTGCCTGTTTCGACCGAGTTGATCTCGTCGATCGTCCATCCTCTCCGTACCGTCTATCAGAATGAAGTTTCCGTTGAACAGCCAGCGGCAAAGATTGTTGATAAAACGTACGACGATTCCCGCGCACAGTTCAATTCAACGCTTCTTATTTCAGAAATGCTCCGGCGCTATCCGTATGAACAAACAAAGATCATCGGCATCACCGGCGTGGATCTTTTTGTGCCGATCCTTACCTATGTGTTCGGCGAAGCGCAGCTCGACGGTCCCGTTTCGGTGATCTCAACCTACCGGCTGGATGATGCGGTCTACGGTCTGCCGCCGGATCCGGCGCTGCTGTTCGAGCGGACGCTGAAAGAAGCGGTACACGAACTGGGGCATAATTACGGATTGTACCACTGCAAAAATTTCGACTGTGCCATGCACACCTCCACAACGGCGGAAGATATAGACCAAAAAGGGGCCGCGCTGTGTAACGACTGCCGTAAGAGTTTAGGATTATAGGAACGAAGAATTCCGACTGGCGACCGGACAGTTAATCGAGCGGGGAAACAACGGCAAGACCTCCTTTATTCAGCACGTGGGTATAGATCATAGTAGTTCGAACGTCGGCGTGACCGAGAAGGTCTTGCACGGTGCGGATGTCGTAGCCGTTTTCCAGCAGATGAGTGGCAAAAGAATGACGGAAGGTATGCGAACTACCACCTTTTGTGATACCAGAAGCCTTAATCGCTTTTTTGATCTCGCGCTGAACGTGACTTTCTTCAATATGATGACGCATCATTCGTTTTGTTCTGGGATCGGTGGACCGACGTACTGATGGAAAGAGATATTGCCACTCCCACGATTTCGCCGCTCCCGGAATTTTCTTTACAAGCTGATTGGGGAGATGCACTTCACCAAAACCGTCAGCGAGATCGTCCGTATGCAATGCTTTTACCTTTTCCAAATGAATTTTTAGCCTTGGAATGAGCGAATCTGACAGGACGGTGCGACGATCTTTATTACCTTTTCCTTCGCGAATGATGAGTGTATGTGTTTCAAAATCTATGTCTTTAATGCGAAGCCGTAACGCTTCCAGAAGCCGAAGTCCGGAACCGTAAAGGAGTTGTGCCACGAGTGAGGAAGTTCCTTTTAATTGTGCAAGAACCAACTTCACTTCTGATTGTGTGAAGACAACTGGAATTCGTGTGGTTCTGTTAGCGCGTGTCACATCCGACAATTGTTTGAGCGGTGTTCTGAGAACATCTTTATAGAGAAAAAGGATTGCGTTGAGCGCCTGATTTTGTGTTGAGGCGGCTACCTGTTCGTTAACTGCAAGATGTGTAAGAAATTCTTCGGCGTGTTGTTCAGTTAATAGTGACGGATGGGTTGTATTGTTGAAGAGAACATATCGGCGGATCCACTGGATGTATGCTTCTTCGGTGCGCTTACTGTAGCGGCGCACCCTCATAATTTGTGTAATGGATTGCAGCAGCGGTGATTTTTGCATGGACGAAAAGTACCAAAAAATTTTGTTCCGGATATCGTTTTTCGGCAAAATTGCGTTGTCTTACAAGGGTTTGTACGTATTCACGTAGTTGTGCTATTGCTATGTTGTTGTTACATTAATGAACCGGTTTTCCGTGATTTTTTCATATTCGGGAAATACCGGCGTTTGTAATTTATAATTCACGATGCAGCCAATGGGGTATTAAGGTTTGCATGATAGGCTGTCTGACACCAAATTTTACTCATAATTGAAGAAATTACGGACTCACTCCGTCTAATAACTAGTTGAACTAAGCCGCTTCGCGGCAGCTTTTCGTTGAAGCGATTAAAGATGTTCTTTGACATAAGAATAATTGCTGGTATGGTCGGTGAATCGTACCTTTGAATGGGAAACAGATAATTAATCAATACTCACCATTCAAAGG
>CAIOTF010000006.1 GCA_903861125.1 uncultured Ignavibacteriota bacterium
TGAATTCTTTTTGCAGGCGCTGCAAAACTAATGGAAAGCCAATGATGCAATCGGCAGAGAAGTAGCAACGCTGGTGAACGAAGTGAAAGAGACAGGGTATTATTCTGCGCAGTTCGACGGCGCACGATTATCCAGCGGGATCTATTTCGCTAAACTATCATCGTCGGGCAAAACGCAAATGAGAAAATTAGTCTTGATGAAATGATACCAGAAATCAACATTATTTTTCAAATACAACTAATAGGAATTACCTTGAAAAAACTTACTGCGTTCATAATTCTATTTACTCTTGCTGCAATGGTAATGACGCAATGCGCAACAGCTGCTGCGCCGACCATCACCTCCTTTTCGCCTGTCAGCGGACCAGTTGGCAGCAGTGTAACGATCACCGGAGCCGGGTTTAGTGCTTATCCGAAATCGAATATTGTATTCTTTGGTGCTACCCAGGCAACGGTAACGGCAGCAACCACAAATAGTTTAACGGTCACAGTGCCTTTAGGTGCTACATACAAATATATCTCCGTTCTAAACGATGATAATGGCTTAACTGGCTATTCTGCCATCCCATTCAATGTTACATTCCAGGGAAATATAAGTTTTGCAACGAAAGTAAATTTCTCTACCAGTTCCAGTCCTAATTCTGTCGATATCGGTGATCTTGATGGCGATGGTAAATCCGACCTGGTAGTAACTTGCGCCAGCAATTTAACGTTGCGCCTCAACACCTACACTTCCGGAGCCGTGAGTTTTGCGAATCGTGTATCTGCATCTGCAGGTACAGACACTAGATCAGCCTGCATCGGCGATTTGAACGGCGATGGACAACCCGATCTGGTTGTAGGGGATTTTAACGGCTGGGACGTTTCGATATTTGAAAATAAATCCTGGCCGGGAACCTTGAGTTTTGGAACCACTGGGGGTATATCGACCGGTAGTGGTACTCCCGCCTACAGTTCCAAATCAGTAAGTCTGGGAGATATTGATGGAGATGGAAAACCCGACCTTGCGGTTGCGAATTATAGTACCGGCAAAATATCAGTATTTCGCAATACCTCCACCCTCAGCTGGATAAAATTTGAAAGCAAAGTAGATTTTTCAACCGTTTATGCTCCTTTTTGGTTAAGCATCGGAGATCTGGATGGAGATGGGAAACCTGATATGGTGGTTGCAAACAGATTGAACTCTAGCGTATCGGTATTTCGCAACACTTCCACATCGGGCACCATCGATTCCGGAAGTTTTGCAGCCCTCGTAGCATTCACTACCGGCAGTTCCCCCCGATCGATAGGTCTCGGAGATATTGATGGGGATGGTAAACTCGACCTGGCGGTCGCTAATTATTCCGGCAGTGTGTCGGTATTACTCAATACCTCCTCATCAGGAAGTATAAATTTTGCATCCAAAGTGGATATTTCTACTTCCGGCTTTCCCATATCAGTCAGTGTTGGTGATATTGACGGGGATGGTAAACCTGATCTGGTGGTTCCGCTTACGCAAACAAAAGCCGTTGGAGTATTTCGCAATACATCCTCTTCAGGTTCAGTGAGTTTTGCTGCGGAGCAAGATTTCGCCGTTGGCATAGATTATTGGTATTCTTCTGGCACAATATCTGGCACTGTTGGTATCGGAGATATTAATGGGGATGGTAAACCCGACTTGAGTATATTCGATAAAACAACTGGGAATGTATCCGTATTACGGCAAATTATACCGGCTCCCTCTGTCACTTCGTTCACTCCAACGTCTGCGGGACCAGGAGATACCGTAACCATTACCGGTACCAATTTTACCGGGGCAACAGCCGTAAGTTTTGGCGGAACAGACGCATCGACGTATACCGTAACGAGTTCAACCAGCATTACAACGACAGCGGCAAGCGGAACAAGCGGAAGCGTTAGCGTGACGACACCCGGCGGTACAGCAACCCTTGCAGGATTTACGTACACCAGCGGGCTTCCGGTCGAACTCACGTCATTCACCGCTTCGCCCGCAAAGAACGGCATTACACTGAACTGGAAAACGGCAACGGAAGTGAACAACTACGGTTTTGAAGTGGAGCGGCGTGCAGTAAGTGACCGTCACTTAGCGTGGACAAAGATCGGTTTCATGGAAGGAAACGGTACTACCAACGCTCCAAAATCATATTCCTTTACCGATAAATCTGCCAACGGAAAAATATCGTACCGCTTAAAACAGATTGACCGCGACGGCAAGTTCGAGTATTCGCAAACCGTTGAAGTGACCGCAGCAAGTGCGCCGAAAGAATTTGCATTGGAACAGAATTATCCCAATCCGTTTAATCCCACAACAGAGATCAGCTATCAGCTCTCAGCGAACGGCTTCACATCATTAAAAATATATGATGCAATCGGCCGGGAAGTGGCAACGCTGGTGAACGAAGTGAAAGAAGCGGGAACATACAGCGTGCAGTTCGACGGTAGCCGTCTTTCCAGCGGAGTGTATTTTTGCAGGATGAGTGCTGCTGCATTTACGAGTGTCACAAAAATGACAATATTAAAATAATGAAAGGAGTTCTAAATGAAACAGAGATACATCGTCATTCTTCTTTTCACAGTATCCTTGTCAGCTTTTTCACAACGAATAATGATCGCCCACAAAACTGATGGAACCAAAGAATACACTCGTCTTTCTGCGGTCGACAGCGTTACTTTTTTGGAACCGTTCGTTTCTGTTGCCGGCGGCACATTCACGGCAGGCGCGACACTCACCACGATCAGCAGTTTCAAGATCGACAAATACGAAGTATCGTATGAGCTGTGGACAGATGTCAGAGTATGGGGACTGGGGAACGGTTACACTGACCTGGTCGCTGGCCAGAAGGGATATAATCCCGTAGGAACGAACCACCCGGTGACAAAGGTGAACTGGTATGATATTGTGAAGTGGTGCAACGCCCGATCGCAGAGGGATGGATTAACGCCTGTTTATTATACAAGCACTTCTTTTATTCCCGAAAATATTTATAAGACAGGAACAACTAATTTGGTAAACACAAACGTGAGTTGGACCGCCAACGGTTACCGTTTGCCCACCGAAGCGGAATGGGAGTTCGCTGCGAGAGGCGGGAATTCAACTCACGGGTATACATACAGCGGCAGCAACACCGTTGATGATGTAGCGTGGTATAGTGCCAACTCAGGATATACTTCTCATTCGATTGGCAACAAAACCGCCAACGAACTTGGCTTATACGACATGTCAGGCAATATGTTTGAGTGGTGCTGGGACTGGTTTAGCGGAACGTACCCCAACGTAGGGTCGACAGATCCGCAAGGCCCAACGACGACGCAGTCATATCGGGTTCTCCGGGGCGGTTCGTTTAACGTTCCTGCGACCTACAGTCAGGTTGACTTTCGCAACTCCGAATTCCCGAGCCAAAACACATCATTCTTTTACGGTTTTCGTTGTGTTCAGGACTAATCTTACACTGTAAAGCGTTTATCATTTATGGCGATCGGAGCGAGCTTAAAAAATATTCATTCACAATTGGCAATGGATAGTGATACCCGCAAGCTGAAGCATGCGCAACGTAACGCCGGCATCACGAAAAAGATTTATTCAACGAACAACAGGAATTACTATGAAACATTTCGCACGGATAGTTCTTATGGCTGCTCTAACGGTTCCGGCATTCGCACAGAACCGGATGATCATTCACCAAAAAAACGGTTCAAAACCATATTATTTTACATCCGATGTTGACAGTATAACAGTATTCATAGAGACGATTTCTGTCACGGGAAACGAAACGGTCAGCAGTTTTTTGATCGGCAGGTACGAGGTGACATATGAATCGTGGGGATTCGTGAAAACATGGGGGGCAACACATTCGTACAGTGATCTGCCTGACGGCTTCAATGGATATAATCCCTCCGGCACAGACAACCCTGTGACGATAGTGAACTGATATGACGCGGTAAAATGGTGCAATGCCCGTTCGGAGATGGAAATGCTGACGCCGGTTTATTATACCAATGCCAGCCAGGATACTGTCTATCGAACAGGTGAATTAATTCCCGCCGTGAAGGCAGACGCCAACGGCTACCGTCTCCCTACCGAAGCGGAGTGGGAATTTGCTGCAGGAGGCGGAAACAGCACTCACAGCTACGAGTACAGCGGCAGCAACACCGTTGGTGATGTAGCGTGGTATAGTGGTAATTCAGGAGGTACTACTCATACAGTCGGTACAAAAGCTCCCAACGAACTCGGCATCTATGATATGATCGGCAATGTGGCCGAATGGTGCTGGGACTTGTACCTGCCGGGAATTTATGGAAATATCTACAAGACGCTCCACGGCGGCTCGTGGAACGGTAGCGACTTCGGCTGTCGGTTGTCCGACTTCTCCGGTGACCTTCCGGACACTCGCTACTACTACTCCGGATTCCGTATTCTCAGGAAGAATTAACTCGTTGCCCCCGCAAAAAAAAACTGCGGGATTGAAGACAATGCAACTTTTACACTTTGCAGATTTAGAAAATATGAAAAAAAGATCATCACCGGAGCAGCGCAGTATAGAGCAGGATAAAAAAAACCGCCGATGGGTGATGCAAGGATGTGGAATTAGCTGTAATTGAAGACGATCGTGAAACAACAATAAAATAATTCACAATACACAGAAAGGATTTCTCATGTCTCGTATCAATATTGTTATCGCCGTGGTATTGCTCGCTTCTACTCTGCCGCTCGAAGCGCAAAATTATCTTAACATCCGATATACAAACGGCTCGGATAAAAATCTGCCGTTCGCCTCGCTGCAAAGGATCACCTTCGACGAAACGGGCAACACCGTAAATTATCGAATGACCAATGCAACGACACAGACGGTCACCTTCTCCGAACTGCAGAGAATGTCCTTCGCAGAATCAGGTGCGGGCTCGCTGCTGCCGGTGGAGCTGGTCTCCTTTACAGCAGAGAGCGCAGCGAAAAGCGTTGAATTGAAATGGAAAACGGCAACGGAAACGAATAACTACGGCTTTGAAATACAGCGTTCAGCTGTCAGCAATCAGCAATCAGACAACGTGTGGAGCAAGATCGGTTTCGTGGAAGGGAATAGCACAACGAATGCACCCAAGGCATATTCCTTCACCGACAAAACCGCAAACGGAAAAATATCGTACCGCTTAAAACAGATCGACCGCGACGGCAAGTTTGAATATTCGCATACAGTGGAAGTGAGTGTCGGCAGTGCTCCGTTAAAGTTCAACCTCGCTCAGAATTACCCCAACCCCTTTAACCCTTCAACGACGCTTGCATACACGATCGCCACAGAAAGTTTTGTCACGATAAAAGTTTATGATATCGTCGGTAGGGAAGTGACCTCGCTGGTGAATGAACATAAAAAAGCGGGAAGGTATGAAGTTGCATTTGACGGCAGCCGTTTTTCAAGCGGTGTCTATATCTGTAAGATGGCGGCTGCGTCATTTACGAGCCTCATAAAAATGATCATTACCAAATAAACCTATACATATTATCACGGAGATCAATATGAAACGAACATACATCGCCATTCTTCTTCTCGCAGTAACCCTTTCTGCATTTTCGCAGCAAACGATGGTAACACATCTCCACGACGGAACAAAGGAATATCGTCGTTGTTCATCTGTTGACAGCGTTACATTCGAGCCCTTCATTGCTGTTGCCGGCGGCACATTCACGGCAGGAGTCACAACGGTCACCATCAGCAGTTTCAAAATGGATATGTTCGAAATTACGTATGAATTATGGACAGCGGTGAGAGCATGGGGACTGGTGCACGGCTATACTGACCTTGTCACAGGGCAAAACGGATACAATCCGGTTGGGACAAACAACCCCGTGATGTATGTGAACTGGTATGACATCATCAAATGGTGCAACGCGCGTTCAGAAAAAGACGGACTAAACCCTATATACTATACCACAAGCAGCAAAAATGTCGTGTATAAAACAGGGCAGGCAGTGATCAACAACGATGCTGTGGATTGGACCGCTAACGGTTACCGCCTTCCGACAGAAGCCGAGTGGGAGTTTGCGGCGAAAGGCGGTACGCTCAAACATTCGCCGGTATTTACCTATAGCGGCAGCAACACGGTAGGAGGTGTTGCGTGGTATAGCACAAATTCAGGAAACAAAACGCACTCCGTTGGAGCAAAGCTGCCGAATGAACTCGGAATTTACGACATGAGCGGTAATGTGTGGGAGTGGTGTTGGGACTGGTATGATGGGTTTATAGGAATATATCCATATGGCGGAACGACTGATCCGAAAGGTCCATCGACGACGCAGACGTACCGGGTCCTCCGGGGCGGTTCGTTCTTCAATCCTGATTACAACTGCCAGGTGGTCGACCGTGACGGCTACAGCTTCCCGCTCGTCCGCGACGACTCTTACGGCGGTTTCGGCTTCCGTTGCGTTCTGCAATAATTTTTACCCTTGAAAGAGTGCGAAGCGAGCTAAAAAATAATTGATAATGGAGAACTGTTGCGTTTGTGGAAGGGAACGGCACGACAAACGCGCCCAAGTCATATTCTTTCACCGACAAATCAGCTGCGGGAAAAACATCGTACCGCTTAAAACAGATTGACCGCGACGGCAAGTTTGAATATTCGCAAATGGTTAAAGTGACAGCGGCACGTGAGTCGAACGAATTCAGGATCCAGTAAAAATTATACGAATCCGTTCAATCCCACAACAGCGAACGGCTTCACATCATTAAAAATATATGATGCAATCGGTCGGGAAGTGGCAACGCTGGTGAACGAAGTGAAGGAAGCGGGATATTATTCTGCGCAGTTTGACGGTGCACGATTATCCAGCGGGATCTATTTCGCAAGATTATCATCATCAGGGAAAACGCAGATACGAAAACTGATGCTGATGAAATAATAGGTTGAGACATCCGAAAAATCTGACATTGATCTAAAAATATTCAGATGTTTCAATTTATAATTTTTGAGTCCTTGTGCCTTTGTGGCAACATATTGCATTACATCACCGTTTTCCATGGCAGAGGGAGAACAAAAAAAAAGGAAAATTAAATGGCCGATTCAACAAATACACCACTTGAGGGAAATATGGAAGAAGTTGAAAACTGCATGGCTGTAGGATATTTAACTGTTGATATGGTAGAGTGTCTCGTTATCAATCCGAGCTGCGTATTTTCAAAACTGTATGGACAGCGAATAGAATGCGTGCATCCTCTTCGTAAACATATTGTAAAACGCACCCATAAAATATCGCATCAGTCGTAAACAGGGCAAAAATGCTCTTTTTTTCGCAATTTTTGCGACTTTATTTCTTCCAGACAGTCTAAATATTGAACATTGTAGATATTACAATTTACAATAATTAAAACAGGCATAATTTAGCAAAATTCGCACCTATTTATTGGCATCCCTGGTGCACCATATCACTGTAGCGTGTATCAAAAACCAGGGGAAATCATGGACAAATCTACAGTTCCAAACAAGGTTAACTCTATACTAGAGAACCAACCGCAAGAGCAATTTGCCGAAACACTCAATAACTACTCACAATACCGCTCCGAAAAAATAACACCGGACCTTCTGGAAATGGTGTGGAACCGGGCTACAGACGGAATGCTGTTAACGGATAGCGATGGTATCATTGTTTCCGTCAACGATGCCTTCTGCACGATGGTGCACATGAAGGAGAACGAATTGCTCCGCCTTCCGTTCACCGTTATCTATGACCACAGTGTTGACCGGACTAAAATCTTTGAAGAATACCGGTACAATATCCGCAATAATAGTTTCGACACTAAAATTGAAAAACATCTTCAGTTAAATTCCGGAAAAAACATCCATGCGGAATTGCTGACATCTCCATTGATTGATGAAGCAGAAGAACTGTATATCCTGACGGAATTCCGTGACATCAGTGAACGTAAACGGTGGGAATATTCGTTGAACCAAAGCGAACACCGGTACCGGTCGTTGTTTGAGAATTCTGTTCTTCCCATGTACGAATCAAATATCGACGGAAGAGTCACTAATGCGAATGTAGCTTTCCTGCAGCTGCTGGGGTACGATACGTTTAACGAACTGCGGCGCCTGAATCTTGAAAGAGATGTATATGCGGATGCGAAGCAAAGGGTGAAACTTTTTGAAAAACTTCTCATCGGTATCGATACGAAGCCATCCGAACTGGATCTGAAAAAAAAGGATGGCACCATCATCACCGTTCTGGCGCACTCCAGAATACTGAAGGATGAATACGGCGTATTTTCCGGATTCGAAGGAGCGCTTGAAGATATTACCGAACGAAAAAAAATGGAACAGCAAATTCAATCGAACATACAAAAACTTGAGGCCACACAGGAAGAACTGACCAAACTCAATACGCAGAAAGACAAGATCCTGGGAATCGTGTCGCACGATCTCCGTTCGCCGTTCAGCTCCATCCTCGGATTCTGCGATCTCTTAAAAAGCGAATTTCATACGCTCTCCGACAATGAAAAACTGGAGTATATCGGTTTTGTCAACGATGCAGCAATTCAGCAGCTCAACCTGGTCAATTCAATGCTTGATTGGTCGAGACTGGAAACCGGCAGGTTCCGTTTGAAATTTCAACCGGTCAATGTCGGAACCATTGCATCGGAAACCATGACAACGCTGCTCGGACTTGCAAAAAAGAAGAATATCGAACTCCGTTCATCCATTCCGCCCGATACACGTATCTCTGCCGATGAACAGCTGCTTCGTCAATTGCTGTCGAATCTCGTCGGCAATGCGCTGAAGTTTACCCCGGCCGGAGGAATGATCACGATCGATCTTGCCAAAAATTCCGATAGTGAGACCTCCCTGGAAATCTCCGATACCGGCATAGGAATTCCCGCCGAAGATCTGGAAAAAATCTTTAAGATAGAGGAAAAATATTCACGCCAGGGATTGCAGGGCGAGAGCGGTACCGGATTAGGTCTGCCGATGTGTTATGAGATCATGAAAAAACATGGCGGATCCATTGAAGTGAAAAGTGAAGAGGGAATAGGAACAACATTTACCGTAACATTTCAAAAACAGGCGCGAACGGTCTGCAAAAAAGTGCTGATCGTTGACGACGAAAAAGGGAACCGGCTTCTACTTTCCCGATTCATGAAAAGAATCTCCGAAGGTTCGGAAACGATCTTTGCACAGACCGGAAAAGAAGCGCTGGACATGATGCTCGCCGAGGAACCGGACCTTGTTTTGACTGACTACAATATGCCTTTAATGGACGGACTTGAATTTATTCGCAACGTCCGCAGCAACGAATATTTGAAACATACCCCTATTATATTGATCTCGGGGGCAAATATGGATTATTATACTGAAACTGATGCATTAACAAAACTTATTCAAAAACCGATCGTCTATGATACACTGAAAGAGGTGATTGAAAAAATGAGGTTGTAGCTCCACAAACGCTTCACCCTGCAATACACGCTAAAAGTCCCGCCTTCCCCTGGGCGGGGCTTTTTTTTAAGGACAGTTTTATCCTCTAAACACCCGCTATTTTAAGAGTTTCCGTAAAATCACATTGCTTATCACACGAATCTTCTCTACACTTCCGCAACGGCATATAGCGAACCATGAGGAATGGTGTCCCGGTTGCCAGTGAATGTTAACCTCAGGATCGCTGCTGCGTGAATGAGGTTTTTTTGTTTCCTGCATCCGTTACGTGTGCTGTTCTGCATTGCCGTTTTTCACCGGATACAATAAAGTTGTATTTTTTCCCCGATATTCAAAAGGAGGATACCATGAAAACAATGTTCGGTCAATTATGGAAACTTGCACTCATTACTCTTACCGGTGCATTGGGGAGTATTACGGCCGGTCTTATGCTGCACGGCAGCGATGTTTTTAATTACAGCGGAATTAATTTTGCATTCGTTGCCTTTGGTCTTTCCGGAGCATTTATTTTTTCATTCTATCACCTCTATGGCTTGTCAAATTCGATCACCGCTGCACTTGCCACAAGTATCGTGCAGTTCATCATCGCGTCCAGCTGGATGCCGATGCTGAATGCCGGGTTCTGGTCGTTTGGCGTGAATCTTCCCGTTATTTGGCTCGCATTTTTATTTGAACGAAAACTGGCAGTGTTTCACTGGGGCAAGTTTTTAGTTGTCGGGATTGTTTACGGAGCCGTTTTTGTTTTGCTGACGCTCGTTGTTGGAATGATTCAGGTTTCCACAAATATTCCTTCGGCGGTCTTCCGTGATAATTTTGTGGATGGACTGCTGATCGGTCTCGGCATGGGTCTTGGAGTGCAGGCCGGTGAAGCAAACATACATTCTCTGGAAACAAAAGTACCTCGTAAAATACAGTAAGTGATCCGTTGCAATAAAGCCGGATCGGTTTATGTGTTTTTCTTTTTCCTGTTGCACAATGGAGATACTATGAATAGCAAAGATTTCATCGTCCCGCCCGGTAAAAAATTTTCGCTTGCCGATTACGATCCGGCTTCAACCGGAGGGGTAAAAAATAAAGACCTTGCCGAAGAGCGGCTGGAGAAAGATATTAAGGATATTGCGCAGTATCAGGATATTCTGTACGCTCACGATGTGTACGCGGTGCTGATGATTTTTCAGGCGATGGATGCGGCGGGGAAGGATGGTGCGGTGAAACATGTTATGTCCGGCATTAATCCGCAGGGCTGTCAGGTCTACAGCTTTAAATCTCCTTCTACGGAAGAATTGGATCACGATTATCTCTGGCGTTCCATGAAAGCACTTCCTGAGCGGGGCCGGTTCGGGATCTTTAACAGATCGTACTACGAGGAGGTGCTGATCGTGCGTGTGCACAACGAGATTTTGAAAACACAAAAACTTCCTCCTCAATCCAAAGGGAAGGACTTTTGGAAAGAACGGTTCGGCGAGATCAACAACTTTGAACAGTACCTTGTCCGCAACGGCATCCACGTTTTGAAATTCTTTCTGAACGTTTCAAAGGAGGAACAGAAGCGGCGGTTCCTGAAACGGATCGAGACTCCCGAAAAGAACTGGAAATTTTCTGCCAGCGATGTTAAGGAACGGCAGCATTGGGATGAATACATGAAATCGTACGAGGATATGTTCAGACATACGAGCACACAATGGGCTCCGTGGTACATTATTCCTGCCGATCATAAATGGTTTACCCGGGCCGCGGTGGCGCACATTCTTGCCCACAAATTAAAATCACTCGATATATCGTATCCGAAACCGACGGAGGAGCATATGAAGGAATTGGAGAAGGCCCGCAAACTTTTGGAACAGGAAAAGTGATCCGATCAACGGCCGCACCGGACAACGCCCTGAAGACTCAGGGCGTTGCTTTTGTACTCTGAAACGAATAGGTTGATGTGGTTTCGTTATAATATCCGATCAGTGCTCCGCCGGCAGTTCCGCCGATGACCATGGCGAATCCTTCAATAGAAGAGGCATTATTGTTGAAATCGAAGAGGGCTCGAGTGATTGCGCCGCTCAAAAAAAGTCCTGCAAATGCGCCGATCATAGAGTTGAATCCATTATCATTCTGCCGGTAGATTAGCATGGAGACAGATCCGAGCGGAAGAGTGTGCCGCTGATGAAGATCTCCTGTCTCAAACCGGATCGAATCACTCTCCGTACGGATGAACGTAATTGGTATCATGGTCGAATCCGCCAACACCATATCAAAATATTTTCCACCGCGAAGACGATTGAATTGTTCGCACGATATTCTGGTGTTCGAAAATTGCTCTCCCTGTTTTGTTACAACAATGCTTTGGCTGCAGCCGGCAATTCCACAAGCGATGATCAAACACAGACAGCGCAACGTTTCGTACGTTCTGCCCGATCTGCGCGGGGCATTCTGACGGTCCGCTGTTGTCCGTTTTCCGGAACACGGAAGTACATGAATGATATTGTTCATTGCTGCACTCCTTTCCTTAAAATAACTCCCCAAAGTTAAGATAGAATCCGGATGTTTCTTTGCTGACGCCGATATCCAGACGGACAACAAACGTATCCATATATAACCGGATACCACCGACGTAATTCACCGACCAGTTAACCGGCGGAATGTTGCCTAATGATCCTGACACACGGCCTGCGTCGATACCGATTACACCACCGAATCTCCATATGATCGGAATTCTATATTCCAGATTGCAGACAACCGCCGATTTATCAAGGAACCGGTCCTGCGGAATCCCTCTCACTGTGTTTGTTCCGCCGATCGAGAGGAGCGATTGAACGGGCAATTCGCCGCCGAATAACGATTGCACAATCATACGTCCGGCAATAACGGAGCGTCCCCATACAATCGAATAAGCTTGAACGCAGGAACTGAACTTTGTAAACTCCGTATTCGATCCGAAGATGACCGGCGCATATTCAAGTTCGCACGAAAGGACGAGTCCGGATGATGGAGTGATGAAACTGTTCCGTGAATCGTACCGGGCATTGACCAGCATGCTGTTCATAATTGCAGTAGCAGAATTCACCGCAGGGGGAAGGTTCTTAAGACTATTGCCCGGCGAAAAATTATAGTTGCGGACCGACCGGTAGCGAATACCTGTTTGAACAACAAAAAGCGATGTGATCCCTCTTCCGATGATGACCGAGCAATCAAACGGCTCACGCGTGTATGTTTTTCTCTCTGAAAATTGAGAATTGTTCCCGATGCCGAAAAAACTATTCGTGATCCATTTGTCATAATCGACCGTAAGATCGACGGAGAGCGGATACACCGTTCCCTGACGCAGTTCAAAATCGGGATACGATGCAACGAAGCGGTACCAGCGTTCTCCCTTTGAACTGTTAAAGAGGGTAACATCGAATGATTCTTGGTGCCCCAACAGATCCACGAACATCGCTTTTGCACCGTAACCGAATCCGGCATCGGTATCATAACTGAGAATGGGGAGCGCTTCCCATTGAGTCCGCAGAGAATCGTTTTGCGGGTAAGCACATGAAAAAACGACCGCAGAAATAACAGACAGATTAACAGCAAACCGTACCATCACCGCCAGCAGCCACGGAGAACCGGTATTTTCGAGTCGGTCTCCCGTGAACGATTCTTTCGTACCATGATCCGGAAAGCGGTGATTCATTTCTCTCTGTTGAAAATAGTTCATAGTGTCTCCTGTTTGTGTCTTACGGTTCACCAAAGAACCGTAAGACAAAAAAACCTATCTGAGCAGCAGCATCTTTTTTGTTTCCGTAAAATTACCGGTGGTTAATCTGTACAAGTACACTCCGCTGGCACACTGTTGAGCATTGAATACGGCATTGTACGTACCGGGAAGCATATCACCGTTCGCCAACACTGCGACCTCTTTCCCGAGAATGTCGTACACTGTAAGGGTAACACGGGACCGCACCGGCAGAGTGAACGAGATTGTGGTTGCCGGATTGAACGGGTTCGGATAATTCTGTGCGAGAAAATAATTGTCGGGCTTCAGCGACCCGTTGTTGCCGGCCTGCATCTGCATTATCCTGCCGCCGGTTGATGGATAAATAGTATCTCTTTTTGAAACATACGCCAGCAGTGCCTGATATTCGGAGACGGAATCCAAAACAACCACGTCGGAAATATTAATGTTCAGGAATGATGAAAGCAATGTTACGGCCAGTTCGTTGGTTGTGACACTGTAACGTTTCGCAGGGTCCAGCGGTTGATCGTTAACAATAACCTTGCCGATTCGTGACCCCGGTTCTTTCATTGGATTGTACGAAAATTTCAAACCGGAAACCTGAGGGAAAAACTCGTCGTTCATACTAATGTTTGCAAGGCAGCTTTCCAGAGCGATGTACAGAGATTCGCCGGTAACAGAGAAAGTAACGAGACGGAATCCCAGATAATTTGTTTCGTTGAAACCGTACCCGACCACACGGAACAGATCGTCGCCGACAATCGGTCCTTTAAACAACGGCTGTGCTGTTGATCCGCCCGGCTCGATGGCAATATCGGTCTTTGTGTATTCACGGAACGCATCGGTCACCAAATTACCGATGGCGGTCTCTTTCGGTTTAGTTCCAAACAGATCTTCCGGCACTTCATCGAAGAATCCTTTCGCATAGCCGATGCGCTGCGTGAACATAGGCCCGAATTGCTGTTCAATACCCGAAATAAGTTTGCCTACTTCATCGGCCACAGCCGGTTCTTCGGGAATATTGCTGTCCAGCGGTATAATGACGGAAGAAAGTAATTCGGTTGCTGAAGCGGTGATCTTCAATTGCACTTTTCCCATCTCGGTATAAAATGCATTTGCCTGTGTGATCCATGTTGTTTTTCCCGCGGGATTGGTGAATGCTCTGGCCGGCATCGAACGGTGGTCATGTGCACCGATGATGAGATCAATACCGGGAATTGCCGTTGCCAAAACAGAATCGATCCCGTATCCAAGATGCGACAGACAGAGAATAACAGAGCAGCCCAACTGACGAAGACTGTCTACCGTTTTCAGCGCACACTGCGGAATATTCTCGTCGAACAAAACCGGTGATGGATTTGAAAGCAGATTTGTTTCCGGCGTAGTGAGGCCGAAGATTCCCACTTTCACCGAACCGAATTGCCGGATGGTGCATTGATTGATATATTTATTTAAATGGAGTATTGATGTATCCGGGAGAACAATGTTGGAAGAGACGATTGTTATCGGATTTTCGCCCATGGAAGAATCCAGCGCTGTTTGAAGCACAGCCGGACCAAGATCGAACTCATGATTTCCGAGAGTCATAATATCGTATCCGATCATCTTCATCAGTTGCAGCTCTGCAACGGCAAAATAACTGTTATAAAAAATATCACCAATAAACGCATCACCGCCGTGCACCGTTAATACGTTCGGGTCAGTCATTTTTGTTATGCCGATAAGCGATGCAGCACGGGCGATACCGCCGGTTGTTCCTTTCAGATCGGATGTTCGTTCGCCGATCGGTGCAAGATTTGAATGGGTATCGCTGGCAAAAAGGATTGTAAGAGTGTCCGTCTGTGCAAAACTGAGCGACGACAGAACGAAAAAGATCATCATGGTGCAGAGTGAATGTTTCATGGAACCCCCGTTGGTTAAAAGTTGTAAAATGATATCATTATTATTTTGCTCTTTGGATCGCATAACCGAAGACGATGGAGAATCTGTTTCCGTTGGGATTTGTTGCAAACACAAAATTCAGCGGAATATTTACCCCTCCATAATTAAAATTTTGTCCGACCGACATGACCAGCGCCGAGGTGATCTTCGTCGGAGTGACAATGGCATTCGGACCAAGACCGAATTCGATGCCGCCCGGCAATCGTACACCCATAGCAAGCGTACCGCTGGGGATCAGCGTGCCGTATTCAACTCCGCCCACAAGCGGCACAAATTGTATAACGAATGACGGACCGCCCCCGTCCGGCACTACCTGATACTCAAAGTGCCAGCCGAATTGACTCAGCATTCTTCCGATGTTTTTCTTTTTCATTTCGGCCGATAGAACGGTCTCTCCCGGAACCAGTGTGACGCCGAGGCGGGGACCGCCGAAATTTTTTTCGCCCAGTACGATCTGGTTCATCAGCGAACTTTCCTGGGCCGACAGTGGTGAATTTGCCATGGCAATGATGCAGACCAATAACGAGGTGACAAGACGCGTGGTGTTCATAACTCCTCCTGCTGTTTGTGGTGAATGGTTTCGTTTCTTTCTTCACCAGCAACATACCACAGTCGTAGAATAGAATTGCCACACTCCCGTCAAGAGAATGTCAAAAAAATGTCATGAAGTGAGCGTGAGAATTCGGGCGTTTTATTTGAGGAATTTATATCCGGCAGTGTGGATGGTGATGAGATGCCGGGGTGTGCCCGGATCTTTTTCGATTTTTTTTCTTAATGAGAGGATGTAATTATCGACTGTGCGGGTGGTGGGTGTTATGTCGTATCCCCACAGTTCATCAAGCAGCCGGTCTCTTGAGATCACATCGCCGTGATGTTCAACGAAGTACTGCAGCAGCTGAAATTCTTTTGCGCTGAGTTTGACCGGTTTTTTCCCTTTGTGCAGTTCCTGTTTTACAAAATCAACGGTGATTTCTCCGAACTGTGCGGTCTGCATCGATCCCTGTACGTTCGTTTTCCTGCGCAGCAATGCATGAATGCGGGCGATCAGTTCGCGCATCCCGAACGGTTTCGTCATGTAATCATCCGCGCCGATCTCCAATCCCAGCACTTTGTCAGTTTCATGTTTCTTGCTGGTCAGCATCAGAATCGGAGTGTGGTTTCCCTTGCCACGGAGATCGCGGCAGATATCGATCCCGTTCTTCGACGGAAGCATAAGATCAAGAATGATCAGATCAAATTGTCCGCGCAGTGCCGTACGGAATCCCTTTTCACCGTCCGATTCCGAACTAATGTTCATTCGCTCTTCGGTTAATCCATCCGTAAGACCTCTGAGGATCGCAGGATCATCTTCAATAATGAGCAGTTTGATCATAATGATTCCGTTGATTGATGAAGAGGAAAAAATAATGTAAACGTTGTTCCCTTGCCGACAGTACTGTGCACTTCTATTCGTCCTTGATGTGCGTCAACAATATGCTTCACAACCGACAGTCCGAGTCCGATCCCTTTCACGGTATTACGATGTTCCGGCAGCCGGTAGAATCTGTTGAAGAGCGATGCCCGTTCCTTTTCCGGAATGCCGCATCCATGGTCGCGGACCGAACAGACTGCATCGTTGCCCTTCTTCGATACGGTGATGTGAATTAATTTATTTTTTGGCGAATACTTGATTGCATTGGAGATTAAATTCATCACCGCTTGTTCCACCGCATCTTTGTCGGCGTTGATCGTCAGCGGAGAGCGGGGTGATGTATACCGCAGTGTGCATCCGTGCTTTTCAATCATATAAGCCATGGTGCCGGTCACGCTGCCGATACACTCGTTCAATGAGCAGAGATCAAAATGATATTCTTTCAGTCCGCTCTCGATCCGCGAAACATCAAGAAGATTGTTCACCATTCGGCTTAAGCGCTCGCTTTCACCAACAATAATCTGCAGATGTTCTTTTCCTTTCTTTGCCGTAATGTTTCTCTGCAGAAGTTCGGAAAACATCCGTATCGATGTCAATGGTGTCTGTAATTCGTGAGAAACGTACGAGACAAAATCGGATTTAAGCCGGCTGAGTTCCTCGGCTCGTTTTCGTTCCTCTTTTTCGCGGAACATCGATTCGAGTAGTTCCAGCCGTTCGAGATGTTCTGCCGCATAGTCGCAGATCGACAGGAGTAGCGCGATCTCATCATGATCGAACTTATCGTTCGAATGGATCCTGCTGATGCCGACTGCACCGAGAATCGGGATCCGTGAGCTTTTTATCGGAATGAAAAGTTCGCTGCCGGTCTTTAACCGAATGTCATTATCTATCGTAATCAACTGCTCATGATGGGACCGGACAATATCGCGGATTGCAGTACAGCGCGGCGAAATCACCGGCGTTCGGTCATTGAGCAGAATCGTTGCCGCATTGTTTTCTTTATCACCGCTCTGTGCAGATGGGAACAGCGTTCCCCCTTCCTGATGGTACACAATACAACGTTCCACCGGCAGAGAGGTAAGAATTGATCTCAGCACAACGGCAAAGATCTCATCGCGCGATACCGTATGTTTCATCTTTTCGGACACATCGTTAAGTATTCCGGTGTACCCGGCATGTGCTTTGAATAAGATCCTGTCGATAAACGTCTGCAGTTTGTTCCGCAGGGGATTGACCGCCATAGCGATGATCAGCGTGAGAGTGATGATGATAAAATGTTCCGTTGAAAGTATGGATCTGTTGATGACAGCCGCAGCAAGGATCACGATAATGAAATAACTGATTGCAATAATCATGCTGAAGATGAAATTAACGATCGTTCTTTTGATCAGCAGACGGATATCGAACAGGTGATATTTAATGAACGAAACCCCAAAAGAGAAGGGAAGTGCAATAAAAAAGATGGTGGTATATTCCTCGGCTATAAGATACCGGCTGAACAATATCTGGGGAAGAATGTACAACAGCAGAAACGGCGTGCTGCTGATGAAGAATCCCCACAGGATCCATTCAAGGCGGCTTTTTTCCTCCGGAGAATCAGTTCTTCGGTATGCGCGGATGATGTTAACGGATCCGGCAATGAACGCTATGAATAATGCAATATGGAACAGATCAAAATACCGCTGAAAATAAGCGTATGCTGTGAGCGATTGATCTGAAAATGCAAGAAGATGATAATAGATCAGCACCAGGGAAACAATGAAGGAAAAAAGATAGACCGCAGTAATTCGCAATGCGATGAACCGAGGAGTTACGGTGCAATATAATTTGGTAAAAAGATAAAAAGATGCGATCCCGAAAACGTATGTCAGAAAGAAGAGAGAACGGGTTGCAAGCACCGTTAATGTCTTTGCTTCAAGCGACCCCCACGTGATCATGATGGCCGTTCCGATCAGCGCCATCATCCAATGAAAAATATGCGCGATGCGGTCGGCGGATCTGTTCCATACGACAAAAAAACCGACTGCCAGAAATGTAATCCCAACGAAGTACACAACAATGATATACAAAAGATTGGGGTAGTACGGAACCGTTGCAACGAGGCAATATTCTGCCGATCCGTTTTTGATTGTTCTGATTTTGTGACTGCTGCCGATAGAACTATTATCCGAAATGAATTCCAGTTGTTCCGGCATTGTGATAATGGAATCATTAACGGCAGCGATCATATCGCCTGCCCGCAGAACGGTCAGAGTATCTTCATCGGCGATCTTCTCAATCACCAGCCAGCCGTTTTTCCTTTCCACGGCGAATGGGAACGTTGAACGGTTCAGCAGAGACGGGATATGGTTGAGCGAAACGACCAGGAGGAAACAATCGATGAAAAAATATAACAATATAGAGGAAGGCGTTTTCATTACATCAATGCCTCATTGCTCCAAGTGGGTCACATTTGCAAAATAGTAATGAGATCTGACAACATAATCAAGTGCATCCCTTCATTACAAGGCTCAACTGCAACGGTTTGTATATTGTGGCGTACCGGGAGCAATTCAGTTCTGCATTATTCCCGTTATTGCCCAGAGTGTGCGACCGTATCCTGCATTTGATGATACCGGCCGATAAAATCTGCGGCTCAAAATCGCACGGCTTTGCTTCTTGCATTTAGAATACTCTTACTCTATTTTGGTATGACAATGAATACGCCAGCGAAAATATTGTTAGCCGCAGTGGGTCTCTTTTTCGGAACTACTGCAATATATCTGTTCAGTACACAATACGGTTTCAACGGCTTCACCGGACAGCAAAGCACTGTTTCAAAGGTCTATTTTGCGGACCATATTTCTCCTGCGCATGAAGCGGTGATCCAGCGGTTCAATCAACTGCACCACGGACACATTGAAGTAATACCGGTGAATCTTCCGTTCAACAAATTCACTACGAATGAACGGAAAGAACTGCTCGCGCGTTCCCTGCGTAGCAAAAGCGACCGGCTCGATGTATTCTCCGTCGACTATATCTGGACGGAGCGTTTCGCAAAATGGTGCGAGCCTCTGGACGGATATTTTTCCGAAAAAGACAAAGCGAACATTCTTTCCCCGACCCTTCAGTCGTGCCTCAGCGATAATAAACTTGTTGCCATGCCGCTCTATATCGATGTGGGGATGATGTATTACCGGAAGGATTTCCTCAAAAAACTTCCCGATGCCGCACAGATTGAAGAGCGGCTGAAAAACTCCGTAACATGGGACGAACTGA
This sequence comes from uncultured Ignavibacteriota bacterium, assembly GCA_903861125.1. Classification (GTDB taxonomy): domain Bacteria; phylum Bacteroidota; class Ignavibacteria; order UBA10030; family UBA8401; genus UBA8401. The sequence goes on from CAIOTF010000006.1 coordinate 19,730, forward strand.
TTGCACTGCAGAAACGCCTGGGAATGAAGGGGCGTCCGTTCTACATCTTTCAGGGAAACGACTACGAAGGTTTGAACTGCAATTATTTCGAGATTCTTGCATCGCTGGACGAAAATTATTTCAAAGGAAACAAGATCGATCTTAACACGCCCATTGCGCGCCGCGCGCTGCATATGATGGTGGATTTCATCTACAAGGAAAATATCGCTCCGAGCGTAGTCACTCAATTTGACGAGAACAAAAGCTATGAATACTGGATGAAGAACGATGCAATGTTTGTCCGCGGCTGGTCGAATTTCATCGAGAACTACCGGATGCTTCATAACGACACCAGTTCATTCGAGTATATTGGGCGTGCATCGCTGCCGCATTTTGCGGGACATAAAGTCACATCGGTGTACGGCGGCTGGAATCTGATGGTATCAAAATTCTCCAACAACAAAGAGGCGGCGATCGAGTTCGTCCGGTTCCTGCAGACGGAGGAAGCGAAAAAGATCATGTTCGAACTGGGTGACTATATTCCGGTGAACAAGGATGTGTATGCCGATACGGCCTACGTGAAAAAATATCCGAAGCTGCTCTTTTACCGCATGCTGATCGAACGGGGCTTTCACCGTCCGTTCCTGGCCGATTATACAAAACTTGCAGACATCGTTTCGCATTACGTCAATCTGGCATTGAAAAAAGAGATGACCGTTGAAGAAGCACTGACGAAAGCGTCGTCGATGATCAATTCTAACGAAGTGCTGATCAAATAAGTCAATTAATATGGTGAAGAATTCGTTCCGAAGAATATGGGACAGTACCCGGCAGTACCGGTTCGAGATCCGGCATCTGACCGTACTCTTCATCGTGCTGATTGTCTTTCAAACGGTGATCTCATTCGTGCACAAGATCTCCCTGCAGAAGATCCTGTTCCGTACGCAGGAATGGTATCAGCAGGATTCTGCCGAGCGTCTGGCAAATCTGACGACCACATCGCTTGAACTGCTGCTGGAAGCGAAATCGAAGAACCAGGCACTGCCGCAGCAGGAGATCAACAAGATCATCGGCAACCTGAACATCATTCTCAGTCAGCAGTATCTGCACCAAAATGTGCAGGAGATCTGTCTTCTGGTGAAGGTCGATTCATCCATCATTGCCATCGACGATGGTCAGGCATTGTACACGTACATCTTCGGAGCGCCGAAGGATATTCCGCCTTCTCAATGGGACCATTCGGAAGCCATGAAAATGTATCTCTCCATTCGCGACGAATTCCGTTCGCGTGAACGGATTCAAACCGTTGTTGCCGATAAACAGATCTTCCATATTTTTGTTCCGTTTGTGCCGCGCGGCGAATTCGTCGGGGCGATCTACATGAAGAACAAGCCGGATTTTTCGGTTATCACCAACGAAATGATCTCCACGTATGATGAAACTGCCATCACGTACACCGCACTTATCTTTTTCGGACTCCTGGCAATGTTCTTCATCTCCACCTATACACTGCAGGAGCGTAACCGCGCGCAGGAACTTCTGTTCGAAGAACAAAAACGGCATCTTGCGGAACAGATCAACATCCAGAATGAATTACTGTTCACCAAGCGCATTTATCACACACATCACAAGGCGGAGAAGGTGATGGGATTCATCAAGGAGGATATGCGCGTACTGACGGTAACCAATATCGATCTGATCAAAACACGCATAACGAAATACGCCAATTTTATTGCGCGGGTGATCTACGACATGAAATGGTACGATCCTCCGGTGCAGACCATCCGCAGTCAGATCTTCAAGACCGATCTGAACAAGGTGCTTGCATTTCTTATAGAACATGTGTTCCAGCGTATCTCATCAGCCAGCGAAATGGTGCGCTATTCGCTCGAATTCGACGACAACCTTCCCATTGTTAACATCAATGAATTTGTGGTGTGGGAAGTGTTCGAACCGATTATTCAAAACTGCATCGATCATGCAGGGAACAATGCGGTAACGGTAACGATCAAGACCGAATACAACAACGAGAGCGGGGAATGTTTCGTCCGGATTATGGATAACGGTTCGGGCATAGAACCGTGGCTGCTGGAAAAAAATGCCGAGGGGCTGAGGCGGATTTTTCTGGAGCATACGTCCACAAAAAGGACAGGAAACGAGCAGCATTCAGGCTATGGCTGCTATATTGCCTATGAGATCACCCGGCAGCGTCTGGGCTGGGACCTTGATGCCGAGAATCTTTCCGGCGGAGGATGCATGTTCACGTTCAGTATTCCAACAATGATGGTATAATTATGTTCCCTGAAAATGTTATTAATGTTCTCCTGATCGAAGATGAAGAATTTGATGTGCGCAGAGTGCGCAACACCGTAAAACCATTTTCGGATACGATCAACATTCGTAAGGTGATCTCCAACGGACGGCTCGCGCTCGACGCCCTGGCATTGGAGAAAGACGGCTACGACATCATCATTATGGATTTCCAAATTGCCGGCGGATTGATGGGCGAACAGTTGATCCGTGAAATTAAAAAAATCGATCCTACATTACAGATCATCGTTATTACAAAAATGACGGTGAACCTTGCCGATTATGATTTTGCCAACAGTCTGATGATGGCGGGCGCGTTCTGGTATTGCACTAAATATCCCGGCGACATAGAAGAGTATATTTATCAGCCGACGGATTTCCTTCTTTCCATCATCAACGCGTACCACAAACGCGTACTGGAAAAAGAACAATCGAAATCAAAATCGAAAATTCTCCGGTCGATCGAAGAAACCCTGTCGCAAAAACCGATCATCGGGAATTCGCCGTTAATTGTGACCCTGCGCCGCCAAATTGAAAAATGTGCGGAAAGCGATGCCAGCGTTCTCATTACCGGATCATCGGGCACGGGAAAAGAACTGGTTGCCGTGAATATTCATCACCGAAGCAAGCGCCGGTTGGAAAATTTTGTCCCGATCAACTGCGGCAGCATTCCGAACGAACTGATTGAAAGCGAATTATTTGGATATGAAAAAGGTTCGTTTACCGGAGCCACAAGTTCCAAACTCGGCCTGTTTGAAATGGCGAATCATGGAACGGTGTTTCTTGACGAGATCGGCGAACTGCCGATGCATGCCCAGGTTAAATTACTGCGCGTAATCCAAGAGGGCGAACTGGAAAAGATCGGCAGACGCGAACCGGTGAAGGTAGATGTACGGCTGATCGCCGCGTCGAATAAAAATCTGGAAAAAGAAGTAGAAGAAAAACGGTTCCGCGAAGATCTCTATTACCGGGTGAACGTCATTCCTGTCTTCGCCCCGTCTCTCCATGAACGCCCCGATGATGTGCCGATGCTGGCGGAATATTTTCTGGCGCAATTCAGTTCCGATATGGGCCGAACGAAACCCGCCATCACACCCGAAGCAATGTCCGTTCTGCAGTTTGCACCGTGGAAAGGAAATGTCCGCGAGCTCAAAAATGTGATGCAGCGGTTATTGTTTTTGGATGAAAGGATCATCACCAAAGAGCAGATGCTCGCAGCGGTCGGTTTACAGACCGGTCCTCAATCTCCTTCGGGAGGGATCCTCAACCTTTCTGAATTACAGGAACCTCTGTTATTGCGTGATCTCGAACGAATGGTTCGCCAGCGGTACATAGAATATATCCGTGCAAGTTCATCCTCCGATGCCGAGGCATCAAAGAAACTCGGTATCGCTCCTCCGAATTATCATAGAATGTGTAAAGAGCTTGGTATAAAATAGATCAGCCGCAGAGCGGCATAATATAGACCGACTTCCCCTTTTATTCTTTCATATTTTTTTAAATGTCCGCTTATCAATTAAGTAAGTTCTGCTTATCAATTTAAGAACTTCACCAATTTCTCCTGAAAAATTATCATCTTTTCGGCAAAATAGGGCCTAAACGTATTGTGGCACATAATGTGTAGAAGTGTGTGAACAATAATAATTTTGTTCAACATAATACCCATATAGGGTACATCCATCTTACAATGATCGTTGCTGTGCGGAAGTATTTTAGTGCGTGGCGCGCGTTTTACATTTCAAATATTTTTAAGAAAATAAAAATAAACCACACGTATAAACAACAAAAGGAAAAATGTATAATGAAAAACTTGATTCGCAACAATGTATTGCTGCTTCTTGCAATAGTTCTTATCTCTGCAAAAGCATTTTCGCAAACACAGATGAACCTTCCGGTGAATTTCGATTCATCGAGTGTGAACTACGGTCTTGTAGGTTTTGGCGGAGCAGAAGCATCATCGGTCATCACCGATCCTTCAGTGCCAACGAACAAGGTAGCCAAAGTGATCAAATCGGCAACGGCAGAGTTATGGGCCGGCACA
>CAIOTF010000007.1 GCA_903861125.1 uncultured Ignavibacteriota bacterium
TCCCACCGTTAACGTCCTAACATCACAAATCATAATAATTTAATCTTTGCACACTTGCGTCTTTCCATAGGATTTCTTACGTTCACTTAAAGTTATTCTTGAACAAGAGACCATTCTTGCCAATAAAGACAATCAGAGTATTTCCCCCTTGTTTCCCGAATTTATTCATTCGACCGCAAATCCATAAATATTTTTTCCGTTCCGGCGCTATGACTGCGAGTCAAGACAGCAGCGCCAATACACTAATTCACTATTTCCATTCACTTTATGGGGTTTAACAACGCAATGGCTGCCAAAAAGAAAAAAATATTTGTCCTCGATACCAACGTTGTTTTACACGACAGTTCATGTATTTATCAATTCAAGGAACACGATGTTGTTATTCCTGTAACGGTTCTGGAAGAACTCGATGCATTTAAAAAAGGAAATGAGTCGATAAATTTTCATGCACGCGAATTTGCGCGGAATGTTGATGCAATGAGCGGCGACCAGATCTTCAACGGCGGCATCAGGATTGGACCGGGACTCGGCAAGATCACTGTCCGGCTTGAACAGGATTTTCATAAAGATATTTATTCGTCATTCTCTCAGAGCAAGCCGGACCATCAGATTCTGAATACGGCATACTGCCTGGCAAAGGAACAATCATCCCGCGAAGTGATTCTTGTGTCGAAGGATGTCAATTTGCGCATGAAAGCAAAAGCGGTCGGCCTTCCTGCGCAGGATTACAAGAATGACCAGGTGAAGAACCTGACGGAATTATATACCGGCCACCGCACAGTAGAGAATGTGGATGAGAAAGTGATCGCTCGGCTTCATGCCAATCCGTTCAAAGTTCAGCCGGATGAACTGCCGACAAATCATTTCCGTCCGAACGAATTTATTATTTTACGGAACGGCAAGCAATCAACCCTTGCTACGTACGATGCGGAACGGCAGCAGATATCAAAAATTGAAAAGAGCGTTGCGTACGGCATTGCGCCGCACAACGCCGAACAGATCTTTGCTCTGAACGCGTTGATGAATCCGGATATTCAGCTGGTGACCATTTCGGGAAAAGCCGGCACCGGAAAAACTTTGCTGGCACTGGCCGCAGCGCTTGAACGGCGGAAACTGTACCGTCAGATCTTCATGGCGCGTCCGATCGTTCCGCTCTCGAACAAAGATATCGGATATTTGCCGGGAGATATCGAATCGAAACTCGATCCTTACATGCAGCCTCTGTTCGACAATCTGAACGTTATCAAGAATCAGTATCAGGAATCAGATCAGCAGTATCAGCGCATCGATCAGCTGCTGCAGGAGGAGAAACTGGTGATCGAAGCGTTATCATACATCCGCGGCCGTAGTCTGGTGAAGATCTTCTTCATTGTGGATGAAGCGCAGAATCTTACGCCTCACGAAGTGAAAACGATCATCACGCGGGCCGGTGAAGGTACAAAGATCGTTCTGACCGGCGATATCTATCAGATCGACCATCCGTATCTTGACAGTATGTCCAACGGATTGAGCTATTTAATCGAAAAGATGCAGGGACAAAAGATCTACGCTCACATCAATTTAGAAAAAGGCGAACGCTCCAAACTTGCCGAACTGGCAAGTAATTTACTGTAACGTTAGTGCAATGTTAGATTTTTCATTTAATCAAAATTACTATGCCGTATTCCCGACGTAAATTCATTCAAACGTCCGCCTCTCTGGGCGCCGGCGCATTTCTTGCAAGCTGCGCACCGTCATCGGTCTCCATTTCCAGTCGTCCCCGCTTCGATCTGATTATCAAGGGGGGAAGAGTCATCGACGGGACAGGTATGGCCGAAACGCTTGCCGACGTAGGAATACGCGATGGTAAAATATCCGCATTAGGCGTGATTGAAAGCAGCGATGCAATGCGCATTGTTGACGCGCGCGGCCTGCACGTTGTGCCCGGATTTATTGACATACATACGCATACCGATTCTTCCATCCTTCGTTTGCCCACATCGGACAGCAAATTGCGGCAGGGAGTGACGACGGAAGTAGGCGGCGCTGACGGAGAATCGCGCGGTCCTCGAAAAACCCTTGGTGAAGATGATGACCGACTCTATACTGATTGCGACGGTTTCTTCACACATTTGGAAAAACAAGGGTGTGCGCAGAATTTTGCATCCATGGTCGGACTGGGAACGGTACGCGAAGTTATCGTCGGAGAGGATGATCGTCCCGCAACGCCGGAAGAGATGGAAGCGATGAAGCGCGAAGTACGTAAAGCGATCGAGCAGGGTTGCTGCGGCGTTTCCACCGGACTGGAATATACGCCGGGAAGTTTTGCATCCACGGAAGAATTGTGGGAATTAACGAAAGCCGCGCCGGAGCCGTACCGTTTATATGCGTCGCACATGAGGAACGAAGATAACAGGGTGCTGGAAGCGATCGAAGAAGTGATACGCATCGGCCGTCATTCCGGTGCTCGTTTGCAGATCTCGCATCTTAAATCATCCTACAAAATAAACTGGTATAAAAACGAGATCACACTGAAGATGCTGGATAGTGCGATCGCCGAAGGAATGGAAGTCCATGCGGACCGTTATCCGTACATTGCCTATCAGACTGGACTGGCAAATCTTTTTCCGCTCTGGTCGCGCGATGGCGGCACCGAACAGTTCATGAAACGGCTGAAGGACAGGATGATTGTGGAAAAGATACGTCCGGATACGCTGCGGAAGATCAACGGGCTCGGTTCATGGGATTCCGTGATGATCACATCCACAAAACTGGATGAGCATAAAGCGTATCTCGGCAAAACAATCCGTCAGATCGCAGCGCAATTGAATGTGGATCCGTTCGAATTTTCCGTTGATTTCATGATCAAAGAGAACGGTTCTGTCGGCATAGTCGGTTTCGGCATGGATGAAGAAGGAACGGAAACGATACTGCGATGGAAAAATACGATCGTCGCCTCCGACGGCGGAGCATATTCGCCCGCATCAAAATCCAATCCTCATCCCCGCACGTACGGAACATTTCCCCGGGCAATTTCCTATTATCAGAAAGAACGGAACGTCTGCTCCCTTCCGGAAATGATCCGTAAGATGACTTCCATGCCCGCACAAAAGATCGGACTGAAAGACCGCGGCGTGATTGCAGAAGGGAAGTACGCAGACATCGTGCTTTTTGATTATGCCGCCATTAAGGACAATGCGACGTTTCTCGATCCGCATCAGTTCCCTTCTGGAATGCCGACGGTGATTGTGAACGGTCAATTTGCCGTGGACAATAACGCGATCACCGGAACACTGGCCGGGAAGGTGCTCAGAAGCGGCGCGTTTTCCGTGTAACAGTATCATGTTTCAACAATCGAAAAAAATGGTTATTCTTAAGAATAACCATTTTCATTTTACACGTTGACTAAACACCGAGGTAACCGTGAAACAATTTTTTCTCTGTTTATTTCCTTTGTTTATACTCACAGCACAGGAAATTGATCTTAAAACCGACTATAACAAATTTGAATATGAAATTCCGATGCGTGATGGGAAGAAACTCCATACCACCGTCTATGTCCCAAAAGATACCGCGACATCGTATCCGATCATACTTTCAAGAACGCCGTACACCGTTGCCCCCTATGGCAGCGAATATTTGAAAGCGAACGGCAACAACTATTGGATGGCGCAGGAAAAATACATTATGGCGTTTCAGGATGTGCGCGGACGGTTCATGTCCGAAGGAACGTACGAAGATATCCGGCCTCATATAGTCAACAAAAAATCAAACAGCGATATTGACGAAAGCAGCGACACGTACGATACCATCGAGTGGCTGCTGAAAAATGTCCGGCAGAATAACGGCAATGTCGGGATGATCGGGATTTCGTATCCCGGCTTCTATGCGGCGCATGGATTGATCGGCGCGCATCCTGCATTGAAAGCGGTGTCGCCCCAAGCGCCGATTTCAAATTGGTTTATCGGTGACGATTTCCATCATAATGGTGCGCTGATGCTGATCGACGGATTCGGTTTCTTCCGTTCGTTCGGCAAACCGCGTCCGGTGCTTACAACAACATGGCCGCCCGGTTTTGATTTTCCGACACCTGACGGATACAAGTATCTTTTGCAGGCCGGTTCGCTTGCCGAAATCAAAAATAAATATTACGGCGACACATCAAAATTCTGGAATGATCTTTTTGCACATCCCGATTATGATGAATTCTGGAAATCGCGCAGCGTATCACAGCACATGAAGAATGTCGGACCAGCTGTGCTGGTGGTAGGAGGATGGTTCGATGCGGAAGATCTGTACGGCACGCTGAAGATCTATGGTGCCATCGAACAATACAATATGAACAACCGAACCTCGCTGATGATGGGGCCATGGTCTCACGGAGGATGGGTCCGCTCCAACGGAAGCCGTTTGGGAAACGTCAGTTTTGGAAATAAAAATTCAGAATATTATGATACGCACATTCGGGAGTTCTTCAATTATTATTTAAAAGGAACGGGAGATCTTCACTTGCCCGAGGTATCCGCATTTGAATCGGGGAGCAATGTCTGGAAAACGTATACCGAATGGCCGCCGAAAAATGCAGAGAAGAAAAAAATATATTTCTCTGCGCATGAACAACTTTCGATGACGCCGCCGAATGACAAATCCGGGTTTGATGAGTACGTGAGCGATCCGAATCGTCCGGTTCCGTACATCGCGGAGATCAGCAATTCGCGCGGCAAGGAATACATGACCGACGACCAGCGGTTCGCGTGGCAGCGGCCCGATGTTCTTTCGTATGAGATGAAGATTGCAAATGATATGACAGTTGCCGGACCGGTTACGGCAAATCTTTTTGTCTCCACCACAGGGACCGATGCCGATTTTGTTGTGAAGGTGATCGACGTTTTTCCGGATACCGCAAAGGATGATCCGTCAAATCCACCCACTGTTAAGATGGGCGGTTACCAAATGATGGTCCGCGGAGAAGTGATGCGGGCACGGTACCGCAACAGTTTCTCTGCTCCCGAGGCGATGAAGCCCGGAAAAGTTGAGTTGGTCCGCTTTACACTTCCGGACATCAATCACACATTCAAAAAAGGGCATTCACTGATGGTGCAGGTCCAAAGTAGTTGGTTCCCGCTGGTAGACCGGAATCCTCAGCAATTTGTGAATATTTACAAGGCAAAAACGGGCGATTTTCAAAAAGCGACGCACAGGGTGCACCGGTCGCCTCAGTATCAGTCATGCCTTGAAGTGGGGGTAATGCCCTAAAAAAATAGCGGAGATGCGCAGACCCTACGAAAAATATAATTTTTTTGAACTCTCATTTTTCTTAATTTATAACAGTATTCAGACCAAATTCAGACAAGGTTGAATTATTTAAAATTATTCATTCGCTTTTCGGATGGAATTTCGTATATTTATAATCCCTAAAGTAACAACGTATAAACGCAAGGAGAGAGTCAATGGCAAAACAACAGTCGTTTGAGGAAAAAGCCAAAAAAGCCGCGAAAGCCGGCATGTTGGAAAAAACGATCAAATTTGTTGCAGCAGTAAAGACCGATAAAGGTTCATACCGTTTCAACCAAAAATTTGTAAAAGTAAAAGATGATAAGTCTGAAGAAGCGATCTTGGAAGCAGAATTCAAGAAAATGCAGTCGGGCGCCCACTAAGTCAGATCAACAAGCACACAAGGAACTACGATAATGTCAAAACGATGTGAAGTTTCAGAAGTCGGTCCGATGACCGGGCACAATGTATCGCACGCGAACAACAGAACACCGCGCCGCTTTCTTCCTAATCTGCAAAGCAAACGTATTTGGGTTCAGGAATTGAAACGCTATGTGAATGTTAAGCTGACGAGCAAAGCATTGAAGACGGTAACGAAGAACGGTACCGCTCAGATTGCAAAATTGGTCCGCACCGGTAAACTCTAATCTCCGAAGAATGAAGAACAGAACAAGTGCATTTGTTTCTGTTGTATTATTGATTGTATATGGCACACTCACATTTGTGGCTGTGCCATTACATTTTCATGAAGATGCGCTGTTCACCACGGGCAGCGGAACACAAACTCTTGTTCAGCACCATGATGCGCTCCATTGCCGGCATCACGTAATAGAGTCTCACGACAACTGCACACTGTGCACGTTTTCAACGCAAACCGCCTTCACAAATGTTCTTGCAGTTCTTCCCCGAGTCAATCCAAAATCAATAGAATACCTCTCAGCACCGTTTGCTGTTGCAGTCCATATTGTCTCACCGGCACATTTCCGCCGCGGACCGCCGGTCAATCCCGCTTAATACATTAACAGAAATAGTTTTTGCAAGCGCACCTGTCCATGATCTTTTCATGCGATATCGTTTGCTGACACTCTTCATTATTCGGGAAGGTATTTTACTATGCGACTCTTTTGTTGTATTATTTTTTTACCGCTGTTTTTTTCTTTTGCTGCAGCGCAATCGCCGCTGGATTCTGCGGCGGTAGCCGATTCCATGCTGACTCTTCAGCTTCAAGCCGAGATGCAATCACAAATAACTCCGGTCCAAACCGGTTCTGTTACGCGCTCTGCGCCATCCACTAATCCGGATATCAGCGCCATCGGCGATTTCCGTTCATCCTATTCAAGCGTCGGACCAAGGAATATCGAAACATATTTCAACGCACTTGAGGTGCAGGTAAGTTCTGTGGTTGATCCGTATGCAGAAGCGAACTTTCTTTTTTCATTCGGCAAGGATTCGCTGAACGGAGATTTTTCAGCAGGACTGGAAGTGGCAACATTAACATCACTATCACTCCCATATTCATTGCAGGTAACACTCGGAAAGTTCAAACCGCATTTTACCAAAGTGAACACGCTACATCCGCACGCATTCAGTTTTGTAGAATTTCCGGCGATGATCAAAAATTATTTTGGCAACGAGGGATTGTTTATGGAAGGTATGTCGGCCAGTGTGCTTGTTCCGAATCCATGGGATTTTTATCAAGAACTGGATGTTGAGATCGGACGAAGTGCTTCAACACCGGCACTGGATAACGGCGGTTCCAATAAACTTCTCTATTCGGCGTATCTGAAAAATTTCTTTGAACTCTCCGAGAACTCGACCCTCGGCTTTGGTCTTTCCGGATTATCGGGAGTGAACGCTCTGGACCTGAACACGGTAATGGCAGGAACCGATCTTACCTACAAATGGAAACCGGTGCAGTTCAACACCTACAATTCTTTTACCTGGCAGACGGAAGCGCTGCTCTGCCGGTCGGATTCCAGTTCCGGACATGCTGTGCAGTCGTACGGAGCATATACGATGTTCGAATATCAGATAGAAAAACGCACGTTCATTGGTGCGCGGTTTGATTATTCCGGACTGCCGATGGCGGAAAAATCGGATGAACGGACGGCGTCGCTGCTTCTCCGTTTCCAACCGACGGAATTCCAGATTCTTGCATTGGAATTTCAGCACGTGAACAGCAATTACGGTGCGAGTTACCAACAGGTTGTTTTCAGGGCGATATTCGGGATTGGAACGCATGCCGCACATGCATATTAGTTATAGATAGATGTATGTTTTTCGAAAGATCCAATCCGAAAGTTTAACTTCCGGACAACTATATCAGGAGAAAGGCTCTATGAAAAAAAATATTTATTACATCTTATTCATGTTGTTGATCGCATCGGTCGGTCAGGCACAATTAAAAATAGTCACAACAATTCCCGATCTGAAAAGCATTGCGGAGTCAATCGGCGGGGACCGTGTGGATGCTTTCTCCATCGCCACAGGATATCAAAATCCCCATTTTGTTGATCCAAAACCGAGTTACATTCTGAAGCTATCAAAAGCGGATGTCTTTATTACCGTCGGTCTCGATCTTGAGATCGGCTGGGTTCCGGCATTATTGAACAGCGCACGGAATCAAAAGATCCAAAAAGGAGGGGAAGGGTATGTTGATGCGTCATCCAACATACCGCTGCTGCAAATTCCTTCCAGCGTGAACAGGGGAGAAGGCGATATCCATATTTTCGGCAATCCGCATTTCTGGCTCGATCCGCTGAACGGAAAAATTATCGCGCAGACGATTGCCAATACGCTCTCCCGTCTGGACCCGGAACATCAAACACAGTTTCACGCAAATCTGAAAAAATTCAATGAAGCGGTTGATGTAAAGGTTAAAGCCTGGGAAACAACATTGGCCCGTTTCAAAAACACGAAGGTGATTGCGTATCATAACGAGTGGCCCTATTTCGAACAGCGGTTCGGATTAAAGATCGTCGATTTTCTTGAACCCAAGCCCGGCATTCCGCCCACGCCATCGCAGCTGGCGAAGATCATCGGCATTATGAAACGGGAACAGATAAAGATCATTATCAATTCGCCCTATTTTACTGCTGAATCTGCGGATCTTGTGGCAAGGAACGCGGGGGGTAAAGTGGTTACGCTTGCTACATCGGTGGGAGCAACGCCGGAAATAAAAACATATATTGACCTGTTCGATTACAACGTTGGTCAGCTTGTTTCAGCACTTCAATAAGGGAGATAATATGTCAGACATGTTCACGCAGGAATTTATTTTCAATGCTCTAAAGATCAGCATTATTATGGGTCTGCTGCTTTCGTATCTCGGCGTGCATGTTGTCGGCCGGGGAATTGTGTTTGTGGACCTCGCGCTCGGACAAATATCCATGCTGGGGGTTGCGGTGGCGAATTTTATCGGGAAGGATCAGACTCTTGTTTCCATCATCTTCACCATGGTGGGGGCATTTCTTCTTTCGTTCATCAAGATCAAGGACAAACGGTTGAAACAGGAAGCGATCATCGGCATTGTATATGCCTTTGCATCTGCGGCAACGGTGCTCTTCATTTCAAAATCCCCACACGGCGAGTCAGATATTTCGGAAGTATTGTTCGGAAGCGTGTTCACCGTTACCAACGAACAGATATTGACAATGGCTGTGACATTCGGGATCATCGGACTGGTACACGCGGTCTTTAGGAAGAAATTCTTCAGACTGACGGAAAAATTTGAAAACCATGAAATTGAAGAGATTGGTGTTTTCAATCTGTGGAACTTTCTATTTTATCTGTCCATCGGCATGGCAATTGTTCTTGCCGTGCGCAGTGCCGGTGTAATACCGGTATTTTCGTACCTCATTATTCCTCCGGTAGCAGCGATACTGATCTCGCGCCGGAAAGTTTCTATGATCATCATCTCGATGGTCATCGGGGTGCTTGGTAGTTTCTTCGGTCTCTTTTTTTCGACGCATTACGATTTTCCGGCAGGGTCATCCGTAGTTGCTGTCCTTGGTGCGATCTTTGGTCTGTTAGCAGTTGTCCGGTGGGGGATCAATATTTTTTCTGCAAAATAAGTTTTTTAGCCCATCTGATACGACAAACCCCGCGTATGCGGGGTTTGTCGTATGGAGCCGATAAAAATATTTCAAACGATCTTACCGTAAAAATCTCCGCACTTAGAAGCGGAGATTTTTATTATGTTCAGATCGTTGGGGTTGTCAGTTTTGCAAGCGATTCCTGAATTGCCTCGTCGCTGAGATGATGCCGGACTAATTTTCCGGAAAAATAATCATCATACGCCTGCATGTCAAAATGTCCGTGTCCGCACAGATTGAACAGAATAGTTTTCGAGACTCCTTCCTCTTTGCACCGTTTTGCTTCTTCCACCACTGTTGCAATGCCGTGTCCTGCTTCCGGTGCGGGTATGATCCCTTCGGTCTTTGCAAAAAGCACAGCTGCATCGAATGTATCCAATTGATGGTGCGCGCGGGCTTCGATCAGTTTATCTTTTAACAGTTGACTGACGATGACTCCGGCGCCGTGATACCGTAATCCGCCGGCATGGATTGCCTGCGGCACAAAATTATGACCTAACGTGAACATGGGAAGAAGCGGGGTCATCCCGACCGTATCGCCGAAGTCATAACGGAAAACGCCGCGGGTCAATTTCGGACAGGAGGCCGGCTCACTGGCGATGCACCGGGTTTTTTTTCCATTCTCAAGATTGAAACGGAGGAATGGGAATGTCAGTCCCGCAAAATTCGATCCGCCGCCGAACGGTGCAACGATGATATCCGGAAAATCACCGGCCTTTTCCATTTGCAGGACAGCTTCCTGGCCCATAACAGTCTGGTGAAGAAGCACATGGTTCAGCACGCTTCCTAATGCGTATTTTGTATGTTCATCCTGCAAAGCAATTTCGATCGCTTCCGAGATCGCGATACCGAGCGAACCGGGGGAGTTCGGATCTTCGGCAAGAATTGATCTGCCTGCCGCAGTGCGGGTGGATGGGGACGATGTGACCGTAGCACCCCAGGTATTCATCATCATTTTTCGGTACGGTTTGCCGTCATAACTTACTTTGACCATAAATACTTCGCATTCCATTCCGAGAAGATTGCATGCAAAGCTCAAAGCACTTCCCCATTGTCCGGCTCCGGTTTCGGTAACGATACGTTTTACCCCTTGCTGCTTGCTGTAATATGCCTGAGGTACGGCCGTGTTCGGTTTGTGCGATCCGGCCGGACTTACACCTTCGTATTTATAATAGATCTTTGCCGGTGTGTCGAGTGCTTTTTCCAATCCATATGCGCGATAGAGCGGTGTCGGTCTCCATACCTTGTAGATCTCGCGGACCTCTTCGGGAATGGCGATCCACTTTTCCGTCGATACTTCCTGTTTGATCAATTCCATCGGAAACAGCGGGGCAAGCGCATCCGGACCGATCGGTTCTTTCGTTCCGGGATGCAGCGGCGGAAGAGGCTTGTTCGGCATATCGGCCAGAATATTGTACCAATGCGTTGGGATTTCGCTTTCCTGCAGTGTGATCTTTTTGTTTTTCATATGAGTATTGATTGAAATGAATGAAAATATAACAGCATGCTGTTATAAAAAATATGCGTTCTGAAAATATGGAACCTGAGTGTGATCGAAAAATCTGCTTCGATCTGTGAATTACAGCTTGTGTAGTGCGAAGGTAGAATTTCTTCTACGTTGGTTGAAAGGTGATGTGCCGGTCAGTTATACGATTGTAAGATAATGAAATTGCCAATTGTGTCAAATAAATATTTTTTTGACCGACCAGGATTTCCATGCTCTGAATTCAAGAGTAGATCATTTTTGGGAGAGAAAAAACAAGAACCTCGCACAAAAAAATGAAGATTAAACGAACAGCAAGCGGTATATCTGTGCAACAAGGAAACAGATGACGATTCCCATGATGGTTGGAATAACGGTTGCCAAAGCGGTCCATTTCACACTTTTTGTTTCTTTGTAGATGGTATAAATGGTCGTAGAGCAGGGGTTATGAAGCAAACTGAAGAGCATCAGGTTTAAACCTGTCAGCACTGTCCATCCGCCTGCGCGGAGTACATCGGCCACGGCTGTTGCTTCATTCAGTTCAAACATAACGCCGGCACCGTTGCCGATGCCGGAAAGTTTTGTGCTCAGAACGGTCATCATCAGCACGGTAGGGATGACGATTTCGTTTGCCGGTATGGCGATAATGTATGCGATAATTATTACGCCGTTGAGACCAAGCAGCATTCCAAACGGATTCGAAAAGTTGATGAAATGTTCGGCGATGCTCATGGTGCCGACATGGATATTGGAAACAAGCCAAATAACGGCTCCGGCCGGTGCGGCAAACACTATTGCCCGCCACAGCACGATCGCCGTCCGGTCAATAAGCGATGTATATAATGTCTGCCATAACTGCGGAGGGCGATACGGCGGTAATTCCAAACTGAAGGATGACGCTTCGCCTTTCAACAAGGTCCGTGAAAGACCCCATGAAACAACCAGGGTGAAAAAAATTCCAAGCGTTGCAACACCGACAACCGCTCCGGCGGTTATGAATCCTGCAAGTGCCGGAGGGGCCAGTGCGCCGAAAAAGATAGAAGCAATAAGAATCTGCGTGGGCCATCGTCCGTTGCATAACGAAAAATTATTGGTGATGATCGCAATCAGCCGTTCGCGCGGACTGTCGATGATCCGCGTGGCAACAACACCGGCAGCGTTGCAGCCGAATCCCATCGTCATGCTGAGCGATTGTTTGCCGTGAGCACCCGCTCTGCGGAAGAGGGAATCCATATTGAATGCAACGCGAGGCAGATATCCGAAATCTTCCAATAATGTAAAGAGGGGGAAGAAGATCGCCATTGGCGGAAGCATGACGCTGACCACCCACGCCATGGCAAGCCACACTCCGTCAGCAAGAACTCCGGTAAGCCACCACGGTGAGCCGATCAGGACAAAAACTGATCTCAGCCAGGGATGCATCGTATCCACCAGCAGCGATGCGATCAATGCCGACGGAATGTTTGCTCCTTCTACCGTAAGCCAAAACACGAAAGCGAGCAGCAGGAACATGAGCGGAAATCCGAACCATCGGCTGGTGATAAGACTGTCCAGCTTTTTATCGAAATCGAACCGAGGCTTTCCGTCCGGCAGCGTTACCGCACGTGACGCGATCTGATTGGCATCGGCGTAGATCGATTCAATCAGTGAATCATGAACATGTTCACCGATTTCCCACCGCAATGTATTCGCCGAGGAGAGAATGGATTCTTTGCCGGCTGTTGTCGTGCGCTGTTCTTTTTTCAATCTGTTCTTCACTGTACCGCCTCCCGGGTGGCCACACTCTTTGCGGAAAGATTTCCCAGTTCACCGCTTTTCACGGCATCGATGATTTTCTGATCTCCATCCAGCAATCGCAACGCGATCCAACGAGTGTTGGGAAGCAGGGGGAATTCTTTTTTGATCTTAGCTGTCAGTTCCGAGATCGCTTTTTCCAGCCGCGGTGCGGTCCGTTCCAAACGATACGGACGGCATATGTAAGCACCCGATGCAACATCGTACACATTCTTCAGCAGTTCGGGAATCCCTTCTTCCTGCCGCGCGGCCGCTGCAACAACGGGAACACCAAGATCCTTTGCAAGCCGCCGCGTATCGACTTTGATATTGTGCCGCTGCGCTTCATCGATAAGATTCAGGCAGACAACGGCGCGATGGGTGATCTCCAAAACCTGCAGAACCAGATTTAAATTCCGTTCGAGACGGGTTGCATCAACAACAATCACCGTAACATCCGGCTGACCGAAGAGAATGAAATCACGCGCCACTTCTTCATCCGTGCTTGTAGAGAGAAGGGAATAAGTCCCGGGAAGGTCGACGAGTTTGAATCGTTTATTGCCGTACACGAATCCGCCTTCGGCGCGGGTGACCGTTTTGCCGGGCCAATTTCCCGTATGCTGGCGCAGACCGGTCAACGCATTGAACACGGTACTTTTTCCGGTATTCGGATTACCGGCAAGGGCGACAACAAAATCAAACTGCGACATGTTGATGCCGAGTTTGGTTAGATTGCCGAGATTATGAACGGGGCAATCATCGCAATTTTCTTTTGGTGTTTGTGACATGCTGTTTATTGTTTAACGTCAGTAATCTTGTGATGATTCTGCAATGTTCTTGTTTGCTCGTCCAACACTTTGCAATGTGGGACGCCGGAATTATTTTTGTATAAAGATCATTGCCGCATGCTGCCGGCGAAGTGCAACTGTTGCACCGCGGATTGCATACGCCGTCGGGTCACCCGATGCACTTTTCATTTCAGCGCGGATGGTTGTTCCGGGAACAACACCGAGGTCCATCAATCGCCGCCGCTGCTGACCGCGCATTGCTTTCGAAATACTCAGCACGTGTGCCTCTTCGCCGATCTTCAGTGAGGCAAGTGAATCAAGAGGAGCGGTGATCCGCTGTTCTTCCTCGGTGATTGGTGCAACAGTTAAATTGTTGGTGAGCAGCGGTGCGAGAACGATCTCTTCACCATCAGCCGCAAACCGCACCCGTTCGTTTGAACGGTCGATCATTCTTACCTGCATTCCTACATAGAGCCCTTGTGCAATTAGTTGTGCGAACACTGCTTCCGGTTCATCCTCAATATGTGTGATGAGGGCAAATTCACCGCTTTTTAACGAAAGCAGAGAATGTCCTTTTCTGGGGGGCATCTCTCCGGTCGGTGTCGGGATGGGGTCACCGTGCGGGTCGAAATTCGGGTTGCCGATCTGCGCGGCGAGCATTTCCGTTTCAGCGGGGCTCAGCGTATGTTCGGCCAGTTCGGCCGATGAATGCCACTCCGTTGGAGGAACGCTTGTTTCATCCGCAAGATACCGTTCCCATAAGCGGTGAACACGGATAATACGCAGGGCATAGGAATTTCCGTCCGCAGTAAGTTTTACGCCGTTATCGTTCGTGATGAGAAGCCCCATGGCGGAAAGCCTTGTCAGCAGTTCCGCGGCTTCATCCGTGGAGATCAGCAACACGCCGGCAATACTTTCGGTGGTACAGTTGATATTTTTGTATTCATAGTCATAGATATGCTTCAGCGCATCTTCGACCAGGGCGCGCTTCATTCCGGAGCGGGCACGCTTCCATTGCGCGAAGAGACCGTACTTCGGAGTGAACAATGCCGCTGTGATGGCAGTTACGATTCCAAATACTATCAATGCTTTTCCGGGATCGATCATATGCGTCTCCTACACATTCTCGACGAAAATATTGGATGCTATTATAGAACTGATGTTGAACTCGTTATTGTCAATCTTTACCAGCATCGAGTTGTCGAAATTCATTTTTTGTTTGATATGGATCTCTTTGTTCAGCGAAATGCCGATCGATGCAACGTATTGCAGCATCTCTGAATTTGAATCGCTTACCCGCACGACACGAACCGTCGATCCTGCTCGTACGTCGCTCATAGGATGGCTCATCGGACATTTTAACTCGCCGTCTTTTGTCGGGATCGGATCGCCGTGCGGATCAATCAGTGGATGACCCAGGGCATGATCTATCTTATCTTCCATCTTATCGGACATGATATGCTCAAACCGTTCCGCCTCATCATCGATCTCATCCCAGCGGAAGTGGAGTACTTCAACAAGAAACATTTCCCACAATCGATGTTTGCGGATGATACGCAAAGCAAGTTTTTTGCCTTCGTCCGTCAGTTCAACACCTTTGTACGGCGTATGCGTCAGTGTTCCTTCTTCGGCAAGTTTCTTGATCATCTCGGAAACGGATGCGGGAGAGATCTGCAGCTTATCCGAAAGGGACGATGTGGTCACCTTTCCTTCACCGGAGGAAAGTTTGTAAATATTTTTAAGATAATTTTCACTCTGTTCACTTGCCATAAGAAGTTCTCCGGTTCAATCGTTTCCGCACGAACAGCTGCCGTTCAATGATTCTGCTTTTTCAAAACATTCTTTTCCCTCTTTCACGGAAAAATACACCAGTCCCAATGCACCGGCCGCATCAACATATGGAAGAGAAAATATTTCGTACAAAAAACTGGAGGTGAGAAGCGTTACGGACATATACACGCAGACCACATTGCATTGCGCATCAGCGATGATCGCTTTTGAATCCAATGCAGTGCCGATCTTCTTTTTATAATAGATCAAGCCGAGCATAGCAACTATTGATACCAGAGAAATTACTACGCCCCAAAATGTTGATTCCGGTTGTCGTCCCGAGACGACGGAAAGAACGGATGAAATCAATAGTCCTCCGGATAAAACATAGAACGCCCAACCGGTGATCTTCAATGCAGATATCTCAAAGAGACTTTTATGGCTGGCAGGGTTGTTGGCGATCCGTATTACCATTGCCGCGATGCCGATTCCGGAAATGGTTTCAATAAAACTGTCCACACCGAAACCGAATAAGGTGAGAGACTCATCGGAAAAACCGATAATAGTTGAAATAAGACCTTCGGCGATATTGTATACAATAGTGAAAATGCTCAAATACAGAGCAAAATTGTATAATTTTCGTTTTTCAAGGGATATTGCTGAATTGACGTTTAGGATATCCATTTTTCGCTCTACAGATAAATAAAATTAGGAATGCCTAAATTTAACTCAAGGACTGGTGAAAGTCAAGACGTGAGTGAAAACAGCTATTTTTCACCGAAAATCTTAAGCCACTCATCTATCTGAGAAGTGCTGAGGGGGACGTCGGATTTTTCCGTGATGATGTCATCGCTTTCAGAAAGCAGATTGGAAAAATATTTTGATGTGTGTGTTTGGCAGGAACAGACCTTTGCAAAGTTCATGATCTCGTTATCCGATGAAATGATGACAAGCTGGGGCCGTTGTTTGGAATGTTCGATCATTGTTTTGATCTTTGCGTCTGCCGAAAAAGGAAAAGAAAAAATCACATGCACGGGAGCGTGAGGTGATTGTCGTGGGGAATTAGCCGGCGCAGTTCCGTCAAAAACAATTGTACATCGGAATTTTTTCTTGTGCGTCAGTTGTGCAACACTATGGATCAAAAGCTCGCGTGACGATTCCGCATTATGTGCGAGGGTCTTTTTCAGCGTAGGGATCGCATGGATGACGTTGTAACCATCGATGATATAATGCTGCATGATCAATCCACCTCTACGCGTTCATAATCGTGAATGCGGTTCATTCTTACACCGATCGCTTTACCGGTGGTACTTTTCTCAAAGATATCCTTAAACTTCGCACCCCATACAATCTCATCATAGCGGTACGATGAACGTGAATGTACTGTTTGCGAATACGTTTCATCCGTTGCGGTGATCATCACGAACATTTCCGTTTCCGACTCTTTCAAAAATTCTTTGTTCTTGTTGTGCAACGGACTTTTTTCATCGATCTCGTGAACGATCGTCCAATGCAGCGGAAAGAATGTCACTTTTTGCCGATCCAACGGAAGTGTGTGATACTGACGGATACGGCGCCCCTCTTTTTCATGCATCCAGGAAAAAATGATCTGCGCTTCGATATTGATCAGCTGACTTGACCGTTGATTGATCACACGAACCATCAATGCTTTTCCATTCTTGAAAGGTGCTATAATGGCATGATTGCTGTAGAGGATCTTTGCATTCGGTCTGGCAAAACGAGCAAACAGCAGTCCGGTTGCCATCGCCGCGCTGACCAGCGCAAAGAACGCTTCGAATGTCATCAGCCAGTTGGCCGGTGCGTTTCTGGGACTCAACGATCCATACCCAATCGTGCCGAACGTTTCAACGCTGAAGAAAAAGCAATTCCAAAATTGATTTGTCATTGTTGTGCTTTCGGCGCCGTTCAGTGCATCACTTCCGCACAAATAATACCCGAATGCAAAGGAAAAATTGACGACGACATAGAACGCCGCCATTAAGGAAAGGAATTTGGACCAGGAAATAGTAATGAGCCAATGGTACATGCTCATGGATTTGACAACCGACATACCTTCGCGGTCCACGTTGAACGTTCCGTCGCGGTTCATCATGCGGTTATGTTGTTCCTGGGAGAGGCGGGCTCCGAATCCAAGATCGTTCTTATCTTCCCGAATGACCGGTTTGATTTTTTTCATAATGTTTGTTTACTGTTGTTTTTTGGCTATGATCATAACACCGTTTCCGGTTGTTCTGGTTCCATGATAATCGAACAGCATAGAAAGAATGTATAACGGCAAAAAGATCAGATAGAAAGGAACAACAATCACTGCAACGGCCGGATGCCACGATTTGAACAGCCACTCGAAGATGGATGACAGTTCGAACATTGTTGCGGCAACAATACCGAAGGAATGTCTCTTTTCCTCGATCACGAATCCGCATTCGTTCAGCTTCTTTTCCAGCGATTCATCGGTATATGTCTGAGGCCTTCCAATAATCTCATCATAGTCAAAACCGGATTTTTTCGCAAAATACTTATAGATCGATAGTTTTCGGCGGTAATTCACCGCTGCATACAATAGCAGCTTCCCGTTAGGGGCAAGTGCATCGCGGAATCTTTTTAACACGAGCATGTCGTCCTTAATCAGCATCAGCACCGCTATACACAGGATCAGGTCCTGACCGGGAGGAATTTCCGCCGTACCAAGGTCGCTGCACACAAAATCCATATTTTTTCGTCTCAGCATAGCGGCCAGTCTGTTGCATACATCAATGTTGGATTGCGAATAATCGATTCCGGTGATCCGTTCCGCATTTTTGAATTCGGAGATGGTGAAGAGAAAATCTCCCATTCCGCATCCGGCATCAACGATCCGTTTTGGAGGTTCGGCGGAGCGCAATACCTGACGGATCGATCTTCGGGCATACTTCATCCGTAACACCGAAAGATGATTCAGCCAGAAATAAAAGAACCACAGGCGCGGGAACCGATGGAGCAGTTCGGGAGTATGTTGATGATTGAGATATTGAAATATTTTATTCGGCATGGTCAATCGAGTTTTGGATGATGTAAATGAAACGATGTAGCATCCTGATATTTTTTTGCGACGGACAACATGGTCCCTTCGTCAAATAGATTACCAGTGAACGTGATGCTCACAGGGTGTCCCTCTTTTGTAAATCCGCTGGGAACGACTACGCACGGATGTCCGGTGAGATTCGTCAGCAGGAGACTGCTTCCTTCCTGCGACGGACCGACATACACATCGATCTTGTCCATCACTTTTTTCATTTCTCCGATCAAAAGCTGACGGACTCTGCTCGCCTGAATATATTCGACCGCCGGTATGAACCGTGAAGCGCGGAATGAATTCGGCCATGCATTCTTTATCTGACGGACGAGTAGATCATCATGTCCGCTCCGCGTTAGATCATCGAATGCCGCTGCGGATTCCGCTCCGAGCATGATAGAGATATCGTCCACCGGGAAGTGAGGCAATTCTACCGGTATGAGTACTGCCCCGAGTTTCTTCAGGACAATTAGTACGGAATCATTGAACGTCCTGTCGCTCTGCGCACTGTCAAAATCCGATTTCAAATATCCAATGCGCAGTTTTTTAAGATCGGTTTTGCGTGGTTCGTACACGAACGGACGATCGTACAATGTCTGATCATTTTCATCCGGTCCATAGATGGCATTGAAGACGATGGCGCAGTCTTCAACCGTTCTGCAGATCGGTCCGAGTTTGTCCATGGACCAACTGAGCGCCATTGCGCCGTACCGGCTTACTCTTCCGTATGTCGGCCGCAAGCCTGTTGTTCCGCACCGGGTTGAGGGTGAAACAATCGAGCCGTATGTTTCCGATCCGATTGCAAATGCGAACAATCCTGCGGCCGTTCCGGAAGCGGAGCCTGCTGAGGACCCGCTTGATCCTTGTGTCGTATCCCACGGGTTTTTTGATTTACCAGCGAACCACACATCGCCCCAGGCAAGTTCTCCCATCGCCGTTTTTGCGATTAGTACGGCACCGGCCGCTTCCAATTTCTTTATCACCGTTGCGTCTTCGTCAAAGATCTGCTCCTTGAACGGTACGGAACCCCACGTTGTGGGATATTTTTTTGTTGAGAGAAGATCTTTTGCGCCATACGGAATTCCGTGCAGAGGTCCGCGGTATTTACCGGCGGCGATCTCTGTATCCGCACGGTGTGCCTGCGCAAGAGCCAGCGATTCCGTTACCGTAATGATGCACTGCAGCATCGGCCGGTATTTTTTTATCCGTTCAAGATACAGCGTTGTTAATTGTACGGAAGTGATCTTGCGTGTTTTAATGAGCACGGAGAGTTCGCCGACGGGAAAAAAAGCAAGTTCATCACTGTTCTTCGGAAGAGTAACTTTCTGTGCGCCCTCGGGAGCGAACACACTCTTTTTATTATCAAAGGTCATCCCGAACGGTATCGGATTGAAAAGCATTGACGGTCCAATGCTGTTCGGTAGTGGAACGGAGCGCAGACGCCGGTAGCTATTTAACTGACCCTGAACATCGCCGAGGAGGGATTCACGTTTAGCTTCATTGAATGATAGTCCAATAATTTTTTCAGCAGAGAGAATATCGTGTGTGGTGATCGAATCCTGCGCGAAGAGAGCAATGGAAATGATAAAAAGAAAATAAAACATTCTTGCAAAATATCGATTAGTGTTCTTCATTGTTTTCTTCCGGTATCAACCATTGGGTTCTGTGAATGAAGCTAATAATGTGGCAAAATGGTCACTACAGTGTTGTTTTTGACTACCCTCAATGATTGAAAAAGATAATGATTACAATCAAATTGGAGAGATGTTTGCACTGCGGAGAAGATTTGAAGGATCATCGTTTTGTGCGTGTACGTGCTTCAGCGTATGTGTGTTTTTCTTTTAATGTAGCATTCTTTGAATGAAGTTTCAATGTTCATTGCACTCTCTTGTCACACGATGAGTCTGGGCAGAGACTCAACATCTGACCGTGATCATCTCAGATCTAATCTCAACGTCTGCACTTTGTCGCGATAGAAACCGAGCGAACGGAGCAGTTCCGCCGCGCCGGATTCAGAAGGGCGGAGGTTGTTGCAATATTCCACCACGATCTCATTTCTTTCCGGATATGCGTCCCGAATATGCGAGATGAACTGCGACAATCCCTGAACGACGGGAGCTGTATCGGAGGATGATTTCAGCGGAACGAGAAAAAATATTCTCGCTCCAATATTTTCGATCCACACAATCGGCGTTCCTTTATCAAAAATAATATAATTTCCCATTATACGGGAAAGGCGCGGAACAGCAGCTGGTTCTTCGGTTTGAGCGAAGGTTCCGTTCGACTGCAATTCAATTCCGGAGCCATATGGATTTGCGGGATCGCAGGCATTCAGGACAAGCGGTTGTTCATTTTTCGGCGGTGCCGATTTTATTTCGTCAAGCATTCGTACTGCATCGGGAAGAGCGAACTGCATTCCGGAAAGTCCATTCACAAAATAACCGCGGCGGATCTCTCCGCGCATTTCCATCCGCTGGAATTCCATCGCAAGCATTGACCACGGCAGCAGATTTTCTTCCCGTTTGGCGATCTCCCTGGCGACAACTCCGTACCGTAAGAGCAATTGCTGAGCCTGCCGCCGTATCTTTTCTTCATCGGTGACCGGTGCACCAAGAATACTTTTTGTATGAACGAGCGACCATCGCCCGTTCCAGCCCGGAACCTGTTTCAGTGCCGTTCGGACACTTTTCATGGCAACGGAGCGTAAAGGATTGCGGCGCGGATTGACGATTTCGATCCGTTCTGCCGGTAGTTCGGAATCTGTTGAGCGGTATCGTTTCACGTTCAATGCTTCGTCAACAACGTCATTGGTGACGAAACCAAGCCAGAACAATTCGGCTATAGCGCGATTGATGGTAGAGAGGGAAAAGGATGTATTCTCACGGATATCAGAAATGAAGGAAGCACCATTTTCTTTAATGTAATTGTATATTTCCGTTGCTTGTTTTGTCAGTTCCGCCGTTTTGTTCTCTTTCGGTTCCAGGAAAAAATTTCCGTCGCCGCGCGAGATCCACTGCGTTCTTCCGGCCTCAGTCCCGACGCAGAAATATTCTCCCCGTTGCGCCGTCTGGCGCAATATTTTTCCGTCGTAATGCTGAATTCGGCTGCTGAAGATTTCTTTCTCCCATAGTTCTGCGGGAAGCGTAAGTCCCTGAAATTTCTCCAGAACAGTGTGCAATCCGGTGTCGAGAGTTTCCTGTGTTGCCGGATGACGGTGCTGCCACTGCAGCAGCAGCTGCGTGAAATCCGGAAGCGTTGCCGGCTTGATCTCCTTGCGAAGGATCGATATTGATGCCCGGTGGATCCGTTCAAGATTGGGACGGTAACACCACTGTTTGTGATCGATTTCTTTAGTGAGAATACCATGAACAATATTTTCCGATGCGGAAAGCGATTGCAACAGGGCTTCGCATTCTTCAACGGTAAGGGCAAATCGGGATGCTATATCGTTCGTTGTCAGCGTTCCATGTGAGCGGAGCATCCGCATAATAACATACCGAAGTGCTTCATCCCGCTCAAATTGTGACGAGCGAAAATGTTCCGGAAGCAATGCGATAACATTGCTGTGAATTGTGCTGAAGGGACGGTACAACGGCAGTTCTTCCGTTGAAACATACATAGTGGTGTTGCCGATCAAAACCGGAGCAATGATATTTCTGGTTTTAACGTGTTCGATAAAATCTTTTTTCAGTACGCGGACATTCAATTCGTCTTCGGTCAATTCTCCTAAACGCAAAAATATTTCCAGCAGTTCTTCCGGCGAGCGTGCTCTGCGTGTTGGCGATGTGAACTGTAATTGTTCTTCTACCTTGATGACTGCATCTGCACGAACGACGGTGTGTACTGTTTCGAGATGTACCACTTCGGCAACCAATTCACGATTTAATATTGCGAATTGCTGTTGTTCATTTTTTTTAGGATCGTCCGATCCGTACATATAGACGGCGGCAAAATCAAACAGCAATGTCGAAGCGAACGGCGAAGGGGTCTCATTTTGTACTGTATGAATGTGAATCTCTTCCGTTTCGATCTTCGTGATGATCTCTTTGAAATGCTCAAAGTCCAGCACGTCGGTCAGACATTCGCGGATGGTTTCGATAACGATGGGAAAATCGCTGTATTGGCGGACCACTTGAAGCAGATCGGCGGATTTTAAGCGCTGCAGAAAAAACGGTCTCCGTTTTCCCGGAGAACCTTTGGGAAGAAGCAGTGCCCGTTCCGCATTTTGTCTGAATAGCGCACCAAACAACGGTGAAGATGGTATCTCTTCCAGAATGATCTGCTGCGCCATGTGAAGAGTAACGCCGGAAAAAAGATCGAGCGGTAATCGTTCCGCATCGGAACAGCGGAAGAGGATTCCGTCATTATTATAGAGCATTTGAATGTCAATATTCAATCGCTGACGAAGGACCGCAGTGAGCACAATGCCGAGCAGACCGTTTACCCCTTTGCCGTAGCACGAATGGACAACGATGCGCGGATCGCCGACCTCATCCCTGAAACCTTCTACGACCAATGAAGCGTGTGTAGGGACAATATGCGTTGACAAGCGCTGTTCCTCAACATAATCAATTATGTTGCGCACAGAGTTCGAGTCGATCGGAAATTCCGATAAAATCCGGTCTTGTTCATCCTGTGTGATTGAGTCCGTTAGCACATGCCTACCCTGAGTTGACAGCCGTTCGAGAAATTCACCGACGCGCACTCCAAGTTCATACGTTCTGCCGATACCTTCCCCTCGCCAGAACGGCATCCGTGCCGGTTGACCGGGCGCAGGCGAAACTACAACTTTATTTGCATCGATCTCCATCATCCGCCAGACATTGGATCCGAGAATGAACGTATCACCGGGGCGGCTTTCGTAGATGAATTCTTCATCAACTTCGCCGACCTTTGTTTTCAGATCTTCCAGATAGACGCCAAAATATCCGCGGTCGGGTATCGTGCCGGCGTTCATGATGGCAAGCAGGGAAGAACCGGGAAGCGGCGCGAGCTGATTGTGCAGTTTGTTCCAGATGATGCGTGCGCGGAGTTCGCGGAAGGCATCGTTCGTGAATCGGCCCGCCAGCATATCGAGAACGGAATGAAATACATTCTCGCTGAGGGAGTGGTAACAATAAGACTGCCGGAGAAGATCAAATATCTCTTCCACATTCCATTCTTCAATTCCAACCATTGCCACAATCTGCTGTGCGAGCACGTCGAGGCAATTTTGCGGAATAAAAGTATTCTCAATGGCGTGTTCCGTCATTCCCTTTGCAACCACCGCACATTCAACAAGATCCTCACGGTGCGTTACGAACAATCTTCCCTTACTGTTGGCATTCACCAAATGTCCCGAACGGCCGATCCGCTGCAAGCCGCGCGCTATTCCTTTCGGTGATTGTATCTGCACGACCAGATCAACGGTTCCGATATCGATGCCGAGTTCAAGCGCCGACGTGGTGATGAGAACGCGGAGTTTTCCCTGTTTCAGATCGTTCTCCAATTGTTCACGCACAGTGCGCGACATACTGCCGTGGTACGCAAAGACTTTGATCGGAGCGGCTGCATGTTCGGAAGCTTCTGCCGGAATTTCATTCTGTGATTTTTTGCTGCTCCGGTCTCCGTTTTCAGCGAGTAGTTTTGTGCTGTAAGGAGAATGATGCTTGTTGGAATAAAAAGGAACAGCATAATTATTCGTTGTATCTTCTTGTCCTTCAAGCATTTCGTTCAATCGTGCCGCAACACGCTCGGCAAGGCGACGATTATTAACAAAGATTAGTGTTGTTCGGTGTTCATGGATCAGCTGAAGCAGCTGCGGAAAAACCAAGGACCAGATACTATCCATCGGCATATCCGAAAAATCGCGGGCGGCGCAGATAACTTTCAGGTCAACACTTTTTTTGTATCCGGCATCAATAATGTTTACAAAACGCGGAACAAGCTGCTGCTCCTTCCATTCCATACCTCCCAAAAAGCGGGCGATCAAATCCAAAGGCCTTTGCGTTGCCGAAAGTCCTATGCGGACAAAGGATCTTTCTGCACTGCCATTTTCTCTTTCCGAATTTTTAATCAGGTGCTCAAGACGTTCCAGCGATAAGGAAAGATGCACGCCCCGCTTCGTATTGCTTATGGAATGGATCTCGTCGATGATCACATATTGCACAGAATGGAATAGCGTCCGTGCTTTTTCCGAAGAGAGCATTAGGAAGAGCGATTCGGGAGTGGTGATCAAAATGTCGGGAGGATTCCTGAGCATCCGTGCACGTTCGGTCTGCGTAGTGTCTCCGGTGCGGACGGCGCTGCGGATTTCGGCCATCGGAATTCCCCGGGCCTCTGCTTCGTTCAGTATCCCGTTCAGCGGAATTTCAAGATTACGATGGATGTCATTATTAAGCGCTTTAAGAGGAGAGATATAGAGAATTCGAATACCATGACCCGCTTTGTCTCTCCGTTTCTTTTCCGCTTCCAAAGGGGGGCGCCCGATATTCTCCTTCACCAAATGATTAATGCACCACAGAAACGCTGCAAGTGTTTTTCCGGATCCTGTGGGAGCAACAATCAGGGTGTTTTTCCCATCGGAAATGGAAGGCCAACCTTGTACTTGCGGCGGTGAGGGTTCACCAAATGCTGCTGAAAACCAGGCACGGACGACGGGATGAAATTTTTCAAGAATATTTTCTGACATTAATATCAATGTAAGGAAAAAGGATGTAAGAGAAAAAAGTGCGTGTTCATTGCTAAAAGCGCATTATATCTCAAATTGATTTTCACTCAAACAATCGCTATACTTTGCTGAAAACTCATTTTTCCATCATTAAAACACTCAATGGCCAAGCCGACCCGGATACTTTTTATTGAAAAAAAACAAGAAAGCGTTGCTTTCTTTTCCAATGAAATGCGCAAATCCGGATTGGAGTATGAGATCCGTCACCTCACATCATTTGATCTGATCCCGGAAGCTCTGGATGACTTCTCCCCCGAAGTCATTATTGTTGATTTTAATATCGCCGAACTCAAGCCTTCCGATACCATATCTATTCTGAAGAATATGACCGCTATTACGCCGCTGATCATCTATTCGGATATTCTGGATGAGGAGATAGTGGTTGAATGCATGCGATCAGGCGCAACGGATTATGTATTTAAACAGCATTCTATCCGTCTGGGTCCCGCAATTGCAAATGCAATTGACAAACGCCGCGTACAGGAAGAACTGCGGCTGAGCAAGGAACGGTTCAATACACTTGCTAAAGTATCCACCGTTGGCATATTTCTGGCCTCAGCGGACGGATATTATTTGTATGTGAATGACCGGTGGAGCGATATCGCGGGATTGTCGTACGATCAGGCTTTTGGTGACGGTTTTCTGACGGCAGTTCACTCGCATGACAGAAAAAGGATCCGGACAGAATGGCACCGCTGCGTGCGTGAACAATTGCCGTTCCAATCCGAGTATAGAATTTTCCGCGAGAGTGACAAAGCGGAATTGTGGGTGATGGGACAAGCATTACCGGAGTTCAATACGGACGGATCGTTAGCAGGATTTGTCGGAACGATCACTGATATCACCGAGCGTATGCTTGCGGAAATTGAAATTGACAGTTCACGGAAACAACTGCGTGCACTGACAGTGCGTCTGCAGAATATCCGTGAAGAAGAGCGCACGCACATTGCGCGTGAAATTCACGACGATCTTGGTCAGGCACTGACCGGTCTTAAGATGGATCTTGTGTGGATGAGCAATAAGATGCAGTCATCCGATGAAGCATTGCAAAAACGGATGCGATCAATGATCGACCTTACGGATACAACAATCCATAAGGTTCGCAAACTTGCCACCGATCTCCGTCCGGGAATTCTGGACGATATCGGTTTAGCGGCTGCGATCGAATGGCAGGGGAGAGATTACGGCGAACGCACGGGAATAGGTTTTTCATTCCATCTGGATGAACATCTGCCCATGGACGAAAAACGTTCAACGGCATTCTTCAGGATCTTTCAGGAATCGCTGACGAATGTTGTTCGCCACGCACAAGCTGCGAACGTTGCAATATCGCTGCGCAGAGACGGGACGAATGTTATTCTTACGATCGAGGATGACGGAAAAGGGATAGCGCAGAATGAACTTGCAAATCCCCGGTCCGTGGGAATTCTGGGGATGAAAGAACGTGCCGCGAGTTTTAACGGCGAAGTGAATGTCATCGGTGTTCCAAACAAAGGGACAACGGTTCGTGTTCGCATTCCACTTGCAGAATATTCAACATGATCTTCCATGATACACATTCTTGTCGCCGATGATTACGTCATTGTTCGAAAAGGCTTTACAGAGATCCTTTTTGAAAAAAAAATGTTGCATTCCCGGAATCTTCCAATGTTTCCGAAACACATGAACTGATAAAGGGAAAAACTGCCCTTCTCAATTCCGGCCTGAACTGAAACGGATTGGATCTTTTACTGGTACCGTACACTCGTTTTGATGCAAACAATGACACATACTAAACTGATCAATGTCTTTATTGTTGATGATTCGGAGATCGTTCGTGATCGTCTTACCGCAATGCTATCGGAAGTTGCGTCGATAAAGGTTGTTGGTCAGGCCGACAATCCGCTTACGGCAACGGAATCCATCGTTCAACTGAAGCCAGACGTGGTCATTCTCGATATATTTCTTGCCGGCGGCAGCGGGATCCATGTATTGCGGAATATCCGAGAAAAAAAGATCGCGGCAAAAGTGATAATGCTGACGAACTATGCTCAGGATGAATACAGAAAAAAATGTTTCGAGGAGGGGGCGGATTTCTTCTTTGACAAATCCATAGAATTCGACCGCGTTACCGACGTGATCCAAAAATTATCGGCAGCGGTATAGTATATATTTAGTTTTAATTTCAATACCTATCGGGGTTACACTATGAGAAAAGCGATTTTCAGTCTAGGCGCGCTATTGATGAACCGCCTCAACTATCTGCAGAAATTTGCGATCGTTGCGTTGCTGTTATTGATACCGAGTTTTAGCCTGCTGTACGTTGTTACAACACAGATCAACAAAGACGTGCAATATTCTCAAAAGGAATTAACCGGAATAGCTTACAATGCGTCGCTGAGACATTTCTTTGAAAAAGTACAGAAGCATCGTGAATATTCGGTGCAGTATTTTACCGGCGATTCAACCGCGCAGGAACTCATGCTTCGAACCCAGCAGGATATCGACCGGACCATTCTCGGCGTTGATTCAACGGATGTGCAATACGGCGTTGCGCTTGCAGTGCAGGAACAATGGAAGAACATCAAGATCGACTGGAAGAATCTGAAGAGCGGGGCATTTACGGATACATTGGAATTGAGTATTGAACTGCACAATAAAATGATCGCGGATGTGCTTGCACTGGTCGTTGATGTTGCCGATAATTCCAATCTTACGCTCGATACGGATATTGAGACATACTATCTGATGAATATTTCCAACTTCAAGATCCTTCAATTAACGGAAGCGCTGAGCAGATCAAAAAATCTGCTGCGGATGGCGGCGTTGACCCCGGTGCTGTCGCCGGAACAGCGGACGGAATTTACGGTGCAAGCGGGAAATATCCGGCCGTTGCTGTCGGATATTTCGGATGCCGTTACCAGGATCAGTACGTACAATAAGCCGGTGTCGCCGCTGGTAGAGCCTTCGTATGTCGAATTGAAATTAATGACGGACCAGTACACTGAACTGCTTCAGTCGGTGGTCCTTCACGACAGTCTGCGGGTTGCTCACGGTGTTGATCTGAATATTCTGGAGAAGCCGATCAAATCGGGATTGGTCGTATTCGATATTCAGTTTCCCATTCTGAAAAACCTGATTGATATCCGCATTAAAAATTTTGAGAACCAGGTGATGATCTATATCTGGGGAACAATTCTTGTTCTCATCTTCGTAGTATATCTGCTCGGAGGTTTCTACAGTTCGGTGATCGAAATGGTACATACACTGGAAGGTGTGGCAACGCAGCTGAACGAAGGGAAGATTACGGAAGTAGTCGAAGTGGAATCGCACGACGAACTTGGACGTGTGGGAAAATCGTTCAACCAGATCGCACTCAGTCTGCTGTCACGAAATAAGGAACTTGAGGATAGCAGGATTCAAATGGAAGCAACAAATAAACAACTGCGTGAAACACAAACAGCTCTTGTGCAGGGAGAAAAAATGGCATCGCTCGGTCAAATGGTCGCCGGCCTTGCACATGAGATCAATACGCCTCTCGGGTACGTGAAAAACAATATTGAAATGATGATCAGCAACCAATTCACCATTAACGCTGTGATAGAAAAATGCCGCATTTTGCTCGATATGCTGGTGAATGGCGTTGAGGAAGGATTGGAGGAAACGGTCACCGACCTTGCCAAACTCTCAACGGAATTAGAAAAAAACACGGTAATGGAAGACAGCAAAACGATGCTCTCGCAGGCGCTTATCGGAACGGACCGCATTCAGGAATTGATCAAGAACCTGAGAGAATTCTCCCGTTTGGATGAGGCCGATCTGGCAAAGGTGGATCTCAATAATGCAATTGATGCTACACTTGTCATCGCAAACAATTTCATCAAGAATAAAGCGGTGGTGAAAAAGGAGTATCTGCCGAGTCTCTCCGCCGAATGTTTTCCCGCTCAGTATAATCAGGTTATCCTTAATATGCTTACGAACGCTGCACAGGCGATTGAAGGTCAGGGGACGATCAGTATTCGCACATATAAAGAATCGGGAAACCCCGACATGGCGGTGGTGAAGATTTCCGATACGGGCAAAGGTATTCCGGCCGAAAATATTGAAAAGATTTTTGAACCGTTCTATACAACAAAAAAGATCGGTGAAGGAACCGGACTTGGCCTTTCAATTTCCTACAAGATCATCCAGAAACACGGGGGATCGATCAAGGTTGAAAGCATCGTAGGCCGCGGGTCGGATTTCTACATTCGCATTCCGGTGACTCAGCCGCGCACAACCACGCGTGAGAAAAAAGTTGTGTAAGAAATACGTATCACAGAAACGAAACATCCGAAGTGTAAGGGTTACAGTATGAAGCTAACAGTACCGGCAGTGCCGGAAAAATCGAATATCCTGTTTGTTGACGATGAACCGATGATCCTTTCGTCGCTCAACATGCTGTTCAAAAGCAGATACAAGGTCTACCTTGCGGAGAACGGATTCGACGCGCTGGAGATTATCAAATCAGTCCCGATTAAAGTGATCGTCAGCGATCAGAGAATGCCCGGCATGCTCGGTCATGAATTGTTGCGCCAGGTGAAAGACATTAGTCCGAATACCATTCGCATGCTGCTTACGGGGTATTCCGATCTCGATGCCATTATCGGATCGGTGAATGCCGGCGAAGTATTCCGTTTCATCAATAAGCCGTGGCAGGGCGAGTTTATGCTCTATGTGGTGAAATTGGGCGTTGAGATCTACGATAAAGTGACAAAGCTGCAAGAGACCGAGATGCAAAAAGTTGATGAAGCGGTAACGGAAGAACATCCGGCATCCGGACATCGAGTTCATATTGAAGTTGAAGAGACGAGTCCGACGGTGCTGTTTGTTGATTACAGCGAGGACGAAACAGGCAAGCTCGTTGAAAAGTACGGCAGTGCGTTCAATGTTGTCGGAGTGAATTCCATCGATGCCGCGTTCCAGGAGATGGCGAAGAAACCGGTCTCCGTTATCGTGAGCAACATTAACTTTGGCGATGTTGACGGTGTCAGTTTTCTTGATACGGTTCGCCGGGAATATCCAAACACGGTTTCTGTGATCCTTACGGAAGTGAGGGATGCACAGTTGGCGATCCGGTCAATTAATGAACTGAATGTTTTCCGGTATCTTGTTAAACCGATGCCCGAAGATCAGATTTCCCATACGCTGGAAAAAGCCATTGAGCGCAGCAAAGCCTTTAAGTCTGCGCCGCATACGAACGTCTTAAAAATGGCGGAAGAGATAGCTCCCGACCACGTTGTGAAAGCCGAAGAGAGCACCTTGCGACTCCGGTTGAGAGCGGCTCAAGCATTACTGAATAAAAACAAAAAAAAATAGCATGCGCTGTGCGTCAGATCGATAGTTACTATGACATCAAACCCCGCAGCCGCACGCGGGGTTTATTATTCGGATATGAACGATCACACGGATTATAAATTAATTTGAATGCAAAACATCTCACAAAAAATAAGCGGCGCCGAACACCTTACCGAAGTTATCGCATATTTGAAAAATGCGGATAAATACATTCGGCAAGGCGATATCCGCCGCGCGCTGGATGAGATACTGCATGCGCGCGAGAAGAACCCGACGATTATGTATGCCCGCGCCTACGAGGAATATGTGCGGTCGGTCCTGCTGAAACAAGAGGGTGAAAATGATGCGGAAGTACGGTCGACCGATACGTTGATCGGCCAGGTGCTGCCGACGTTGGAAAAAATTCTCGATCTGGCGATCAAGGAAGTAAAACGCAGCGCCGTTTCTGCCTACAAACAAAAAGAGGTTATTGCACTGCAGAAAAGGCAAGAGGAGGAGCAGCGATACGAAGAACAGTTGCGAGCCGATGGTATTGCCAAGAAAGTGGCTTCATACTTGCAGCGGTCGCGTGCCTTTGAAGCACATAATGATTTTCACCATGCGCTGAACGAAATCGGTCGTGCATTTATGCTTGATCCTACGGACGAAAGTATTCTTTCTGTTGAGGAAGAGATCAAAAAAAAACAGGAAGCGTTTGTTCGGAAACAGGAAGAGCTTGACCGTCAACAGCATCAGGAAGAGAACAAGAGACGCGAAGAGTTGTCTGCACAATGGCAGCTGCAATTGAAACAGGAAACGGTTGAGGCGGAAAAGAAAAAAGCGGAGGCATATAAACAGGCCCGGACGCAGAAGATCCGTGAATATCTGCAGATCGTACGGGGATTGTTCGCTGAGAACAGGATCGACGAAGCACTCAGTCAGCTGGCGTTTGTGATGGTCGTAGATCCGCTCAACGAAGAGGTGCTGAGCCTGAACTGGAAGATCCGTGAAGCACAGAGCAAGAAAGAGGAAGAGAACATTGCGCTGAAAAGGCAGCAGGCCGAGGAGGAGAAAAAGAAAACGGAAATAATCCGCTTGACTGCCCGTAAAAGTCTGGAAAAAGCGGAGGAGTTCCTTGCGCGCGGAAAATTTACCGAAGCGCTGCGTGTGATAACTCAGGCCTATTACATCGATCCGGCCAACGAGGATGTTCTTGAGTGTGAGAAGCGGATTATGGCGGCCGAGGAAGAGATGCTGAGGCTCGCAGAGGAGAAACGGAGACACGAAGAGGATGAACGAAAACGGAAACAGGAGGCGGAATTGCACCGCTTAAGCATCGAGCAGCAAAAACGTGAACAGATCCGCGAACGTATCGATGTGGAAACGAGACTGCTCCATGACGAAGAAGAAATTCTTCTCTACCTGTCGAAAGCCCGCGGTTTCGTCAGCCTGGGTAATTATGATGAAGCAGTACGACAGATCGCTCTCGCGTTCAAGATCAATCCGTTCGACGAGGAGATTGCAAAGCTTCAGCGCGAGATTTTTGACGGACAGAAAAAAGCAAAACTTTCAAGAAAG
Source organism: uncultured Ignavibacteriota bacterium (assembly GCA_903861125.1). Classification (GTDB taxonomy): domain Bacteria; phylum Bacteroidota; class Ignavibacteria; order UBA10030; family UBA8401; genus UBA8401. Next base: position 31,817 of record CAIOTF010000007.1, read on the forward strand.
CATTCCCTGCTCATGATCACAGAGCCCGAAACTGCCGGCGATCGTGAATTAAGTGAGCATATCCATCAGCATATTGAACGTGCAAAGAAACTCAGAACGGAATTCCGTTATCAGGATGCACTTGATGAGATTGCTCAGGCATACCGGCTCGACCCGATGAACGAAAAGTTGTTCGCCCTTGAGGGTGAGATACAGCAGGAGTTTCTCCGTTACCAGGAACAGCAGCAGCGTACGCAGGCACTCTTCAAGACTGACCAAGGGATCAAAAAAAGTTTAGCAATGGCACGCGATGCGTTTTCGCGTGATGCATACAGTGAGGCGCAGGGCTGGGTCGATTACGCCTTGAGTTTTGACATGAATCACGAAGAAGTACTTTGGTTGCAGGGTGACATTGCGGCGGCCCAGCGTTTACGGGAAGCAATGAAAACACACGACGAAAAAGAACTTGTTATTCAATCTCATCTCAGTAAAGCAGAGGAATTTATCTCCGCGAAGCTGACATTTGATGCCATTTTTGAAGTTGATCTTGCCTTGCGGCTCGATCCTTCTCACTACGATGCGCTGGCGCTGCGAAAACGCTTGCTTGAAATATCCGGCAAACCCGATCTTTTGTAATACTTCTCCTCTAAGGTTAGAGAATTCTAACGCTCCGGTGTGTTGACTAAGCTAACTTATTTCTTTAAGATTGTATTGGGCACATGTGCATAAACAATAATATTCAATGACAAAACCAACAGAAAATACGGCGTTACCGACTTCTGAACGATTGAAAGAAGTTGCTCTTCTTCTGAAACAAGCCGACAAGCTTGTAAAAGAAGGGGACCTTGCAACGGCGTTGACGCTTATTGCCAAAGCCCGATCGTTCGACTCACGCCACCTCTACGCCCTTGCGTACGAAGAGCGCGTCCGGACATTGTTGACCGCAAAACAGCAGGAGGAAGCGAAAAAAGGGACGAAACAACCGCTGCCGGCCGAAAAAAGTGTAGAACAAAAAATTGCACCGGCACTGCAGCACTTGTCCAACCTTGCCATTATTGAAGCACAGCACAGCGCCAATGTTGCCGTACAGCAGGAACAAGCTGTTGAGATCCACAAGAAGGAAGAAGCGGAGCGCACGAAGAATGATGAACTGCGCAGAAAGGCAATTGAAGCAAAAATTGCCGCGTTTCTGACCCGCGCCAACATGTATTTGCAGAAAAAAGAATTCAACCGTGCACTCGATGAGATAGCGCGGGCGTATCTGCTGGATCCGGTCAATGATTCAATCCATGCGTTAGAGGATACTATCCGCAAAGCACAGGAGGATTTCCGCCGTGACGAAGAAGGGGAACGTCAGCGGAAGATGGATGAAGACCGTCAGAAACGCCAGGAAACGATAAAGACTCAGTCGAAACTGTATCAAAAAGAAAAAGAAGAGAAGATACAACGCGAAGAGCAGGACCGAAAACGCGCCCGGGAAGAGAAGGTACAGCAGTATCTTCAGCATGTGAACGAACTCTATCAATCCAATAAACTGGATGAAGCGCTTGGCGAACTGGCATTTGTTGTCGTCATCGATCCTTTAAATGAAGAAGTGCTTCGCCTTGAACAGAAGATTCTGGAAACTCAGGATCAACTGCAGCAGCAGCAGCTGGAACAGTACCAAAAACATCTTGCGGACCGGCAGAAAAAACGCGAGATGGTTCTTGCGACCATTAAAAAACATATCTCCAACGCTGAAATGCTGGCGAAGCAAAAAAAATTCACCGACGCACTCCACACAATAACGCGTGCAACCGTTCTCGATCCCATCAATGATGAACTGCAGGAGTGTGAGCAGGAGATTCTTGCCATGCAGGAGGAATATTTCCGGCAGGAAGAGGAAAGCAAGCGTGCACTACAGGAACAGATCCGACGACAGCAGGAGGAGGAGGTTCTCCGCCTGGAACAGACCGACCGATCGCGTGCGCTGCTCGGCGAGACAGAGGAAGTTAAGAAACAGCAGAAGCTCGATAAGGAAAAAATTCAGCAATATCTTGAGCGCGCGAAAAATTTCCTCGCCGAGAAACAGTTTGAAGTTGCACTGGGGGAAGTAGCGCTGGCATTCATCATCAATCCGTTTGATGAAGATGTTAAGATGGTTGAGCATATGATCATCCGGGAACGGGAGGAACACCAGGCTGCAAAGAATGTCACCGCGCATGAAGCAGTGCTTGTAGAACAAAAGAACAAAAGTATAATTGCCGAAAAAATGAAAGGCCATATGGCGGAGGCAGAGCATCTCCGGTCAAAGAGTCTATACAGCAAAGCATTCAACGAAGTAGCAAAAGCATTTATTCTCGATCCGCTGAATGAAGAGATCCAGAGATACGAACAGGAATTGCAGTCGGAGTTCGATGCGTACCTGTTTGATCAGCATACCAAGCGCGAACGTGATGAAAAGAGCAGGGATATCGAACGGCATATCCGGCATGCAGCGGAATTGCTGGAGAGAGAACTTTTTGAAGAAGCGCTTGCCGAAACGGCCGGCGGGTTGGCGATGGATGAACAGAACAACGAACTGCTGAAACTGCGCGAACAAATTTCTAAAGCCTCCGATGAATGGAAGCTACGGCAGCGCGAAGAATCGCGCAGTCTGGAAATTCAGCAATTACTGGTTGTTGCCAAAGAATATTGTACCGTAGGGAAATATGACGAAGCAGTCATTGCCGTACGGAAAGCACTTGATTATGAGCCGGACCGAAAAGAATCCATTGCCCTTCTGAAGGAAATTGAATCCATAACGGGGAAGGAACTGGAAGATCATCGGACCACGCAGCGACGTGAGCGGATTGCATCGTACCGCGATCAGGCTGAGGCTCTGCTTACGTCGAACATGCCCGACAAAGCGCTGGTGCAGATTGTGTCGGGTCTTGTGATCGATCCATCCAACGAAGAACTACTGCAGCTTGAACAACGGGTTACGGCGCTCCATAATGCGCGGCTGAACCAAATGAAATCGACCGCGATTACATCGTCGCTGTCGCATCCGCGGATATCCAAAGATGAACAGGACCGGCTTATTCGGATCCATATACGCGTTGCGGAAGAATTTCTTTCGCAAAAAGAATATGCTAAGGCCCTCGATGAAATAGCACACGGCTTAACAGTGGATATGCTGAACGAAGAGCTCATGAAATTCGACGCCGAGATCCGTGCTGAACAAGCCGCATACGATTTAAAAGCCGCACAAGGTCTTAAACTTATCTATTCAAGCGGACAAGCAACAGGATAATGAATATCGACTCGCTGATAACGCTCCTGCGTGAAGCGCAGCTTGAAGTGCGCCGCCACCAACACTCCCATGCGCTCAAGATCATCCGCGATGCAAAGATCATCGATCTGAATAATCTCTATCTTTCCGCACTGGAACAATTTGTTGCAACACTGCCGTACCCTTCGTCACCGGACTTCACAGATGTAAAAACTGCGGAAAACGAACATATACTTTCCCTGCTCATCGACCGAGCAACAAACGACCTTGAACAGCGAGGATCAAAGCGCAGCGATGGATCCGCAGTTCCCGATGAACGGATACTACTGATGGAAAAAATGAAGAATCTGTATTTTCAGCGTGCGGATGAATTTATTGAAGCAAAGGAGTTCGGAAGGGCGCTTGAGGAAGTCCAGCGGGTCTATTTTTTCGACCCGCAGAATTTTGTGGCAAAAGAATATCAGCAAAAGATCGCGCAGCTGGCAGATCTGAACAAAAAATAACCTTCCCCCTTATTTTGCGACCGAAACCAGTTTCGCCAGTGTGCGGATGGTCTTAGGGTCAAGCGTGAATGTCTTCACATCGATCTTATCGTTCTTCATATCGCGGAAATACAACAATCCGCGGACGGACCGTGCCGTTGTCATATTATCCACGATCTGTTTGTTCCCGACAACAAGAAATTTCAGAATATGCCGCGCATCGTTCTCGTTGCGGAAGCCGGTTTTTTGAATCTTTAATTCAGCAGTCGGTTTTCCGTCCACGATGAACTGTACATGAGTGTTGGCAGGGAGTTGGGGTTTCAATGCCGGATTGAACTTCCCGATCTCTTCAAAACGGAAAACGAACAGCGGACCCTGCCCCTGACGGATCTGAAAATCCGGATTTATAACCAGTTCATATCCGAGCAGACCTTTGGTCGTCAGTTTGTGCTGAACATTCAGCGGTGCGGTAAATGACATCCAGCGGTCAGGACCATGCTCCTGTATTGGAAGAATGTCGTCATCCTGCGCTGCCGCAAAGAAAGATACCAGTGTGACAAGTGCAAAAAGGTTGAACCATTTCATACTTTATCTCCGTAAGTGATGAACTATATGTAAAAAGTACGGATATTGCACCCGAGAGTAAAGACAACAGTGCTTTTTTCGAAAAATCTTGATAGTTTGTCTGCGTAACTTAACAATAAAACTGTCGTAAGAGAGAGACTCACATTTCAGCGTAATCATGACCTTTTCGTTCAATAAAATTCAACGCATGCGGACATTGTTTGTAATTTTGTCTGCCGTACTTTTTCTGCAGGTGGTGGTGACATTTTTTTCTTTCTTCAGCACTCCCACGGATGAAAATTGGTTCCGCAACGGACCAACGCCGTTTATGGCGGTTAAAAATTTTCCGGCGGAGCCGGTCCGAAAACAACCTGCAATCGGAGGGCATCCTCTTTCGGTGAAGACTTCTGTTGATTCTGTGTTGACGGGAGATTTATTATTGTCGATCAACAACGGCACCGTAAAGACTGTGAAGGATGTTTATGAAGCTATCGGCAGAAGTCCGCAGGATGAGATCCGTTTTGATATACTTCGTCCGTCGCTCAATTATATCATCACGTTCAAAGTAAAACGCAGTTCCATTCCTCCGGACTTCATCGCGCTGTTACCCAATTATGCTTTTGTTACGGATGTCATTGCCGGAGGAGCGTCCGACCGCAGCGGAATGAAAGTGGGCGATCTGATCATGCGGATTAATGAACAGGATTTTACGAATGCCAACGAAGCGGACAGGATTCTTCGTTTAGGACAGATCGGGAAGTCGCTGAAGTATGATATCCTCCGCAACAATCATTTCATGCAGCTGAATATCGTTTTGGCAAAATTCGGTATTCCGGTAACGCTGTTGATTTTCACTCTTTGCGGAATCGTATGGATGCTTACCGGTACATTCATTCTTGTCTCTCGCCCGAATCTCAAGGCGGCGCGCCTGGTTGGTTCCGCATTGCTGCTCATCGGATTCTTTATTGCCACGCTTGTGATCCGCAGGGATTTTATTATGACCACCGAAGTGATCATCCGTCAGGTAATGATCGGTGCGGCATATATCTTAGGAACGGCATTCTTTTTCCATTCAATGCATTATTTCCCCATCGATCGCTCCGATCTTGCCGGACGTCCGTGGATCATTCGCGGATACTATATTTTTACAATTCTCTCAACCGTACTCTCCATCGTATTCAATTCGCCGCTTCCGGTTGCCATGGTAATGATCTATGGCCTGTTCGTGCTGATAAAATACCGGAAAAGCGTACCTCCCGAATATAAACGGTTCAGCACTATTATCCGGTGGACAGTCATTGTTGTGGGTGGATCGTCGATTCTCCTCATTTATCTGTTCAGAGATTCCTTTCAGACACTCGGCATCGGATTGCTTGGTATTGTTCTTACGTTAATCCCAATATCCTATCTCTATACGATTGGGAGATATCGTTTGCTGGATATGAAGCTCCGCGTGCGGCGGAATACACAGTACAGTATTGCCACCATATTGTGGGGAGGATTGATCTTCTACGGTCTGGTATGGACCTTCTTTCAGCTGCCGATGCTCGATCTGCCGAAAATGAACATCGTATTCACCGGCACCGCCATTGAAGTGAACGACGCTCCTGAACTTTCCTCTCAGCGCGGTACATCCGAACGTGTGTTGCTGATGGTGCTGGCGATCGTCCTGACGGTTGTTGTTATGCGCGTGCGGAAGTACGGCCAGCAGTTCATCGATAAGAAATATTTCCGACAGCAATACGATTACCGGCGTGCATCGTTCGAACTTGGTGAAATTTTAGCGACAACGCTGAATGCCGATGATCTTGCACGGAAGCTTGTGAAGAAATTCAGCGAACTGATGAAACTGAAACGTGCGGGGGTGCTGTTCTTCCGGGATGAGCAGTGCTGCTCCTGTCTTTCCGTGCATGGATTTGACGGAACCGCCTGGGGCAGGTTCTGTATTGCACACGAACGCGAACTGATCGCCGGCATCAGGCAATTCCAGAATGAATTCCGTATCGACTACCTGCCGGTTCCATTGAAGGATGAATTTAACCGCGAAGGTTTCCATTACGGCGTGCCGATCCGTTCAAAAGAAAAACTGATCGGTGTGCTCCTCATCGGCGAGAAACAGTCCGAAACGACATTCCGGCAGGAAGACCTTGCGTTTCTCTCGTCTACCGCCAAACAAGCTTCGGCATCTATTGAAAATGCATTTCTTTACGAAGAACTCGCCGAGAAAGAACGGATGAAACACGAGCTGCAGATTGCACGCCGCATCCAGCTCGATTCACTTCCGCAGACGACACCGGAAGTTGACGGACTGGATATCTCCGGCACATCGATCCCGGCAATGGAGGTCGGCGGTGATTTCTTCGATTATCTTACGAACGGGAACGGCAAAATGACCATCGTCATCGGCGATGTGAGCGGCAAGGGGACCTCCGCGGCGCTGTATATGTCCAAAGTGCAAGGGATACTCCGTTCACTGCACGGGTTCGATCTTTCACCGAAAGATCTTTTCAACCGCGCAAATACATTACTCTGCAAAGATCTCGAGAAACGCTCCTTTGTGACCGTGCTGGGTGCCGAGTTCAATACGGAAAAAAAATCTGTCATCGTTTCGCGGGCCGGTCATCTGCCGCTGCTTCATTACGATGCCGCCGCAGGCACCGTACGGAAAGTGCTGCCGCGCGGACTGGGTTTGGGATTGAACGATGCTTCTGTGTTCACCTCAGAGATGGAAGAAAAAAAGCTTCACTATTCGAGCGGCGATATTTTTCTTTTTGCAACAGATGGTGTTACGGAAGCGCGTAATGCCGATGGGGATTACGGCGAAGAACGGCTGCTGCAGATTCTGAACGTTCATCACAAAGAATCTGCAAAAACAATTCAAACGATTCTGCTCGATGAACTATCTGTGTTTGCAGGACAGAACGATCAGCACGACGACCAGACGGTTGTTGTGGTGAAAGCAGCGTAATCAGTCAGCGCTGTTTTTTGTGACTCGTATAAAAGCATCACCCGGGAGATTGAGAGATTTCAGTTTTTAATTTATTGCTTCGCAATGAAAAATTATCCGCACGACATCGTACAGCCTGCATACATCGGCAACCCTTTGCCGGTTGTTGCAGACGAGACCCATTGTTATCATTATTCGCCTCACCATAAAATTCAGAGAACCAATGTATGATACGGATACTCGCCGAAGCGCCGCACCGGATCTGTGATATCGGCGGATGGACCGATACGTGGTTTGCCGGTTCCGGCAGGGTGGTTAATATTGCCGTCAATCCTTCAGCGAAAATAGAAATTGCTGCTGTGGAGAGCAAACAGGAGACTATCACTTTCCATTCTGCAATTTCAAACAGTTCGTACACGCTAACACCCGACCGACTGGGAACCGGCGATCACCGATTGCTTGAAATGATCGTGAAGGAGATTGGCCGCCCGAAGGAACATTCGATTGAAATTTTTATCGATTCGGCGATCGCACCCGGCTCGGCCACCGGAACCTCGGCCGCGATCAGCGTTGCGTTGATCGGAGGGATGGCCCGCCTACAGCATCTTCATCTCGACCGGCAGGAAATATCCGCGCTTGCACACACCATCGAAACGGAAAGACTCCACCTTCAGTCGGGCGTGCAGGACCAGTACGCTTCCTGTTTCGGCTCGGTAAGTTCTCTTACCATCGATCCATATCCGAAAGTCACACGAACAGAAATACCTCTTTCTCCGCTTGTGCTGACCAATGTACAGCGTCGGCTTTTGCTTCTTTCTTTTGGCCGTGCACACAGCTCGTCTGAGATACATACCGAAGTGATCAGAAGAATGGAGGGGAAAGGTCCGCAAGCCGAGGAATTAGCGGGACTCCGCCGTGCTGCCGAACATGCATTCGTATCGCTGTCAAAGGGAGATATAAATTCTTTCGGTGATGCGATGATAGAAAATACGATGTGGCAGAAGCAGCTGCATTCGTCGCTTATTTCGCCGGAAGCAGAAGAGGTGATACGAGTATCGAAACGTTTTCAATGCGCAGGGTACAAGGTGAATGGGGCGGGAGGGAACGGAGGTTCAATGACCCTTCTTTGTCCGGAGGATGATGAAAAGAAAAATGCGCTGGTGTCGGCAATTCTTTCGATAGACCGGCGTTTCTCTTTTATACCCATTACGATCAATACATCAGGGCTTACGGTATCTTCCACTGTTCTACAATAGGCTTACGATTCACAAAAATATTGATTCTGGTGATACATTTTGCACAATTTTTTTGAAATTTCGTTTATAGGAAGCTAAAAAACGGAGGAATCCGGTATGTGGAAGAGTTCTGAAAACAGAAGATGAACAAAGCTGTCTATTGTATGTTTCTGTTAAACATACGATATTCAATTAATAAACAGGCAACCGATTTTATTTTTGAGTTATCCAAAGAAGTTTCAATATCCGGAAAATTATTGTAAGAGAGGAACTATGGCGAAAATAATGGTCGTTGATGATGATGATGTCGTTCGATATTCGGTTTGCACCGCATTGCAATTGAACGGTCATGAAACAATAGAAGCGGATAATGGCGTAACAGCACTCGAGATGATCAAATCTCACTTTCCTAAACTAATCATCAGTGATGTTGAGATGGCGAATATGAATGGCTTTATGCTTCGCGAGTTCCTGCAGCAGGATCAATTAACGGCCCGGATACCCATGATCATCATGTCCGGTGTGGCGTACAACGCCGGCGCCTGGGAATCGGATCAGATGCTTGAGTATCTCACCAAGCCATTTACCATGGAACAGTTGATGGAACTTGTGAACAAAAAACTTGGTATACCAAAGAAGAACGAATAAAATCAGCATTTTTAAAAATGTACTCCTTCGCGCAACGGCAGAAGAGCTGAAGCACGCAACAAAAAACACACACAGATGCCGGACATATTCAATGTTCCCCCCTTAGCGGCTTACACTGCGGCGGACATGCCCGCTTTCCGGTCCGCAGACAAAAAAAATAGTGTTGAATTCAGAGCTACAAAGAAACATTTGGTAGTGTTTGGTAATTGTTCTTTAGAGCAACTCTAAACATTCAAGTGAGTTGTCAACGCGAGTTCCGATGATTGTTACCGGAACGAATTGATCTGTGCAAAGAGTTCGTAAGCATTAGTATTCTCCTGTCCACACAGTGTCCTTTATTTCCTGTAAAATGGCATTCCAAAAAACAGTACGAAGTGTGTTACCTTTTCTGTCTCGAAGAAACTCCTTCGGAGCAATGGCAGAGGTAAATATTCATTGGAGAAATCAATGACGGCATTTATCAACAGATATTTGTTCAGTGCAAACGCGAAACTCTCAGCGCAGTGTACGGCTATGATCGTTGTTGGTGCCGCATACTGGCTGCTGCTGCAGTTTGGTCTTTTGCTTGTCATTCGTCCCGAAGGTGTTGCATCCATCTGGCCGGCCAGCGGATTTACCCTGGCAATATTATTGCTCAGTCCGAAACAGATGCGGGTAAAATATTTAGCTCTTTTCTTTATCACAATTACTGCCGGAAATTTGTACGGAGGCAATTCTTTTCAGGCAAGTCTTGGGTTTGCATTGGCAAATGTATCTGAATCGATCGTTGGCGCGGCAATTATCCTTTTTATCAGTAAATCGAAAATTACATTTGAACGCACCATCGAGATATTTGCCTTGTTTGTCGCGGCAGTTGCCGGTAACGCAATAACGGCGCTTCTCGGTGCGTTGGTTTCTTATTTGGCAACCGGTGCTCCATTTTTGAACACATGGAAATTATGGTGGGCAGCGGATGGACTTGGAATTATTGTCGTGACAACATTAATCGTTGTCTGGACGGCGGAAAAGAATAAGTCCTTTTCTGTCCCGCGGAGCCGTCTGTATGAATCGATCTTTATTGTTTTTGCGCTCATGATTTTTTCATGGCTTTTGTTCGGACCTTTTACGGTTGCCGAAAAGCCTTTTATTCGCACCTTTATGCTTTTCCCGATTCTTATCTGGTCTGCATTCAGGTTTAGTATGCGGAGCATGGCAGGCGCATTGTTCCTGATTGCAATCATTGCTGTCTGGAACACAGTTCTTGGCTACGGAACATTTGCATTCAAACACCAAACCGTAAGTGAGAATCTTGTGTCGGTTCAGCTATTCCTTACGGTAGCGGTATTTTCCGGTTTATTCCTCACCACAATGATCCTTGATCGCAAGCAGGCGGAGAAAGCGTTGCGGGAGAGCGAAAAAAAGCTGATTGAAGCCAATAAAATTGCCGAACTGGGTAATTGGGAATTGAATCTTCTCACATCCCGTCTTACGTGGTCTGAAGGAATTTATGAGATATTTGAAATCAACAAAAATACATTTGAAGCAACATACAAAGCATTCCTTCACTCAATTCACCCCGATGTCCGGGAACGTGTTGATGCGGCATACACGGAATCGCTGCGCAATAAAAGTCCATACGAAATATCCCACCGGTTACTGATGCCGGATGGCCGGATTAAATGGGTGAACGAACGATGCCGTACCGACTACGATCTGCAAGGGAAAGCAATTCGTTCATTTGGCATTCTTCAGGATATTACCGAACGTAAACGGACGGATGATGCTCTTACCGCAAGCGAACTGAAATACCGTAATCTGGTCGAAAATTCTGCCATCGGAGTATTTCAATCGAAGGTCAACGGCGAAATTATATATGTGAACCGTGCCGTTACCTCAATTCTTGAATTTGAACAGAGCGAAGAGTTAAAGATGCTTGGTTCATTGGTCCGGTATAAATATCCTGAACAGCGTGATGAGATAATACGGCTTCTTAAAGCGAACGGCCGGATAGAAAATTATGAATCGGAACTTCTAACAAAAGACGGGAATATAAGGATCGTATTGTTCAACATTGTGATCACCGGCGACGTAATGGATGGTACACTGATAGATATTACCGAAAGAAAAAACGCCGAACAGGCACTCCGCAACGCGCAAAAATTGGAAAGTATCGGAACTCTTGCGGGCGGCATTGCCCACGACTTCAATAATCTCATGAACGCCGATCTGGGTCAGTCTGCATTGGCGCTGAATAAACTTCCCAAAGAAAGTGCGGCCGCAGACCACATTGCAAAAGCCATAAAAGCCTCGGAGCGCGTTGCTGACCTTACAAAACAGCTTCTCGCGTATTCCGGAAGAGGAAAGTTTTTTATTAACGAGATCGATCTCAATAAGCTCGTCACAGAAAATGTTCAAATACTCGAAGTGTCGATACCAAAAACCACCAAAGTGCGGTACGATCTTGGTTCACCATCACCTCATTTCAAAGGTGATATCAGTCAGATACAACAGGTGATCATGAATCTTATCATCAACGCCGGCGAAGCAATGGATCCGAATCCGGGCACCATCATACTGCGTACAAACCGGATTGAAATCAATTCGGAGATCAATGAGTACTCCAAGTATACCGCTTCTCCGCTTGCGGCAGGAAGTTATGCATTGCTGCAGGTACGTGATACCGGCAGCGGAATCAGTCAGCAAACCCTTACCCGTATTTTCGATCCGTTTTTTACCACCAAATTTACGGGGCGCGGACTCGGACTTGCAGCCGTACTGGGTATTATCAAAGGTCATAAAGGAGGGCTTCGTATCGAGAGTGAAGAAGGGAAAGGAACACTCTTCGAAGTCATTTTCCCGTTGGTCACTTCTTCAACGACCGCCGATGTTCCGGAGAAGGATAAAACATCGCTTGTGAAGGGAGAGGGGAAATCCATCTTGGTGATCGATGATGAGGCTTCGGTGATCGAATTGCTCGCGGATGTTTTCACCGAAAACAACTTTATGGTGATGAGTGCATTAGATCCGGTTAAAGGGATCGAGATCTACCGGCAGTATCATGGCAAAATATCGATGATTGTTCTGGATTATTCTATGCCGGTGATGGATGGCAAAGCGGCATTTGATGAACTACTGAAGATCAATAACGATGTGAAGGTTCTTCTCTGTTCCGGATATTCCGAAGAAGAAACATTATCGGCATTCGGAATAGACCGGCCGATGGGATTTTTACAAAAGCCCTACAAACCCGATGTACTTGTGCAGCAGGTATCAAAGATTCTTTCTATAGATGTTTAGCAAAAATACTCATACGCAACAAGTCTGCCGGCATCAACTCTTCCAATGTTGCACAGATAACGTGTGAGGGCCGTTCTTCTTTTGCCGCAACAGAAAACACCAACACGAGGGTATTTCATCTGTATGAAAAAAACGTTTTAAACAGCCCCTCTTAATTGCATTGCAATTACTGCAATGAAATCATATCTTTTTCAGAGAGCAAATTCATCACCGCAACATGGTGATGAATGATTATTGTACATTCTTGATTGCGAACGCATGATGGGACGTACAGGTTTTTCTTCCAATGTATTTTAGAAAGCGTCTCATGAGGAATATGATTCAAGAAAAACAGCTTTTCGGCGTGATGGCAATGTGCTTGTATCTGATGAGCACAATGATATTTTCTTTCTCCTCGTATGGCGCAGAACCGGTGAGAATCGGCGTACTTGCATTCCGGCCCAAACCGCAAACCATAGCGCAATGGCAGTCTCTTGCAGTTGCATTAAAACAAGCAATGCCCGAACGGGATTTTGTGGTGGAAGCACTTACGTATTCCGAATTGGAAGAGTCTGTTGCAAAACGCTCGGTCGATTTTGTTCTAACGAATCCCGGCCATTATGTGCTTTTGGCAAAACGTTATGGTTTGTCTTCACCGCTTGCCACATTAATTGCATTTGATAATGGTAAACCAACAAAAGAATTTGGCGGTGTTATTTTTTGCCGTGCCGATCAACCGGCGATCAACACACTGAAAGACATTAAAGGTAAAACCATAGCGCTTGTGAATACCGAATCGTTGGGTGGATATCAGATGCAGGCTTACGAACTTACTCAAGTTGGAATTCTATTACCGCAGGATGCCAAATTGATTATAACCGAAATGCCCCATGATAATGTTATTGAATCAGTGCTGACCGGCCGGGCCGATGTTGGTTTTGTCCGCAGCGGCGTACTGGAAGGTATGTTTGCCGAAGGGAAAGTAAATCCGAAACAAATCAAGATTATTAACCTTCAGAATTTGCCGAATTTTTCGGCAAAAGTTTCTACCCGTCTGTATCCCGAATGGCCGTTTGTCGCCATGCCGCATGTGGATGAAAACATCGCCCGTCACGTAGCCGTAGCATTGTTTAAGCTGGAAGAAAATACCGTTGCCATGCGTGCAATAGGCGTGCACGGTTTTGCCATTCCGGCCGACTATACACCGGTAAGCAGTATTCTTAGAGAATTACGTTTGCCCCCTTTTGAGGCGGCTCCCGCCTTTACATTGCACGACGTGTAGGAGCAGTATCGATGGGAGACGATTGAAATTTTATTAATTATTGGATCGGTGTTGTTGCTTAGTTTTCGATTGTCTGTGTTGAACCGAAAACTTGAGAACGAAAAGCGTATCGTACAAATACAGCAGCAAAAATTGCAAGAGAGCGAAAATCGCTTCCGAACAATGGCGGATACTGCTCCTGTGCTGATTTGGATTTCCGGGGCGGACAAACAATTTACCTATTTTAACAAAAGCTGGCTTGAATTTACCGGCCGCACAGTTGACCAGGAAGCGGGGAACGGTTGGATGGCCGGTGTTCATCCGGATGATATGCAGCGGTGTGTTGAAACATACGCGAATAATCATGAAGCCCGCAAAATATTTTCTATGGAATACCGTCTTCGCCGCTTTGATGGCGAATACCGCTGGCTGATTGACAATGGCGTACCGCGGTTTGACACTCAGGGAATATTTCAAGGATATATTGGCAGCTGCGTTGATATTACCGAACGCAAGCAAGCGGAGAAAGCGCTGCAACAATCACACGAAAGTCTGCACCAGATTCTTGACAGCATGAATGGATTAGTATATGTAGTGGATATGAAGTCGTACGAGACCCTATATATCAATAAATATGGAAAAGAAATCTGGGGTGATTTTACGGGGAAAGTTTGTTGGCAAAATCTTCAATTCTGCCAAAACGGACCATGTAGTTTTTGCACGACGAATAATCTTCTTAAACAAGACGCATCTTCTGCAAGAGTCCATGTATGGGAATTCCAAAACTCCGCGACAGGTCAGTGGTATGAAGGCAGAGATTCGGCAATCGTATGGCCCGACGGCAGATTGGTAAAAATGGAAATGGCAACCGATATTACCGGGCGCAAATTGCTGCAATTAGAACGTGAGCGTATGATCACGGAACTGCAAAGTGCGATTGCCGAAGTGAAAACATTGTCCGGCATTATCCCGATCTGTGCCAACTGTAAAAAGGTGAGGGATGATAAAGGGTATTGGGAACAAGTGGAGTCCTACGTTACTCACCATACGAGCGCACAGTTTTCCCATGCTATTTGTCCTGATTGTGTTGATGTACTCTATCCCAAACAAGCCGAAAGAATACGGAATAAAGCAAAAGAATAACGTTTTCGGCAGCAGTCCGTCTCACGATGGGACATAAAGAAAGATTCGGACGATACCGCTGACTGACTTCTTACGGTACAGATGCGCTATTGATAAATCTCGAATGCCATTGGCGGCGGGATTCGGCTTGATATTACTGTGCACTACCACGCTGGAACAACAATACAATGTTTGTCTATGAACGTTCGCAAGATTGGCCGGCGAATGAATATCCGTCCGCGTTATCTAATTTCGATTCGTTGGAGAATTGTTTACTTTTGCTTAAATTAATGCAGAAATAGATACCGCAACTCAATGGGGAAATGACGGTTCGGTACATCATTAACCTCTTGTCCGCAAATGCGAAGAAGAGGCTTTTTATTTTTAGGGGAAATAAACATGAAATTATCTGATAACGGCTTAGAAGCTGCACAACGTCGCCAAAAGGCGGAAGAGCTGCATAAAAAAAAATTAGCAATCACCGGTTCAACGCCTACCGAAATTGAAGCGCTGAAGCTTGTTCACGCGCTGGAAGTGCACCAGATCGAGTTGGAACTGCAGAACGAGGAACTGACGCTTGCAAAGGAACAGGCGAGGAGTGCCGAAAATAAATATTCCGAATTATACGATTTTGCACCATGCGGTTATTTCACTTTTACCGCCGAAGGTGAAATTATCAGCGCAAATCTTGTCGGTGCACAAATGCTCGGTATGGAACGGTCGCGTGTGCTTCATCAACCGTTTCGTTCTTTTGTCACTGCGGAAACAAAACCGCTCTTCGATGATTTCTTTAAAAAAGTATGTTCCGGAGGATCCAGAGAGTCCTGCGATCTTTCCCTGATTACCGAAGGGGGAGTACCGATGGTTGTTCACGTTATCGGAAATGTTTCCAACAGCACCGGGCTCTGTCTGGTAACGGCGGTGGATATTACCGAACGGCAGCAGGCCGAGATCGTCTTGCGCAAAAGCGAGGAGAAATACCGCGGACTGGTTCTCTATTCCAATGACCCCATCTTCAACTTCAATTCCGATGAAACATACCGGTTTGTGAACGAAGCGTTTGCAAAACCATTCGGGAAAAGGCCGGACGAGATCATCGGACAAAAGCCGCACTCTATTTTTTCGTATGAGGAAGCCGAAAAACGACTGACGCTTGTGCGGCAGGTATTTCTTACCGGTGAGAAAAGGGAGATTGAAGTGAAGGTTGTTGCGCAGACAGGCGAGGTTCGGTACTACCTGACCATGGCCGACCCGATCAAAAATGAGCAGGGAGAAGTGATGTACGTTTCCTGCATATCCAAGAACATCACCGAGCGCAAGAACATAGAAATAGAACGGGAGCATCTCATCGTGGAACTGAAAGGCGCCCTGGAACATATTAAAACATTGAAAGGGATCGTGCCGATCTGTGCGCACTGTAAAAAGATCAGAGATGATAAAGGATTCTGGGAACAAGTGGAAATGTATGTTGAAAAACATACCGACGCCCAATTCTCACACAGTCTTTGCCCTGACTGTATCGGAACTTATTTCCCAAAATTTTCACCAAAATAATTATCTTGCCGTGAGTGACGAATGCATCGGGGAACATGCTGATGCCCGTCAGTTTCAGTTCAACACATCGTTTCGTCATTCCTGCGGGTCTGCCGCAGCTTCTTTTTCTATTCACCCCGTTTCAAATCTGCAGTGTACATTTACACTCGATGTAACTCTCGTTGCATAATGTATGTGTGGTGTTTTGTTTTTGGTATTCTCACACTACGCAACATTCTGTACTATTGAGTAACGGTTTCACGTTGACGAATGTGAAGTGAGTTCACATCAGCCGGTAATTATTTCAATAACAATTGACGATAATTTCAACATCGTCTTTGCATCCTTCCGAGGCGAAAAAGATTCGATTCATTGACGATCTTGTGACATAATAGCTGTGGCTCATCATAGATTAAATGACTACATATTAAGTACAATGTGCTGTTTATCAGGCTATTCTACCTGACCAAGGTGCCGGTGTTAAAAATATATCTACACGCTCTTTACACTGCAGTTCGTTCTTCTAAACATTTCAAAAGTTCCCAATTCCACAATATGTCTTCCGCGGGTGACCTTGCAGATAATTGTATCTCTGCTTCGTTGAAGGTGCATCATACAGTCAAAAGGATACTGCATTGAAAAATACCGACAAAAAATCCGATTCGGCAAATCTTCGTCACAAGGCAGAAGAAGTGTTGGAAAAGGAATCAGCGAAAACCGTTTCAAAACTTTCGGAAGCCGAAATACTGAAACTTGTTCACGAACTAAAAGTACAACAGATCGAGTTGCAATTGCAAAACGAAGAACTAATACTAGCAATATCCGATGCTCAGGATGCTATTACATTATATGATTATGCCCCGGCAGGTTATTATATACTCTCAAAAGAGGGGGAAATAATTAAGTTAAATATCGTTGCAGCGAAAATGCTTGGCAAAGAGCGCTTGTATTGTATCAAAAGTTCGTTTGGTTTTTTTGTTACCGGTGAAACAAGGTCAATCTTTAATACCTTTTTTGATAACGTGTTTCAAAACAAAACCCTTAATTCGTGCGATGTAACGATGTTAACAAATAACGGCGTACAAACGTATGTTAATTTAACCGGCATCGTGTCAGAAAACGGCGAGCAATGCTATATCACTGCGGTAAACGTATCCGAACGCAAACAGGCAGAAAAGAGGCTGATTATAGCCAATAACGAGCTTCTGTTCCAAAACGAAGAGAAGGAAAAACGAGCGGCTGAATTGATTGTGGCTAATAAGGAACTTCTTTTTCAAAACGAGGAGAAAGAAAAACGTGCGGCCGAATTGATTATAGCAAATAAGGAACTACTCTTTCAAAACGAAGAGAAGGAAAAACGTGCGGCAGAATTAAATATTGCCAACACGGAGCTTGCTTTTCAAAACGTAGAGAAAGAAAGAAGAGCGGCAGAATATCAGGTGCTGTTTGATTCATCCCCCGACGGAGTTATCCTTGTGAATGGTTCCGGCGAAATTATAAATTGCAATTTGCAGATGCATTCTCTCTTTGGTTACACGAAGGAGGAGTTACTTGGCAAATCAATTGAAAGTCTGATCCCCGACCGTTTTAGGGATCATCAAGCCTTACGCAGCAATTACACAACCAAACCGAAAGCACAATCAATGGCTTTCGATGTTCAGCTCTTCGCAAAGCGTAAGGATGGAACTGAGTTTTCCGTTGAGATCACTCTGAGCCCAATACAAGCGGTGACAGGGCTTAAAATTATTGCAACTGTACGTGATATTACCGAAAAGAAGAAACTCGAGCAGCAATTCTTACGAATTCAACGGATGGAAAGTGTAGGAACGCTTGCCGGAGGTATCGCGCATGACTTGAACAACATTCTTGGTCCGATTATTCTTGCTTTGCAATTCCTTCGGAAGAATTTTACAGATAAACAAAGTGTGAACTTGTTGGAAATGCTTGAAAGCAGTGCACACCGAGGAGCGAGTCTTGTGAAGCAGGTTCTTACTTTCGCCCGCGGACAAGAAGGAGAGCGAACGCCCGTGCAATTGAGGCATACGATTAATGAACTTAAGAAATTTACGCACGAGGCATTCTCATCGGACGTTATCGTTCAAGTAGATATATCAAAAGATCTTTGGCCAATCAATGCTGACCCCAGTCAGATTCATCAGGTCCTTTTGAATTTGGCTGTCAACTCGCGCGATGCCATGCCGCACGGCGGCACCATTACCATAAAAGCTGATAATCTTACGCTCGATGAACATTATGCGGCGATGAATCTTGACGCAAAGCCCGGACCGTATGTTATTGTTTCTTTCACTGATTCAGGCACAGGAATTCTGCCGGAAATTCAGGAAAAAATATTCGAACCGTTCTTTACAACCAAGGAGACCGGTAAAGGTACTGGTCTTGGTCTCGCAACTGTTTTTTCCATCATCAAAAGCCATAGAGGTTTTATTAAGCTATCAAGTGAAATCGGACGGGGAACGACGTTCAGTCTATACTTCCCGGCCATTATTGGCGAAGAAATGAAAGTCCTGCACACACACAATCTTGAATCGTTGGAGGGTAATGGGGAATGCATACTGCTCGTTGATGATGAATACGTTATACGGGAAGTTACGAAACTCGCATTAGAGTCGAACGGTTACACTGTAATTCTTGCCGCCGACGGTATTGAAGCAGTGGCCCTTTTTGCTCAGCATCGCGACACGATCGACTACGTGATCACCGATATGAATATGCCTAATATGAACGGCAATATGTTGATACGGACATTACAAAAAATGAAACCATCGCTGCCTATTATTGGAGCAAGTGGTATTACCGACAAATCAACACTTGCCGAGATCGGTGATTTAAACATCAGTGCATTTTTATCAAAACCATATACGGCAGAAATATTATTGAAAACCATTATTGATTTACCTCGCAAGCAATAACACCGCAGTTCAAAGCCTCATTGTGAATAGAGACTTTCGGAGAACTTGTATGCAAGCTTCGAGAGGCCTCCGTCTTAAATGAAGAATGACCCAGACTGACATCCTTCCTGAAAATTCTGTGCAATCAAAAATGTTGTAGAGTATTTGTTGATAGAAGAGAAGGGTGCGTGCGTATGTATTTAGCCGTTTGCAATTACCTTATAGTGAGAGCAAATGTTGAGAAATGGCAATGGTATTGGAATAAAAATGCTAATCACTGGATTGCTATAGTGTGATAGGGGTAATTTGTTTGTCTAAAAAAAACAGTGAAATAGAATTGGAAAATATTGAATTAATCGACTTTAACCCGGGATCCGACATCAATGAATATTATTAATAGATATCGAATGCAGTCAATTTCTCAACGATATAGAAGGTTATACTTGATCGCTATTTTATCGAGCGCCTGTATTCTCATGGCAAACCTCGGTGCAATCATTGATGCAATCTTACATCCGGAAATAGAATATTTTGATTCTGAGCACATCATTGTTGGTATATCAACAGCAATTGTTTTAGGAGTTATGCTCACCATACTCTTTATTTACATTGAGCGAATTCAAAAAGGATACATCGAAATAAAACGTGCCGAAGATGCTTTACGGGAAAATGAGGAGCGGTATAGATTGTTGACAAACAATGTTCCGGACATTATCTATTCGATTGACGGTGAAGGAAATGTTGTTACAGTGAATAATTTGGCTTTAGTGCATTATGGCTATAGCGAACAGGATTTAAAGGGAAAGCCATTTCTTAATTTTCTTCATCCTGAAGACCAAGAAATTGTGATGAAGTCTCTTATCAATGCGGTGGCAGAACAGAGAGAATTTACACATAAACTCCAATTCCGAATCCTAACAAAAAAAAAGGACAGTTATTGGTTTGAATTGAATTCCCGTATCCGCTTTGATAGTCAAAAACGATATGCGGGCGAAGATGGTGTGTTACGCGACATCACTGATCGCAAGAATGCGGTAGCGCAGTTGGAGAATGAACACTTGCGGCTTCAGGGTATTATTGAAGGGACCAATGTCGGCACTTGGGAATGGAATATTCAAACAGGGGAAACAATCTACAACGATCGATGGGGAGAGATCATCGGATATCGTCTCGAAGAACTCTCTCCCAGCAGCATTACAACGTGGCAAAATCTCATACATCCCGACGACTTGAAAAGATCCGCAGAATTGTTGGGGCGCCATCTAGCTGGTGAATTGCCATACTACATCTGTGAATGCCGGATAAAGCACAAACATGGTCACTGGGTGTGGGTGTTAGACCGCGGCAGTATCATTACGAGGTCTGCCGAAGGGGTGCCGTTGAAGATGTTCGGTACCCATACCGATATTTCCGATCGCAAAAAAATTGAAACGGAAAGAGAAAGTATGATTAACGAACTGCAAAGCGCGCTCGCCGAAGTTAGAACATTAAAAGGAATTGTGCCAATCTGTGCGGGATGCAAAAAGATAAGGGATGACAAAGGATTTTGGGAACAGGTTGAAACGTATGTGCAAAAGCATACCGAAGCAAAATTCTCACACGGATTTTGTCCCGAATGCGTGGAAAAATATTATCCGGGTCAGGCCGAACGGATACGGGATAGAAAGAAAGAATAGCGATGTCGTCAGAGGAATATCTAACTATTTAATCCAAAGAGGTCCCAACTGTAACATTCCTCTACAGGAGTCTCGAAGTTGCGTCACCTTCGAGATAAGCCGGTGAAACCAATGGCCGAAGAGGTTCTACCAAAATATTTACACGTTTTTGAATTTCAGCCCACCTTACGATTCTCTCATCAAATTCTACTATAATCCAAATATGACGACTGATAATATTTGGTAAGAAAAATGAATCGGGGAATCCTGCGCAATAGATTTATTTCATATAGCGAGGTCCCGCCTTGGCGGGAGAATCCGTATTTCCGATCCACTTTAAAACAAAAGAGAGAGTCGTGCGGACTCTCTCTCTTTATTGTAGCGCGTACGGCTTGCCCGACATGCTTTTTGTCGGGGAATCCCGAGCTAAGGAGTTTTCTCATTAGCGAGGTCCCGCCATCGGCGGGAGAACCCGTATTTCCGATCCACTTTAAAACAAAAGAGAGAGTCGTTTAAACTCTCTCTTTTTAGTAGCGCGTACGGGAATCGAACCCGTATTTAAGCCTTGAGAGGGCTCCGTCCTAACCGTTAGACGAACGCGCCGGTGTATTTTCTCCGAAATTCTTCTAAAATCGATAGTTTGTTTTTAGTGTTTTATAAAAAACTATCATTTTTTTGCTTTCCAGTCACTAAATAGTCACTAATTAGTCACTACCTGTTTACGATCATGCTTTGATATAATTTACGAAACACTTCGTATGGTTGCAAATGATAATAAGGGAATTCAACAAGTGTAAAAATATTATCGCTCGATGGATGCATACTAAATTTAAAAAACAAAAAAAGCACCCACGCTCATCACGTGGGTGCTTGTTATAGATACTGTCCATCAATCTTCGTCTTGCACGATATATTTAAAAACACCGACGGCGATCCCTGCTTTGGCTCGCTAATGAATCCCATGTGGTACGCTGCCGCAATGAAAGCACCGTCTGGGATATAGCGTGGGTGTCCGTGTGTTCGTTCATACCATCGCTCCACGACATGCTTCAGCCGGTAACTTCCTCCGACCTTCCTGTTCGGTAATTGTGTTCGTAGTACCAGCGACAGCCATTCACACGATGCGTTGCAGGCATCAATAAATTTTAGCAACTCATTTGGGTCTTCATCCACACCAAACCCTGACGCAGTCAGGGTGGGATGGGTATTCATTATGTTCTTTAAATCTTCTGTGGTCATATTAAAATCCCTTTTTAACTTTTTTTAACCATTCTTAATCGCTCAAGTCTACGTTTTGTTGGCTATTTTGCAGAAAGTTAAGAATGAGTGCAAAATTCGTAACAAACTCTTTATATATATTTTATTCTTCCCCATAAAAATAGATGGAAATAATTCTTAATTCTTAATTTTTGGCGAATCTGATTTAAATTCGCCAAAAATGAGATTAAGAATGGGTTAAGAATGATTAAGAATGGGGTAGCATGAACCCCTTATCGATCCTTTCTATGCCATATACATGAACCGCATTGGCATCGGCTGAATTGTTATCCACCTTTAAATGAAGCGTTTCACGCAGAATACCATTAAAAGTCTTCTTGCCGACCGGCTGATAACCACAATTTCTGCCCCACGATCGGTATGTATCATATAACTGCTGTGACGCGACGGAAGAATGATCGTTCTTCTTGCACTTCTCATTCACGAACTCGATAACCGTGGTCAGGCTGGAGAGCACCGCTTCTTTTTTCCTTTCAAGTTCTTCCGGACAATTGAAGTTGATAGCTCCTTTGCCGTCTAATATTTCTGGCATCATACCGATAACACGGTTGAAGATTCCGGACAACTCTGAACGCAACTTCTCATCTAACAATGTATCAGCCTGTTCTTTAAAGAAGTTCTTCGGGAATTCTATGAACTCAAATCGCTGAGTGATCGCCTGACCAATCTCGGAAAAACGTGGAAGTTCGTTCGCTAAGATGATCAAGCGTGCAACGTTCTGGAATGTGATCTTGTCCTTATACTTTTTGTCCGCAGCGATCATATCACCGCCTGATAATTTCTTCAGCATCGAAAGATCCAGTTCGTTCGTTTTCAGTTCAGTCGAGAAGTTTACCAGCTTATCCTTCAAGTTGATAGTAGAGAACCGTCCGTTGGCAAGTTCGTGAATATCTTCATGTGCTGAGTTGGCTGTGCCGATCATCGCTTCGATGATCCTGCTGAGCACTCCTTTTCCGTTACGTCCATTGCCATACCAAACGAATATCTTCTGGAACGAGTATGTCGGCAGAAGCAGGTAGCACCAGATCTTCAATATGTAGTCTTCGACATCCTTACTGTCGAAGATGCTGGTGAGGAAGCTGTCAAACACCGGACTTGTTGCGTTCGGGTCATACGAGAACGGAAGCTGAATGTTAGACATGAACTCAGGTGAGTGCTGAGAAAGTGTCATGCTCTTGAGATCAAAGATGCCGTTCTTCAGGTTCACCTTATACATGTCGCTGTTGAACTTTCCATTGTAGCGCATACTGCTGTGGCTCTTTAATCGGTCGACCAAAGCGTTCAGGTGCGTATTGGTAATGATGTGCTTTGGGAAGTAATAGGGCAGAAAGTCTTCCAGCATGCTTTTGATCTGTCCGTCCGCTATCTGCGTATAGACACCATCAGCATATCTGAAGAAGGATTGATCTATCAAGGAATATATAATGTCTTCAAAGTGTGCAACGATCTTGTCGAGCGCATAGCTCTCAATGAACTTTTTGATCTCCATGTCTGTCAATGGATCGTATGTATATGCGAATGCTATAGGACTCTTACGGTTGATCGCCTTAATGGCAGGGCAGAGATTGTCACGCCCGCAGATTGTTAGGCACAGCGATGGCTTGTAAGCGCTGGACTTCATCGACTCAAGATAGTATGATGTGCTTGTCTTATCATAGTTCTCCTGATCAGCGAGAAGTTTGTGCACCATGTCGTTGCCCGCATCGCCGAATGCCGACAGAACTGTTCCAAGGTTGACACGCTCTACATGTCCGATCGATTGCTTATTGGACGACTTATCTTTTATCTCAGCCAGTGCTCCGCAGTGCTTGAACACGGCGTCCATCTTGTTCGGTGATAGGGGCTTGCTATCCGATTGTGCAACTGTTGATGTGCTTACCGGACTTACTTTGTCATTCTGTATGGCGAGTGCTGCACTCTTCTTCAGCGCGACCAGACCGTCGAGTATCTTGTATTCGATTGGTTCACGAGCGATTGTCCGTGGCTGTTTTGCCAACTCCTTGATCTCTTCGATAGACAATGAATTGATCTCATCAATGGTCAACGGGATACTGAAGAGTCCCGTCTTGCTGTTGATCGTGTTCTCTATACGGATCAAGGATACCGTATGATATATTGATGTATCGATATACTCTTCGTATCCACGGCACAATGTGGTGATGATCTCCTTGTGAAGGGCAGGCAATTTGTCTGATGGCTCGAAGCCGCCAAACAGATCAGCCGGTATCGACAGATGAAAGCCTTTGCTGCCGCTGAATTTGCACTCAAGGGATGCGGGAGATATATGGTGTGTGTTGCATAGGTTTGCAATGATGCTTCTGGTGACTTCCAGTGCTTTCTGCAGGTCATCTTTGACATCGATGTCGGCAAGCAGTCTGTTGGTGTAAACGGTGCCCTTGTAACCTTTAACGGTGAAGGTCTTCTGACCTTTGGCGTACTCCTCCAATTGGTTGGAGTGCTGAAAGTAAGACTGGTATGTATCAGTTTTGCCCGTCAAGGACTGGGCGAAATCGAGTATATTTAAAGCATTACGGTTGTCGATCGAATCGACGGCGTATTCCCGGATATTGAAATCGGGATGGAGAAAATTGCTCATTTTTTGCTTTTCTAACTTGAATTTTGAAGCGGTGTCGCACATGGCGACGAGTGTCTGGCTATTGGCCGAGAACTCAATGGGGGATTGGTGTTGCAGTGGAGCAGGGCTTCACTCTTTTGGGGTCGGGGATAAGATACATCTTATGCCCGTTATAATATAGGAAAAAGATTCGACAGATGCAAAATGTTTTTTAACTTTTTTTGCAGATGTTCAATTTCCCCTTTAAAAACGGTACAAAAATGATGAAAATAGTTTTGACAAGACGGCAAAATATTCAAGGCAGCTGCTCCTCACGATTGTTGTTGTACTTCCCCATGGCACAATTCACGTGGTGTCCACAGCAACGAATACACTAGTGCTCACAGGAACCTCGATTTTATCCTTTAAAATCAACATGTGGTTGCTCTAAAAAAAAGCGACCATTACTGATCGCTTTCTACCCCTATCATGCAATACCCGTCCTCGTCTTCCATCCAATCCGCTATACTGGACCACGACCAATAACCGGTGATTCGAGTGTCTGCACTGTCGATCCATCGATAACCTCTTTTGGATCTACTGGCAACTACTGCCCAATGACTGGATTCATCGACCGAAACGATAACAGGCCAGCCCCGATCCAGCAACCTATCCATTGCCCGTTTCGCAGAAACCTCCGACATCCTTGTTACCAGATGCGGAGTGCAGCCACACTTCCGGATTGCTTTCACAAGGTACCGTGTATCAGTTCCATCCCTGAGTGCTTCCCATACAGTAACACCTGTGAGTCGGTGAGCTTCGAGTATGCTTAACTGTTTGCCAAGCACAGCCATAGCATTCACCAGTGCATACTGACCACATGGACCGGGGAAGTATTGGTATCGGTATCGGCTCATTTGGGCTTCTTCCTTTTGGGCTTTTCACATTCTTCTATTGCTTTGATGATGAGTTTTATGATCTCCATCAGTTTCTTTCCCTGCGGATTGATGATCATTTTATTTTTTTCCTCCTTTGCATATGATGACAATGACTTTTACAATTATTCTTCCAATGGTTACCATAGATCTTCCTCCTTAAATCTTATACCGCTTTTGTGGAATAAGAAGAGATAGAACAACCACTATTCTTATTCACAAGGAGGCGTTATGACACAAGCGGTGTATGAAAACTTATATCACTACACAGAGCAGTTCACAAGAGATCCACTTCAAAGATCAGAGTTATTGACGATGGCATACGTTCAAGGCAAGCGTATGGGAGACCGCTGTACACAAGGACTCATGAAGAGCGTGATGCACTTCCGGGCAAAGGAGTTGAATATCAGGTCAGCATTCCCAGCAGATGAAATGGGGAAGAGTCAGAAGGATGCGTGGAACAAACCTGAAAGAGTGTATCTGGATAAGCCGAGGGTTAAGGGAGAAGACCAGACCATTGGCGATATCGTCCTGAACACCCAGACGACACCGATTGACTACGCGATCACGAACGACTTCTTGAATAGCTTGTCCGTACACGAGCGAATGGTCCTCGAAGATCTCTCAGCCGGTTACACAGCAAAAGAGATTGTACAGCGACACCACGTAACACCAGCCCGTCTAAAAACCCTCCGACACGACCTCGAAGTAAAAGCTGTTGAGTATCTGTAGATACTCAAGGAAAGGCGGTAGCCTTTTCTTTACCCTTCCATACCAATAAGTCGGATTTAGGTAGCAGTACGCATTCACGTTATTGTGCTCTCAGGGACATTTCCTTAACTTAGTGCAGAATAACAATCCACGTAATAGACTGTGTGACTCCGCAATAGATGCATATCATACATGATTGCGGAATTACTCCGTCGAATAACTAGTTAGCCAGCCAAAACGGGTATTCATCAATGAAAATATTTCTTGCAACAATATCTGTTTTGCTAATGATTCAATTCGTTTGCTCTCAATCGTCGGAAAATGAAGAATTAGTGCAAACCGACACATTGGCGATTTCGCCTAATCATAAACCAATGATATTTAATTACTATAGGGCAAACGACGCATATGACTTTAAGGATGGAAAAAGATATGGACGATTCGCAATTTACTATTTAGGAGACAACATACCATTCCAGAGAGACACTATTGAAGATATTTGGGGTGTTTCTTATGAATATGCCAATTTTGATAATGTCTTGGATTTACACATTACGATAAATCGTGGTGCGAGCGGCGGGGATTTCATAGTGTATTATATTTTTAATAAACTATTAGGCGCATTTGAAAAGAATGATATTGAATTGGGAAATCCAGAAGTCGATCCAAAAGATAGCACAATCACTGAATCGGGTAATTGTTGCTTGGGTACCGGTGGCCATTCTAAAACATATAAATATATAAATAATGTTTTAACTCTAATCGCAGAAGCTGAATACAATAGGGATTATTCGTATAGGAAAATACTACAAAATGATTCTATGATAACAATAAATTATAGTAATAGTACAGTTTTAAGCGAATTTAACGGACAACAATTAATAGCCGATTCTTCTTGGGAATATTCATTCGGCAAACTTAGACTTATGCAAGTTGATAAAAAAAGATCCTTAGATGATGCATCTTATGAAAGGTTAAAGGATGCTAGTGTTGTATATAGAGATGTTATGGGTGCATTCATTTTCGATTATTCAGAGCATTATCAATATTCAGCAATGAAAGATGGCAAAATTAAGTGCAATTATCTTGTCGAGAAAAATCGAAACAATAAATGGATAACAATTAAAGAAACAAATTGGGTAATTAAAGAGTGATATCTTGGCTGGCTAACCAGTCGCTCAAGCTGACGTTGCAACTGCGGCTTTAAATAAGTCTCAAGTGTCGTGAAATCTAAACACAACATACGATTCAACAAGTGATCAGCAATTCTAAAACCAACGCGCGTGGCCGCAGTAAAACGTTGCAACGCAGCTTAGCTCCAGTCCGTTAGGGTGCAAGAAAAGGAAAGCAATATGAAAACTGCAAAATATCTAATTGTATTGTTTATAATTACTTTTAGTTCCTGTAAAGAAGAAACAAACCCTGTCACTTCACAAATAGATTATGGGCAATTGACTAAAAGTTGGACAAATTCTTATGAAGAAGAAGATATTAATAGATCACCACAAATTTATCGACCAAGCGATTACAAAGAATATCCGTCATCTCGCTATAGAGAACAACTCACATTTAACAATGATAGCAATTGTAAATATTTAGTTTTAGATCCGGCGGATGCCCATTATATCAAAAGCGGTAAGTGGAGTATGATTGATCGAGAGAAAAACATTATAAACATTTTGGATTCTTCTGGTGCAGTTTATAAAAAGTTCCAAATCGTAGAATTGAAACAGGATTTGCTTAAACTTGTATTTGTTAATTAAACATTTTACAGTCTTGCACCCTAACCAGTCATTCAAGCTGACGTTGCAACCGCGACCCGCTCTGAGTTTTAAGTGTTGAGTTGTCAAATATCAGCATACGTTACGAAACAGCATTTTTAATTTAAAAAACGATTTCCGACGCGCTGAAGCGTTGCAACGCAGCTTAATTCCGGTCCGTTAGGGCGCACTGAATAAGCATTCAAAATATACTGTTATGAAATCATGGTACCTTAAAATAGTTGTGCTCTCCATTATTGTCTTGCAATTCGGGTGTAAAAAAGATGAGAGACTAATCGATAATGGAGCAAATCCTGAATCAAAGGCTTTTGGGAAAATATATTGTGAAACTTATCCAGCTGGTGCTAAAATATATATTGACAGTATTTATACTGGCAAATCTACTCCATCACTCATAGATAGTTTAACCGAAGAAATCCACACAGTCGAATTTAAGAAAAACTATTTTTCTACATTTGAAACTTCTGCTCAAGTTAGAGTCAATACAATACCCGCTTTACGATGCACTCTCAAACAAAACGTGAATACTTCAACATATTTTCCACTTACGGTAGGTTCTTCCTGGATTTATGAGCGAACAGACACAGGAAGAAGTAAAATTGTCGATACCGTATCGTTTACCATTACTAATATTGATTCATCTATAAATATTGGTGTAGGTAGTGTATGGATAGAAAAATATCCAAATAATGAAATTTATTCACTTGTTGCAGCGATTAATAATGATACGCTTCGTTTTTCTCTATTAAGTGGTATCAGTTATACCTGGAGGACATTTGTTTTTCCATTATCGATGAAGAAAACATGGACGATCGGCCGATACGATGGATATCTGGTTGACACAATTGAGACCGTTGTTACTAAATCAGGTTCATTCAGCAATTGTTATAAAGTGCGTCAACTGAGTACAATATCAAATACACATGATGTAATCTGGTATTGGATACATGACAAATATGGGATTGTAAAAATATATTATGCGGATGGCGTATCGTATACTAGTCAAGTATGGAATATGGTGTCGTATCACATTGAATAATAACAGTGCACCTAACCAGTCGCTCAAGTTGACGTGGTAACCACGACCGCGTTTTATCGAAAAGTGCCGTGAAATCTAAACTCAACATACGATTCGTCAAGTTATCAGCATTTTATAAATCACGCGGTCGCGTAAAAACGTTACCACGCAACTTAGCTCCAGTCCGTTAGGTGGCAAAGAATAAAAATCATCAATCATGAGGACCATTATGCGTTTATCAAAAATAGTATTTGTTTTTATGCTGTTGTCAGTTCAGGTTTATTCTCAAACCAATAAAGACAATCCTCCCTATGTTGTTTTACTTGGTGGTTATTACTCGTCGAATTATGGTTTGTTAAAGAATATATCAAATCAAAATAACGTCTTTTTACCCCAAATAGGATTCGGATTTCCCTTTAGCCCCAAAATGTCTTTAACTGGTAAAGTTGGATATTTTTCGAAACGAAACATTCATTCAACTATTTGGCTCTATGGGAATGGAATTCAATTTGACAGATCCGGTTCTTCTAATCTCTATCAACAAATGTTCAATGTTGGCACAAATTATAAGATTGAATTTTCGTCGCTAACATCTGGATATTTTAATCTTGGATTGTCCAATTCCATAATTCGCGTCGATCAAATTGATGGTCGGGGGTTTTCATTTTCTCTCAAAAACTACATAATTGGTTTTTATACGGGTATTACCATAGAACAAGAATTCGCAAATCTACCGATATCGTTATTACTTGATGCGGATTATAATTCGATGACTGAAAATTCAAAACTCCCCAAAGGTCAATGCGGCGGATTTAATATGTCAATTGGTGCAAAATATATATTTCACTTATAGAAGTTCTTGCCACCTAACCACTCGCTCAAGTTGACGTGGCGACCGCGGTTTGAAAAATGTCTCAAGTGTCGTGAAACGAAGCGACAACATACGATTCGTCAAGAGATCAGCAATTCACAAAAGTAGCGACCGCGTGACAACGTCGCCACGCAACTTAGCTCCAGTCCGTTAGGCTACACGAAGCGAAAGTGTTGTAACTCCGGAAAAGCATAAAACAAAATTGATTCACAAGCAGTTGGAAATCACTCAATTGCCAACAAGTGAAGTTGTAATCGGAAAGTTCAGTTCAAATTAAGCATTCACTTAAGCCAGAAAGATCAGTTGTAAATCGTTGGCAATTGTTCAATAAGCTCGCGTGTAGCCTAACAAGGCACTCAAGCTGACGTGGTGATCGCGGCTTCAAAAAAGTCTCAAATGTCGCGAAATGAAGTGACAACATACGATTCAACGAGTTATCAGAAAACCACAAAGACACGCGCACGGCCGCGGTAAAACATCACCACGCAGCTTAGTGCCCGTCCGTTAGGCAGCAATAATCAGCATTGGAGAAACAAAATGGGAAATCAAAAATTATATGTAGTATGGATCATTGCTGTCCAAAATAAATTGATATAGGAAATAAAGTGGTCATAGAGCATTAAATTGGACAAGTATTAAGCGGGAGCGTGGAGTAAGCCCCCCGATGCTGTCCAAGATCAAAGAACGAGAGTTGATCGTCCGGCACAAACGGCGGACTTTGAAACGGATTATTGAGCCAATCAGTCAAATCTCGATATGTAAAGAGATTGAATCTGAGCATCGCAACAAGATTTGACAGTGACCACTTAAACAGAGCTTGTGCTTTAAGTATTTTAAGGATGAGTACAACAATCAATGCTGTCCAAATCTGGATTTTCAGAGCGTTGGCACTTGTTCCGACAAAAGTTTTGATTTTTAAGTTCTGTTTTAGTGTCTTGAAAAAGATTTCGATTTGCCATCGTTCTTTGTAAATATTTGCAATAGTCGTGCTGCCGAATTCTAAGTGGTTGGTGAGCAACACGAGAACTTGTTGGTTCTCTTCATCCCATACTTCGATACGACGCAGATCATAGTCGCATTGTTCTGAGGCGATTGTTCCACTGAATTGAATGATCTCATCTTTGAGAATATTACTATTCTTGGGTATGGAATTTTCTTTCACAACATCATAGATAGCGTTGCTCTTGAGCCGGGTAACAAACCAGATATTTTGCTGGCACCAGTAGGAGAATTGCTCATAATCGTTGTATCCACGATCAAAGACGATGATGCTTTCTGCGGGAAACTTGAATGTTTTGCCAATAATATCTCTTGCCACGGTCGATTCATGCGTTTTTCCGTCAGTGATATGGGCAAACACCGGAAGATAGCCGTCATGGTCGAGCAGTAAATGCAATTTAACGGCTCCTTTGGTGCGGCGAAATTTTGCCCAATCAAACAAGCTCAAGCATAAGTCTATTGTTGTTGCATCCATACTGAACAGTTTATTCTTAAATCGAAATGGTCTCTTTCCTGAGATACAGGACTGAGCGTGTAATAATACCTGATAAAATGTTTCTTCATAAATCTGATGTGGTCGGTGTTCGTTTGCATAGGCTAAGGTTGAGCGTTTGGGACTGTCTTGTAATCCAAGATGCGATAACTTTCCCATACAACTCGCCAGTCCTCCACAGATCTCTCGTAAAGATTGTGCTTTTCCTAATTGACAGAAAAACATGCTAACAAATTGTTCCCAACATAAAAACCCTTTGGCGTGCCGCTCTCCGTTATACTTGCGAACGGTTTTGGCAAATTCTTTTTTATCAATATGCTCTACTATTTGTGAAAAAATGTTCGTACCCTTGTGTGGCATATGTCGCTCCGGTTTGTGGATGTCCTTTTTTGGTTTGCACCTAAAAGATACCACTTTCCGGAGTTTTTATTTTGGACAAGTATGAGTATGGATATTTCTTTTTGTTCTTGGAATTCCGTTTGCATCCAAACTAATTCAACCCAACGGTGTTTTCGGTTTTAAATCGGCAACCGCATTATCAAATCCAATCATTTGGGAGCGTGCAAATGCTTTTGCCGGTTGGGGATTAATTATTATTTCAATAGTTGGTGTTGGTATTACATATTTAAAACCTGATGTTACGGAGCGGTGGGGAGATTTAATAATGGTTGGGTTATTAATGTTTGTTGTGTTGGCAACTTTTATTTATGCAAAATATGCTGCCTAACCAGTCGCTCAAGCAGACGTTGCAACCGCCGACGCGCAAAAGTTTTGAGTGTTGAAATATTTAAATACAACTTACGATACGAAACAGCATTTTAAATATAAACTTTTAATCCAACGCGCTGGAACGTTGCAACGCAGCTTAGCTCCAGTCCGTTAGCCAGCCTGTGCAACAATTATGAAAATAAAGAAATTAATTACAGTTCAGACTATTATTACATTTTCGGTATTCTCAATTGGTTGTTATGTGACGCGTGAATATCAGAAGGAAGATATAGGTAAAATAAAAGGGTCTCAAAATATTGAGAGAGTGACAACACAAAATGGTAATGTTATCAGATTCGATTCGGATTCTACTGAATGCGTCAAATTAAATGACAGATCTATCGATGAATTATCGAGAGATGGAATAATCAAGACAGTTCCAATTGATTCTGTTAAGTCAATTCACACAAAAGATTTTAGTGTGGTGTTGACTACTTTATCAACGGTCGGTTTTATTGGTGTTGCAGGTTTGGTTTACATCGAAATACTTCGTAGCGCGGCAGGGCAAGATTGATTGATATTAAAAGGGCTGGCTAACCAGTCGCTCAAGCAGACGTTGTAACCGCGCCCGCGCTTGAGTTGCGAGTGTTGAGTTCTCAAATGACAACTTACGATACAAAGAGTTATCAGCAAATTAATAAACAATCGCGGCGCGCTGGAACGTTACAACGCGGCTTAGCTCCAGTCCGTTAGGTGGCAAAAAGAAAAGTAAGCCAATACTTTAATGAGAAATTTACATTTCCGCGTAAGAAGATTACTTGCCCTATTTATTGATGTAGTTATCATAATAGGAATTGGTGCTATTGTTGGCTTTCTTCTTCGCCCAATACTTATCAATGTTGGTCAAAATAGTTATTTAATTGGATTTGCATTAGCGGTCTCATATCACGCAATCACCAATTCTCTTTTATTTAAAGGTCAATCCATTGGCAAATATCTTTTTCAAATTAAAGTTATTTCGGAAAGTGGTGGCAAAATAAACATTGTAAAATCGTTTATAAGATCAAGCATCGTTTTTATTGGATATTTTTCCACAAATTTAGAATATCCCAATCCATTAGAAGATTTAATAAGTGTTGCAGTTGGGATAAGTCAGATATTGATAGTTCTTATGTTTTATTTCTCAGCAAGCTGTTCTTTTCATGACTATTTGGTTGGCACAAACGTTGTTGATATCGAGTTGCATGAATATTTACGCTTCAATTATCCTTTGAAAAAGCTATTCCTACAATTGATGATACTGATCAGTGCAATAATATCAATTTATTTCGGAATTAATTTGATTGTACCACAAAATCACATTAATTCTAACTTTGCAAATAAATTAGTTACCGTACACGATAATATATTGTCACAATCAAATGTTTTAAGGGCTAGCATTGGGCTTAGCGATGAAGTGTTTACAATATTGATCCAAACGAAAGATGATCCATTAGAACGGCATAAATTAATGGTGTTAGCAGCAAGTAATCTTATTAGCGAATTGAATATTAATGATTCTACTCAGATTAAGGTAATTCTAATGCAAGGTTACGATTTGGGGATTTACCGCTCTTGGAAAACTTATGACCATAAATATTTAGCACAAGAATGGTTAACAGAATTAGCTAGAAATGTAAATCATAACATGAAATAAATCATGTGTGTTTGCCACCTAACCAGTCGCTCAAGCAGACGTTGCAACTGCGGCATCAAAAAAGTCTCAAGTGTCGTGAAATCTAAACTCAACATACGATCCGTCCAGTAATTAGCAATTTAAAACCAGCGCGCGTGGCCGCAGTAAAACGTTGCAACGCAGCTTAGCTCCAGTCGTTAGGCAGTAATACTAATATGGTCGAAATAATATCAATAATATCCATTTTAACATTTATCGTATCACTCATTTGGGGGCAAATAGTGTCAGCGAAAATATTTTACAAAGTTGAACCACCGTCGACAATAGTTACTCCTATTCAATGGTTTCGGGATCATACGACTATTAAACACGCCTACAATAATTTAGAAATTGAAGATGGTGAATTAAGAAATCTCATTAGAAAATATATTATGATTAAAATTGTATCAGTTGTAAGCATTGTTGCATTTATTCTAATTGCAGTTATAAACTCATATTATAACACCTAACCATATTAAAAAGGAACTAGTCAAGAGAAAAAGATATCCTGTTCGCATCGTAAATTATAAGCCCCCAACCATCGGGGGCTCCTTTATCTAAGCATTCCTCGTCCGCTGAATGAACAGAGTCGTCGCGAGCTTCTGCAACTCATCGTTCGAAAACTGAATTCCAGCTTCCCGGACAACATCAGCAGCATCCCGAACACACTGAAGAAGAAGATCTTTCAGTTTATCACCCGACGACTGCACCGGTACTTCCGCCTTCGGTTGTTCTTTCGATACAACCTCCAGCATCATCTTTGCATTCACACGCTTACCATTCTGCACGGCAAGCTTGCGAATCATGACGGTATCACCGGGACCAAGCTTCATCTCGCTGATCTGGTTGTGGATCTCCGGCGTGGCAAAGAATGATTTCTCCTCGCCGTCTGCTTCTACTGAATACAAATAATACTCACCATACTGCGAACTACCGATGTGCGGCGGTTTCAAGAGCGTCACTTGCTGACTCTGCCCCAGATTCAATTCCAACTTGGGACGATTCCCGTTGTTCATCGCTTCCTCCTTTGATTGTGATGTATGAAAACTTTGTATCGCCCGAAATGACCTTCACTCCGGGGGGAACATCTCCCGATGCTTTGACATACTTGTTCAGTTTCGGCAGATCGATCTCAAACGCTTCAGGAACAACACGCAGCAATCCTTTAGCGGATGCAACTGGCATCAATTGTTCGATGTTCTCGATCTCAAGCTTATCGCGTTGTTGTCTCAGCTTTAGCTGACCGTGCACCAAAGCAAGAGACTTATCATTCGTCTTAGCATTGTGGTCGCGCATGAAGAACTCAAGCTGAGCTGACAGATAGGACACCTTCTTCATAATACGGTCCGACTCTGTCTGCCTGTAACGCTCGATTAGCAGTTGTTCCTCTGCTGCTAATGCTTCGACATCGTTCAGCTTTGCCTCAAGCTCAGCGATCTTTTGCAGACACTGATCAGCCTGAAGTGCCGACAGTCTGAACTGATCCTGAACTTCCTTTTGTTCGATCTCTGCCAGCCATTCATCTACCCATTGTGTCATCGTTTACCTCGCTTGGGCAAGTGATACAAAACAGCAATGATAACATCCTTAGCAACTGTAAGGACTTTCTTCCAAGGTATCTTTATTGAACCTCCATAGATTATTTATAAGAAATGAATTGAGAGACTTTTCCATTAGAGTCTGTGTAAGTCTCTCGGAAAAAGACTTGGCGTTGGTGGGAGTGCCGGAAGGTCGAAAGGATGTGTTATGATCTTATACCAAAAAGAGGACCCGTTTATGGGACCCAAATGAGCCTCGTCGCAACTTCCGCATACAGGAGATTCAAAGGTTGCTTCTACTTCGAGATAGCCGAGGAAACAGGAAGGCCGAAGAGGTTCCGGGAAAATTTTTCTGGATTTTTTAATTTCTGCCTTAAAGCCAAAATCCTAAATATTTATTTCCACATTGTTAAAGTTGTTCTTAGGGTTGTCAATTTAATAATCTTGAAGTAAATCAACGTGACCTCAAAACCTTGATTGCTTTACTATCAAAAAAGTATTACGTTCAATCGCCAATAAATTATCGAATCGTTAGATGTCGTCACATTGAACTTACGTCCGTTGGAGAGAGTTTCTCTGACGGCGTTGACGACGCTTTTATCGTCTATCATTCCTAATTTGGAGGTATCCCATGGTTGATTTATCCATGCAGCACACAGCGCTGAGAGACAAAATTCAAGAACTTGTAAAAGGGTATCTTGAATCAGTCTATGCTGTGGACCACAACGATGTAGTTGTGAACAATATTATCATTAATGTATCTTCAATCGATATATCTGATGGTGGTACTCACACAACAACATATATTGACGGTCACAGAGGATTGCTTGTTGACCAGTTTGGCAAATTAATTGCATCAACTAGTACAGCTGATGCAGTAATGGCCGATAAGGGCAACAACTCTGACTTTGATTTTATCATAGTCAGTAAGTAATTTTCTGATTTAAGCCCCAGTAGTCAGTAATGGCTGCTGGGGTAATTTATTTTTAAGTACCCATTGCAATAATATTCTAAATCCGGAAATATTCTCTACCAATTTATCATCGTGTCGCTGTCTAAGCGAGTGTGACAAAGCGGAAGGACATAATCCATTATTCATAGTATTGCTTGAATGAACTAATAAGTGTATGTTAAAAAGTCGTGGAAAGGAATTATAGGCCTTCGTCACGATGTTTAAGGATAGTTGGTCCAGTAGGGAAACCTACTGGGCCTTCTTCTTTTTTATTCACTTACTCTTAAGGACTTTTATGGCAACCAAAGGGATAAAGCTTACCGCAATGCTGTTTGATGCCAGTGTTGATACCGATGATATTAATGTTGATGGTGTAATGAAACCACTTAGAGATATATATTCTGCAAACAGCATAAAAGAGTTTTTGGCTAATGCTGGTACAGAAGCATGGAATGTTATACAAAAAGAAAGTGCAAGGTCAAGGTTAAATCTTTTTGTTATTATAAAAGTTAAGGTCAACGGTAAAAGTTACAAAATAGGTATACCGTACGAAACTGGTCAAGGAAAACTGTATAGGTACATCGGGCAGGGAATGACTTCTGAAAGGGCACTTGGTCCAAAGACTTTAGAAACTTACATCAAGAAGGTAACCAAGGGTGCCGTGGTCCGGAACAAGTTTTAGGTAGTTGGCACCGCTTGTTGTAGAAAAAATTGAAGGTGTACGTTTGAACATCGGTACATTCGGTTCAAGCTTATTGCTTGGTTCAGCTACTGAACCGGCAACGTTTGAATGCGATGACGATTTCAACTTCGATTTTATACAGCTGAAGGCTTAATCGGTTTAATTATGGCCCCCAACAGTCAGCAATGGCTGTTGGGGGTGCTTCTTTTTAAAGGGTACCATTTGGTGTCCAGAACTTTGATAATTCCTATCTCAACTTTGTCATCTTTTCAACGCTCTAGGTGGTCCGCAAAATGACAAAGGGCTAGACGTCGCAATCCATTCTTAACATTCTTAACCCATTTTTAACCTCGAAAGTGGCGAATCTGATCTGTTTTACGGGAAAGTTAAGAATTAATTTATTTTTCCATCTATTTCTTTGGTGAGAAAAATATTTTATATAAAGAGTTTGTTGTGTTTTTTGGAGTGATTCTTAACTTTTTAGACCAGTGATACGGTCAAAAGTACCGATGTTACAATGTTACAAAGTTACAAAATACCCTCATCCTCCGAAGGTGGTTGTTGGGTTTTTTGTTTTTTAGCTTCCAATGCCTTCCCAATAACATTATCTATCACAACCATCGTCGAGAACAATCGATCAGTTTGAAGATGAGCATAGTACTGCTCTGTAGTCGTTACTTTTGAATGGCCCAACAACTTAGATACTGAATAAATATCTTGCTGATTCATCACAAGCCACGATGCAAATGTCGAACGAAGGCTATGAAACTTATAGGAGTCCTTCAGTTCTGCCTTTATCTTGTATTGTTTGAACCGATGGGTCAGCCAATCGTCACTGAGTTTGTATCCCCGGTTATGAAACACATACGCACCCTTTCGTTTTAGAAATCGTCGCTCAAGAACCGACATAAGAAACGGAGAGATAGGAAGCGTCCGCATTCGCCCAGCTTTTACCTGAAAGTTCTTATCGCTTTGGATGGTAACAAAACGCATCGTCAAGTTCACATTCTCCCAACGTAGATTGGTGATCTCGGCTCTCCGGCAGCCAGTCGTTACTGCAAACAGTACGATATCTTTGAACTGATCTTCCGTGATGACACTTACCAACTTTTCAAAATCCTCCGGCGGTAAGAACTGTATTGTTCTGTGTGCAACCTTGAGGAAAGAGATCTTCTCGAATGGATTCTTCTCCAACAACTCCCAATCGACGGCAACATTGAATGCTCGTTTCAATTTCTTGAGTCGAATGTTGACAGTATTTGGATCTAAGGTTTGGGACAAATAGATCTTATACTTTTCAATATCCCGAGGAGAGATCGTGTGAATGAAAATATTTTCTCCCAACACTTCAACCAATCTTCGTATAGCGATTTCATGCAGGCGATGGGTTCGCTCTGTAGCATTCACCTTTACGAACGCGAGATACTCTTCTTTAAATTGCTTGAGAGTAATGATCGAACGAATATTCTTCGTCGCATCTTGCGGGAGTTTCTGATTGCGGAGAAACTCTAGTGCTTCGGATTTGTTCTTGGTGCGGGTGGAAATTTTACATCGAAGGCCGTTTGAATCTCTAAAATAAAGATAGAAGATTCCGTTGGTGTACTTTGAGATGAACATTTGCTAGTCACTAATGAGTCACTAGCATGGTCGATTTTTTGTGGATTTAGACTGGAAAGCGAATAGTTTTCAAGGTTGAGAGGGCTCCGTCCTAACCGTTAGACGAACGCGCCGGTTAATTATTCCTTAAATTCTTCTGATTTCGATAGTTGCTGTTGTATGCAGTCCGGCAAACTATCGAATTTTCAGCCTTTTTCTCAGTTTCAGTGCCCTGTTAGTGCCCTGTTCATAATCAATAAGGCGAAGTAATTTACTTATATCTGCTTATGATTGCAAGTTTGGTAATGTATTTTTGAAAATATAAAAAATAAATTCAGTCACTTTTCCGGAAACTATGGCATTCGGCGGCAATGTCAAAGTGCAACTGCTTCGTCATCCGCCATAATTCATGGTATGGTGTCAAAACCGCAAAGTAGGAAAATTAAAATTATATCTTTATTATAAAACCCTGTAAATAAAAAAATGGTGACTGATAAGTAACCATATCCTTTCTACCGCAGAGCTGGGAAAAAAATAATTATATCAGTATGCAGACAATTCAAGAAAATCTGCATCTGTTCATTTCGTGTAAGGAATTTGTTGTATGAAAAAGATGATAAGATTTATTGCGATGGTGTTTGCCATTTATTTTATACCAAAGAATGCGTTGGCACAAAGTGCGGCTAATCCTGTAAAATATTTTAAAACAACCACCGTTTCGAATGTCGATTCTTTTATTCGAAATCATATGAATGTGAACCATATTCCGGGTGTTGCGGCGTGTATTGTGAAGAACGGTAAAATATATTGGGAAGGATATTACGGATTGGCAAATATCCCCCTTCAAGATTCTGTAAGGGAAAATACAATATTCATGCTGGCGTCCATTTCGAAAACTATCACGGCGACTGCGTTGCTGCAGCTTTGGGAACAAAAAAGATTTTCGCTGGACGATAGTATTAATGCGTATCTCCCGTTTCCTGTTCGAAATCCTCTGTTCCCGGCTATTCCGATTACGTTTCGTCATTTGCTTTGTCATGTATCCTCGATTAGCGACACCTATAGCCAAATGACCTGGAGCATGGGCGATTCACCGATTGCACTCGGCACTTACTTGCAAGAGTACCTTACGCCCGGCGGAAAATATTACTCATCCACAAACTATTCTGCAAAACAGCCGGGCGGCCTTTACAAATATTGCAACATTGGTGCAGCCCTTGCCGGATATCTGGTTGAAGCAATAACGAAAATACCGTTCGATCAATATTGCCGCGATAGTATTTTTCAACCCCTAGGAATGACCAATACTGCATGGTTTCTGAAGGATCTTAATTCTCTGCAGATTGCAAGGCCGTATACGTGGAGTGGATCATATCTGGATCACGGATTATATGGTTATCCCGACTATCCGGACGGTCAACTCAGAACGACACTCCGTTCGCTTGCCAGGTTTCTGGCGGCCCATATTGGTTATGGTGCAATTGATGGGGTCAGAATACTGGACAGTGCCACCGTAGCGCTTATCCGTACGATTCAGTATCCAACGCTCAATAAATACGGCGGATTGATATGGCAGCAGTTTGATGTTCTCGGTAAGAAACGATGGGGGCATGTCGGAAGTGACTATGGTGTCAGCACGATCATGTCCATTGATACAATCCAGCAGAATGGAGTGATTGTTCTTACCAATTATTCACCCTCAAGTTCTGCCCCCATTGCCGCGATGCTGCTTGATATGATAGAATCACCGACGGTTGATGTGAAGGAAAAAAATGCAGATGAGATGTTTCCGGCATACACTGAATTACTGCAAAACTATCCGAATCCTTTTAATCCAACGACAGCAATCAGCTATCAGCTTTCAGCGAACAGCTTTACTACTCTTAAGATCTATGATGCGATCGGCAGAGAAGTTTCGACGCTGGTGAATGAAGTAAAAGATGCGGGATATTATTCTGCGCAGTTCGATGGTACGAAAATATCGAGTGGAATATATTTCTACAAACTGACATCGGGCAATTATGTATGTGTAAAAAAATTAATTTTGTTGAAATAGAAAATGTACGGACGGATGGAAATCCGTCCCTAAGGCACGGTCTATCGTCCGCGCCTACAAAAACGAAGAACAATATGCGTGATGGAAGGAAGTGAAGTGGAGCGCCCGCTCCGAAGGCCCAAAGGGCCGTGGAATACTTTGGACCTGACCGACCAGCCCGCTTCGCGTTCTGGCGGACGTCAGTCGGGTAGGAAGCGACTGAAGAATCCAGAAACTGGATACTTCACTTGCCCCTTTGGGGCTTCGTTTAGGATGACAATGGACAACTAATTATTCAGAAGTCTCTATCGGTTTAAACAACACAAACCCTCTTCGGAGGGTTTCATATTTTAAACGGTTGTTCAAAAATTTTTCACTCTCCGACGCGGCCTCACTTCAAAAGCTGTAGAGTATCCGTAGATACACAAGGAGAATGCACAAGCGTTTTCTTATATCGTATCAATTCACATACCAGACGAAATTGTCGTAATTAAAATTACGCTAAATTCGCCACTTCTGGTTATTTAAATATGTATTCACGTAATTGATAATTTGCAATTAATTTGTTACAGTTTGAATATTCTAACGCTTGAGCAATTATCTCTTTATCGATTATTCGTGAAAGAGGTTTATCTATTTTAGGATCAAAAAATTTAATGCAAAAAATCGTGTAGCATAATTCTCCATTAAACATTGCCCTGGCAATTTCAACGGAGACTGGGGGAACATCAATATATGGTTACCCGTGAGGTCAAGAGGGATGACCAGTGTGTGGCTTTCAAAAATTGCATTACGAAGAATATGATGGTCTTTTTTGTTCTGTGTGCAGCATATGGCTCGACAAAGAATGTGGAAGCGCTGGTTGTGAATATTGTAACAATCGTTTTGCGTTTCAAGTGCCGATAATATAATGAAGACCCTCCGACACAACCTCGAAGCAATAGTTGTTTAGTATCTGTTACGCTCGATGGAAAGGCGGGAGCCTTTTCTTTTTTACAATTACAAAAATGGACAATTAATTTTATTGTGAAAGCAAATTATAAGGAATAAATGTGGGTTGCTCTGTGAGTGTTACCTTCTGGATCGCAAAAGCGCGAAAGTAGTATTATCTAAATAGAGGTGAGCCGTGAGTACGAAACAAAAAGAATCAATTGATATTCGACATCTTGAATTTGCGTTAGAAGCAA
Source organism: uncultured Ignavibacteriota bacterium (assembly GCA_903861125.1). Classification (GTDB taxonomy): domain Bacteria; phylum Bacteroidota; class Ignavibacteria; order UBA10030; family UBA8401; genus UBA8401. The sequence goes on from CAIOTF010000007.1 coordinate 73,712, forward strand.
GTAATTTAGCGTGGTGGGAAATGGATTGTAAAACAGGTGCAGTGCGATTTCATCGAAGGAAGACCGATATTCTTGGATATAAATACGAATCATTCAAGCATTATTCAGATTTTACGGCACTTCTTCATCCAGATGATTATGAGCCTTCAATGCAGGCGATGCGCGACCATATCCTGGGGAAAAAACCGACGTATCAGGTAGACTACCGAATTAAAAATAGTACCGGCGAATACATTTGGTTTCAGGATATTGGTAAGATAAGCGACCGTGATGAAAAGGGAAATCCTCTCACCATCACCGGTATGGTTCTCGATATTACCGAACGCAAACGTTTGGAAGAATCTCTTGAACAAAGTGAATATATGTACCGGTTGCTCTCGGAGAATACTGTAGATGGTATTTCTTTATATGAGGACAATATTGTTAAATATATTTCAAACGGTCAATTAAAAATGCTTGGCTACGACAAAAACGAAATGGAAAATATCTCTTTCGAGACAATATTTTCCTTTATTCATAAGGATGATGTGCAAAGGATACAAGAGATAATTAAAACGGCGCATGAACAGCAAACAAAAACATTTCAATATAGTTTTCGAATAAAAACAAAAGAGTTAGGATATATTTGGGTAGAAGATTCCATAACCGCTGAATATGACGGTTCAGGAAAACATGTAAGAAGTATTATTCATTCTAGGGACATTACCGAGCGCAAGCGGTTGCAAGAAACTCATCACGAAATTATCCAGACAGCTATGGACGGATTCTGGATTGCGGATATGACGGGCCACCTGCTAGAAGTGAATGAGACCTATTGCCGCATGAGTGGATATAACAAACATGAAATATTGAAAATGAGGATTCAGGATCTGACGACGATCGAGACGGTCGAAGAAACCGCCGTCCATATGAAAATAATCAAGGAAAAGGGTGATGATCGTTTTGAATCACGACACCGCCGCAAAGATGGAAGCACTTTTGATGTCGAAGTCAGCGTCCAATTCCAGCCCTCCGAAGGCGGTCGATTTCTGATCTTTGTGAAAGACATCACCATGCACAAGACGGCGGAGAAGGCGCTGCAGCGCAGTCAAGCAATGCTGACACGAACGGAAAACGTTGCGCACATTGGCAGCTGGAGTTGGGATGTGGCGACTGACACGGTGACTTGGTCGGACGAGATGTTTCGGATTACGGCGCAGGATCCTGCAAGAGGCACGCCATCCTATGCTAAACATAAGGATATCTATTCCCCTAAGGATATGGCAAAGCTCGATCAGCTTGTCCAGAATGCACTTAATGAAGGTGTGCCTTATGAAATGGAACTGACCGTTATCCGGCCAGGTGACGATATTCGTATATGCCAGGCCATGGGTTTTGCGGAGATGGGTCCAGATGGAAAAGTAACACACCTCTTCGGAACACTCCAGGATATCACTGAGCGCAAACAATCAGAAAAACTACTACTTGAGACGCAGAAACGAGAAAGTATCGTCGCTCTCGCTGGCGGTATTGCTCATAATTTTAACAATCTACTATTGTCAATGATAGGAAATGTAGAACTTGCAAAAAAACGAATTCCATTTGATAGCCCCGCAGTTAAAAATTTGGAGAGATCGTTTACAGCGATGCAACGCGCAGCAACGCTCACCAAGCAAATGCTCTTTTATTCGGGAAAAGGGAAAGTCGAAATTATTGCCATTGACCTAGAAAAGACAGTAGAAGAACACATCGATTTATTGGAAGCATCGTTGCTAAAGAATGTAAGAATTGCGAAACATCTTTCACCAACACCGGTAACAATAAAAGGTGATCCGTCACAGATAGAACAAATTGTTATAAATGTATTAATGAATGCAGGCGAAGCAATTGGTGAGCAGCAGGGAATTGTAGATATTTCAGTTTCATCGGTAACATTTAACGAGGAAGACCTAATACCATTCGGGAAACTGAATAATCAGGTATTAAAACCAGGTGAGTATGCATTGTTGCAAGTAACGGATAATGGAATTGGCATGGATGAAGAGACCCTAGCAAAGATATTCGATCCATTCTTTACCACAAAATTTGTCGGTCGAGGGTTAGGACTTGCCGCTGTGTTAGGAATTGTTCGCGGACATAACGGCGGAATTATGGTAGAGAGCAAAAAAGGAATTGGAACAACATTCAAAGTGATAGTACCGGTCCACACACCGGTAATAGAACCGCTAAAACAGAAAGTAAGCAAAAGTGAAAAAATCGTTCACACTTCTACAGTATTATTGATTGATGATGAACAATTTGTTATTGAATTGACACAAGATATTTTCAGTGATACACCATATCAACTTCTCATAGCAAAAGATCCGACTGTTGGCGTAATGATGTATAGAGAACAATGGCGAACAATAGATGTAGTGATTCTTGATTATTCGATGCCGAAGATGAATGGCAAGGAAGTATTGATTGAGCTTCAAAAAATCAATCCAACGGTAAAGGTTATTATGTCATCAGGATATTCCGAAGAAGAACTTGCTCGTCTCATGAGCGGCGTTACACCGACTGCAAGTATTGGAAAGCCGCATACACAGTCGGCTTTTTTATCCAAGATCAGTGAAGTGCTGGAAATGAAATAACAAAGTACTTTTACATTTCAAATATGGCTTCTTCTATAATTATAATTATAACTTCCTACGAATATTCGTAGGTGGCTTAATAAGGGAAATTGCTTACCATAAAGCCGGGGCAATAAATAACCAAGGGGTAATGTTGTGGGATTGCTCTGTGAATGTTAACCTCTGGATCGCTGGTGCGTGAAAGAGGTTATTTTGTTCAAAACAATCAAGCCATGAAATTGAGGTATTGGATGAAGAGTTTCTCAACAATAATAAATGATATTTATCACTCCTCTGATGAATTAAGAGAAGATCAGTATCGGCGTCAGCATATTTTTATTTCAGCTTGTCGTGTCGCTGTAATCGTGATTTCCATCTTCGTTGTGTATTATGGTTTGTTTGATCGTTCCTATAATATTATTCCGATGGCCGTTCTCTTGGTAATCACTGCAATATCATTTTTTCTTGGCAAACGCGGTAAGACGGAGTTAGCAGCAACGGTTACAGTATGGTCTACACTTATAGGATTATTCAGTTTAGCA
>CAIOTF010000008.1 GCA_903861125.1 uncultured Ignavibacteriota bacterium
CTTTTCTTTAGCCTAACCATTCAAAGACTATTTTGTCTTGTCAATTATTTTTTTTGTCAACTATTAGTTCCCAAAGCGTCAAGGTTTGTTTACACACAACAAACAAGTGTGCAAATTATGGATAGAATCGCCATTTAATCGGGGCTCGATTAATGCATGACACAGGTTTAGTCTCTTATACATTCATCATCGTCCGCACATTGTGACCGGTAATTTGCTTCGATTGATAAATACACGAAGGCGGTATTGGTTTGTGTGCCCCGCAATTTCACATACGCTGGTTTTCACCCGATTTCTTGAAACGACTATATAAAACAATCATTATTCATTAAAACATAAGGAGCTTGCATGAAACACTTTATAATATTTGCCATGTTCATTTCCATAGCAGCATTGACAGCACAGCCCGCAATTTTTAGCGGAGGAACGGGAGTTTCCGGTGATCCGTATCTTATTTCGAATACAACTGATTTAACAAGTCTGGCTAGTTATACCACCCTCGGAAATAATTATTGTTCCGGTATGTATTTTCGGCAAACAGGAAATATTGATTATGCAGGGGGAAGTTTGACGCCGATCGGGACGATTAAGGGTAACTATGACGGCGCTGGATATAAAATATCTAACTTTACTATTACCAGTTCATCCGATTATGTTGGTGTATTTAAACTAGTTGACGGAGCCACAGCAGTGATCCAAAATTTAGGTATTACCGGTGCAACGATTAACAGCACAGGTACTTTTAATACGGCTGCACTTGTTGGTTTGGCAAGTGGTGGAGCGACTATTACGAAATGTTATGTAACCGGATGTACCGTGACGGGCGTAGACCGTGTTGGTTCGCTTGTAGGATGGTGTGGCTTGGCCACGATCTCCCTGTGCTATGCATCTGGCGGCACTGTTAGCGGCAGTTATCATGTTGGAGGACTTATTGGTTACGTAGAGGATATCCCGTCAATAAGCAATTGCTATTCCAGCGTTGGTGTCACATCAAGTAATGGATATAGGGGCGGATTGGTTGGAAATCTCTTCGGTGGAACGATAACGAATTGTTACTCGAGCGGTATCATCGGGACCAGCGGAAGTAACATCGGAGGTCTTGTAGGTACAGTCTCTGGCACAATTACCAATTCATTTTGGGATAACACGGTAAATACAGTCTCAAACGCGCGGGGCACAGGAAAAACGACAACTGAAATGAAAACATCCAACACATTTACTGTTCCGGGGTGGAATTTTTCAACAATTTGGGAAATGATCGGAACCAATTATCCGCGATTGAAAGCGAATGCGGAAAGCGCATTACCGGTTGAACTCGCATCATTCACCGCAGAGATCGCAGAGAAAAGCGTAGAATTGAAATGGAGAACAGCGACGGAAGTAAACAACTACGGTTTTGAAATACAGCGGTCAGCAATCAGCACTCAGCAATCAGACAACGTGTGGCTCAAGATCGGCTTCGTGGAAGGGAATGGCACAACCAACGCACCAAAATCATATTCCTTCACCGACAAATCCGCTTCAGGCAAAACATCGTATCGCTTAAAGCAGATCGACCGCGACGGCAAGTTTGAATACTCGCGAACTGTTGAAGTAACTGCAGTCAGCGCACCGAAAGAATTCGGGCTCGAACAGAATTATCCGAATCCGTTCAATCCCACAACAGCAATCGGCTATCAGCTTTTAGCGAACGGCTTCACATCATTAAAAGTATATGATGCGCTCGGCAGAGAGGTGGCAACGCTTGTGAATGAAGCGAAAGAAGCGGGAACATACAGTGTGCAGTTCGACGGTGCGAAACTATCCAGCGGGATATACTTTGCGAGACTGACATCGTCAGGGAAAACGCAGATGAGAAAATTGTTGATGATGAAATAAAAGAGTATCACGCAAAGGAACAATGTTTTAATACATTATGCAGGGACGGTCTTTGATCGTCCCTTTTTGTTTTCTTGTGCAGCCCAATGCGGCATGCAGCATGTTACGTAGTGCAAGACTCATTTCCAAAGACCTTCCGCGTGGTACCGTACACTAAAATATCCCGAGAATTTTGTAAAAAATAATAGTTATTCTATACGGCAATTTATTAAATTACAAAGAGAATCATAAGCCACACGCGTTTCACGGTTGCCTATAAATATCGTCAGGTAAAAAGAATAGTATGAAAAAACAACTTTTGGTATTGCTCAGTACGGTTATACTTGCACAGATTTTATTGCCGCAAAATCCGGTGGCTGAAAATGGCCGGTTACAGGTGCTCGGTCATCAGCTCTGCAACGGGGAGGGAAAACCGTATCAGTTGAGGGGAATGAGCCTGTTTGGAGTGATGCATCTGCCGCAATGCATTACCTACGAAGGGTTTAAGGCTCTGCGCGAAGTGTGGAATTCGAACGTGGTGAGAGTGCCTGTATATGTTGCCAATTACAGCAATTCGAATAATTACAATCAGAATCCGTCGTTCAACAACACTATTATAGACAGCTGTGTAGCGTGGTCCGAACGGCTCGGCATGTACTGCATTATTGACTGGCATAACGACCGGTACGGAAATCCGAACGACCCGCAGCATAAAGGGGCCGCCGATTTTTTTGAGCTGATGTCCTCCAGATATGCCGGTAAAAAAAATATTCTGTACGAAATATTCAACGAACCGTACGGGAAAATGGTCACATGGGATACGATAGCTTCGAATGCCAACCGTATCGTACCGGTCATTCGTAAACATGATCCGAACGCCATTATCCTTATCGGTGCTCCTGACTGGGACCAAAAACTGGAAACGGTTGACATAAAGAAATTGAACGACACAAAGAACGTGATGTTCACTTTTCACTTCTATGCGGGTTCGCATCGTTCTTTATATCCAATGTTCGTGAGCCAGATCCACCGTCTTCCCATCTTCGTCAGCGAATGGGGAACGTGCGAATCAACCGGTGCAGGTATAATAGATACGGCGGCAAGTTCTTTATTTCTCACAGCCATGAAACGCCACGTAAGCAACGGGGATACTGTTTCGATTAGCTGGTGCAATTTCAGCTACGGGGATAAGGATGAAAGCGCATCGTCCTTACAACCGAATAGCTGCAACAATGGTTTGTGGGACAATACAACTCCGGCCGGTTCGTTCGTGAAGTATTGGCTGCAGCATCAAAAAGCGCCGTAGTGAAATACTTTGTGGCTAATGTTACGCAGAAAGTATTAAAATGAGGCATCTGAAATATCTCACATCAACGTCACGATGACAAAGCAACAGTCATTCTGAAGGAGCGCCCGCTCCGAAGGCCCAAAGGGCCGTGGAATCCTTTGGACCTGACCGACCAGCCCGCTTCGCGTTCTGGCGGACGTCAGTCGGGCAGGAAGCGACTGAAGAATCCAGAAACTGGATCCTTCACTTGCCCCTTTGGGGCTTCGTTCAGGATGGGCACAAAGGACAACTAATTATTCAGAAGTCTCAAAATAGTAAAACATGGTTCGGCGCGTTCCGATTGTAAAGTGGCGTTGTACGGCATCCCGTACAACGGCACATCGGGACTTGCTCACCATGAACAGCATTTATGATTTTCGTACCATCAATTTGTAATTGAAACTTCTGGTCCATTCGCAATCGTGCAGTTCTTTTTATTCTTCGCCGATATGCCGGACCACTACATAAAAAATTCCGCACGCAGCATCGGCGTGTTGGTTCAAAGTCTGTTCGTAAACATATTTTTTCACATTTCATCCCTACACACTATGAAAAAACTCATACTATTTCTTCTGGCCAACGGCATCGGTGCCGGCCTTTTTGCACAATCACTTGACGAAACGAAGATCGATACGATTATCGCTCGAATGAGCATCGAGGAAAAAGCGGGTCAAATGACCAACATGGCTCTGGTAACGATTGCCGATGAAAAAAACGGGACCGTCGTACTGAATATGGAGAAGTTACAGCAAGCCATACAAGTATATCATGTCGGATCGTACCAGAATGTGCTGAACCATGCATATTCACTTGACGAATGGCATCGCATAGTAGATACCATTCAAAGCGTAACGCTAAGATTGGAAAAGCACAAGGTCCCTTCGTTGTATTGCATCGATGCCGTGCATGGCACAAACTATACAAAAGGTTCTGCGTTGTTTCCCCACAATCTGGCAATGGCGGCAACACGTAATCCTGATCTTGCAACTGCGGGGGGACGAATTACGGCCATGGAGATGAGAGCTTCCGGAATCCGGTATAATTTTTCCCCCGTATTGGATGTGGGCCGTCAGCCGCTGTGGCCTCGCTTTGCCGAAACATTCGGCGAAGATGTATATCTGGTGAAAACAATGGGAGCGGCTACCATTAAAGGATATGAAGGAACGGATCTGAAAAGCACAACCTCCGTTGCTGCGTGCATGAAACATTATCTCGGGTATGCGGTTCCTGCTTCGGGCAAGGACAGAGCACCGGCGTATATTTCCGACATACAACTGAGGGAATATTTCCTTCCGCCGTTTCAGGAAGCGGTTCAAACAGGAACAAGAACGTTAATGGTGAACTCGGCGGAGATCAACGGAATTCCCGTTCACGCAAACCGGTACCTGTTGACCGATCTTTTGAGAAACGAGCTTGGCTTTAAGGGTGTAGTGATATCGGATTGGGAAGATGTGAAAAAATTGTATGAACGTCATAAGACGGCGGAATCATACAAAGAAGCTGTCTATCAATCGGTCACAGCCGGGATCGATCTGTGCATTGTGCCGGTCGACTACAATTTTACGCAGTACCTTATCCAGTTGGTGAAAGAAGGAAGAATTTCCGAACAGCGGATCGACCGGTCTGTAAAAAGAATATTGATGTTGAAAAAGGAACTTGGTCTTTTTGATGTTCCGTTTGTGGAGCCCTCGGCAATAGTGCAGTTTGGAAAACCGGAATACAGAACAACCAGTCTGGAGGCGGCAAGAGAAGCGATAACATTGCTGAAGAATGAGAAGAACGTTTTACCGCTGGCAAAGAATAAAAAAATACTGGTCATTGGACCGACCGCCGATTCAAAAACAAGTTTATGCGGAGCATGGTCCTATACATGGCAGGGAAAAGATCCTGCATATTTTGATGTGCGAGACCTGACGGTGCTTGCAGCCATCAGAGAAAAAACAGCGGGTGCGGCAGGTGAAGTGAAATTTGCAACGGTGAAAGAGTTTGAATCGAACACGGCGCTCGCAAAAAAAGCCGATTACATTGTTGTCTGCGCGGGGGAAGATTCGTATGCCGAAACGCCGGGAAACATTAACAGTCTTGAACTGCCGGACGACCAGCAACGGTTGGTAGCATTATTAGCAAAAAGCGGGAAACCGGTGATCATGGTTCTGATCGAAGGGCGTCCGAGAATTGTAAGAGAGATTGAGCCGTTATGCAAAGGCATTGTTATGGCATACTGGCCCGGTCCGCAGGGAGGACGGGCGATTGCCGATATTCTGTTCGGCGATGTTAACCCGAGCGGCAAATTACCATTTACGTATCCGCGGAATACCGGTGATATTATCGCGTACGACCATAAACTTCTGGACGAAGCGGTGGAAAAAGTGGATCCGTACAGCTATACGCTTGAGTTCAATCCTCAATGGCAATTCGGATTTGGATTGAGTTATACCTCATTTGCGTACAGTAATCTGACACTTAGTACGGACACACTTCGCGGAAATGCCGTACTGAAAATATCCGTTACGGTGAAAAACACCGGCGCAAAAGCGGGGAAAGAGGCTGTAGAGCTTTACTCGAAAGATATGTTCGCATCCATCACTCCATCGGTAAAACGATTACGGAAATTCACGAAGATCACTTTGGAACCGGGAGCCACTCAGCAAGTAATGTTCGAACTTACCGCAGCCGATGTGGCATTTGTGAATAAAGAACTGAAATGGGTCACGGAAAAAGGGGAATTTGAAGTGATGGTTGCAGGATTGAAAAAATCTTTCGTGTATCAGTAAGTGTACATCAAAACTTTTTTTTGATCAACGCTTGGATTTTCGGCAGCGCCAGTGGTAATCAGAAACAATGATCCGTCTTCCGCCGTAAGGAATCCCCGGCTTCCGGGGGTTCCGCATAAAAAGGAATTTCCCCAGGTCACCATTTTGTAAATGTCGGTAACAAAATAGTTATCTCTCCAAGGACAAAGAGTTTCTTCTCTTGTTTCATTCTTCCAGATTCAAACTCCGGAATATATTTTCATATTCTACCTTCTAACGGTAACGATGCAAACTTTGCGCGAATGAGTGCATAGCATGCATATTATCTCCGGATAACATGTCGAAAACAGACAGTATTGCGACAAAAATGGGCGGCACGGAAATTGCAGTAATATGTACTGAACTGCATCAATTATCCGCTTATGAAAAAATATCTGCTTATCGTTACTCTTGTAATACAATTCGGTATCCCGTTCATTACAGATGCACTTCCGTTGCCGCTGCCGCAACATATCCGATATATTAGTCCGCTCCCCAATGCCCGCTATGTTTCTACAACATCTCCGGTGATCGTACGCTTAGATGAAAATGTTGACGCAGCAACAGTTCATGCCGGTACCGTGTCACTATTTTGTTCGTCCGGCGGATACCGCGAGGCAACGGTAAAAATATCGGATGATGAGCGCACACTTATTGTAGTGCCCGTTCAACCCTTCACCAACGGGGAAGTGGTCACGGTTATGTTTCTCTCCGGTGTGCAGACTGTTTCAGGACGGACCATTGAGAGTTTTCACTATTCTTTTACAGTGACACCAATAACGGTACCGCGGGGAAAATACAAATCAACTGTTGATCTTGAAATGGCGGAAGCTTCTGCGTTATACGCTGCGGCAAAAACGGACGGATCACATCCCATCCAATCCGATCATGCTGATTCTCCCTCTTTGATAACGTTGCCGAAAGATTTTCCATCAACAACCGTTTTGAAAGAAGACCGGCCGGAAACAGGTCTGCTGTTTTTAAGCAATCTCGATTATTCCAATACGGGTCTCTATTCGCCGTATTTAATGATTCTGGATCAGTCGTGCAATCCTCTTTTTTATCGAAAAATGACCGGAAATTGTTTTGATTTCAAGCCGCAGCCGAACGGTGAATTTACCTTTTGGAATCAGGGTGTTTTTTGGGGTATGGATAGTACGTTTAGCATTAATCAGACGTATCAGTGCAAGAATGGAATCAGTACGGATGCACACGATCTTCAGTTCATGGCAAACGGACATATTCTGTATTTGGGTATGGATGTTCAGCAGATCGATATGAGTTCTATTGTGCCGGACGGAAACCCTGAAGCTATTGTGCTCGGACTGGTCATTCAGGAAATGGACAGGGACAATAATATTGTCTTTCAATGGCGCAGCTGGGATCATTTCAACATCACCGATGCAACATATCTGGATTTTACCGCTGGAACGATCGACTATGTTCATGCCAATGCCCTTGAGGTGGACACCGACGGCAACATTTTATTGTCGTCGCGTCATCTGGATGAGATCACAAAGATCAATCGCGAAACGGGAGGGATCATCTGGAGGATGGGGGGAAAGAACAATCAATTCACGTTCACGAATGACAGCATCGGATTTTCTCATCAGCACGCCATCCGCCGCATTGCCAACGGACATGTAACGCTGTATGACAACGGAAATTATCACACGCCGCAATTTTCACGTGCCGTAGAATACCGGCTTGACGAAAAAGAAAAAACTGCAACGCTCGTCTGGCAGTACCGAAATACGCCGGATTATTTCGGACCGGCAATGGGGAATGTTCAGAGGCTGCGCAATGGAAATACATTAATCAACTGGGGAACAACGAACCCGTCCGTGACTGAAGTTACATCGGAAGGGGCCAAAGCATTTGAAATGACATTGCCCGAAGGAGTGTATAGTTACCGGGCATATAAAACTGATAAAGCTCTTCTCCCAACGTCTGTCTCCGCCAATATTGAAACACCGCACACTTTTTTATTACAACAGAACTATCCCAACCCGTTCAATCCCACAACAGCGATTGGTTATCAGTTATCAGCCAATAGCTTTACTACTCTCAAGATCTATGACGCTCTCGGCAGAGAAGTGGCAACACTGGAGAACGAAGTGAAGGAAGCGGGATATTATTATGCGCAGTTTGACGGGACACGATTATCAAGCGGAATGTATATTGCGCGGCTTACATCCGGCGGTAAATCGCAGACACGGAAATTACTGTTAATGAAATAAGTTAAGGAGCCATGTGAACAACGCATCCCGATAATCATCCAGGCACACTCCGCCAAACCGCAATTTATTGCGAAAGGTAGAGCACTATAATAGGAAAATGGAATACAAGGACGGGTAAATGAACGTCCTTTTTTATTATTAAAAAAGTAAATATTCGAAGTGGCAATATAAAGCAAGCACCGCAGAGGACGCAGAGAATATTTGTAGGGACGGAAGTCCGTCCTCATTATTTTAAAATGCGCCGGTTCAAAATCTCGGAAATTCGGTTATAATACGGGACCGATAGAATCCGCAGCTAAAACGAGTGATGCGGTCAGACTGAGCTTAAAAAGACTTCCATCGGTCGAGTGTGAAATTATTTCAGTGGAACTTAATAGTGGAAATGACTACATAAGTGTAATACCAGCTGTAATACGCGCCTAAAAACCTTGTTGAGGCGCCGGTGACAATCGGCTTGCTGTTTCTGTTCGGTCGGTCGTCTTCAGAGGAAAATCCACGTCCTTCTCTCCCTCCTTTGAATATATCCTAACGATACCAGTCATCTTTGGTTCATCCGGATTGAATTACAGCTTTATGTTCATCAGTGTTGTTGAAGCTATTGATTGCGTTTAAAGGGATGCCAGAATGAAAAAAAATAAAACACTGTCCGATGCAGTACTTCTACGCCAAAAAGCAGTAGAAATGCAGAAAATGAAAAAATCTGACAGCGTGACGAATTTTTCTGAAATCGAATTGCTGAAATTCGTTCAAGAATTAGAAGTGCACCAGATTGAACTGGAGATTCAGAATGAAGAACTGATGATGGTCAAAGAACAGGCAGAAACTGCACTATACAAATACACCGAACTGTATGATTTTGCCCCGTCCGGATACTTTGCAATCTCAAAAGATGGAAAAATAAAAGAAATTAATCTTATTGGATTGAAAATGCTTGGCAAGAGACATAGTCAATAGTTGTGTAAATAATTTTAAGCCGCTAACCGTAACTTAGATTGTTTCTTTGGATGCAACCTATCAATTGTTTGAGCAACAAGTTTATAACCGTGTAGTTTCTTCAACCGTGTTTGTAAAGTCGTTA
>CAIOTF010000009.1 GCA_903861125.1 uncultured Ignavibacteriota bacterium
AGAGTGATATTATTGGTTGTATTGTTTAAGGTTCCACTCGTAAGTGTAATTGTACCGGTTATCGTTTGAGAATTTGCTCCATTTTTAATTACCCCAGTCGAATTATTAATTTCTATATTTTTCCACGTTCTTGGACCACCAAATATGTTGGAATTAATCTGTTGCGACACTGAAGAAGTCGGTTGGAATTTAACATCAACTGACACAATGCCGTTATTCTGGAACTCTTTATCAATAGTTGGATCGTGTACACCTGAAAATATTATAAGTCCGGATCCACTTACAGTTCCTTGTACACGAACCTTAACGTAATTATTGAACGTTATTTGTTTAGATGCGGGAATTATTACCTCGCCGGTCCCTAATGTTGGATTTGCACCTATATAAACTCCACCGTCTATGAATCCGGTTGAACCATTGCTGGTCATCGTCAAAATTCCGGTTTGAGTAAGCACTGCGGGTTGGAAAGTATTACTCGTGCTTGATAAAATAATTGAACACGTTCCATTAGTGATAATTTGTGGAAAAAGACCAGCATTCCCATTTAAGTGTCCCCCCTCCTGCACTTGAAGAATACCACCATTCGATATTCTAATATTATTAGATGAACTTGAGCTAAGATCAACAGTCCCCTCAATAGAAAGTGTTCCATTAACAGTATTAGAATTACCGACAAGTGCGAAGGTAACAGCACCGACCGTTAGATTGCCGCCTGTTTCAATATTTAACTGATCCGCTGTCAAGGATGCATCTACAGCAATTGTGTGTGAATTCAAAATCAAGATAGAATCTGAATTCACATTTGTCGGTGCAACAGAAGCATCGATCCAATCTCCATTATTAATTTGCCACGTAGCCGGATCACTCCAATTTCCTGTTCCCTTGCTACGGTATAGGAAGACAGTCATCACAGATGCTACATAATCCTGCGATGCAACATTCGCGAGTGTATTAGAGTATGTTTTGTTAACTGGTACAAAAGTGTATCCTGTTTTACTCGGTGTTACAGTTCCCGACCAATTATAGGATACCGTGAATGAATAATTTCCGCTCCCATCGACCGACATCGTCTTTGCAGTCCCATCAGTATAATTCATTGTCACACCGGCGGTCCCGGCATTACCCGATATTGTGTACGTGATAGCTGTTGCAGTATAATTCTGTGCAGTTCGGTCGGATGTTATTGTACTATAAGCAATGTCTGTCGGTAAAAATGAATAACCGGTTTTACTCGGAGTTACAGAACCAGACCAATTGTTAGAAACTGTTAACGAATAATTTCCGCTACCATCGGCCGTAGTTGTTTTTGGTATACCATCCGTATAACTTATCGTTGTTCCAGCAACACCAGCATTACCGGAAATAGATACTAGAGCTATATAATTTTGTGCCGTTAGGTTTGCAAGAACGTTTGTATAGACTATGTTTGCTGGTAAGAATGTATGTCCTGTCATAGCAGGTGTGACTGTCCCCGACCAACTGTACGGTACGGTAAATGTATAATTTCCACTACCGTCAGCTGTCGCTATCTGTACACCACCGTCGTTGTAACTTAACGTAGCTCCGGCAATTCCGACATTACCCGATATTGAATAAGTGATTGCTGAGGCTGTAAAGTTCTGCGCTGCTTGATCTGTTAAAGTATTTGTATATGAATAGTTTGACGGTGAAAATGTATAGCCTGCTTTACTTGGTGTTACTGTTCCGGACCAATTGTTAGATACGGTAAAGGTATAAATTCCGCCATCATCCGCTATTGCTGTCTTTGGCGAACCGTCCGTATAACTTATCGTTGCACCGGCTACACCTGCGTTACCGGAAATAGTCGGAACAAATAATTGTCCCACACCATAACCGCTAAAAGTTGAAAAACCTGTCGCAGTAAAATTATTCGACGATACTGTCGCATCGTATGCAACCTGTGTTCCATTCTCTTTGATGATTTTAGCAGTGTTGGTTGGATTAAACCCTGTACCATCCAATGTAATGTTATACAAAAAGCTTGATGCCCCTGTTTGCGTTACTTCCCAATGGCGATTATTATAGAGTGTAATACCGGGCAGGACTGATCCTGCAAGAGCAGTCTCAAACTGTTCTGCAGTTACTATGCTCGGATTATCGAGAGACGTATAATTAATACTCAGCGGTCTATAGTTACCACTTTTTCCAATAGCAAAATTCTTTGAACCAATAGCACCAAATATTCTTGCTAATTTTCCTTCTACATATGATGAAGATGAACCACCGCTAATCGAACCAGATGATCCGATCGTGATCGTATTCGCATCTGTTGTAATTTTACCGTTAGTGAGTGTCAGCGTACCATTTAAGGTCGGACTTCCGGTTAATGTTGCACCATTAACATCGTTCATTTGAACATTGCCATATGTACCTGATCCGGATAATATATGCGATGATGCACCGCCGCTTAACAATATTTTTCCTGATCCGCTATGCATCGCGGAGTTTGCAACATTCCCTTTTGCAATCACGGTAAATCCGCCATCGGCAAGTGTACCTGTAGCGATTGACAGTATTCCATTTACTGTTTGATTTGCACTCAATGTAACGATGTTGGAATTATTGATCGACAAATTATTGAGAACAGACGTTGAGGTTGGAAGTTCATAACTTGTTGGTGTGGCAGACGAGCCTGAATAAGTGACGTCTACACTTGTTCCAAATGTTGGAGCAGCGGTCAAAGAACCGTTTGCGCGAATAATTGATGCACTATTGCCAAGAGTAATATTATTTGAACTATTATTAAATGTACCGCTTGCTAGTGTTAAGATACCATTGATCTTTGAAGATGCTGCGGTCACAGTAACATTATTATTTATTTCAACATTCCCCCACGTTCTCGCACTACCGCTTGCAGTTGTAGATGTGAAACTTTGGAGTATCACCGAAGTTGGTTGAAATTTAACATCAACAGATACCACACCATTATTTTGGAACTCAGCTGCAGTGTTGCCTTGGGCTGGAGCATTAACAGCAGAAAATACTAACATCCCTGAACCACTTACTGTCCCTTGCGGACGAACTTTAATATAACTATTAAATGTTATCTGCTTTGATGACGGAATATTCATCACAACTGGACCTAAGCTTGAATTTGGTCCTACATATATTCCGCCATCGATAAATCCTGATGATCCATTGCTTGTAATGGTTAATGTACCAGTCTGAGCTAAAACAACCGGATAGAAAGTATTGCTCGAACTTGAAACAATAATTGAACACGTTCCATCAGTAAATATTTGAGCGGAACCACTAGCATTACCCGTAAATTGCCCTCCTTCTTGCAATTGGATGGTGCTACCATTGGTCATGAATATTTGATCTGTTGCCGTTGCTAGGTTTGCAATTGAACTTATCGACAGTGTTCCATTTAAGGTATTAGTTGATCCGATAATTTTAAATGTACCACTTCCAATAATTAAAACAGCATTAGTTTGCACAACAAGCTGATCAACGGTTACACTGGCATTTGCTGTCACTGTGGACCCGACCGAAATAGTAATTACACCATCGGCACTAGTTGGGGAAGTAGACGCGGGATCCCATCCTGAGCCGTTATATTTTTCCCAAGTTGCTGGAACAGTCCAATTTCCGCTGGCAACACTACGATAATCTCCATTGCTCTGTGCAAATATCGATGTGGTATTGAGAAGGGCAAGTAATGACAGCATGAAAATCTTTTTGATAGTAAAATATTTTTTCACGGTGTGCTGTCCTTTTTATTGAGTGTAAGAGTTATTAATAATTTTAGTTTTTTTATTATTCACGAGTATTGATGTTATACAAACCGCTCAATCCGCTCATAGAGAATAACAAAATAGTTTTTTATTAAAAAACATTTTTCGATTAGAAAAGACTAATTGTTTGATGAGAGAAATTTAAGGAGCAGGATTTGCATAGAGGTTAGCGAAAATATTTCAGTTCACAAACTGTATTGGGATTATAAAGTTCTAATGTTGCCAATATCACAATTTGTTTTTTTCTCTTGACTGATCCGGCAATGTTACGGTGTATTTTTATCGCAAGCAAGTCCCTACTCCGCGAGCGCAAGGTATTCCAAAAGGAGCATAATTACTCAACATCGGATATTTTTATCTTTTTTACTTCACCTCTGCAACGGGACCGCGGGAAATTTTTGGGTTACCTAAATAATGATATCCAGTCAGATATATGCCTTAAATATATAAACATGCTCAGAATGCCTTTATCTTTCGCAATTATCGGTTTTATCTCCCATTAGTTATCGGCTTATATAATAGAGGAGTACATATTGGCACTCTACGGCCCAAAATATCTCCCAAACGCCATAAATTTATCAATTTAGATACGCTGGACGTAATGTCCCATCGACAGATCCGGTAAATGTATTCAAAAAAGAGAGATCCCACGCAAAGGAGAATTAGAAGAGCAGAACTGTGCAGCATTATTCCAACACTGGTTCTGCAGGACGATCAATTACCTAGGGTAATTGTCGTGGTAGTCGGTTAGAATGAGAAGAATTGTTTAGCGGAAAGGATTGGTTATTATCTTAAAAATGACCTTACTTTACAAGCATCATTTTTTTTGTTTCTGTATAATTATTTGCAGTTAACGTATAGAAATAGAGTCCGCTTGATAATTGACCGGCGTTAAATTGAACGGAATGTTTTCCCGATGCCAATTCGCCGTTCACAAGCAGTGCAACTTCTTTTCCTGTGATGTCATACACCGACATGCGCGTCATACCAGATGACGGAAGCGTAAAACTGATGGATGTTGAGGGATTAAAAGGATTCGGATAATTCTGGTCTAACGCTGCCCGTACCGGCATGGAAATATGCACTGTTATTGAATTGCTGTATTCACTCTTTCCGTTCTGGTCGATTTGTTTCAAACGGTATTCATAGTTTCCGGTGGATGAGAGTTTGTCATTATATAGATATTCTTTCGGAGCATTACTTGTTCCGTTTCCTTCTATAAAACCTATCGTGTTCCATTCACTATTTTTGCTGTCGTTCACTTGCCTTCTTTCAATGTTAAATCCGGCATTGTTCAGTTCCGTTGCGGTTTTCCATTGCAGCGTTACGGTATTGTTCTTTACGGTTGAATTGAAAGAGACCAATTCTACGGGAAGCGGATTGGATTCTGTTCCGCTTACTTCAGCCACAAAATCAGAAGGAAGCCGCGAAGCTATCAATCTGAATTTCGGATCACCGATAACAACATCCATCCATGATAAATATGGCGAAGCGCTGTAGAATGATTCCGATACGGTATACCCTGTAGTATAGAGATCAAAAAGTACTGAAACATCGGTCATTGCGCTTGAATACGGTTCATACACATATCCTTTTGTAGCTGTAATTCCTTCTGCGATAAGATCTGCGATCAGGGACTGTCCATACACAGCCGGAGATGTAAACGTTCTGCCGGATGTTGAAACATACGTTTCGGCAATCGCGCCGCGCATCCAGCTGTTATTCACTAAGCCATGAAACGATGAGTTTCTGTCATTGCTTCCCCAACTGGTATATCCCAAAACATTTTGCTGCGAGGTCAAATAGGTTGTGGTCGTATTCAACGTCACGTTCAATCCTCGTGCGCCAAGTGTCGTTGCACTTGTTGCCATGTTTGTATTTAAGCTCGGTACGGTTGCATTCCATGTGGGATCCTGATCAAAAACGAATTGCGCTTCAGCCGGTATAACCTGCGCAATTGTTTTGGACTGATCGATCATTTTTTTAATATCATTGAAATTGTATCCGTCTAAACGGGTTACAATGTAGATACCATATTGAAGATGGGTAAAATGATTTCGTTGACGATAAAACGGCGAGACTATGCGTCCTGATTTTTGAATGTATCCCGAATAAAGTCCGAGGATCAGCGATAATTCACTTTCAACCGAAGATGACGCCATCATATCGCTCCGTTTCACTTTCAGCGGAACACCTTTTGTCGTAACGATATAATTGATGCTGTCTTTCATCTGGTTCACAGTTAAGTACGATTCTACCTGACTGCGTAATGACTGGAATTGAATGCTG
Source organism: uncultured Ignavibacteriota bacterium (assembly GCA_903861125.1). Lineage (GTDB taxonomy): Bacteria > Bacteroidota > Ignavibacteria > UBA10030 > UBA8401 > UBA8401. Next base: position 6,048 of record CAIOTF010000009.1, read on the forward strand.
TCGATTTCTTCGGTGACCGGGCTTGAGACGTAGATTCTGTTCTGGAGAGGAATATGACGTTCGTTGATAAAATACGTTCCAACGCTGTCAGAAATTGAGCTGTTCACGTTAATAATAACCGCGACATCTTTATACGTTCCGGTTTGTCCGAAAACGTAGGAAATGCTGATTAAGCTTAAAACCATCATCATTTTCCGTGACATCATTTGCTCCATTATTAAGTCTATCTTAATAATGGCAATGCAAATGCCAGTCGAATTAGAAAATAAACGCCTTATTTAGCGAATTTTGGATGATTTTTTGCGGACAAAATAAAATGAAATTGTAATTTCTTCAAATTACAGGAAATTAAATTTACAGAAGTCCATTGCTGGAGTGACAAACTGTTTTGACAGGAGAATGCAGGAAAATGAAGGATTTTTAAATGGCGTAAAATCAGCGAAATTTGTTCTTTTGAAGAAAAATTGACCAAAGTGCCTTTTAACCCGCGGACCTCTTACCAAAGATTACCATTGAAATCACGTACCGCTTGATAAAAGGCATTAATATTTTCGAATGGAACACCGGGAGGTGTATCGCACCCGGTAGAGATGACAAAATTTGGGAACCCTCTGGTTGCGGTGAGAAGCTCCAACGTGGATGCATAGACCTCTTCCGGTCTCTGCATTTTCATTACTCCAACAGGATCCAGATTCCCCAAGACGATACGATCATCCGGAACTTCATGAAGCGTTTGCACCATATCAACATTGTTTCCAAAATGCAGCATGGCAGCGCCGGTGGAGATCACGGATTGTGTTACCTGTCCTGTGTTTCCGCAATTGTGCAGCATCACCGCAAATGTTTCATCCTGCACTTCACTGACGATCGTCCGGATGAAGTTGGAAGAAAATGTATCGCACAGATCAGCAGATAGCAGACCGGCAGCGGGCTCAGCCATGATCACTCCGTTGGCGCCGGTGTTTTTGAATGCTGTAATATAATCCCTTAACAGCGATGTGCATTTCTGAAGCAGAAGAAGTATCGTATCCGGTTCTTCGTACACTGCCGTCATTATCTCTGAAATATCATACAGTCTTCCGGCAAGCGAAAAAGGTCCGATGCATCCGGCGAAAACCGGTTTGTGGTGGAAGGCTTTTACCGCCATAGTGGTTGCATTCAGATAATGCGGTATTCTGCCTGTGTTCAGTTGCGGCACTTTTAATGACCTGACCGTCACTTCATCATACACGATCCGGCCTGTCACCGTCGGAAGATCATTCTCGGAAAAATTGATCTGACTGCCAAAACATTCTGCTTCAACGGAAAGATCCATCAGACAGTTTACGGCTGCTGAAGAATCGGGATACCGGTCATCAAGCGCCCTTATCGCATTGAAATGGACCTCCCCGCTGCTGACCGCATCAATAACTTTTTTTCCGATGATCGTTAATCCGGGATGAGTCATGATCGGCAATGCCGATCGCTTCGGGTTTGTATAAATTGATTTTTTCCATTCCGTCATGTTCATATGTTTGCACAAATATGTTGTAGAGACATCTGAATAATTAGTTGTCCATTGTCATCCTGAACGAAGCCCCAAAGGGGCAAGTGAAGGATCCAGTTTCTGGATTCTTCAGTCGCTACGCTCCTTCAGAATAACTGTTGCTTTTTCATCCTGACATAGATTTGAGATATTTCAGAAGTCTCTTGTATTTAATCTCTTTAAAGATTGAAACTCCGGAAACAACCGGATCGGTGTTCAGATACCGCGCTACGATAACGAATTGTCTACGTCAGTCTGTTACATTAATTTCTGAATTCTTTTGAAGTCTTTATACATCTGCCGGAAGATATTATATTTTTTCCGGTGGAATTGAGCGCTCTTTTTATCAGGCGAGTACAGTTTTCCCACGCCGCTCATTTTCACTGAGGCTTCGGCAATCGAAGCATATACTCCCGCCCCGACCGATGCCAGCATCGCCGTTCCAACAATCACTGCTTCAGGTTCGCGGGGTAAAAGTATTTCGCATCCGGTGATGTCTGCATGTTCCTGCAGCCAGAGAGGATTCTTTGTTCCTCCGCCGCAGGCATGAATGCGCTGTATCCGGTACCCTTTTTTGTTCATCTCTTCAATGATATGACGCGTTCCATATGCGACAGCCTGAATGGCTGCATAATAAAGCCGTGCAGCCGATTCAATGCTATCATCGAGAGTGATACCGCTGATAACTCCGCGGGCAGAAGGGTCCGCATGCGGCGATCTGTTCCCGAGAAAATACGGAAGAATGTTGATCTCCTTTGCAAGATCAGCGCTTTTATGTTCTTTCAATTTGAGTTCATCAACTTTCTTATTGAGATACTCATAGATTGATACCCCTTCTTTTACGGACTCTTCAACAATAAGCGGATATGTGCTGTTGGCACGTATGATATAGTCTATCAGCGAACCGGTTGCACTTTGTCCCCCTTCTGTAAGCCAATAGCCCGGAAGCATGGCACCGGCATACGGCCCCCAAATGCCACTGATAAATTTTGGTTTTTTCGATACTGCCATATGGCAGGAAGATGTTCCGCCAATTAAGGCAACGATCTGTTCTAATTTTGCCGGAGCCGGGACCTTTGAAAATCCCATGCCGAGCACACCGATTCCACCGGCATGCGCATCAATAATACCGACTGCAACGCGCGTTGTTTCAAGAAGTCCGAGATCGATCGATGCCTGACGGGAAAGATTTCCGGCCGTAGTTCCCATCGGCATTACGTTCGTGCCGATCTTATCATTGGCAATAAGATCATCCAAACCGATTTTTTTATAGAATGTCCGGTCCCACGCACCGCGCTGTCCGTCATAACCCCACTTACACACTGTAGTGCAGATACTCCTCACATCGATCCCGGTGGAACGATATACCATGAAATCGGCCAGATCAAAATATTTCACCGTAGAATTGTATGCTTCGTGTAAGTTCTGTTTCAGCCAGAGTAATTTCGGAGGCTGCATTTCCGGCGACATATTTCCACCCACATATCGCAGCATAGCATGTTTCGTTTTGTTAATTGTTGCCGCTTGATTGACCGCCCGGTGATCCATCCAAACAATAATATTCTGTTCAGCATTGCCTGACTGCGAAACAGTGACCGGTCTATCATTCTTTCCTAAAGCCACAAGCGAGCATGTAGCATCAAAGGAAATGCCAACAATATTTCCCGGAGAAACTCCGGCCTGATCAACCGCTTGACGAACAGCAGAACATGCGGCGCTCCAAATATTTTCCGATGATTGTTCCACGAACGATTCGCCGGTTTTCCATAAACGGATATCCTTCGACGCAAAACCAATCATGGTTCCCGAAAGGTCAACAACACCGGCACGAACACTTCCGGTACCAACATCAACTCCTATCAGATATTTCATTCGGGCAGCGCCTCCCCCCCTTTATCGATATTTTCTTTTGTGAATACTTTTGAAGGAAGAGTGATCTCGCGTGATACTTTTTTTCCGTTGAGGATCTGCAAGGCAGTTTCGATCGCCTCACGGCCTCCCGTGGGATATTCGAATGATGCTGAAAGAATTCCCTGCTTCACATACATTTGGCCTTCCTGAGGAAGTCCGTCGATCCCGACAAATTTTATGGTATGTTCCCTGCCGGCAGCTTTTGCTGCCAGATACGCACCGTGTGCACCTGGATCGTTATGAGCATACACAAGATCGATCTGCGTAAACCGGCTCAGCGCTGATTCCATTTCTTTTCGGGCGTTCGGCTCCAGCCATTTCATGTCTGCATCAAAAAGTATCTCGCAGCTGCTCCCTTTAATCCCTTCTCTGAATCCGCTGTTCCGGTCCTGACCCGGTGTGGAGGTCATCAATCCCTTCAGTTCAACAATTTTCCCTTTGCCACCAAGAAGTTTGGCTATCCATTTGCCGGCGGCTTTGCCGATTTTTTTATTGTCGGCACCGATAAAACAGGTGTAATCATTTCCCACCACTCTGCGGTCGAGAACGATGACTGGAATTCCCTTCCTGTATGCATCACTGATCGGCTTCGTCATTGGCGCAGCTTCTTTCGGAGAAACAATGATCAGATTCACTCCCGATCTGACAAATTCATCGATATGAGCCGACTGCCGGAGATTGTCATTTTGCGCATCCTTAAAAACCATTCGAATCTCGGGATGTGCCTCAGCAGCTTTTTTGATATCGGCATTCATTTGAACGCGCCATGGTTCACCTAAATTACACTGACTCATCCCAATGGTATACGCCGGGGCTTGCGGAAAAACTGAAGCGACAATAATGATTGTCATGAGAATTATGGATAACAAACGATAGTTCATATCAATGACCTTTCTTTTGAAATACTACAGCAGCAAGAATAATTATTCCCGTCAGCATCAACCGTGTTTCTTCTCCAACGGCATTGATGCTCAGGATTTTTTCAAGATATCCAATAATGAGTATTCCAAGAATTGTAAGATGTATGCCGCCGATACCGCCGCGGAGGCTTGTTCCGCCGATAACAACCATGGCAATTGCCGAAAGTTCGTACGACGCGCCCGCTTCGGGATCTCCCTGCATTTCCTGAGCGGCTTGTGCAATTCCGGCAACCGCACAGAAGAGTCCGCTAATCGAATACGCAAGAAGTATATTTTTTGGAATTGAAACGCCGGAATATTTTGCTGCTTCTTCATTCCCGCCTATCGCATACAGTTCGCGGCCGGCAACTGTCTGAGACAGAAATATCCACGCAGCAAACAGTACGGCGATCATCAGAAGAGTGACAACCGCAATATTGTCGTTCCATATTCTCGTTCCTATACTATCAAATATTTCCGGGACAGAAACATAGGAATACGAACCATCGGCTGTTTGAACCGCCGATGATATTTTCTGTCCACCTGAGACGAGTTTCGCCACTCCTCGCGCAAAGACCATCATGGCAAGTGTTGCGATAAATGGCTGGATCTTGAATCTTCCAATCACGCCGCCGGATATCATTCCGCAAACAACACCGATCAGTAGCGTAGCCGCAATTGACTGGACCGGTCCCCATCCCCAATGAATGGAGAAGAGAGAAAAAAGGACTGCAGAGAGTCCGAGAAGACTTCCAACAGAAAGATCGATCCCGCCGGTAACGATGACAATAGTGGAAGCGGCGGCAAGAATTCCGTACACCGATACCTGCCGCAGCATGTCGCGGTGTGTATCCCATCGGAAGAATGTCCCTTCCGCATTGAACAACACACCGACGATCATCACAAGCACAAGTGACAGTACAGCTCGTCCGATATGGTTACGAAGAAGCGTGCGCATCATTTTCCTTTTTTATTGATTCCGCAAAAATGCACCTTAAGCCCAAGTTCTTTCATCGCTGCTGCTTTTGTAAACATTGCCTGCATCGCACTCATCGTATCGGGAGCATATACGACTTGAATATGATTCGATTTATGGCGTGCCATCATTTGGTCGCGTGTAACACCGTGCAGAACTGCATGCATAATGGGCCATTCGGATGTTGTGAGTTTCCACCGCTCCTCGGTCTCACTCTGCGGAAGTTCAACAACTTTTCCGACACCAATATCATACTGCAAAACTCCGTCGGCAACAAAAACGCGGCTCCAGACTATTGCTCCGGGTTTGCTTATTCCTTTCAGCGAACCGCCGCCCAGTCTGAAATACATTGCCGGCTGACGTTCGCTTGAAGCCCCCTTATAACCGCCGATAAAATGAGCGGGGGGTGCTGCACCGGATATTTCCAGAACCCAAACAAACTCTTCACCCTTTTTATCTTTATACGTTCTCCCCCATCGTAAATCGTGGAGAGTGTTTTCCGGTTCAAATCCCAATTGTTTCCAAAGAGAGTATGTGACTAAACCATCGAGGCCCGCGCATTCATCCACTTCATTGAAATGAGGAAGTGCATCTCCATCATACAATTCTTTGCCGGTCGATTCATGAAACACTGGCGGACGGTCTACATTATTCAATAATCCTTCGGCCAGATCTGAAGCCGGAACAAGATCCTTCAAACCTTGCTGATATTGAATCCCTATCGCGTCGCAGCCGAACTCATCTGCCAGTCTGAGAGCGGCAATATACATGGCACATTGCGAGAGAACCTGCGCTTCTGTAAGATCTGTTGTTTCGTTCTTCCCGAATTTGAAACGCATTCCTTTTTCCTTGATCCATTGAAAAACCCGTCGGGAATCTTCAACACTCACCGTTTGCATTTTTGCATAGAGAGTCGATTGGCTCAATCGTTCCTTAAACACTCCTGTTTGATGCAATAGTTCATCAGGGATGATTGCATTGTACATGCCCATACAACCTTCATCAAACACTCCGATGATTGCTTTTTCATCGCGGAATGCTTTTGCGAACTTCTTTCCTGTTTTTTCTGCTCCTTTTGGGATGTTCATTGCTTTGTATGGAATGACATGCGACGTATCGTGTTTTACGTACCCTTTCTTTAACCAGCTTTTCAAACCATCCAGAAAAAATTTGTCGGTAAACTCTTCGCTCCAGAGAGAACTATACTTCACTCCGGCTTTGGTCAGAGAAGCGTTCAAATTGAGAAGACCAACAAGACCGGGCCACGTTCCGCTCCAGTTTGCAACTGTCAGGATCGGTCCTTTATGCGTGATCAGACCCGCTAACACGTGATGCGAATATTGCCACACCGCCTCAGCAACAATGAGGGGAGCGGTGGGAGGAATATTTTGAAATACCGTAATCCCATATTTTTGGCTGTCGATGAATCCATGCCCTTTTTCAGGGTTATAAGGATGAGCGCGCTTCACGCTCCAGCCAAATTTTTCTACGGCAGCGATAACCTTCGCTTCCATCGCAGTTTGAGCGTTTTCACAGTTTTTATTGGCTGCCGGTCGCAGGTCTCCGGAAGCAACGAGATAAATGGTTTTCATAAAAGGTGTCCTATATTTTTTGGGGAAATATTTCAAACAAACACTTATGATCTAAAGACCAGACATCATTCTGAGCAGAGATCCTTGGGTTGCAGTACTTCCTTTTGTTTCGCCGACAAGCGCACCATTCCTCATGACATATATTCTATTGGAAAGAGACAGAATCTCCGGTAACTCGGATGAAATAAGAAGTATTGCCGCGCCGTCTGCCGCCGTCTTTCGGATAATGTTATGGATGGACATTTTAGCACCAATATCAATACCGCGGGTTGGTTCATCCAGGATATAGACTTTTGCCTCACGGGCAAGCCATTTTGCCAGCACGATCTTCTGCTGGTTTCCTCCGCTCAAGTTAGAAACAGGATTTTCAGATGACGGAGTTTTTATTCCCAATATCGAAATAAATTTATTTACAATGGATGATTCAACTGTCCGATTGAGAAAAATCCATCGGCGGATCTTTTCAGGAATTGTAATGGAAATATTCTGCCGGCAGTTTAAGTCAAGTGCAAGCCCCTGAACCGAACGATCCTCGGGCAAATAGGCAAGTCCGGCTCTCATACGTTTTCGCACTGAAAGCGAAGAAATTTCTTTTCCCGAGATCATTATCTTCCCTGTACTTTTTGGATCGAGACCGAATATGGCGTTTGCCAGTTCGCTCCTTCCGGCTCCTACTAAACCGACAACACCCACGATCTCTCCTGCCTTGACGTTCAGTGTAACAGATTGAAACAAACCCGGCGAAGAAAGTGAATCAATTTCTAATACTGTATTCCCTGTGTCAACTTCTTCCCTGCGATCGGTATCAGATTGCAGCGATCTGCCGATCATCATTTGGACAAGGGAATCCTCCGTTGCTTCGCTGCCCGTCATTGTACCAATAAATCTTCCGTCACGAAGCACGGATATTCTATCGGCCAGATGGAATACTTCGGGCATTCGATGCGACACATAGATGATCGTGACACCGCGCCTTTTAAGATCGGCGATGATCGAAAAGAGACGCTGTGATTCCGTTTCAGCCAAAGAACTGGTTGGTTCATCAAAGATAAGAATGTTTGCACCTGTACCGATCGCCGAAGAAATTTGTATCAGCTGGCGTTGTGCAACAGAAAGCGAGCGCATTGTTCTGTGCACATCAATTTCCGGAGCTATTTCCTGTAGAAGAGTGTTTGCTTCGGCAAACATCTTATTTTTATCAACGAAGAGTCCCCAACGGCGAGGCGGGTTTCCAAGAAAAAGATTCTCGGCAACCGAAAGATCCGGACATAACGCAAGTTCCTGATGAACCATTCCAATCCCGGCGATCCTTGCATCGCGCGCAGATTGATATTTTGTTTTGACTCCGCCAACGGAAATTGAACCGCCATCCAGCCGGTGAATGCCGGCCAGGATTTTGCCCAGAGTCGATTTGCCGGCACCGTTCTCCCCCATTACTGCATGACATTCTCCCTCGTTAATAGAGAACGAGACGGAATCCAATGCTGTGGTTCCACCAAAACGTTTTGTCACTTGTTCAAAATTAATATAACTCATCACTTGAGCAGTTAAGATTCACTGTTATTGAACCGGTTTTATCTTCAACAGCACAACGCCGTGGTATGGAACATCGGATTCAAATGATCCGTTGAACACACCGAGATCTTTCTGACGCCAGAGATCACGAACGGAAAATTTTCCATTGATCCCCAGATCACTCCCCTGAACACGAATCTTCACCGTCGGTGTATCATCCCAGTGAAAATATTCAATAGGAGTTTTCCCTTCTTCGCCTGCATTAAACAGACCAACTGCCTGCGTACTATCCGAAAGCATTTTCGCCCAGATCTGTTTCCCGCCGCTGTTCGATACCCGACGGGCTTGAACTCCCAACGGATCCTGATTGACTTCAATTACTTCGTCATTGGTCAGCAGACTCATCGTAAAGTCATCTATATTTGTAAGGTCGCAGCCGATCAGCAGCGGAGCAGCAAGAAGGGACCAGAGACTTATATGCGTGTACTGTTCGTCCGGTTTTAATCGTGAGGGATGAAGTTCCGGTCCCCATCCAACGCGTCCGACGACCAGCATATCGGGATCATTCCAATGTCCCGGACCGGCATACGCTTCATGCCCGACCTGTTTAAATCCGATCTCTGCCATGCTTGACCATGAATCAAAAATATCATCCGTAGTGCGCCAGCAATTTCCCCCGAGTTCTTCTCCCCATTCCCACACATTTCCCATTCCGTACTGACACATACTGAACACAATATCACGCCGGACTTTGTCCAGCGCAGAGCGCATTACCCGGTACGGCTTTTTCAATTCGGGAAGCGATTTGTCTGGTGCAATTTTACCATATGAACACCAATCATATTTCAGGTAATCAACGCCCCATTCGGCATAACGCACGGCATCCTGTTCTTCATATTGATAGCTTGCCGTATAGCCGGCGCATGTCAGCGTACCGGGCGACGAATAAATTCCCAGCTTCAGACCTTTACCGTGAATGTAGTCCGATAATTTTTTCATATCAGGGAATTTTTTATTTGTATTGATCATTCCTTTTTCGTCCCGTTGAGTCCCCTTCAGATGCTCTTCTGTTGCATTCGGCTTGATCTCCCAGCAATCATCGATATTGATGTACGTCCAACCATGATCAATCAATCCGGAGGAGACAAGCGCATCGGCAGACACACGCACTTTATTATCATCAACGGCATCAGCCCAGCAGTTCCAGCTATTCCAGCCCATGGGCGGTGTAAGAGCGATCGTTTTTCCGACAGTGATTCGAAGTTCACGTTCAGATTTCCCGGCGCTGTTCTCTGCAACTAACGTTGATGTGTAAACAGATTCTTTCGTCAGCACTCCGGTGATTATACCGGTTGATGCATCAAGCCGTAATCCTCTAGGCAGATTTCGCACAGAGAATTTTACCGGCTTACGGCCTGATGCGGCGATTGTATAGAGAAAAGGATTTCCCGGCCGGACGCCGAATACTTTCGGACTGTTAATGTGCGGTGCATCCGTTTGTTTCGGTGTGAGAATATAATAGTCATCGGAAGGCTGTCCGCGGCGCGAAACAAGTTGAGCAGGATTCACCGGCTCTTTCATAACGAGCCGAGCATCACACCAATCCGCGTGATCGTAATTGTTACCGTCACCGCCGTCAGTCACTAGCAATCCAAGCAGTTGAACGCCGGATAGACTGATATCAACTTTTTCGGCCGGTATGTTTTTTTTCATTACTCCGCTTTCCCAGAGAATCTTCTTATCTCCTATGAGATAGAACTTTACGCTTCCGCGTATTGTCGCCTCATCATCCAGACCAACAGACGCAATGAATCGATCTCCTTTCCCATCTAACTGCAGAAGGTAACGGCTGGTTGCATGCGTACCGACTCCGTTCGCATATTTTATTCCGGCTATGGAGAGAGGGTTACCATCAACCGATGCATTAGCTTTCGGGGTTGACCATCCGATATCCATAGCAGAGAGGTTGAGTTCATTCAGCCAGACGGACTGACCGGTCAGGTTCGATGTTGCGATGATGATACAAAGAGAGAGTAATGAGAAGAAATGTTTCAACGTAACCTCCATAGAATAGAATTAGGTTATTGAATATATTTCGTTGCCGACCTGCTGCCAGCATTCAATAGCTGATTCACTATATGATTGATTTTCCCAATCGTAGTCCTTAACGTCATTTGGCGAATATTGCTTACGACAATAATGTGCATCATTCAAAGGATCAGATCATTCTTTTTAGCCCAAAGTTTGTTCATAACATACACGAGTATTGCGCTCCCTGCAATGACAACACCTAACAGTGTAAATGCATATGTCTGTCTTCCATAAAGAAAATTACCTACACAGAACAATGCAGACCATATTGTTGCACATCCGGCAACCCAGCCAAGCAATGCAAGCGGGATATTCTCTCCTGTCGTTGTTGCGTCTTCTTCTGAAATACCGGCTTCGAGACGAATTTTTTTCCATCCCGGGCCTATCGGTAGAATTTTTTTATAAAATTCAATCAGTGTTTTCCTGTCTGTCTCCGGACCTATATATGCCGTTAACAACCAAGAAAATGTTGTACATGCTATTGTGATCAACAGTGCAATATGTGTGCTGAAATGGATACCATATTTTGCCAGTATGAGGAACACAATCGATATTGCAAACGAACTGGCCATAGCAACAACTTCACACCAGGCATTAATTCTCCACCAAAACCACCGGACCAAATACAGTAAACCCGTTCCGGCGCCAATTTGAAGAATAACATCAAAAGTGTCTTTCGCTGAATCAAGAAGAAAAACGAGTGAGGATGAAAAAATAAATAAACCGACAGTTACTAAGCGGCCTACGTACACGTAATGTTTTTCATCGGCATCTTTTTTTATAAACCGGCGGTAATAATCATGAACAAGATACGATGCACCCCAATTAAGATGCGTTAAAATAGTAGACGAATTTGCAGCAATCAACCCTCCTATCATCAATCCAAAAAAACCGGCGGGCAGGAATTTCAGCATTGCGGGATATGCAATATCATTTCCTAACAGTGTCGGATTGAGATGCGGAAATGCGGCTTGAATATCCGATAATTGCGGATAAATAATAATTGAACATAATCCGACAAGAATCCAAGGCCAGGGACGAAGCACATAATGAGCTACATTAAAGAACAAAACCGCGCCTAAAGCATCTTTTTCGGATTTTGATGCCAGCATTCGCTGCGCAATGTAACTTCCCCCTCCGGGTTCAGAACCGGGATACCAAACCGACCACCATTGCACGGCAATAGGCATAATAAAAATTGCAATCGCTATGTCCCAATTATTGCTAAAATCCGGCAGCATATTCAGATAATTTATGCCGCCTGGTCCTTTCATTGTAGATAATTTGTCAACCAAACCGGTCAATCCTCCAATTTCAGGAAGTGACAAAGCAAAATATGCCGCGGCAATTACGGCTGTCATTTTGATAAAGAATTGGATCATATCTATCACCAATACGCCCCACAATCCTGAATACGTCGCAAAGATAACATTCAAGGAACCAACAAGAAGCAATGTCTGCCATCGTTCTAGTCCAAACAATAACGCAGCAATCTTGCATGCGGCGAGATTGACAGCCGCCATGATCATGCAATTAAAAAAGAAACCAAGATAGATTGAACGAAATCCCCGGACGACAGAAGCAGCTTTACCCGAATATCGAATCTCATAAAATTCCAGATCCGTCATTACACCTGAACGTCTCCACAAACGCGCATAAAAAAATACTGTTGCTACTCCGGTCATAACAAACGCCCACCACACCCAATTGCCGGCAACACCTTGACGCCGCACGATATCGGTCACTAAGTTTGGCGTATCACTGCTAAACGTTGTGGCAACCATTGAAAGTCCTGCGAGCCACCACGGTACCGAGCGACCGGCACCGAAATATTCTGAAGTGTTTTTTCCTGCACGTTTTGCGACAAAAAGTGCAGGAATAAAACAGATGAGCAGTGATGATACAATAATAACCCAATCAATCAGATGAAGATGCATTACTTGTTCCTTCCGTGCATTTATGACCTCTCGGCAAGCCGTATATTATCTTCGTCATGATTTAATACCGAACATCAATGGATATTGTACTGAATTTGTCTTATCAAGCATCCATTGAGTAAGGATTTATTTTTTCTTTACAAGTCTTTCTCCTGCTTTCTTTGCTCCGTCATAATCACCGATAAACATCCACCAGTTATTCAATGGTTCTCCCTTATACGAAAGCTGATGTCCTACCCCGGGAAGGCTTTGCATCCACAGAGTGAACCAATCAATGCTGCTGCTGTTCCACCGGTCACTGTTCATCCGGACTTTTTTCCCGGTACCGTCAGGCTGCCAGTCCTCGATGTCTGATTCAACGTATGATTGATTTTTCCAATCGTAATCTTTAACGGCATTAGGCGGATAATGCGCCCAGCCGCAATGAGGAACAATTATTTTATGGCTGATATCGCTTCCTACATATTTTCCCCAGAACAGCAGACTTGCCCAATTCTTTTCGTCGGTTGTGTCCCTGCCGTCAACGGAATTCAGAACCGCTTCAATCTGATGCATATGATCTTCCATCGCTTCGGACAAGCCGCGCTGATAATTGTAATGATAGAGCGTGTAGGTTGAAGAAAACAGCGGTAGATCGTTTGAATCACGATCACTATTGCTCACATCACCGTACGGACCGGCCATATTGGATTCCCACAACCCTACTTTTCCGCCATCATACCCCCATACCCAAATCTCTTTCACTCCATTTTTCTCAATCCATTCCTGACCATTAATTTTTTTGACTATAGACACATAATCTGTCATAGGCACTTTCCTCTTTCCCGAAACAATCGTCGGCAAAGGCTCATAATACTCGTATGTTTTCAGCACGGTATAGTGCACACCCGGTTTTGCAGAACTGTTTTTATACGCACGATACCGAGAAGCATTTCCCAAAACATCCACTAAACGGTTGGAAATTGAATCAACTTTCTGCTGTGTAAAGCTCAAACTTTTTCCCCAATCGCCGGTGACGCTTATGTCGATGAGATCACCTTTGACCGGAAAATATTTTACGACAATAATCGGTATTTCATACGTTTTGTCCATTGCGGAAAGTAGGACAGGGAATACAGTTATTACGATACAGCTGAGGATCCATTTTTTAAGGAAACGAGGAATGTGCATGTTTATGCCCTTCATGTATGAATGAATATGTTTTTATATTTTTCCACTTCAGTGAATTACGAATTTCTTGCAGTATCAATCATCATTTTCATATTTTCCGGAGGCGTATTGGGTGGAATAGCACAACCGGCATTGAGAATGAAGCGATTTGTATTTTTACATACGGACAGTAATTCACCGGTAATTTTTTGAACGTCAGCTGTTGTTCCTAAAGCCAACACACCGCTGGGATCAATATTTCCAATAAGTGTTACATTATTTTGAAACGTGTTTAGTATTTTGGTAATATCTGTTTTATAATCCAATTCATACGCATCTGATCCGGTTAACAACATATGTTCCAGTATTACGTCTGTATTTCCGCAAATATGCAATGTATAGGCTACTCCTGCTTGATGCGCAACTTCTACGATTTTCTTCTCATACGGCATTGCGTATTTCAGATACATTTCCGGCGAAATCAATTCCGGACCTGCCGGACTATCACCATTGGAAACCATATCGCAACCTGTTTGCGCCATTAGTTTAATAAATTGTGAACTGGCATCGGTACAATATTCCAGTAGTGATTGGATTTGTTCATCCTCGCCTATCATTAAATCGAGCATCCAGTTTTGGATACCCCTCATCATGCTTGCAAGTGAAAAAGGAGCCTGGTCGCAGTTGCCGCGAATATACACCTCACCTTTGTAATATTCTTTTAATAAACGGACAGCTTCGAGCCATATTTGGATATATTTGTAATTCTCAACTTTCGCAGGTTTTAAGCTACGACAATCATACAGATTTATCAGATTGCCAATGTGGGTTCGGGCTGGATCATGAATAGGAAAATCAACGTGAACCCCAACCGCGCCTGCCAGAGTAGCAGTATCGATATCGACAAGAATACCGTCATACTTATATTTATCAACCGAAGCAATAAAGCATTCCGCAATCAATTTAGGATTATTGCGGTATTGCTCCATTGTAAGGCCATGTTCCCTGGCTGCCATCATAAAACAATGAAGCATGATGGGAGTCTTGTCGGGTTGCAAACCTTTTAAGGCGGCTTCTATTCGTTGATATCCGTTCACAATTTTTTGATCATAAATAATGAATAATCATCGGCATAAATTACTTTGCCCGTCATTTATCACGCAGTTCGTCTACTATCCCGCTTGGTAGCGAGAGTTTCAACTACTGAGCAGCATAAATCTTTTTTTGGAATCAAAGATATTCTGACAAACTTGTCGCTGCGAGACCATTCGGGATTAGAACATTGGTGCAAATTATTTTACAATATCTCAGATAGATATTTTTTATAATATTTTAAGACAGTAGCGTAAGGGTCACCTTGCGGCATAGTAATAAAGTTGGAATTATTTGTTTCTGTCCATTTGACCTCAAAATCACATCGCCATTGATAAAACTCTTTGTCATTAAATGGTTGTCCGTCGACCAATGATTTTTCCGCTCTTGTAATAAACTCTTCCCATCGAGGCATATAATAGCTCCCCAGCATTCCGTTCCATTGGCGGTTTGAGTAATCGGTGATGATGCTTCCGGCTTTATGCCAGGTCGTTAATATTTGGCGGGCATTTTTTTCGTAACCATTTTTTTCATCCATTGTGGTTCCCCACAACCGCGCATCCTGCACCCATTTCCCTAATAAAAATTCATGACGGCACGCTAACAGTGTATCGACATCTTTCCCAAGCTGAATGAATTTTTCTGAAGCATGATGGAATGTCTTTATATCTTTCGCTTTGTAGGCAAGGGACATTTGTTTTTGTAATTCAGAGCTGTAATTTCCTAACACTTGCCTTGCAATATTGACCAAGTCATATTGATACCCGTCGCTTTTTCGTGACTCGATTTCGGCGCTTAATAGCTTATCAAGCACTGCAGCAAGATCAGCATTTTTATATGGGATGTTCGGAAATGAATAATTCGATGTGTTCAAAATGATTTCGGTGGTCGGCACAGATTGTAACACAACTTTGTGAGTCCAAATACTTACAGCACTATCGACTAATATTTTTTCTGCCATTATTGTCCATGCACTCATTACTGCGGTATCTACGTTACCGGCACGTCTTGCAGCATAGTTTTGTATCCAATTACTTATGTTAATTTTACCATTGTTCATCCATGGAGTTTCCATGCACATTTCAAATATTTCGGGATTTACGTTGATCCCTTCAAGCGTTGACCCAATTCCGATGCAATTAGTTATAGGCAAAACCTTATTGATACGATTGGACACTTTATTGACAGGTGCAACGATATCTGTGTTTCCTCCGAAGTTTCCCAAATAACACCAAATAAAAGGTGCTCCGTAGAAATTTTCAGTGCTTTTATAGAATTCAAATTCTTCACACACGTAGTCGAGAAAAACAAGTTTTCCTTTTGGCACAGCATGTATCATTGCAAATAAGCGTCCGGGCTCCGTCCATTTTTTTTGATCGTAAAATATCCACGACATCTGATACCATACTGCTTTGGGATCAGTTTTTGCCATACTTTCATAAATAGTTTTTGTAACCTTTGCCAAATATTCAGGTTCCCAGCTTGGAGGTGTTATTTCGTTGAACGGATCGGCAGAATATAGATTATCGGTTCCATAAAGTTTACTCTGTTCTTTAATAAATCTCCCCT
This sequence comes from uncultured Ignavibacteriota bacterium, assembly GCA_903861125.1. Lineage (GTDB taxonomy): Bacteria > Bacteroidota > Ignavibacteria > UBA10030 > UBA8401 > UBA8401. The sequence continues at coordinate 22,304 of CAIOTF010000009.1, forward strand.
GTATTTCCGTGAACAGAGACTCGCCGGGATCTAAAAACCATGTTGCAAATACCGAATCCATTCCTCCCCAACCGGGAGCAATTTGTGTAATTTTTGCATGCGGCTTTATTGTTTTAATTTTTTCCGGCACGTGACCTGAAAATGCCGAAAGAATAGGTTTCATTCCCAAGAGACGTGCCCGCTCCACAATTTTTTGCTGCAGTTTCATTTGCCCTTCAATATATGCCATAGGCAGAGGACCGCCCCATTCATCAAGATTTGCCATCCGATGCCATGGTAAATGGGCTGGCCCAGAGAAATAGCTGCAGATGTCTTCTGTCTTCATTCCATAGGATTGCCAAACTCGCAACCAAACAGCTTCTTGTCCTGACAGCATAAGCGGGCGATTAATTCCGTTCATCGCCAACCAGTCAATAAAACGTTCCCATCGATCCCATTGCCACCACGGAAAAGTATATCCAAAAGTACAAACGTTGTTAAAAAAACGCTCTTTTGCCAGATTTACATGGCGTTCTTTTTTCGTGGGAAGAGGGAGTTTTCCGGTATACTCCAATGAATTGACAGCTTGCCAGTCATAACTGATGTGAACATAATATCGCAAGTACCAGCTGAATGCTGTAGCCAGGGAATTCGAGCTATTGCCTCGCAAAATAATTTTATTTGTTTTATCTGTTTCAATTTCAAATACGTCTTTTCCATTATCGTTAGCAATGATTTCTAAAATAAAGTTATCGTCATACTGCGGCAGAACTCTCGTGATGAGTTCTTTTGCTGCCTGTATGGAATTCTTTATTTTTGTCTGGCTCTCCGCATTGGAAATGATACACAACAAAAAAGTGCACAGGAATATTTTGAGGATTTGTTTCAGTGTCATTATCATCTCCGACTTTCAATACGTTCAAAATCATGTGCCACTTGAACAGGATTTCCGTTATTTTTGAGCTTGTATTGCGTTATCAAATATTTTACCGGCTTCATCGTTTCGACTCGCCCTATAAATGATCATACTGTATTTCCTTAGATCCAATTCAGCGAACTGCTGTCTATTAGATGATGTATCAATAGTATCTATTCCAATGCTGGGGTAGAAAAACTCTAACAAAGAGTATGTAGCAGAGAATTTGAGATGTTTCTATTTTTATAGATAGGTCTACACTTCACAGTAACTCATAACTGATGTTGCGATAATAAATAACCTGGTCATGGCGAGCAAGGCGCAGCCTTAGTCTGACGGGTCATCTTTCGGAGATGACCATCCTTTCTGCACCGCGCCGAACCATTTTTGCAAAAGAATCTAACTATGCGTATCAACAGTTTATAATTCATTTTTTCTTATTACATCCGCACGAAAGACGGATCACCTGTTCGGTATTGATCGTAATCTCATCAATAGAGCTTGATTTGCCTTCTATCGTTGCTATTAATTTTTCTGCGGCTCGTTTCCCCACTTCGTATGCCGGCTGCCGCACAGTGGTTAACGGCGGCGTTATCAGCGCAGCACGAATGTCATCCGAGAACCCAACGATCGCAATATCCTTTGGAATGGATAGGTGATGTTCTTCAATTGCCTTCATAGCGCCGAATGCGGCAGGATCGTTTACAGCAACAACCGCTCTCGGGTGCATTTTTTTGGGGAGTGATAGGATTTTGTTCATGGCTTCATAACCGCCTTTTTCATGAAATCCCGACTCAACGATCAATTCCTTATCGAGAGGAATATTATTCTCTTTTAGCGCTTTCTTAAAACCATTCAAACGGTCCTGACCGATAGAAACTCCTAACGGACCGCTTAAATGGGCAATTCTCTTATAACCATGTCCGATCAAATGCATAGTAATTTTTTTCGCGCTTTCTTCGTCGTCAATACTTACGCAATTGGCACCGATCCCGTAAACACAACGATCGAAGAATACAATAGGCACACTTGATTTTATCAAACTGCGGTAGAACATATCATCTTCAACGCTTTGAGCCGTTGAGATGAGAATGCCGTCAACCCGTTTCGATTCCAGCGTTAGAATAGCATCCTGCTCCCGTTTTGCATTTTCAGCAGAGTGTGTAAGGATCAATTGATATTGTGCCATGAACGTAACTTCTTCAATTCCGCGAATTGCTTCCGGAAAAAATGAGTGAGTAATTTCCGGCACGACAACTCCGATCGTGTGCGTTTTTTTCAGCACAAGACTCTTTGCAATATGGTTCGGACTGTATCCTAGTTCTTTGGACATTTCCAGTACTTTTTCCTTCGTGGTCTTGTCAACATATCCCCTGTTGTTCAAAGCCCGCGAAACTGTCATTTCGGAAATTCCCAGTTGAACGGCTATATCCCTTGCAGTGATTCTTTTATTAGATCGTCGCTGAATAGTGTGATCTTTTTTTGTCATATTATTGCATCCGTACTATAACATGTTTAAACGAATATCGACGAGGAGAATATTCGAAACGCACGTGTAAGCCTGCAATTCCTTTTTGGCCTGTCTCCTGCAGATCGGCGCCGACAACTTCCGTTATGGCATTATCAAAATAGTTCATTACAAATATTTTTTCGCCTCCGGATAATCCTTCAAGATCAATGTGATATTCTTTGCCTTTCAGTTCTGTCCGGACTATCCTGTATCCCAACGAACTGTCTCCCGGCTGAGGATCCGGAGTAATGGAATACAATCCCACACCGTGTGTGTGATACAGAGTGATGTTTGTATTTTTATTCAATCCAATCACGATCGGTTTTTCCAGCACACCGCGCCGGAGATCACTGCCAACCGTAACTTCTTTTCCATCAACAACTGCTTTGGTGATCGTCATTCCTTGCGGCAATTCAGGAGAAAAATTAATGTCGATGGGCGTTCCCTGTTCGAGCATTAATGAATATTCAGTTTTAGTCAGTCCCCGTTTCATCGAATACCGTACAACTGTTTCGCCGATCTTCAGATTGCTTACTTCAACCGTATCCCATTGCATCGGAAAGCGGGGTTTAAGATCGGCAACCTTATCCACAGCATTCGGTTTCCAGCCTATCATACCTGTGATGGCAGGATGAATGATATTCGTTTCGGACCAGCATTGGTGAGGACACACTCCCGTCGGTGTAAACACCGCACCGTTCATCACCTCTTCAACATATCCTAATCCCCAGTGATTTTTAATATTAAGGTTATTCCAGATATGCATGTATCCCTGTGTTGAATTACCATACTCATACTCAGCAAGCGCAGTCCAACCGGTGAAGAGAGGCCAAATACTTCCGTAATGATATCCGGTTGGCTTATACATTGACGAGGAAGAATTTACGATGCGTATGCCCCAGTCTGCAGAGAAACCGTTCGTTGCGTACTCGTCGAGCATTGAGCGGACTTTTTGATCATCCAACTGATTAAAATATGCTGCAACTGCCGGCAATACGGTTTTTTCTGTTTGATACGTACCGTTTTTCAGTTTGCCGAGATTATAAAACTTCGTTGAGTCGTTCCAGAAATCATTGTTCAATTTTTTCTGAACACGGTCAGCATCGGCAGAATATTTTCCGCTCAATGTATAATCCTCCATCACCATAGCACCCAGCGACATATCTTTCAACGCCTGTGCCCATAGGGACGCAAGATAAAATTCCGTGTGAGCACCGAACAGCGCGCCCCCCTCAACCCATCCATGGCCAACATTGGTATTTTCTATCAAACCGTCACCATCTGTATCTGTTGAGTATAAAAAGTCCATCGCCTTTTTCAATTTACTCCAGCTCTGTTTTACATACGCAACATCACCAGAGGCGCGTACGTAGTGACCGGCAAGAATAATGTAGAGAGGCGTTGCATCGGATGCATCGTAATGAACAACACCGCTTGTTGATATTTCGTGGAATATTTTTCCCGAGCGGTCCTGATATTTTTCATAAAATTCCAGCTGCTGTCGCACAGTGGCAAAATCGCCGTAATCGTCGATCGCAAATGAAGACCAGGCGGCATCACGTCCGAAATACCATCCGTATCCGGGGCGTCCGCTAACCTTTTGCGCTCCGTCCCAGCCCCGTGCCGTTGTTGAATATCCGGCAAGCAATGCCTTGCCGAGGACCGGAGTGTACGCAACAAATTTATCGGTCGCAACGATCGCCCATTTAAATAACGAATTAAATTCCTTATCCGGTCCGGTAATGGTCACGGTTGATGCGATCAGTTTTCTGTAATGGTTCACCGTTTCTTCATATTCTTTTTTCGGATCGGCAAGCATTGCCCTGTATTCATTCAGAGCAGCATTCATTCCTTCGTTGGTTCCGATAACAGCAATATTCAACGTACAATCATTTTCCTGTGTCAGCGCATATTGGGAAGCGTGCGCTACGACATTGGCCTTACCGCCAATTCCGGTAAACGCTTCATGATCCCACCGGATCGACTCGTACTGACCGGTAAGATTTTTCTGCGGAGGAATATCGCTGCCAACGATCGTATAATAATCGCCGCTGATATCCTTGATGTGAAGTGCATTCAGTTGTTTGTCGTACCCATAATAGACATCGCCGAGCGTATTCATATCGTACGGCCACATCCATCGAAGATCACTCTTAAAGCGGATAACCATCTGCAGCGGCTGTGAACTTTTATAGTGAACCATACCCCCCGCCTTCCACATAGAACTTACAACAATCTCTTTCAGTTCTCCAAGAGGAGTGGTATAAACGCGTGTGAACGATTCCGGACGAACTTGCGTCGTTACCGGAAACTGATCGAGCCACGCAACAGTGTCGCCAATGATAATACCCGTTTTGTAATCATACATCACTTTGTATGGATGAACCCACAATTCGTCGATACCGCCGTTTTCCTTACCCATGAACAATGCCCGTCGTCCAGCTGCTTCAAAGTATTGATTTTTTGGAGCTTTGTTTTCTATTAACAAGCCACAATCAGTCAGTCCGTTCATTAAACGCTGGGGCGTGGTCTTTACCGGCGATGTTTGCACTGCAAATTCTTTCGGAGTGTTGTCACATTTCTCCCAGTATGTTGCCGGAACATCTGATTTTTTTCCTGCTAAATAGCCGATGGTATTGTTAATAAATGCTTCCAGATTTTTCCTCAGATTATTTTCTCGTGAAAAATAGATCCCTGAGCCGATAGAAATCATTTTCCCTTTGGCCGACGAATGTTCTATGACCAATTTTGTGTGCGAATAGATAAACACATACGCTTTATCAACACCAATCACTCTGCCGCTAGCCGGAAACTGATCGTTAAAATATCCTATAAAAGGTAAAACCTGATCCTCATTGGGGTCCCAGAAATATTCTCCGCCGAACATACCTTCGAATAACGGATGATCTCTGAACCCCTGGAATCCGCGTTTGTCCCACAACCAGTCATTTTGGATCGTATCGATACGGATAGACGGTTTATTTTTTTCAATTCCAAGTTCATACGGCAGCAGTGCTGCATAATCGGTAAAGAGAACATTCATCCCTTTATCAAATAAATTCCGAAGATACTGCAACTCTTTTTTCTTTCCCAAAACAGTCTTCAATTGAAGAGAATCGGCAAGGTGAAGCCATACAACATCAGTTTTAGGAGCGATGGCCTTCACCTTCGAGACCGGTAGCAACTGAACCGTTAACCCGGACTGTAAATGGAGAAATTGCAACGCAGATTGTTCCTCGGACGAAAGTTTGTCCGAGGCTGTCACAAGTGCTACAGAATATTTTTGCTGACCAATCGCTATCCCTGAAAGGAATACTGCCGCAAAGAAGAATCGGAATAATGTTTTCATTTTATCAGCGCCATTTTTTTTGTGACTGTTCCTGCGGATGTCAGTAATTGATAATAATAGACACCGCTTGCTTTTTCGGACGCATTCCATAATGCAGCGTGAGGACCGCGTCCAAGTTCCTCATTGATCAGCGTGGAGACTTCCCGACCCAATGAATCATACACTTTCAACACAGCGCGGCTCGGCTCCGAAAGCGTGAATTGAATCGTGGTGGAAGGATTGAACGGATTCGGAAAATTCTGTCCGAGATCAAAAACATTCGGCTGCGAATATTTCCCACGTTCATTAACGCTGAGCGGTGGAGTAATTTTGGCAAGTGCGACCGCACTTTCATAATCCAACGAATAATGCCACCAATTATTCAGCACTCCGTCGCTTGTTCCTTCGTAGCGGGGCAGATGACCGTACCACCATCGTAAATACCCAAGATGATCGTTCCCTTCCGCCAGCGGTTCGCCGGGTTGGAATAACCACGTTTGCACATTTACTTTTGAACTTTGATTCAGCAGGAACGGATACCGGTACCAGTTCTCAGCAAACGATGTAACAAGTGTTGTATTTCCGTAATTATAGTCCGACGTTCCGTTCGGAGGGAAATGGACATTCCCGACATGAGCTCCGCCGGGTACATCTTTTTCGAGTCGGGTGAACAGATCCCATGCGGTTGGATTCGCACGTTTCGGATTCCAGCCAAGTCCGGTCGCTTCATAATATGCCTGAATCATTGCACTTTCCATTCTATGACCAAAACTATGAAATCCCTGATCGACACCCCGTTCATAATTTAGTCCCATCACTGAAAGATTTTTTGTCAGTGCTGTGCCATCTTTAATCGGTGTAGAATTCCACCAGAATGCTTTGGGTCCAAGCATTTGAGATTCCCACATTCCGAGAAACGGACCGGTGTACACCCAAACTTCATCAATTTCCCCGTTGTTCCGGCGTTCATCGAATTTATAATTCTTCACAAATTCACGGTAATCAAAAGAGATCCAACCTGAATCACTCGCTTTTCTCAGTGTTGCCCAACCGGGTTCCTGCAACATTTGCACGTATTGCGTAGCAGAAAGATAATTGCCTTTATACCGGGTAAAGAGAACACTGGCATTCACTGTTTCAATAATTTGAAAATTGACGACGCTGTCCGTTGCTTCTCTAAAATGTTTGACCAAATTTTGCGCCATCACCGCCGGATCTCTCCATCCGAACATTGTGTGGATCTTGCTTCCTCCCGGCATTGTTGGATCCTGAAGAACAAGCACAACTTTCTGCACCATTGGTTTCACTTTCGGAGCACGAAAATCCTGAACAACACTCAGTTGAGCCGTCCCTTTAAGTTTTGTGTCCAACGTTTGCGCACTGATTTCGCAATTACCAATTGTGTAAGCGGTAATTTTCCCGAATTCATCGACAAATGCTATTGATTGATTCGATGATTTCCATTGAACCGGACTTGTTAAAAAATTTGAATAGTAATTTCCCTGGGCATCCTGGATCTTCAATTGCAATTGAAGAGATGTTGAGGGAACCATTTGGATCGGCTGCGGCAATATGACAAACTTTGTAAACGTCACACTCCCTTCCAGCACCATTTCTCCCAGCGCAATACTTGAATCGGTCGGATTTTTTACGCTGAGACGAATGACCGATGCTTTTTTCGATGCAACCAAAGAGGAATCCCATTGAAACCCATTCGCCGGTCTGGCACCGATGAGTTTCGCATATGTTCCGGTCTTCGAATCCAGATCGGACACGGAATTAGCTGATTCAAATGTCCAGTTAACACCCCCCCAGAAAAATACTTTTACTTTCTCGATGGTAACGGAGGAATCAAACTGAACAGTAATTTTCAATGTGTCCGAATTGAGTACTTCAAGTGCATTGAACTGGTTACCGTCAAACGGTTTCAACGTATCGCCGGTATATGCCGGTACAAAACTTACGCGGGCTGACCCTGCTTTCCACTGATCGCCTATGCCGATCGGGCGCAGCTGAACAATTTGCGAAGATGCAATGGCTGCATATAAAAGCAATGCCAATAGCATAACAAAATATTTTTTCATATAGTCACTTTCTTTAGGTTATTTTTCTATTAAAGGAAATTGTGATATTCTCAGTTTTGTGCAGCCATACGGGATCAGCGTAACTTCCTGTACGGGTTCTTTTGAACGAATGGGACTCCACGGAATCGGACCGGCAACGCCGCCATACTGCTGCCATACCGGAATGCGCTTTGCTTTTACCGTTAAAACTGCCGGTGCTGCCGTTGAAACAAACGGCTGCAGCGGAACACTATTCTTCCGGAAGGTAAAACTTGAATCGGGATAATCCTGATTATCAATGATCAATCCGAAGTTCCACGAATCGCCGGAATAAATTCCATACGTTGCATACGGCTCCTTCCCTTTTATCTTTCTCCACTCTTCGGTCATTTTCAAACCATACACCAGCGGACCGCGTTCCACTCCGATGGATTCTTCATGCCATTTTGATAATTGCACTTTCATCGGGAACGTGAGAACGAGAACATCCCCTTTTTTCCATGAACGGTTCACCCGCTCTACCGAATTACCCTTCGGCTGAGAAACAACGGCACCGTTGACACTGATCGTTGCTGAGTTCGTCCACGACGGGATCCGGAGATACAACGGAAATTCGACTTCCTTTGTGCCGGTAAATTTTAATGTGATCGTTTCATCAAACGGATAATTTGTTTCTTCACTAAAACCAACTGTGATTCCGTTCGATACTTTTGCGTTCACGTCGGATGGTGCATAGGTCATTAATGCAAGTCCGCTGTCGTTTGTTGCCAGCCATAACTGACCGGCAAACTTCGGCCAGCCCTGATGATAATTTGCCGTGCAGCAGCCGTAACCGTCATCAAGTCCGAATAAGTGAGTCCCCCAGTGGCGTGTATTAAAGTTCTGATACGAAGTATCACACATGATCTGATTCGGAGTTTGATAATACTGACGTCCCGTAAAATCCGGTTCGACTCCCGCGGGCAGTGCATTGAATGCGAGTTTTTCCAATATATCTGCAAACTGCAGATCGCCGGTAATGCGGAGCAGCAGTTCGAGACTGTACATGTACTCCACTACCGTGCATAATTCAGTTCCCTGCGATGGATCGGTACCGTGCAGCAATTCGTCGCCGGTAAACATTCCGTTCACCTGACCGTGATATTTCATTAGGTCTGCGATTCCTTTTTTAACCGCCTTAATATATCGTTCGTTTTTTGATTGCTGAAAGTAAATGCCGGGTTCCTTGATGCCCATACCCGTATTCACACCGTGCCAGTACTGCGGATTGCCGGATTCAAACATACCGGTCCAATCTTCGGATTGATCGAACACAACTTGAGCAAGTTCAAGAAGCCATGGTTCTCCCGTCCTATTATAGAGCCAGTAAATGCTTTGTAAATTTTCACCGCCGCGTGCTTTTGCCCAATGCGTCCAATACGATAATGGTTTGGTCGGTAATTGTAATTGCTGGTACTTAAAATATTTCAACATGAACTGAATAACACGTTTATCGCCGGTCGCTTCTTGATATTGCTCCATCACTTTCAGCATTACCATGTGCGGCCACCAGTCCTCTTTATTCTTTTCCATCCACTCAGGCCAGCGCTCTTTTTCAGAAAAGACCCTGACTGTATCGCGCTGCGGACCAAAATATCCATCGGCCCGCTGAGTCTTTAAACTCCACTCGACCCAGTTCTGGACTTTTTTAATCAGCACCGGATCTTTTAGAGTATATGCAAGAGGTGTCAAACCATCCAACCAATACGGACCCCGTTCCCAAGGATCGCCTTTACCGCCGAGCCAGCCGTTATCCGGTCCGACATCTTTCCATATTTCGTCAAGGTGTCCGGTCATTCCGCTGGCGGAAAGTTTGAATTGCTGCAGCAGCCATCCTTTCGGTGAAATTGATCCGAGAGGAAGCTGAATGTACGGATTCTCATTCAGTGGAGAACGATTGGCTATATAATTTGGATTCTTTGCGAACGCAGAAATTGTACAAAGGATCAGAAAACATAAAAGCCGGTAACTCTGTTTTTTCATATCCATCCCATTCTTTGAAATATTATTTTAGTTTGTAATGTATCTCTGAACATCCGCGCAGGCGATCAGCGCTGAATTCAGCCGTGATATCGCGCTGCGGATTTCCGAGCATCTCATATCCCACCATGAATTTTTTTACAGTTGCAGACCGAAGCAGCGGCGGATAAAAATGCATATGAAAATGAACATTATGCGACTGATCGTTATCTGTCGGCAATTGATGAATGCCCGATGAATACGGGAATGACATTTCAAACAGATTATCATACCGTGTTGTTAAACGCTTTATGATATCGGCGAGTGAATTTTTTTCGGAATCATTCAGATCGCTGAGCGAAGAAGCATGCCGTTTGGAAATAATCATCGTTTCATACGGCCACACAGCCCAGAACGGTACCAGAGCAATAAAATCGGAGATCTCACACACAATGCGTTCCTGCTGCTTTTGTTCTAAAGCAGTGTAATCGCACAGGATACACGAATGATGCTTCTTGAAATATGCCGCACTTTGCTGAAGTTCCTTCGCCGGTTCAACGGGAATGGAATTCTGCGCCCAGATCTGGCCATGAGGGTGCGGATTGCTGCATCCCATCACCGCTCCTTTGTTTTCGAAAATCTGAACGTAGTTAATATCACGCATTGCTCCGAGTGTTTCATATTCCGATTTCCACACGTCGATAACTTTTCGGATTTTTTCAACGCCCATTTCCGGCAATGTGGTGCTGTGTTCCGGAGAAAAACAGACGACGCGGCATAACCCTGATTCGGATTTTCCGACAAGAAGATCATTCACGTTGTAATGTTCAGTGGTTTCGTCAGGCAACAATGCACTGAAATCGTTCGCAAAAACAAATGTTGAATCGTAGCGAGGATTTTTTATCCCTTGAGCCCGATCGTTTCCCGGACACAGATAACAGTGCGGATCGTAATTCGGAAGATCAACTGCCGCATTTTTTTCGACCTGACCCTGCCACGGCCGTTTTGCACGATGCGGAGAGACAAGAATCCAATCACCGGTAAGTATGTTGAGCCTACGGTGAGGCTTTTCGGATAAATTAATCATGAATATTATTTTTTGTACAGATCAATCAGCAATTTCGCCATGATGGAATCCCAAATATAGTTCGAAGGGCTTTCCTGTACCGTATAATCGGGGCTGTACGATTCCCAGAAATGATGGTTCGTTTCAAGCTGTGTTGTAACGGCAAGCATCATCTTGTCTGAAACCTGCTTTGCCACTGCATCATAACCGTAATTCCTCAATCCCTGGAAGACCATATAATCCCAGAGCAGCCATACGGGACCATTCCACCGGCAGCATCCGTCCACAAACGCCGTATAGTTCGGATCATCGGCGGCAATCGTCGGCACACCGTATTTCCGCCAGAAGGACTTTTCATTCGTCAGATGCTTCACAAGTTCCTTTGCCTGTTCTTTTGTCGCAACGCGCGCCCACATCGGAAGAAAGCCGATCAATTCTTTTCGTTTCAGGCTTTTCCCTTCAAACGAAAATGAATTATCGCTCATGCTGACATTATAATAGAATTTGTCAACAGGATCCCACATATGCGTGTTGATCAGTTTCGCGACCCTGTCAAATTTATTGCTCCATTCACGCACTCCCGCACTGTCGCCAAGTTCTTTCGCAGAAAGTTTCAGGTAATACATCTCATTGGCAACTTCCGCCGAAAGATCAAGTACATCCAATTCGTGCGAGATATCTCTTCCTTCGTCTTCACCTTCTGAAAAAAGTTGAAAGACAACGTTCCAGCCGTCGCGTACGTTTTCAATAATTCCGTACGGACCCCATTCAAACATACCGTCCTGATCCTGGTCACGTTCTTTTTCCAGATACCGAATGAACTTAACGCCGGCATCATAACCTTCCTTCAGGAACTGTTTGTTTTTGCTGACGGAATAGATCTCCCAGTTCGTCCATGCAAAGAACGGCGCTGATGTCGTCGGTATCCCTTCGTGCGGATATACCTGCGGTCCACGCGGACCATGACGGTAGGCAATCAAACCATCTTCGTACTGCTGTTCCATATAAACCCGTTGTGATTCTTCCGCCGAATGTGCATCCAGATACGCATAAGGAAGCATCGAGATCGATTCATGCATCACCTGATGACCGTGTCCCCATCCCCACACCGGATTGCGGGAGAAAACATAAAAATTATGTGTTGTTTGTCCGCTTGGCGGCAGCATACATTGACGAACGAGGTTGAATGCACCGATATACACCATCCGTTCCTTCTCTGTTTTAAATTTTATCCGCGGAACCGTACGGAACAGCGCACTATTTTCGTCAGCATACTTCTGCATATCTGCCGAAAGTGCAGCATGTGCATCAGCCAAGAGTTCGCTCTCAGCAAACCGTGAATCCTGGATACTGCGGACAAAACGGACAGAATATTTTTCTCCCGGTTTCAGTACGATGTTCTTCTGCAATGACACAAAATCAGCAGGACCAGAACTTTTTTCATTCAGTTTCTTCACATCTTCATGCGCCTTACTCATTTTCTTGATGGTGAAATAAAAATCATCTACTGCGCATGCACTGTCGGCACCGTAGCTGTCGACCGGTTTATCGGAAAGTAAAAGATTTCTGAATGCACTCGGATAGCCACGGTCTTTATACAAATTACTGATAAAGCGGGTCAGCGGTTCATAATGGGTGAATTCATAGCCATTATTTTCCCCGTCGTATTTTACCACGTTCATTGAATCTGCTGCACGATAGATCATCGGATAGAGTTTAATGGAATACGGTAATGTTCCATTGTTTTGTATTTCGAAGTTAATAACAGCAGAACCGGATGAATAGACAAAGAATGTCTCTTGCGCTTTAAGACCGGCGAACGGCTCGTATTCCATAATTGCCATATCAGGAAATGAAGCAATGACGACCGGCTTTTTGGCGAAATCCTCAATCCTGTCCAGCACCATATTGTTGACCTTCCAGATCACAGAAAAGTCACCGGCATATTGACTGGTGTAGGTTACAGGCTTATCGGAAGTGAAATAATTCATGAAGTACGATTTATCGGCAAAGAAACGCGAGCGCGACATCGATGCGGCATAATTTGTGAAGAGCGGATCATCCGCTTTGGCATTCAGCCGCAGGAACTCGTCATTTACCGTAATTTGTGCATCGGAAAGCGACGGCGCTGCCAGCATGCAAAGGAACAGAACAGCAACTATTCGTACCACCATTGTTTCTCCTTTTTCCATTTTACTATTTTTTTAATTTCTGTTGAGCGCTGACCACGATGGTGTTGTCCGGATCAAGTATGCGCGCATAAAAATTGTAACCGCCAAAATTGTTCTCGATCTTCAGCATCAATTTGTTCCAACCCTGTTTTAATGTCAGTGGAACGCGGTCCTTGTCCGGTTCAACAACTCTGACCTCAAGCACACGGTGAATGGTACTGTCGTTCAAGAATACTTTCACACCATCATCCGAACCGAGGAAAAGCGGCAGAGTTTGTTCCTTCGGGGAATAAACATAGGTCAATGCATATACCACCACCAGTTCGAACGGATCATACTTATACAGATCCATACGTCCGTTGGCGGGCGTTTTGTCCAGAGTCCAACCTACCAGTTTATTATCCACGCCAGGATATGTTTTTTTCAGATTGATCTCCTGTTCCGGTGGATATGGAATATCGATCCCAATACGATCCAAAGCCGCATTGCGCGGATTCGCGAACGGACCGATCATGTTCCACTCCGAAATGAATTTCCTGTTCGGTGTCAGAACAAATGCATCAAGACCGAGCGCATATCCGGACGACAAAGGATTTTTTCCTTTCACAACAAATTCAAGGGTTAACGATTTATTTTCTCTTTTAAGATTCTTAAGGAGAATCTTTCCGCCGGGCATTAATGTTTTTCTGAATGCCTCGATGCTTCCAATTTTCTTCCCTGAATACATAATATCCACATCGCCATAATCCGGTCCGGCAGTATAATAGAGCGCACAATCATACGATTCTTCAATTGCCGGAAGACTCATGGTGGTTTTCTCACCTGCCCCCGCTGCTGTGATCTTTAACTGACTGTTTCCGCTCCAATCTGCACCGTATAAGGACATATTTTCTATTGAATATTTCATGGTACTGCTTACCGGAGTAAATGCTTCTGCTTCAATTGCTTTGTTCGGCACAGCAGTCCTTAAAGGAATTCGCAGCCCTGCCGGAAGTATGGCGGTGAAAGGTTTATGAGGTTCACGCTGATACCAATAGGCAGTAGAACTGTAGTCGGCACGCTCTGCATTCTCCGTACCATGTTCCATTTCAAAGCGAATCGATTTTGTGAAAGGGATTGCATCAAGAACATGGAACCGGTATGCCGCAATGCGGTTCAGCGAATCATCTTTAATGATCAATCCATGATACGGCGCTGCAAACTCACCGTTCAGAAAATACCAACCTCCCTGGAAATAGTCCTCTGTTCCTGTTCCATACAGTGAAGGATTTTTTTCACCATCCACATACACTTTCTCGTCCCCTTCCAAATACTGCAGTCCATTTTCGTAGCTCTGCATGCTCATGTTAAGTCCTACAAAATGCCCGGTCCCCTCTGCTTCCAGAATCGTAAAGTTCTTAGCCGGATCGCAGCGCGTTTCTCTGCGCCACTGCGCGTGGAAATATGCCATCGAAGAATCCAGCGGTTGACGCAATTTTTGATAATCGATATGAAAATAAAATGAATTCACTTCTATTGCAGATTGATTCACAACTTCAATACGGGCGGATCTGCCGAACGGCATCGGAAAATAACAATAGTATCCGCCGCTGGACATGCCGATGTACGGCGTAACGTAATGTTTGTACTGAAAACCGGTTCCGAAAAAATCGCCGATCGGCGCTTCAACTGACGGATTCTTTTCATCATCCCAATACATGCGTAACAAAATTGTGCGGAGAAAATATTTTTCTTTCGTCGATATCGTGACCCAAATACCGGCGATCACTCCGGGCCCCTGCAGAGATGCTATCGTCTTGGTCTCTCCTGGTGCGATCGCAATAAAATCATTGTTCCCGCCGGTCGAATCAAAACTCGACACTTGCATCATTTTTGAATCCTTAAGGTACGGCAGACGGGACGGAGAGAGAATATTTTCCAGTTGGGCCTGCGCGAACGATAGAAACAGACAAAGAGCAAATATGATTTTTTTCATAGTGAGTAATTCCTTTATTGTACAGCATCTTTAACGCATCTGAATCCGACTGTTGCATTACGGTCGAATCCCGGCGAGACCATTAATAATATCTGCGGATTATCTGCCGGTTGCGGACCACCGGGTATGTACCACCAGCTTGACGTGGGATTATAGTGACTCCCTCCCCGCAGCATGCCGAAATAAAATGTTCCATTGTTATATACATCGTTCGTCAATTGCCATACATTACCGATAAGATCCATCACGTGGAACGGACTTTCCCCTGCTGGAAATGCATCGACGGGAGTAGTATGACCGAGTTTGTGATTGCACTTAAGGGAATCATAATCATTTCCCCACGGATATTTTCTGCCGTCTGATCCCTGGGCGGCATATTGCCATTCCATATCGACCGGAAGACGTTTGCCTGCCCATTTGGCGTAAGCCTGCGCATCGTCAAGACTTACATATACGACGGGATGTTTCTCAGAACCCTTAACAGGTTTACCGTTAACCCAATGCTTCAAATAGTTTACCGGATCTTTCGGAGCATACTTTGTTGCATTAATAAACTGCTGATATTCCTGATTGGTTACCGGATATTGATCCATGAAATATTTTTTCAATACTTCTGTGCGCGACGTTGAATCACCGGGATAAGGGATCACTTCATTCGGACTGAGGAAACTGCGCGTCGGTTTGAATGTAAACGAACCGGCCGGGATAAGAACCATACCGGCAGGAACAGTCGCTGCCACTTTTGTCTGTACTGAATGCGATATCAGCCGTGGTGTGGCAAGAGGAATATTCACGACCCGTTCATCCAGCAAATTATTCTCATTAAATAACTGCACAACAAATTTTTCTTCGTGCTTGCCAAGATGCTCAATAATGGAAATGGTCTTTCGTGCAATAGGGAAGACTGCATTTTTTGTACTGTAGGAAGGTGTTCCTGCCCATACAACAATCTTATTTCCCCCGGAAGCTTCAAAACGGATTGAATCTTGAATGACCGAGACCTTCAACGCGTTCGGGAATGACGCAATACAATCAACATTTCCCTCGCGCCGTGTGCCGAGCCATGAACGGCTAAAACCGTCAACCGTTGACGCTATATAGCTTTTTCCATCTCTTGATGTTACGTTCAATTCTTCATGGTTCCATAAACTAACATAATGGCGATCTTTTTCCGCCGGCACTTCAAACAATGCACTGCTCCAGCCTTCAGGCTTCAAACTCAAAATAGTATAGAGCGTTTTGTTCTCAGTAGGCCACTTGTTCACCCAAATACTGTCCGTCAACGCCGGCAGCAGCGGATTCCAATCGTGCGAAAGAAACGCCGATGAATTTTCCCGAAGTATCTTTGTCGTCCGACCTAAATATGTAAGTTCCTCTTCGATCCAATCCGGACGCCCCGGACGCATAATGTTCAATTCCGTTCCATATCCATTGAAGAATGCTATTGCAGTCTCGCGATGGATTCTTCCTTCTGCCAATTGTGCAACACGGAAGATCGCAAACTCAGGTTTGATCAATTTGTTAAGATTGACCGGCGGCGGTAAATAAATTGCATCGTGCACTCTTCCGGCAACAAGTGTCGGCATATCTTTGGGAACAGCCATTCCTTCGCTGTACAACACGATCCCTTTTTTCACCCGATCCGCTGCATCCTGAAATTCCTTATTTGATTCGCCCCATGTATCCAACACAACACCGTCACCATCAATTGTGCGGAGCATATCTTCCATCCCTTTTGTATGTCCTTCCGCACGCGTGCTCTGATCCCATGGATTGTACGCTATGAAATATTTCGTTCCATTCTTGTGCGCGAACTCGGCTTGACGCCGTAATTCTTTCACTCCGCCGGGAAGATCCCGGTACATGTCCCATTGATTTCGTTCGTCAAGACCTAAGCGCGGCCATGTCGGCCAGATCATGAACGTTTCCCAATTTCCAATGAGCGCGTCATACTTCGTAAGAAATTCGTCGAAATGATACTTTCCTTCTTTCGCATTATAGTACTGATCATCCCAAGCGAACTGCAGCATCATCAGATAACTGCTCCGTACCCAAGCAAGGTCTTTCCGTTCGAACAATGAATTATCAAATTTTTCCAGATCATAGATCCAACGGTCTCTGAACATCAGTCTCAATCCGTTTTGCCAATCGCCGTCATGTTCATCAACAAACATATCGTATTGAACGGAACCATTCACATCAAGCATTGTAAGAAACCGACGCCCCTCGGCATTGTTCGTATTTGTGCGTCGTGCGATCGCCGTCAACGATTTTGATGAAGTAATTTTTACATCACTGAATCCCAGTTCCCATGCATTATCGGGAAGAATCACACCGACAGCGCCGACTCCCGGACGAAACAGTTTCGATCTGCTGAGTCTGAGATTTGGTGTGGCCGGTCCGGCCGCCTTAATAAAGACATGTTCATTACCCTCTCCGAGCGGAACGATACCGGATATTTTTTGTTTTTGCGCTGTCGTATTGAGGAATGTAACTGTTGCCTTCCATCCCCGGTTGAAATTCTTTTCGATCTTCACAGAACCTGCTATCCCTTTGCTTGATGTCCAACGGATGCTGTCCCCTTCAACTACTGCATTCACGCTCAGTGATGTGATCACTGTATCATTCAATTCGAATGAAAAAAGCGGAAGGGTATCTTTGCCGGAAATACCGGCACCGCTCCGGGACGTGTATCCGGTTACCCCGAGTCCTTTTACCGTAGTCAATTCTACCGAAGAAATAAATTGAGCAATGCTCACGGTTGAAACAGTAAAACATAATATGGCTGATAATACGATTTTCTTGAACATAGATTCTGTCCTCAATGAATACATTTATTTTTTGTTTGATACGTCCAGCAGCATACGGCTGATCATACCGGCCCAGATATACGTTTTATGATATCCCGCCCATTGATCGTCTGGACTGTAAAATTCCCACAGGTTATGATTTTTTTTCAACTCGGCAGACATGTTGGAAGCAACGCGCGATACCAGTTCTTTTGCTTCCGCTCGATAACCATAATCAATCAACGCACGCATAATAAAATAATCCCACTCGACCCACACCGGTCCGTTCCAATATCCCTTCGGATTATAGTATGGGTCATCGGCTGACAGCGATGGCACACCGTATTTTCTCCAGAATTTTTTAGGATCCGTAAGTTTTTCCATCAGCCTATCCGCTTTCTTTTTATCGGCGATGCCGGCCCACATTGGTAAAAATCCTATTATTTCCTGTCGTTTTAGATCATTATTGTTTTTGAATGAGAAAGTATGAGTCTTCTTATCGACATTATAATAGAATCCTGTCGAATCATCCCACATTGTTTCGTTGATCTTTTTTGAACGTTCTTCTGCTCTTTGCAGCCATTCTTTGCTTTCACTTTTTTCTCCTAATTCTAAAGCCATTGCCGCCAGCGATTTTTCTTCCTGCACCAACATAGAGTTCAGATCGACCGCTTCATAATTGCTCGGATAACCAACTTCATCCCACACGGCCACACGCGCATCGCGGACAGATTCCAGAACAGCTTCGCCGCCCCATTCACATAATCCGTCTCCATCGCTATCGCGATTTTTCACATAATAATTGTAGAATGCTTTGCTAGATGCATACATTTCTTTAAGGAATGTTTTGTCCTTGCTGATCTTATAAACTTCCCAATTTTGCCAAGCATACCACGGAGCAGATGTTGTCAGCTGATTGTTTTCGGGAATTGTTTCGTCAAGAAATCCGCCGGTGCGATAATTGATATACCCGTCTTCCATTTGGCGTTCTCGATACACACGCTGTGAATTCATTGCACTCACATTGTCCATAAGCGCATACGAAAGCATCGATAGGCTTTCGTGAAAAACCTGTCCACCGTGTCCCCAACCCCACTGAGGTTCACGCGAAAAAACATAATAATTGAATGAGCTTTTGCCTTCCGGCGGCAGCATCACCTGACGCATCATTGCAAACGATGTCCAGTACAGCAATGCCTGATCCGGATCCGTTAATTGAGGGACCGGTATAGCGCTGAATAGTTTTTCATTGGCCTGTACAAATGGAGTCAGTTCCTGAGACATTAATTGCTGCAATTGCAATAGCAGCTTCGATTGATCTTCATCCGGTCTTTTAACACCACGGATAATCCTAAAATGTGCGGTTGCGCCCGGGGCAATTTCAAATCGCTTGGATGCAGAAATGACACGCGAAAGATCTTTTGCGTCTCCTTTTACCTGACCGGGATATTTAACGTCCGTGAGGAAATCGCTCCCTTCAATGTTATTCACTTCATTTGAATGCGTGCTCATATTTCCATTTGCATCAACGGCGGTGACAACATAGCCATAGATTTTGTCCTCGGGAACATTTTTGTCGGTGAAAAAATAACGGTCGGCATTTTCTTCCTGTAATTCGTAGACGCCCCCTTTACGGTAATCTCTTCTGTACACATTGTACCGCGTACCAGCATCACCTTTCCAATACAACCGTAATTCCGTTCCACTCCCCCAGATGTCGCGTTTAACTCCCTGTACCGATTTCGGCAATACGACATCCGCGCACTGTGCATCCATCCGCACATTATTCCCTTTTGATGTATCAACCGTGCCACTGACAACCGTTTCCTGATTTGTCGCATTGCATTTAAGGATGATCGTAAACTGATCTCCTTGTTTAACAGGACCAAAATTCCCAAGTTCTATCCCATACAAAGCATATGCATTAATATTGCTTTCCGCACTTCCCCAGCGCGGAGCATTTTCGATAATCATTTTCCTGCGGTCATTATTCATGATCACCGTCATTGTTACATCGGACCGGTGATTACAGCGTTCCTTGTCTTTGTGGGTTATCCGACCCCACACGGTATAGACAGGGGATTTTTTAAACTCAATGTTCTGCGGAATTTCAACCGTTCCCCACTTGTAGCTGCGGAAGCTCGACATACGTTCCGGCGTATTCGAATACAGGATGACATTATCAACATTGTCAACGTATGGAACACCGTGGCTCCGCACCCAATCATCCGGAAATTCTTCATGTGTAAATGTTACAGCATTTTTATCTTTTTGAATTTGCACATTGCTGAACGCCCGGTTGCTGTTTTGGAAGAACGGAAGAAGATCGATCGATATTTTTTCTGTTTGTTCATTGGTGAGTGTAATATCTTGTATTGCAATGCGGGAACTATACGTAAGAAAAGTGACGTCAGTTCTTAGTTTTTCAAACGGATAAAAATAGTATTTCACAAGATCAGGATACGACATGGTAATGACAGGTTCTTTCGTCATATCCTTTAATGTGTAAACATACTTTGTCCCTTTACGGAATGCTAATGACCAATCACCGGCATTATCCGTCGTAAAATCAGCTCCCCGGGTAGAATCATACATCAAGAAATGATACCCCTCATCCAGAGTGAATTCCGATCTTTCCATTGCTGCCGCGTATGTAGTATAGAGAGGTGAATGTTTTGTAGCGTTAAGGTTGGAAAGGAACGGTTTTTGCTGTGACTGTAACACGGAAAAAATGATTAACAAAGAGACGAAATATTTCATAATGCACCATTCCTTATATTTCTTGTAGTGGTATTCTTATTCGAACCGTACAACATATATATTTTCATTCTTCCCGGTAAATGATACCGTTGAAGAACGCGATTCCGTATTCTGCTCTGCTACGATTTTTCCCGCCGCATTGCGTACCGATACTTTGATCGGATCATATGACTGTCCTTGCACAAGCACTGAGAGCATTCCCGTTGTCTTGACGGTGATAGTAACGGAAAAATTCAATTGCCGGTATTTCAAATTACGTATCGTGTATTGCTTTCCTTCTTTAAGAAGCATTGTCGGCAATGCCGGCGAAAGGAAGAATTCGTTTCCACCGGTGCTCTCTTTTTCCCTAAAGCCGATGATATTCCGAATAATATTCATCGGAAGTGTTGCGCCCCATCCGTAATTTTCTGCGCCTCCGGGTATATTCTTCACGGGCCAATATTCGCTCGCTACACCAGGTAGTCGGTACGAAAACTCCGACTCATAAAACAACACAGATCGGGAATCAATTCTCTTGTACACCCTGTCAGCTACCTGGGCAACAACGTCTGCGGCCAGTTTCTGTTTCTGTGCAAACCATGCCGCTTCAGCGAAGGTGAATATTGCCGGCGCCCATTCAATTCCTTTCTCAAATTTCTGCAGCATCGGACGGACTGCTCTCACCTGTTCTTCTGATGCAATTCCGCACGTCAGCGGCGATAACATTGTTACATCGTAGTGATTATCCAGTATGATCGGTTTTTTTGTCCTCGCATCAACATCGCGGAACCAATTATCCACCAGCATGTTTCGCGTATTCTTTATCCGCTGCTGAGAAAGTTTTTCCCAATACTGTAAGTCTTCTTTTTTGTTCAATACTCCCGCAAAATATTTCATAACCAACATCGCTTCAGCCATACTTGCTTCAACATCCACAGTGCGGACAAAATTGACAACGGCGGCTTCATTCTTTTCAGCGATCAGAAACCGGCGGGCACCGTCCTGTCCCGATTCCCAGCTATTATTGCAATGCAGCCAACCCTCATTATCCGTGCGGTAGACTAACCACCACTCAATATACTCCTGCAGATGCGGATATAATTTCTCAACCCATAACGTGTCGGCAGTAGCGAGATAAATATTTTTGATCATGCGAAACGGATATCCCCACATTGGCGCCGTGCCGCATTCCGAACCGTCGGACGAGATCATGTTCATACTGCCGTCTTCACGGACGCACGGAATATTCGGCGCAAGGGCATCAGCAAATGTTCCGTAGATCACATCTTTTGCAAGTTCAGGGTTTTGATATGAAAGAGTCATCATATCGAAGCTCGTTTCACCGAGAACAAGCCGCGGCGAATGAACCTGCATCGCGTCCCATGGATGTTTAAAAATGCCGATCGGTTGACGCACATTCATACGAAGCGTTTCAAAATCGTACACCCAGCCCCTTTTCCAATGCTCTTCCCAATCCCCTTCCAATACAGGACACTGTTTCCAAAAGGAATCATCTTGTTCAAGCTGCTGAATTAGCACTGCACGGGAATCTTTGAGTGCAGTTTTAATTTCCTTTTTCGCCCACGCTTCATTCTTACTGCGAATTAAACAGACTAGAAAAGATTTCTTCGTATGCGGCTGAAGCACTATTGAATACCGTTGTACACTTCGTATCGGTTCTGTTCCTGACACAAAATATTTATCGGTAGACAAACTATCGGCGTCAATAATCCACTGCCGTTGTCTCTGTTCGGAATCTGTATATGTGTGTGACGCACTCCGCTGTGTTGCCCCCAAAACAAAAACATCTCCGCCGGCCCAGATCTTTTGTATTGAGCAATCATCAATAGAATCGTACGAGGCAGAAATTCCTTCGCCCCCCCACCATTTCGAATTCCCGATTTTATTGGTAAGAAGTGCATACACATCAATATTTTTTGAGACTGAGCCGGAATTTTCAATCTCTACAACTGCTGCGAGAGTATGCTCCTGAGGAAGAAAATATTTTATACTGAACGAGCACTCCATAAATGAACAATCATAGCTGACTACATTTTTTGTATGGTATGCTGAATATAATTCCGTGCCGTTCTTCCCGAAATCCTCTGTAGTGATGAAATTTTTTCCGTCAATGCGAATCGCAAAATTGAGCAGCGACAAATAATTAATATGTCCGCCGATTCCGCCGTATGACCCTTTAAAATCTGTGAACCAAAAACCAAATCCCATCGGCGGAAACGAACGGATAACTCCGCTTCTGTTCATTACCATGCTATGATACGGATTGTCAATGTAGCCATTGGGCGTGTAGTGAGAACGAGGGAACGATTCAGGAAGGATGACCGCTGAAATATCGGCTGAATCGCGGTTACTTTTCCACCCGGCCTGCACCGGAATAAAGTACATCAGGATTGTGAGGCAAACCAGGAAGACATAGTTCATTTTTATTTTCGTTTTGTATATCCGAGTTGTGCTTCAGCCAAGCAGCACGAAAGGTCAACTAGCATTAAAGATTCAGGCCAAATCCCACGCGATGGGAAGCACCGAGCAGAAGATAATTGCTGTAGGAGTAATCAACACGTAATTCAGAACCAATAAGAGTTGTTCGGACACCGCCCCCGAACGCAAAATTCGCCACAGCGTGATTGAGACGATATCCGCCCCGAAGGAAGAGCATATTCTGAAACTGCCACTCCATCCCAAGTTGAGCCTGCGGACGCCCCTCATTCGGTTTAGCGGCGGTAAAACACATGAGCACGGTTTGATCTTCCATTTCCAAAGCATTAATCCCAAAACCGAAAATAAAACTGGTCGGCAGCGGATATGATTCGTTAACATATTGAATGTTTGAACCGAAATTGATGATCTGCATGGCAAACCGGAAACCCCGGAAATCGGAAACATACTGAGCGGCAATATCAAGCGCCGCTGCATCAGCCGAAAAATCTTTGTACAGCGACATACGTATTAAACTGCCGGTCACACCAATGCTCACACGGTCTGTCAGGAAACGCGAATACGTAAGACCAAAACGGTAGTTCCCCGCGTAGAATGTCTCCCCGGTCCCTTCCGGCTGCAGCGGCGTCGTCACTTTCATCTCGTCAGTATATAAACCTGTAACAGAAACGCCTACTGCACCAAGATCGCCCAGATTCATCGAAACGGCCGCAAACTCATGATTGATCCCTGCAAACCAGCGATTATGGTTGAAAACAACATCTGTTCCTTTCACCCAAGCCAGCATTGCGGAATTATAATACGTTGCTTCTGCACCGTTCACCACAGCGATATATGCATCGCCCATTGCGGTTCCCCGCGGACTGACGCCGATCTTCAGAAATTGAGCATCCGTACTGCCGGGACGATCATACTGTGCAAGAAGAAGCACCGGAATGAATATCATCACACTATAGATTGTACATTTCATATTCTTCTCACACCGCTTATTTAATAATGACAAATTTACCGGGCTGTACCTTACCGTTGATTTGGTCCTCAACGGTAAACAGGTAAATGCCACTTGATATTGCCTGACCTACTAATGACGTTAGATTCCAATTTTCATAGCCGATATTTTTATCATAATGCTCGATCTTATAAACAAGATCGCCGGCCAGCGTATAGATCTTTATTTCACATTTTTCAGGCAAGTTTACAAACTGAATTTTTCTATCCTGTTCCATCCATTGGCGTGAACCGGTCGGTCTTTCCCATGGCGGATCGTACGAATTGTACGCAATATCTCCGCGGTAGGGATTCGGCACAACATACACGCTGCCCACTGTTTTGGGAGGCACTGTACCGGGAATAACCGTTAACGCCGTTGCTGAAGTACTGGTCTCCTGAGACGGAAAATTTATAGTGGTATCCGGTTTTGAATATGCTGTCACGGCAAAATAATATTCAACATTATTCAATAGACCTTCTTCATCATATTCATACGTAGACAACCCCGTATTAGGAGGAATATTATCTTTAATGTCATATTGCGCCATTAATGTCCACGGCCCATTCTTGCCTTTTGAACTTTTATAGATTCTATAACCTTCAAATGGATTCCTTATAGTATCGGAACGATTCGGATCATAATAGAGTTCGGGATTTTTTGTTGAATCTGCCGGAGGATACCATGAAAGATGGATCCCTTTGCTTCGTGGTTCAATCTTTACCGTTGGTGCCGGCGGCGGAGACGGAACTTTGAATTTTTTTGTCTTCATGAAATCCAGATACGTGGCATTATTCCGCGCCGCTCTCTCACCGTATCCGAACACCAACGCCATTTCAACATAAATTGTATCGCCGACATTCATATCGTACGGACCGAAGGAATACACAACGTGACCGCGGGACGCCTGATCTGTACGATCTTCCATAATCACGCCGCTGCTCATTGCCTGATACTTCAGCGGATCATTATACGGCATATTTTCATGTTCGTAATATCCGAACGTATAGGACGGAGCCGGGCTTACCGGCGGCCAAACCCTGCACATAACCGGACTGATTGCATTACCATCATCGCCGCTCGGAGCATCTTTCATTGTTACCATGTGCATCGTTCTATCATACATGAGAAGATCGTCGATATAATTAGCGGTATTGATGACACCAACTCCGGTGTGGAACCAAAAGCCGATATATGCTTTTTTTATCGGATGCTTTTTGGGTATGATCTTATATTTAAATAGAATGAATTCATCAACAGGCGTTGAACTCCACGCCGAACTCGCTTGAATGATCTCAATATTTTGCGGTGTGTGGTTTTCAATATTCGTTATGAAGTCATCGCTATAGTGGCAAACAAAATCCTGATCTGATAATCCTACGTAATTCGGCCAGTAAGGAATTTGTGCGGTATCTCCACGCGCAACACTCCAAATCGAATCCCCTCTACTATCCGTGGGGAAGAATTCGTTGTAATAATGATCTTGTGTAACCGAAACAAGGGTATCACCATTCGGAGCTATCCCCCCTATCCAAACTCCACCCTGAATAAGATGTTCTTCATTACTGTTGGGAGGAAATTCACTCATCACTAATCCCGGGTAGTTTGTCTGTGCTTTATTCATCGTACCCATGTTTGTCACTACCTGACGAACCTTGCCGACATTATGCAACTTCCAGTCTAAACGGGTTTTTTGCGCCGCCACCGTATCTATCAATAGGATGGTGAACAGGATATAACCAATTAATATTTTTTTGTTTCCCATAACCCCTGCTTTTGAATATTAAAAATCTATTCTGAATCCAAGTTTCATAGTTCTGCCGGTTGAAAACTGCCGCGGATCCATTAAACTCAACATTGTATAATAGTCGTAATAATTATTTTGCGGATTTTGCACATCACCGTATTTTAACGGCTTCCCTGTCCAGCTGTTAAAACCATAGTATATCTGCATATTCTTCTGATCAAAAACATTGAAGACATCAAGTGTAATTGCAAATTTAATACCGCTCCCTACATTAAAACCCTTCTCAAACTTTATGTCAGTTGATGAAGTCGATGGGCCTACCGCAGTATTTTCGCGCCGTTGAAATTCGGCAGGATCAACGGTCGCATCACCCGGTGTATACGGTGTGCCGGTAGAAAAACGATACAATAAAGTCATGTTCCATGAATCCGGAAGTTTTAATCCAAACAATTCCGCCTCTTGATTTTCAGCCGCTGCAAGTGTCGTCTGCAGAATCACCTGATGCCGGACATCCCACGACAAGGCCCGTTCGCGGATCGGATTGGGGAAATCGGTTTGTGAGCGTATATAGTCATCGAATGCTGACGATGAATAACCGCTTGTCCATTGAATGGTATACGTCATTTTTCCTGAAATTAAATCGGAATAACTTTTCGTCAGCTCAAATTCAAGTCCACGTGCACGCGCATATCCATTATTATCGAAAAGATCTACAGGTGTTCCGAGTGCTGCAAGTAATCGCGTTGTCCCGACCTGTTTAGAGATATCTTTAGCGTAACTTTTTACGTCAATCGCCCAATAATCCGATATCTGGCTTGTCAGCCCGAACTCATACAGGATCGTTTGTTCATAATCAAGACGCGGATTTCCTGTTGTTCCGCCGCTATACGGGTCTCTGTAATAATACTGAAGTTCCGGCAACTGGTTAAAATGACCATAGGAAAAGAAGATCACCATTCGTTCTGATATCGGAAATGAAATTCCTAAACGAGGACTTATTTTGTAACGGAACTCGTTCCAATCAGGTGTTAAACCAGTAGCTTCTGACCATCGTTCTTTCCAATCTTTTGCCATAACGGTGCTGCCTAACGACAGCCAATCCAACCGTATTCCGGCATTGATCACCAGATATTCCAATTCAAATTTGTCCTGCAGATACGTACTCCCGATCATCGGTTTAACATTAAAAACCCATCGCAATTGTCCGAACATCGGGTAGGGACCCGGAGGAGGTAACGAATCGATACCTAATGCATACCGGGAAAGTTTAACACCGCCGTCCTGGATATCAATATATCCTATTTCATGATATTGCATTTCGATACCGGATTTGATCAAGTGTGCCGAATGTATTTGTGAAGTGTAATCTGCTTTGAATGTAAATGATTTGGTGTTATCGTCTCTCCAGATATTTTGCGACCCTTTTGTATCATAAAATCCATTACGCGGATCTATTTGTGGCTGTGTAATCGTTGTTACATATTTCCCTGCACTGTCTTTGTACCAGAATTGGTCCGGCGATTTCCCGTTTAACGAACCACGGTAACCAACTCCAAGGAATCCGAGATTCACATTAAAATACGATGAATTAGATATAACGTGATTGTATTGAAGATTGAGCGCATCATTGTTTCTGCTGTACGTCGCAATTCGGTCAGGACTATATTTCCATAACCAGTCATAACTGCTCCACTGCTTGTATGATCCGTGATAACTGAATACAAATTTATCCTGCGACGTAACGTCCCAATTCAATTTTGAATTCAGATTCAGCGTATTATCCTGCCGTTCATCAATTTCCAAACCAAAGAAGAGAGGAAACTTATTTCGGATACGCCCATTATCGTACTCTGTGTCAGAAATATTAATATTCCCTGATAGGAAAAAACTCAATTTCCCCGGTAAATCAATTCCCAGCAGAGGCAGAAGTTCCTGGGTAAACGGCTCCGGACCGCCAATATAGACCGAAGAATAGTCGGTATTATATACCTCGCCTAAGCCATGCAGTTTATCGGTTTTGTATTCCATTCCACCTTTATACTGATCGCCGCCGCTCCGCGTACTGATGTTCACCACTCCGGATTGCGCCTGACCATATTCCGCGCTGAATCCTCCCGTCAGTAATTCTACGCTCTGCACATCCACAATATTAAGATCCAGTACGCTCCGTCCTCCGTAGATCGGATGTGTAACGGGCATTCCATCGATCATATACAAAATTTCCCCGCCGCGGCCGCCGCGGACATGGATATCTTTTAAGCTTTCATCGCGCACTTGAAGCTGTGACCCATCTCCGAGTTTAACATACTGTGAAGCCGATGAAAGAAAAGCTCCCGATTGCACTTTGAAAAAATCGGCACTCGATTCTAAGCCGGGCATGGCACGCATCGCTTCCTGGCTGATCGTTTTTCGCGTTGATGTCACATCCCGTTGCACTAATTTTTGTTCGGCCGTTACCACCACATCGCCCAATTGAACCGATGTTTGCTCAAGATCGGCATTCACTTCGGTTGTTAGATCTTCGCGGATATTGACATTTTGAGTTGTAACGGAACGGTATCCCATCATAGTTACCTGTACAGATACTGTTCCCGGATTCACACGCAGAATAAAATATTTTCCGTCAAGATCGGTCACGGTCCCTAAGGTCGTTCCCTTCACAATAATGTTTGCGCCGACAAGCGGTTCCCGTGTTTGCTTATCCCGGATGAGACCTGCAATTTTTCCGGTATTCCCGGCATACAGAATTGATGTCAATAAGAATGATGCAATGACTAAATATTTCATTGTGTGATATTTTTTCTTTGTGAACAAATTTGTAATCATGAAATCACTTTATTGAACGTTAAGGCTTTGCAGGATTTCTTTTGCCATTGTTTTTGCATCTGCTTCTCTGATAAAATACAGCGGAAAACCAAGAACGGCCGCATCATAAACGGTTCCGTAATAACGAAGCCCAATATAACGCCCTCGATACAGCTGATATGAACTTGTCGGTTGATTTTCATATGAATACAAACCTTCCGTGAAACTTGCCGGTACCGTGATCAAATTAACCTGCGTAAGCATTCCGTTGTACGGAAAGGACTGGAGTTTTAAGGAATCCACTCTGAAACTGCTGAACTTTGAAGATACGCCGGCTCCTCCGATACAATCACCAACAAGTGCAGTTTCACTCACCGTCTTAATATGCAGGAAGTCATTCACAAACGTGCCGGGCAGAAATGTGAAAGGAAAATTCTCTTTGTATGCAAATGATTTTAGAATTCCCCATCCGCTCATTAAAAATTTGCCTCCGACTTTAAGATAATCCGAAAAGATAGCGATGTTCTTTGCTTCGGAAATTTTATGAGGAAGCGAGGTTGGTCTATCATCAGCATGCCAGACAATCAATTTGTAATGTGCCAGTGTATCTCGCGGCGGCATCGTGTTCCCGTGCAATTTGTAATCCCACGAATCGGATCCGGGAAATACGCGGGCATAATAATTATCAACTGAATCATCGGGGATACCGCTGCCCACGAATGGCACATTAAATTCATCAGTCTCATCAATAATAAGCACATTCTTTTCAAATGTTGGATTGAGCAATTTAATTGCTGTGGAATCACCCGTTGGATCGATAAGATTTGTATTGTTCCGAGAGACCACTTTAATATAATGCATCCCAATCAGTGGTTGCTTAAAATGTTCTGGTGTGATAATAATACTTGTGTCCGTTAACCAATGCAGCGAACCACCGTCAACAGACCATGCATAGTCAACAACTTTTCCGTTCACTGTTCTATCGACCGCTTTAAACTGCACAGATATTCCGGTCCACCAATCGCTAACATTGTCCAGAACAAACACAGAAGAATTTTTTACCGGAGTATAGATGGTAGTAGCCGGCGGACTTGCTTTCGTGGTATATAATGTCTTTGATACAGGCTGAGGATCAACGGATCCTTCGTTGTCGATTGACCGCACATAGAATATTTGTTTATTGAGATTTTGATTCGAATTGAACGCTATCGTCACAGAAGTTGCCGTCGTATCTTTCCAGTTTGTTGAATCATACGTCACCCACTCCGTCGTAGATCCTGTCGCCAAATGCTGCGTGAAAATTCGGAACTGATAGCGGGCAACAAAACCGTCATTATCTCCTCCGGTCCAATTTAATGTTACGAGCG
The DNA here is from genome assembly GCA_903861125.1 of uncultured Ignavibacteriota bacterium. GTDB lineage: Bacteria > Bacteroidota > Ignavibacteria > UBA10030 > UBA8401 > UBA8401. Next base: position 52,202 of record CAIOTF010000009.1, read on the forward strand.
GAAAGATCGTATCACCTTCTGTTGGTACATTTGCAATTTTTGTATGAGGATTTTTATTAGAATTTGGTGGAGACGTTGGTCGTTCACAGGAGATCCAAAGTACGCTGACGCTGAGACATACAAATGAAAGCAATAATACCCTTTTCATTGAGACATTCATCCTTTAACAAATTTATATTGCTTCTTGAATTCTAATAATTTTTTACGCGTGCTACGGAAATTTTCCGGTCGAAAATGTATGCATCCTGATATCTTTTGATCGATTTGTATGGATCAAGTACAAGGTCCATTTGTGTCACTTTCCCAGGATTGATTGTTACCGAATGGGAAACATTCATTATTAAAGAGACACCTTCCGATAATTGCATGGTATTACGGAACTGTCTGGGAATTACTACATATACTTCTATTCCTTTAAGGCCAAATTGGAACTTATCATACGTTCCCGGCGGGGTATACCACTCAAACACGGTATAGGTGACCGGCTTCGTTTGATACCGGGGAATTTCAAAAGGATCCGTACTGCCGCCAACTAATCGTCCATCGTTCCATTGCCGCTGCAGAAGATTTACTGTATCGGAAATGATACGATCAATTGTTGGAGCCACATATATATCCGTATAATTTTCACCGTTGTACAGCCGCCCGTTGGACAGGACAACATCATACCTGTCGTACTTTGAACATCTCGCCGTATCTCCTAACAACACAAGAATAGAATCCGCTTCATTCGCTACGATCGTTACCCGGAAAATCCCGGGTTCCGGCGATGCTTCAACCCCTGTTTTACAGCTGTTCAGCAGCAGAAGCGAGCATGCAACGATACAAACATTAACAAATATTTTCATAGTAATTTTTTGGAATCTGCTATGGTAAAAAAAAGTGAAGGTGGGATTCATTCCCACCTTCACTCATGTGCCTTTTATTTCAACATCATCATTTTACGTACTTGTGTAAAGTTTCCGGATGTCAATTTAAAGAAATATACACCGGATGAAACTTTACTGCCCGAATTATTGGTCCCATTCCACGTTACGCGATGTTCCCCGGCATGACGCTGTTCGTTGACAAGAGTTTTAACCTGTTTGCCAAGAACATCGTAAATTACGAGAGAAACATTTTGGAACGCCGGAATTGAGAAGCTGATTTCGGTCGTTGGATTGAACGGATTTGGATAATTCTGCGAAAGACTGAATTCATGCAAAATTCCAGCTTGTTCTTCACCAACACCTGCCGTAATGCCAGCCTGAGGATAGTTGTACACTTTTACGTTGTCAATTAATCCACGATACGGACTGACATAATATTGATTGGTGATATCAAACCATGAACGTCCGATACGTAAAGCAGCACCGGCCATCAACGGAGGAATCGGGTCATTCTTAACCTGTTTAAACAACAATAGGTCGTTTGCATCGCGAATAACCATTGCAAAATTTCCATTCGTTGCGTTGCGTTCAAGAATTACATGAACCCATTTGCCAACAAATCTTGTGGTTCCCAAAACTGTATCCTGAAGCACGATAGCAGATTTGTCGGTATTTCTCCAGTAACGTGCAGTAAGCACGACTCCGGGAGCACCACTTCTAAAGCTTAATTCGAAGTTAGCATTATTCCAATCTTGTTCTGCAGTAGGATTGATGATAATACGTGCAGCGTGTGTTGAAGCTGAATCTGCCTTAATCCACGTGTCCAATGTAAATTCTTCAACTGCAAGGAACGGTGAGGATGCTTCAACCCAGTTTGAATCTATATTGATACCATTGCCGCCTTTAACATCTAAAGCATAATTTCCACCGCCTGTTGGTCTATCGGTAGAATACTTGAAATCCTTCAGTGTTTTGATGATCGCGCCATTGGTTGAGTGATCAATCGGTTTTCCGCTTGGTCCTTCTTCAAATGTCACATCAAGTACTTTTGAATTCGGTGTGTAAACAGCAAACGAATAATACGTCTTGTTCGCTACAGCATCAGCAGGTAACATCGAAATCTGACTGCCGTTGTCAACTGTTTTATAATAGTACTGTATTACTTTACCGCCGGCTTGTTGGGGCATCGCACCGGTCCATGTATTGTTGGCACCAGATGATAACGATACTGAACTAAATGCAGAAACGGTATCCGCTCTGTAATATAATGTAACGGTCGACATTGAACCTGTTGCGGCTAACGGGAATACTGTTATAGAAACAGGATAATTTGCAAGCGTCGATTTTTGGTTCGGTAAAATTGTTGCCTTCTGAATTACTGGCGGTCCTGAAAAATTACGAACTTTATTGCTTATACGAACTTCATCAACAAATCCATCCAGCCATGAATCTCCGCTGCCGTTCACACCAAGACTAATAGCACCTGCCCATCCGATATGCACATCTTGTGAATTTGTTTTTGGAAGATCTGTGGTGGCTTTGTCATATCCCTGTGAGAAAAATCCTCGAAGAGTCTTATTCGCATCATGCACCATGCAGGCAACAAATGCCCGGGCGGTGTCGCGGATAAATGTTAAATGCACCCATTCGCCGGGAACAAACATGTTAACCGGTGATGATGTAGAAATAAACTGATCCGTCGGAGTATAAAAACCTACTTGGAATGTACGGGAATCGCCCCACATCTCGCACCAGTAGTTAGGATGCCAGAAAAGATCGTCGCCTGGTTTCATAACAACGCGCGGTACCCATCGATAGTCCGATGATCCTGAGCCAAATGTGAAAATGTTTGCCCAAGCTTCAATTGTCCAGCTGCCTTGCATATCCAGAGCTGCTGTATCGCGAACAGTCAAATATGTGGAATCGTTAATGGACGAATTGTCGATACGGATTGCCTTACCTAACGGCGACATATTACCTGTTTGGCTTATGTACGAAATTTTGTTGGCAAGGTTGGTGGAATGTGCAACTGCAGAGGCTGCAGTTTTTCCGACTGTAGCGGCAGCATTTGTTAAATTATTATCAAAATGCAACAGCAGTACAGTATTGGCATCAGGTGTGTACGGTCCGCCTAATGTATCCAATTGAGCAAATGCCTGTTCAGAATAAAAACAGAACACTGCCACAACTGCAAAAATACGCATCAAGGATTTCATATGTTTTTCCTTTGATTATTTGTGGTGAATTATTGGTTAACTTGTATTGCAAGAGCGTGTTACAAACATCTACTCATAGACAACGCCGGGTTCGCACCTCCTTTCGTGGCGTGACGAGTTAAGAAATAAGTTCTGTACCCGATCTTAGTTTAGCAATGTGGATAATGAGATCTTTACTTGTTTTTGATTGATAGTGAGCTTTCATTTCATTCGTAAAGGACTCTGTTGCTTCTTCCTCGACAAGGTTGATCGTACATCCGCCGAAGCCGGCGCCCATCATTCTTGAACCCAATACACCTTTCACTTCCGATGCTTTTTTCACAAGGAAATCAAGCTCGCTGTTACTCACTTCATAATACTTGCTCAGCCCTTCATGCGATTCAAACATTCTTGCACCGAACGAGGCGAAATCATTTCGTTTCAGATCCTCGCACGCCTGTATGACCCGTGCATTTTCCTTCACCACATATTCGCAGCGGTTATACACCGTTGGCGACAATAGCACTCCTTTGTAGCGCTCCAATAAATGCAGATCAACATCACGCAAACTTTTAATTGACGGTTCCATAACCGAAAGAATTTTAACTCCGTCTTCGCATTGCCGACGACGCACATTGTATTCGGAAGAGGCTAATTCCCTTCGGGCAATTGTCTCACAGAGAATAATGGAGAGACTGCTGCGTTCAAAAGGTATCTGCTCATATTCCAGCGAACGACAGTCTAGCCGAATTACTTTTTTGTCTTCCCCGAAGATATTGACAAACTGATCCATAATACCGCAGCGAACACCGACAAATTCATTTTCTGCCTTTTGCGCAAGTTTCACCATCGTCATTTTGTCGATCTTCAGATGAAATATTTCATTTAACCCGAAAATCAATCCACCCTCAATCGCTGCCGATGAAGAGAGCCCGGCACCAATAGGAACATTGCCACCAAAAACACAATCAAAACCTCCGAACTGATATCCCGCCTTAAATAACTGATCAACAACGCCCAAGAGATAGTTCGGCCACCGTTTTTCGGAATGTTTCAATGACCGCACATCTCCTTCATACCACTCTCGTATATCCAGGGCATAGATACGGCATTTTGTGTCTGTTCGTGGTGAAAGTGCAAAATACATTGCTTTGTCTATCGCCGCAGGTAGAACATAGCCTAGATTATAATCCGTGTGCTCACCAATAAGGTTCACTCTCCCCGGTGAACGCACGATAACCTGCGGAGAAGCAGCATCAAACATTTTCCGGAAAATGGAAAACCATTCATCAATAATAGTTTCAGTCGTATACGATACCATACTATTCAATAGAAGAATTTTTGTTTGTAATAAAATAGATAACACCAAAGAACATCATCACTGCACCCCACCAAATGTTCGGATGCAGTTGTGACAAAACAGTTTTATGGTCGTTGGGATAATAGAAATAATAAATCCCCGACAGGAAGACGACCGTTCCCATCAGCATCAGAATTAATCCTACAAAGTACCAAATTGATTTCATCGAAGATTCTTGTTTCATGGCGTTTTCTCCTACCAGAAATAAATATTAAGCAGAATAAAAATGATACCGGAGATGACTGCATAAAACTCAGGTTTCTTGTATACCGGCACATCTTTCTTTAAGGAGATAGGCGTAAAGCCCTTCACCAGTCCTGTCAGTTCCGCATCCGGTTTTCTTTCCGTAAACAGACTGATCACTATCGTGACAACAAAGCAAATCAGCCATGCCCACCATGCACGCCACAAATTTGCAGCCATATCGCTTGTCACATTCGAGAAGGTGATCATACTCTGTTCTATCCAGCTGAACTTCACTGCCAGAAATAATGTGAATGATGATATCATACCCGCAAGCAAACCCCAGAATGCTCCGTTCGGCGTAATCCACCGGACAAACATCCCAAGAAGCATCGTTGCAAATAACGGAGCATTCACCCACGAAAAAATTGCCTGCATGTAATCCATAATGCTTGGAAAACTCTTTGCCCAATATGCCGTTACAACGCTGATGATGATACCAACAATAGTTGCCGCACGTCCCATCCACAGCAAATGCTCATCCGTTGCTTTTTTGTTTATAACGGACCGGTAAATATCATAAGTCCATACTGTATTAAACGCGCTGATATTTCCCGCCTGCCCGGCCATAAACCCGGCCAGCAAAGCAGTCACTCCCAAACCGATTAGTCCATTGGGATAATATCGTGCAATCAACAAAGGAAGAGCCGAATCATAATTGACCTGTCCTCCATCTACAAGAAGTGCAAATCCGCTGTTGGGATCCTTTGATAGCACAAGTGCCACTAAACCGGCGATGATCACAATAAAAGGAACGGCCATCTTAAAGAACGATGCAACAATGGGTGTCATGCGGGCGGAATTGAGGTCCTTCGCAGAGAAAGCTCTTTGCACTACCAGAAAATCAGTTGTCCAATAACCGAAGGAAAGCACAAAACCTAAACCAATCACTATCCCTCCCCACGTTACCATCATTCCATTCAGCGAAGGGTCCGCGGACGTAGACCATAACGCACTGTACGATTCCGGCACTCTGTTGAATATTTCCTGAACACTGCCGATCTCGATAATGCCAAGGATTGAAACAAGAAACAGTCCGAACCAAATTAAGAAGAACTGAATAATCTCGGTAAAAATAGCGGACATTAGTCCACTAAACGTTACATACGCAGCAACCGTAACGGCAGAAATCCAAATGCTGATATCCCAATTCCATCCGAGAAACGTGTGAAGCACCAACGCCATCGCATAAAGATTAATCCCCGACACCAACAGCGTCATTACTCCGAATGCTATTCCGTTAAGCACACGCGTCTTTTCGTCAAAACGAAGTTTCAAATATCCCGGCACTGAGTTGATACGACCGCTGTAATAAAAAGGCATCATGTAAATGCCGAGGAACAACATTGCCGGAACCGCGCCGATCCAATAGAAGTGTGCTACATACATTCCATAACGGAACGTATTACCGGTCATGCCAAGCAATTCAAGAGCACCGAGATTAGCGGAAAGAAATGCCAATCCTGCCACCCAGAAGCTATTCTTTCGGCCGGCAAGGAAAAAATCTTCCTGGCTTTTGGTGTATTTTTTCAGGTACATCCCGATGCCAAGAACAAAAGCAAAGTAGAGAAATATTATGAGCCAATCCGGAAATGTTAGTTGTATTGATGGCATGCTGCTCTCCTATATAGAACGAAAATGTGCACCGGTGTGGATTGAAGAACTTTTTTTCAGTCCCGGCCATATACCTATATTCATATCCCAGGTTTTTGTTTCACCCGGTTCTATCGTTTGGTGTTCGTTTCTTTGAACGGCATTGCTCAGTTTATCAGGTCTTCCCGAACACGGTTCGATGGCAATAGTAACATGTTTGTCCGGAGATTCGGTCGGCCAGCCGCCATAGCACAACCACAATCCTGCATACGGAACATCATGTGGGTCAAATTCAAACGATACCGTACGGTCAATAGCCGAATGGTAGAGTCCGACAAATCCGTCATGCAGCACATTGGAAAAACATTTTATCGCTAAACCTGTATTATGTTTCGTCATCGACGATAGATCAATATTTCGGTTTCCCCCGAGGTCAGCGACCGGCCATTGTATAGTATCACCATACGTTCCCACATTCGGATCGGATGACCAATTAAGAAAAAGTTCCGAAACATTTTCAGGCAAAATAAGACGAACGCCGGGATTGATCCTGAACAGCGGATGAGCGGACCAAATATAATGGAACTGTTCCTTCATATTGTTTGTCACGCTGTACGCCATCTGAACGGTGTTTTGAAAAAGAGAGATCCGTTTTTTAAACAAATAATCCGCTTTAATTCCTTTAAAGGAAAAGACAAGGCTTTGATCTTCGATAGAAACATCCCATGACCCCGACCAAACTTCACCATGGTCCGGAAATGGTCCGGATGCTTCCACGGTAGGGAAACATTCATCAAATCCGCTGACATCGAAGTGTGAAAAATCGGCGCCATACGTTGCTTTCATATATTTTTTTGACGCATTCTGCGGCTCAAGAAGAAATTGCTGCTGTGTATCCTTGTCTTTCAGCGCTATCATTTTCCCGCCGATCTCCGGCAAAAATGCAGCCTCCACAATTTCATTTTCGATGGAAATGCATTCAAAAATCTGGTGCTTATATTTTTTAATTATTGGTTTCACTAATCAAGACTCGCAACTTTTTTATGCTTAACGGATTAGAACACCGGGCTGTTCATATTTTTTTCCATTCAATTCCACGCTGATCATCGGCCAGCCGTCCGTCTTCGTTACAACTTCAAAGTGATCCGTATAGGCAATAAATGTATCTTCAATTTTGGAACCGGTAATTGTCGGATTCCATGCAAATGCCTGATTGTTTTGAACAACTTCTTTTGTGCCGGGGAAAATGACATATTCTCTGTCGTCATACCCTGTTGCGCCGCCTTGATGATGAAGCTGCCATTCGTTCGGATACCCTTCATCGGCATACCACGTTTTGCACGATTCAAAAATATCAACACATGCTTTACCCGGGATTGTAGCCAATTGATACTGTGTCATTACCTTAGCAACATGCGCGTATTTCTTTTCCAGATCGGACGGCAGGGGGCCAAAATGGACAAATCTTGTCACTGCTATTGGCATGCCCCATTTTTCTGCCACGATATTGATCATTGCATAATTCTTTAATACTGCTCCACCCGGCAAAGCATGCCGGTATTTTGAAATCCTATCATCAGCCGCTATCAGCAATACTGTGGGCAAAATACCACGATCACGTAATGCATTTGATGTCATCGCTTCCATCTCGAATTCATTCATTCCTGGTTTTATGGATTTGCATACTTCAACTACTGCTTCAGTAGCTTGTTTGCCGAGCCAACGGTATCGTTTAATTTCCGTCTCCGTCAATGAATAGCGTAAATGTTTGAAGGAATCCGAGACCAGCACCGTGCCAGGAAACGCGATATCGCTGACGATCGTCCCCCCCTTTGCTACTGTTTTGATCAACTCTCCGCGAACATCCTTCACCGGATTTGATTCGTACCATGAATATTGGAGTAATTCATATCCAAGATCACGCAATCCTTCGTCCATCATGCGTCCTGCTTCGCTGCCGCTGCAGATAAGATACTTCCGCCCGTCCTTCATTATTAGCAACGATGCCGCGCCGACATCCTTGTTCAAAACGATCTGGTTGTTCATCAAGCCCGCGGTTATCCAATTCACATTTCGAACCTGCGTTAAAAGTATACCTTCCTTTTTTTCCGATGCCAAATATTCCGCTACAACTTGCACCTTATTCGATATCTCAGATTTTGCTTCATCCATCGATATCACATTCTGTGGATTGTTTTTCCAACTGCTTTTGGGTTCCGAGTTTTCCTGTTTTTGGCATGCCGCCAGGGTAAGCACCATCAGTACGAACGCTGAGAAGGGTTTCATTCCGAAAGCTCCTTTTATAGTGAAGATTGTGTTACCGCTAACACAATCTTAAAAAAAAATATTTTTTACTTGTTTTTGTGTTATCGCTAACATACATTTGACTAATATAATTTTATAAAGTGGTAAAAGTCAAGTACAATTTTCCCCCTAAAATTAATTATCGTGTGCCGACTGATTTTCCACCAAAAAATGTGAAGTTCCGGTCGGCCCCATTTTCAATAATGTGAAACTATTTCAAGGTATATACTATGGACGATATTCTCTCTCTTCTCTGCACGTGCGTTGAACGTGGAAAAGTCAACAGGAAATCCCCTCATCCTGCCGATTTGCGCGACCATGATGGAGCGGATGAATTGACAAAAAAAGCTGTTGAGATGGGAATAGCTCCTCAGACAATCCTGCAGGACGGACTCATCCGCGGAATGCATACGGTAGGAGAACGGTTTCGGAATAAACAAATTTTTGTGCCGGATATGCTGATGTCCGCTCGGGCAATGGTCTCAGGAATGGAACACTTGAAGCCGTTTTATATTTCGAATGCTATTCAAACGAAAGGGACCATGATCATCGGCACCGTGAAGGGCGACCTACATGACATCGGAAAAAAAATTGTGGCCATGATGATAACAGGTGCAGGATGGAATGTTGTTGATTTGGGAACGGATGTTCCGACCGATAAATTCATTCAAGCGTTGAAGGAACATCCCAATGCCGTCGTCGGTTTAAGCGCCCTTCTGACCACAACCATGCTGAACATGGAACAAACGGTTGCAGAAATAAAAAAAATGTCATCAACCACAAAAGTAATTATCGGCGGAGCCCCCGTTACAAAAGAGTTCGCCCTCAAGATCGGAGCGGATGCATATTCCCCGGATCCTCAGGGAGCCGTCGAATTTCTTAACGCACTTCCAGCGCGAACAAACTAACGTGGAAATATTTTCGGGCAACGAAATATATCGCTCTTCTCCGGAGATCAAACCGGTTGATTTTAATATTGAGATGTTTTATCAGCATCTTGGATACAGCACCGGTGCTGTTCCGGGTTTTGTTGTCGATTTCGTTCAAACTGCAATTCAGCACATCCCTACAATGATCGCTCCGCAATGGACAATCTCTATCTTACAGGAATCAGTCGTTGTCTTTGATAAAAAGAGCATGACCTGCGGCAATCAACAATTTCATACAGAGCCGATCATAACAAAACGGTTACGGACGGCATCAACGGTAGCGTTCTTTGTTTGCTCAATAGGAAAGCAATTCGAAGAATGGTCAAAACATGAAACCGATTCGGGCGATCTCCTGAAAGGATATATTCTTGACCTTATTGCATCGGAGGTTGTGGAAGGGGTGGCAGATCAGATGGAACTACAGCTGGATGAAATTATTAGCGGACGGGGATGGAAAAGAACGAATCGGTACAGTCCCGGTTACTGCGACTGGTCTGTTTCTGAGCAGCACAAACTATTTTCTTTCTTCCCCCCTCACCCATGCGGAGTATCGCTTACAGATAGTGCTTTAATGCTACCGATAAAATCGATCAGCGGCGTGATCGGATTAGGGCCCAATGCAATTCGTAAGGATTACGAATGTTCACTCTGCAATCTCGAACACTGTTTCATGCGCCGGAATCCTGCATCACAAAACAGTGCCATACTATGAAACCAAAAATTACAGTTGTCGGAAGTTCAAACGTTGATCTGATTTTGAAAATTCCCCGGCTTCCGAAACCCGGGGAGACGGTTCTGGAAGGAGAATTTTCAACTGCTCAGGGGGGCAAAGGTGCGAACCAGGCAGTAGCTGCCGCACGCGCAGGAGGAGACGTCCACTTCATATCACGGGTCGGGATTGACGACCTTGGGAAGAATTCTCTAACCGCATATAAAAAAGATAATTTGAACCTGGATTATTGTGTTACCGACGATGCTGCTTCGAACGGCGTTGCACTGATCTTTGTGAATGCAAAAGGGGAAAATTCCATCGGCGTTGCCTCGGGAGCCAATGGTAATCTGGACCGCAAGCAGGTACGGAAAGCGGCGCATGTTATCGAATCTTCAGCACTCGTTCTAATGCAGTTAGAAACACCAATAGAATCGGTAGAAGAAGCGATCACCATTGCAGCCGCAGCCGGCGTTCCCATTATACTCAACCCCGCACCTGCGCGGGTTCTTGATGACAATATTTTGAGATCTGTTTCAATATTAACACCCAATGAAACAGAAACAGAGATCCTGACCGGCATATCACTGACGTCCGATGAGCATATACGACGTGCAGCTCAATCGCTGCTTGAAAAAGGAGTCGGAACCGTGATCATAACACTAGGCGCAAGGGGTGTGTATGCGGCAAACAATGATACGAATGCATTCATTCCCGGATTTACCGTGACACCGGTCGATACAACAGGCGCCGGCGATATTTTCAACGGTGCTCTGGCTGTTTCTGTTGCCGAAGGAAAATCACTATCCGAAGCAATCCGCTTTGCCAACGCGGCGGCAGCACTTTCCGTAACAAAACTTGGCGCACAACCTTCGGCTCACCATAGAGACGATATTGAACATTTTTTACGAACACATTGAACCCTATGAACCCTGTCATCGAAATCGGAATCACCGCAGAAGAAATTGAAAAGAGACGCCTGCGCGTACAGAAGGCAAAACGGTTTGAAACGCCGGACCGTATTCCTGTTATTCCTGCAATCGCACACCGTTTTCTTGTTCCAAAAACGGGGATCCGGTTCAAAGATTACTATAGCGATCCGGAAACAATGCTGCGGGCACAATTGCTATCGCAAAAATGGCTGATGGAAAATATCCGGACCGATGCCCACTCCATTACCGGAGCCTGGGTCGGTGCGTGGACTGATTTTCAAAATACATTTGAAGCGGGAAGCCTCGGATGCGAGATCCATTTTTTTGATGACGATATTCCGTGGGTTGGTGAGGGCTGGATCAAAACGGATTCCGACCTGCGGAAACTTGAGAAGATGGATTTCATACACTCGGGCATTAACGCAAAACAACTTTTGTACCGCGAAGCGATGATAGCGGTGGCGGAGAAATATCCGGTGCGGTTCCTCGGCGGTGAAATTTTTTATCCCGGAATGAATCCTAATCTCACCCACACCTCGGATGGTCCGTTCGGAATTGCCGGGGACCTGATGGGGCAGGTTGAAGCATTTGAGGCGGTGATCGAACGCCCTGATTTTCTGCGTGAACTGCTTCATATCATCATCGACAAAATGATCGAATATCTTGACCACTGCTGGAAAGTAGAAAAACTTCCTGTTCCGAAAGATTTCGCATGGACTGATGACCTTGCAATGTCACTTTCAGCAGAACAATACCGCGACGTTGTTTTAACCGAGGAACTCCGTCTGCGTAATCATTTTGACGGTTACCTATCGATGCATATGTGCGGTAAAACAGATCACTTACTAAAGATCTTTGCCGATGAACTGCGTATCAACGAATATCAGGGATTCGGATATCAGGTTGATCTTGATCTCGTCTCTGAGGTCATGGGGGGCCGGGTCGTTCTTGTCGGTAATGTGGATCCGATGTTAATTTACAGTGGGACACCAGAAGAAATCCGTCAGGCAACACGGACGGTGATAGAAAAGCTGGGACCCAAACGGGGATTGATCATTCAGGACGGAAGCAATATTTCTCCCGGCACACCGTTAGAGAATATCAATGCAATGATGGAAGCGGCCGAACTCTACGGACGCTACGAATAGACAGATTCAACAACAAAGGAGGATATATGAAACTTGCCGAGGCAAAAAAACTTCGCACGAAAGCACGAATGCTGTTATCGAAGAGCGGAATTATTCTTACAAAATCGGAAAAAGAGAATTTAGAAATTGCCGACTTCGGGTTGAATGATATTGCTAATGTCGGATTGGAATTAGTGGTATACGAGAACAATGACCGATACTGTGCAAAAGAACTTGTTCTCTTCCCTCGTCAATTTTGTCCTGAACACCGTCATCCTCCGTTGAGCAGCACCAATCCCGGAAAACGGGAAACGTTCCGATGCAGGTTCGGCAAAGTCTATCTGTATGTTGAAGGACCGGCCGCTAAAAAACCAAAAGCAAAAATTCCGTCAAAATACAAACCCTATCTTACTGTATGGAATGAAATTGAACTCAATCCGGGCGATCAATACACGATACCTCCGAATACACTTCATTGGTTCCAGGCATCCGATACGGGAGCAATTGTTTCTGAATTTTCGTCACAAAGTGTTGATGAAAAAGATATCTTTACCGATCCGCACATACAGCGAATTCCGGTGTATGAATAAGGGGTATTATTAATGACACCAAAGCAACGTTTGATTGCAGCACTTGATCATAAAGTTCCGGACAGACTGCCGGTCACTACGCATCATGTGATGCCGTATTTTTTAAAAAATAATCTGAACAGCATCACCAACGACGAATTCTTTGACCGGTTCGAAATGGATGGAATCCGCTGGCTTAATGTATACAAACCGGATGAATCAAAAGGTGAATATTTCGATCCGAACCACGTTCCCGGATATCTGGAAGCACGGCGCATCTCAACAGATCAATGGCGGATCATGCCGGAAATACTTTCCGATCCCCAGTACGAAACGATCAGATATAATTTCGTGACGCCGAAAAAAACTCTGAGTCTGGTCCTGCAAAGCAACGACCACACCAGTTGGGTGACGGAACGGCTCATCAAAGAGAAATCGGATATCGATATCATTGCCGAGTATGCTGTTGTTCCCAAATGCGATGTGGAAGCGGTGAACCGAGAGGCCGATGCATATGGAGAGCGCGGATTGATTCGGGGCTTTATTAACTTCTTTGATGTGTACGGCCAATCGGGCTGCTGGCAAGATGCTTCAGTCCTCTTTGGCATTGAAGAATTAATAATGGCAACCTTTGATGATCCCGAATGGGTGCATGCTTTTTTGAAGATCCTTTTTGAAAGAAAAAAGATCTATATAGAATCATTACGCGGTGCACGGTATGATGTGATCGAACATGGAGGCGGAGACGCTTCATCCACCGTTATCTCACCACCAATCTTTGACGAGTTTGTAGCTCCGTATGATGCACCGTTGATTGATATTGCTCATTCCGTCGGCCAGCGCGTAGCCTACCATACCTGTGGCGGAATGATGCCATTCCTTGAACGGTTGGCAGATCTTAACGCCGATGCGCTTGAAACTTTCACACCCGAATCAATGGGGGGCGATACGATTCTTGCCGAAGCAAAACGAAGAATCGGTGATAAAGTATGTATGATCGGCGGTTTCGATCAATATCATTTCTTCAAAGGATGCACTCCGGAAGAGACGCGGAAGGAAGTCCGCAGATGCTTCAATGATGCAGGACAGAACGGATCTTATATCCTCTGTCCGTCGGACCATTTTTTTGATGCAGATATAAAATTATTGGATGCATTTGCCGACGAAGCACGCAAATGTATATACGGCTAAGACTTATTCATTATACTTAAAAGTGAGGAATTGACCGTCATGTCCGAATACGACGAAAAGATAAAAACGCTCGACAGAAAACTCGAGTTCTCTCCGGTTGTCAATCAGCATCCAAAACGGCTTACGAAAGAGCAGATCTCGTTTTACAATGAACAGGGATATCTCTCCCCTTTTGCAATTTTCGAACCGAATGCCGTAGAGCGTAACAGAAAGGATTTTGATTCCATCCTTCAAAAGTTTTTGGACGCCGGCAAGAGCAGCTATGCCATCGACCGGTACCACGACAGAATTCAAGCGATCTATGATATTGCCAAAACTCCTGCCATCCTGAACATTGTTGAAGACCTTGTGGGACCGAATTTTGTCTGCTGGGCTACACACTATTTTTGTAAATTTCCGGGAGACGATAAAGGCGTATCGTGGCATCAGGATTGTACATACTGGCCGCTGACACCGACAAAGACGATTACCGTATGGCTTGCTATTGATGATGCCGACAAAGGAAACGGCTGTATGGAAGTAGTGCCTGGTTCACATCTGCATGGCGGCATCATTCACAAAGATAGCGACACATCGGAAAAGAACGTGCTGACACAAACAATAGCTGATATGTCGCGATACGGAAAACCTGTCGCCACAGAATTGAAGGCCGGTGAGATATCCATCCATTCCGACCTCACGATTCACGGCTCGCTCCCCAACCGTTCGAACAGAAGGCGCTGCGGATTAACCCTGCGATACTGTCCGACCGATGTACGTGCATTTTGGGAATGGAATAATTACAGCATCATGTGCAGGGGAAACGATGCGACAGGCCATTGGGCTTCGCTACCCCGTCCGTCAACAGACTTCACACCTTAACAAAGGAGCATTACTATGAAAAAACGAGGAATACTTCATTCAGAACTTGCGCGAATTGTAGCTGGTATGGGACACGGGGACAAACTGGTCATCTGCGACAGCGGCTATCCGATCCCGCACAACCGGCCGGTTGCCGACGTGATCCTTACAGTCAATATCCCCAAGATCATTGAAACCCTAAATGTGATTTTAGAAGAATTGCACGTTGAAAGTGCAATCGTTACCGATGAAATGGTCAAGATCAGTCCGCATATTTTCAAAGATGTAAAAAAGTCGTTGAAGAATATTCCGATAAAAAAAATTACCCATGAACAGTTCAAGGAATTTACCTCTTCGGCTTCCAATATAAGTTTCGTGCGTACCGGTGAAGCTACAAAATTTTCGAACTTGATCCTGATTGCCGGAGTAATTTTTTAATATAGACTCTTCATCCACTCCCTTTCGAATGTTTCTGAGAAACATTTACAAACTGATGTTACGCATAATTAGATATTTCATGTAAAATGGTTCGGCGCGTCCCGATAAACAGCATCGGGACTTGCTCACCATGACCAGTTTTTTTTGATTTTCTTAACATCAGTTATTAATTAATGCAGTGGTCATTAACGAATCCATAGCAATGACCACCGTGTTACCACCTACATTGACCGGATACTTTTATGAAAGAATTTTTAGAAAAACAAATTACGGAGCGGAAAAACAGCGTCAAGTTTTCCGGACAAAAAAAACGAATCGGCGTACTGGGATTGCATGAAGGAAGAACTCTTCTTGTCGGGCTTGACCGGACCGCATTGTGTGAGGCCGCCGCGGGCTGCGATCTGGAACAATACAAAATTGACGAAGCAAAAAAGGATCGTCCGGACCTATTCTATACGACCAGATATGACGAGATGCTTTCCAGAAGCGATATAGACATTATTGCAATCTATACACCCGATCAGTTCCACGGCGATCATGTTGTGAAAGCATTTGAAGCGGGCAAAGATGTAATCTGCACAAAACCGCTAGTAAATTCCGTCGAGGATGCAAAGCGGATTCTTGATGCATCACGAAGAACGGGAAAGAAATTACTGGTAGGACAAAGCACCAGGTTCTTTGAATCATTCCGCCGCCAAAGAACAGATTTCGAGCGAGGACATCTCGGAACATTGGAACTTGTTGATGCACACTACACACACCGCATGGATTGGTTCTATGAAAAAAGTCCTTGGGCGGCAACGGAAACTGATTGGATCTTTCTCGGTCTCAGTCATCCCGTTGACCTGGTGCGGTGGTATACAGGACCTATTGAAGAAGTTCAGGCGATGGGATATACGTCGGAACTAGGAAAACAGTACGGCTTGAAAGGGTTTGATATTTACGTTGTGAATCTACGGGGAAAGAACGGACGCATAGCCCGTGCTATGGGTCATTACGGACTGAAAGAGATGTTCAGTGTCCGCAATTGTATTGAATTGTTTCTTTGCGGAACAAAAAATACCAGCATGGCGCAATATCATGACATGAAATATCAATACACTCTTGATAATGGCACCGAAGTGACTGAAAATCCGTTATATGAGCTGCGACATTATCATTTCAACAGTGAGATTCACGGAATGCATTACGGCGAATTTGCAAATTACTCCGACTATTTTGCAGATGCATTAATGAACAAATCATCATATTCGCCGGGAATTGAAGAAGGGGTAGAAACATTCTGCATAATGGAAGCGATTCGTCGTTCGGCGCAGACACAACAACCTGTCCACATAGCGCCTTTATTGCAGGAAGTAGGTCTGTAAGATTATTCCAGTGCTGCTTCCGCCATGGCAACAACATTCTGCGGAGGAACATTCGGAAGCAACGCTTCATGGCTGGGGCTGACGATAAGATTCGGTCCCAGTATTTTTTTTATCCTGCGAACTTCATTTTTTATTTCCTGCGCTGTGCCATTCACCAATAATTGCTGCGTATCAATACCGCCAAGAAATGTAAGTCTGCCGCCATAATCTTTAGCGATAGTTTCGGCATCCATTTCAAATGCCAGTGCCTGCAATGGGTGTAAACAGTCAATTCCGGCGCCGATTAAAGAATCAATGATCCGATGGATCGACCCGCAGGAGTGCAGCAACACCTGGTATCCGTGGCGATGCGCCTGGTCGGAGAATTTTTTAATCCAGGGAAGAATAAATTCGTTGAATTGTTCGGGAGAAAGAAGAAGATCACGCTGCGTTCCGAAATCATTTCCGAAGAACAATCCGTCTATCATTGCGCCGGCCTGGTTGTAGAGCCGCTCATTTGCCTCATAATAGAATCCGCAGACTTGATTGAATGCCGCATGCACAACGTCGGGATGGGTGTACATCTTCATCATCAACGATTCCATTCCGAAGAGGTCCATCACATCGTGAAAGAACGGCATCCAGAAACCGCTTGCGCGATAGTATTCGGCGGTCGACCGAAGAATTTCAATTTGTTCAGTGAAATCAAGATAAGCAAGTTTTGGCCAATCGTATGAATTTACCTGATCAACGCTTTCATATTCAGAAAATGGCCCTGCATCTCCAAGACTGACCTTAAACTTCCAAAGATCAAACAAGCCTTTTTTTTCAGGATGGCTGTATGTGGTTTCCAGATATTGCGGCGTGAGCCAACGGAAATCACTTCCAAGCTTTTGATGCAGTTCTTCAAGCGACGTTGTACCGAAATACGCATGATAGATCGGCAACGTTGATTCATGCGGATTCCCAAGCCAGAATCCGCACCTGTCCGCAGGAGTTCGTGCTATGATCGATCGTATTCGTTCTCTGCTATTCATTTATCTTAAATATACCATTTTTTTTACCGAACGATAACTGCCGGATTGAATTGAATAAAAATATATTCCGCTTGAATATTGCGAAGCATCAAACTTCACGTCATATGTTCCCGCTTCTTTAGCTTCATTGACCAGCGTAGCGATGTTTCTTCCGAGAGCATCAAAGACTTTCAATACCACTTTGCTTTCAACGGGCACATCGAATCGTATTGTAGTAACCGGATTGAAAGGATTCGGATAATTCTGTTCAAGAGCAAATGACAATGGATACCGGTCGGAAGAATTTATTTCCACGCCCGTAGTCAATGTATCCACGTCATTCAGCATTCTGGCAACAATACCTGCCCAAATATATGTTTTATTCCAACCGGACCAATGCGTATCAGGACTATACAGTTCCCAAAAATAATGATTCGTCTCCAGGCTATAGGTCATATTTGCCAATACTTTTTCTGCCAATTGTCGTGCTTCCTTTTGATATCCGTAATTCAGAAGACCACGAAAAATCAAATACTGCCACTGGACCCACACCGGTCCGTTCCAGTATCCCTGTGGATTATAGTACGGATCGTTTGCTGCAAGACTCGGAACACCGTACGCTCTCCAGAACTCCGACGAGTCCAAAAGGTGAGCGACTATTTTCGATGCCTGCTGAGGTGAAGCAATGCCTGCCCATAACGGTAAAAAACCGATGATCTCTTTTCGTTTTAGATCGTCGGCATTAGTTTGCGAAAATGTATGATTTGCTTTTGTCACATTGTAATAGAATCCGCTTTTTTCATCCCACATATATTTATTGATCGAGTCGCGGATCGCAGCCGCTTTGTTTTTCCAGAGATCACTTTCCGCACTTTGACCAAGAACAGCCGCCATTTTTGAAAGGGACTGCGCTTCACAATAAAGCATACTGGAAAGATCCATACATTCAAATTTCGCGGGCCAACCGACATTATCCCATACTGCAACCTCGCCGTCACGAACAGATTCCAGTACCGCGTGTCCGCCCCACTCATACAAACCATCGTGATCAGAATCCCGGTTATTCTCAAAGAATCCGAACAATTTCTTTCCGGATGTATATGAATCTTCCAGGAATTTTTTGTCGCCGGATATTTTGTATAATTCCAGATTTGTCCAACTAAACCACGGAGCCGATGTGGTCAATTGACCATTGGTTGCGATGGTTTCATCAAGATATGGTCCGGTCCGGTAATTAATGTAACCGTCTTCATGCTGACATTCCATAAAAACACGTTGAGAATTTTGAGCGCTTACGGGATCCATCAGCGCATACGCAAGCATGCACAAACTTTCATGAAAAACCTGTCCGCCGTGTCCCCAACCCCATTGCGGTTCCCGTGAAAAGACATAATAATTATAGTTCGATTTCCCTTCCGGCGGAAGCATACACTGACGCATCAGTGTAAATGAATTCCAGTATAGCATTTTTGTTTTCGGATCAAGTTGTTTCAGGTCGGGAATTTTTGAATACGTAATTTCATCTTCTGTTTGATATGTGTCTATCTTCAACGACAGAGCATCCCTGCATTGTTTCACTAACGATGAGACTGCACTGTCAGCATCACTTACACCTGCAACGATCCGCATGCTGCGTGATCCGCCCGGCGGAAGGGTCAGCGAACGCTGAAGGGCAAGCGCTTTTACCGTTTCATTAGGAATAGTATTCGAGAGCATTGCATTGTGTAATTCCTGGAACAAAAAAGACGATCCTCTGCCGATTTCCAGCGAATGTCCGCCGATAGTTCCTGAAACAGTTGCAGGAAATATTGTATACATGTATGATAGAGACGAATCCAATCCTGAATCGAGATAACTGCCGTTTGTAATTTCTGAAGCAATAACATCAAATATGCCTTGCGTTGCGGATGAGCGCCGGCAGAGCGAATATTGATGTGGAGATACATAATCCCATTTCACTAATGCAGCAATGTTAAAAGAAGAAAACTGCACGTTCAAATTTAAAGGTGTAGGTACAATTGCCGGTTTTAATTGAATCGGTACGTTAATTCCGCCATCGGCCGGCAACTTTGTAACGACACCGGTCGATTGACCATGTTCATGTGTTGTTTCACAAGAAAATATTACTGTAAAAGAGTCACCGACGGCGATGGAGGGAGCAGAAAAGTTTCCAAGTTCACACCCTTGATATCCGTTTCCGGGAACATTGGGATCCGTATCTCCCCACTTTGGCGCATTCTCAGTCAATATCTGTTTTTTGTTTTTGTTCAATATAACAATCTGCCGGACTGACGAAGAAGAATGTGTACATAACGATCCGTCATTATGATGCACCAATCCATATTCGACGCAATAATTCTGAAGGCGTTTGTTTTTTATTTCAGCAGATTTGCCTGAATTACCGATCCCCGTATATGCACCAAACGAA
Organism: uncultured Ignavibacteriota bacterium; assembly: GCA_903861125.1. Classification (GTDB taxonomy): domain Bacteria; phylum Bacteroidota; class Ignavibacteria; order UBA10030; family UBA8401; genus UBA8401. The sequence continues at coordinate 72,291 of CAIOTF010000009.1, forward strand.
ACAGCCGCAGTGTCCATAAGAAATACATTAGCGCGTTTTGCTATATGAGGAATTCCATGATCCGTCACCCATGAATCTGCGGACACCACATGGCGATATGTAAATCCGGTTTGGCCATTGATTATTGCAGCGGAAGAGAATCCATTTGAGGTGTTTGACGAAAAAGGATAGAGATCAATCGAAACAGATGATAGACGCTCATTGGTGAGATTAATTTCCTGTAACGCTATGCGCGAACTGTAAACGAGGAACGATACATCAGCGCGTATTCCATAGAACGGATAATAATAATACCGAACGAGATCGCTGTATGATGTAGTGATGACAGGAGTTTTAAAATAATCTTTACGGCTATAACAGAGTGAATCATTTAATTTGAATGCAATATTTAAACTGCCTCCCCGGTCAGTATTGAAATAAATGCCTTCGGCAGGTTCAAAGCAATTGAAACGATATCCCTGATCAAGAATATAACCGGACCGCTGCAACGCAGCGGCGTAGGTAAGGTACAACGGTTGATCGACCGATGCAGAAAGATTTGAAAGAAACGGTTGTGCGTTAACGGTAAACGGAACTAATTCTATTAACAGCACTGCTATTATATAGAACAGGAACGGTGCTCGCTTTTTTATTGATGCGAACAGCACAGGCCTCAGATAATTTCTTGTCATGTTCCCATCGATTGTCACATTGCCTATCGTTTAATATTTATTCCGGCTGCTGCGATATGGTCGGGAGTTGTGCCGCAGCATCCACCGATCATTTGAATGCCGAGATCGGCAAGTTCTTTTGCAAAACCGCCGAACGATTGAGGCGCTTCGGGATAACGATTTTTCCCGTTTTCCATAAATGGTAATCCGGCATTCGTCTGAATCAGTAATGGGCTCTTTGTTGCGGCGCGGAATTCATTGGCAACAACGCGCATCAGTTCAAAACCGCTTCCACAATTTGAGCCGAAGAATGAAATGGATTCGTTTTCCAATGCAGCAACAACATCGCGTACAGATTCTCCAAACGACGTTTTCGGACCGTCGGGTGTCGGCTCGAAGGTCATCGTAACTCCGATGATTTTTGCGCCGGCATTTTTGGCAGCACGGACAGCAACAAGGGCTTCGTTCAATGATAGCATTGTTTCGATCAAAACGATGTCCACCTTTGCCTCGACTAATGCCGTCATTTGTTCTGCAAACATTTTTTCGGCATCGTCAATTGCAAGGTCGCCATACGGTTCTAAAATCCCACCCAATGGTCCAACAGATCCGGCGACGAGTGCTTTTCCATCGGCTGCTTCTCTTGCAAGTTCTACCGCACGTTTATTGAGGTCGGCAACGGAAGATTGTATCCCGGCAAGTTTCATACGATCGCGTGTTGCGCCAAATGTGCAGGTTTCAATTACATCTGAACCGGCAGCAACGTATGCCTTGTGAACATCCTTAACTGCGTTAGGATTTGCAAATATCCATTCTTCGGGAGCGGCTCCGACAGGGAGTCCTCTTTTTTGATATTCAGTTCCTGTTCCTCCGTCAAAAAGTATATGGTGGCGGGAAAATAATTGTTCGATCGTCATGGTGGTATCTTTCAATGAGTTAATGAATATAATGAGTTTGCTAAAATTCGTTTAAATATCGCCGGATGAATTCCCGTCTTTTCTCCATAAAGATTTGAGACACAACCGGGAAGGGTATGAACAACCACTTTCCCTGAACCGTAGGTTGCCGTAAAACTACCTGCGCCAATTTGCCGCGAATGATCACGGGAATATGCTGCGATTATTTCAACATTTTTTCCCTCAACCAGCATCCCCGTTCCATTGGTTACCGGCGCCTGATAATAACTTTGCATTGCACAATTTACCGGAAGACCATCATACAGCGGATGACTTCGCACAAAATACCATGATCCCATCCATGATGCAAAAGCTTCACTTACGCAACCCTTATACTCGAGTACACCGGCTTCTCCCAACTGTTTACCATACGACTCAACGGCTGCCTGACCTTCAGCGAGAATAATGAGGGGTGTCCCTTTCTTCACCAATTCAAGAACCGAATTCGGCAATTGTGTGAGTGAACCGTACGACTTCCAGAGCAATCCTTTTTTATCACGATATTCACTTCCGCCGCAATTCACTGCAACAACTGTATCTTTCATTGCAACCTTAAAGCCGCAGATACGCGCACTCGGTTTCGGTGTGCGCGGGAATGTGATCTGTAATGCCCCATCAGTCAATACAATTTTAAATGTTGTATCGAAAGCAATATTCTTTCCGCCGGCCGCTTTGTATACATCGAAATCTTTCAGGACAACGTTCCCGTTGAGCGCTACATCAAAAATGCGCATGTCTACCGCGTTTTGGAAGAGTTCGGCAAATTTTAATGTGACCAATGCAGTATCTTTTGGAAGATTGGGGAAGATGAATTCAATTGATGATGCTTCACCGAAATTTATTGTGCGATAGATCTCATCATCATCTGTGTTTTGGATTTCAGTATTCGCATCAGTTATTGTTTCTGCCGGCCGTATAAATTTATTTGCGGCGAGCAGCAAATCGTATTGTTTCCCGGCCGCATACGGTTCCGAAACAATACCGGGGAATACTTCTTTGATATTGTTGATCTTAGGAATATCGGTGATGATACCGATACGTTTCGGCAGCCCCGACGGATCAACATTCATGATACCGAGTATCTTTTCTTCGGTTACAATCCCCGATGATTTCCCAAGTTGTGCTTTGATCGAATATTCACCGCCGATGCGGACTTGTCCAAGATATATATGCCGTGCTATCGGATACACAAATTGATCAGCACCATACTTCGGCGTGGAAAATGTTTTTACGAAACTAATGGTTCCCGACGGGTCCTGAAATTGCACATAGATGGAATCCTTATGCGGCTTGTGTGTTTCATTCAACAGAAACAGATCTGCATATATTGAATCACCTGCCTCATAGACAATTGCCGGAGTTTTGATCACAATTCTTAACGGAGCAAGTCTGTTTTTTATGAGCGCGGGATCACCTTTGAATTGCCGCAAATTATCGACCAGACCCGAATGGTTTTCAATGGCGGTCGATTCCCAGCCACTGATCACGAAATAATCGTTAGCCTCGGCGAGTCTGGCGGTTTCAAGCACTCTCCCCCAGAAGTCGTACGATTTGTTTCCAATGGAAGTGAACAGAGCATCGGCCGTCGGGAATGCTTTCCGAAATCCCCAATGATCAAGAAAATTATTGTACGAATCGAGTATATCGCGATGATCCTGAAGATCATAACTTTTTCCGCCATGGCGATTGATCTCAGTGATCATTTTTTCATGATTGTCCGTTACTGCTGAACCGAGCATCTCTCCCCACATCACAATTTCTTTATTGTTAACGGAACGATGGGTAAACTCTTCCGGATTTTGATACATCTCATCGCGCCAAACGCCTGGTCCGCCAACCGTATGATCATCCCACCAACCGGAATACGCATCACCGGTATCATGCAGAACAACATCGGAATACGGCTGCATCCACGCCTGATTCATTGATGGTGAACCTGAAGGAAAACCGGACTTGACGACAACGATTCTGCTTGGATCTTCTTCGTGAATACGTCTAAGAATTCTGAAAACACGCGGGTTATTAAGATCGGGATGAATTTCATTTTGAATTGCATAGAGAAGAAGCGACGGATGACTACGATGATCGCGCACCATACTCACAATTTTTTCTTCCATATATCTTTCCGCAAACGTCTGGGCATCACCCTTCATCCCGGAATCGTCGATATCCGGTTTTGGAGAAGGTGAATACAGACTGAATTTTTCTCCAAAGGAAGTCTGTCCGCCCCCCGGCTCCATGTAACGGAACAGTCCGAGCCGGTCATGTGCATCAAGTGCTTCGGTTTTGCCAACGTTACGGTGAAATTGTATGCAGTTCATCCCGAACGATTTTGCTGCGCGCACTTCACGCTCGGCGAACTCTTTTGTCGGCCAGAGACCGTTGATCCCCCAGAATCCCCACGAAATTGCAGATGTAATCCGGATTCGATCGCCATTAAACTTCAGCATTGCATTGCTGCCGATACCGTCAGCTTCGAACCAGCGGAATCCTGCCGTTACTTCGCGCATATCTTTCCATCCTTCTCTCTTTGAAGAAGAAGCGGGAATGACGGTTGCACGGACGGTGTACAGTTTAGGTGTGTCAAGGTTCCACAACGACGCATTCGCATACGTAAGATCAATAGCGGCATTCGCAGCAGATCCGTTCAATAATATTTTTGTCTCTTTTGTGCTGCATACTTTGTTTGACTTATCGGGATCGAGCAGCTCAACGCGCAAGAGCGCTTCGGTCGGTTTTCCTGTTTTGTTGGCTATTGCGGCATGAACTTGGATGTTGCCGGCTTTCGGTGTGTTCAGCACCCACAGGTCGGAAATATTTATTTTATCATGTGCCGATATTGTAATTCCGCGATCTAGGCCGCCAAAACCATGACTTCGGTGAAATGTTTGATCCGTTTTTCCCCACGGCATCAATTGCGTATCGAGCCAGTCCAAGCGTCCGCCCGGATTAGTGATACGGATTGCAAGAATATTCTTCCCGCCCGGTTTACCAGCAGACGATGCATCGCAATCAAATGAACCTTCGGTGATGATATTATACCCTATCAATTTTTGATTCAGGTACACTTCTGCACGAAGCCGGGCACCTCTGATAAAGAGCTTCACGTGTTTCCCGGCAAAAGATTTCGGAATGCTGATCTCCTTCCACCACCATGACACACCGAGATAATTCCCGTTCTTCGGTACAGTATCCTGCGTTTCGTAGAAATATTCATCCTGATATTTCCTAAATCCATTCACGCCCCAGTAGTGTTCTTCCACTGTTGATGGAAGTGATACTTCAATTCCCGCGGATGAATGCAATTGTTTCCAACCGCCCGTAGGTGCATTGGCGGGCAGAGTCGTAAGATTGACATCGGCCGGGAGGAAAATAGAATCTTTCTCCCATGCCGCTTCTTTATCAAGCCATAAGCGCCAACCGGAATCGGACACATCAATTGTCTGCTGGGCGAACAGTGATACATTCAACGATGCACAGAGGATCAAAAATAATCTAAATTGATATTTCATAGTCAGACAAATTATTTTGAGAATATTATTTTTTTTGTCGAAGAGAATGTTCTGTGAGAAGTAACTGCATTCAACCGCACAAAGTATACACCGCTTCCGGACGCTGTTTTCCATCTCTGGGAATAGGTCCCGGCATCCATGGATTGATCAACAAGATTGTCTATCATTCTCCCCAGCATGTCGTACACTTGTATGGAAACATGTGAATGCTCTGCGATGGTAAAGTTAAACGTCGTTGAAGGATTAAATGGATTCGGATAATTATCTGAAAGATTAAATTCCAATGGTTTCATTGCCTGCTGTTCTTTGATGGAATTTGCAGAAAGAAATTTCAATCCATCAAGCCAGAGTGTAAATCCGCCTCCCCATGTGTCTGCATGGATCTCTACGTAACTAATCTGATTCATCGAAACAGTGCCAACCGTTTTTCTCTGCCAGGTGCTGTTTCCGCCTAACGGTATTTGATACAATATCCATTGATTGACCGCATTTGAAAACACGGAACTCGGTGCCGTAAAAACAAAGTATCCGCCGCTCTGATTTCCAAGTCTGATGCTGACCTCCTGAAATTGTCCGCTGTTAACATTTTGCGCCCGTACCCAAAATTGAAGAACCGACGCACCATTCAGGTTCCACTGCGCAATAAATTGCTCCGCTGGCCAACGATGGATATTCACATCATAACCGCTTTCCGTCACAAGCTTAAGCGAGGCAGTTCCTTCTTTCATCATCACCGAATCCCACGTTACTCGAGAAATGCGTCCGTCCGACGCAAATGTTGTCCAGCGGGAATTAAGCGGTTCGGTAAGATCTTTCAAAACAATATTCGGTTCGTTGTCCTTATGGGATCCAGAAACATAGGGTGACCACGTTACATATCCGTACGTAGGATTATCTCTTCCGTCATATATCATCCCTTCAATATAACTGCTGTCGTCCGTATTGAAGGAATTATTCCGGGCATCAATATCGTCGCCGGATAGATTCTGAATATAATAGGAAATTGTACGATCGAACGAATTGCTGTTGACGTGCGTGATACCGGGATTACCGGAAATAAAAATCCCGTTTGCATTATCGGATATGGTATTGAACAGTATCGATGTCTTTTTCGTACTTGCAATATCGATTGCTGTACCATTCCCGGTCAACCGGTTGTTTTGAATAAGGTATTGATTCGAGTACTGATTTTCATAACCGGTGATCTTATCGCCTTCCCAGAGCAGAATTCCATTTGCATTATCTGAAATAACATTGTTGGTGATAGTATTGTTGAAACCCCGATCAATCGCTATTCCCGCCGTGCCGACACTGAGCGCTTCATGATTACCAATGATCTCATTGCTATCTACCAATGAATTGAACGAATAACCGAGCCACAATCCATATCCGCTGTAATTACACTTGTTGCGCTTGTAGATGTTACCGTCGGCAAACGTTGCTTCAATGGCATTGTGCGGCGAGTAGGAACAATCGTTATCGGCAAAATAGTTTTTGTTCGGCGTCAGGTGATGTCCGTACTGACAAAGGAACACACCGTCGCTGGAATAAGAAAAATCATTCTCCACCACAACATTGTTGTTGCAGATGATCATCAGAATTGCGCCGGCATCGCTATTTACGGGATTTTCGCGGTAAATATGCGAGGCGTTGTTTCGTCGAATGGTACAGCTGTCGGAATGGAACATCCGTATTGCATACGCAGTGTTATACGACAAATCGTTATCCTGAATTGTGACCGAATTACAATGATAGAGTGCTATTCCATCATTCGAATTTTTCATGATGTTATTCTTGAAAAGGCAAGCGCGGGAACTGTCAAGGAATACGCCTCCACCCAGAGCCTGATCTTTATCTGCCCAGACATTAATGAAACCGGCGTTGTCATTTTTATTTCCCGTGAAATTACAATTACTGATTGTAATACTGTCTGACTTTTCTATTCTCACTGCATAATAATATTTCATCAGTGATTTGAAATTTTTGATCTGGACATTGGAACAATTCCTGATGACAATTCCGTAACCGCTGAACGATTCACCATTGAGTTCTACACTGTCACCGTCAATAATACAATCATGGATATTCTGCAATATGAATATCCCGTCTTTATCAACGTCGGGCAAAATGTAAGCACCCGGTACTAATTTTATATTTGTGTGACTTGTCAGTACCAGATTATCAGAAGGATAAACGATTGTTTGTCCGAACAAGGAACTTAAAAATACGCAATTGACAATGATTGCTACGAAGAGAATTGAATAAATATTTTTTATCATAGAAGAAACCGTTACCACATAATAATCTGAGAGTTACCTCGGGAAAAATAAAAATTATCGCAAACCACTCACGCTGATTTATGGCGGACGTATTTGCCTATTTTTCCCAACACAACCGGCCTGTTACTTTTTAACCGGCAGGTCAATCAGCTAGTCATACATCCCGTCAAAATATTTTTGTGCCTGCACAACTGCGTCCCGTATCATATCTTCAGCTTTTGCCGTCTGGCGTTTTGACAGGAAGGAAAGAAGTTTCTTCTCGTCGACTGTTTCGGCCGCCATTTCGCACGCTTCCCAACTGAGTATACTGCGGACAACGCGGTCAAGCCCCTGCTCTTCATTATCATACGCGCGTACCTGCATGTCGTGACCTTTCCAGCGCCGGTATCCGGCTTTTTTCATAAGACCGGCAACGGCAATGTTCATTCCGTTGATGCGGACACCGTGATCGATATCGAATTTGCCCGGTCCGCCCAGAATAATACCATCATTATATCCTTGACTGTTAATGTGCATATGCACCACTGCATTATGATCTATTTCTTCAACGGTATCATAGACATGATCCAAGCCGATCATTTCGGAATGTCCGAACTCTTTGTTGATCCCTTTACGTTCGAGCGAGATACCGTACTCCTGCTCCAGTTTTTTCCAGAAAAGCAATGCGCTTGCCACTGTCGGCAGAAGCATGGCGGGATGACCCTCGTTCGGTTTCGGTTCAATGCCGATAGAAAGCCGGCCTCCCTGTTTCTGTTCATACCGGCAGAGTTCAGCAACACTTTCTTTTAAGTGCCGGTACATTTCACGGATGCCGACCGTTGCAAGATCGTATCCGTAAGAACCATTCCAAAGAACAAACGTCGGCGCAAGATCCTTCTGCGGGTGCCAGGTTTTTTGAAGAGAATAGTACGCCATATCCACGGTCTTCTGTCCGAACGCGCATGCTGATGTACGTTCATGTTCGTCAAGCGATGCGATACCGCCGTATGCATAATGACTGTGTGCACCGGGAGTGATCATCGCAAGATAGATACGATTGTCCAACAGTGCTTTGGACACAGCGGCAACATTCAGTTCGTTCACTTCGGTATCGTAATGCATTTCAAAACCGAGTACGATATGCTTCGGCAGGCGCGGTGCGATTTTTTTTCTGATCAGTTCTATCACCGCGGCTGTATCCAGATTTTCGCTGCTCCACAGAGGTCTCATTGATGCGGGGGTGAATCCGCCTTTCCCTGCATGGAAAGTCCAGCGGCAAAGACTGTGGTATGATTCTTTCGTTTTCATAGATCGATCCTTCAATTAATTTATCGTTACACGTTCTTTGTTCATCGTAATCTTCTTATCCATGCCGGAGGATTCTTCGTTGCAATATCAATTCCTACGGCAATCACCAGCACAGCGCCGCGTACAACCAGTTGTATCCAATTTTCAAGATTGGTGTAATCCATTCCTTGAATAACCGTAGCCATAACAAGTCCGCCAAGGAATGTGCCAAATATGGTCCCGCGACCTCCCATTAAACTTGTGCCACCGATGACGGCTGCCGCGATGGCATAAAGTTCGTAGAACTCCCCTGCATTTTTTGTTGATCCTTGATTCTGCGCCATCCACACAACGCCGGCAATGCCGGTCAGCAATCCCATCAACGCAAAAGCGCCGACTGTTTTTTGTTCCACTTTGATCCCGGAGAAACGTGCCGCCTCCGGATTTCCACCAATGGCATACAGATGTCTGCCGAATTTTGTGTTTTGGGAAATTACATACAATGCCGCCAGCACCACTGCCATAACAACAGTTTGGTTTGGAATTCCTTTATATTCGTTCACCTTAAAAATAAATCCGCCAATAAGAAAAAGAACAACGGATATTTTTATAGACGTAAGAAGAATAGTATCAATTGGAAGTCCTGCATCTTTTTTCTTCGACCTGTTTCTAACAATAATGAGAATTAAAACTACCGCACAAAGAACTCCAAGAATCCATCCAGTAGAAGCTGATAGATAATCGAAACCGATAGAGACGATCCAGCTTGAATCGGGAACACGCGGATCGAATGCGCTCACTTTTTGAGTGATGCCGCGGAAAATGAATAACCCGCCGAGCGTGACAATGAACGAAGGAATCCGGAAATATGCCGTCAGCAAACCCTGCATCGTGCCAAGCAGCGTTCCGACAAGAAGAGCAATCGGAACCGCAACTGTTGCCGAAAGACCAAATCCATAATCCGGATTGATCAGCAGCGCACCGGTTGCGGCAACAAGTGCCAGCAGAGAACCAACGGAAAGGTCAATGTTTCCGGAAACAATCACCATTGTCATGCCCGCCGCCAGGATTGCCCATGTTGCCATATCCCGGCTTAACTTTGCGATGCTTTCGCCACTGAAATAAAATTCGCCGACTTGAAGACGAAAATACGTCCAGAGAAGGATAAGAACTAACACCATGGAGAGAAGGCGAATGTTTGGAGTAATTTTACGAATAAAATCATTCATGCAGCACGCTCCATGATCTTTTCCTGCGTTGCTTCACTGCGGGAAAATTCCGCGCTGATGCAGCCCCGTTTTATCACCAATATTCGGTCACAAATGCCGAGCAATTCGGGAAGTTCACTGGAAGAAAAGAGAATGGCCGCACCTTCCGCTTTCAGACGGTTGATAAGAACGTAGATCTCACTTTTTGCGCCAACATCGATACCTCGCGTCGGCTCATCCAATAGGAGAATTGCCGGTTTCTCCATCAGCCACTTTCCTATCACAATTTTTTGTTGATTACCGCCTGAGAGCGATGCAACCGGCATTGTCAGCGCTGAAGCTTTCATACCTACTTCTGCTGCAACCGAATGACAGGCTTTGTGTTCGTCCGCCTCATTAATAAATCCACCGGTTACAAATTTATCAAGATGCACCAACGATAAATTTTCAAGTATTGTTGATGACATCACGAGTCCGGTATTTTTCCGGTCTTCAGGGACCAACGATATTCCGGATCGAATTGCATCGAGAGGAGAAGCTATCATCACTTCTTTTCCGGATATCAGAATTTTCCCGTCCTCTACATCACCCGGCGCAGATCCGAAGATGGTCGTGCAAAGTTCTGTCCGTCCCGCACCCATTAGACCGGCCAGTCCTACGATCTCCCCCTTCGAAATCTGGAATGAAATATTGTGCAGAATTTCTTTTCCATTCTTTACAACGGAAAGATTTTGGACCTCCATGGCAACGGACCCAATATGCGGTTCGGTATATGGAAACAACTCCCGTAATTCTCTTCCCACCATTGTACTGACCACTTTGTTTTTTGTCCATTCGGCAGCCGGTGCCGTACCGCATTCTCTGCCGTCACGAAAGACAGTGATCCTGTCGGCTATGGCGAATATCTCATCAAGACGGTGTGAGATATAAATAATAGCGCAGCCTTGATCCCTTAGCCTGCGCAGCGCTGTAAACAACACTTCGGCTTCATGATCAGAAAGAGCTGCTGTCGGTTCATCCAGGATTAAAATTCTGCTCTCTTTCCTCAACGCCCTGACAATTTCTACAAGCTGTTTTGTGGCAATACTCAACGAAGCAACAAGACTGTTTCTGTCAACAGAAAGGCCGAATGAATCGAGAAGTTTTTGCGCATCGCTGTGCAGACGATTCCATTGAACCATTCCGTTCCGCGACGGCTCGTGACCAAGAAAAATATTTTCAGCCACAGTCAATTCATTCACGAGCATCAGTTCCTGATGGATAACAGCGATACCGGCAGATTCCGCATCTCGAACGGACCGAAAGCGGACCGGAGTCCCTTCGATAAGGAATTCGCCCGAAAATTCCTGATACGAATAGACACCCCCCAGAATTTTAATGAAGGTCGATTTCCCGGCACCATTTTCACCAACGATAGCATGAATTTCGCCGGGGACGAGATCAAACGATACATCATCAAGCGCCCGCAAACCCGGAAAGTCTTTTGTGATATTTCGAAGTGTTAACAGAGGAAGTGCTGCCACGCTGTTTAGTACCTTTTTCGTGTTTCAAATTTATTCAATGGTGTTTTTTTGAAGTCAATTTTATGATGATTTTTGACAAAGTCACGATGAGAACCTCACCATAATATATTTTTTCCTGTCTCAGACTAACAGCATGCTCTCAGAATAGAATGGAATGTGAGCTATTTGTTACCATGAATGTTCGCATACACCTTTTCCCTGGAATGCCAACCATCCTTAATGACGGTCGAATCGATATTCGTTTTCGTCACATACACCGGCTCAAGAAAAATTGACTGCACCTTCATCGATCCGTTATCAAGAGCATGAAGAGTGAAACCAAGATCTTTCATTATGCCGGCAGGGGTTTCCTTCTTTGCGAGACGGACAGCAACTTCTGCTGAAGTTTCTGCAAGCCTGCGGACCGGTTTATATATCGTAATTGTCTGCGTTCCCTCCACAATACGCTGGCATGCAGCAAGTTCGGCATCCTGACCGGATACGGCAACAATTCCGGCTGTCTTTTCCGCCATCAGTGCCGCAATCGCTCCGCCTGCCGTCGCATCGTTCGATGCGATAATGGCATGTACGGTTTTTCCCTCGGCATGGAATTTGGTCAGCATATTGCTGACACGCCGGCGAGCCTCTTCACGGTCCCAATTATCCAAAAATGGATCTGCCAGAATTGTGATCTTCTTCCCTGTTTTTTCCTGATGCTCTTGTATCGCACGTAATTGTCCTTGCCGCAAAAGTTTTGCATTGTTATCCGACGCCGCGCCACCGAGCAAAATAAAATTTCCCTGCGGAACACTTTTTAATATACCTTCTGCCTGGAGATAGCCTACCTTTTCGTTATCAAACGTGATATACATATCAAGGTCGCAGTTCATAATCAGACGGTCGTATGCCAATACGGGAATGTTTTTTTCATGAGCGCTTTTAATTATGCGGGCAGCAGTATTCAAATTCTTCGGTATCACAACCAGCGCATCAACGCCTTGCGTCAGCAAGTTATCTGCCTGCTTATTCTGCCTGTCCTGATCACCATCAGCCACTGCGCGGATCACCTCTGCACCGAGCGCATTGGCTCGTTCCGTAAAATATTTTTCATCCCTTTGCCAACGGTCCAGATCATAGGTTTCCATAAGAAAACCAATTTTCAGTTTTGCCGGAGCGGAAGGATCTTTTTTTCCGCCGCAGGAAAATGAAATAATAACAAGAACGAAAAGAGCTGCAATGAATACTGCTTTGTGTTTCCGATTGTTCATAGAGATTTCTCCGCAATTACAAATACTTAGCGTGATGTAACATCAAACGACGAACGGACTTTTATATCATCCGATGAACTTCCAATCATCACTTCGATCTTTCCGGGTTCAACGGTCGGGCGTAAAGATTTGTCAAGAAATGAAAGTTCTTCTTTCCCGAGTGTGAACGACAAAGTTTTTTTCTCCCCGGGATTTAACGTAATTCTTTTGAAACCTTTTAATTCTTTTACCGGACGCGTTACACTTGCAAACGGATCGTGTGTATAAAGCTGAACAACTTCATCTCCGGAGACTGTTCCGGTATTTTGGACATCAACGGTCACTGTTACCGAACCCGCTGGAGTTATGTTCGTCGGAGTGACGATAAGATTTGAATATGAAAATGTCGTATAACTTAAACCAAATCCAAACGGAAACTGCGGCTTCCCGTTCATATCGGAATAGTCATCCCCGCGCCCGGTTGGTTTGTGGTTATAGTATAAAGGAACCTGTCCGACAAATTGAGGAAATGACAAGGGCAGTTTTCCGCCCGGATTATAATCGCCAAAAAGAACATCGGCAACAGCATTGCCCCCTTCTTCACCCGGATACCATGCTTCGACTACTGCAGAAACATTCTCGATCCAGTTCTTCATTGTTACGGCGCTGCCGTTAAGAAGAACAACGATCGTCGGCGTTCCGGTTGCCGCAACGGCATTGATCAGCTGTTCCTGTTTCCCTGGAAGATTGAGATTAGCCCGATCATATCCCTCACCTTCCGTAATACCGGTTACGATTACAGCCACATCCGATTTTTTTGCAGCATCGACCGCTGCCTGAATGAGCGGATCGACTTCCCGTTTTAATTCCCAGTCAAAACTTGCGTAACTCCACCCGTCATTCTCATAAAATTCTATCTTTACATCATACGAATGACCTGCTTCAAGCCGCAGATTAACAACATCAAGTGTTGCGCCGCGTGAATACCAGCTGTCGATCAAAAGTTTGCCGTCAATAAAAAGACGAAGACCGTCATCCGTGCTGCCGCCAATCGAGTAGTATCCCGATTCTTTCGGTACCAATTTCCCTGTCCATCGAACGGAATAGTGATCCGGTTGAATTTTTTTGTCCGGCGAACCCATTGCCCATTCAAAATGTACCACTGAATCGATTCGTGTGAAGATCGGTGTTCCGGTAAGGTCCGGATTTGTGAAGTATTCTCCCGTCAGTCCGTGTTCGCCCGGTTTTGCATCAGCGGGAATGAGACATTCCGACGGGATAGGTGACAAGACCGCAAAACCGACTTCACAACCTTTGAAGTATTGCACGGTTGTCTTTTTGCCAACCGCATTTTTTATTCCTTCCAGAACACTCACGGTTTTCATTCCAAAACCACTGTAATCTCCCAACTGCGCCTCATCCGCATTCGGACCGAGCACAGCAATCGATGTAATTTCTTTTTTCAATGGAAGTATGTTGTGTTCATTTCGTAATAAAACGATCGCCTGTCGTCCGGCTTCGCGCGCCAATGCTCGGTGTTCCGGCGAATCGTTTACAAGGTCCGCCTGTTTTGGATCAACGTACGGTTTTTCAAATAATCCCAATTTATATTTAGCGCGAAGAATATTTTTTACCGCCGCATCTATTGCAGACATAGAAATGGATCCGTCTTTTGCCGCTTCGACAAGCGGTGCACCGTAATATTCTATACTCGGAAGTTCCATATCGAGTCCTGCTGCAACTGCTTTTACGGCTGCTTCTTTTGGTGTGGCAGCAACAAAATGTTTTTCCTTAATACCCGTGACCGAACCATAGTCGGAGACCACGAATCCTTTGAAGCCCCATTCCTTACGGAGAATATCAGTAAGCAGCCACGAATTGGCAGAGGTGGGGACACCATCGATAGCGTTGTACGATGACATGATTGATTGCGACCCGGCTTCCTGAATACACGCTTTGAACGGCGGCAAATACACTTCACGCAGTTCACGCTCGGAAAAATGAACCGGGTAGCTGTCCCTTCCGCCGTCACCATTATTCGCAATAAAATGTTTCGGCGTAGTGATCACTCCTTCCGCCTCGATGGCTTTACAGAATGCGACTCCCATTTTTGTCTGCAGATATGTATCTTCGCCGTATGTTTCACCGACTCTTCCCCAGCGCACATCGCGGGATATATTGATCACCGGCGACAATAACTGCCGGATTCCGCGGCTTCGTGATTCTTTTCCAATTGCCGCTGCCGCCTTCGAGACTAATTCCGGATTCCACGTAGCAGCCAAACCGATTGCCTGCGGAAAACTTGTTACTTTGTTACCCATTAAACCATGCAAACCTTCGTCATGAATAATTACCGGAATGCCGAGGCGATTTTTTTCCACGGCAATTTTTTGAAGCGCATTTGTTTTCTCCGCCGCATCCGTTGCAGTGAAAGAACGAAAAATAGGAGAGATACCTCCCAATCCGGTCGTTGATATCACCTGTTCCAATTCACTTCTCTTCATCGAGGATTGAAGTTGTGCAACCTTTTCTTCAACTGTTAAGCGAGAAAGAAGATCGTTGACCCGATCTTCAATGGAAACAGAAGGATCTTTATATTTCGGATTTTTTTTCGGCGTTTGAGGTGAAACGGTAGACAGGAACAACGTGCAGACAATTACGATAGTAAGTATTCGAACGAGAGCATAATGAAGTGATTTCATAAAGTTTCTCTAATCATAATCATGGAACTGATCCGTGGGATTTATAAATGGAATGAATTATTTTTCATCAATAATCGAAACGATTTTTATCTTCCCGCTTCGGTCGAGCCTGAGTGTGTGAATTTGAAAAGGTTGGAACATTAACGAGATTTTTTTTTCAGCAATAACTGCGTTTGTTTTCACACTGTTTCCTATTGTTTCCTGCAGCCGAACGATCAATGCTTTCCGGTCGCGGGATTGGCTGCAGGAGAGTAATCGAATGGATGAGTCATCAATGGAGATCAATGACGAGCCGCCGATAGTCGTGCCAATAGGAAGATGTGCATACACCGCCGGCGGAGCTGCCAGCCAGTCCGCCAATCCTGAAAGAGATCTCAACACTTCGTTCTTTTCGCCGGCAGTGACGAGCAAGCGGATATCGTGAACACCCTGATCCATGAATTTTCGCGTTGGAGTTTCGGTAATCGTGAATCCTTTCTCGTGACAATATGCGGCACTGCGTAAAACGGAAAGCCTCATCTCTCCATTCTTAAAATCAAATCCATGCTGTCCGTTGTTGATAATTCCCAGCGCAGTCTCTTTTCCATTGATCATTCCGCTCATCATACACCAGCGGGAATGAACATGTTCTTCACCATCTGCAGGACGATGAATTGCACCGCCGGGGACTTCACACAGAACAGATTCCGACTTGAAGTGCGTCGGTATGGAAAGTTTCAACCGCTTCTGCTGTTCGTTCCACTGGATACGCAGATGAAATTCCAACACATTCCAATCCGCATAGGATATTGTTTTGATGCAGAGTGAACTTTTATTGTATCTAAAGACCGATTCCTTAATCGACCGCACCGGACCATCCGATAGAACCGAGAATTTCTCTTTCTCATGTTCAAACGTACCGGCAATGTTCCGGTAATTCCAACAGTCAGCACCCCATGCATCGCCATCATCATGGACGACCAGCGCTTTCAGTATTCCGCCTGCGAGGCATTCAGCAGCATTCCCTGCATTAATACTTGTCACAAGTCCGGACACCGGATCGAGAATGTGCCGTAATTTCGGTGTTGCCGGTTTTTCCTCTTTGGTGCCTTCATGAATTTGAATTTCATATCTCTCAACGCCAATTGCAGGAAGTTCCGAGAAGAAAGAAACTTTTCTCCTCCAGCCATTGAACGGCAGAAGTGATTCCGGCTGTTCCTGCTGTGAGGGAATTTCTTTCCCTTGCATATCATACACACGTAGATGCCAATTGCCCGTCCATTTCGGGCGAAGATCCAACATGCATTCCGCTTCAACCGGAACGTATCGGCACGACGGATTTGTGTTGAACACCGTCACCGGCATATAAAATTTTTTATTCTTTCCTGCATTCCACACATTAACAGATTGCATTCGCAATCGCCGGTATGATTCCGACGCGCGTCCATAAAGATCCAAGGCATCCTGTTCCGCAAGTTCCGTGCATGATCCGGGGAGGATATCGTGAAAATCGTTGAATAGATGGTCCTTCCATATTTCTGCAAATTGATCCGCAGGATATTTTTTTCCCTTCATCCACCATGTAGATGCGGCAATGGTCTCTGCTTGCGTCAGTTCGCCAAGGCTTTTCACTGCTCGTCTCTTCAATCGGGAAACCGAAGTATAACAACCGGTAAATACCCGTTGAATGTCACCGGAAACAACCGGTGAAGCTGAGGCGTATTTTTTCAACGAGGAATAAAGTTGTTCAGGCGTACTGTGAATAATGCGGACTCGTTTTTCATTCTTTATAAATTCATCGATAAGTTTCAGATCTTCCCGTGTCGCACCGCCGCCGTGATTTCCAATACCCCAAAAGACGGGGACATCGCGGTTCAATTTTAGTGCAAGGGCTGTTCCTTCATTCAATCGCTGAACGATATTATCCCGCTCTGTATGGTACAAACCTACCGCAATGCGATACGCTAGAATTGTTGAGCCATCAACACCTTTCCACTGATACAGATCGGATGGTATGTGCAGATCCGGTTCCTGCGGACGCATGTGAATATACATCTTGTAACCTGCCTGAAGAAGAACTTGCGGCAATCCGCCGGTATGTCCGAATGAATCAAAATTATAGGCAACTGTCGGAACAACATTGAAATGCTTCTTAAAGAAATCCCTTCCGACGGTGATCTGCCGGATGATCGATTCAATTCCGGGAAGATTGACATCCGGCTGAAGGAACCATCCTCCGCTGATATTCCATCGTCCTTTGCGGACTAATTTTTGGATCTCCTTAAAAAGTTTCGGATCATGCTGCAGCACCCATTGGTAGAGAACCGCTTCATTATGGTTAAAGATCAGATCCGGATGTTCGTTTAGAATATCCACGGCGCAGCTGAATGTAGAGAGAGTTTCGGAACAGCCCTCTTCCCACCGCCATTGCCAAACAGGATCGAGATGGGCATTACAAATAAGATGCAGAGTCGGTTTTGCCATAATTACACTTCGTCACGTGAAGGAAGATTTTTATACCAGGTAAAATACAGAATAACAGAAAGCACCGATGCAATGCCCAGCCAGAGCGACATATTGCTCCATCGGCGCAGGAAGAGATAGAATGGTATAAGAGCCAAACTTACCTGAAAAATAGCCGTCAGTAATCCGTTCAGAATATCGATCTTCGGCATGGGATCGTTCACCGGCACAAGTCCGCGCCGTTCCGATTCCAGGCGGACCGGTTTCCAAAATCCAAACGGCCGAACCTTGCTGTAAAATTTAACCAGCACTTCCATATCCGACGGCGCAAAAACAAATCCTGTGAAAAGTGTGATAACCAATGAAGCGGCAGTATCAATTGCAAGTGTATCAACTACTCCAATCTGAGGGTAAAGAAGTTTTTGCATAATAATGAAAACGGCAGTTCCAAGCATTCCCCACACGAACGCCTTTGCACTGAATCTCCACCAGTGCCAGCGGAATGTTGACGGAACCAGGATCATAGTGACCACTACAAAGATCATTGTTTCCCATGCTGACACAATATCATTAAACGACAAACTAAAGATGAATGCCAGCACGATCGCCACGACAGACGCCAACTGACCATAACGGACCAGTTGTTTCGGTGAAGCTTTGGTTGAAAAATACCGCGCAAGGAAATCGTTTGTAACAACCGAACTTGTTACATTGATCATGGCGCTCAGGGTGGACATCAGCGCCGCAAGCAGTACCGCCATGAATATCCCCTGCATTCCGACCGGCAGTTTTTTCAAAACAAGAGGCATAATCTTCTCTGCATCGAAACCAGCCGATGTGCCGAGAAGATTGATACCGAGAATTAAAAATGCGCACGCTATGATCCACCGGAGAGTATAACCGACCGTCCACATACCGGCAGCGAGTGAAGCATCACGCGGACTTTTCGTGGTCAAAAAGAATTGGAAATCCCAGACATTAGGACCTGCAAGAACCCTGAAAATCAGCCAGCCGAATCCGGCAAAGAGCATATAACCGAATCCATTATAATGCTGATAACTTGCAGGCGTGTCCTGCAGATAACTCGGCCACAGCGTCCACACCGGAGCAAACGAACTCCATTCCGGAACTTTTGTGGCGACAAAATCTGAGCCGTTTCCGCTTTGAAACGCCAAGATGGCAAGCACAATGGCACCGATGGCAATAAGAATTGTCTGGAACACGTCGGTAAGAATTACCCCCACAAATCCTCCGAGCGTTACGTAGATCCCAACCACACCAAAGACGATCAATGAGGATTGCCATCGCGTAAAGGGCAAAAATTCTTCCGCAAATTTTCCCGTACCAACCGCCATGAACATAAGATTGAACACCATCAATACCAGAAGGAATGTTGCCGCTGTTATGCGGGCCCATTCGGCATCACGCGTATTACCGAACCGGGTGCTGTTCCATTCAGCAAATGTCATTACTCCGGAACGGCGGATATATTTACCCTGGAAGGCCATATAGAAGCAGATGATGATCCATCCCCAAAAGATATGTGTCATCCAAACACTTTTCACCCCCAGATAAAACATCGCGCCCACAAGAGCCATCGTTCCGCCGATATCAATATAACTTGAACAACCAGACAGACCGAGCATCCACCAGGGAACATTTCTGTCCGCCAGGAAAAAAGAATCAACTTGTTTCGTGGCTCGCCGCTGCACCCACAGGCCGATGCCGATATTGATTAAGAAGTAAATGAAAATGATTGTGATATCAATCGGATGTAGATTCATACTGTTGCTCCGAAATAGAAGGATTGAAAAGCAGAAAATTGATGCATCCAGAAATCATCAATTGTGGTGGGACGAATAGTTATTTAATCGAATAAATATCAGACGAAAAAAGTAAAATGGCAATCTTTATTCCACAGCTCATTCAGATTTTTTTCGGCAAATATGTTATGAATATTTTATAACATATTTATTTTACTTTGCATCATGCTGTTGCAAAAGATATTCAAGATTCGATTTCCAACCGGAGTACAATTCGTTCAGTCGACCTGTGGTTTCTTTTGTGGGGCTGATCGTTTCCAAATGCTTTAAGGATTTCATGCAATCATGTATTGAAGGAACAATGCCGGAGCCGAAAGCGGCACCCCGCGCTGCGCCTTGCGCTCCGTCGGTATCATACAATTCAATCCTTGCATCACACAGGTTGGAAAGCGTTTCACAAAATGTTCTGCTTAAAAAAAGATTTGCTTTGCCGGCACGGATGACGGAAATGGAAAGTCCCATCCCTTTCATAATTTCCGTACCATGTCGCAATGAGTATGCAATTCCTTCCTGAATAGCCCTCAGCATGTGCGATGTTGTGTGACGATTGAAATCGATCCCGTTAATATGGCAGCCGATATTCCTGTTTTCTAGCATCCGCTCCGCGCCATTACCGAAAGGATACACCCGCAGTCCATCGGACCCGATTGCACTCTGTTCTGCCATTGCATTCATCTGTTCATAGGAAATGGCGGATGCAATATTTCTTTTCGCCCATGAATTCATAATACCGGTTCCGTTGACACAGAGCAAAATACCCAGCCGGTCTACCCCTTCAGCATAATTTACATGGGCAAATTGATTCACACGCGATCTGGCATCGCATCGTAATTGATCCGACACACCGTAAATCACTCCGGACGTGCCGGCCGTAGCAGCTATTTCCCCAGGGTTCAGAACATTCAGCGATAAGGCATTATTAGGCTGGTCGCCGGCGCGGTACGCGATAGGAATTCCCTCTTTCAGACCAAGTTCTTTTGCGGCATGCGATGTAAGATAACCCTGATGTGAAAATGTCTGAACAATTTTCGGAAGCACGTGCTCATCGATCTGATAGTGATCCAATAATTTCTTCGAAATGGAATGTGATTGAAAATCCCAGAATATTCCCTCCGATAAACCCGAAACAGTGGTGGTTATTTCGCCGGTGAGCATCATCGCAATGTAATCCCCCGGAAGCATTATCTTATCTATTTTATCATAAATAGCCGGTTCGTTCTCTTTAACCCACCGTAATTTTGAAGCGGTAAAGTTACCCGGCGAGTTGAGCAAATTATTCAAAGAATATTCTTCGCCGAGTTTAGTGAATGCCGTATTGCCAATCTGAACAGCTCGGCTGTCACACCAGATGATCGCAGGCCGAAGAACATTTTTTTCTTTGCCGACGCATACCAGACCATGCATTTGATAGGCAATTCCAATACCTTTCACCTGCTCGATATCGATTCTGTTTTTTGCTATCAATTGACCGGTCAATCGTACAATATTTTCCCACCACACTGTCGGATCCTGCTCAGCCCATCCCGGCATACGTGCGGTGATTTCCATCTCATCCTGCGGATACGATCCGGATGCAACCGGGATTCCTTTCTCAACATCCAGAATAACACATTTGACTGATGAACTTCCAAGATCATATCCGATTGTGTACATGTTTATTCCAATTTATTTTTTATTGATGCAATATTATTTCTTTACTGTAGTCTTTATATCACGCAGCATTGAACTTTCATTTTTAACTTTGATCAACTGGGCAGCAATACTGACCGCAATTTCTTCTGCAGTGGCACTTCCTATCTCCAATCCGATCGGCGTAAATATTCTCTGCTTAGCAAGAAGTTCTTTTTCGGTTTCATTCAGGGAGTTTTTAATTCGTTCGATCTTTGCTTCAACGCCCATAATGCCGATATACAAAAGTGGGAGCGGCAGCAATTGCTGTAAAGCCACTGCATCCGAAAGAGCATTTGAGGTAACGATTGCAGCAAGGGTCTTTTCGGCATTGAAGATAGTGGAACCAATTTCGGAGAACGGAGCAATAATTTTTTTATCCGCAAAAAAATTATCCATTACCATAGGAAGGTCGTGACGATCATCGTACAGGACAACGTGAAAATCTAATGTTGCCATAATCCGTGATAATGCATTCCCAACGTGTCCGCCGCCGATAATACACACCGTAAATTCCGATCCAATATTTTCTTCGTAGATCCATTCAGACAAACCGCTGCTTTGAAATTGCTGATGGTTGGAATTCCTTCCCCCGGAATATGCAATTCCTTTTTCGGTAATGATCATTTTTGACGCTGTATGCCTCACCACGGCTTCATCAATGGCCGTCACGGCCGGAAGATCTTTTTTCCCCAATGACAGCGCACACATGGTCTGCGAACCTGCACAGGAAAGTCCGGACGGCTCGCCGTGTTTTGCTTTCGGAGAATGTACCATATAACGGATCTCACAAATATTCTCATCACTTCTCAAGCGACCGGAATATGTTCCGATCATGCTGTGTTCCATAATGCCTCCGCCGATCGTTCCAACACATTTCTGATCGGATGTGAATGCAAGTTTGAATCCGCTTTTGCCCGGGGAACCTTTTTCATGATCAACAACAGTCAGCAGCATCACCCGCTCGCCGGCCGTCAAACGATCACGTATAAATTGCCAAAGGGAATGTTCTTTCATAGAATTTTTATTTGAACCACACCTGGCTCATGGCATAATAAACAGCCATCACGCCGGAGAATATTGAACTGACAAGAAATCTGCGGTGAAGAGGGACTTTATTTTGTATCAGATAATTGATCGTCACGGTAACCGGAATATTCATTGTAAAGGAATTGTAACTGATCCATAAAAGATTCCACGAAAGCTGAAACGGCTGGCCCGAAAATATCTGCACAAATGCCAGGTGCCGTGCGATCCAGACCGGATTAAAATATAGCAGGGCGAGCAACGTCCGGCGTACACTTGCTTTCATGCCTTCCATCAGATGTGTGTGAGTGCTGATCCAATGAAAATAGTTCGGTATCTCCAATGAATAGAGGGTCCCTCCGATTACCGCCATTCCGATCATTCGCTGGAATGAAAACGAATGAGTGAGCAGCGCGGCGATCGCATCACCGGAAGCATAGATCAGCGCGCTCTGCAGCGCATTGCGTTTACTGAAGTGAAGGAGCAAGAGTTCCAACCTCCTTATACAACAGACACAATGCACGCTCCGGCGTCATTGGAGCAATGACCGGAAACGTTACGTCAGGACGAAATGCTTTCACAGCATTCATCAATGCAAAATATACTCCGATGCCGTACATGAAGGGAGGTTCTCCGATTGCCTTGGAGTTAAAAGGAGCAAAAGGATTTTCCGAACTATCAAGGAAATGAACATTCATTTCCGCAGGCGTAAAATGTATGTCCGGAACTTTGTATGTGGATAGCGCATCCGTTATCAGCCTTCCTTCGTTGTTATAGATAATCTCCTCCATCGTCATCCAGCCGATCCCCTGCATGATTGCCCCTTCTGCCTGGCTTCGGTCGATCACCGGCTGCAAGCTTTTCCCTGCATCATGCACAACATTCACTGCATCGATACCGTACGTTCCGCGCAGACAATCCAGCGTCACTTGAAACAATGCAGTACCAAAAACATGATACGCAAACGGCTGGCCTTTTGATGTTTCTCTGTCGAAATGAATATTCGGTGTGGAATAAAAATGCTGTGCCGTCAAACTTATCCGCGCGCCATTCGCGGCCAAGATCAAACGCGGCCAAGTCCACTCTGTTTCCTTACCGTCATTAAAAAGTTTTTCGTCGCGAATAACAATCTTCGCGGAATCAGGCTGTTGCAACTGTTCCGATACAAATTGTTTTAAACGATCAAGAAGAACGGAACAGGCAAGTTGAACTGCTTTTCCGTTAAGGTCCGCGCCGGTGCTTGCTGCTGTCGGCGATGTATTCGCAACCCGTGTCGTATTCGTGGACTCAAGTTTGATGCGCTCTGCGTTGATGGAAAAGATCCGCTGTGCAATACCGTGGATCTTCATGTTCACGCCCTGTCCCATTTCAACTGCAGCCGTGCTGATGCCGACGCTGCCGTCCGTATAGATATGGACTAACGCACTCGCTTGATTCATCATGGTGTTGGTAAACGAGATGCCGAAACAGATCGGCATCAGTGCAAATCCTTTTTTCTTCCATTCATTCGCACTGTTAAAATCAGCCGTTCTTCTTTTCACATCATCAATGGAAATCTTTTGTTCGAGCAAATTCCAGCACGGAACTGCCTGACAGCGTTCGGCAATCTGTCCGTAAGGAAATTCATCGCCGTTCTTCAGCAGATTCTTCTTCTGAATGAAAAAGGGATCCATCTTCATCACTTCTGCTGCTTTGAAAATAGCCGCTTCAATAACAAATTTTCCCTGCGGTCCTCCGAAACCCCGGAAAGCCGTATTGGGAGGAAGATTCGTCCGGCAGCTGTATCCGACAGCCTTCACATTCGGTATGAAATAACTGTTCGTGCAATGGAACATGGTTCGCTGTAATACAGCAGGAGAAAGATCCGCTGCAGCACCGCCGTTCTGATAAAATGCTGCTTCATAGGCGAGGACCGTTCCGTCTTTTTTCAATCCGATCTTAAAATCCGACGAATACGGATGCCGCTTTCCGGTCATCCGCATATCATCCTGACGATGGAGGATCATTTTTACCGGACGGCGCAATGATGATGATGCAAGCGCACACATCGCGGCCCATGGTGTTGCCTGATCTTCTTTCCCTCCAAATCCGCCGCCGAGACGAAGCACATCGACTTCAACTTTGTGCATCGGAATATTCAGCACTTGTGCTATCGTTCGCTGTACAGCGGTCGGACTTTGCGTGGATGATACAACTTTAACAGCATCACCTTCGGCGGGAACAGCAAATGCCCCCTGTGTTTCAAGATACAAATGTTCCTGTCCGCCGGTCTCTGCTATTCCTTCAATCAC
This sequence comes from uncultured Ignavibacteriota bacterium, assembly GCA_903861125.1. Taxonomy (GTDB): domain Bacteria; phylum Bacteroidota; class Ignavibacteria; order UBA10030; family UBA8401; genus UBA8401. The sequence continues at coordinate 96,863 of CAIOTF010000009.1, forward strand.
AACATCGCATTGCGTCCAGGCCGCATTGGTATTTCCAAGCTCAAAAGTTATGGGTGGAACAAGCAATTCATTGTTCAAAAATGCATCCCGCGGATCGGTAATAACCGGAAGTTTTTCGATCTCAACGGTTATTTGCGCAGCGGCAGAGCGTGCGTTCAGAGCAGTGTCGGCAACAACAACAGCAATGGGCTGACCGATAAAATGGACGTGATGTTCTGCAAGAAGAGGTTCGTCCTGAACTATTCCGCCGATCTGATTCTCACCGGGAATATCCTTTGCCGTGAATATTGCCGCTACACCGTGCATTGCATTTGCGGCAGAGAGATCTATCGACACGATCCTTCCGTGAGCAACACGCGAATAAAAGACATGAGCATACAGTGTCCCTTCGGGGACCGGAAGATCATCAACGAACTGCGATTCACCGCGGACATGTTTTTCGGAATCAAAATTTTTCATATCAGTGATCCCTTCCTCACCGCGCCGGGGAAATATTTCATAAAGTGAGCAGCAATCAGCTGACGCAGCAGCAATCGCTTATATTCTGCGCTGCCACGAGCATCACTGATAGGACTGATCTCGGTTTGCGCGATCCGGAGTGATTCTTTCAGCGTATCGCCATTTACCATTTTACCGTTCAGATATTCTGATGTCTTTGCAAGAAACAACGGAACCGGAGCTACACCGCCGGCCGATATTCCGCACTGCAACATACCTTTCTCGGTTTGTTCAAAGACCATTGTCGTATTGACACTTGCAATATCCAAAAACTGACGGCGTGAAACTTTTTCATAACTCAAGCGCGTAACGGATTTTGGCCGCGAAAACGAAACAGATTCGATCAATTCCGAATATTTCTTGTCGATCAGCTTATATCCTTTATAGAATTGACGAAGAGGAATCTTGCGCGATGAACCGGCATCACGGAGCGTAAGAACAGCATTCAATGCCATTAGCAGACAGGTCATATCGCCGATGGGTGAAGCATTGACAATATTCCCTGCAACAGTAGCACGATGCCGTATGGGCGTTGATCCGAAACATTCGAACTGCCTCTTCAATTCCGGAAAATATTTTGCAACAACAGGCGAGAGCCGAAATTCCTCGACAGTGGTTGTACCCGGGATGTGAATTGTATTTTCATCTTCGGTTATGGGGATTGACTTACGCCACGAAGCGATATTTTTAATTTTTTCCGCATGCATCGTAAAGGCTTTCTGCACGTATAGATCCGTTCCACCGGAGACGACGATCGTATGTTCTTCTTCGATATGAACATCCGTCAAAGGGGCCGTATTGATGCTCCGAAGTCTCGCCGGGATAGCAAGGAAATAATCCGGAAGAATTTTTTGTTCCACGCAATATGAAAGGAACGTACCATCGGCAGCAGAATTATTTTTCAGAGAATCAACTATATGATGGATCGCTTTTTTGATTGGTGTATGTCCGGTACACCGGCAGATATTTCCGTCAACGGCTTGTAATGCATCTGCAGGTTCAAATTTCCCATTATTGACGAAATATCCGGTGAGCGACAAAATAAAACCGGGAGTGCAGAAACCGCATTGCGTACCGCCATCGTTTACAAATGCCTGCTGTATGGGATTAAGCTCTTTGGGCTGGTTGATTCCTTCGATCGTAACAATGTGTTTTCCGTGCACATCGCTCAGCGGCATCAAACAAGAGTTGACAGATCTGTAATAAACACCATCCCCCTGCAATTCGCCGACAAGAACGGTGCACGCTCCGCAGTCGCCTTCCCGACAACCCTCTTTTGTTCCCGTGAGATGCTCATGCTGACGGAGAAAATCAAGAAGCACGATGCCGTGATTGGCAGGGATTTTGACCGATGCATTATTGATGATACATTCAAGAATATTCATAGACAAAGATACTCTTTCAATACTGTATTTACAAAAACCTTACGGTTCAGCAACCGGTGCGGATCATTCTTCCACATTGAAATTAAGAACGTATTTCTGATAATCATCAGGCGTATCGATATTCAAGAGGATCCCCTCTTCCGTTGTAGGAACAACCCCGATATCATTCGAGTGTGTACGGATTACTTCCCGTAATCCAACCGCAGAAGATGCATTTTTAATTTCCGGAAACAGGTCAGATGATATTATGAGCGGATGCCCACGCCTTCCTTCATACACAGGAATAATGATCTTTTTACCGGACTCTTCAAACTCATTCATCAATGCCCTGATTAACGCCGATGAAATCAGCGGATGATCAACGGGCAGGATCAACGCTCCATCACAATCATTAAGGTTCAACGCCTCAACACCGGTGATGATCGAAGAAAGTTGGCCATGTTCCCATGCAACGTTGATAACTATTTTTCCGTTAAACGATGATAGTGTTTCCCGTATTACCTTCTGTTCACATCCGAGAACAACAACGTTATCGGTCACACCGGAGGATTCAGCCGCATCTATAATATGCTGAAGAAAAGTCTTCTTGCCTATTTGGAGCAGCGCCTTAGGTTCTCCCATTCTCCTTGAAGAACCTGCTGAGAGTATGATCGCTGATATTCTTTTCATTGAATGAACCGGATGTATTTCTATTCCTTACAACTGACAATTTTTCCTATGTGTCGTATGATTTTCCCGTAACAGCGATGATGAATTTTATTTCAATTCGCTAAGATACGTTTTCGGGAACGCAGCGTACCACGCTGAAGCTTTAACTAAATGTTCCACCGGAATATGTTCCGTTGCCATGTGCGCGTAAATTTCGTTTCCCGGACCGAAGCCGATGCATTTGATCCCATGCATTCCCATCACAGCAACACCGTTCGTACTGAAGACCCAGCGGCTGACGACCGGCTTTTCACCGAATAATCCTTCATATGCTTTTACGCCGGTGTTCAGCACCGGATCATTTTCCGGAAGCAGCCAAGTCGGAAAATATTTTTGTGTCGGATAGGTTAGACCTTTCCAACTTGCTACGGCATAATCCAGCACCACTACTTCGGCACCGGCTGCTTTTACGCTCGGCAGATCCTGAATTTCCTTTACCGCAGACTCTAGCGTATCGGTTGCGGCCAACCGGCGGTCCAAATGAATTGTTGCAGAATCGGCAACCGCGCAAAGAGAAGGAGACGTTGAACGGAATTCAGCGATGGTTACCGTTCCCTTGCCGAGGAAAGGTTCGCCGCCAAGACGTTCATTCAATTTTTCTATATCGAGAACAATGGGAGCCATCTTATACACAGCATTTACTCCCCGCTCAGGTGCAGAACCGTGACACGATATTCCTTTTGTGCGTACTTCGATCTCCATCCGTCCGCGGTGACCTCGGTACACGGCAAGATTCGTCGGCTCGGTGATCACAACAACTTCCGGTCGAAGTTTGTCTTCCTTGATGATGTACTGCCAGCACAATCCGTCGCAATCCTCTTCCTGCACGCTTCCGACAACATAGAGTGTGTAATCGTCTTCAAGACCGAGGTCTTTAATGATTTTCCCGCCGTATATGATAGAAGCAAGCGCCCCTTTCATATCGCATGCGCCCCGTCCGTAAATGATGCCGTCTTTTTCATCACCCTTGAACGGATCGACCTTCCAATTATCGGGATTACCGACATCAACTGTATCAACGTGAGCGTCGAATGCAATCACGTGCTTGCCATGACCTATGCGTCCAATAATGTTTCCCATCGGATCGATCGTGACCTCATCAAATTTGCATTTTTCCATCTCCAGTTTAATGCGCGCAATAACGTTTCCTTCCTGCGAACTGAGCGATTTAATGGCAATCAGCTCTCGAAGGAATCCGGCAACTGCACGTTCGTTCTTTTTTGCTTCTGCATAGATCTTCTGCAACATGATTTTATTCCTTTTAAATTGGTAAATAATAATTTTGTCGTCGTATCGGATACTTTACATCATTGCATTAAATTCGGTGATCAATGTATCGAACTGATCAACCTCATCTTCAAACAGCGAACGCCAATATTCCGGGTCCCATTGTTCCCGCAGTTCATCAGAAGATTTTCCCTGCTGTTCTACCCAGGTAAAATATTTCAGATTATGAATCGTTTTTTTGTCATAGTATGAAAGTTCTTTATAAAAATCGATGCTTTGATGCATCAACGGGGCTGCATGATCTTTCGCTGCGTCGATGGTTGTATAGGTTCCCCGCTCGTGCCGTAATTCTTCAACTCGCGAATGATACATATCGGCGCCGTCGGTAAATATTGTCATCACAACATCGTTCGAACCATACTCAAAATATTTTGCCGTTTTGATGGCAGACAACATGTTTGAAATGCTGGATATACCCATCAGTTTCAGATTTTCAATTTCGGCATCAGACACACCTTGGGTTTTCAGGTATTTTTGTCCCTCGCTTTCATTAAACAAACGAAGTACCCGCATACAATCTTCATCGTCAATGGCGGAAACCGTATCCGTATTCCTGACATTGTGCACCCACGGAATATGCTTATCGCCGATCCCTTCAATACGATGTTCGCCAAATCCATTCATAAACAGTGTAGGGCATTGCAAGGCTTCACTGGCAACGATCTTGAGAGCGGGATGAAGTTTTTTAAGATAATCGCCTGCACCGATCGTTCCTGCAGAACCCGTAGCAGAAACATATGCTGCTGCATTACCATTCTTCACTCCAAGTGCACGGAACGCTTCTTCCAGCGCCGGACCGGTAACATTATAATGCCAGATAGGATTGCCAAATTCTTCGAACTGATTGAATATGATGTTGAGGGGATCCTTTTTCAATTCCCAGCATTTGTCATAGATCTCTTTCACATTGGATTCCGTTCCTGGCGTTGCAATGACTTCGGCACCGATTTTCTTCAGCCACACAAACCGCTCCTTCGACATTCCTTCCGGCAGTATCGCGATAGGAGTGCAATCCAATAAACGGCAGTCGAACGCACCGCCGCGGCAGTAATTTCCGGTGGAAGGCCAAACTGCTTTGTGTTTTTCAGGATCGAATTCGCCGCTTACCAGCCGCGGGACCAGACATCCGAACGCCGCACCAACCTTATGTGCGCCAGTCGGAAAATATTTTCCAACAATACCGATGATGCGTGCATTCACTCCGGTTATCGCTTTGGGAATCTCGAAATAATTCACTCCTCCAAATCCGCCGGTGTTAACATCATTCTTCCAGGTGATGCGGTACAAATTCAACGGATTCACATCCCACAGTCCTATGGCAGGAAGTTTTTGTTTAATAGCATCCGGTATCAAATCCGGATGACGCATTTGTTTGAATGTCGGGATGGTGATCCCTTGTGCTTTACACCGCGCCGCAGTTTTTTTAACAACTGCGTGATCGATCTTTTTTATTATTTTCGACATCAGTTCTCCTTTAATTTCGACACTGAATATTTGGAAACATTGTTAATCAATTCAACAGTAAAAAAAAACTCTCATCGTATCAATCAAGTTATGCATTAACGTTCTTTCTATCGTTTGTTAAAATTCTTCTTACAACTTGCGGCTTTGGCCCGAAATTCAGTAATAAGCCTACTTCAATTTGTGTTGCCTTTAAATAATTGATCAATTGCGCTTCATATTCAGGCACAATTGCATCTGCCGCTTTTAATTCAAGGATAACAATATTTTCTACAAGTATATCGGCAAAATAATCTCCAACTTTTTGAGCATCATAGAAGACTTCGATCTTCTTTTGCTGATCTGCTTGAAGTCCGGATTTACGAAGTTCGATCATGAGTGCATTCTCATAAACCTTTTCAAGAAACCCATTACCAAGAGTATTGTAAACCGTGTAAAATGCTTTGATAATTCTGCCAGTTAGTTCTTCGTGAAGAATTTTTTCCATATCATCTCCAAAAATGTCAATGCTAACGAATCAAGAGCATTCACCACGGAAAAACACTGTAAAGACAAGGATCTTCACTGTTGTTTCATCCGTGTTAATCCGTGCTCTTTCCGCAAATTCCGTGGTTAATATTTTTAAGAGCATTCACCACGGAAAAAAACTATAAAGGCACGGATATTCACTGTTGTTTTTATCCGTGTGTATAAGTGCTCATTCCGCAAAATCCATGGTTTATGTTTTTAAGAGCATTCACCACGGAAAAACACTGTAAAGACACGGATCTTCACTGTTGTTTCATCCGTGTTAATCCGTGCTCTTTCCGCAAATTCCGTGGTTAATATTTTTAAGAGCATTCACCA
>CAIOTF010000010.1 GCA_903861125.1 uncultured Ignavibacteriota bacterium
ACCCCCTTTGCGATCTCAAAAAGCTGTGCGAGACCCTTACTTCGATGCCAAAAACTGCTTACGGTTGACTCTATAACACATAGCTTGATCATGAATGAGGAAGCACCCCGCGTTCCCAGTGCTGATAATCTGATGAAGACCCTCCGACACGACCTCGAAGTAAAAGCAGTTGAGTATCTGTAGATGCTCAAGGAGAACGCGAGAGCGTTTTCTTTACTCTCACCATTCAAAGACTATTTTGTCTTGTCCATTTATTCCAGTGTCAACTTTTAGTTCACAAGTGTTAAAAACTATTTACACATGCCAACACTCATGTGCAAAATATTGAATGTTTATAGCTATTTATTGGTGGCATAATAATTGCTTCAATATCATTAATATTTTATTTGGCAGCATTAACGATCGCTCATTGCGCTCATAAATTGTCTGCGTGCTGTCCGCACGGTATTTGTTCGAAATAGTATGCGATGATTCTTTCGCGAGATATATTGATAGTGTGTTTTAGCGGTTTGAAGGCGTAAAACTTTCGAGCGGAATTTATTTTGCTAAACTTACATCAGTTGGAAAAACACAAATGAGAAAATTAGTATTGATGAAATGAGTTATGGAACATGTAGACCAAATCGCCCCGAAGTACGTGATACGATACATCGGCATTGTATTTCGGGACTCCGCCTTTCACCGGACAAAAAAAATAAGATATAGGAATGTATTCTAACAATATAAGAACCAACTAATTCTCAAAATAAATATTACAAAAGAGTGATGTATGAGTTGAAGCGATACGTAATTCACAATATTTTTATTTTTTAAGGAAATTTAATGAAATACTTTGCATTCACAGTTCTTTTTTCCCTCTCTGCCGTCACTGCGCACGCACAATGGACCAACGGACAGAGCGCCACATATGTCGTGGGGCAAACCGGTTTTAATCTCTCTACAGCCACGATAACCAGCACGGGGTTAAGTTCGCCTGCGGCGGTAGCCATCGATGCGTTACATTCGAAAATGTATATAGCCGATTGTGGCAACCATAGGGTACTGCGATATGTCTATCCTCTTGCTGGAAATACTCCCGTTGCCGATAGGGTGTTCGGGCAAGTGGACTTCACTACAGGCTCTTCGAACGGAGGCGTTTCGGCATCCGCACATAGTCTTTCCTTTCCCTATGATGTCAAAGTGTATAACGGTGATCTGTGGGTTGCCGATTATGGAAATAATAGGGTTGTCAGATATGCGGCGGCATGGAATGCCCCATCGGATGGACCAAATGCTGATATTGTATTGGGGCAACTTAACATGACTACGGTGACCGCTGGCTTCACCGACCAAATAATGTCTAGGCCGCAAGCACTTGCTTTCGACGGGTCGGGTAACTTATGGGTAGCCGACAATTCAAATAACCGCGTTTTACGGTTTACCACGCTGACGACCGGCAGCAGTGCAGACAAAGTATTGGGACAAACTAATTTCACAAATCATGCAAACCTCGGCGCTACACAATCCAGTCTAACTGGTCCTGCTGGAATAGCTGTAAGCGGTACGACATTATGGGTTGCCGAACAGTACAACTCCCGAGTCCTCAGATTCGATAATGCGGCATCGAAGTCAAATGGGGGTCTGGCGGATGGCGTAATTGGACAGCCAAATTTCACGACAAATACAGCTTTATCTGCGTCTAACAAAGTTCATGCTCCGCGTCAAATCGCGATTGATGGATCAGGGAGATTGTATGTCGTTGATTACAGCACCCATAGAATAGCAATATTTAACAACGCTGCAGCTAAAGTCACTGACTCTGCTATGGACAATGTTCTGGGGCAGACTCTCACGACTGGGACTGCGACTGGTAAATCGGATAAACAGCTTAATTACCCAAATGGTGTAACCGTCGATAACGCAAACGGGAAACTATTCGTGGCCGAACTTACTAATAACAGGGTTGTACAGTATTCCTCCTCATCATCGCCACTGCCGGTAGAACTATCATTCTTTCACGCGACGACTGCGGCTGCAGGCGCGGAGCTTGTTTGGCAGACCGCCTCCGAAACCAACAACTACGGCTTTGAAATCGAACGCACAACAACAACTGGTCACCCTGAGCAAGCGAACGCGCCGATCTACGATCCCGTAGGGAAGGGCGACTGGAACAAGATCGGGTTCGTAGAAGGGAACGGAACAACCAACGCTCCGAAGTCGTACTCATTTGTTGATAAGTCAGCTTCAGGAAAAAAATCGTATCGCTTAAAACAGATCGACCGGGACGGCAAGTTTGAATATTCGCAAACTGTTGAAGTGACTGCACTCATCGCGCCGAAAGAATTTGCGCTCGAACAGAATTATCCGAATCCGTTCAATCCAACAACAGCCATCAGCTATCAGCTGTCAGTAAACGGCTTTACCACTTTAAAGATCTATGATGCAATCGGCAGAGAGGTGGCAACGCTGGTGAACGAAGTGAAGGAAGCGGGATATTATTCTGCGCAGTTCGACGGTGCAAAACTTTCGAGCGGGATTTATTTTGCTAAACTCACATCGGATAGAAAAATGCAAATGAGAAAGTTATTGTTAATGAAATAATGTAACGCTTAGATCAATGTCATTAAAAAGTTAAAAGGAGTAACAGATGAAAAACATGATACACAAAATAATTATGCCGATCATTCTTGCGGTGGCAATCAACATCGCGTCGGCGAACAACATCACCGTTACTGGCGGCAGCCTGACGGGACGCAATACATCTGCGGGAACGAACAATGCTGCCAACTACATGATGGTACAGTTCGATATCTCATGGGAAAATTCATGGCGCACATCCCTGGCTCCCACGAACTCCGACGCCGCCTGGGTATTCGTGAAATACAGGGTAAGCGGGGGCGACGGACAGTGGCTGCACGCCACGATCAATACTACAGGATACACCGCTCCTTCGGGCAGCACGATCACTCCAGCATCGGACTGCACCGGCGCATTTATGTACAGAAGCGCCGACGGCACAGGTACATTTACCGCAACAAACGCTCAGCTCCGCTGGAACTACGGCGCTAACAGCGTCGCCGACAATGCAACAGTGGATATCAAAGTATTCGCCATCGAGATGGTCTATGTGCCGACAGGCTCTTTTGCCGCCGGGGGTTCGCAAGATGCTGCGTTTACACTTACCACTATCAGCACCGGAACCGCGACGACGGCGCCTTCCGGTTCAGGCGCTCTTGGCGGAGCGGCTGGGGGTTATCCTACCGGACAAACTGCACCCGGCAATGCTTCCTGGCCAAATGGTTATGATGCGTTCTACTGCATGAAATATGAGATCAGTCAGCAACAGTATGTGGATTTTTTGAATACGCTTACGCAAACTCAGGCGTCCACTCGCAAATACAACAAGCCTGCACCTAATCACCGCTATGAAATATCCGGCAGCAGCGAGGGGGCGTACAGTACAACGAACCCATATGTTGCTTGTAATTGGCTATCGTGGGGGGATGTCGCGGCGTATCTTGATTGGAGCGGCTTACGTCCGATGACGGAATTGGAATTTGAAAAATCGTGTAGGGGAACTGTGGCGCAGGTCTCAAATGAATATGCCTGGGGAAGCACTCCACTCACTCGGAATACTGGCATCACAAACTCCGGACTCATGAGTGAAACAAGCAGCAACAGCGGAAATGCTACGTATGGTGGGAATTCTTCCGGCGTTGTGCAGGGACCGATGCGTGTTGGAGCATTTTCAACCTCCTCTTCCACCCGCGTATCATCCGGCGCCACCTACTATGGTATCATGGAAATGAGCGGCAACCTGTGGGAACGCCCGGTCACGATGGGAAACTCAAACGGACGCGCCTTTACCGGCACACACGGCAACGGTGCATTAGATGAAACTGGTAATGCGGATGCCTCACTTTGGCCGGGCGCTAATGCAACAGGCATTGGCTTGCGGGGCGGCGATTGGTACGACGATGGCAACTATTTACAAGTTTCCGATCGCGCATACGCGGATGCCGGATGGGATTTTCGTTGGTATTCCATTGGCGGCCGCGGTGTTCGTTCTGTGCCAGTTGACAACCCTGCATCGACCCTTTCGATCATGATATCTGTTGCAGGCGGCACATTCACCGCCGGATCAACTTCTACGACAATTAGCAGCTTCAAGATCGACAAGTATGAAGTGACGTATGAGAAATGGACGGCAGTGAAAGATTGGGGGCTTACTCACGGCTACACCGATTTGACAGATGGCGTAAATGGATCTGCCGGAAGCGGCACGAACATGCCTGTTACAAGGGTAAACCACTATGATGTCATAAAATGGTGCAATGCTCGATCAGAAAAAGAAGGTTTGACACCGGTGTATTTTACAAGCACTTCATTCATTCCCGAAAATGTTTATAAGATAGGAACAACAGATTTAATAAACACAAACGTGGATTGGACCGCCAACGGATATCGATTGCCGACAGAAGCGGAATGGGAGTATGCCGCAAAGGGTGGGCCATCGTCGATAGGATATACATTTAGTGGCAGCAACATTCTGAACGATGTTGGGTGGTGGAACGATAATTCAGGGAATACCACACATACGGTGGGAGCAAAGGCGGCAAATGAACTGGGCATATACGATATGAGCGGTAACGTGTGGGAAAGGTGCTGGGACTGGTATATCGGCACATACCCTACTGGTGGTCCGACAAATCCGCAGGGTCCAACGGAACTCAAGCCAGGCCGTGTTTTACGGGGCGGCTCGCTCACCAACCCCTCCGAAAACTGTAGTTCTGCGAATCGCATCGACCCCGACGACGGCCCGGACTACCGCAGCGTGACTGTCGGCTTCCGCTGTGTCCAGGACTAACGCTTTAGGTTCTTGTTAACGCTTTTACTATTTGTTCGTTACTTGTTTGACTTCGAGCTGCCTACCGTGGTGGGCAGTGAGCGAGACACCAAAATGACAATCATCAATACTGAGGGATTATGAAAACCAAAATGAAATACTTTTTACTACTGCTGGTTCTGCCTGTGATTCTTTCCGCGCAATACACTGGAGGCAACGGCCGTGGCGATGCATTGCTCACAATCAGCAGCCAGGCACTTCCTGTCGAACTCACGTCATTCACCGCAGAGATGGCAGAGAAAAGTGTAGAATTGAAATGGAGAACAGCGACGGAAGTGAACAACTACGGATTTGAAATCGAAAGAGCAATGGAAAATAGAACGCTGTCATCCCGAACGGAGACGAGGGATGACAATTGGAGCAAGATCGGGTTCGTAGAAGGGAACGGAACAACCAACGCTCCGAAGTCGTACTCATTTGTTGATAAGTCAGCTTCAGGAAAAACATCGTACCGCTTAAAACAGATCGACCGCGACGGCAAGTTCGAATATTCGCAAACTGTTGAAGTGACTGCACTCAGCGCACCGAAAGAATTCGGACTTGAGCAGAATTATCCGAATCCGTTCAATCCAACAACAGCCATCAGCTTTCAGCTATCAGAGAACGGCTTCACATCATTAAAAGTATATGATGCAATCGGCAGAGAAGTGGCAACATTGGTCAGTGAAGTGAAAGAAGCGGGATATTATTCTGTGCAGTTCGACGGTGCGAAATTATCGAGTGGAATATACTTTGCTAAGCTAACATCGAGTGGAAAAACGCAAATGAGAAAATTGTTGTTGTTGAAGTGATCGTTTCAAGAAAATACATCAAGCCTGCTCTAACCAGCAGGCTTTGTTGTTTATATGGGACCCAAAAGTAGATTCAGTCGATGACGGTACCTAACTCCTTGCCGGTGTGAGCCTCTCGACGGAGACCGGGAAACAAATCCCGCGATCCTGGATCCCCGAAGTGTTTTCCTAGAATTTTTTAGATTTTTTTACACATCGACTACTGAAATTCTGCTCTTGAAGTGCGATTCGGTAATGTTTTTTAGCAAAATTTATCGTTTGTATATCTCGGCGGAGCGATTGACCATCGAAAAAGTGCGACCTACTATCGAAATTTACTGACAATGTAGTGACGGATGATGTCAAAACCGCAGGTAGGTTAAGCCTATAGTATTCAATGAGTTGACTATTTTATTTTTGAAATTATTTTCAAAACGCCTTCAAAATTCATTCGAAACCCGAAAAATCCCACGCATTTTAATCCAAATCGATAAAAACTTTACTGGGAACTTAAAATTTCGGTAGCGAAATGAAAAATCTGTAAATATTTTTTAAAAAATCACCGCACAGTACACGGCTAGCGCAATTCTTCGTCGATTTTCCTCCAAACGCAGACGAAATCGACTGAACCCACACAAAAAAAGAAAAATATTTTGAAAATGTTAGAAATATTCTGTAGGAAATCACGTAACGATAACACTAGGACCGATTCTTTTGAAAATTCCCTGCAAAAAAATGCTGTTGAGCATCTGATGTAGACAGGAAAGAAGGGCGTGATCCTTTCTTTTAGCCTTTTTTGCTAATACAAAGTAGAACAATTATATTACAATGAAGGCAAATAATGATGTATGGTTGTGGGATTGCTCTGTGAATGTGAACCTCTGGATCGCTGGTGCGTGAAAGAGGTTATTTTGTTCAAAACAATCAAGCCATGAAATTGAGGTATTAAATGAAGAGTTTCTCAACAATAATAAAAAATATTTTTCACTCCTCTGATGAATTAAGAGAAGATCAGTATCGGCGTCAGCATATTTTTATTTCAGCTTGTCGTGTCGCTGTAATCGTGATTTCCATCTTCGTTGTGTATTATGGTTTGTTCGATCGTTCCTATAATATTATTCCGATGGCCGTTCTCTTGGTAATCACTGCAATATCATTTTTTCTTGGCAAACGCGGTAAGACGGAGTTAGCAGCAACGGTTACAGTATGGTCTACACTTATAGGATTATTCAGTTTAGCA
>CAIOTF010000011.1 GCA_903861125.1 uncultured Ignavibacteriota bacterium
AAACCGCCGTACGCTTAACAGTGTACCCCGAGTTCGAATCTCGGCTTCTCCGCAATAATTGTTCGGGGTGTGGCTCAGCCCGGTTAGAGCGCGTGGTTCGGGACCACGAGGTCGGAGGTTCGAATCCTCTCACCCCGACAACACAAAAAAAGGGGACGTTCTTCAACGTCCCTTTTTTATTTTCCTTCCGTATTCGTATATTTGACCATTAGATAGAGGGCCCTATGAAAAATCTCCGCGTTTTCGTACTCTTCATACTTCCATTAATCCTTCCGGCATGCGTTTCAATCGGTAAATTCGAAGAAATGCAGTCACATCGCGATGCATTACAGATCTCCGTCGATTCACTCAAGAATGTCGTCGGATCAATGCAGTCACGAATGGAAAATTTAACGACGGACAATGCTGCTCTCAAAAATCAAAACGCCGATTATCAAAAAGAGGTCGCTGATCTACAGCATCAGACTGATACGCTGAAAGACCGCATCCGTACATTGGAGAACGATCTCACGATCGCAAATCAAAATTACGATCAGTCCAAAGCGAAGAATTCAGCCGAGATAAAAAAACTGCTGACGAATCTTGAAGCATTGCAAAAAGATGTCGCCACGCGCGAACAGAAACTAAAAGATTACGAGGAAGCGCTGGCTGTGCGTGATTCCACTCTTGCGGCGATCCAGCGCGATCTTATAGGACGCGAACAGAGGGTCGGCGACCTGGAGAAACGTCTGGCAGCGCGTGACTCCGCATTGAATGCTTTGAAATCAAAATTGAACGATGCGTTGTTTGGATTTACTAACAGCGGACTGTCGATCACTATCGTGAATGGCCGCGTGTATGTATCGCTCTCCAACCAACTACTCTTTTCAACGGGAAAAACTGACATCGATAAACATGGGAAAGATGCACTGCTCGGTCTTGCACGCGTATTGAACACACAGGAAGATCTGAGCATACTTGTTGAAGGACATACGGACAAACAACCGGTTTCCAATCTTGGTGCGATAAAAGATAATTGGGATCTGAGCGTTATGCGTGCAACCGAAGTGGTCCGGTATTTGGCGATAGAAGGAAAAGTTGAGCCGAAAAGAATTACGGCATCAGGACGCAGCGAATACTTCCCTATCGATCCAGCAAATTCATCCGAAGCAAAAGCTAAGAACCGCCGTACGGAGATTATTCTGATCCCGAAGCTATCCGAGTTGTTTGAAATCCTGGAAAAATAATTGATGAAACCGCTCATGAATGGAAAAAGCGTGACAGTATTCTGTTGCGCTTTTTTTTTATTTCTGTTCAATTCCTGCAGTGCAGTGAAAGATTTTACTGCAAACGAAACAAATACGTTCTCTTCGTTCGATCCCGAAATCCGGATCATGGTCAATTCGCCAAAAGAGTTCGAGCGTTCAAAGCCTTCCCTGCTGATCGTATACGCCCTGCCGAACGGCAACACGATCGAAATGACTGCTGGAAAGAAACTGAAGAGCGGCGACGATTGGCATTACGATATCCAGCATATTGCAGCGCAAACCCGTTTCCTGCGGAATACACTAAAAGAATTTACCATTCATATTGCATACCTGGAATCTGCTCAGAAAAGTTGGCCTTCATGGAGAAAAAAATACAATGACGGTGAAATCGCACGGATTGTAGACCGGGTCCGTTCTGAAACCGGGAATCCTGTATCGGTAATTCTTTCGGGACACAGCGGCGGCGGAAGTTTCATCACAGGGTTCATCAATGCCTATGATACAATTCCGGGTTATATTACCCGCATTGCGTATCTTGATGCAAATTACAGTTATGATGACTCATTAAACCATGGAATGAAACTGCTGCAATGGCTTCGTTCAGATTCGACTCATCACTTATCCGTGATCGCATATGATGACCGTGAAATTTCATTGAACGGCAAAAAGGTCGTTTCACCGACCGGCGGAACATACCGCGCAACTCAGCGAATGGTCAAATATTTTCGCGAAGTGACGGATATTAAATCATTCCAGGATTCAACGATCATTCAATATGAATGCTGGCATCATCGATTGCGTTTTCTCGTCCATTCAAATCCGGATACTCTCATTCTCCACACGGTACTGGTCGAGAAAAACGGATTGATCCATTCTGTATTGTTCAACACGGCGTTCGAAGAGAAGGAATATTCATTCTTCGGCGACCGTGCATATACAAATTTTATTAGCGGGGAATAATGCAGCAAGAAACCCTTAAACGCGATCTCTCTTTCACCCAGGCCGTCGCGCTCAATATGATCGACATGGTCGGCATCGGTCCGTTCGTTGTACTCCCGCTAGTCATTGGTATTATGGGAGGTCCGCAGCATATCGCCGCATGGATTGCAGGAGCAATTTTGGCGTTGATCGACGGATTCATCTGGGCGGAATTTGGTGCAGCAATGCCGAAGGCCGGCGGAAGTTATGTTTTTCTTCTTGAATCATTCGGTCCGCGATGGGGAAAATTGATGTCCTTCCTGTTCATCTGGCAAACAATGATCCAGGCGCCGCTTGTGATTGCTTCCGGATCGATCGGTTTTGCCCAATATCTCTCCTATCTTGTTCCGCTTGACGATGTCACACGGCGCGTCGCTTCCGGAACACTGGTTATTGTCTTAACATTTATTTTATACCGTAAGATCTCCACCATCGGAAAGATCTCCGTTGCGTTGTGGATAGGCGTGATGGGAACAATGGCGTGGTTCATTATCGGCGGACTTTCTCATTTCGACCCCAAACTGGCATTCAGTTATCCGGATGGAGCATGGGATTTCACATGGGCATTTTGGGTTGCGCTTGGTCAAGGGACGGTAAAAACAATGTATTCATATCTCGGCTACTATAATGTGAATCATCTTGGCGGCGAGATCAAGAATCCCGAAAAGAATATCCCCCGTGCAATTTTTATTTCGATTATCGGCATCGCATTTCTTTATCTTGCAATGCAGTTTGCAGTCATCGGCGTTATTCCATGGCAGGAAGCGAAAGACTCACAATTTATTGTCAGCACACTCATCGAACGGCTGTACGGAACGGCTGCCGCCACCGTTGCAACAATTCTTGTTCTATGGATCGCATTTGCTTCGTTGTTCGCAGTGATGCTGGGATATTCAAGAATTCCATATGCGGCGGCATTGGACGGAAATTTCTTTTCCGTTATGGGAAAAATTCATCCGACCAAGAAATTTCCGCACATTTCTTTATTGTGGCTTGGAGGAGCGGCTTTTATTTTCAGTCTGTTGTTCCGGTTGAGTGATGTGATCAGCGCAATACTGGCAATGAGAATTCTTGTTCAATTCATCGGCGGTGCGGTCGGCGTGATGATTCTGAGGAATCGGATCGGGAAAGAACATCTCCCCTTCAAGATGTGGTTGTATCCTCTTCCCGCTTTGATTGCTATTGTTCTCTGGTTCTCTATTATGCTTTCTACGGGATGGAAATTTGCACTTTCTGGATTAGGGATGACGTTGCTGGGAATAATTGTCTATTTCGTCCGTGAACAGCTTCAGAAAAATAAATAGTGGGCCTACACAGAAAGTGAAGAATGTAAATCACTATTCCGTGATCAGAAATTCCTTCTCTTTCGGTCTTCGCTCATCATACATTCTGCTCAATGCTGTCAGTGCAGATTGGTTTCCCCTTTGCGCCGACTTCCGATAGAAGTATACCGCCTGCATATAATTGATTGGAACAAGAATTCCTTTCTCATAACAATATCCGAGTG
Organism: uncultured Ignavibacteriota bacterium; assembly: GCA_903861125.1. Classification (GTDB taxonomy): domain Bacteria; phylum Bacteroidota; class Ignavibacteria; order UBA10030; family UBA8401; genus UBA8401. The sequence goes on from CAIOTF010000011.1 coordinate 3,733, forward strand.
CAGTCTGGGCAAGCACAGAACCTTGCGCAGAATACTTTTCAAGTTCTTCAAACGACCTTTTGGCATCGGTGACCGTTCCGTCAAATACCTCGGCAACTGCGGCGCGGATCTTCCCTTCCGTATTGCCGCGGTCAGCAGCATATTTCCAGAATTCTTTTGCCTTCTTTTTATCTGCTTTTACCCATTGACCCTGTGAATAACAATTTCCAAGATCAAGAACGGCCGGAATGTACGAAGTTGAGACAGCGATTTGTAAGAACTGCAGTGCCTGTTCATCTGTCAATGATCCGGACAACCCAAGTGCATGCAATGATGAAATCACGTATAGCGCGTCCGGTACATTCTTACCCGCTTGTTGATTGAATGCTGCCTGCACATTCTTTTCATTAATCAGCTTCCATAGCAATGCCGGTGCTCGACGTGAGTCAAGTCGAATTGCGCGGATATAATACACTGCTGCCTGTAGTTTGTCTTTCTTTACACCGATTCCGCGTTCATAACATCTGGCAACAATTGTCATCGCCTCCGGATTGCCGATCTCGGACGCCTGTTTGATAAGAGAAAATCCGGTAGAGTCTGTCTGGAGACTGTCACTTAATATTTTTGACACTCCCAGTGCATTACGCAGTTCCTCATTCCCTTCGTTGAACAGTTCTTTGAGAAGCGTCAGATCATCAACCTGTGTTGTTTTATCATCCTCAAACTCAAGCAGAATAGGTTGAATAATTTGCTGGGAAGGCTGTTGGGGTTTACCTGATTTTGAAGCGACTGGTTTCAATTTAACCGAATCTTTTTCCGGTACTTTCACACCATTGATTCCCCGTTTATCAAATTCCGCCAGCACATCTTTTGCGGGATCATAATTCTGGTCGGCAGATTTTTTTATCCACTCGTACGCTAAGGGATAATTTCTTGGCACGACAAGATTATCCGTATAAAAAAGTCCCAGCACATACTCCCCCTCACGCATCTCTTTGTCTGCTGCAAATTGAAAATATCGGTACGCGGCAAACGGATTCCAGTCAACTCCCCAGCCGTTGTTCAGGAATATTCCGTAATTGAATTTTGCCAGAATATAGTCCTGATCGGCAGCTTTTTTCATCCATTGTGCTGCTTTCACCGTGTCAAACGAGAATCCTTTTCCGGTAAGATACCGCAGGCTGAGTTCATGTTGAGAAGGTGCATCACCTGCATTCGCGTTCCTCATCAGTTGAAATCCTTCCCACAATTGATATGTTACATCAGATTGCCGTATCTCCAAAACTCGAAATGGTGCACTTTTCGTCTTAAAAGCCTTGCTCCCTTTATTCTGGAATGAAAAAAGCGGAAGTGTTACACAATATAACAGAATGATAATCGTTCTATAGAAAGGTGATGGTATCATGAATGAATTGTAAATGAATCTTTCCTCAATTACAACAACCTTTCGCATTTTACCTATAGTTTCGTTACTTTCTTCAACACAAAAAGGAATTTTATGAAACTGCTCTACTCATATCTCAAAAATTATTGGCAACTGGTTCTACTGGCATTGTTCCTTGCAACGGTGAATCAGACATTTTCGTTGCTCGATCCGCTCGTATTTCGCTATGTGATCGATAATTATGCGATGAAATTCAGTCATTATACAACCAACCAATTCCTTCAAGGGGTGGTCGGCTTGCTATTATTAGCCATGGGAGTCGCATTCGTATCACGCGTCGCAAAAAATTTTCAGGATTATTATATCAACGTCATTGTTCAGCGTCTTGGGGCACAGATCTATTCTGACGGTCTTAAACATTCACTTGAACTGCCGTATTCTGTTTTTGAGGATCAACGGAGCGGAGAAACACTCGGCAAGCTGCAAAAGGTCCGTTCTGATGTTGAACGTCTTATCTCTGCGGCGATCAATATACTCTTCACATCGTTGGTTGGAATTGTGTTTGTGATGATCTATTCTCTTTCGGTTCACTGGTTTATTGCACCGCTATATTTTTCAACTGTGCCAATTCTGGCATTCTTAAGTTCCACTCTCAGTAAAAAAATAAAAAAGATCCAAAAAACTATTGTTGGTGAAACTACAGCACTGGCTGGATCAACGACAGAATCACTGCGGAACATTGAACTGGTAAAAAGCCTTGGACTCGCACAACAAGAGATCGATCGGTTGAACAGCACCACGCAAAAGATACTTGCCTTGGAACTCAAAAAGGTGAAGTACATCCGCGGGCTGAGTTTCATCCAGGGTACATCCGTGAATTTCCTCCGTACGATGATCCTGTTCACCATGCTGTATTTGATCTTCACACAGCAAATCTCCGTCGGACAGTTTTTCTCTCTTTGGATATATTCATTCTATATTTTTGGACCTCTTCAGCAGCTTGGCGACATTATTAATATCTACCGTGAGGCAGAGGTCTCTCTCAATAATTTTGAAACAATACTCAATACTCCGAAAGAACCGAAACCAACGTCTCCTGTTACGGTATCGAATGTGGAAACGCTTGCATTCAGCAAGGTTACATTTCAGCATCAGTCTGCAAACAAATCAGCGTTGAATGAAATTTCATTCAAAACAAAGATCGGTGAAACGATTGCTTTCGTCGGACCTTCCGGGGCCGGTAAAACAACGCTAGTGAAGTTACTGGTGGGATTATACCGCCCGCAATCGGGAAAGATACTTTATAACGGAAAGAATTTCGACGAGATCAATTTCGATGTGTTACGGGAGCGGATCGGTTTCGTCACACAGGATACGCAGTTATTTTCCGGATCGATCCGGGAAAACCTACTCTTCGTCAACCCGAAGGCATCCGATCAAGATTGTCTTGACGTATTAAATAAAGCCGCTTGTCAATCGCTACTGGCGCGAGCGGATAAAGGACTGGATACTATTATCGGTGAAGGAGGCGTGAAAGTCTCCGGCGGTGAAAAGCAGCGTTTATCAATTGCACGCGCATTATTGCGTAACCCGAATTTGCTGGTATTCGATGAAGCAACATCGTCACTAGATTCGCTGACCGAAGAAGAGATCAGCGAAACGATACGCGGTATTTCCGACCGAAAAAATATGATCACAATACTGATTGCTCACCGGCTTTCGACGGTTATGCATGCCGATACGATCTTTGTATTGGAAAAAGGAAGTGTAGTTGAGTCCGGTTCACATGCAAAACTTGTTAAAGCTAAAGGCTTGTATTATGCTATGTGGCGTCAGCAGGTTGGCGAACAGACCAGCGGTATCACAAAAACCGCCGTTAAAGCACGAAAATTATTGACTAAAAATTAATTCACAAGTACATCCCCTATCGTGAGAAGGTACTTGTGCAAAGGTAACAGCATATGGTAAAAAAACAATCAAGCAAATCCGGAAATTCATCTGTTCGGGAAGTGGCTATTGATTGGAATAAAGAACTGCTTCCTCTCTTCAAAAAATACAAAGGCAAAAAACACCCGCTTCAATTCCAAAATCCATATCAGCTGATGGTAATGATCGTTCTTTCCGCCCGTGCTTCTGATGTCATGGTCAACAATCTGGCGCCGGAATTTTTCAAACACTATCCTACATTCGGTCGACTGGCAAAAGCTGCGCCTGTAGAACTGTATCCGTTACTACGGGTTCCCGGATTCAGAAAGAAGGCTGAATGGATCATCGACATAGCTAAATCAATTGAGAATTTACCGGCAATACCGACAGCAATTGGTGACCTTACAAAGCTGAAAGGATTCGGCAGGAAGTCGGCGAATGTGTATATGAGTCAGGTCGGTTTGCCGGCAGAGGGAGTTATCGTCGATCTGCACACACTTCGCGTTGCACCGCGATTAGGAATTGCCGAAGGAACAGATCCTAAAAAGATTGAGCAGATACTGATGAAATGTGTGGACAAAAAGAACTGGCATATTCTGGGCATGTCGCTTACGTATCTTGGCAGAGAAACGTGCAGGCCTAAAGATCCTACGTGTGAAGAGTGTTTGGTAAAAAAAGTTTGTCTGTTCAATCAGCAGAAGAAAAAGTAACTACGTCCTCTGTGTTAATAGAACACCTGCAATCGTAATAGTCCCCCCAATCAGAAATGCGGCCGTTATCGGTTGATTCAAGAATATCACCGCTAAAATCGTCGTCAGTATCGGCTGTGCGTTTGCAAAGACCGCGACTTTCGTCGTATCCATTCGTGCAAGAGAATAAAACCAAAGTATGTATGATATAACGGATGTACCCAGACTGAGATACAAAATACCCCACCAATTTTGTGTTGTGATCGTTGGAATACCAACGGATACCATATAGTACGTTCCAATCGGTAAGAACATTATTGCTCCGCCTATCATCGATAACGCGGTAATATGAAATGCACCGTATTTTTTTACCAGTTTTTTCCCTTGAATTGCAAATAATGCCCAGGAGATGACGGCTATAAATATCATCACATTTCCATAGAAATAATCCGATGAAAAATCGATCCCTTTTTCGAACACGACAATGGAAATACCGGTGAATGCAACCATTACTCCAATAATTTTTTTACGGGTCAGCGTTTCTTTGAGTATGAAATACGACAAGATCAGAACCAATGCCGGAGTCATTGCGTATAGTAATGCTCCATTGGAAGCGAGTGTGAATTTAATTCCGTAGAGGTACAGAAACTGATTTATCGGAACGGCAAGAAATGAAAGCCACAACAAATGCTTTAGATCCTTTTTTTCTATTTTTACCCGCTTTTCTCTGATAAGAAACAGGAACAGCATGGCAATTAAAGAAAATATGTTTCGTAAAAATGTAAGAAACACAGGATGCACCTCCTGTGTGACCGTCTTTGCCACAAGGTGTGTCCCGGCCGCAAGCAATTGCTGAAAGAAAATGACAATATATATATTCATGAGTTATTTGGTCGTTCGAACACAAAAAGCGGCAGGTTTGGTTTCATTTCTTTCGTTCAGTAACTTTTGGTATATTTAACTACAATAATTTTTTGCATCAATATACTTTAACTTTGCTTCACTATGAAACGTAAAGAGACCCTTTTCTTAATCGACTCGATGGGTATCGCGTACAGAAGTTATTTCGCGTTCATCCAGAATCCTCTCATTAATTCCAAAGGTGAAAATACCAGCGCGATCTATGGTTTTGTGAATTACCTTAACAAAATTCTCGATGAACATAAACCAGATCACATTGCTGCAGTCTTTGATACGGATAAACCAACGTTCCGACACATTGCCTACAAAGAGTATAAAGCAACCCGCAACAAAATGCCCGACGAACTTGCTGCATCTCTTGGATACTTGAAGGATGTTGTGAAAGCGTTCAATGTTCCCGTTCTTGAACTGGACGGTTTCGAAGCGGACGATATTATGGGAACATTGGCAAAACAAGCGGAGAAGGAAAATATCGATACATACCTTGTCACCTCCGATAAGGATTTTATGCAGCTTGTGTCGAACAGAGTAAAAATCTACCGACCGGGAAAATTCGGGAGTGATGATGAGATTGTCGGCGAAGAAGGTGTAATGGAAAAATTCGGCGTAACTCCCGAACACGTGATCGATATGCTAGGTTTGATCGGCGATTCATCGGACAATGTACCCGGCGTTCCCGGCGTAGGTCCTAAAACAGCTCTTCCGCTCGTCCTTAAGTATAAAACCATCGAAAAGATCCTCGACAATATTGACAATATTCCGCAAAAAGGATTGCAGGAGAAACTTCGTACGCATAGGGAACTTGCCCTTCTTTCCAAACGGCTTGTCACGATCGATATCAATGTTCCGATAAAGGTCGACATCCATCAGTTAATGGCAAAGAAAAAAGATATACCGGCGCTCATTAAACTGTACGACCAGTTGGAGTTTAAAACGTTTGCCAAAAAATTGAGAGAAAAAGAGAGCGTTTCTGCAGTTACGGAAGAAATTGCCGAAGACGTTGTGCCGCGACCTGAGATGCAGAATATCAATACTGCAAAACACGATTATCGAATCATTAAAAAAGATGCGGAATATCTAAAATTTCTTGTTGAGTTAAAAAAGGCGAAGGCATTTGTCTTCGATACGGAAACCACTTCAACAGATGCATTGCGGGCCGAACTGGTAGGAATCGCCTTCTGTTTTCAGAAAGACAATGCCTATTATCTCCCGGTTATTGATAATGCCGTTCAGACGGAAACCACTGACTTATTCAGCGGAAAATCCGAAACTGCGCGCGAAGGTTTCCCAATCGACAGGATTGTGAAGGATCTGAAGCCCATTTTCGGGAATGATAAAATAAAAAAATACGGTCAGAATATTAAATACGATTCTCTCGTTCTTGCCGCAAAAGGACTCCCCGTTTTGGGTGTTACGTTTGACACGATGATCGCCGCGTACGTGCTCCGTTCCGACCGTCAGCATTCGCTTGATGCCCTCGCCGCAGAACATCTGAATTATAAAATGGTCTCGTTCGATGAACTGACAAATGAAGGAAAGAGTGACATACGCGAGATACCGGTTGATGAAGTGGGTAACTATTCCGCAGAGGACGCCGACATTACAATGCAGCTTGTCGATATTCTCCACGATAAAGTCTCATCGGACGGTCTGAAAACGCTCTGTTCTGAGATTGAGTTTCCGCTAATTGAAGTGCTGACAGATATGGAGATCAGCGGCGTGAAGATCGATGTTCCCTTCCTTTCTACCATGTCCGGTGAGATCGGATTGACACTCGATGAACTCATAAAAAATATTTATAAACTTGCCGACGAGAAATTCAACATCAATTCAACGCAGCAGCTGGCAAAGATCCTTTTTGAGAAATTGAAATTGCGTTCCGTTAAAAAAACCAAAACTGGTTTTTCAACCGACGTTGCGGTGCTCGAGATGTTACGCAGAGAACATCCTATTGTTGAGCATTTATTGGAATACCGGCAATTGCAGAAATTAAAATCGACCTACGTTGACGCACTTCCGAAACTGATCCATCCGCTGACAGGGAAACTGCACACCTCTTTTAATCAGACGGTTGCGGCAACCGGACGCCTTTCGAGCAGTGACCCCAATCTACAGAACATACCGATACGCACAGAATTGGGAAGAAAGATGCGCAAAGCCTTCATCCCTTCGGACAAAAAATCCCTCATCCTTTCTGCCGACTACTCCCAGATTGAACTGCGAATCATGGCGCACGTCTCCGGCGATGCAGGATTGATCGATGCATTTAACAACCACGAGGATATCCACTCGTCTACTGCTGCTAAGGTATTCGGTGTTGATCAAAAGGATATTACAAGAGATATGCGGCGCAAGGCAAAGGAAGTGAATTTCGGGATCATGTACGGCATCGGTCCGTTCGGCTTAGCTTCGCGCCTTGATATCACGCAAAGCGAAGCAAAAGAGATTATTAAAAAATATTTCGAACGCTTTCCGAAAGTGAACCAGTATATTTCAGACACAATTGCTTCAGCACATTCGAACGGATTCGTCGAGACATTAAAAGGAAGACGACGGTATTTCCCGGATATCAACAACAAAAATCAGAATATCCGCTCTAATGCAGAACGGCAATCTATTAATATGCCGATTCAGGGAACAGCAGCGGATATGATCAAAATTGCGATGATAAGTATCCACCGCGAACTCAAAGCCAAAAAACTGAAGAGTAAAATGGTACTGCAGGTACACGACGAACTGGTTTTTGATATAGCACAGGAAGAGGAATCAAGCATGAGGAAGATCGTGGAGAAAGAAATGTGTGAAGCTATGCCGTTAGTCGTTCCGGTAGAGGTTGAGATCGGTTGCGGAAAGAATTGGCTTGAAGCACATTAACAGTGAACCGACGTTAGTGCAATAACAAAAAACCCAAATCTGCTGAGATTTGGGTTTTTATTTTCAACTGATTCTTTTCTCTTTTCTTCGGAACAGCATCAGCACACCAAAAAGAATAATTGCTACGGGCCAATATTGACTAATCGCTTCTTTCACATCGCTGGGATACAGATAGCCGATCTCCGTCATCATAAATGCTATTCCCAGACCAATGAAGATCACTGCCGGAAGAAGTAGATGAAAATCCTTGAAATTGAACAGGAACAGCATCACGAACGCCAGACCGAATACCATAAGGAATCCAGGCACATAGATATATGCAGAATTTTCGATCAGTTCATAGTTCCCCAGTACAAGCAGGATACCTGAAAAGAAACACAAACTACCGAAGAACAATGACTGTCGAATATTCGTCAGGAATGAACGTATCACCATTGCACCGCCATAAGCGATCAGACCGAAAAGCAAGAGTGACGTCCCGTCAATTCGAACAATGTGCAATTGGCGTAGCAATAGACCTACCCCGATAACGACAAGAATAATTCCGAAAAATGGTATACGATTGAGTTGTTGTTTATCCATTATGGTACCCTCGTAGAGAAGATATTGTCATACGGAACAATGATAGCAATTAACACATAGAGAACCAATCCTGCACCAAATGATGCAAGACACAAAACAACATATAACATCCTGATCAGGCTTGGATCAATGTCGAAATATTGTGCAAGTCCCCCGCACACGCCGAAGATCTTTTTATCCGAGGAAGACCGGCGATATTGCCGGTATGATCGAGTCTGAGATGAATATTCGGACGATGTCGATGACTGTTCCTTTTCTGAATTTTCTTTAGTGGTTTGTGTCTGGGACTGGCGGTAATAAATGATCGCCATTCCAAGTATTATTAATAAAACCGGAAATACATATTCAAAAGCATCTTCAAGGAAATTAAAAACATGGAAAATCTCCATGTTCGCAAGCAGCAGCAGTATCCCGATGGTAACGAGAGCTATGCCAAACCAATTGCGTGCCGTATCATTATTGGGTGAGACTGAGGCCGTTTGCTGTTCAACTGGCACATCCTGAATCATCAGCGATTTTTTGGGAACAATAAAAATAGCTGCAATGTAAAGAACTATTCCCGTTCCGCCGAACAGGACCATCAAAACGAATAAAATGCGGATTACTATCGGATCGACATCAAAATATTCCGCCAAACCGCCGCAGACACCTGCAAATACTTTATTAGTGCGTGAGCGGTATAATTTTTGGTTGTTCATTTTTTGCTCCTTTGTCTGACAAAGATTGTTACGGCTTTCCGGACAATTAGTTGCGGCAACGAATGATTTCTTGTTCTGTAACAATAAATGACACAGGAATATCGGTTTTTTCAACGGGAACTTCATCTTTGAGTTGAAAATCGTAGGCGAGCGCGATTGTCGGCAGGCGAAGATCTTGAAGAAATCGGTCATAGAAACCCGCTCCAAATCCCAATCTGTTCCCTTTTCTATCTACGGCAAGGGCCGGTAATACAATCACCTGCAGTTCAGAGACAGGAACGGGCCGGCACATTTTCGGTTCAAGTATACCGTAAGCGCCTCCGACAAGTTCACTTAGCGAAAATAGTTCCGAATGCTTCATCGTCTTGGTCGCCTTATCGGCGATAGGAACAACAACGCGCTTCCGTTGCTTCACCAGCACACGGATAAGTTCGTGAGTATCCACTTCATGGTTCTTCGACGAAATGTACGTGTGAACAACGTCGGCCCGGAAGAAATCCGGAAGCGACAGCAGTTGCTCTACAATCTGTTTTGAACGCTGCCGCACTTCGTCTTTGGAAAGTGCCTGCCGCTGTAATTGTAATTCCTCACGCAATGCTTTTTTACTTATCATAAAACATTTACAAAAATTCTTTCTTAAATAAAAAGTCCCGCTCAACGAGTCATAGTAATAGACCGCGGCGGGACGGAATGTACATTTCAACGAACTTACACTTCCATTATTTCTTTTTCTTTAATGACCAGAAGATTGTCTATCTCTTTTATATATTTGTCGGTATACTTCTGAACTTCTTGTTCACCGCGTTTACGATCATCTTCCGAAAAATGTTCTTCTTTTTCGGATTTCTTTAACTGTTCATTCTCGTCTCGGCGGACATTGCGAATGGCTACCTTCCCTTCTTCTCCGAATTTCTTAACTAGCTTCACCAGTTCTCTGCGCCGTTCTTCATTCAGCATCGGGATCGGAACCCGAACGATCTTTCCGTCAACACTCGGATTCAAACCAAGGTTCGAAGCGATGATCCCTTTTTCAATATGCTGCAGCATTCCCTGATCCCATGGAGTAACAGCAAGCATATGAGCATCCACAACGCTCACCGATCCTACTTGATTGATCGGCATCATTGTACCATATGCGTCAACTTTTACCGTATCCAGCAGTGCCGTTGTCGCCTTGCCGGTCCGGATCTTTACCAATTCATGGCGGACACTTTCCACAGCTTTTTGCATTCGCGTATCACAATTTTTCAGTATATCTTTTAACTGCATAATGCACCTCCGATGTTTATTGTTATGACAACGATGGAGCAGATTCCATCACTTTTGTGCCAACGTTCTCGCCAACGATGAGTTTAAGGAGATTATCCGTGATGTTCATATTAAAAACTCCGATCGGTAATTTATTCTCTTTGCAGAGCGTTATTGCCGTCATATCCATCACTTTAAGATTTCTTTTGAACACATCATCGTAATTGATCAGAGTAAATTGTTTCGCATGGGGATTCTTTTCCGGATCGGAATCATATATCCCGTCCACACGCGTGCCTTTGATGATGATATCCGCTTCTATCTCAATTCCGCGAAGTACAGCCGCGGTATCTGTGGTAAAATACGGATTTCCTGTCCCTGCTGCAAAAATTACGATACGATTTTTTTCCAGATGCCGAACGGCTTTACGGCGGATATATGGCTCGGCAATGCGGGCCATATCAATGGCTGTCTGGCAGCGTGTATACATTCCATGATGTTCCAGCGTATTTTGCAGAGCCAGGGCGTTAATCACAGTTGCCAGCATACCCATATGATCGCCGGTCACTTTATCGATACCGTCGGACGAATTCTCAATTCCACGGTAGATATTTCCCCCGCCAATCACAATTCCGATCTGTACGCCAAGATTGTGAATCTTTTTAATCTCTTCCGCATATTGTCCAAGGATCTTGGAATCGATGCCGAATTCCAGATCACCCATCAGAGCTTCACCGCTCAGTTTAAGAAGTATCCGTTTGTATTTTGGCGCTGCCATAGGTCTCTCCCAATAAAAAGAAAGGTCTCAATTGAGACCTTTCAGATATTAATTCATCGATTCGCCAAGCTGAAATCTCTTGAACTGCTTCACAGTAACATTCGGAGAAAGAAGTTCCTTAACCGCCTTTCCGGCGTCTTTAATGAAACTCTGTTCAAGAAGTACAACTTCCTGATAGTATTTTTCCAGGCGTCCGTTCGCGATCTTCTCTGCGATTTGATCCGGTTTCCCCTCGTTCTTCGCTTGAGTGCGGTAGATCTCGAGTTCCTTTGCAATCAATTCTTTGGAAACATTCTCTCTGGATACCACGATTGGACTCATCGCTGCAATCTGCATAGCAATATCGCGTGCCAATGTTTTGTTGACAGAATTCATCTCGGCACCAATTTCAACAATGACACCTAATTTTGCTCCCATATGAATATATTGCTGCAGGAATCCACCGTCACTGTTAAGATCGAAGATACGGCGGATTTCCAATTTTTCGCCAACCTTGCCGATCAAGTCAGACAGAGCTACTGCAACAGTTTTTGCTTCAGGATGCGGCATTGCGAGCAAGTCATCAATCGTCTTTGGTGTTTTTTCAAAAACGATCTGTGCAATGGATTGTGCGAACGATGTAAAATCTTCGCCGCGTGCAACAAAATCCGTTTCACAATTGACTTCAACAAGAATTCCGTGTTTACCATCTTCAGAGATTCTGGCAACGATCGTACCTTCATTGGCTGCTTTATCGGCTCTTTTAGCTGCCGTTGCCGCCCCTTTTTTACGGAGCACTTCGATCGCTATTTCCAAATTCCCGTTGGATTCATCGAGTGCTTTTTTACAATCCATCATACCTGCGCCGGTCTTCTCGCGCAGTTGTTTTACCATTTCACTAGTGACTGCCATAATTATGCTTTATCCGTTTCTTGTTGTGGTCGTCTTGGTCGTCGTTCTCGACGATCGAATTTATCATTTTTCTCTTGCTTCTCTGATTCTTCAGATTCAGGTGCGGTCTCAACCTTTCGTGCATTTCCTTCCACGATTGCATCAGTGATGACACGAGCAATCAGTTGAATCGATTTTAATGCATCATCGTTTGCCGGAATGATATAGTCTATTCCATCGGTATCGCAGTTCGTATCGACTAATGCAAACACCGGTATTCCGAGACGATTTGCTTCTTGTACTGCAATCGTTTCCTTCTTCACATCGACAATGAACAACGCACCAGGTAAACGCGTCATATCAACAATACCGGAGAGTGATTTTTGCAGTTTTTCTTTTTCGCGCGATAGGAACAGTGTTTCTTTTTTTGTGATCTTTTCAAATGTTCCGTCTGTTTCCATTTTTTCGATGTTCGTCAGCCGTTTTACACTTTTACGAATTGTTGTAAAGTTGGTTAGCATTCCGCCGAGCCAGCGGTCGGTCGCATAATACTGATGACCGCGCACAGCTTCTGCCTGAATAACTTCTTTTGCTTGTTTTTTTGTTCCGACGAAGAGCACTTTCTTACCATCTGCAACAACATTGGAAATGGCAGTAGCAGCTTCTTCAAGAAGAGTTTGTGTTTTCTTAAGATCGAAAATGTGGATGCCGTTTCGTTCCATAAAAATATATGGACGCATTTTTGGATTCCAACGGCGGGTAAGGTGTCCGAAGTGGGCACCGGCAGCGAGTAATTCTGCGAGTTCTACACGAGGCATAGTGTTCCTTTATGTTTGGTTTGTGTTCTTCTACTCCCTTCACTTTGATGCAGAGTTCCGCAGTGCGAAACACCGCTGCATCAATCCGGAAGTATGCTTGATTTAGTGTAACATGATCTTCCGAAATCGTACGACGTCGGAAGACCGGTAAAACATTTTAACGTTTGGAGAACTGGAATCTCTTACGTGCTTTTTTCTGACCGTATTTTTTACGTTCGACCATACGGGGATCACGGGTCATAAGACCATTCTTGCGCAGTATCGGACGATTCTCTTCACTGATCTCTACCAATGCACGGGCAACACCCAGGATCACAGCACCAGCCTGACCTGACGGGCCTCCGCCTTCTACATTCACATTCACATCATACTTTCCAAGCGTGTCCGTTACCGAGAACGCTTTAGTAATAGAATTACGATGTGTTTCGAGAGGAAAATAGTTTTCAAATTCGCGTTCGTTGACCGTGATTTTTCCTGAACCGTTCTTTAAGAACACACGGGCGACCGAAGTTTTGCGGCGACCGACTGCGTTGATCATTTGCTGCATGGATGTCCTTCTTATTTAAATTCGATGATTTCGGGTTTTTGTGCGGCATGCGGATGTTCCGTGCCTGCATACACTTTTAATTTTTTAATGATCTGTCGTCCGAGTTTCGTATGCGGTATCATACCTTTCACGGCATGCTCGATGATACGTTCCGGATGATTTTTCAATACATCTTTGAACTGCTGGAATACTGCTCCGCCGGGATATCCTGTGTAATGAAAATATTCTTTCATCTCAGTCCGTTTTCCCGTTACCTTCACTTTATCGGCATTCACAACAATAACAAAATCGCCCATGTCTGAATTGGGTGTGAATTGCGGTTTATGTTTCCCGCGAAGGATGTGCGCTACATGCGATGCGATGCGACCCAATGTTTTTCCATCAGCGTCAACAACGAACCATTTCTGCGCAATATCACCTTCTCTAAAAAATGTAGTACTCTTATCAACAAAAGCCACGTTTATCTCTCCTAAAAAATTATGCCTGAATTATAGGGAATAAATATATGCTTTTTCGGCGGAAAAATCAATAGTTAACCGCAACAAACTTCATATTCTGGAATTACTTGCATTTCAGTGATCACATCGTTACTTTTTTGCAGTTTATTAACAAAGGAGAATATATGAGTGCCGCCACACTGTCAAATTATATCTCGGGAACATGGCAAAATGTCAATGAACGCAAGACGTTACCTGTTGAAAACCCCTCCACAGGTGAAGTTATTGCTTATGTTCCCCTGTCGGGAGCATATGATGTTGATGTAGCAGTGAGAGCAGCGGAAAAAGCACTCCCCGGTTGGTCATCGACACCAATTAAAGAACGTGTTCAGATTTTCTTCCGATACAGGTCATTGTTGGAAAAATATTCTCAGGAACTTGCAGAACTCATTCATAAAGAAAATGGAAAAATTCTCAGTGAAGCAACTGCTGAGATCGAAAAAAGTATTGAACTGACGGAGTTTGCATGTTCAATGCCGCAACTAATATCCGGCGAGATACTGGAAGTGAGCCGCGGTGTTGAATGCCGCATCGACCGTTATCCTGTCGGAGTCGTTGCATGCATTACTCCATTCAATTTCCCCGCGATGGTGCCTAATTGGACAATTCCGAATGCTCTTGTTCTCGGAAATACTATGGTACTGAAACCATCTGAACTTGTTCCGTTGAGTTCGTGCAGATTGGCTGAGCTATTGAAAGAAGCTGGACTGCCTGACGGTGTATTTAATATTGTTCATGGCGGACAAGAAACAGTTGAAGCGCTTTGCAATCACCGGGGAATTCAGGCAATCACGTTTGTCGGATCTACGAAAGTTGCAAAGATTGTTTATCAGCGCGCAACCAATCAGTTAAAAAGAGCATTGTGTCTTGGCGGAGCAAAAAATCATCTTATCGTTATGCCCGACGCACATGAAGAGATGACCGCCTCGAATGTTGCGGCATCGATGAGCGGATGTGCAGGACAACGATGCATGGCCGCATCTGCAATGGTGGCTGTCGGATCCGTCGATCACATCATCACAAAGCTGGTGGAAGAATCGAAAAAGATCGTCCCCGGAAAAAATCTCGGCGCGGTAATCTCAAAAGCAGCAAAAGAAAGAATCGAGCGTTATATAACGGAAGCTGAACAACAAGGAGCAACGATACTGCTTGACGGACGAGGAGTAAAAGTTGCAGGAAAAGAAAACGGATATTATGTTGGTCCTACAGTGATCGATAATGTAACACCAGATATGAAAATTGCACAGGAAGAAGTGTTCGGTCCCGTCCTTTCCATAATGCGTGCGAATGATGTTGATGAAGCGCTGAAAATTGAAAATGCAAATCCATATGGAAATGCAGCATCGATCTTTACGCAAAGCGGCGGAATCGCGCGGTATGTTGCAGAGCATGCCAACGCTGGAATGATCGGTGTGAATATCGGAGTTCCCGTCCCCCGCGAGCCGTTCTCATTTGGCGGTTGGAATGAATCAAAATTCGGTTCCGGAGACATCACCGGAAAAAGTTCGATCGAGTTCTTTACGAAACCGAAAAAAACTACGACCAAATGGAACGCCGAAGCAAGAAAGAATTGGATGAGTTGAAGAAATAGAAAAAGTCTATTTCTATCTCGATATCAGTTGGCTGCATCCAATCCGTACATCCGGGATGGTTATAACTTCTTATCTCTGTGCTGAGCGGTTGAACAATTTCACTTTCATCATTCCTACATAGACAACAAACGCTGCAATAAATCCCACAAACCATGCATAGCTATATAGATGCATGAAGAACGAACCAACCATTGCCGGATCGATCACAGAAATTGTTCCTAAAAAACCGGGAATATTTGGAATAACTCCAACGATGAGGGCAACAACTGCTGCAGTATTAAAACCTTTAGAATACGTATATTCACCATTCATCCGATAGAGATCCTGAACATTCAGATTTGTCTTCCGAACGACAAAATAATCAGCGATCAATATACCGCCGATCGGTCCGAGTAACGCAGAATAGCCGACAAGCCAGGTAAAAATGTACCCGCTCGGATCGGCGACAAGTTTCCACGGCTGGATGAGGATTCCAATTATGCCGGTGATCAATCCGCCGATGCGGAACGTGATTTTCGACGGCCAAATGTTGGAAAAATCGTTTGCCGGACTAACAACATTTGCGGCAAGATTAGTTGCGAGCGTTGCGAGACAGAGTGCAAACAAGGAAACTGCAAGAACGATGGGATTGGTAAACTTGGTTATCAAAATAACAGGGTCCCATATTGGAAATCCGCCAAAGATAACAATGGTAGCCGATGTAACTGCAACGCCGATAAATGCATACAATCCCATTGTCAATGGCAAGCCAAGTAATTGTCCGAGCATTTGACTCCGCTGCGTCTTTGAATACCGTGTGAAGTCAGGGATATTGAGTGATAGGGTTGCCCAAAAACCGATCATACCAGTAAGAGAAGGGAAAAATACCATCCAAAATTGTCCTTCTTTGATTCCGCCGGCTGCAAACTGCGACGGCTGCGAAAGCATCGGACCGAATCCACCGGCCTGCTGGTATGCCCACCCGAGCAATACTAATCCAAGAACAATCAATAGAGGTGCTTTGATATCCAAAAGGAAACGAATGGAATCTATTCCCTTATAAATAACAAACATGTTGATGCTCCAAAAAAAGATAAAGCATCCGAACTGTGCTATGTTGATTCCGGCAAACCAAACAGGCAATGCATCCCATGCAGGGATGAAAATTGTCATAATCTTATAGATGGCCCAGCCTCCGATCCACGTTTGTATGCCAAACCAGCCGCAGGCAACAAACGCGCGCAGCAATGCAGGAATATTGGCACCATGAACGCCGAACGATGCGCGACAATAAACGGGAAACGGAATTCCATATTTCGTTCCGGCATGTGCATTGAGGATCATCGGAACCAGGACTATAAGATTTCCGAGAAATACCGTTATTACCGCTTGGTACCAATTCATCCCTTCGGCGATCAATCCCGACGCAAGCATATAGGTTGGTATGCAGGCCGACATTGATATCCACAGTGCGGCAATGTTATACGTCCCCCATTTCCGTTCAGCCTTCGTCGTCGGCGCCAGATCGTGATTGAGAAGTGGACTGTTCCCGACTGATTTCAGATCAGTCTCGACGATTTCTGCTGAAAGAAGTGTTTTCATCGGTTCGTGTATATTGTGGATGGAAATGTGATTTGCAATGTCCGCGATTTTAATATTTGGTTAAAGAAATTTTTCCGTGCTTAATCCGTGATAAAAATAAATATGCCGTGTATCATAGAAGAAGATATACACGGCACTATTTTTAAATAAATAAATGATTCATGAAATCTAAATCATTCCGTTTACTTTTTTTCGTTTTACAAATTTTCCATATCCGGGTTTCACGTTGATTTGATTGTTTTCGATCGCAACCTGCCCGCGCATCAATACAGATTTCACTTTTCCTTTTATCTTCCATCCTTCGTATCCGGAGTAGTCCACATTCATGTGATGCGTTTTGGCCGATAGCGTATGTTCTTCGTTCGGATCAACAATGATGATATCCGCATCTGAACCGACAGCCACGCATCCTTTTTTCGGGAACATACCGAAGATCTTTGCAGCATTTGTAGATGTAAGTTCAACAAATTTATTGAGGGAGATCCGTCCCTTGTTTACTCCCTCTGAAAAGAGTAATTCCATTCTGCTTTCGATGCCTGGAGCACCGTTCGGGATCTTGGAGAAATCATCTTTGCCCATCAACTTTTGTTCCCAAGTGAACGGACAATGATCCGTGGCGACGACCTGCACTGTTCCCTGATTGATCGCACCCCATAATGCTTCCTGATCTTTTTTCTGACGAAGAGGCGGAGACATCACCCATTTTGCTCCTTCAAAGTTCTGTTCGTATAGCGATGCGTCGAGAATAAGATATTGGATGCAAGTTTCACCGTACACTTTTTGGTTTCGCTGCGCCACACGGCGTACCTGATTAATAGCTCCTTCACACGTCATATGAACGATGTATGCCGGAACTCCGGTGTAATGTGCCATGTCGGAAAAGCGTCCGGATGCTTCTGATTCTGTAATCTCAGGCTGGGAAAGATAATGATAGATCGGTGCTAATTTTCCTTCCGCACGATGCTTGGCAACAAGAAAGTCGATCACATCTCCATTCGTGGCATGCACTGTCACCATACCGCCTTGTTTCTTCACCTCCTGCATCAGACCTACCATTTGGCGATCGTCAATCATCAACGCGCCTTTATATGCCATAAATGTTTTAAAGGATGTGATTCCTTCATCGTTCACCATTTTGGTAATTTCCGCTTTCGTGCTTTCATTGAAGTCGGTTACAGCCATATGGAACGAATAGTCGCACGCGGCTTTTCCGTTCGATCTTCCCTGCCACGCTTCAAGTGCGTTGTATAACGATTTGCCCTGGGTCTGCAGAACAAAGTCGATCACCATTGTTGTTCCGCCGAATAGTGCAGCGCTTGTTCCAGTTGCATAATTATCGCTTGAAAATGTACCCATGAACGGCATATCGAGATGAACATGCGGATCAATACCGCCTGGCATAACAAGTTTCCCTGTTGCATCAATGGTCTTATCTGCTTTTACCTGAAGATTTTTTCCGATGAGGGAAACGGTTTCTCCTTCAACGAATATATCGGCAATAAAATCTTCATCTGCCGTGATGATTCTTCCATTCTTGATCAATACTGACATAGTATACTCCTGATTTTTTAATGAACGTCTATTCCATGTTTGTGTTGAAATTTGCGAAGGTCTTCAATCGAAAGAGGCTGAGGAAGTTCTTTCACCAATTCGTTCCATGTTTTTGACTGAGCGCCGTTATCCTTTTGCACCATTGTGATACAATGATCAACCGGGCAGACGATGTAACACAACCTGCAACCAACACAATCCGACTCACGTACGGTCGGCTGTATCTTTCCTTTCTTCTGCACAAGATCGATGCACTGATGAGCGGTATCTTCACAGGCGATATAGCAAAGATTGCAGTGGATACATTTCCCCGCATCTATGTGTGCGATATGTTTTGAGAGCAGGTTCATATCGCCGAAGTTTGCAATATTCGCCAAAGCTTTACCGCGGATCTGGTCCAGAGACGTATATCCTTTTTCTTCCATCCAATTTGTCGTTCCGTCGATCATATCCTCAACGATACGGAATCCATAATGCATCACTGCCGTGCATACCTGAACACTTGTTGCGCCGAGCAAAATAAATTCAAGCGCATCTTTCCAATTTGAAATTCCCCCCATTGCTGAAATGGGCAAATTGATCTCCGGATCCCGTGCAATTTCGGACACCATATTGAGCGCAATCGGTTTTATCGCCGGACCGGCATAACCGCCGTGTCCCCCTTTCCCTCCGCGAGACGGTTCAATTTGGAACGTATCAAGATCCACACCGATGATTGTATTGATCGTATTGATGAGAGAGATCCCGTTCGCATTACCCTTCTTTGCTGCACGACCAGGGAAACGGATGTCGGTTACATTCGGAGTGAGTTTAACAAGAACCGGTATGGTAGAAACCTCCGTCACCCATTCTGTGATCATTGTGCAATATTCCGGAACTTGGCCAACGGCGGAGCCCATGCCGCGTTCGCTCATACCGTGCGGACAACCGTAATTCAACTCGATTCCGTCGGCACCCGCATCAATCGTCCGTTTGACAATATCATGCCATATTTTTCTGTCGGATTCGACCATCAACGAAGCAACGATCGCCCTATCCGGCCACAATTTTTTCGTCTCGGCAATCTCTTTCAAATTGATTTCGATGGATCGATCGCTGATGAGTTCAATATTGTTCAATCCGATGATCTTCTGACCGTTGAAATCAACAGCACCATAGCGGTTGACAACGTTCATTACCGGTGCGCCGATTGTTTTCCATACAGCGCCTCCCCAGCCTACTTCGAACGCTTTGCAGATCTGATATCCTGAATTGGTCGGCGGTGCTGAAGCAAGCCAAAACGGATTAGGAGATGTAATTCCTGCACAGTTGATACGTAAGTCGACCATAGTTCCTCAATATTATTTCTTCTTGAAAATGAAATTATGAATTCCGTACGCCGCACGTTTTCCGTCATATGCAGCATTCACAACTTCTTTCCCGCCGTTAATACAATCGCCTCCGGCAAAATATTTCGGATTCGAAGTTTGGTATGATTTTGTGTTGACAACTACCATACCGTCTTTGATCTTCAGTTTTGGTATAGAAGCAAGAAACGTCTCGTCGATATTTTGTCCGACCGCTTTAATCACCATATCGACAGGAATCTTGAATTCAGAACGGGGTATCGTCTTCAGTTTTCCATTCACGATCCTTGTTTCAAGACATTCCAATGCCTGCACTTTCTTTTTCCCGACGATCTTCTTCGGTTGAGCGTGGAAATAAAAAGTTATACCATCCCGTTTAGCCAGTTCGAATTCAAAGTCATAGGCGGACATCTGTTCCCTGCCGCGGCGATACACCATAAACACTTCTTCCGCTCCAAGGCGTTTTGCTTCTGTAGCGGCATCTATCGCCGTATTTCCCGCACCAATGACTGCAACGCGTCTGCCAACATCTACGGATTTCCATTTCCGTTTCGTAACATTCTCGACAAAATCGAGAGCGTTAACAACGCCAATCATTTCTTCACCGGAAATCTTTAGATCTGCCGGCATTGAAAGTCCCACACCGATAAAAACAGCATCATGTGTTTTTTCCAATTTTTCAAATGAAATATCCTTGCCAACCCGAACACCGGTCTTTATCTTGACCCCGAGACGTTTAATCATCTTTACTTCATTCAAACTGTCCTGCTGCTGCATTTTGTACGGTGCTATACCATGTGTGTCCAAACCGCCGGCAAGTTTGCTAGCCTCATAGATCGTCACTTCGAATCCAAACAAAGTTAATTCAGCCGCACATGCAAGGCCTGCGGGACCTGCACCGATAATGCCGACAGTTTTACCATTCATTTCTGCAGGAGTGAATAATTGGGGCATTCTTTTTTCAACATACCAATCCATCACATGGCGCTGAAGTTTGCCGATCTGAATCGGTTTTTCCCCTTTGGCATGATACACACATGCGCCTTCGCAGAGTTCGTCCACAGGACACGCTTTAGCACAGGTTAACGCCACCCAATTTGAAGAAAGGATTGTCTTAGCGGATCCTCTCAAATTCCCGGTGGAGATCTTTTTGATGAATGTCGAGATATCGATATGCGTCGGGCAGGCGGTCATACAAGGGGAATCGTAACAGTAGAGGCAGCGGTTTGCTTCCGCAAGCGCAGCGACATCGGTGAGTGCCGGTTTCAGTTCAGCAAAATTCGCTTCGTATTCCTTTGAAGTGAGTTTCGGAGCAACATTGTTCATACTGTTTGTCCTTCACGATTCAATTCATCATGCAGTAACTAATGCGTCGGCTATCGCCAAAGCAGAATCCAAAGCAGCAATGCCGATATCGATCTCTTCCTTCGAAATGATCAACGGCGGAGCGATCACAAAATGGCTCACCCACGCTTGAAGAAACACACCGTTTTTCATCATTTCCGCGGCAACTTTCTCCACAACAGACTGCACGCCGCTGACCTTATCCAGTTTCGTATTGAAGGGTTCTCGGGTCTTCTGATTTTTGACAAGATCAACAGCCCAGAACAATCCGAGTCCGCGCACATCACCGATGCATATATGTTTTGCTTTCAGTGCATTCAGCTTTTCCTTAAAATATCCTTCAAGTTCTTTCGCTCTTACTACAAGATTCATTCTTCTCATTTCCGCTATAGCGGCAATTGCCGGAGCAAGCGTTATGGGATGTGCTTCATAGGTATGGCCGTGTGAAAAGAAATGTTCGTCGAAGAATGAAGCGATCTTCATTGTAGTGGCACAGAGACCGAGAGGAACATACGCTGCAGTGATCCCTTTTGCTGTTACGAGAATATCCGGTTTTACGTTCCAATGATCGACGGCAAACCACGTACCGGTACGCCCCCAACCGCTCATTACTTCGTCGGCGATCAGCAAGACATTATGTGTATCACAAATCTTCCGAAGTCTCGGCAGATATTCGTTCGGCGGAATCAGCACACCGTTGGTGCCGACGATCGGTTCAACAAGAACTGCGGCGACATCTCCTTCATTTTCTATCATGTGATTTATATACTCAACACAGGCTATTCCGCAGCCCGGATAGGTGTGAAGAAGAGGACATTTATAACAATTCACTTCCGGAGCAAAAATAACGCCGGGTATCTTCCCTGCCGGTTCCATTGCCCACCGCCTCGGATCTCCGGTTGCAGCAATTGAACCCATTGTTGATCCGTGATATGAGCGGTACCGTGAAATGATCTTCGTCTTACCGGTGTACATCCGTGCTATTTTGAACGCCGCTTCATTTGCTTCCGTACCGGATGTTGTGAAAAAGAATTTTTCCAACCCTTCCGGAAGAACTTCCAAAAGTAATTTGCTGAGCTCAACACGAACATCGGTCGCAAATCCCGGTGCAATGTATGCAAGTTTTTTTGCTTGCTCACCTATTGATTCAATCACCGCTTTATTCTTATGTCCAAGCGTGCAGCACATGAGCTGCGACGAAAAATCGAGATAGCGTTTCCCGTTCGAGTCGATAAAATAGCATCCTTCAGCATCAACTATATGAAGCGGTTTCCATCCTTTTTGTTTACGCCAAGTTCCGTAAGTATATCGTGCCGTAAGTTCGACGATCTCTTGGGATGATAAAGTTGAGTTCATTAGTAAGGAACCTCTTCCCGATTAACGTTCGACTAAAAATTGACCTTTTATTCCGTGATCTTTCCGTATTCTTCCGGTCTCCTGTCCCTGTAGAATTGCCATACAGAACGTACCTCCTGAATCATCTTCATGTCGAGATCGCAAATGATAAGCTCATCCTTGTCGCGGCTTGCTTGTTTCAATATCTTTCCGCGCGGTGAACAGAAATAACTTTTACCGTAAAATTCGCCGATGTTCCACGGCGCTTCCGTGCCAACACGATTGATCGCACCGACAAAATATCCGTTCGCCGCGGCATGGGCAGGCTGTTCCAATTCCCACAAATATTCTGATAAACCGGCAACCGTGGCGGATGGATTGTAAACAATCTCGGCACCATTGAGACCGAGGATACGCGCTCCTTCGGGGAAATGACGGTCGTAACAGATATAGACACCGATATCGGCATATTTCGTTTTAAAGACTGGAAATCCGAGATTCCCCGGTTTGAAATAGAATTTTTCCCAGAATCCCGGTTCTACCTGAGGAATGTGATGCTTGCGATATTTTCCTAGAAATGTTCCGTCAGCATCGATCACTGCGGCCGTATTGTAATAGACACCTTCCATTTCTATTTCATAGATCGGTACGATCATCACCATTTTGTATTTTTTCGCGTACTTCTGCATCAGTTTCACTGTTGGTCCGTCCGGTATTTTTTCGGTCATTTCATACCATTTCGTTTTTTGTTCTGCGCAAAAATACGGACCATTGAACACTTCCTGAAGACACAAGATCTGAACACCTTCTTTTCCTGCTTTTTCTATCAGCGGTATATGCTTGTCGATCATTGCCTTTTTGATCTTTGGTATGGGCTGGTCGTTGGAAATTGCGATGGAACACTGGATGAGACCACTTCTGACTATACGGGACATAAACGCTCCTTAACAGTGAATGGTAAATAACTGAAGAATAAAATGTAGGTTATGTTAAGAAGTTCTCGCGGGATTGTCAATAGAATGGAGGTCAAACGGTTGATTTAAAAACAACAACGTCATTCCATGTTTCGTGGAATGACGTTGAATTTGACCATAGTCAGGTCTTGATCAAATGACAAGCATTAACGGATTTTCCATTATCCTCTTAAATGATTGCAGGAACTGCGCACCGACTGCACCGTCTACAACCCGGTGATCGCAAGACATCGTTACCTTCATTGTATGTCCGGCCACAACCTGACCATTTTCCACAATCGGTTTTTCAACGATGGAGCCGACGGCAAGAATAGCTCCTTCGGGAGGATTGATGATGGCGGCAAAATTTTCTATATCATACATACCAAGATTGCTGACCGTAAATGTGCCGTTGGTGAACTCTTCCGGTTTTAATTTTCCTTCGCGGGCGCGTTTGGCAAGTTCTTTTGTTTCAGCAGAAATTTCCGGTAATGTTTTTTGATCTGTATTCCGTATAACGGGTGTAATAAGTCCATCATCAACTGCAACTGCAACGCTGACATCGATGCGTCCATGCTGAACGATTTTTTCGGGAAAGAATGAGCTGTTGGCTTTCGGATTTTCACGAAGTGCTAACGCAACTGCTTTTACGACAATATCATTGTAACTGATCTTCGTTCCTGTGGCATCATTGAATGAATTACGGAAATCGATGGCGCGTTTCATATTCATCTCTATCGTAAGATAAAAATGCGGTATAGTGCTTTTGCTTTCCAGCAGCCGTTTTGCAATCGTTTTTCGCATCATGGAATGCGGGATCTCTTTTGTCTGCATCGGAGCAAGAATTTTTCGTGGCATTGACGATGATCCGCTCTTCGATTCAACATCGGCCTTCACGATCCTGCCGTACGGGCCGCTCCCTGCGATCGACCGTAGATCGATCTTCTTTTCTTCAGCGATCTTTTTCGCTAACGGTGATGCTTTCACACGCACATCGCTGTTCGCAAGCGTTGCAACTTCCTGTACGGGTGCATGAACCGGCGCAGTAGCAGCAGGAACAGATTGTTGTTTCGGAGCAATTGAAGCCGTGACGGCACCGGTCAGTAACGAGGAAATATCTTCTCCTGCTTTGCCGATGATTGCCAGCGGTGCACCAACCTTTACGCCTTCGCCTTCTTTCGCAAATAATTTAAGGATCACACCGGAGTCATACGCTTCCTGTTCCATATCAGCTTTATCGGATTGGATGTCCGCAAGAATATCGCCGGACTTGATCGACTCTCCCTCTTTTTTTCTCCATTTCAGAATGACACCCTCTTCCATCGTGTCACTGAGTTTCGGCATTAGCATTTTTGTTGCCATAATTTTCCTTTAAAATATTCCGTACGTTTTCCGTTTTAATAAAATTCGGAAAAGTTATCTATTATCGGTATAGAACTTTTTTTACTGCTGCAATTACTTTTTCCGGACTCGGTAATGCTTCGTGTTCAAGATTTTCTGCATACGGCATCGGGATATCAGCACTGTTGATTTTTTCCACCGGCGCATCAAGATAATCGAATGCCTTCGTATGAATACGGTGAGCAATCTCCGTCCCAACGCTAGCATACGGCCATGAATCTTCTACAATAACGCAGCGATTCGTTTTTCTGATCGATTCCAGGATAAGATCTTCATCTAACGGGCGCAGAGTACGCGGATCAATTACTTCGGCATTGATCCCTTCTTTTTGCAGCTCTTCCGCTGCCTTTAATGCAACCGCAACCATTTTCGTCCAGGCGATAATAGTTACGTCTGTTCCTTCCCGTTTGATATCTCCCTTTCCGATCGGAACAAGATATTCTTCGTCTGGAACTTCTCCTTTTATTCCGTACATCAGTTCGCTTTCCATGAAGATCACCGGATTGTCATCGCGGATTGCAGACTTCAGCATTCCTTTTGCATCATACGGCGTTGATGGTGTCATCACGATCAAACCGGGAACATGCGCCATCATCGATTCGAGAGCCTGAGAGTGCTGCGCACTTAACATATGCGCAGGCCCGTTCGGTCCACGGAACACGATGGGCACCTTAAATTGACCGGCGGACATATACCGGGCTTTCGCCGCGTGATTGATAATCTGGTCAAACGCAAGGATCGCAAAATTCCAGGTCATCATTTCAACAATTGGACGAACACCGATGCCGGTCATTGCGGCGCCGATACCGATTCCGGCAAAGCCGGCTTCCGTAATCGGAGTATCGATGACCCGTTTGTCTCCGTATTTTTTCCAGAGTCCCTGTGTAACTTTATATGCACCGTTATATTGAGCAACCTCTTCGCCCATAATGAAGACACCGGTATCCCGTGCCATCTCTTCGTCGATCGCCTGATTGATTGCTTCACGAATTTGTAAAACTGCCATTGTCGTATTTTCCTTTTTCCCTAATTTTTTAAGCGATGAAATCCGTTGTTTCGGCAGATCTCACCGGTTGATGATTATGCATAAATATTATCATACAACACTTCTATCGGCGGCTGCGGACTTGCATCGGCAAATTCTACCGCCTCCTGAACTTCTTTTTTTATCGCTTCGTCCATCAATTCAATATCAGATTGTTTCAAAATACCTTCAGCCACCAATTCTTTGCCGAATGTTTCGATTGGATCTCTTTTTTTGTATTCTTCAATCTCTTCCTTCGTGCGGTATTGTCCGGGATCGGACATTGAATGTCCGCGAAAACGATATGTGCGTGCCTCTAAGAATGTCGGAAGATTTTCTTTCCGTGCGCGTTCAATGGCAATGGTCATCTCGCGATACATTTCGATAACATCCATTCCGTTCACTGCGCCGCGTGCCATTTCATATCCTGCGGCTTTGTCGAACAATTCCTCGCCGGCCATTGCACGTGAAATTGCAGTGCCCATGCCGTATCCGTTGTTCTCGCAGATGAAAATCACCGGCAATTTCCAAAGTTGAGCCATATTCAATGTTTCGTGAAAGACCCCCTGGTTTGTAGAAGCTTCACCCATAAAGCAGATCGTCACGGAATCTCTTCCTTGATATTTAGTTGCAAATGCAGAACCAGCCGCAAGCGGAGGATGTCCGCCAACGATTCCCCATCCGCCCATGAATCCTTTTGATAGATCATAGAAGTGCATCGAACCGCCCATTCCTTTTGATACACCGGTTACTTTGCCGAATAACTCCGCCATACAGCCGTTGGTATCCATTCCCCGTGCTAACGCCTGGCCATGATCGCGGTATGCAGTATAGATAAAGTCATCTTCGCGAAGCGGCGCAATAGCACCGACACCGGTTGCTTCCTGGCCGATATATAAGTGACAGAAACCGCCGATCTTCCCTTTGCCGTATTCCTGCGCTGCGCGTTCCTCGAACCGGCGGATGAGAAGCATATCTCGGTACATCTTGATCAGCTTTTCGTTGGAAAGATTCAGATCAGACCAGCGCGGCTGTGTTGTTTTCTTTTTTTCTTCTTTCATTGTCACTGTTTCCTGTTTAGATAATTTCGTTTGAGTAAAGTTGCAATTTTTGTTTACACGAGTTTCTCTGCGTGATAAGAACTCCTTGTAAGCGGACTGGACTGAACGTGTTTAAAACCCATCTCCATACCCCTCACACGATACATAGCAAACTCATCCGGATGAACATACCGTTCAACCGGCAAATGATTTTTTGTCGGTTGCAAATATTGACCAATGGTAAAAATATCGCAGTCAACGGCGCGAAGGTCTGCCATAACTTCGATCACTTCGTCCGACGACTCTCCAAGACCCACCATAATCCCGGTCTTGGTAGTGAATCCTTTCTGCTTTGCACGTTCCAGCAATTCCAGCGTGCGATGATAATGCGCCTGCGGTCGCACGGTGCGGTACAGCCGCGGAACAGTTTCAATATTATGGTTAAGGATATCGGGCTGAGCATTGAGGACAACATTCAATGCTTCTTCACTCCCCATGAAATCAGGGATAAGCACTTCAACCGTACAATGAGAAACCCGTTTTCGGATTTCCTGAATCGTGCCGGCGAAAATGTGCGAACCGCCATCATAAAGTTCATCGCGATTGACGGACGTAATAACGGCATGACGAAGATTCATCAACGCAACCGCTTCGCCTACTCTTCGCGGCTCATCTTCATCAACAAAGTGCATTTTCCCCGTCTTCACATTACAAAAACCGCAACTGCGAGTGCAGGTGTCACCGAGAATCATGAACGTAGCCGTTCCGGAATTCCAGCACTCACCCATATTCGGACAGCGTGCCTCTTCGCAAACGGTATGGAGTTTTCTCTCTTCGATCATGTTCTTCAGTCGGGAATAATTTTCTCCACCGGGAACACGCGCTTTCAGCCATTCAGGTTTTCGCTGAACAATCGATGCATCCAACGGTATTACGACATCAGACGGACTATGTATTGCCGGTATCTCTTGTATGATTATCTCCATTATTACACCGCTTGTGAAACGTCGAAGTTCTCTAAATAGTAAACAACCTTTTGCATAAACATTCCGCCGAGTGCACCGTCTATAATTCTATGATCGTACGACATCGAAATATATACCATCGACCGGACCGCAATCGCATCGTCGATCACAACAGGACGTTTCTTTATTGCGCCGACGCCAAGGATCGCAACTTGCGGCTGGTTGATGATCGGAAATCCGTACAGATTACCGAATCCTCCGGGATTGGTAACGGTGAATGTTCCGCCGGTCACTTCATCCGGCATCAATTTTTTATTGCGTGCCCTCGTTGCAAGATCGTTCAATGTGCGGGCAATGCCGGCAAGATTTTTTTGCTCTGCATTCTTAATCACAGGAACGATCAATCCGTTTTCAAGAGCCACCGCAACACCAAGATTGATATCTTTTCGAATAATGATCGTATCGCCGTCAACGGAAGAATTCATCAGCGGAAAATCTTTGATCGCTTTCACTACCGCTTCAAGGAAGAACGGCGTATAGGTTAAATTGAATCCTTCTCGTTTTTCAAATGCCGATTTGTTCTTTTCCCGGTACTTCACGATCGCAGTCAGATCCGCTTCTGAGAGCGAACCGACATGTGCTGACGTATGCTTACTCCGCACCATGTGCTCCGAGATCGCTTTACGCATCGTATCCATTTTGATCAACTCAACACGCCCCGCAGGGTAACTGATTGGCCGGCGGCTCGAATCATCCTGCGTTCCTGATTTCGGTGATGCATAAGACGGTTGTGATACATTTTGCACCGGCACTGTAACTTTTCCGCTTTTCCTATTCTGCACATAGGCAAGGATGTCATTCTTAGAAACCCTTCCGTTCGCACCTGATCCCGGGATAGTTTCAAGTTCGTTCATTGTAACATTTTCTGTCCGCGCAATGTTCAATACGAGAGGGGAATAAAAACGTCCGGAAGTGTTCTGTTCTTGAGCAGCCGGTTGCGCTGTTGTCGCCTGCGCCTGCATTTTTTGAACATCATGTTTTACTTCACTGATTTGCGGCTGTTTTGAATCCTTCACTGAAGAAGTAATACCTGCGCTAACTCCTGTAGATATTTTCGCAATAACCGTATTAACGCCAACGGTTGTTTGAGCAGGAAATAAAATCTCGGCAAGTATCCCTGCTACTGGGGCCGGAATTTCTGTATCTACCTTATCCGTGCTGATCTCAACAATTGTCTCATCTTTAGCAATTGCATCACCGATCTTTTTATGCCATTTAGTGATTGTTCCTTCCGCTATGCTTTCTCCCATCTGCGGCATAATAACCTCTACCAAAGCACCGGTTGGCGCTTTTATTCCTGCAACATATGTGTCAGAAACTTTTGTTTGCTGAACTGATTCAATTTTTGTTGCAACCGGAGCAGACGAAGGTAGAGATTTATTCACGACAGCATTCGTGTCGGTATTGATGCGGGCTATTACTGTATTGACATTGACCGTTGTTGTTTCTTGATACAACAGTTCGGCCACAATTCCAGCTGCGGGAGCAGGAATTTCGGAATCGACTTTGTCCGTGCTGATCTCAAGAAGCGTTTCATCCTTGGCAATTTTATCGCCAACTTTTTTATGCCATTTGGAGATCGTTCCTTCGGCAATGCTTTCGCCCATTTGAGGCATGATTACGTCAATGAAAGCCATATTTTTTTATGATTATAAAATATTTTAAAATGCTGCCAACTCTTGTAAAGCGGCAACAACTTTTTTTGTGTTCGGCAGAAAATATTCTTCCAGTGTCGGACTATACGGCGTCGGTGTATCGATCGCACCGATACGTTTGATGGGTGCATCAAGAAATTGGAAGCAAATATCCGAGATCATTGCGGCTATCTCTCCGCCAATACCGCCCGTAATGTTATCTTCGTGTGCGATCAAAACTTTCCCCGTCTTTCGCACGGAAGAGAAGATTAACTCACTATCAAGCGGCATCAAGCTGCGCAGATCGATAACTTCAACGCTCACGCCATTTTCATTCTGCAGAACTTCTGCCGCTTCCAACGCCATATGGACCATTGAACCATACGTAATGACAGAAATATCGTTCCCCGTCCGCTTTACGTCCCCTTTTCCTATCTCAACAATATAATCCGTATCCGGAACTTCCCCTTTGATGTGACGATAGAGACGTTTATGTTCGAGATACAATACCGGATTATTATCCCGCACAGCCGCTTTGATCAAACCCTTTGCGTCGTATGGGGTCGAAGGTGCAACGATCTTGAATCCTGGCTGATGAAAGAACCATGCTTCAGGGTTCCGCGAATGGAATGGTCCGCCATGAATCCCTGCTCCGCTCGGTAACCGAACAACCATCGGACACGGAATGTGCCAGCGATAATGGACCGATGCGCTGTTGTTCACTAACTGACTGAAACCGGTCGTAACAAAATCCGCAAATTGTATCTCAGCAACCGGACGCATGCCGACAACGGCTGCGCCTGTTGCAGCACCAAGGATCGCCGTTTCGGCAAGCACGGTGTCAACCACACGGTCTTCACCAAAATGCTGAAGGAAACCTTTCGTTGCTTTGAACGCTCCGCCGAACGGACCGATATCTTCTCCAAGAAGGAACACGGATGAATCCCGTTCCATTTCCTCCCAGAGTCCCTTTGATATTGCTTCGATATATGTTATGATTGCCAAGTTGTTTGTCGGTTTCGATAATTTTATGATATACTGTTAATCAGCGTACACGCCGATCGCTGCTTCTTCTGCCGGAGGATATGGTGAATCGATCGCAAATTGTGTCGCATCATCAAGTTCCGCGACAACTTTTCTTTCAAATTCTTCAATGATTTTTGGTGTAAGGATCTTTCTATCAAGGAGCAATTTTTCAATCCTCTGCACGGGATCCTTTTTCTTCCATTCAGCGAGTAATGTTTTAGGAACATATTCCGCACCATCGTGAGCAGAATGTCCGTGCATTCTCATCGTTACAGATTCGATCAATGTCGGTCCGCCCCCTTCTCTCGCACGCTCGACAGCTTCTTTACATGTTCTATAGACCAATTCAAGATCTGTTCCGTCGATCGTATATCCGGGAATCCCATATCCTAACGCACGGTCGGAATATTTTTCCATCGCCTTTTGTTTCGAGACCGGCGTGGAATATGCAAATTGATTGTTCTCGATAATAAGGATCAACGGCAGTTTCATCACAGACGCCATGGCAAGTGATTCATGAACGTCGCCGACATTGCTTCCACCATCGCCGATATATGTCAGTGCAACCGATCGTTCTTTCCGTAACTTGCTTGCCAATGCAACACCGGCAGCCATCGGTATCATTGCACCAAGATGACTGATGTTACCGTAAATTCTCAGAGCTGGATCAGCATAATGACCGGTGCCGTCCCTTCCTTTCGATAACGAATTACCCCGCGCCAGATGCTGAAGCATCAAATGCCTCAGCGTTTGACCTTTCACTAAATGCGCTCCCATATCGCGATGCATCGGGAACAAGTAGTCCTGTTTCTCCAGTGCAAACGCACTGCCAACTGCCGTCGCTTCATTTCCATTTCCAGTATAGGCGCCGCCAACAATTTTCCCTTGACGATAGAGCTTTAGTATCGACTCCTCGAACTCGCGCGTCAACCGCATGTAGTAATACAATTGAAGATATTGTTCCTTCGTCAATTCGAAAGATTTTTTCTTGGATTCAACAGTTTTAGTTTTAATTATTTTCTTTTTTATGCCAGTCATTTCAATAGACAGTTAATATGCCGCTAATTTTTCCAATGCACTTGTTATATGGTGTTCCTGCGGAAGCACCGCATTTTCAAGTGCCGGTGCAAACGGGATTGGTGCGTCAAGTGCCGCCACGCGGGCAAGAGGTGCATCCAGATTTTCGAAACACTCTTCGGCGATCTGCATTCCAATCTCTGCACCATAACCGCCGGTTCTGGTATCTTCATGAACAATAAGAACCTTCCCCGTCTTGCGTATGGAATTATATATCGTTTCTTTATCCCACGGTATCAGCGTACGCAGATCGATCACTTCAACACTGACCCCTTTTTCTTCCATCTTTCGCGCTGCTTCAATGGAACGCTGTACCATGAATCCCCACGTAACAACCGTAATGTCGTTCCCTTCGCGTTTCACTTTTGCAAGACCGAATGGCAGACAATAATTTTCATCCGGCTCATTCGTCGCCGCAAATTGCTGCCGATACAATCCTTTGTGTTCACAAAATAGAACGGGATTATCCTCACGTATCGCGGTTTTCAACAATCCTTTTGCATCTGCAGCATTCGACGGCATCGCAACCCATAGTCCGGGAACGTGCGTAAATATGCCTTCGATGCTTTGACTGTGATACAATCCGCCGCGGATATAGCCGCCTGAAGCAACACGGATCACCACAGGACAACTCCAGTCACCATCGGTTCGGTATCTCATGTGTACCAACTCATCTTTTATCTGCATGAATGCAGGCCAGATGTAGTCGCCAAACTGTATTTCCACTACAGGTTTGAAACCCCGAACAGCAAGACCGATTGCAGTTCCCATAATGCTAGCCTCTGCTAGCGGAGAATTGAAACACCGGTCGTTGCCGAACTTGTTTG
The DNA here is from genome assembly GCA_903861125.1 of uncultured Ignavibacteriota bacterium. Classification (GTDB taxonomy): domain Bacteria; phylum Bacteroidota; class Ignavibacteria; order UBA10030; family UBA8401; genus UBA8401. The sequence continues at coordinate 36,300 of CAIOTF010000011.1, forward strand.
TTAAATTTTTTGTTGCTGTGAATACTCCCCCCTTGCCATCTGCAACATCTTCACCGTACACAACCATTTTCGGATTCCGTTTCATCTCTTCGTGCAATGCATGGTTGATCGCATCAACCATAACAATATTTTTTCCGGTATGTTCCGGTTCCACAAAATTTTCTTTTGGGATAAAAATATTCGGAGAAAATACATTCCGTTCAGCACTATCGGCAGTTGGACTTAACGCTGCTTCAGCATAATCAGCTGCATCCTCGACTTCCTTCTTCACATCTGCACGGATTGCTTCCAATTCTTTTAAGGAAGCATAACCGTTATTCACCAGATATTTTTCAAATTTCGGGATCGGGTCTTTCGCCTTGTCATCTTCGATCTCCTTAGCCGTCATATATTTTTTCGGGTCATCGGAGGATGAGTGCGGGAACAGACGAACACAGTGCGCCTCGATCATCGCCGGACCTTTACCACTGCGGCAATACTCCACCGCATCGACAGCCGCGCGATACGATTCGATAAAATCTGTTCCGTCAATGTCGTAAGTCTTCAAATTCGGATATGCACTATACAAACGTGCAACGGAACCGCCAACGATCTGGTCCTTCACAGGAACGGAGATCGCAAACTTGTTATTCTGCACACAAAAAATCACAGGAAATTTTTCGCGGCTCGCCCAGGAAACGGCTTCGGCAAATTCTCCTTCACTGGTTGCCCCTTCACCGGATGAAACATACGTTACTTCATCCTTTCCCTCTTTCCGTGAACCCATCGCAGTCCCGACGGCCTGAAGGTATTGTGTTCCCGTTGGAGACGATTGTCCGACAATGCGGTATCGTTTATCACCATAATGCGAAGGCATTTGCCGTCCATGCGAAGAAGGACCTTCGATCCGGTGCATGTTTTCACATAAAATATCTTTTGCCGTCGATCCAAGCGCCAGTGAGAATGCAAGATCCCGGTAGTACGGATACGCCCAATCGTATCCTGATTTCATTGCCATGGCAATAGCAACTTGAGCAGCCTCGTGTCCTGGTCCGCTGATATGAAAAAGAATCTTCCCCTGCTTCAGCAGGTTCATTTCCTTCTCATCAATGGTGCGGGCAAGAACCATCGTGCGGTAGGCAAACAATAACCGCTCCGTATTCAGTTCGCCGATATGTGCATTCGCTTTTTTCATGAGACCATTGGAGTGCAGTGCAGATTTTTTCTTTCCCAACACATCCGTTTTTTTCGAAACCATTACGTTAGTTCTCCTCTACGGCAACTTCAGTGTGGTGAAGAAGTGATAAAAGTTGTTCCTTGGAAATCTGTTTGACCTCGAAGGAAAAAATATTGGAAAAATGTTTAATGAGATGCTGGTGAACATCTGCAATTTCAATCGTTTTTCCGAGAACATTTTGAAGTGATGTTATTCCTTTATGAAAAATTCCGCAGGGAATAATCCTGTCAAAGAAAGTCAGATCGGTGTTCACATTAAACGCAAACCCATGCATTGTGATCCATTTGCTGACTTTAACTCCTAACGCTGCGATCTTTTCATTCTTTACCCATACTCCTGTGAACTCTTTCTCTCTCCCCGAATCAATGCCGTAATCATTCAATGATCGAATGATCATCTCTTCAAGTTCACGTAAATACCGATGGATATCAAGATAATGCTGATTCAGATCGAGGATCGGATAACCGACGATCTGTCCGGGCCCGTGAAATGTTACATCTCCTCCACGGTCGATCCAGAACATATCGATTTTCTTTTCGTTCAGTTCTTGTGTGTTTGCAAGAAGGTGATTTTCATCCGCTCCTTTTCCGAGAGTGAAAACCGGATCATGCTCCGTCAATATAAGCACATCGCCGATACGTTGAGCAAGACGTGCAGAAAATATCTGTTTCTGCAACTCCCACGCATCAGCGTACTTTGTTCTTCCAATATTGACTACGAGCAGTTGTTTCATTGTGAATATATTATTGAGACAGTTAAAACTTCGGAAATCGATTCCACACCGTTAAATGTGCAATGCGCGGCCATAGGCATCCAGCGCAGCTTCGGCAATACCTTCCGTTAGTGTCGGGTGTGCATGGATCGTTGTATAAAGCTGTTCAGCTGTAGTTTCGAGAGTTCTTGCTACGACAAGTTCTGCAATCATTTCCGTTGCTTCAGGTCCAATAATGTGTGCACCGAGCAGTTCTCCGTATTTTGCATCAAAGATCAGTTTTATCATTCCTTCGGTCTCATTCATAGCAAGGGCTTTACCATGCGAACGGAATGGATAGCGACCAACCTTAATCTCTTTACCTGCCGCTCGGGCTTTTTCTTCCGTCATACCCACGCTTGCCACCTGCGGCTGACAATACGTGCACCCTGGAATATTTCCATAATCAACAGCATGCGGATGTTTACCGGCAATTGCCTCTACGCAAACGATCCCCTCATGCGAGGCTTTATGCGCGAGGCATGGCGGACCGGCAACATCACCGATCGCATAAATCCCTTCCACATTTGTCTTAAGATTTTTATCCACTTTGATGAACGATTTTTCGGTCTTCACACCAAGTGCTTCCAGTCCCAGGTTTTCAATATTCCCCTGGACGCCGATTGCACTCAACACGATATCCGCTTTTATCTCTTTCACTCCATCCTTATTGGAATATTTTATCGTCGCTTCTTTTCCGGTTGTGACACTTTCAACTTTTGTATCCACCAGCACTTCTATCCCGGATTTTTCAAAATTACGGCGGAGGATTTTTGTAATCTCACGGTCTTCGATCGGCAGCAGACTGTCAAGCATTTCTATCAACGTGACCTTCGTTCCATACGCATTATAAATATATGCGAATTCAGAACCGATCGCTCCTGAACCGATGATCACCATTCTTTTCGGCACTTCAGGCAGAATCATTGCTTCGGTACTGGTGATGATCTGCTTATAGTCAATAGGAATATTTGGAAGAATACGCGGACGGGCACCCGTTGAAACAATGATATGTTGCGCACCGATCTTTTCTTTCTTTCCGCCGGTATCAACTTCTACAACGCCTTTGGCAATGATCTTTGCCGTTCCGTAGAGATGCTCTACTTTATTTTTTTTCAAAAGGAATTCGATACCTTTCGAACTTTTTGCCGAGATATCCCGGCTACGTTTCACCGCTTTTGAAAAATCCGCTTTCAAATTGTCGAATGAAAATCCGAAATCTTCAGCATGCTTGAATGTAGTAAGAACTTCTGCGTTTTTGATCAGCGCCTTTGTCGGAATGCATCCCCAATTTAAACAGATGCCACCGAGTTTATCTTTTTCAATAACAAGAGTTTTTAATCCTAATTGACCGGCTCGAATACCTGCAACATAACCCCCTGGTCCTCCGCCAATAACAATTACATCATACTGTTTGTCTGCCATAGAGTCCTCTAATTTAAAAAAGCCAAAAAATACGAAAGAGGGGCAAGCCCTCCATCCGTAAATACACTGACCAAAATTTGCATAAATAATATTCGATCAGACATTTTCCTTGTTTCAATAATTTTGCGGGGAAATATATCGAATTTTGCCCTTAAAATCAATGAAGTGAGAAAAAGAAGGCATTGGCACAACCCGTCTCTAAAAATTAAACGGAAAACTTCTTGACTAGAGTGAACGAAATTTAGTATTTTATACTAGCACAATAACACAAAGGTAACCTTCGACACACACGTTGTTATTATTTTCGCGCGGCTAAAGCTGTTGCGAACGGAGAGTTGTATTTATGAGCAAATCAAAATATGTAACACAAGTCTGTACCTCGTGCGGAAGAGAGTCGAAAATGGAGATTATTGGTGAAGTTGTCGGAGCTGAAAATAAGGTCTGGTATCGGTGCACACGGTGTCATCATAGCATGATGCTCGATTCTGCAGCAAAGAAAAAAGAAGACAATATCATCACCTATATCCGGGAAGATTGCGTTAACTATTCTCCTGAAAAAATCTTTGATGTCGGCGTTTCTATCTACCACACGGATTGGGACGACATGGGGAAAGTGACATCAAAAGAAAAGACATCCAGCGGCGGGAACGCTATTTGGGTTAAGTTTGAGAAAAGCGGCATTAAAAAATTGATTGAGAATTTACAATTAGCAGATTAATACACAAACGCCAAATGGTAGGAGGTGAAATAACTTGGTAGGAATCGTTGTCAACGAAAATGAATCCATTGATCGTGCAATCAGACGCTTCAAGAAGAAATACGAACGATCCGGAGTTCTCAAAGAATTCAAAAAACGGACATTCTTCACAAAACCATCTGTGAAAAAACGTATGAAGTTGGTAAAGGCAGTACGCAGAAACCAACGCACTGAAGAAGAAGAAGCTATGTAAAATGAAAACCCTCGCCGAGCGAGGGTTTTTTTTATCATTTCATATTTGCTTTCAGTACTCTCATAACATTCCCGCCGAGAATTTTCTTTATATCTTTTTCCTTATACCCACGCTTCACCAATTCTTTTGTAATATTTGGAAGAAACGTTACGTCATCCAATTCCAGAGGTAATGATTCTATCCCGTCAAAATCACTACCAATTCCCACATAATCAGTTCCGACGAGTTTTGCAATATAGTCAATGTGATCGATCAATTTCGAAAGAGGGGGCCGCGCCTCTGCATAAAATGGCGCCAGCACAGAATCAATCAGCATCTCACCTTTCCAAAAATCAGGGTTGGCTTTCTTGATCGAATCGACGACCGGCATAAATTTATTTCTGATTTCCTTCACATGCGTAGAGAAACTGCTGTCAATGAAACCGGAATAAAAATTTACACAAATCACCCCTTTATTCTTTGCCACCGCCTTGATCTGATCATCCTTCACATTTCTGCGACCGGGACAGAGAGCATAGACTGATGAATGTGAAACAATAACTGGTTTATTGACAATGCTGATAGCATCCCAAAATGTTCGTTCCCCAACATGCGACAGATCGACCATGACACCAAGTTCATTCAATCGATGTACCACCTTCTTCCCAAACTCCGTCAATCCTTTGAAGGATAAGGAATCTCCTTTTTCGGTCTCATCTGCCGCCGAAGTAGCCCACGACGTGCTGTTATTCCATGTCAGCGTCAAATAATTCATCCCCCGCTTTGCAAGAGAGTCAAGAAAGGCCAGACTATCCTCAATCATATGCCCTCCCTCTACCCCAATCAAAACTACCATCTTCTTTTGTTTCAAGATAGTTTGCATATCCTTAAAGTTTCTTGCAAAAACTGCTTTGTCAGCGCTGCGTTCTACAATGGCATTCAATGTATCAATCATTTGCACGGCTCGGTGAAACGCACGTCCGTTTCCATAATCCCCGCCGCACCAGATAGAAAATATCTGAACATCAACACCCCCCTCACGTAAACGGATTATATCCGAGTGACCTTGAGTCGTCCGTTTTGATAGTTCCTCACCGTTTAGCGCACGTAACAAAACATCATTATGCGTATCGACAACAATTGCTTCACGATGGATTTTTTTATAATCTGCCCCTAATAATGTTACTGAACAGATCAAGACAAACAGTGCAAAATATTTCATTATTCCCCTTTCAAAGGTATGCCAATGTATACAAGGCAGATTAAAAGTCCTAATAAAAAAAGAAAAACCCTAAAAGAGATTCTTTTAGGGTGAAATTCTATTCTACAATTTTTAGATCTTCATCACATAACAATACCAAGTTCTAATTTTTTGGTCGGTTTTTCCGGTTTCCCCGGCACCCCATATTGCTGCTTTTCGCTCTCGCGGAGGAGTGAATCGATATCAATTAGCTCATTTTCACGTTCCTTCATCTCCCGTATTTTAGCATCGAATTCACGCTTCCGTGATGATGATTTAAACAATAACTTCATCTTGGGCTCACGCATCATTGAATCAACGACCTCAAGTCGGAACTCTCCTTTCGGAAGTCGCTTGAAAACCCGAACCGTTTGATCATTTGCTGGAAGTTCAAATGAGAATGCCGAATCTCCAATAACAGTTACTTGATTGATCAGATCGCTATTAGGATCTTGAATGCGGATTCTAGGTCGTACCATTTCTACCATTTCAATTTCAGGGGACGCAGCTTCCGCCGATCGTTCAAAATTTATTTGAAATGCTCCGCTTGAAGATTGAACGTGAATGCGGTTTTCCCCCATTGTGACCATATTTTCTTCCGCCCGCCGCTGACGCTCTGCCAATTCTGCAACCATTCGTTCAGTAATATTCTTACGGTATTCCATTCCCTGCCGGCGTGCAACATCACGGATGCTGTCCATATTAATCGTCATTTCCGCAATCTCTATTGTTCCCGGAGAGATAACAACATAATTATTGCTTCTGGACATTTTCGGGATCTTATTCAGAATAACATGTGATGGCACTTTGGGGCTATTGACTGCAACGACAGCATAAGGAGCTTTCCTGATATCCAGATATTTTTGAAACCGCGACCTTTGCGGCGGTTCAAGACATGCAGCAATTGTAGAGACCATTGCGCGATTAAGATCTACAAGTTCGGCATGGATTGCTACTTCATCATTTTCACTGACGAGGACCGAAGCCTGAAGTCTTTCCTGGTACGATACAAGAATCGAATCTATAAGATCACGTTGATTGTCTGAAAATCCGATTTCGTTTGCAAAATCTTTCACCGTCACGGACGGCGCGGATATCGAATTATTACGAACGATCTGAATCTGTGATCCCTTGTCTTCTGTATTTTTGACCTGCAGCGATGTATTTTTTGATGAATCTATGGATAGACTCCCGAACAAAGCAAAATTCAACACATCGTCTTTATTAAGATTCGTAAACAATGGCAGAATATTCCCCGTCATTATATTATTGCGGTACACATTTTCCGCCTGAATTTTATTTTCCAGAAAATATTGATTGAAAAACTGCGCATCTTTGAAATAGATCGCAGTAATAACTAGGATTGCACCTGCGGTCAGTGATGCTAATGCAAATATCGGTTTTGCATTAGGCAAAAATCTCCGGGTGCGGAAGTCCTTTTCCTCTAACTTGTTCGATAATTTCAACCAGAACCAGTCGTTTTTGTGTAATTTTTCTTTTGAAGAGAGGGAACGTTTTGCGGTGCGCAATATTTCGATCTCGCGGGCAACGGCGGGATGTGTCGTAAGGTACTCTTCGAGTTTTTTTATTTCAACAGTATCCAGTTCACCGTCAATAAAAAGCGAAATGATCTGTTCTAATTCTTTTTTTGTTAATTGATTCATTTTATACCAAAATAGGCATCAAAATTTCCTTCAGCATAGTTCGTCCGCGCGACAATCGTGATTTCACCGTACCAACTTCACAATCCAATACCTCGGCGATTTCATCGTATGACATCCCGTCGATATCCTTTAATATGATCGGCATACGAAATTTTTCCGGAATCTTCTTCAATGATTCCTCTATAACGCCGCGCATATTCTCATCGTCAAACGTTGTCGTGGCAAAATTTTCAATTTTGAGGTTCGTTGTTTTTTCAAAACTATGGAAACTGAAAAACCGTTTAACCTTTTTTTTCCGCAGTTCATCCCGGCATTTATTCACTGCAATCCGGTATACCCATGTGTAAAAAGAAGATTCGAAACGGAATTTGGGGAGAGCTTGATAAACCTTGATAAATATTTCTTGCGAAATGTCATCCACAAGATCCGTATCATTGAATATCGAAAATATTATATTTCGGACTTTCTCCTGATAGCGTTCGACCAAATATCGAAAAATTTCCTTCTCCCCGTTCTGAAAAAGCGTAATCAACGCATCATCGCTTTTCTGAGCATGCGGGATATTGGCATCAATAAGATTGATAACTGCTGGTTTCGCCATTGTGTAATTTTTAGTAATTAGACGCTTTTCTGGCCAAAATGTTCCAAAACTAAAAAGCCGGCGCAGTGCGTCGGCTTTTTTAGTTTGATACTGCTCTTTTTATGCATTTTCTGACGTTTCTGAAGCATTCGAATCGTCTGTCGTGCCTTTCAATTCCTGGACTTCAACACGGATATCCTGTGCTTTACGTTTTAATTCTGCCATGTGTTTACGAACTCTTGTACCGGCAGATTTGTTACCTTTATCGTAAAATTTGATGAAATCTTTCTCGAAAGTTTGAACTAATTCAACAAGTTCTGTAAAACGACTCATCATTACTCCTTTGATTGATGAAAAAATATCCTGTTAACAACTAAATATTGCCCGAATTCGCGAAATAGTCAAGAAATATTTCTTTAAGCTGCATTTTCGGTCAAGACACTCTTCTTTGTTGAAAATACAAACGACAAACCTATGAGTAGCACAGAAACAATGACTCCTTCTGCTATAAAAATACTCGAACTTGAAGCGAAAAAAGAATCCGATTCGACCAGCTGCGACGTCAAAGTTATCGGTGTAAGGGTGATAATACCTATCCGAAATGAATACCCGGGCCAGATCGAGTGATACCTATTGACAAGCATAGTGAGGAAAAGACCTATAGATAAGAAGAACAATAATATTATTGAAATTGTCAGAAGAGTAAGATCTTCAAAACCGAGCAATTCGCTACCGATAAAAAGTGTCCAAAATATGCTGGAAATGAGAGTAGTGAGTATTGCTGAATTTGATCGTTGAAATGATGATAGCAGAATTCCCCTAAAGATAATCTCCTCAAAAAGCACAGATGTTGCAGAAAAAACATAGAGTGCAGGAATGTCGAACACCGTGGCCAAAACCAATGTGGAGGCATTATCAAGTCTATTGACCGATATTTGTTTGAACAACAATCCCAACACAATGGTAACAGAATACACCAGAATGGGTGCAAAGAAAATTGCTACATTTTTTTTCCAATCAAATCTAAGAAGCAATAATTCATTGGAGGCAAATATAATCTCTTTTCGTTTCTTGAAAAGTATTACAACACCGACCAGCGTCAATATTTTGAGATCGACAAAGAACTCCCAAAGATAGAACTGATATTGTATTTTAAAATATCCTAAAATACCGAAGAAAAATGATATAATGAGAATATATACTAAATAGCGGTATAGAAATTTTTTTTCGATCATCGGATAGAGAAATATTCTTTTGTTTTTTTATGGCGGTAAGCAAAGACCATTTTTTGGATGAATCTCATTAAAATAATATCAACCAGTAAGCCCAGGATTCCAAACGGAAGTTGATATTCAATCCTGTCTGTTAACACTGTCCTGCTATTTCGTATTGTAAACAGATGTTTATGCTTCCAGGACTTAAAGGGACCTCTTCCTGATTGATAATCGACCAATAATGAATTCGGGATTAGTTCCTTTACTTTAACATCCCACGGTATCCAGAAACCAAATTGTTTTATCTCTACCGTCATCTCGCTCCCTTCTGCCATTGAGTCCGGAATCATTACAAACCGTACTTCGAATACCGGCGGCGTAACAATTGCAACATTTTTGAAATTCGTGTGAAAATCAAAAAGTTCTTTCTGCGTAGCATTTATCTCGGTAGAAAATTCCAATACGGCCATTTACCCGATCAATACGCTTCCTCCGTTCACATTCAGGATCTCTCCGGTAATGTGACGGGCAAGATCTGATGCAAGGAATAATATCGGACCGGCTATATCATCCGGTGTAGGAATTCTCTGTATGGGTATTTTCCTACGCTCTTGTTCTTTATATTTTTTATCAGAGAACACTGAATTGTTCAGATCTGTATCAACCCAACCCGGCGCTACTGAATTAACATTAATATTGAAGGGACCTAGTTCGGTAGCAATTGCTTTTGTAAATGATATCATGCCCCCCTTAGATGCTGCATAATGCGAATGTTCAGCCTCACCGCGTTGCCCGGCCGTACTGGAAATATTGATAATCTTTCCTGACCTTTGTTTTTTCATTTGCGGAACAATTGCATTGGTCATATAAAACATACCGTCAAGATTCACCTGCATAGTTTCTTTCCACACTTTTTCACTCATCGTACCAATCTTGCCGTATGTCCAAATGCCGGCGTTATTCACAAGAATATCGATCCGACCGAATTTTTTCATAGTCTGTTGAATAACTTTTTTTGCACTCGCTGAATTTGCAACATCGGCTTTAATTGCGATACCGTCACGCCATTCATTCTTTACTTGATCAATTATAGCATTCGCAGCTTTTGCATTTTTTGTATATGTAATGACCACATCAGCTCCTGCTTTAGCAAATAAAACTGCAGCAGCAGCCCCAATACCTCTTGATCCTCCGGTAATAACAACTACTTTGTTCCAAAGACTGATCATATTTTCCTTTAACGACAAAATTGTATGATAAATGTTCAATATCTTAGAGAATATACAAAAAAGTGCTCTGGAAGAGTAATTTTTTGTTATTTAGACAATACTGGTTAATATTGGTCCAATTTACGTTTTTAGCGCAAATTCGCATATTTTTGTTGATGTTTGGTAAAATATAAACTATATTTATTTAGATTAAGTCTTAATAAAATTAATGGAACTCGAATTAGTAAAAGAAAATTTTACAAAGTATCTCAAATCAGGGAACTATAGAATTACGCCTGAGCGGTTTGTAATTCTCGAAGCGGTAATGAATTATGGCGGGCACTTTGATGCGGATGAACTTTTCTTCCAGATGAAATCTGGGGGACAAAAAGTATCCCGTGCAACCGTATACAATACACTTGATCTTCTTCAGGACTGCGGTTTAATCTCCAAATATCGTTTCGGAGAGAATCATTCTCGCTACGAAATTGCGTTCGGACGGCCACATCATCATCATCTGATCTGTTTGGAATGCGGAGATATCATCGAGTTCGTGAATGATAAGATCGAAAAAGTTCAAAAAGAAGTTTGCGACACGAACAAGTTCACTGTTCAAACAACAACCCTGCAGATCTTTGGAGTCTGTTCGAAATGCCAAAAATGAATTTGAAAACCTTAGCACAAACACCTGCCGGTTCAACTGTAACGATCTCTCACCTTGATTCCCATCCGGACACATGCAATCGGCTGCGCGAAGTAGGCTTTTGCGAAAATGCAACCATCCATTTGGTATCCAGTGGTTCCTCCCAATTAATCTGTGAAGTCTGCAACACAAGGATCGGATTAAGTTACACGACAGCAGACGCAATCGTTGTCCTGCCCAGCAAAGAGTAATCAAGCGTACCACCAAGAATTGTTTGTGCCTACACTATGAATTCCACCGTCCAAAAAATATCTCTCCGAACGATAGCTCTTATTGGAAATCCTAATTGCGGAAAAACCACACTCTTTAATGAACTGACCGGACTGCGACAAAAAGTAGGTAATTATCCCGGTGTGACTGTTGAGAAAAAGGAAGGCAAGATACTGATCGGCACTGAAGAGATCACTGTTTTGGATCTGCCGGGCACCTATTCCCTATCCGCCAATTCACTTGATGAGAAAGTAGTTACGGATATCCTGTTCGGCAAGATTCCCGGAACACCTATTCCCGATATTGTCGTATTTGTTTCCGATGCAACTAATCTTGAACGCAATCTTTATCTGCTCAGTCAGGTAATTGATCTAAAAATACCAACAGTCGTTGCATTGAATATGTACGACCGTATTCAGGATACAGGGATCACTATTGATACTGCGCAGCTGCGCAACGAATTTGGTGTGCCGTTCATTCCGATGACAGCAAGCAAAGGAGCAGGGATTAAAGAACTTTTATCCTCATTCGAGAACATAGTTTCAAATACTGATGGCATACGGAAATGGAAATTGCCAGACATTGTCCGCATTGAACATGAGGAACTTGTTTCGATACTTGTTGAGAATGAAAAGATGGCGGAATCTGCAGCATTTCATGAAGCGCAATTGCTGTTATCCACTCCAAAAGATATTATTTCATTTTCAGATGAATACTCCGGTGAAACGCTCACTCACCTTCAGCGTGATCACAATAATTTAGAAATGAACGGGTACAACCGGCATTCAGTTTTCGTGGAATCACGGTTTCGCTGGACAAACTCTGTCTATAAAAACAGCGTTCGACATACCGCACCTCGGCATCAAAAAACCGTACACGATGCTATTGATGCTGTACTGACACACCACATCTGGGGATTCGTAATCTTTTTCGCGTTAATGGCTGTGATGTTCCAGATGATCTTCACCTGGGCAATTTACCCGATGCTGCTAATCGGTTCGGCATTCGATACGCTTGCCCATTTGATTTCTGCAATAATTCCGCAGGGAGACCTTCAAAGTCTAATTACACGCGGGATTATAGGCGGAGTCGGTGCCGTTGTTACCTTCCTACCGCAGATATTATTTCTTTTTTTATTCCTCGGCTTTCTGGAAGATACAGGATATATGGCCCGCGCAGCCTTTATAATGGATAGAATAATGAATAAGGTGGGATTACACGGAAAATCATTCATCCCGCTGCTATCGTCCTTTGCATGTGCAATTCCGGGGATCATGGCAACACGGACGATCGAAAACCCGCGGGACCGTCTAGTAACGATCCTTGTTGCACCGTTAATGAGCTGCAGCGCCCGGCTTCCGGTCTTTTCATTATTGATTGCTTCGTTCATACCGAATATTCTATTGTTTGGTTTCGTTAGTCTTCCTGCAGTTGTTTTGATCTCTCTGTATCTGTTGGGACTAATCTCTGCCTTACTAACAGCACGCCTGCTGAAAAGCACTGTGCTTAAGGGACCGAAGCCTGCATTCATTATGGAACTTCCTCCATACCGAATACCGACGCTAAAGAATACTTTTATTCATATGTGGGAACGGTCATTATTGTTCCTTAAGAATGCAGGGACAATTATTCTGGGTGTGTCGATCGTATTATGGTTCCTGGCGACATATCCGAAGATGGAAGAAGGAACTTCATCAGAAAAGCTTGCTCACAGTTTTGTGGGACGTGCAGGACATGTTATAGAACCTGTATTGAAGCCATTGGGTTTTGACTGGAAGATCGGGATCGGCATCATCAGTTCATTGCTTCAGCGCGAAGTATTTGTTGGAACACTTGGCACGATCTACAATATAGAGCATGCGGATGAAGAATCGGCAACGCTGAAACAGCAAATGCAAAAAGATAAAGATCCGGTAACAGGACAACCGGTATTTTCAATTCTGACCGCGCTTTGTATCATGGTTTATTACGTCCTTGCCATGCAATGTTTATCTACTGTAGCGGTTGTACGCAGAGAAACAAACGGATGGAAATGGCCCGCGGCACAATTCGTCTATATGACATTGCTCGCATACCTTGGAACATTCATTACATATCGGGTGGGGTTATGGATACTCTCGTAACACACTGGCAGGAAATTATTTCGCTTGCGATCGTTGCATCGGCTGTGGGAGCAATGATCCGCTCTGCACTTAATCGCAAGGACATGAAAAATAATTGCAGCAATTGCGCCCTGATGGAGATGAAAAAAAAGGAATACTAAAAGGGTAACAAGCGTGAATGCAAAATAATATCATCTATTCAATAACACTTCTATCATTCATTACTCCGGATTTTCATTAATAAACGACTGACAGTGCAGTCGTCCATTCGTCTTTCGCGGGAATATGAATCACATTCAGAATAAGATTTTCTGAAAATGTTGCTCCGAGATGGTAGGAAAAATATTTGGATACAGAATCATCAAAAAGATGACTGGTCATATTCATAGTCGGTGATGTCTCTTCATTGTAAAAGATTCCTAAAACCGGTTTGGAAATATTCAAGACACTGATTTCATCAAATATCTTAAACGCTTGAAATGCTCTTATACCAACATGGTTCACCGTCCCCGGTATTATTGTAATTCCCTGTTTTAGATAGACATAAAAAAGTGTAATGTCGGAATTTCGATAATCGTCCGTAATGCTCATTAATTGACCTTGCCGCAGTTCGCTGTTTTCGCGTAAAGCGATACTACTGATGAACATTCCCTGACTCATTCCAATAACGGCCGGCTGGACTACGATATTCGTGTTTCCCCAGAATATCCCTCCAAGTTGAAAGTCATAGTTTTCTTTGTGCTTCCAAATAAATATCCCGCTCGGCATTCCATCCGGACGATAAGGCGCACCACGGCCGATGGCGAGGGTGCGAACATTTTCTTTACTGTCATCGCTCCGTATATAACCGCCGAGGAAAAACATATTGTACGGACCGTCAAACATTCCGGCAGCACCATATCGAGTATTAAGTGTATTATCAATTTTTCCATTTCCTAAAACACCAAGAACCGAAAACATGCCAACAGAAACCTTGCCCGCAAAGTAATTCGAGTTTAGAATAGTATTTTTAAACTGAGAAGGATGTCCCGCTTTATAACCGTCATAATACTCAGAACCGAAGCGAAACCATAGGCTACGAGATGGACGATATGTAATCCTTGAATACGACGCTTTTTCCGCTAATGTCGTATCGTGGATAATGTCGTATGTACCCCCAAGTTCCAATTGATACCGATCATCATCGTTTACAGGAAAAAGAACCGCGCCGCCGGTTACTTCTCTGACCCGAAATTCACTCCGGTTATTCAGATCATTATTCGCCACCTTAAAAAACAGCGTTTTATTCCGTTGATCCTTACGATAGAAATTAAACGAGGTAATATTTTCACTCGATTGATTCATCCGTGATAATTGAAACTCCCACATTGCAGGACGCGGCGGGCCAAATACTGTATGGAGTTGATCCTTATTCTCGCCTGCCTGCGAATGCAGACTTTTCGTACCAACTGCCAACACGAATAAAATGAAAAGAAAATATTTATTATACATCTGTTTCCGTAGCTATCAAATTAATAATGAAAACTATATGAGTTACTCCGTTTATTTTTTTACACCAAGATGAAGCGATGAAATATCCATCATATACGGCCGTAATTTTTTCTCCCCGGACTTTGCGTCACGATTCGAGTCAAATGTAAGTAAATTGCCATCTGGTGAAATAACAGGGAAACCATCGAACGCATCATTGTATGTAATACGCGTTTGTTCTCCTGTTTTAAGACTCATGAGATAAATCTCATAATTATGCGGGGGAAGCACTTTTACAAACACGAAATGGTCTCCATCCGGCGCAGGATGCGGAGCCCAATTTGTTCCGGTGTCGTTCGTAATTCTTTTCCGATCACTCCCATCAGCCCGTATGGTGAAAATACTCATTGGCATTCCGCGTTGAGCCTGATCTTTTATATCCCATGCACGGCAAATGATCGTTGTATCGTCTATAAAAAAAGCTCCACCCTCCTGCCATTCTTTTGTGAATGTTATTTGTTTTTGGTCCGTTCCATCAGGCCGCATTTTCCACAAATCAAGCATCCCATCAACCTGCCGTGAGAACAGAATCCACTTTCCACTCGGCGATACAGAGACTTCCGCATCATAATATTTATTGTTCGTGAGTCTCTTGATATTGCCCCCTTGCAAATCACTGGCATAGAGTTCGGATCCCTGTGGATAATTGTTCGGATCGGAATAGTTTCCTTTCGACATATCGAGATTATCTCTTGTTGTCGTGAAGATCAAACGCTTCCCATCAGGGAAATAAAATGAACACGCATCTTCCCCTTTGTTATTAATGCGAAGAATATTTTTCCCGTCGATATTGAAAGTATACACTTGATGGACAGAATCGGTGCTAAATTTTGCATTGCCAATCAGACTCTTCCCGTCGGGTGAGAAATAAAATTCTGCTCCTTCATCCACATTGGGTATTTTCCATACCGGCAATTCTTTGCCTTCTTGTGCCATGATATTCATCATTACAACGGCAATAGAAATTACCATTAATGAAAAGCGTGTTATTCCTTGGTGTTTCATTCGTGCTGTCTCCTTTATGAGGTAATAAAATTCAGTATCTTATTTTTCTCTTCCACCCCTATTTTGCAGCCAATTCTATTTTTACTGTCATTTCCTGATTACCCCTGACAAATACAAACTCAACAATATTGCCCGGCTGGAATGTTTTCAGGGCATCCGAATATTCGCGTAAATTGGTGATCTTAAATTGTCCGATTTTTTTTATGATGTCTCCGGTCTGCATTCCGGCTTTCGCAGCGGGTGATTCCGCAGCTACATCGGCTATGCGAACACCTTCACCTGAGTAAGCAAAATCAGGCATGCTGCCTGTGGAGACTTTTCGTTCGCCGGCGCTCTGTATTTTTTTCGTTTCAGGCACCGCTTGAATCTGTGATGTTAACGGTTCGATTCTATCTGCCAGATACAAAAGCCCTTCACGGCCGAATGTAGCCACTTTTACAAGACCCGAGGCATCAATTTTGCCGGCAACGTCTGTCGGTTTGTGGTAATCTTCATTTGCTCCGCCAAACAACTGCACACCCGGAACTCCAATTTCGATGAAACTTCGTTGATCGCTGGCATCAAGATCCTGCGTTACCGTTTCCGATTCTACTCCGGTAACATAACTTGCGCCCATAAAAATGAATTTCCATTCGCGTGCGCTGCTGCTGCTGAGCACCATGAGTTTCTTACTTCCAAGTCTTCCGACAGCATCAAAATTGATCACACCGATAGCTTTTTTTGCCGGGAACCTTTTCGTATTCTGCACATAATATTTTGATCCCCGCAAATTATTCTCTTCCGAAGTAAAGGCAACAAAAACAATGGTACGCTGCGGTTTCAGCGTTTTACCAAGCAGATCCGCCAATTCAAGCATTACCGCTACACCGCTTGCATTGTCATCTGCACCATAATGTATCTTTCCGACGTTACCAACGTTGCCTCCCGGCCAACCTAAACCTAGGTGGTCGTAATGTGCACTGATAACGACTGATTCATCTTTAAGATTTGGATTTGTTCCCGGTATAATGCCAATAATATTTTTGACCGGTGCCTTATCCCCTTTTTCATTCACAACTTCATTCCATGTCTGGAAAAATGTGCTGTCATCCGATCCTGGCAACAGTCCCGCATTTTTGAACTTGTCTGCAATAAAATCGATTGCCTTATTCATTGCCTCGGAACCCGGTGCACGTCCGGCCAATTCATCACTTGCAAGAAAATTCACTGTCTTCATCATTCTTTCTGGTAAAAATACAGGATCAAGAGTTGCCAATGCCTTACGACGCTTGAAATCAGCAGGTATGCCCGGTGAAGGCGAAGAATTTGCAGAACTTACTTTAGCCATCAGTGGCGAATTTGTTGAACCCCACTCACCTTTAGCTACATTCGTCGGTTCAGTTCCTTCGAATACCAGATAACTATATTTTCCGTAATGGGGAAGTTTACGGGCAAGTCCCTGTACAGCATCCTTATTATCTATGGAGACCAGCACCAGAACTGCCGAAGAATTTTTTGGATGCCTAACCGAAATAACAAAACTGCATTTATTATTTTCAAAAGATGTTTTTGCAAAACGGACTTTATCGTTCGTCAACTCGGCGTCATAGTCCTTCAAGCCTGTTTTTATATTTTGCGCATAACTATTTTCGGTCCCGAATATCCAAACACTTTTGTTCTTCGGTAATTCTTTTACTGCATTATCGTATTTCACTTCGATCTTCTTGGTTGGATCTCCCGACCATATTTTTGACAGTTCCTTATAATATTCCAAGCGGTCTTTATCTGCTTTTGACGGTAGTATGATCAATAGTTCTTCTGAACCAAATATTTTTGAAAACGACGGAGGAATCTCGTTATAGTGAAGTTTCCGGAACAGATTGAATTGCGGATCGATCTGAACCATTAGTGGGCTTTCCGGAAAGACCATATCATAGCTTTGATCTTTTTGCGTCATCGATACATTTTTCATTTCTGTCCGTTTCTCAAATGAAACGGCAACCGGAATATCCAACACAAATGCATTTTCTTTTTGAATCTGTTTGATTGCAAATTTCAGGTGATAACCATCGGTTTCCTTCTTTACATTCAGTTTTGACAGACTCAATTCCGGAGCACCAGTCCGTTCGACCCATTGTTCAAAGAATTGTTTCAGTTCTTTTCCAGTGACCGATTCGAACGCTACACGAATATCATTATAGGAAGCAGCTTTGAATTTACTATCCCTGTAAAATCTTTGAAAACCTTTAACAAATTGTTCATCGCCCACTTGCTCACGAAGCATATTCCACATCATCATGTTTTTTCCGTACCCAATTGCTTCGGAGGGAGCACTTGTTCTGGAAAGGAATTTCTTTAACGGAAAATCATTGGAAGGATTTACATAATCAGTAAATTTCTGCAATGTCGCACGACGGTATTCATCCCCCTGCCCACGCTGCTCTGAGATGAGATGATCTGCCATGTACGCCGTTAAACCTTCGCACCAGTTGCCGCTCTTAAAATCAACATACGCGCTGTTTCCCCAATAATTATGGAGCAATTCGTGCGGATAGGATGAATGGAGAATGAAAGGAAAACGGATGATCTGTTCGCCCAACAATGTGAACGATGGCATACCGTATCCTGTTTCCCAAAAATTTTCTACCAGGGCAAATTTTGTGAACGGATATGGTCCGATCAGTTTTCTATACATTTCAAGATATTGTGAAGTTGTTTCCAGATATTTATTTGCCAGCGATTCATCGGGAGTCCGTAAATACGCCATCACATCGGTTGCACCAGCCTGCAAATAATATTCTTTGAACTGAGCAGCAATGAGATATACTTCTTCCATCGGTTCAGGGGAATCCCAACGTATTGTATGAATACCGTTCTTTGTTTCGTTCAATGTCCGTTTTCCCTGACTGACAACATCCCACGGTTCGGGAGCAGAGGCGGTCAATTCAAAACTAATCCATTTATTATTGAACCATGGCACCCAATATGTTGAACCGCCAAGATAAACACCCTTTTCATCAATGATGCCCGGCGTTTGACTGAAACCGCGTGCATACTCTTCACCTAACTGTTTTATTGGATAATTGATCACCCCACTAAAGGTTGCAGTAAATGTTACATCACTTTTTGCGCCGTTGGTCACAGTAAGAATATATTTGTTTTGCGTAATATCGGATGATTGGTTGAAATCCTCGCGGTCCATTCCAAAATCTTCCGCTTTCACTCCGTTCTTGTCCAGCGTGATCGTGACCTCAGACGAAAAAGACGTTATGGATAAATTACTATTCAGCAAGAAACTCATGGTTCCCTTATTTTGATCTGCTGGAATAGTAATTTGGTCAGCGACTTCAAGAGTATGTTTCGCCGGATCGAACTTTGCCGCTATTTTATGATGAAGCGTTGTCCCGGCAAAGGAAATTGATGCGATAACGCAGAATAAGAAATATGTTTTTTTTAACATGATTATCTCCGATAATTTTCATAACAACAACGCCGTAACGTTATCGAACAATGAGTGACATGGGATTTTGCACGACCATATATTTTTGCGCAGCTTTTTTTACATCCTCCAGTTTTACATTCTTCAATTCGTCGAGGAATTGCTTATCGTAAGCATAGTTATCATAGAAATAGAGAGAACTTCCGAGATAAAATGCCTGGTTAATGCTAGAAAGTCTCCTGAACATCATCCGTCCCAAATACATATTGACTGATTTTTCAAGACCATCCTGCGTTAGTGAATCGATGGTTTTCATCTGAAAAAAACCGGGATATTGCGGCACTAATTTATCTACATTCTGCGGACGGGTCCCTTGCGAGATATAGAAAAGTGCTTTATCCTTTATCACTTCTATACCAGCACTCATGTTGTAAGCCATCCCCTGTTTTTCTCTGATATCAAAAATAATCTCAGTGGAAAGAACAAGTGATAGTGCCTGCAGTACTGGAGCATCCTTAGGATCGATCGTTGTTGTAAAACCCCAAAAAATGTATGAACGCTCGCCGCCGGCACCGGGTTTATCTATCGCCACCGGTTTCGACTGCAAAAGAAATGAAGGAGTAAAGACAGGGTCTTCAGTCTGTGCCGGAGACACATAAAATTGTTTGAAGAGTGCATTGAGACTATCAGGAACTCCGGGGGAGACAACCGAAATAATCATATTTGACAGTTTGAAATATTCCTTCGTGAAAGAGACCAGGTTGCCGTACGTAAGTTCTTTTTTATTTTGACCGAACTGATCCGGTTCATAGACCATTGTTTTATAGGCTTCATCGAACACCTTTTTTGTTTTGTTACCGCCCATCGACATCATTGATATGTTCTTATACTTCTCAACCGCTTTCTTAAATTCCTCTTCTGTTGGTATAAAATCCTTCATCTGAGTATTGAGATATTTTACGGCACCGGACAGATCATCCGCCAGACCTTCCACCCGGATGTAACCGAAATCAGGATGTAAATAAATATCATCCATCGGGATGTACGGATTATCGTTGACGGTAAAACTGAAGCCGAATTGATTGCTGATCTTCTGGTTCGCATCGGATTTCAATCGTTGGTCAAAACAATCGTGCAGGATCTTCGATGCATCCTTTCCATACTTTAATTCATATACAGCTTTGTGTTTTACCAAATAGTGTATTGCAAGAAGATTGTTAGCATCGTTTTGCACGACCACTATTTTTTTCCCAACGGCTTCATCCTTGAATGCTTTCACGGACGTTGATGCTTCTGTTTTGTCTTTTTCTTTCTTTACAGACGGTGATTGGATAATGACGATCGGATGCACTGCAACGACAAGTTTTTCCAGTTCTTTCGCGGCGGTATAATATCCGTTTCCGGTATACGACGAAAGCACAGCCTCTATACCATCTTTTACAATTGAGCTCGAATTATAAATTCCAAACATATGCGGTTTTTCAATATTCCGGGCAAATTCAGTACGGGTCTTTGTCACTTCGGATTTCACTGCATCAGCCGGCAGTTTAAAACTCATTGCACCGAGTTTTTTCGTGACGGAATTAACGAGAGTATTGTAATCAACATCTTTGTCCAACACTACTACAGCCTCCAAATAATTTCCCAGGTGTGAACTTCTCGTTGATACTCTTGCCGATTTCACGGCCTGTTGAAATTCTGTCTTCAAAGCAGACTGCATTGCATCCTTGTTCTTTTCGGTCACAACACCAAGTAACGAGAAATACTCTGACGATGCATCTACCGGAAGCTGGTAAAATATCTGCACAGTTCTATCATCACCATCATAAAACCGATGATAGTATGTTGTTTTTCCTGCTCCCTTCGTTGTTGTCATTTGAAGTCCGGTCGCCCATTCGGGATCATTTTCACGATGCACCTGTCCCGGGTTCGCCTTCCCGTAGATCTCTTTAACAATCGGCAGCATTTCGCTTGTCTTAAAATTTCCGATAACACTGAGGATCATATTATTCGGGACATAATTATTTTTGTAAAATGTGTTAACATTCTCGCGCGACATTGATTGAATGGTTGAATATGTTCCCAACGTCGGCAACGACAAAGCGTGGCCTTCATACAAAACAGAAAGCGTATTCCGTTCCCACTGTTCCTGAGGATCCGCAAGACTTTTCGATATTTCCTCAAGGACGATTCCTTTTTCTTTTTCAAATTTATCCAACGGCAGAGTTGAGTTGAACAGCATGTCTGCCTGTATTTCCATCCCCTTCTTAATATTATCGGTTGGCGTGACCATCATATAATTCGTATAGAAATCCGCCGTACTTGCATTGTTGTAGCCGCCGATGCGGTCAACATCGTCATAAAGCTGTTTTTGGATACGTGTTGTTGTACCATTGAACAAGAGATGTTCCAGCATGTGACTCATGCCGCTTGTAGAGAATGTTTCATGTGCGGATCCAATTTTCACAATCACATTCACGCCGATCATCGGCAAAGCGGAATTTTCTATCAGCAATACGCTTATTCCATTGTTCATTTGGTAGATGGACACACCTTTGGGGAGTGTTTGAGTTTGGGTCGATGATTCACCTGCGATCATGTGTCCCATTACAGAAATTGATGAAACAAACATTGATCCTATAAAAAAGATCGATGAATAGAATAGTATGGAACGGAATTTTTTCATGATACAATTCTCCAATCGGTTCTTCATTTTATTATTATTATACGGCTGGTGAGAGAGCATTTGCTGTTTCCCGAGATCACTATGGTTGCGTCGATGCATGTTGCTGCGGTTTTTTAAAAATACTATTCTGTCTTCTATTTGTGCGTCCTTAAGGCAAAGTTACTTCTTTCAAAATATATTATAACGAGAGATTGCTGCTTTTCAAATCCGGAAACGATGTATTTTCAGAATCCAAATTCAACGGAAAGACGTGATACTTTACCAAGGTCATGATAATCGACCAACGCATAATCAAAACCAATTTTTTGTGTGCCAATACTCAGTTTAACACCGGCACCGTAGGCCCATTTTTCTACATCATAATTCGCTTTATAACCAATCCTGGCATACACTGTTTCATTCCAAGAATATTCGCCGCCGATATTGATTCTTTCATCATTATCGTTCGGATGATTGCCGTCGAGCGCTACGGTAACATGATGAGATTCTGATTCAAAAACAGGATCCGTTCCGCCAATGATATCCATTGCAATTCCAACACGAAAATTCAACGGAAGCGTCCATGGTTCGGTCTTTAGCCGTGAATCGGGATTGTATTCCCCTGATATTTGCTTGTTGATATCTGCAAGAGCGATAAGGTCCCTTCCTTCTAATTGCATATCGCCGCCGAAATTTGAGACACACATTCCGATGATCAAATTGTGGAATCCGGTACGGAGATATGTCCCGACATCGATCGCCAATGTGTTTGCCGATTCATTGTAAGCGTCCTGCTGAATATATTTTGCCGTGATCCCGACAGAGAAACGATCGGTAAGAGTCCGGGCATACGATAGACCGATCGCAATATCGTTCACATTGTAATACACTCCCGCGCCGTCCGGCTGCTCAACGGTAGTGACTTCCTGTTCATGAGTTGTCAATGAAATTGCTGAAACTCCCACCACACCATTTTCACCAAACGGAATGACAATACCGGCATAGTTGTGAAAGAGTTCGGCGAACCATTGTGTGTGACTGACATTCACCGACAGGTCGGTGATATTCGTTATGCCTGATGGATTCCAATATAGTGCACTGGCATCATTTGCCACGGCAACAAACGATTCTCCCATGCCCGTTGCTCTGGCACCGACTCCAATCTTAAGGAACTGCGCAGCAGCAGTACCAACTTTGGAAAAACCGCCGCCTGCTGCAGTATCCGTAAATGAAAGTACCAACAGGACCAACAATATTTTTTTTATCATCGCAATTCTCCGCATACGGTGAAGTGACTATTTAATCACTAAAAATTTTCCGACTTGTTTTTGTCCATCAGGAAGCGACACAACATAGATGTACAGTCCATAGGCAATGTACTGATCGTTCGATGTCCTCATATCCCAAAATTCATACCCGGTGTTACCGTTATGATTGATTTGGGCCACACGGTCACCTGCAACGGTAAAGACTGTGATTGCACATGAATTCGGCAAATGGGTGAACATCAATTTTTTGCCGAATTGATTTGTTTCCCACACATTCGACACTACATATGGATCGGGAACAACACGGATCTTTTTAAGATCAACATTCTGGTATGAGGCATAATCCACTTTCTTTGTGCTGAATTCATACCAGATCTCTTTCCGGAACGGTTTATATGTTTTAATTGTAAACTGATCTCCGTGTGATGGTGCGATAGCTTTACGGATCACTTTGTTCCCGTCAGCATCGTAGGAAGTATCGGGAACGTTATTGGTAAAGAGATAGAGACCTGTATACGTAGTATCGTGTTTTATCGGATCGATCTGCATTCGTTCCAAATCCAGGACATCAATATATTTTTCGTAGTAACCGGAACTTCCTGCCGTATATCCTTTGCCGCCGGGTACAATATCCCATCCCAACGGACTATAATAGAATTTTCTATAGCTCTCCCAATCTGCTTTTACGGCAAATTCGTGCAGCCAGGTATACTTGCCGACATCGATAGGATTGGACGGATCGGTCACGACGTCAATCTTTAGCGGCAGATGCTGCAAAGAATCTTGTATTTTGTTTGCGAATTCATCATACCATGTCGCCGATACTCCTCCCGCCGCAGTGGTATCAACAGTAATGCGGTAGTCATCAATCGTAAAAATTGTCTCCGGAATAGCGTCTTTGGCGTTCTTAAATTTTGGTAATTGACTTGTTCGCCAGTCAAAGTTACATGTATCCCCTTTTACTTTAGTCCATCCAATCGTTTCAACGCCGGAAGGACTATTTTGAACTGTTAACCTGAATCCATCAACAATTGGTAAATTGTCGCCGGAAATATCCGTGAACAGATGGCGATATAACAAAAGTGTCGTATCATGTTTTACAGAAGAAACTCTATACAAATTAAAGCCAAGTTCATACGATGTGACATTACCAACAACTTTTTTCGCGGAATCAACAAAAGTAATTACATAATTATCTCCGGTGATCAATTCCGGTTTTACGATATCCACTTTTACCAGTCCTTGCGAAACACCGCCGTTTGCATTTAATGCTCCTTCGATATTTACTTGTGGCGAATATTTCGGGGGAATATAGTTTTGCGCCTGCACACCGGGAACAACCGAAACAGTGTTGGATTGCATTGTGGAATGTCCGAGCGCGGACTGATATGATTGCTCAAGACTATCCGTTTTTTGATTCCCTTTCGTAAACGAAGTGACGCAATACCAGTATTCCACACCGTTGATCAAATGGTCATCAACAAAACTATGCTTTATTCCGGTATCATCACCCAATAATTGATTGAATACCGGATCCGGTCCTTTAATCCCGTCAATGAGATCGTATATTTTTATCGGTTTGTAGCCGACAATGTTTCCAAACGCATCCGTTGTAGGCGTACCCCATGTGACTCCAAGATCGTCGCTTCTGTAGATCTTGTATCCTTCAAAGTTTTCTTTCCCGGTCAGTACATCCTTCGAATTTTCCGCTTCAGCATCCCACGTCAATCGTACCTGTTTATCACCCGGTGTGGCTGTAACTTTGGGTGTAGGCGGCGCTCCGGAACCCTGAAACTTTCGTTGGTACATTTGCCGGGCAACCCTCAGATTCTTCATCAGATCGGAGGTATCGGGTTTATCCGGAACAGTACCGGAGTTCCCCATAATTATAGCAACGGATGATTTTACCGATGAATCGGCCTGCAAACTAAATGGACCGGTCATGATAAAAAAATTAATATTTGCGCCAACTTTATCACCGTCGCTATAATATTTTTTTAGACTATCCGGATGCGTCATATCCATTCTGCGGTTCAATCCGTGGAATACTGCTTTTACATTCGTGATGTTCGGATCATTCGGATTACTTGAAATAATCGGCCACATTTCTTCGTCAACCTTCGGCGCGATATCACGGCTGAAAAAATGGAAATCTGTTACTCCCATATTTTTCGGTGTCTCCAAAACATTCAGTCCTATAATTCCTAATGGCGACGCGTCTCCTGCCCAGGCTCCGTCTTTGGTGTTGTTGGCATCCCACACATACACAAAATCGCCGTTATTATTTGCGTCGGTCGGATCACTGTCTACAATATTTACAAGATCCCTATTATCATAGTCCGGCCGGAAGATCGCAATGTATCCTACATACACACTATCAAGCTGATGACCGCTCTTGTTATGGATTGTATAATCCCAGTACAACATGTCCTCGGCATACGGTCTGCCGTACGTATATGCAGTTTGCTCAACTTCGATACCTACTTTCCCTTTGGCATTCGAATTGTCATTGTCATTAAAAATGGAATAGATATCACGATCCGATGCGAATTCCCCCGGAACCTCTTTTCCATAGTTAGCCGATGATTTGTCAATTTCAATTCTATTATGTCCGGGCCAATGCCTTTTTCCGGGAGTGCTTATCCATGAACCGGTATTACTGAAATATCCCTGCGGCCATGTTTCCGGGTTATCGCTTGCGGCCAGAAACGGTGTCTCATCCGGCGGAGGTGCTATGACATCACCGGAAAATATTTTTCCGCGCGAACCTGCTTTGGGAGACCAATCGACTCTTTCTGATGGACCGCTGATCACCGATGTTATAACATTACCCTTTACAGCAACAACAAGACCCAGTCCGAAGCTGTACTGGGTTGAAGCATTTGCGGTGGTAGGCCAGTGAATGGCATTGTTAAAATATTCATGATAATTTGAAAGCACTCCGTAATTTCCAAGATAGTTCGCCACCTGACCTTTGTCCATAATTCCAATGCCCCGTTCAGCAGCAGAATGTGTTTTCAAGAAACGGCTGATCTGTTCAGGCGTGATGTCCTTATGGCAATTACTGCAATTTTGCTTTTGCGCTTGCAGTTGCGGATAGAACTGGAGCGAAAGTATCACGGCAAACAAAAAGCATCTTATCATAAATTTAGTCATATACATTTCTCCGGTTACCAAATTAATTGTACCCCTGCCGTTATCACTCTTGGAGGACCCACGTAGCTTGGATTATGATCTGCATCCGGTGATGAACCGACGAGTCCTGAAAGCCCCGTATCGAAGGGCTTACCCGTACGAGAATTTACATAACGAACATTTTGCGTATTCAGTACATTTGCGATCTCCATAAAGAGAGAAGCAGCGATATCCGAAATCCATATTTTTTTGATCATGCGAAGACCCACCGTTGTTGTCCATGGTTTCCGCGCCGAGTTTACATCGATACGAACCGTCGGATCGACATACGGAGTATAAGGAAGACCGCTTCCTGCCTGTGCCAGGACATTAAGATTAAAATCGGATAACGGTTTTATGCCGGCAATTTCCGGACCCTGTTCTTTCGGAATATTCAAATTAAGATTTATGGCAAAATCATGACGCTGGTCAAAATCCAAATAATATTCCTGGTGGGGAATTTCTTCTTTCGATGACGCGCTGATGAATCCGCCGAGTGGTTGGGAATTATTCCCCTTGGCCACGCTCAGTGTATAATCAATGGATCCTGAAATATAATCGCTGTAACGTTTTTGAAGTGTTACATCGATGCCCTTGACTCCGGCATAATCTGAATTGTAGAAGACGACATAATCCTGCGATAAATAACTCACTTGAAGTGTCGAAAGAAGATCAGTGATATCCTTATACCATGCGGAAACATCCAAACTCCAGTTTTCACTCAGTTTGTTTTTCACTCCTATTTCGTACGCCACTGTTTTTTGAGCCTTCACGCCGGGGTTGCCGACAAGAGGCATTGATGTGCTTAAATCCTTGTTGTGATTATAATAGAGGGAATTGAAATCCGGATTTTGGAAGAAGTGCCCGTACGAGAAATGAAGCACAGCCTGATCGGTAATAGGATGCGCCAATCCGATACGCGGACTCAATTGCGTTTTCGCAGTAACTTTTTCTTCTTGAGCCGGAATCCAATTATTGGCGGCATCAAAATAACCGAACCTGCGTATATTCGGCCACATTGTGGCTTTGGGATCCACATAATCATACCGCAAGCCGAGATTAATGATGATATAATCGTATTCAATTTTATCCTGCACATACGCAGCACCTTCCAATGGTGACCGGTCATAGATATCTTTATATTGGGCACCGGAAGGCCAGGGCTGCGATTCTTCGTGCACCTGAATTCGATAACTTTTTACTTCAACACCGCTCTTCATCTGATTGTGCTGGTTTGCCTGCCAGGTTCCATCAATTTTCCCGCTCGTTGTAGCTGTATGGTCATCCGAATATTGAGCATCGTCTCCACTGACATAAAAATAGACCGTTGAACCTGTTTGTCCGCGCACATAATCCTGCGGCTGTTTATTTCCAACCTGAACTTTCATAGCATTTTCAAACCGGGAAAATTGTGCGGTGAAAAACAGACTGCTGGAGATCGTATGCGAAACTGTGAGACCGTAGCGATTCGTGTTTTTTTCGGAATGAGTTTGATTCTCCGGAAGATATTTCCACGCATGACTATATGCTTGAGATTTATTCCCGGTGATCTGACTCGATAAAGAGATCTTTACCATTGAACTGAAATGATATGTCAGTTTTACGAAGCCATCCCGTTCCCATGCATAACCATGAGGGAGATAACTATCCTCATTTTTATACCTACCGGAAACGAAAAATGTCAAATCCGGAACAAGCGGGAAAGGACCGTTAAGGGAGAGGTTCAGCATACCATTCAGTGGAATTTTCAAATTAAGCGGATCAAATTTCATTCCATCCGTTTCACTTTTTGCAGTGAAGGGATAACTATCAATTCCCTTGCCGAAGGCATCTTGTTGCCGATAGGGCGATTGATTCAGCATCGGAGAAGTATATTCCGCTTTTCCATGATACTCTTCTCCTCCTTCTTTCGTGACAACGTTAACGATACTCGACATAGCATCGCCGTATTCAGCATTAAATGTTCCGCTCAGCACTATGATTTCTTCAACCGCGTCCTTGTTCATCATACTGTTATTGCCGCCGTATAACGGATCATCCACATACATGCCATCGATCATATACGATATTTCACCGGTTCTGCCTCCACGTACGTGTATGTTTCCCTCCGCGTCGGTTGTAAATCCCGCTTTTGTCGTAATGATGTCCTGAATATTTGCGACCGGCATGTTGGCGATCTCATCAGAACTGATGATGGATACTTTTGACGTAACATCTTTTTCAACAATAGGGCGTTCTGCTGATACAACAATTTCTCCTATACCGAGTGTTGTTGATTCCATTAGGAAATCTACGTGCGTTGTTAGATCCACTGAGACTTGAATATTCGTAACGTGGTAATCTTTATAACCAAGCATCCTTGCGCGGAGATTATAATGTCCGGGACGGATATTGATGATAAAAAATTCACCCTGCTCATTGCATGAACTGCCTAATGTAGTTCCTTCAATCATTACTGTGCAACCAGCAAGAAGTTCTTTCGTCGATGCGTCTTTAACAACGCCGGCTATCTTACCCGTGGTGCCTGCAAAGAGCGATGAAAGCATTACACCAAGCGATATGAAAAAAAATAAAGCACGATTCTTTATGAAATTTGTTTTCACAAGAACTCTCCTCGTTTACAAATAATCATTGGAGAAATTGGGGATGTTCCAAAATGTATACATCCTGCTGAAGATCTATAGATCCGAACAAGAACGCTCCGGAAAAGTCCGGTTGATATCACTGTTTAGTCTATAGATCTTCGCAAGAATTTTGACACTATTTGAGAAGGACCATTTTTTTGCTTTGTACGCTTTTCCCGGAATTTAATGAGTAGAAATATATGCCGGATGACACAGTATTCCCAGACTCATCTTTTCCGTTCCATACAACAGCGTGATCGCCCGACGACTGATGCTGTGCAACAAGCGTTTTAATTGTCCGACCTAACTGATCGTGAATGGTTAAGGTCGTAAATCCGGTTTCCGATAATCTGTATGAGATTCTTGTTTCCGGATTAAATGGATTCGGATAATTTTGCGCCAGGTCGAAATTATTCGGTGTAACAGATTTACCGTTATCGTGAACCGAAAGAACAGTCAGAGGTCTTACTACAATATTGTCAACATACGTTGCCAAACCGGTAGCACCCTGTTGAAATGAATACAATCCAAATTTTCCTGCGGTGACAGTCGCGACGGTATCATAAATGGGACATCCGGCAAGTAACTGTCCGTCAAAATATGCCC
>CAIOTF010000012.1 GCA_903861125.1 uncultured Ignavibacteriota bacterium
ATTTCACAATTGTTTTAAGGTTTGGCTTACCAATATAGCCAACAGACGCTAAAAAGTCAACGAAATCTTCCGATTTGCACCATGTTTTGAGAATATCCTAATATTCCCTCTTCTTGACTGACCTTAGGCATTTCGGTATATTCTTAAAAGAATGTCTTTTAGAAAGTTAATGAAGCATACAATTATTTATTTATTTATTTAAAAGAAACGTACTGCGGAATTCGTCTGTTATAGAGGTAGTCATAAGAAAAGGAAAAAAACATGGAAGGTAATTTCTCAAATCGCGTTCAGGATGTTATCCGCCTCAGCCGTGAGGAAGCCCTGCGTCTCGGTCACGATTACATCGGCACAGAGCATCTGCTGCTGGGTATCATCCGCGAAGGAGAAGGGATCGCAGTGAAGATTCTGCGCAATCTCGGATGCGATCTTTATAAACTGAAAAAAGCTGTCGAAGATACCGTCCGCACATCGGGCGGTACGCTGACCATCGGAAATATTCCGCTCACCAAACAGGCGGAAAAGGTTCTGAAAATAACCTATCTCGAAGCAAAATTATACAAGTCCGATGTGATCGGCACAGAACATCTGCTCCTCTCACTGCTGCGCGACGACGATAATATCGCCGCTCAGATCATGCATCAGTTTGAAGTGCATTACGATAAAGTGCGTGCAGAACTGGACAACATTATCAGCGGAAAACCGTCCACACCGCCGGCCCAGGGAAGTCAGACACAGGAAAAGAAGCAGGAAAAATCGAAAACACCGGTGCTGGATAATTTCGGACGCGACCTGACGAAACTTGCCGCGGAGTCGAAGCTTGATCCCGTGATCGGACGTGAAAAGGAAATTGAACGTGTCGCTCAGGTTCTTTCGCGGAGAAAGAAAAACAATCCCGTTCTGATCGGTGAGCCGGGCGTTGGGAAGACGGCGATTGCCGAAGGACTGGCGCTGCGCATCATCAACAAAAAAGTTTCGCGCGTGCTGCACGATAAGCGCGTTGTCACGCTCGATCTTGCCGCGCTTGTGGCGGGAACAAAATACCGCGGACAGTTTGAAGAGCGGATGAAAGCAGTAATGAACGAACTGGAAAAAGCCCGCGATGTTATTCTGTTTATCGACGAGCTTCATACCATCGTCGGCGCCGGCGGCGCATCGGGATCACTTGATGCATCGAACATGTTTAAACCGGCTCTGTCACGCGGCGAACTGCAGTGCATCGGCGCAACCACGCTTGACGAGTACCGGCAGTTTATTGAAAAGGACGGCGCTCTCGACCGGCGGTTCCAAAAGATTATGGTCGATCCTGCAAGCGTCGATGATACGATCCAGATCCTTGCGAATATCAAAGACAAATATGAACAGCATCACGGCGTACGCTACACGGATAAATCGATCGTTGCCGCCGTAAAATTAAGCGACCGGTACATTACGGACCGCAATTTGCCGGACAAAGCGATTGATGTGCTTGATGAAGCCGGAGCCCGGGTGCATCTGGCGAACATTGTTGTTCCCCAGGAGATACTGAAACTGGAAGAAGAAATTGAAAAGATAAAACTCTCGAAGAACAGCGTTGTGAAAAGTCAGAATTTTGAAGAAGCAGCGCGTCTGCGTGATCTGGAAAAGAAATTATTAAGCGACCTGGAAATTGCAAAGCGCGAATGGGAACTGAAGGCGCAATCGATGGTCTTTGAAGTAACGGAAGACCACATGTCCGACGTTGTCGCGATGATGACGAGCATTCCCGTAAACAAGATCGCCGAAGGGGAAACACAGAAACTGCTGAAGATGGATTCTGCTTTGAAATCCATTATTATCGGCCAGGATGAAGCAATCGAAAAGCTGACCAAGGCAATCCGCCGCGCGCGTTCGGGGTTGAAGGATCCTAAACGTCCCATCGGTTCGTTTATTTTCCTCGGTCCGACCGGTGTGGGAAAAACGGAACTGGCAAAATCGCTTGCTCGCTATCTTTTTGATTCGGATGATTCGCTTATCCGCGTTGATATGAGCGAGTATATGGAAAAATTCTCCGTCTCCCGTCTTGTCGGCGCTCCTCCCGGTTATGTGGGATATGAAGAAGGGGGCCAATTAACGGAAAAAGTACGGCGCAAACCGTATTCCGTTGTGCTGCTGGATGAAATTGAAAAAGCTCATCCCGACGTTTTCAACATTCTCCTTCAGGTACTCGATGACGGTCAGCTGACCGACTCGCTCGGACGCAAGGTTGATTTTAAGAACACGATCCTGATCATGACGTCCAACATCGGAGCACGCGACATTAAGGTGTCGAAAGGATTCGGATTCGGCGAAGAGAATGTCGGCGACAAATACAAGCACATGAAAGATACTATCGATGAAGCGGTGAAACGGGTGTTCAATCCCGAATTTTTGAACCGTATCGACGATACGATCGTTTTCCATCAATTGAACAAGGAAGATATCGCCAAGATCATCGACATTCAGGTGAAGGAACTGTTCAAGCGGATGAGCACCATGAACATCTCCATTGAACTTACGAAACAGGCGAAGGAATTTCTTGCGGAAAAAGGATACGATGTACTCTTCGGCGCACGTCCGCTGCGGCGCGCACTGCAGAAATATGTGGAAGATCCTGTTGCCGAGGAGATTCTAAAAGGAACCTATACCGAAGGAAGCGTCATCAAAGTAAAACTGAACAAGAAAAAAGATGAACTTACCTTCACCTCGGGAAATCAGCCGGATGACAACGGCGGCGAAGCACCGGAAGAACTGAAACAGGAAGATGCTGTGTAAGTACAACCGAACGTTAACAAAACACAAATCCCAATCAGATACGATTGGGATTTGTGTTTTAAAGAGAAACTGTACTCACGGCATATCAACCATACGATTCGTAGGTGATCCGGTCTTTTGCAATATTCAGTTCCCGTAAACCGGCAAGCGCGCTTTCCAAAAACCGGGGCTGCGGTTCCTCCCCTTTTGCTTTTGCCGCATTTCTATCGTGGGATGTAATAGCCGGACCGCACACATACACGTGAGCATTGCTTTGCTCTGGGATCAATTCACGCATAAGTTCCGCGGTTATTCTTCCTTTACGTACGGACTCCGTATAGCGGAACGAATCGGATTCCCGCGTTAATGAATGTACCACACGAAGACGATCCGGGTGTTTCATCTCAAGATCGGTCAGCGCATCCCGGAAGATGATATCGTCCCACGTTTTATTGGCATACATAAACGTATGCCGCAGTTTCGGATAATTGGCCAACGCAAATTTCAGCATCGCATAATTCGGCACACTGCCCGAGCCTGCGCACACATGCACAAGATGATCTGTTTGTGACTCTATATCATCAGGAAGCGTATACGGGCCGGTGAATCCGGTAACAACAAGATGCATTCCGCGCACGGTTTGCTTTACCAGCAGCGGCGACAGCAGCGGAGGATATTTTGTTGCGCCGGATGTATACCGTTCTTCTTTTACTGTAATTGCAATATATTTTTCATGGGGTGAGGAACACATTGAGTATGCTCTCGGGGGTTCTTTTTTTCCCTTGAGATCTTCAAGGAATGCAGTAAACCGGCCTAACGCTTCAAACTGATGGGGATCGATCGTGAGAAAATGTCCCGCTTTGTAATCCAAACGGTCGTTTCCGGTGAAGAGAACCAGCGTTGTGGTATCATGTGCTTCTTCTATCGTATCTGCTACCATCACCTCCAATTCTTTTATTCGCTTTCGTTCCTGCGGATCTTTATTCATCGTACACCCCTTTTTTTGTTAAAGAATATTGTTGATTATTTTGACTCCGCCAGCCGTACCTTAAACCAAAAATCCAATGGTGCTCTATTTTCTCCGCGTTTCACTTCTCCTTCTCCGTCTTTTCTTGTACCGCCACCGTGCCCCATTCCGCCGGCAGGATATCCCCCGGCTCTGTTGTCGGTGCCTACTAAATCAGCGGACATATCTTCTTTTTTCCGGGATTTCATTTCCCCTGTTTCAAGCGTAATACCGATCACCGGCCCGGCAGCAGTCCACTGCATGGGATTGTCCGGATTTTCCTTCAACGGGATCCTGCATTCCATTATCATACTTTCCGGCGTGCGCGACGTTGCAAATTGAATACCATTACGTTCAACAATTGGAACAAAGACCGGTTCTTTCTTTCCTTTCGTCAGCACGCCTATTTCGGTGACCGCAGCAGAAACAGGCTGCTGATCGTTCTCCGAAATGTCTTCCCGCTGTACCGGTTTTCCCGGAATCCGGATGCCGTATGATTTACTGTCACTGCCGTTCGGATCGAGCCAAATTGTAAGGCCTGCCATCCGGATATTCCGGATCTGCTGCCGGTCAACAATTTTTAGGAAGAGGTACAGATACTCCTCATCGTTGCGAACACCAAGAAGTATATTCTGCTGGTTTAGATAGAACGTTTTATTGTTCCAGTCTTTCTCGTCACCATCAACAATGATATTCTTATCTTCCCTGGATGAATTGACAAGCAGAATAGGCGAGCAGCCCGTAAAGAATAGAATGGTATACAGCAATGTTACAAATATTGTTTTCATCATTTTCTTTCGGTGGCGTTCTGTGCAGACAACATCAATGAGGGACTGGTCGATCGGTGAATCATCATTACGACGACAGATTACAAATTTTCTTTTACCTTTGCCAGAAATTTTAACGCTTCCATCGGTGTCATGGCATTGATGTCGAGTTTTTTAATGGCATCACGCAGTTCGTCATCCTTCATCTGGAACATCGTGATCTGCGGCGTATTGGCGATCTTTGCGGCATGCCGTTTTATTTTCCGGACATCCAAAGGATCCGCCGGCTGTTCACCGTGCGGCGTCAATTGCGATGCTTCAAGATTCTCGAGTATCTTTTTTGCGCGGTCTGTCAGAGACACAGGCAGACCGGCCATCATCGCCACCTGAATTCCGTAGGAATGGTCGGCTGTGCCCGGCGTAACAGTGTGAAGGAAAACTACTTTGTCGCCGTACTCTTTCACGTCCACTTTGTAATTTTTGATCCGCGGATAGAGTGATGCAAGTTCATTCAACTCGTGATAATGCGTAGCAAATAATGTCCGTGCGCAAATCTGTTCGTGCAGGTATTCCGTTAATGCCCACGCGATAGAAATGCCGTCGAACGTACTTGTGCCGCGGCCGACCTCATCAAGCAGGATCAGACTCCGCCTGGTTGCGCGGTTGACGATGTTCGCCGCCTCATGCATCTCTACAAGAAACGTGCTTTCCCCGCTCGTAATGTTATCGCTGGCACCAACGCGGGTAAAAATATTGTCTACCAATCCGATCACCGCACGTTTTGCAGGAACAAAACTTCCGATGTGTGCAAGCAGAACAATCAATCCCGCCTGTCGCAGGTAGGAGGATTTACCGCTCATATTCGGTCCGGTAATGATCAATATCTGCTGATCTTTTGTGTCTAATTGGACGGTATTCGGTATATACTGCTCTCCAACGGGAAGCATTTGTTCGATGACTGGATGTCTTCCCTCCTCTATAATAAGTGCATCACTTTCATTCACTTCGGGAAGTGTATATTTGTTCTCCACAGCCGTCTGCGCAAGTGAAACCAAACAGTCCAAAGCAGCGATCTGCTGAGCATTGGATTGGATAACGCCGGCAAATTGCGAAGCATACAAACGCAGTTCGTTGAAAAGTCTGATCTCGATCGCAAGAATCTTTTCATCGGCATTGAGCACTTTGTCTTCGTACTCTTTCAGTTCCGGCGTGATGTACCGTTCTGCATTGGTCATCGTCTGCTTGCGAATGTAATCATTCGGGATTTTATCTTTGTGCGTATGCGTAATCTCGATAAAATATCCGAACACATTGTTGAATCCGATCTTCAGCGACGAAATCCCTGTCCGCTCCCGTTCTTTTATCTGGAGATTGGCGATCCAATCTTTCGCCGAAAATGATAATGACCGGAGTTCATCTAATTCCGCATTGAATCCTTTGCGAATGATACCGCCATCCTCAAATTTCATCGGCGGATCGTCGGCAATGGCGCGCGTGATTGCGTCGGTCAGTTCTACCAGTTGCTGAAGTTGAGAATTGATATCATTCAACGTATGACCATCCTGGGCATTTACCCGCCTTGATTCATCATTTGGCGGGAGCGAGTCGTTTTTTGACGAGCGCGACGAAGGATCGCCCTTCAACATGTTCGTCTTCGACGAACTGCTCAGGATAACTTTCAATTTGGGAATACTCTGTAATATTCTCTTCAGCGCCAGCATCTCGCGCGGATTTGCGCGGCTTGTTGCAATACGTGCGATCAGGCGTTCCATATCGCCGATTTCGGAAAGTTCAGTTTGAAGGTCTGTGCGAAGCGAAGAATGTTCAACCAGGTATTGTACGCCGCTTGCCCGCCACTGTATCTGGCCGATCTTCTTCAAGGGATTGTTCACCCACTTTTTAAGCAGGCGTCCCCCCATCGGCGTGTTTGTTTTGTCGAGCACCGAAAATAATGTGCCGTCGAGAGAACCGCCGAGCGATGAGGTGATCTCCAGATTCCGTTTTGTTGCCGGATCGAGTACGATCGTCTCCTCCACGGAATAAGGGACGATCTTCTGGATATGTGCAAGATTTGCCTTTTGCGTTTCGTTCAGATAATGCATCACGCCGCCGGCGGCAATAATGCCGATGCTCATCGATTCAATGCCGAAGCCTTTCAGCGACTGCGTTTTAAAATGCTGAAGAAGTTTTTCGTTTCCGTAATCGTACTGAAAAAGCCAATCGTCGAGCGACGTATACATGCCCTTGTAGTGTGCTGCAAGAAGCTGCTGGAACGATTCCTTATCCCGTTTCTGCACAAGCAGTTCTGACGGAGCGACAGAGCCCAGTATCTCCGGAAGCTGGCGGAACGGAAATTCTGACACAGAAAATTCACCGGTGGAGATATCGACGAATGAAAAACCGATCGGATCGTTGGCGGCGGCAATGGCGCTCGGCAATGCAACGCAGGCAAGATAATTGTTCTGCTTTTGTTCAAGGATCTTGTCGGAGAACGAAACACCCGGCGTCACAACTTCGATCACATCACGTTTAACAAGTCCTTTAGCAAACTTCGGATCTTCCAACTGTTCGCATACCGCTACACGAAGTCCAGCCTTCAATAATTTTGGTAAATATGTCTCCAGTGCATGATAGGGAAATCCTGCCAGCGGAGTTTCGCCCACATCTCCCGCTTTGCCGCGGCGGGTCAGTGTAATTCCCAGCACTTTCGATGTTGTTTTTGCATCCTCGTCGAATGTTTCGTAGAAATCCCCCATCCTGAAAAGCAGGATCGTATCCGGATATTTCGCCTTTACGGAGGCGTATTGTTTCATTAAGGGGGTGGACATATTACATTACACGATAGAAAGACTAAGGGATTTTCGATATTAAAACCTCTGAAATCGTTAAGATTTCAGAGGTTTCACGATTGGTTTCAAGGTAAAAAAATAAAGAGGGGGAAACAAGGATCAAGTCCGGTCGACATGAAGATTTTCACGCCGTCATTAATACCCGCACTATTTTTTTTGTGTTATTATGTAATTGGCAGGATAGATTGTCAGTTCATACTCAACAAGGTGATCGGAATCTTTTGGATTATACGGCTGCTTGGGAATTATTTTGTTGCCAAGAAAAAGTATTTGTATCGCAGTATCGGCTTCGCTCGGCAGCATAATGAAGCGGCCCAGCGATGTTGTCTCCTTGAATCCAAGATCATCCAGTTTCACACTCCTCTTTCCTTTCATGAAACTATTTCCGCCACCGCCATCTGCAACCGGAAAAATATAGTACTGTTGTGCCTTAAATGAAATATCCACCAATTGCCGGGCGATATCATCTCTGTATTGTGACAAAGCATTATCGTTTTTCATCATTGAAAATACAGAACTCGAAGCGAAGAAGGTTGCTAACGCAAATCCCGAATATAACAGACACCAGCCGGCTGTGATAGTGACAAGTATCCGCAATGGAAGCGGGGTTCGCTTTTCGTGTACCGCATATGAACTGATCTTTTTCCGCAGCAAGATGTACGTTGTCGGTGCCAAGACGAATGTAAAATAGATTGAAATAAAGACACTGACATATGACATTAATCCTACTTCGGATAACGGTTTTCCGGAAAATTCTGCGATGCCGTTCGCAACAGTTATGTAGCCAGCAGAGTATGGTGCAACGTGTTCCAGCCAATCCATCCATCCGCGAAAGGCAAAGAAAGTATTGAACGGCATTTGCGGGATAGCGATGAATGCTTTTACGAGCACTGCCATCAGCACAAATACGGATCCCGCAAAAAACATGAACTGCCAGGAAGAGACGATTGATTTCTTTTTCATATCAATTGGTTCGTTCATATTTCACTCCGTTTTTGGACAGCGTTGAGCGATATTGCAATTTACCGGTATGCCCTGATGCATTCTTAAAATGTTCATCAATTCCGCGCGCCGTCGTATCGATGCAGATATATTGAACGACTGAGTCTCCCTGGTATGATACATAGGTCATAATATCGAACTCCCTGACATAATCTTTTAACGGTGGATATTTGTTGAACGACCCGTCCGCAATAGATGCACCGTACATTTCCCGGAATATTGTTTCCATTTTTTTTCCTTTTTCCGGCTGACGATAATACGCACGGAGCGTCGGCATCATGGTTCCATAGATCTTGTCCGTAATGATAATCCCGGATCCGATCACCGTTCTGATCTTCAGAAGCGTCTGCCGTTGATACGTCGTCATTGTATAATGCTTTTCTGACTCAAGTGCGAATCCGGCGATAAGCATAACACAGACAATACCTGTAATGACATCTTCCTTGCGGGATGAGCTTTGCTTTAAAGAATATAGAGAGAGAGCAAGCAAGAATAATGCAGCTCCGGCAGCTCCGGCGATGATCGAGCCCCAAAGATCGTACGGATTATAAAAAGCAACGTATGGAATGCCGATGGCGAGCAGACCTGCTCCATACCAATAGATATATTTCATGAAGCCTCCTTTATAATAACTGATGTTACGCAGAAAGTATGAAAGTAATTAAAAAATGGTTCGGCGCCAGCCCGCTGCGCATTCTGGCGGGCGGCGCAACAACCATGTTCATCTCCGAAGGAGTCCTTTCCCAAGGGGACCACTTTGCGGCGGACCTGAGCAAATGCCGATGTTGTTTACCGGCATGCGCCTCCCGAAGGGATGCCTTTCACGAAGCGACCACTTCGTGGCGGCAGAAGGATGAACTAATATATTACGGTTGCGCCTTGCTCACCATGAACAGTATTAATGATTTGCGTAACATCTGATAGTAATTTCAATTGACGTCAAAAGAGATCGTTTGCTGTTGACGGGAAATATTGACCGATTGAAGAAATTGATCTGATAAATATTTTTCCTGAATGTTCCCGACAACGTACATAAAGAGCGTCATCATGATCACCGCGCCTATGGAATATACTGCCGTTGGAATTGAAATCGTCAGGGTTCTGTTCCGAAATTGTGAAGCTGTTTCTTTCATTCCCAGAACTTCAAACTTTCGGTCCATCGCATGCGGAACCGTATCATATGCCAATTCTTTCACCGCGTCGTGGATTGTTTTCGTATCGATAAAGAATTCCCTGCACAGTTCGCATTCCGACAGATGCCGGAACAACGCTTGCTGCAATTCTTTCGGCAGTTCATTATCCATAAACTGACTGATCTGTTCCTGAATTTTTTGATGGTCCATATTATTTCTCCTTACAGATACGGTTTCAGCATTTCATTCAATGCCGCGCGCGCTTTGAACAATTTTGATTTTACGGCACTCACCGTTGTTAATGTTGTTGTTGCGATCTCTTCGTACGTAAAGCCTTCTGTTTCTCTTAATAAATATGCTTCGCGGTAGGCGGGTTTTAACTGCATGATCGCCGTCAGAAGTTTTTCCTTCATTTCAGTCTGAAGAGTAATGCTTAATGGAGTTGAATGATCGAACACGACCGTTTCATCATCAAACTGTTCCATGGAAATTATTTTTTTTCTGCGTACTACCATCAGCACTTCGTTTCGTGCAACCGAAAACAGCCATGATTTTAATGTTACGCCCCGCTCTATGGACTGGATCTTTGTGATCATTTTCAGAAACGTTTCCTGTGCCGCATCCTGCGCCGCGGCCGGATCCTTGAGCATCCGAAGACAAAATGAATAGACCGCATTTTTATGACGTATATACAGTACCGATCCGGCGTTGAGTTCTCCGTTCTTTAACTGCACGATCAATTCTTCGTCCGGTACCGTCGTTGTGTTCATTGGTCCTGTTATTGTTCAATTGTGCCAGTAAGATGCACAAGTCGGGTAAAAGTTGCCACTTTCCTTCATTGCCTTTCGCCCTCAATCTCTCTATATTTCCTCCACTTCACTCACAATTCTATACACTTATCGGGGACTACTTATGAAAAGCATAACTCTATTCCTTGCCGCAGTACTTCTTTTTTCGTTAGCCGATGCACAATTGAAAAAACGCGTAGCAATCTCAGCATTTGAGGATAAAACGGGCTCCGGCTACGCTCATCTCGGTTCCGGTGTTGCCGATATGCTGACTACAGCATTGGTAAAATCGGGAAAGTTTACCGTAATAGAACGCCAGGAACTGGAAAAAGTGCTGGCGGAACAAAAACTTGGTGAAAGCGGACTTGTCACGGCGGAAACTGCGCCAAAAGTAGGAAAACTGCTCGGAGTTGAACTGATCGTTGTCGGGTCGGTTTCGGAATTCGGGACTAAGGAAAATAAGGTTTCCGGCGGATTGTCTTTTATCAGCGGCGGTATTAAACGCAAAACATCGCGTGCCGTAGTTGATGTGCGTCTTGTGAATACCGTCACGGGTGAAATTGTTGCAGCTGAATCGAAAGAAGGAGAAGAGTCCACCACCGGAATTTCATTTGATTATTCAGGGGTCGACTTCAACAACATGGACAGCTGGGACGATACCGATATCGGCAAAGCATGCCGTAAAGCGGTGGACGGTGTGATTGAATTGATCACGGATAATATGGGAAAGATTCCTTTCACCGGAAAAATTTTGAAGATGAACAGCGACGGTACATTATTAATGAAACCGGGTTCCGAAGGAAATGTAAAAGTCGGAATGGAATTTGACGTGTTCCGCGTCGGCGAACCGATCAAAGATCCGGATACGGGGCTTGACCTCGGTGCCGAAGAAACAAAAATCGGACATGTGAAAGTGATCGAAGATGCATTGAAGGGAAAAGCGGCGAAAGCAAAGATCACCGAAGGGAAAGATATTCAATCAACCGATATTCTTCGGGAACCGAACTAATTCTGAATGGAAAACGGGCAATTGACAATGGATGCTGTTTGGATAGAATTACGGTGCAGTAATTTTCAATTTTCCATTGTCAATTCTCAATTGTCATGAGCGATATCATCCTCCGCACCAAAAATCTCGGCAAGCACTACAAGAACCGCTGGGCCGCGCAAGAGATCAATCTTGAAGTGCACCGGGGCGACGTGTTCGGTTTTCTTGGACCGAACGGCGCGGGAAAAAGCACAACAATACGGATGATCCTCTCCCTCATCACACCGACGACCGGTACGGTGGAGCTGTTCGGTCACGATCTATTTAAGAAGCGCGAAGCTGCGTTGCAAAATGTTGGCGGCATCGTGGAAAAACCGGATTTCTATCTTTATCTCTCCGCCTACCGCAATATGCAGATCGCCGGTTCGCTCACACTCGGAAAAACTCCCGACGATAAAAAAATAAATGAAACGCTCGGCATTGTCGGTCTCGCTGAACGGTCGATGGACAAAGTGAAAACTTTTTCCCATGGAATGAAACAACGCCTCGGCATAGCGCAGGCACTTCTCTGCGATCCTCAATTGATCATGCTTGACGAACCTACAAACGGACTTGATCCGCAGGGAATGAAAGAAGTACGTGAATTGATAACACGGCTGACAACAGAACGCGGTATCACCGTTTTTCTCTCCTCGCATCTGCTGAATGAAGTGGAGCAGGTGGCAACACGCATGGCGATTATCAACAAAGGAAAA
The DNA here is from genome assembly GCA_903861125.1 of uncultured Ignavibacteriota bacterium. Classification (GTDB taxonomy): domain Bacteria; phylum Bacteroidota; class Ignavibacteria; order UBA10030; family UBA8401; genus UBA8401. Next base: position 12,037 of record CAIOTF010000012.1, read on the forward strand.
ATGATCGTTCAGGGCAAGGTTGAAGATCTGCTGAAAGCAAATGCGAATAAGATTCTCTTCAATGTTGAGCCGGTCAAACGATCAATGGCAGTTTTGAAAAAAATAAAAACGGTATCGGAAATAATACAAACCGACGAAGGAATCGTGGCAAAGATTGATGGAAAAGAGATCCCTTCGGTGGTCAATGAACTGGTAAAAGCGAAATGCCGGGTCTTTTCCGTGCAGCCGAAACACAGTTTGGAAGAATATTTTTTGTCGGTTACTGATGAGCGTTAAAAGATGAAATGCTTCGGCGCCAGCCCGCTGCGCATTCTGGCGGGCGGCGCAACAACAATGTTCATCTCCGAAGGAGTCCTTTCCCAAGGGGGACCACTTTGTGGCGGACCTGAGCAAATGCCGATGTTGTTTATCAGCATGCGCCGAAGGATGAACCAATATATTACGGTTGCGCCTTGCTCAGCATGACCAATTTTTTTGAATATTTGAATACAATATGCTCAATCTTATCTACTGGGAACTATTCAAGACTTATGCCAAATGGCGGACGTATATCGGCTTCATAGCCGTCGGCATCCTCATTCCTGTGATCATGTGGATCATGTGGGTGGAAGGAGGAAAGTTCATCCAGCATCAACTGAGGTCCCTCCAATCCGAGTTTTTAATTACCGGAAATCTCTTTAACGGCTGGGTAATTGCACAATTGATCATGAACGGATTGTGGGTTCACGTTCCGGCGCTCATCACTCTTGTTGCCGGTGATCAACTGTCCGGTGAAGCTACATCCGGAACTTTCAGACTTACTCTCATTCGCCCTGTTTCACGCACGCGGATATTGAATGCCAAATATATTGCTACACTGATCTACACGGCATCAATTGTTATTTCCATTGCAGCATTATCCATTGGATTAGGAATGTGGATCTTCGGTACCGGTGATCTAATTGCTTTTGATAAGGATGGAATCACGATCCTTCCGGAGAGCGATCTCTATATTCGTTTTCTTTTTGCCTATGCGCTCGCTATCTGGTCGATGTTTGTTGTCGCTTCGCTTGCATTCTTCATCTCATCATTCGTTGAAAATGCCATCGGCCCGATTATCACAACCATGACGGTGATCGTCATCTTCCTTATTATTTCTAATCTCCCGGTCGAATCCGTTGAAGGGATTAAGCCATGGCTCTTTACCACACATATGAATGTATGGCAGCAAGCCTTCCGTGATCCGTATGATTGGGAAAGGATCCGCACTTCTGTCCTTGCGCTCGGGGCAAACAGTCTGTTCTTTTGGGCGATAACACTCTTCATATTCCGACGAAAAGATATTCTATCATAAATAAAGGAATACAATGACATTGCAGGAAAGATTGAAAGAAGTAAAAGACGGATTTCATCCGTCGTTCTGGGTTGCCAACGGAATGGAACTGTTTGAACGCCTTGCATACTACGGACAACAAATTGTTTTTATGGTGTATGTGCGCAACAGACTCGGTTTTACCGAAACGGAAGCCGGAACGCTTTCCGGAATTTTCGGCGGATTGATCTATCTCCTTCCGATCCTCGGCGGAACGCTTGCCGATAAATGGGGATTTCGGCGCGCATTCAATATTGCGTTTTCAATCCTCGGCCTTGGTTATTTTCTTATCGGTTCGGTAGGCATGACCGCCTTTGCCGGTATATACAGCGGAATTCCTCTCTACTGGCTGCTGCTGGCATTCCTGATCTTCACAGCTTTTGGCGGATCGTTCATCAAACCATCCGTACTCGGAACCGTTGCCGTCACTTCTACGGAAAAAACAAAATCCCTCGGCTTCGCTATTTATTATTGGCTGGTCAATGCCGGCGCAATGATCGGACCGACAATCGCTTATTTTGTCCGCGACAGTTTCGGCAATGAATTTGTCTATCTAGTCTCATCCATAAGCTGCTTTGCCATGCTTATCGTCAACATGATCCTCTATAAAGATGTAGTACACGAAAAGAACGAGATCACCGAAACGCTCGGCAAGAAAATGGCTAATCTTGTTGTTGTTCTCGGAAATTTTAAGTTCATGATCTTCCTGCTTATCTACTCGCTGTACTGGGTCATCTTCTGGCAGGAATTCATCATCGTTCCGTATTACATAACGGATTATATCGGCAAGGAAGCGCCGTACGAAATCGTGCAGTCGTGGGCAGGAGCCGGCGCAATTATCTTGCTGCAAATCCCCATCAACCGGTGGACGAAGAATATTCCGACCCGCACTGCAATCCTGACGGGATTTGCGGTGTCGTCGCTCATCTGGATTATCATTGCAATTCATCCTTCCATTCCCACGATCGCCGCAGGAATTGTCGCCTTTGCCATCGGCGAAATGATTCAGGCTCCGCGGTATTACGAATATATTTCGGAGATCGCACCGAAAGGACAGCAGGGATTGTATCAGGGATATGCATTTCTTCCGATAGCCATCGCACGGTTTGTCGGCGATCCTTTCGGCGGCTGGATCTATCAAACATCAAAAGCCTCGGGAAATCCTTCCAATGTGTGGTATTCCATGATCGCGATCGGAATTACCGGAACGGTCCTGATGGCAATCTATAACAAGGTTATTGCACGGCAAGAATCAAGGATATAAACATGAAAACTGCAAGAACTACGATGTATGGCACGCTGCAGAAATATCTTCTGTGCAGTATTCTTGTTTTTTCTTTTTCCCTTACGGCCTTTGCGCAGGAACTGACCGCCGAGAAGATACTCCGAAACGTAAAGGCAAATTTTGATGCGGTAAAGGATTATACCGCCATGCTCACCGCCACGGTGGACATGGAACGGCTGCGTGTGCCGGAAATGAAAGTGAAAATCTATTTCAAGCAGCCGAACAAATTCAAAACGGAATCGAAGAACACCTCGTTCCTTCCAAAGAATATGATGGACCTGAATCCGGGCGATATGCTTGCTAAATTTGATGCATCATTAATGGGAAAAGAAAGTTCAGGAGGAAAAACATTCTACAAGATCCGTCTCATTACAAAGCCCGAAAAGGGAAAGCAGGTCCGGGAAAGTTTCGTATGGGTCGAGTCTGAACACTGGACAATTACAAAACTGGAAGCTTTTCCGTCCGAAGGAAGAAAGATAGAGCTGACAGTGGAAAGTACTGTTATCAATGGCAAATACATTGTACCATCCCGAATTTTTGCACGATTTGATTTCGAACAGAATGCCGATTCGTCCGCGGAAAAAATCTACAATCCGAACCGCATGCCGAAAAAGGGATCGGTGGAATTGAAGTATTCCGATTATGAGGTGAACAAAGGATTGAGCGATGAGATCTTTGAGAAGAAGGAAAAGCAATAATTTATTTTTGGGCCGAGGGATATTGAGTGGGCGGTTCTGCCACCTGCTGAAAGTGACGAACATGAAGTATTTCTGTATTTAATAAAGGCTCAAGGTGCGATGCAGGCAACGTAACGACGGCAATCGTATCTCCTGTTGCATTAAAGACTTCCACTGTATACCCCTGCTCATGTGTTGACGCTCCGGCATGAAATTCTACAATCGTCACAACATATTCCGTTTTATCATAAAGGACAGCTTCAAATTTTTCCGTTTGCTGACGAATATCCGTTGCCAATATATCGGCAGATTCAAGAGAATATCCTGCTCCGGCTAAAAATTTGGACTTATCATCTTCCTCTCTTTTCTTGAGAAGATATTCTGTCATTTTTTTTTCCCTGCAATATATACATTGCCAGATATCTTCGCACTATTTCTTCTGCTTCTCCATCATCGTGATGAATTTTGAAAAGAGATAATCGCTGTCGTGCGGTCCGGGTGATGCTTCCGGATGGTACTGCACGCAAAAAAGAGGATGGTGCTTGTGTTCGAATCCTTCCACCGTTTGGTCGTTCAGGTTAATGTGGGTCAGTTCCACCTGCGACTGGTCCATCGACTTCCAGTCAACAGCGAATCCATGATTCTGTGACGTGATTTCGATGACGCTCGTTTTCAGATTTTTTACCGGATGATTACCGCCGCGATGGCCGAATTTAAGTTTGTATGTCGTTCCACCGAGTGCCAGCCCAAGCAATTGATGACCGAGACAAATACCGAAGATCGGTTTCTTGCCGATAAGTTCTTTGATGGTGGTAATTGCATATTTCACCGCGCCCGGATCTCCGGGGCCGTTTGAGAGGAATATCCCGTCGGGTTTCAACGCCAGCACCTGTTCCGCTGAATAACTTGCCGGAACCACGGTCAGATCGCAGCCGTACGTGGTCAGGCGGCGAAGGATATTCTGTTTTACTCCGTAATCTACCACCACAACTTTATACTTCGCATTGTTTGTTTCGTTATTCTTTGTTCCCAACGCATAATTGGTTGTATCTATTTCACTCCAACGGTATTCGGCCTTTGTTGTAACATTCTTCGCAAGATCACGGCCGTTCATATCGGGAGATGATTTTGCTTTTGCGATCAGCGATGCGTCATTCAGATCCCGCGTGGAGATCACTCCCCGCATCGCTCCTTCTGTCCGCAGAATCTTCGTCAGCATGCGCGTATCAATTCCCTGGATGGCGAGAATATTATTTTTCTTCAGCCAGTCTCCAAGCGACGAATCAGCGCGCCAGTTACTGTAAAAATCAAAATATTCCTTTACGATAAATCCGCTCACCTGCGGTTTCACCGATTCAACATCTTCCGTATTCACTCCGTAATTGCCGATCAGCGGATACGTCATCGTTACGATCTGTCCTGCGTATGACGGATCGGTAAGGATCTCCTGGTACCCGGTGATGCTGGTATTGAAACACACTTCACCAAATGTTTCACCTTCGGCGCCGAAATGTTCACCGGTAAAGATAGTACCGTTCTCTAAAGCAAGTTTTGCGATCATTGTTTCCTACACCGTCACGTTATGCGGCAAAAAAAATATTTTTTCACTTGTTGGATGCTCCGGCTAAAAATACGAAATATTTGTTGACAACCGAAATACAATTTTGTTAATTGTAGTAGTCTTAGAGGAGCGGTGCACACAAGTATTCATGCGGAGAGCGGAACGGCTCAATGAAGCATGAAGAAAAGGTTAGCTGGTAGCACCGCCGAAAGATGGAACATGTTCCCGTTCCATTCTTGGGATGCAAGAATACGACTTGCAGACTGTTGTTTCGAGATATCGGAACAAAGCGCTAATGACGATCTGCAAAGAATCATTTTGCCGTTATTCAGTGCGGTTCATATCATTCAAACGTAGAGAGTCCAGAGCGCTTCTCTACGTTTTTCATTTTAAAGCATAGGTTTCCGGATCACAGAGATTTGGAAGATCTATTGTCAAAAAAGGAATGAGTATGAACATTGCTCTTGTTGGTTACGGCAACATGGGGCGTGAGATCGAATCCATAGCCCTTCAGGGCGGACACACGATCGTTGCCTGTTTTTCATCAAAGTTTCCCCTTCCCTCCTCCTCATCCGGTTATTACCGGGAACTAAAGATCGATTGCTGTATTGATTTTTCGTCCGCAGCATCTGTCCGTCACAATGTAGAGACCTGCGGTGCGCTGGGTATTCCCCTTGTAGAAGGTACTACCGGATGGCACGAGCAGAAGAATGAAATTGTAGAGATTGCCCGCGCCAATAACACAACACTCGTTTATGGAACAAATTTCTCCGTCGGCGCTCAGATGTTCTTCCGCATCGTCCGACATGCTGCCGATTTGATGAATTCCTTTCCGGAGTACGATACGGCCATTCATGAAACACATCATACCAAAAAGAAAGATGCGCCGAGCGGAACGGCCCTGACAATCTCACAGATTCTTCTCTCCTCTTTGCAAAGGAAAGATGGAGTCAAGGAATCTTCCGGCATGTCCGTTATCCAGCCAAATGAGATCAGTATTTCCAGTGCGCGTATCGGAAGTGTCTCCGGCACGCATTCCGTGCTGTTCCATTCTCCGGCGGACGAGATCGAACTGGTTCATCGGGCGCATAACCGGTCCGGATTTGCGTCCGGTGCGGTTCTGGCGGCGGAACTGATACAGAAATCATCCGGCATATTCACATTTGAAGAAATACTTTTTGAACAATCACTCACTCATCAATAAAGGAACAATTATGTCATCAACATTTTCTTTCCGCGGCGTTGCTACGGCGCTTGTCACTCCCATGCTGGAGAACGGCGACATCGATACCGGATCGCTTCGCCGGCTCGTTGATTTTCAAATTTCCAACGGCGTGAATGCTCTGGTTCCGTGCGGTACAACCGGTGAAAGCGCCACGCTCTCGCATCCTGAACATCATCATGTAATGGATATCGTTGCGGAACAAACAAACGGAAGGGTTCCGAATTTTGTCGGAGCCGGAAGCAATTCCACTCGCGAAGCGATCTCGCTCACGCAGCATGCTAGGGCGATCGGCGCAAGCGCCGTTCTTTCTGTAGCACCATACTATAATAAACCGACGCAGCAGGGATTCTACGAACATTACAAAGCTATTGTTGAAGCTGTAGATATTCCCGTATTCGTGTATAATGTTCCGGGTAGAACGGGAAGTAATATCAATGCCGAAACAACATTGCGTCTGGCCGAACTTCCCGGAATTGCGGGGATCAAGGAAGCATCAGGCAACATTCCTCAGGTAATGGAAATATTACGTCATCGGCCGAATAATTTTGTTGTCCTTTCCGGCGATGATGCGTTGGCGCTGCCGATGATGTCGCTCGGGGCTGACGGAGTTATTTCCGTTGTTTCTAACGAAGTGCCGCTCGAATTCACACAAATGATTCGGTGGTGCCTTGAAGGGGATTTTGTGAAAGCCCGCATGATCCATGAACGATTGCTCGACCTGATGAATATGAACTTTATTGAATCAAATCCGATTCCCGTTAAATCGGCCCTTTCAATGATGGGTATCATCCGCGAGGCGTATCGCCTGCCGTTGACACCGATGACATTGGAACATAAATTTCAACTGCGGCGCGTGCTTGAAGAATTATCATTGGTGGGGCAAACATTATGATTATCGAGACAGAAACATTGCAGCAATCGGTGGAATCGGAACATGAACATCAAACAAAGGATGCCGATATGGTGTTCTCTTCTTTCCTCTCCCTGCTGGACAGCGGTGAAATTCGTACCGTTGAGAATATTGACGGCGAGTGGATCGTCAATGCGTGGGTGAAAAAAGGGATCCTGCTCGGATTTCGTCTCGGAATATTGAATCAGATACAGGACGGATCGCCGTTTTCCTATTTTGATAAACATACCTTTCCGTTAAAAACATTTTCCGTAAAGGATAATGTACGGATCGTTCCCGGCGGAACCTCGGTGCGGAAAGGGGCGTATATTGCCCCGACTGTCATCATTATGCCCCCCGCATTTATCAATGTCGGAGCGTATGTTTCAAAAAATACGCTGATCGATTCCAATGCGCTTGTCGGTTCGTGCGCTTATGTAGGCGAAAGAGTTCATTTAAGCGCCGCATCACAATTGGGAGGTGTGCTGGAACCGATCGGCGCCCTGCCTGTCGTTATCGAAGACGATGTGATGGTCGGGGGCAATTGCGGTATCTTCGAAGGAACCATCGTCCGGCGCAGAGCAGTGCTTGGCAGCGGTGTGATCCTGAACGCGTCCACACCGGTGTACGATCTTGTGAATAAAACAATTATCAGGAAGAACCGTAAAGGTTCGATCGTCATTCCGGAAAATGCAGTCGTTGTGGCCGGAAGCAGAAAAGTGGAATCTTCGTTTGCACAAGAGCATGGATTAAGCGTGTATACACCGATGATCGTTAAATACCGTGATGAACGGACCGATGCGAAAACTGCTCTTGAGGAGAGTTTGCGTTGAGCTCACTTTATCTGTGAAAGAATATTTCGTATGTTTCTATAGTGATCTGATATTTTCATCCACACTATTTCTCATGAACATATGACAACAATATTTCTTTTGACCGCTTCCAATATTTTTATGACTTTTGCGTGGTACGGGCATCTCAAATTCAGAGATGTGGACTTGTGGAAAGTGGTGCTTGCCAGTTGGGGCATTGCATTCTTTGAATATTGCCTGATGGTTCCCGCGAACCGATATGGCTTCGGCAAATTCAGTGCTGTGGAATTAAAAACAATACAGGAAGTTATCACGCTGATTGTTTTCTCTGTCTTCTCCGTTGTGTACCTCAAAGAAGAACTCCGGTGGAATTACATTGTCGGGTTCGGTCTTATCGTTGCCGCAACATTCATAATCTTTAAGAAATGGTAAAAACTGAAAATATATTTTAAAAAGCATACCACGGATGAACACCGAAAGAACTGATTAGCACGGATAAAAACCTACCACACATCTTCACTAAACCGCCTTTTTTAGCAAAAAAACACCTATTTATCCTGTTTATTAATTTTTTCTCATAACATTGGAAACACGACGAACCTTTGTTATATTGGAAACCAAAGAAACCACTTCGGTTTCTTGCAATGACAGTAAGACATATACGTCAATCAATGCAGGAAATCTGCATTTTTTTATGGAACAAAGGAAACCAAAAAAACGTTACAAGTTTCTGATAGTAGGCAAAAGGAGATAATGGTGTCCGATTTAGAAATCAAAAGTAGGATCCTGGAAACCGCAAAAGAGAATTTTTTTAACAACGGTTTCAGCAAAACAACGATGGAAGAATTTGCTCAAAGCATGGGTATGAGCAAAAAGACCATCTACAAATTCTTCCCAAGCAAAGATGATCTTATACGCGAGATAACACACGAGAAGCTGCATGCAATTCACTCTCAGTGTGAAAGTATCCGCAATGACGAATCCATTGAATTCGTCGACCGCATTAAATTGACGATCAATTTTCTGACATCAAGAATGCAGGAGATGAAACCGTTGTTCGCTCTTGACATTCAGCGGACAATGCCGGAACTGTGGAAAGAAGTGGAAGACTTCCGCAACGAAAAAGTGAAGAACGATTTTGCATTAATGATAACAAAAGGTGTAGAACTCGGTATCTTCCGGAAAGATGTTAATGTGCAGGTGTTCGTACTGATGTATACATCGGCAATGCGGGGCATCATTAATCCGGAAGTGTTGTCGCAGCTCCCTATCAATTTAAGCCAGGCATATCAAGCAGCGGTCACCGTGTTTTTTGAAGGAATGATGACCGACGAAGGAAGAATAAAATACAGATCAAAATTAAACGAACCATTGAAAGAAGAGGTCGCAGCATAATGAATAAATATTTCATCTCTCTGATTATTCTGTACAGTTCCGTTGTTTTCGGACAACAGAAACTTTCCCTTACTGTTGAACAAGCTATCCAAACGGGACTTGAAAACAGTAAAGCACTGAAGTCATCGCAATTTAAAGTGATTGCGGCCGAAGCCAAGACAAGCGAAGCCGGCGCAGCAGGATTGCCATCGCTGAAAGTTAATGCGGCATATACACGGTTAAGCAACGTTCCGGCAAGTTCTATTCCAAACTTTATCAATCCTGCTTTGCCGCCGATCGTTCTTTCTCCAACCGTTCTTAATAATTACACAATGCGGGCAACAATTCAGCAACCGCTCTTCACAGGGAACAGAATATCCGGCTCAGAAGATATCGCAGAATATTCGTACGAAGCTACGAAACATGATTTTCAAAAAGACCGATCCGATCTCATTTATAATATTAAAAATGCTTATTGGAATCTTTACAGAGCCAATGAATTTAAAAAAGTTGTTGATGAGAATGTCGGACAGATCAAGGCGCACGCCACCGATGCTGAGAATCTGATGAAGCAGGGATTGCTGACCAATAACGATCTGTTAAAGGTTCAAGTACAGCTTTCCGATGCACTCGTCCGCCAGATCGATGCGAAGAATAATGTGACGTTATCAATGATCATGCTGGACAATACGCTTGGTCTTCCCTTGTCCACCGAAGTCGAGATCCTTTCACAATTACAAACCGGTGTTGCCGCGCAATCCGATATCGAAACGCTTGTTAAAAAAGCGGTGGAAAACCGTCCGGATATTTTGGGTATGAATGCACGTTTGAAGATAAGCGAATCAAGTCTTTCCATTGCGCGTTCGGGCTGGTATCCTCAAATATTTTTGGTAAGCAACTATAATTATTTGAGACCAAATTCAAGAATATTTCCGACAAAAGATGAGTTTAAGGGAACGTGGGATGTGAGCGTTTCGCTGAGTTACGATCTCTGGAACTGGAATACCTCGGGAAGCCAATCGACACAGGCGGAAGCACAGTTGTCGCAAACAGAACAAGCGTTATCCCAAATGAAGGATGGCGTGTTGCTGGATGTCACTCAAAGCTATCTGACAGTCAATCAGACCAATGAACGAGCTGCCGTAGCCCGCAAAGGTGTGGAACAGGCGGAAGAGAACTACCGTGTTACGAACGAACGCTACAAAAAAGGATTAAATGTCAATTCCGACCTTTTGGATGCCGAAGTTGCTTTATTGCAGGCTAAATTGAACTATACCCAATCATTAATCGAATACGAATTATCCAGTGCGCGTCTTTCGCGCTCCATTGGTGAATAAATAAAAAAATTAAATAAATAATAGATAAGGATAATACGAATGACCAAATACAAATTAATCTCCATCAGCGTAGTACTGTTCGGTGTTTCTTTAGGTTTCATTATGAACAGTCAGGCAAAGAACGGTACCGACACTGCCGCTGGAACCGGGATTTCAACGGCATATTCCGTTTCCATCGTTACCGCTTCCAAACAAAGCGTTTCCGACAATTTTTCGTTAACCGGCACCATTGCTGCAAATAACGATGTGATTGTCATGTCGGAAACACAGGGACGCGTTGTAAAAGTGAACGCACAGGTCGGCGATTATAAAACGGCCGGATCGGTACTGGTGGAAGTCGATGATGAATTGAAAGAAGCCAATTATAAAGCAGCAAAATTAAATTACGATAAAGCAAAAAACGATCTCGACCGTTATGAATCTCTCTATAAAGACAAATCCATTTCGGAATCTCAAATTGAGCAGGCGCGATGGAGTTTTCAAAGCGCAGAATCGCAATATATCGTTGCACGCCGCCAATATCGAGATACAAAGATCACTACACCCATTTCCGGTATCGTCACCGCACGTCCGGTCGATATCGGGTCGATGCTTCAAGGATCCCCTCAGCCGAGCGTAGTGGCAAACATTGTCGACATTTCGAAACTGAAAGTGAAGATCAATGTCGCGGAAAAAGATGTGTTCAAACTGAAACTCGGCGACAATGTTGAAGTAACAACCGATGTCTACCCAAGCGCAACATTTGGAGGAAAAGTTATCACGATCGCGGCAAAAGGAGATGAGTCGCATACATATCCGGTTGAAGTCCGCATCGAGAATAGCAAGACGTATCCTCTTAAAGCAGGAATGTTCGGACGGGTAAGCTTTTCACTGACTAACAAGGGAGAATATATCGTCATTCCCCGCGAAGCACTTTTGGGTAGCCTGAAAAATGCAAAGATCTATGTTGTTCAAAATAATATCGCAAAACTGCGTTCGATCACGATCCGGAAAGAGACCGGCACCAATGTTGAAATATTGAACGGATTGACTGATGGCGAGATGGTTGTCGTCAACGGACAGAATAATTTAAAGGACAATGCTGCTGTAATTGTCAGAAAATAAATAATCATGTGGGTCCGGTGTTAGTACAAATGAGTGACCCCCTCCATCAAACAAGGAATGTGCAATGACAATTACAGAATTATCAATTAAACGGCCTACACTCGTTGTGGTTGTTTTCACCGTTATCGGCGTACTTGGATTGTTCAGTTATTTTCAGCTGAACTATGAATTATTTCCAAAGATGTCTATACCCATTATTACCATTACCACGATCTATCCCGGTGCATCTCCGTATGAAGTAGAAAATAACATCACAAAAAATATTGAAGATGCGGTATCGGGCATCGACAAGATTGACAACGTCCGTGCAACCTCATTTGAAGGATTGTCTCTTGTTATTATTGAGTTTAAGCAGGAAGCAAACATTGATAATGTGGTTCAGGATGCATCCCGAAAAGTAAATGCAATTGCATCAAAGCTTCCTTCAACTGCCAAACCGCCGACCGTATCAAAAATTGCATTCGATGAAATCCCCGTGCTGCGTTTGGGTGTTACAAGCAAAATGAATTCACGCGATTTCTATCAGTTTCTGAAGGATAGAATTCAGCCGCGAATTTCTAAAATTAGCGGTGTTGCGCAGGTTGCTCTTTCCGGCGGCGACGAACGGGAAATTAAGGTGAATCTTGATGCCAGCAAGGTCCGTGCATACGGCCTTTCTGTCTTGCAGATTATACAAGCTGTACGCAGTGCAAATATGGATTTCCCAACGGGAAAAGTGAAGGATACCGATGCACAATTTGTTGTTCGCGTGGCAGGGAAATTCCATTCCATCGAAGATATGAGAAATCTTATCGTTGCCCGTTCACGTCAGGGAGGCGATATCCGTTTGGGAGATATTGCAGAAGTTCAGGACGGCATTAAAGAGTATTCACAAATAAATAGAATCAACGGCGTAACCTCTGTCGGCATTACCGTTGTAAAGCAATCCGATGCAAATGCTGTTACCGTCAGCAAATTGGTTCGTGACGAGCTGATTAGAATTCAAAATGAATACACAGAACAAAGTATCTATTTTGATATTTCACAGGACGGCTCAACATTCACGTCGGATGCAGCTCGGGCCGTAAAAGAAGATCTTGCGCTTGCTGTATTAATGGTTGCCATTGTGATGCTTTTGTTTTTACATAGTTTCCGCAACTCGCTTATCGTTCTTGTTGCAATTCCATCATCGCTGATAGCAACATTTGCATTCATGTATGCAATGGGTTTTTCCTTTAACATCATGTCGCTTCTTGCGTTATCGTTGGTGATCGGTATTCTGGTGGATGATTCGATCGTGGTGCTGGAGAATATTTACCATCACATTGAAAAAGGTGAAGAACCGAACCTTGCTGCGCTGCGAGGGCGAAACGAAATCGGATTTGCTGCTCTCTCGATAACACTGGTAGACGTTGTAGTATTTCTTCCGTTATCGCTTGTCGGCGGTCTCGTAGGAAACATTTTGCGGCAATATGCACTCGTTATTGTCGGAGCCGCACTGATGTCGCTATTTGTTTCTTTTACAATTACCCCAATGCTGGCATCACGGTTTGCAAAACTTGAACGGTTAACTGACCGGACGCTGTTGGGTAAATTTGCGCTGGCATTTGAACGAATGTACCATAAATTTTCTGAAGCGTATCAAAAAACTCTTATTTGGTCTTTGGTCAACAAATCAAAAGTGGCTATAATATCGAGTGTATTATTTTTTGCGTCGTTATCCTTACCGGCACTTGGGCTTATCGGGAATGAATTTATGCCGCAGTCTGACCGCGGTGAGTTCAGCGTTTCGCTTGAATTACCTCCCGGTGCTTCAATCGAACAAACCAATCAGACAACCCTAAAAGTCGAACAAATGTTGGCGGAAATACCGGAAATTAAAAAGGTGTTCACCGGGGTTGGAGCACAGGCAAGCGGTATCCTTTCCATCTCGAGTAATAATCTTACACAACTGAATGTTGCGCTTACTCCAAAAAACAAACGGAAAAAATCAACGCTGGAGGTCGGCGAAGAGATCAAAGCAAAGGTCAGTGAAATACCGGGCGTAAAGGTGTTCGTGAATCCCATTGGTATTTTTGGCGCTGCAAATGATGCTTCACTGCAAATTGCGGCGTATGGAACGGACAATAAAGATTTAATTCAAGCTGCAGGACAAATTTCCGATGTTTTGAAAACAATTGCCGGAACTACCGACATCCGTCTTTCTTCTGAAGACGGCAAACCGGAAATGAACATCGACATTGACCGGGCTAAGATGGCTCAGTTCGGACTTTCCGTTTCCGATGTTGGTTCAACATTGCGCATTGCATTAACAGGAGATGATGAATCAAAATTCCGCGACGGCAACAACGAATATGATATCCGGATTCAATTTGATGAATCTGACCGTTCGCGAACAACGGAAATCGGCAATATTACTTTCCTGAACAACCGCGGACAACAAATTGAACTGAACCAATTTGCTACAATCACTCATTCTTCCGGCCCGACACGGCTGGAACGGAGAGACCGCATTGGTGTATTGTATGTGAAAGGCGAAACACTTGGCCGTCCGGCAGGGACGATCATGGAAGATTTTAAAAAGGCTATTGCCAATACGAAACTGCCGGCTGGCGTTTCAATTTCATATCTTGGACAGGAAAAGCAGCGCGCCGAAGGATTTAATAGTCTTTTTATCGCTATGGCGATCGGTATTTTATTTATCTACCTGATTATGGTCGCTCTGTATGATTCTTATGTTTATCCAATCGTCGTATTGTTCTCACTTCCTCTGGCAATGATTGGTGCAATGGCAGCTCTTGCTATTTCAAAAAGTGCGCTGAGTATCTTTAGTATTCTCGGTATTATTATGCTTATGGGGCTGGTTGCAAAGAATGCTATTCTTCTTGTTGACAGAACAAACCAAACCCGCCTTGAAAAAGGATTAACTGTTTACGAAGCATTGCTTGAAGCAGCACAGTCGAGATTACGACCAATTTTGATGACCACGGCTACTATGATTTTCGGTATGATGCCAATTGCACTATCAACTGCTTCGGGTTCGGAGTTTAAGTCCGGCTTAGCCTGGGCTCTTATCGGTGGTCTTACAAGTTCTATGTTTTTAACATTACTGGTAATTCCTGTTGTCTATATGAAAATAGATGAGTGGAAAACAAGAATTCCTGCTTTCTTTAACCGTCCCTCATCAATGTTCGCGCGATTCAAAAAGAACGGATCGAATGGTAAAAGTATTGCCGTCAATACCAATGGTAAATTGGAGGATCTGAAGGTACAATAGACTTTTTTTGAATGTCCTTTCGGCACAAATCCCTGAATCTTTAATGAATTCGGGGATTTGTGTTTTTTACATTTCCGTTAACTCTTCTTCCATGCGTTATTTTTGCGTAATTTGTTGAGCACGTGTTTCAAGCGTCTCCGACTGCTCGGCCTTACTGATATAAAACCGGAGAACAATATTTTAACCGAAGTGGAATATATATAACAACCGTGGCAAAAATAACATTCTCGCTCTTCATAGTATTATTTTTTCCCGTAATACTATTTTCTCAAATATCTGCATACGGTTCTGCTTCGTACGGCTATAGTTCAAATCCGCTCTATAATTATCAGAAGCTGTCCGATCAGCTCTTCCAGAACTATGTTGAAGTCACTTCCGCTCATTCACTCGATCGATCCGAACTAAAAATTCAGTACGTCGGCGGTTCGATGATCTTTCATCGTTTTACGCTGCGCAACTATTACGAGCATAGCCTTGCTCTTCACTACGATACAAAAATGTTCCGATCATTATCTTCTGTTGCCGAAAATGATGAGGAGTCGGATACAGAAGAGGATGATGATTCCACGGGAATCCCATTCCATACGGACATTCAGGTATCAGCAAGACATGACAAGAATGAATTTAAGGAATTTGATAACGAAGGCCTGATATTGAACAATCGTTTGAATGTTATTATCGGCGGCGGCTTTTCGGCTGGCATCAACAGCAAAACGGAGTATCGCTATTACCAGAATCTGCATCCATATAATAATCTGTCCGAAATATTCACGCTCGATCTCAAAAATGGGGACGGCAAACCATTTCAGTATGGGGTTTCGTTAAGCGGTGGATTGAAATATTTTTCGAAAATTAAATATGATACTTCTCAGTTCGAGGAAACGCGTTCGTATGTTGTTCAAATAATACGCGATTCAAATTTTGTGGGATCCGGTAAACTGGGGCATTGGGTATATTTCACATACCCCGATACAGGTGAATCGGGGAAAACCGTTTTGCAACGACCAAATACAAAAACAGCTTATCAGATAGCTGCTGGCGGGTTTATTCTCCGAAACTGGGACAACGGAGCACTAAGAATTGAATGTGTGTACAGGATCAATTCCCGGTCAACACTACTGTCTCTCGTTCAGAGCAGTTCCACGCTCACACTGAACGAAGATCTGTATAACAGCATCTTTAATGCTCACGGACCAGAATTGCATCTTCTACTGAATTATACACTCCCATCCGAGATACAGTTTTCCGCCCATGTTACCATGGAGCTAAAGACGTATGAAACTCCGGCCTACGATCTTCTTTCCGGTCAGAGCACAACAAACAACCGCAAAGATGCAGGAACCGATATTGAACTTTACGCATCAAGATTTTTTCAAATAACGGAAACTGTCGGTTTCGATATTTCCGTCAGCGCAAATTATCTCCGGAATGCGTCGAATGATGCGTATAACGATTACTCGCTCTTCGGCTATGCCTTATCATTCGGATGCAGTTTTTGAAGAATTTTTGCAATAGATGCATATAAATGGAAAATGTTAAAACCTTCCTGGAAATCGATACAGCCTCACATACTCTCTGGTATCATCGGGGCATTGAATCATAAAAATCTTTTTCATTGATGTCCTGTTCACGACCAAAACAATAAAAACAAAGAAATACGCATATTTTTGCTTAAATTGTAAAGGAAATCAGTGACAACTTTTTAATTTCAGGATTATTGATGAAGAAGATAGCCGTAATTTTTGGAACCAGGCCCGATACAATAAAACTTGCTCCCGTTATTGTAGATTTGCAGCGGCAGCACAAACATTTTGACGTCATACCCATAGCAACCGCACAGCACCGTTCGATGCTTGACCAGGTGCTCGATGTTTTCACGATTAATCCCCGCTACGATCTGAACGTGATGAAGCCGAATCAGTCTCTGGCCATGATCACTAAGAATATTATCGGCGCATTGGATGACATTCTTGTGAAAGAACAGCCCGATATGATCGTCGTTCAGGGTGATACTTCCACAACTTTTGTGGGGAGTTTGGCTGCATTCTACCGGCACATTCCCGTTGCTCATGTTGAAGCAGGGTTACGCACATACGACAAGAATAATCCGTTCCCCGAAGAGATCAACAGACGATTGACAACATGTCTGGCAGACCTGCATTTTGCGCCGACCGACACATCCAAAAAAGCATTGCTCAGGGAACATGTCGATCCGCAATCGGTATTTATTACAGGTAATACGGTCATCGATGCATTGAATACCTCCGTGCAGAAACAGCACCGTTTCCGATACGCACCGCTGAATACAATGCTTGAAGGGAAAAAGCGCCGCATTCTAATCACAATGCATCGCCGCGAAAATTGGGGACCACCGATGCACGGCGCCTGCATAGCTGTGCAGCGTTTGGCAGTTGAATATCCCGATATCGATTTTATCTTTCCTGTTCATTTGAATCCTATTGTCCGCGATATCGTGTACCCGATATTATCGCATGTGCCGAATGTTATGCTAATAGAACCGCTCGACTATCTGGATTTTGTCAATACGATCGCCCGTGTAACGCTCGTCCTCACCGATTCGGGCGGAGTTCAGGAAGAGGCCCCTTCGCTCGGAAAGCCGGTGCTGGTACTGCGGAGCACAACCGAGCGGCCGGAAGCGGTGAAATACGGTACTGCAAAACTGGTAGGGTTGAATGAGAATTTGATCTATTCCACAACATGTAAACTTTTAGAGAATCCTAAAGCATATAAAGCAATGGCAACGGCAACAAATCCGTATGGCGATGGTCTTGCATCGCAGCGGATCACAGCAATCATCAGCAAATATTTTGGTCTGTCAAAAAAGACCGTTAAGGAATTCAAACCACGGTAAGAAAGAACAACGTGCGAAAAATATTTTTCATTGTACTTTTCAGTTTTTTGTCTGTTTCTCTCTTTTCACAACAGCACAAAAAAGTTCTTGTTGTTACGGAAGGCGTTTCCGATCTCAACAATCCTTCCTACGCTGTCGGCAGACAGATCCTTACTTTGTTCGGGCATTTCGCCGTGCAGTCCACGTTGATTGCTGTTCACGACTATACGCCGGAGATGATGGAACGGTTTGACATGATTTTTTACACAGGATTCAATCCCGTCAATGCTGTCCCAAAGGTGTTCTTGACCGATGTATTTAAAACGACGAAACAGGTCGTATGGTTAAGCACCGGTTTTATTGAATTCTGCCGAGACTTCCCTGTTGAAAAGCATTTCGGATTTACCGTTGCACGATTTGATTCTGCAACCGAATATTCAACAGTGTTGTACGGTTCCAAAATATTCGGACGTTCTGAAATGACGACCGGAATAATCCACATTGCGGACAAACAAAAAGTTAAAGTGATTGCATCGATCCGCGCGAAAAAAACTTCTTCCGAACTTCCCTATATCGTCCGGTCGGATAATCTTACATACATTGCGGATTCCCCGCTGTCATATACGGATGTTGGCGACCGGTATCTTCTTTTTGCCGATATGCTGCATGATCTTCTTGGCGAGGATCACGAAGAACGGCATACGGCCATTGTGCGCATTGAAGATGTGGATGCGTATGAAGATCCGAACGAACTTCGTGACATTGCCGATATGCTGTCGGCAAAAGAGATCCCTTTTCTGGTCGGCGTTGTTCCCTTTTATGTCGATCCCAGCACCGGAACGCGCTCCAGTTTGTCCGAACGGCCCGATCTTGTTGATGCTCTGAAATATATGGTGCGCAACGGCGGAACGATTGTAATGCACGGAACGACACATCAATACAAGGGAACGACAACGGTCGATTTTGAGTATTGGGACGAAAGCACGAATAAGCCGATCAAAGAACAGACCGAGGCGGATATTGAACGGAAGTTCGAAACAGGGATTCAGGAATTTATGCGCAACGGATTGTATCCGTTGATCTGGGAAACGCCACACTATACGGCATCGAAACTCGCCTATAAAACAGCAGCAAAGCATTTCAGCACTGCCTGTGAACAAAGACTCGCCAATGAAGATGCAGATTTCAGCCAGTATTTTCCTTATATCATCAATAAGGATCTGTACGGTCAAACAATCTACCCGGAAAATTTAGGATATGTTCCGCAGGATAAAAATCCCGAAGTCGGCGAAAATGCCGTGCGGGTCATTCTAAACGGCGCCAAAACGCTGCTCAATGTCCGCGACGGAGTGGCCGGATTTTTCTTCCACCCTTTCATCCGCATATCGCTTTTAGAAGAGATCGTTGACGGAATGCAGGGAATGGGATACACATTTCTCGATCTGAAAGAATATCCGCACTGGGTGAAGGCAAACGAAAAAATGATCCTGTGCGGAACTCAGCAGCTCTCACTTACATTGAACGATCAGTATCTTGTGGAATCGTATTTCGATCACAGCGGTGAGCTAAAGGAAAAGAACATTTCACCAGAACGGGTGAAAGGCTCAGTCGTAAAGACAATATCGCTGAACGAAGGTGAGACGTATAAGGCGGAACAGACCGATGTGCGCATAAAAGAAATTTCTTTCCTGGAAAAGACGGAACGCCTGGCAACGCAGGTGTGGGAAAAAACCCTGGCACCGGAAATCAACTGGAAATATCCGCGGGTTGCCGTACTCTGGAATCATTTTTTACGCGGTGCGCAATTCAATAATCAGGCATCTTACATATCCGCGCTGCAAAGCGTGAACATTACGGTCGATACGATCTTTGTTAACGAACCTCTTGATCTGTCGCCGTACAATCTGGTCATCGTTCCCTCCGGATTTGTTGACTCGCTGAAACAGACCGACTATGATATTCTGACAAGTTTTGTTTCCAGGGGAGGCAATCTTATTACCGATTCAAAAACCGAGCTTGCAAAAGAGTTCGGCATTCAGCATCTGAAATCGATGCTGCGTATCTCCCGTGTGCGGGATAAGTTTTATTCCGAACAATCGCTGACGTGGCGTGACCCGCAATTGGTCCCTAAATTTGAAGCGGAAGGGATCGACGAGATCTTTTGCAGCGATGAGGCAACGGAATTACCGATGGTAATCGGAAGAAAGTTCGGAAACGGTAAAATTCTATTTCTGAATTCACTCTTCGATCCCCTGTCTCCTCACGGATACAGTTTATATCCCTACTTCATCCAGTACATTCAAAAATATTTCGACCTCCGTCCGTTCATCAAACGCGAAGCACTTGAACTGTATTTTGATCCGGGACTTCGGCACGCGTATTCTATTGAGCAATTGGCTGCACAATGGGTAAAACAGGGTGTGCGTATCATTCATGCGTCCGGTTGGCATCAGTATCCGAAATACACATACGATTACGAGCGGCTGATCCGTGTTGCTCATGCCAACGGCATCCTGGTCTATGCATGGCTGGAACCGCCTCAGGTCAGTCAAAAATTCTGGACTGATCATCCCGAATGGCGCGAAAAAAATATTAAGGGGGAAGATGTGCGTCCGTCCTGGAGATACCCTGTTGCATTGACCGATGTGCGCTGCGTGGATTCGATGGTTGCTCTCTATACCGGCTTGTTGCAAAAATATGATTGGGATGGCGTGAACATTGCCGAACTGTACTTTGAAGCCGGACAAGGTTTCAAAGATGTAAACTACTTTACACCGATGCATCACACGGCAAAGGATGAATTCAAACACCGGTATGGATATGATCTACAATCCGTATTCAGCGATACCTCGCAGCATTATTGGAAGACGAATGCCGCTTCCCGATCTGCCGTTACCGATTTCCGCGTGCATGCATTGGACGGAGTCTATGAACGGATACTTTCTTCGGTCAAAATCTTTACCGAACAGCGGCCGGGATTCCAGGTCATCGTCACGGCAATGGATAGTTACGGCTCGCCCGAACTGCGTGAAAATATTGCCGTGGACATGGACCATATTATTACGCTTCAAAAGAAATACAATTTTTATCTGCAGGTGGAAGACCCGGAAAACAAATGGTCAACCTCGCCAACGCGCTATCAGGCCATTGCTGACCGGTACCGGTCCGAGGTAAGTCATCCGGACCATTTGATGCTTGACCTTAATATTTTGGAATTCAGAAAAACATCAACAGTCACTGCGTTCCCCACATTAACTCCAACCGGTATTGAAGGATACCAGCTGGTCCGCAGTGCGGCACTGGGAACTATCCGTTCCACTATCTATAGTGAAGCAACCGTCCCTCCGGAAGACCTTTCGCTGTACGGTAATGCGCTTACCACCGATGTTACGTATCAGTATTTCGGAAATGAGATTTCCGTATCCAGCCCAAGGTCGTTTACGTTATCTGTTCCAAAGAATATCACCGAGGTGAGCATCGACGGTTCACCGCGAATGCCTGTGCGCAAAGGAAATATTTTGATCCCAGCCGGAGAACACCGTTTGGGTCTTCAATCGTCGGGATCGGGTGAGTTTTCCACGTCACAGCTTGAACTGCAGTTGTTGTCCATAAATGCAAACCTTCTTTCCATCAACCACTCAATGAGAAATCTCGATTTCGAATACGAGTCATCGCAGCGTGTTTTGGCCTCGCTGAATGCAAAGCCGACCAAAGTGCTTGTTGACGGAGAAGAATTTCAAACAGTGATCCTGCCGGGAAATGATTGTTATACCATCTCCCTTCCAACGGGGAAACACTCCGTTCTGATTTATACCGGAGATGAATTCGCGTATGGCGTTAGTCTTACCAGTTTCTGGTCTACCTATGCAATTGCAATTTTCGGATTCAGTGCCGTTGTTCTGCTGTTAATGATGTACGTGGGATTGAAGGTTGTGAAACAGCGCGCTGCGGCGCACAAAGTAAGGAAAAGTATATGAATGTTTTGGAAGTCGATCTGAGTGCATTGTTTGTCGTGGCTGTTATCCTTATCTGGTTCATGATCGCCTACCAGTTTGTTCTGACGGTTTTCGGATACATCAATTATGTACGCTCCATGCGAGAAAAGCAGCTTGCCGACGGAACTGCAATAGATTTTCCATCGTGCACCATTTTGATCCCCGCGCATAATGAAGAAAAGGTTATCGGCGACACTGTGCGGTCTATGCTTGCACTCAGGTATCCGCGGGAGAAGTTACGCATCATTATCATCAACGACGGATCACAGGACAGCACGGAAGAGATCGTCCGACATTTTGCAGAGAGCGACGAACGGGTGATCCTGTTCAACGTGCCGAAAGGTGAAGGGGGAAAAGGTAAATCGCGGGCTTTGAATCTTGCGATACCAAAGGTTCAGTCCGATATTATTGCCGTCTATGATGCAGACAACACTCCCGATCCGGACGCGCTTCGTTATCTTGTCACACAGCTCGTTCAAAATAAAGAACTCGGAGCTGTAATCGGAAAATTCCGTTCGGTCAACAAGCACGCCACACTGCTGAACAGATTCATCAATATTGAAACGCTCAGTTTCCAGTCGATGCTGCAAGCCGGACGCTGGCAGTTGCACAAGGTGGCAACGCTGCCCGGGACGAACTACGTCATGTGGACACATCTCCTCCGTTCGCTGAACGGATGGGATGAGGAAGCGCTGACGGAAGATTCCGAAATGAGCATACGCTTATACGAAGAGGGTTACAAGATCAAATTTATTCCGTATGCCATAACGTATGAACAGGAACCGCAGGAATGGAAGGTCTGGCTGAAACAGCGTTTACGCTGGGTCCGCGGGAACAATTATGTTATAACAAAATTCTGGAAGGACTTGCCGAAATTCGAAAGCAAACGAGTTGCATTCGATCTTTTGTATACTCTGTCGCTCTATTATGTCTTTTTTGTGGCGATGATCATTTCCGATATTCTTTTTATTGTGAGTGCGGTCGGTCTTGTAACCATGAGTCTGCCGGGACCATACACTATTGTGTGGATGATGGCATTTATCCTCTTTATTTTTGAAATCATCTTAACAATTTCGTACGATGACGAAGACACCCTCGGCAATATATTTGTGATCTTACTGATGTATTTCACCTATTGTCAATTGTGGATTTATCTGGTTTTAAAAGCATCCTACATCGAATTCATCAAGAAAGAAAAGCACACGTGGGATAAAACGGTGCGGTTCGATGTGAAACCCGGTGCAAAATAGTCATTAGAACCGTTCACAAACACAAATCCCCGAATTCAAAAAGAGTTCGGGGATTTTTTTGCAGAAATCAGTAGGGTGAATTATTGGTTTATGAAGTCATACCGCAAAATAATTATCCTGTGCTTTACAATTTATTCAATATCTCAACCGCTTTTTCCAATGCACGGGCGCGGTGACTAAGTTGATTCTTTTCTTCAATTGTCATTTCGGCATACGTTTTGGAATACCCGTTCGGCATAAAGAGCGGATCATAACCAAATCCCTGACTGCCGCGCGGTTCTTCACATATCACTCCTTCAACAATTCCCTCCGCTGTCCGTTCAATCCCCTTGCCGACAATGGCGACAACGGTGCGGAACTGCGCTTTCCGTCTACGCGGCGCAACACCGTTCATTGCCTGCCGCAATTTATTGCAATTATCCGCATATGTAGCCTTCTCTCCTGCATACCGCGCGGAATACACACCGGGTTTCATTGCAAGATAAAAGACTTCTAAACCTGTATCGTCGGCGAGCGTCAGCATACCTGTTGCGAGGAACGCTTCCCGTGCTTTTTTCAAAGCGTTGCCTTCAAGTGTTAAAGCATCTTCTACTGTTTTCGGAGCGTTGGAAATATCGATCAGTGAATGAATATCGTACGGAAGCGAAGAGAGAAAATGCCTGATCTCTTCAACTTTGTGTTTGTTATTTGTTGCTATAAGGAGTTTTTGCATGATCAGTATTTGATCTTATCCTGTTTTTGTTCCCATTCATGGAATGCTGCAAGCGCTTCCTCGCGCATCAGTTGTTTGGTCGGAATTCTGCGTTCGGAGATTTTTTTCGGAAGTTCTTCATACAGAAGTTCATCGTCAAATCCTATCCGTGCGGCATCGCTTCTTCCGTTCGCGTAATAGAGTCTGTCCGGACGGGCCCAATAGATGGCCCCGAGACACATCGGACACGGCTCGCACGATGTATAGATCTCGCAGCCGGTTAGTTGGAATGTCTTCAGTGCTTTGCATGCATTTCGGATCGCAACAATTTCCGCATGTGCGGTCGGATCGTTCGTGGATGTGACAGTATTTGTACCGCGCGCAATAATCTTGTTGTCTTTCACGATCACGCACGCAAACGGTCCGCCTGATCCGTCCCTGATATTCTGGATCGAAAGCCGAATGGCTTCCCACATAAATTCTGCATTCATAATTATTCCTGCACTTTCTCAGTCCGCGCGAGTCCGGAATCTTTTCTGCTATTCGACCAGGTGTTTGATGGCTTCCTGAATTGACTCCACACCGATAATCGTAATCTCTTTTGTCGATTTCATTTTCTTTGCGTTCGTCTTCGGCACAACAATCGTTTTGAATCCGAGCTTTGCTGCTTCCTGCACCCGTTTATCACAATGCGCGATCGTGCGGATCTCACCGCCAAGACCGATCTCGCCGATGGCAACGGTCTGCGAATCAACCGGAATATCCCGAAGTGATGATACGATCGCCGTGGCTATTCCCAAATCGGCAGCCGGTTCATCAATGCGGATACCGCCGGCAATATTCACGAACACATCGTGTGTGCCGGTGTTGATGCCGACACGCTTATCAAGAACGGCCAATAACATCTGCAGCCTGCGAAGATCAAATCCCGTGGATGTACGCTGTGGCATTCCGTAATTGCTGGTGGTGACGAGCGCCTGCACTTCAATAAGAATCGGGCGGGTTCCTTCCAGACTTGCCACGATCGCCGCACCGCTGGAACCGTAACTCCGTTCGGAAAGAAATATTTCCGACGGATTTAGCACTTCGCGCAGACCAGTATCGTGCATCTCAAAGATGCCGATCTCATTCGTGGAACCGAAACGGTTCTTGATACCGCGCAGAATTCTGTATGCATAATGCTTCTCCCCTTCAAACTGCAGCACGGCATCAACCATATGTTCGATCACGCGCGGACCGGCGATCGCCCCTTCTTTTGTCACGTGACCAATAAGAATGATCGGAATATTTTTCGCCTTTGCAATGCGGGTCAGCATACCGGTCGATTCGCGCACCTGTCCGACGCTTCCCGGAGCACTTTCAAGATTCGGGTTGAACAAGGTTTGGATCGAATCGATAATCACCAGGTCGGGCATGGCGCGTTCGATCACATCGGTAATTGTTTCAAGATTCGTTTCGGCAAGAAGTTGAAAATTGTTCGTTGCTGTTCCCAGCCGTTCCGCGCGGAGTTTTACCTGTTTCGGCGATTCCTCGCCGGTGATGTACAGAACAACTTTTTCCTTCAAATGAAGAGCTACCTGCATCATCAGCGTCGATTTTCCGATTCCCGGATCTCCGCCGAGAAGGATCACGCTGCCGGTAACGATACCGCCGCCCAGCACACGGTCGAATTCCGCTAGACCCGTAACAAAACGGACATCGGAAACACTGTCGATCTCGTTAAGCGGCACAGCGTTCAATTTGGATGCTATTCCGCCGGTTTTGCGCACTAATTTCAGCGGTGTGGGTGCCTCTTCAACGAAAGTATTCCATTCATTGCAATTCGGGCATTTTCCGGTCCACCGGGGGGACACATAACCGCACAATTGGCATACGTATTTTGATGATTGTTTTGACATAACTGAACAAATATAACCACAAAGCGAGAGAGGCACAAAGATAATTTTCAACTTTACGGAGACAAATTATTATCTTTGTGCATATGAATAACAGGATCCCATTCTACGTGTCGTCTCTTCTGCTGCTGCTGTTGACTGCGGCCGAATTTGCGGCTATTCTCAGAATGAATAACGGAATGTTCGTCTATACGCTGGACGACGCGTATATCCATCTTTCACTCGCAGAGAATATTGCGCTGGGACATTATGGCATTAATCCGGGAGAATTTGCATCCGTTGCATCAAGTATTCTTTGGCCGTTTCTTTTAGCGCCATTCGCATTATTTTCTTTCGGTACATATATTCCGTTTGTTCTGAATATTATTTTTGAAATTGCAACTTTATATGTCCTTTGGAACATTTTCGATCGTGTCTTCACGAATATGAAACAAAAAGAATTATTCATCTCCGTTCTTCTTGTTCTGTTGATTCCGGCTGCCGGTATGGTGGGACTGATCTTTACCGGGATGGAACATTCGCTTCAGGTACTCGCGGTCATCACCATCCTGTATTCCATCATCAAAGAACTTTATGGTGAATTCGATCCGTGGTTAACGGCAGCTTCAATTATTATTGCTTCCATTGTACGGTATGAGGATCTTTCCGTTTCTCTTTTTGCAATTGCATTCCTGTTCGTTCGCGGAAGAAAAACTGCGGCCCTTGTTTCTCTGGGTTCTGTGATTATTCTTCTTTCGTCTTTTTCACTCTTCCTGTATCTCAACGAAGGATCGTTCCTTCCAACGTCGGTCGTAGCGAAGCTCGGTTCTTTTAGAAATCCCGTAGCGCCACTGTCGCAATTTGTTGCGGCAATACATACCTCCTTTGGAATGCTGTACGGCATGCTTGCTTTAATCCTTGTACTTATTGCCATCATCAATCGTAAGGATTTTTCTGCTATCGCACTGTGCGCCGGAGGTGTGTTCATAACGCTGCTGCATCTGGCTTATGGTAAAGTGCAATACTTCGGAAACTTATCCGTTGAATTCGGATATTTTTTTCGCTACGAAATGTATCTGTGGACCATTCTTTTGGTGATACTCATTATACTGGCAAAGAATATTTTCATACGTATGTACCTGTATTCACGGATCCTTTTCATTGTCCTGCTTATTGTGGCTGAAATCGTTTTGTGCGGACGGAATAATGCAATATTATCGTCGATTTCAAACGGATCGAACAACATCTTCGAACAGCAATTACAAATGCATACTTTCGTAACGCATTTCTATCAAAAACCGGTAGCGGTGAATGATATTGGATATGTTTCGTACAAGAACAGTAATTATGTGCTTGATCTCTGGGGGTTGACGTCAAAAAATATATTGCGCATGAGAAAGTCCAATCCGGGAAAAAATGAATGGATGGATTCTCTTGTGACCGAAAAGAATATCTCGCTTGTCATCATCTATGACGTATGGTTTACAAACCATCCGGCACACTGGAAGAAAGTTGCCGAACTGACACTAACAAAGCCGAACATTACTGCATCCGAGAATGTCGTTTCGTTCTATGCTGTAAACAATACGGAAGAGACTATACAAAAAATAAGGGCATTTCGGAATGAAATGCCCTTTAAGGAAATGCTGCATATTCTTCAATAACTATGCCCGTTATTTCACCAGCCACAGACTCAATTCCGGCACATACGTAATCAAGATCAATGCGATAAAAAGGACGAAAATGAACGGTAGTGTGGCAACCGCAACCTGTCCGATGGACCGTTTGAACCGGAAACTAGCCATGAAAAGATTCAATCCGATCGGCGGCATAAGATAAGCGATCTCAAGATTCGCAAGGAAAATGATGCCAAGATGAATTGGATCGATGCCGTATTGTTTTGCAACGGGAACGATGAGCGGAATAACAACAATGGCGGAAAATATCTCCATCATCATTCCGATGATGAGCAGGAAGACGTTAAGGATCATCAGAAAGAATACTTTGCTGCTCACAACCTGGCTGATGTATTCAAATAATTTTTGCGGAACCTGCTGATCGATAAGATAACTTGTCAATCCCATTGCACAACCAAGGATCATAATAATCGCACCGACGAGAACCATGCTTTCCTTCATCACCCGCGGCACATCGGTGAAGAACTTCAAATCCTTGTAGATAAACACTTCAACGACAAACACATAGAACGCCGTTACCGCAGCCGCTTCGGTTGCAGTGAACAATCCGCCGTAGATTCCGAAGATGATAAAGAACGGAAGAGGGATCTCCCACGCAATTCCTTTAATGGCCGCCCACGCTTTTTTTGCTTCGAATGGATGACGCGGAACATGCGCTTTGCTCCCCTGTTGAATGCTGTATAACGCAACCACCAACATCAGGATCACGCCGGGAACAATTCCTGCTTTGAACAAAGCGTCCACAGAAACTTCAGCAAATGTGCCATAGAGAATAATGGGAAGCGAAGGGGGAAATAACAAACCCAAACTGCCGGAGGTTGTGACAAGTCCCAGCGCAAATTTTTCAGAATATTTTTCTGATATAAGGATCGGAAAAACCAGTCCTCCCAGAGCAACAATTGTTACGCCGGACCCCCCCGTAAATGCCGTAAAGACTGCACAGCTGATAAGAACGACAATCGCGAGACCCCCCGGCATCCATCCTATCAGCGCCTGTGCCAGCGCAACAATACGCAACGGGGCTTTACTTTCAGCGAGAAAATATCCGGAAACGGTAAAGAGTGGTATGGCAAGAAGCACCGGTTGACCGGCAAGACGGTACAGTTCGATGATGACGGCCGCCGTATCAATTCCCTCTTTAGAGAATCCGAACATCGATATCGCACCGATGATCGTGAAGAGCGGCGTGCCGATAAGAACAAGTAGAATAAGTCCGAGCGCAATAAGAAGGATAGACATCAGTGTTTTGCCTCCTCGGTATTCCAATTTCCTTTTATCATTTCAACGCTCCAGTTCAGTGCACGCACTAAGAACCGGAAGGAGAGCATCGCATAACCGACGGGAATGATAATAATAAAATACCAGCTGGAAAGGTCCAGAATGAGTTTTGATCCGGATTCGATCTCGAGCTGAACAAACGAGATTGCTGCCTGCATCAGCAGATAACAGATGGCCGCGGCAAAGAGACTTGTGATGACGAAGAAAATTTTCCGCGGCCGTTCCGGCACAAGTTTGCTCACAAACTCGATACGCAGGTGACGTCCTTCTCCTGTTGCGATCACCGCGCCGAAATACCCGACCCATAAAACAAGATGACGCAGAAAAATATCACCCCACTCAATGCTCGATTCAAAGAAATTTCTGAGAATAACTTGTCCGAACGCCATAACGATCATAATGCCGAGAAGCGATACCAGCATCCATCCGGAGATACGTTCAAGCCATTTGTCTATAAGAAGAATTGGTTTCATTATTTATTTTCGCAGTGACCGATACAATGATTATTTATTTTTCGCCCGGAAATCAGCAAGTGCTTTTTCCACGCGGTTCAGCAGATCTTCCGAATACAGTTTTCCGGCAAGGGAACGGCGTGCTTTGCGTCCGATTTCATCGTACGATTTCAATTCGTTTGCATCCGGTTTGTTGAATGTCATCTTGTTCTTTTTCAATGTCTCAAGCGATTTAATATTGTCTTTACGGCTTTGTTCGGTAAGCTTGCGCATGAAAGCTTTTCCGTGTTTTAACAGAATCTGCTGCAGATCGGCAGGTATTTTATCGAAATCACGCTTCGAAATTACCACGGCACCTGACGCATTTGTGAGAGGATAGTCCATTAAATTACTTGTAGCAGAGTTCCATTGAAGCGAAACGATCGCCAGCGGCGACGCATAAGCGCCGGTGATCAACCCCGTCTGCAGCGACGTGACTACGTCGGTAATAGAAAGCTGTATCGGATTAATGCCGATCGTTTTGAATGTTGCATCGGCAACAGGATCGCCTTCCCACTCCCACATTTTAATGCTATGCAGATCACCGATCTTCATCACCGGTGTTTTGGAAATAATATACACCGAACCGACCTCCGCCCAGCCGAGAAGAACAAATCCGCCGTTTTGAAATTCGCTGTTGAATTCCCCGTCGAACTGTGTTACGATGTGATCCACTTCGGCGGAATTTTTAAAAAGGAATGGTGCATCGAGTACGCGTGCGGACTTCGCGATCTCGCCGATTCCGAATCCGGTGATCCCGGCGCTGTTGAACTGTCCAAGACGAATCTTGCGCATCACATCCTTTTCGTCACCGGCTACGCCTCCGGCATAGATACGAAATCCGAGTTTTCCGCCGCTTTCTTTCCGTACGGCCGCATCATATTCCTTCATGATATTGATCCACGTGCTCCCTTCGGGGGCAAGCGTTGCAAATTTAATGACATATTCCTGGGAATATGAAACGGTAATTATTACTAATAAAGCAATACACAACAATGTTTTTTTCATGGTATTTCTCTGTTCCGTTTTTGTCGCGGTGATAAAAAATTAGAAGAATAGTTCATCGATGCGTTCGGCGAGTTTTTTTGCCTTTCGTTTTGCTATGGCGTTCACCAGGCGTTGTTCCGGCAGATCATCAAGAGGGGTTTCTTCAATGGTTGTGAGCAGTTTCTCAAACAATGCCCTGTCCTGCATCTGCACGCAATAGCTTTTGGCCATATACAGATGCGGCAGAACAAATTTATTCTTCCCGATCTCAAAACATTTTTCAAAATGATACCGCGCGCTGTCCGGTTTCCCTCCCAGATTCTTCGGCGTCGTGGCCAGGATTGCCGCAAAATAAAGATGGGCGCTTCCGTAGAAATATGTTTCGTCGTTCTTCAGCACAAACTCCATCATCGCATTCACTTTCGGAAGATCGCCAAGTACCGAAGGATCGGAGATGCTGATATTGATCAGATTTCCCCACGCATTCGCCGTCCAGAAGATCATCGGCACATCATCCTTGCCGAACTGATCAAGGCTTTTTCTAAAAGCAGCCTGATCCTGATCGAATGCTTGTGCAAATTGCTTGTTTTTCTTTAAGGAAGTCAATCCGTAATTGCGTGCGCGGGTATACAGTACTTTCGCCCGTTCCACATCAACATCTTCAACAAATCCTAACGTATAGCCTGTATATCCCTCCGTAAGAAGAAATGCAAGATGATCGTCGTCTTTGCCTTTGGCACGATACAATGCTTCCAGCAGCGTCAGATTTCCGGGAATGGCTTTTTCTGCAAAGTCGAGGTCACTTTCTTCAAATATGGCTCCAAGGCCGTAATCAACAATGTTTGTGGTTGCATTTACCGCAACAGTATTGACAACTCCGCAGGACCAATGCAGGAGTGCAGAAAAAAGGAGGAGAATAAATGTGAGTTGTTTCATAGTATTTGAAAATAAAAAAATGTTGCTCTATATCCAAGGTGGAATATGGACCGCCGGATGAAAAATAATTTAATTTTTACTCTTTTTTACTGCCTGGAATACTTGCTTCCTTCTTTCTAATCGGGTACTTTTATCCACGTTCTACGGTTCCGCAAACCCTTCTGTTCGACCGATGGCAAGCGGAAACCTCTGTGTAAAGGAACCTCCTATTGAAGAAGCACTGCATAAACAGAAAGATTCTATGAAAGAACATAAAACCAAGATCCTTATCATTGAAGATGAAAAAAAGATCTCCGCATTGATCCGTAAAGGGCTGGAAGAAGAAAAATATTCCGTTGATGACGCCTTCGACGGCGAAAAAGGAGAACATCTCGCCTTAAAACAGATCTATGATGTTATTATTCTGGATATTATGCTTCCCAAAAAGGACGGTATCCAGGTGCTGGACTCGCTGCGCAAAGCAAACATCGAAACGCCCGTTCTGATGCTGACAGCAAAGGGAACGGTTGAAGACCGCGTGAAAGGACTTGATACGGGTGCCGATGACTATCTGGTAAAACCATTTGCCATTACTGAACTTCTGGCACGTATCCGTTCCCTTTTGCGCAGGAAAAAAGGGGCAGAGAAATCGGCAACAACACTAACCATTGCCGATCTGACGCTGGATCTTGTTTCGCGAAAAGTGATCCGCGGAGGAAAACTAATCGATCTGACATCGAAGGAGTTCTCGTTGCTGGAATATTTCATCCGCAATAAGAATAAGACACTGAACCGCAGCACCATCACCGAGCATATCTGGAACTACAACTTCGATACAGGCACAAACATCATTGATGTGTACATCAACCATCTTCGGACAAAAATTGACGGTGGATTCTCCTCCAAATTACTGCACACGATCCGCGGTGTAGGGTATGTTTTGAAAGACCGGTAAAAAGATCATGAAGAACCTGCGGCGTTCAATTCGATTCAAACTTACTCTCTACTATTCGCTGATTGTCGGCGGCACACTGTTGGGATTTGCGCTGGCGTCCTATTATTATACCGAGCAGAACCTGCTTGCCAGTCTGGACCGGTCATTGTATAACGAGGTGGTGTGGTTAAAGAACTTTATCGAGCCGCGCGCAAGCAAAGTAAAACTAAAAAAACAGCGGATCATTCCGAAACAGCAGGCGGCAAACGAAAAAAAATCTCCGACAAAATTAATCAGAAAATCCGACGAAATTGAGATCGTCAATATCGATTCAACCGATATCGAATTCGACGCGATCTGGAATCAGATCTATGAACACACTCTTCTGACACCGAAAAAACAGATTATTCAGATCAAAGACCGGAATGGAGACATACTATATAAGTCCGGATTGGGGAAAGAGGATATCGCGTTCGACGATGTTCCGCAGGACATCACCAAACTCGTCACTATTTGGAACACCAAAGGGCAGCCCCTGCGTCTTGCAGTCAGCCAGGACCGGACAATGAAGGTGTATGTTGCCTATCCCATTTCCGAGATCAACGAGGTGTTGAGCAATCTTTTTTTTATTTTCATATTTCTGATACCGGTCGCCGTGGTCATTTCTGTCGGTGGCGGCTGGTTTCTTGCAACCCGGTCGTTTAAACCGGTGGATGATATTGCGCGAACCGCTCGTGCAATCACTGCGCACAATCTCGATCAGCGCATCCTCTCTTCGGGCGTAGATGATGAAATGGGGCGGCTTATAGCAACATTCAACGAGATGATCAGCCGTCTGCAGCTCTCCTTCACTCAGATCCAGCAATTTTCGAGCGATGCATCGCATGAACTGCGTACGCCGCTGACGATCATGCGCGGAGAACTGGAACTTGCATTGCGATCCAAAAAACATTCCTCGGAAGAATACCGGAAGGTACTTTCCAGCGCACTGGAAGAAACAATGCACATGACGGTCATTACCGAAAATCTTCTGACGATGGCCAAAGCGGACCGTGGTTTAACCAATTTCGCAACGGACGATGTTTGGCTCAGGTCGATCGTTCAGGAATTGTTTGAAGACTGTGAAATTCTTGCTGAACGAAAACATATTTCCGTAACGCTTGGAACGCTGGACGATGCGTTGATTGTCGGCGATCCTATCCGTTTACGCCAATTACTTCTGAATCTTATCGATAATGCGGTAAAATATACTCCTGAAAAAGGAAGCATCGAGATATCACTTTTCCGCGAACAACGGCAGGCAAAGATCCGGATCAAAGATTCAGGCATCGGCATTCCGGCGAACGATCTTTCCAAAATTTTTGACCGGTTTTACCGTGTAGATAAGGCGCGTTCCAGGGAACTGGGAGGAAGCGGACTTGGCCTCTCCATTTCGAAATGGATCGCCGATATACACGGCGGAACCATTACGGTGGAAAGTGAAGTGAACACCGGAAGCATCTTTACGGTGATATTGCCTCTTAAATACCAAACATCCTAAAGCTTGTTTCAAAAACCGTACTAATTGAAAATTGTCACACTGAGCGGAGACGAAGTGTGACAACAAATTGGTTTTTAAATTTACACTTCCAGTGCGTTTCAATATAAATTGCTTCTTGCTATGTGATTGACTATTTTTTCCCGGATTCAATTCATATCGCTGCATTCATTATTACAGGAGAAACGAATGTCATCGGACCAACAGAAGACCACGCTCGCCCGACGTTTAACGCTCACCAATGCCGTTATGGTCGTAATCGGTTCCGTTATCGGTTCCGGGATATTTCTCACGCCGCAGAATGTTGCAGCACATGTTGATGTACCGGGACTGATGATTGGGGTCTGGATCCTAACGGGGCTGCTCACACTTGCCGGCGCATTGACGAACGCTGAGGTGGCCAGTTTAATACCCGAAGCGGGAGGCCAATACGTTTTCTTTCGTGTTACGTTCGGACAATTGACCGCTTTTCTGTACGGTTGGACCACGTTCATCGTATACCAAACGGGATCCATTGCAGCAATTGCAGTTGCTTTCGCAAAATACCTGGGATACTTCGTGGACCTGCCGCATTTAGGACCGGAACTTGAAGCATGGCAGCTTCCACTGCTCGGAAATATTTTCCCGTTTAAAAATATCGGCGTCACAATGGTCGCCATACTGGCGATCATCACCGTTACAACAATCAATTATTTCGGGGTGCAATTCGGCGGAATGATCCAGAATGTCTTCACGATCCTAAAAGTGGTGGCGATTGGTGCGATCATCGTACTTGCGTTCTCTTCGGGAAAAGGAAATGTTAATAATTTCTTTCCGTTGTGGGGTATGCCTTCTTCGGGTTCGCTGCTGGCAGCCGTCGGTATCGCGATGATAGCCACACTCTGGTCATACGACGGATGGAATTCGCTTACATTCCTGGCTGGCGAGGTGATAGAGCCGCAGAAGAATATTCCGCGTGCGCTGATTATTGGAACGCTTTCGGTCATTCTTATTTATGTTACAACGAATCTTGCGTATCTGTACATCCTTCCGATCGGTCAGATAGCACAATCAAAACTTGTCGCCGCCGATGTAATGAATGCGATCTTCTCCGGTTGGGGAGGCGCGATTATTTCTGCAATGGTAATGATCTCAACGTTCGGCACGGTGAATGCATCGTCGATGACCACCGCCCGCGTTTTCTATGCAATGGCAAAAGATAAAATGTTCTTTAAGCAAATGGCTGATGTTCATCCGAAGTTCCGTACGCCGAACAAATCCCTTGTAATTCAATGCACCTGGGCATGTATCTTATGCTTGACCGGCACGTACGATCAGATTTTTACGTACGTGATCTTTGCAGGGTGGATCTTCTATGCGCTCGGCGGAGCGGCGGTTTTCATTTTACGAAGAAAACAACCCGATGCGGTACGGGCCTACAAAGTTCCGTTTTATCCGGTCATTCCCGTTCTCTTCATTATTGTTGCCACATGGTTTGTCTATAATACGATTGTTCAGCAGACGGCAGATTCCATGGTTGGATTATTTTTGGTAGCAGCAGGAATTCCGTTCTATCTCTACTGGAAGAAACAGATGATGAACGCATAATACAAAGAGAAGAAATTATCAATAAAAAAACCCGTTCCAATCATGCTGGAACGGGTTTTTTATTTACGAAAATAATTTTTTAGAAGTCTCCGCCGAGTGAAAAATAATATTTCGGCACTGAAAATCCGGCTCCGTTATACGACCATGCTACATCTATCTTTAAGGGGAGTCCGAACAGGAACATCCGTACCCCCATACCGGTACCGATCAGCATATCCTGCGCTGCAATATTTCCCTGCGAATCCTTCCCGAATCCACGATAGGCTTTCTCCTTCGTCCACGATGACCCAACGTCGAGGAATGTTGCGCCTGTGATGTTGCCGAGTGCAATGGGAAGACCTCCGGTCACCAGATATTGAATGAACGGATAGCGCAGTTCATAATTCATCAGAGCAAATTTTGTTCCGTTCTTAACATTATAATTGAAACCGCGCATCGGCAGTGCGGGGGTTAGGAAGGCGAAATCCTCTATATTAACAATTGGAATGCCGCCATTCTCGAATTCACGGTTGATCCATCCGTCCGTTCCGCCGATGAAGAAGCGCTGTGCATTCTTACCGGTGCTGACGCCGCCGGAATACCGAAGAACAAATGAATAGTTCTTCCAGAACTTAAAATATTTCCGGTAATCTCCCGTGAACGTCTGAAAATCGAGCGAATTGCTTCCGAGTTTCGGACTGACCATTGCGTTTATATTATAGCGGGAACCGTTGTTCGGAGATGTATATCCCCACAACGTATTATCGTGAACAAAACTTACAGTGGGAATAATGAGTGCCCTCTTCTGGTTCGGACTGGTCGAGTATTCAAGATTTTCCCTGAGCAGATTCATCCATGATATTCCGAACTCGAACCGGTTGAAACGGTCAAGCGGCATCGATGCCGTTCCGGCTATCCCCCACGTGCGAAAACGAAACAGTGCAAGACCGTTTGCATCCTCCAGATATAAAAACCGCGCACTGTGGTATCCCTGTATTCCATAGTCGATAAAATCCGGCAGATAATAGTAGGCAAGCACATAGTCGCTGTTTTTCAGATCAAGCAGAAGATTGGTCAGGAAATAGATCTGATGATCACCCAGCATATCGCTGAACGCCATCATCGTTGTACCCTGCACTCCGTAGAACGTGCTGAACGCAGCATTGCCGTACACAATGTCCGGCGAAAAATTCAGTTTATATTTGTTGACGATAAAATTGCTGTCCTCATCCATGTTTCCGGATATGGACAATGATGTTGTCTTGAGCGACGGAACATATTCCGATTCACGCGGTTTGTCGGTTTCGTCATTAAAGATATAATGGTTAAAGTCGATCCGGACATTGTCACCGTATACATTGGCTGTATCACTTTTCGTTTCAGTCACACTCTGTACGGAGGATGTATCAACAATCTTTTTCACCAGCCGGTGCTTTCGCTTCACGTATTCCGTCGGTTCTATCTGCGAACTGTCGAATTTCTTTTCGAAAGGGGTTTTAAGCAGAAAGATATCGAAGCCGGCTTGATCCAGCGCCGAATAACAAAGTTTATTTCCATCGGATGAAAGTGAAAGCTGATAGACTCCGGTAATCGAGTTTGTGATGGGTCTGTCCTGCTTCGTCACAAGATCCCGTTCATACACATTCCCATTTCCGTTCCGGTCGGACACATACAATAATTTTGTACCGTCCGCCGATACAACGGGTGATGTCTCGTCGCTTTCCTCGTCGTTCGTAATGCGCTCAATCGTACCGCCGGCCATGTCAAAAGAATAGAGGTCAAGCTGCTTGTAATTGGATCTGACCATTTTAAAATTTGCAGGAAGCATGTTCCGCGAAAGATGATCACCTCGGTCCGAAACAAAAAATATTTTGCTACCATCCGGCGACCATACGGGATCCGAATCGGAAAATATGTCGTCCGTAAGATTCTTCAATTCTTTTTTTGCTATATCGTATGTGTAAATATCGGATTGATACGATGTATTTCCGACAAAGACAAGCTTATCGCCCGTATGCGACCAGTCAACCGTAAAGATTCCTTCCAGATCGAATGCGATCTTTTCCTCGTCGCCGCTGTTCACATCAATTAGATAGATCGCGTCACGTTCACCACTCTTTGCCGAA
This sequence comes from uncultured Ignavibacteriota bacterium, assembly GCA_903861125.1. Classification (GTDB taxonomy): domain Bacteria; phylum Bacteroidota; class Ignavibacteria; order UBA10030; family UBA8401; genus UBA8401. Next base: position 49,100 of record CAIOTF010000012.1, read on the forward strand.
AGAGCTATTTTTTTTCCGTCCGGCGACCAGCACATGCCAGGCGTGAGCAGATGAAGTTCTTCAAAATTCTTCGTCCTCTGGCCATCTACCAGTTTCGTAATTTTGTTATCGATCGTGGACATGATATAGACGTCGAAGTAATCATCCCTGTCCGAAATGAACGCCACCTTATCGCCCTGCGGAGAGATTGCGGGACTGGTGTTATAGAAATTATTTTCCTTTACGTGATTCGTCAATCTGGTAGAAAAATCCTCCGGTTCTTCACGTTTAGCAACATCGGGCCAGTAGAGAACTTTCTGCTCTTTTTGCCACCGTTCGGAAAGTTCTTCCACTGTCAAGCCAAGTGCACTTTTGAATCCTGCATCAACATTGCGCAGACTTTTCATCCGGTGCAGAATTTCGGCGATCTTCTGTTCTCCGTACTTATTGGCGATATAATAGAACACGGATTGACCGCCGCGATAGGCAAAATACCCGCCGAGCATTTCGATTGGAGGAAGATACGTGTGGATTGTTGCATCGCGCATGAACATATCGGAATTCGTATCCCATTTCAACGCTTCGTATTCTGCAAAACCTTCGCTGATCCACATGGGCAGCTGCAGACGGATATTGTTCGAGATAATGGATTGAATCGAACCACCGTAGAACATGTCGTTCATTACAGCATGCACCAGTTCATGATGGATCACATGCCGGAACTGGCGGTAACTTCCTTCAAAAGGAAGAACAACGCGGTTTTTGAACAGCTCCGTCACGCCGCCGATCCCCTCTTCCATATATTCACCGACAACATTGGTCTGTTGAAAATCGTTGTGCGAATTGTAGACCATTATGGCGATGCGGTTGTTCAATTGATACCGCATGGTCGAGCTGATGGACGTGTAAGCAGATTCCGCAGCGATGGCTGTAAAGTTGGCGATGGATGCACCGCCGTCGTAAAAATAGATGTCAAAATGGTTCGTTTGAATGAACGACCATTTGAACGGCTTGTATTGCACCTTATTTTTTCCAAAGTTCCCGTCCTGCCCAAAAAGCAATGCTGAGAACAGAACGATACCGATGAATATTTTTTTCATTCCTACCCCGTTGTTTCTTCTTGTGCAAATAGAACACAGCCGCAAGCACTTTAATTCCTGCGCTGTTTTCCTTTTTTTCTTTTTCCGCCCTCTTTAATATCAGTTTCCGCAAGAACAAAATCAATCTGCCGGCGTTCCGGTGTTACTTTTGCCACCTTTACCGTGATGGAATCGCCGAGGCGCAGGCGTTTTCCTTTTCGTTCTCCCACCAGAGAATATTGTTTCTCGTCGAACACGTAATAATCATCATTCAGATCGCGAACATGCAGCATTCCCTCAACAAGAATGTCGTTGATCTCCACGAAAACGCCGTATTGGATAACGCCGGAAATAATCCCTTCAAACTCGGCGCCGATATGCTGACGCATATATTCCACTTGCATTACCTTTACTGAATCCCGTTCGGCTTCCGCGGCTACTTTCTCCCGTTCCGAACAATGCTTGCACATTGCCGGCAGTTCCTTTTTCATCGACTGCTTTCTTTTTTCATTCATCCCCTGCGTAAAATCCCACAGAAGACGGTGAACCAGAAGATCGGGATACCGGCGTATCGGCGACGTGAAATGGGAATAAAACTCAAACGCCAGACCGAAGTGTCCTATGTTGTCGGTCGAATAGACAGCTTTTGCCATGCTCCTCAGCGCCACTTCGCTGATAAGGTTCTCTTCTTTCGTTCCCTGGATCTCGACAAGAAGGTGCTGCAATTCTTTAGACGAAGATGACTGCGATATGTTTAATTTATGACCGAATTTTCTCACAAATTCTTCAAGTGTTTTGAGTTTTTCCTTGTCCGGCTGGTCGTGAATACGGTAGACGAACGGAAGTATTTCCCCATCTTTTTGCAGCGTAGAGATATAGGTTGCTACCGTTTGATTTGCCAACAGCATACATTCTTCAACCAATTGATGACTCTTCAAACGCTTTTTAATGAAGATATCAGCCGGCTTCCCTTTTTCATCGTAGGTAAACTTTGCTTCAGGCGAATCAAAATCGAGGCTGCCGTTCTTCATCCGGTTCTTCCGCAGCGTTTTTGCAGCGGTCCAAAGATGTTTCAGTTCATCCGAATATTCTCCCGATCCTGCATCAAGGATCTTTTCCGCTTCTTCATACGAGAATCTTTTTTTCGAATTGATCACGCTCCGCGCAAACTCATATTTCCGCACTCTTCCTTTTTCCGTCACATGCATGAATACGGTATATGTCAGCCGGTCCTTGTGCGGCACCAGACTGCAGATATTGTTGGAAAGTTTTTCCGGCAGCATGGGAATAACCTGATTGGCAAGGTACACGCTTGTTCCGCGCGCGAACGCTTCCTGATCCAGTATACTCCCTTCGGTTACGTACGCACTCACGTCGGCAATATGAACACCGATCCGGAAGGAACCCCCTTCCAGCATTTCGATTGAAAGAGCATCGTCAAAATCCTTGGCATCATGCGGATCGATGGTAAGAACGGTGGTCTTGCGTAGATCAAGGCGTCGGGCGATTTCTTCTTTCGGGATTTCGGACGGAATACTTGCCGCTGCCTGTTCAACCTCTTTGGGAAACGATGTCGGCAGGCGGTACGTCTGGATCACCGAACGCAATTCCACAAATGGATCGCCAGCTGCGCCGAGCGTAGATATGATCCGGCCTTCTGGATTCTTGTACGGATCGTCCCACTCCAACAGTTCCACCAGAACTTTATCGCCGGACTCTGCACCGTTCAGATCTTCGGGGGCGATATAAAAATCGCGTTTTACTGTCGGATCGTCGGGAAGGACAAAATAAAAATTCTTACTCTTCTGCAGCGTACCGCCAAACTGAGTGTGAGCACGGGAGAGCACATTCAGCACTTCGCCTGTATCCGGAGTCCCTTCGCTCTTTTTGGATTTTTTCGAGACGAATACCGCCGCTTCAACAACATCACCGTTGAACGCCGTATGGAGTGATTGCTTATCGATAATAATCTCGCCGCGCGCAGTAGTCACCACACCGTTTCCACGCTTATCGATCTTCACAGTACCCTGAATCCGGTTGGAAGTGGAAGCGATGTGATATCCCCTTTGTTTCGTCCATGTCAATATGCCTTCATCAACCATGGCATGAAGAACATCGCGGAGATCTTGAAATTCATCCTCTCCCGACATGCGGAAAACTCTTCTGAGCTGGCGTGATTTGAATCCGTCTTTCGAACGTTTTGAAAGATAAGCGATGATCTGATCGCGAAGCAGGTTTGTTTTCATAGAGTATGTTAGAATGAAAAGCGATAGAAAAGACGAAGACCGAGAATTGCGTTTGCTTTGATTGCATAGTCGTAGTTCTCAACTTTTCTCTCGACTTCGATCATGAAATTACGGTTTTGTTTTCCAAGCAGCGGACGTTGGTAGCTAAAATTGGTGTTGTTTACATCATTAAAAACACGACCGCCGACATTGATCTCTCCGCCCAGCAGTTCGCCGGTTATATTAATATCGGTCGCCGTGGTAACATTGCGCAGTTCAACCCGTTTTACGAACGGGATGTCGTTTTCCTTAATAAAGTCCATGACAACGCCGGAAAGCAGACTATTAATAAATGTTCCGCCGATCGCTTCGGTTAACTGATTACCCAAACGATTCCGGTCATAGGTGGATAATTCTTCGCGAAACTGACCGGACTTGTTTGATGATGAAGTGAGCAGGAATGAAATGGCATCATTTTCAACATCACCGAGGCGCGGAATTTCCCTGCCGCTTGCGTCGACGGTAGCCAGTCCGATTTTTAATTTCGGATTCAGTCGATTTCCGGTGATCTCCAGCGAGACTACAACCTTTTCGGGCTGTTCCTTGCACTCCCCCTTATCGAGATCGGGATTTTTACAATGCGTCCCCTCATACTTTGCAAGAATATTCAATTGCGGATTTTGCGGATCTCCGACAAATGTTAAAGATCCAGTTGCCTTGAATTCTTTATAGAACTTATAATTAGACCCGTCGCCGACATTAATTGTTCCGGTAAGTTGCTGACCCGATTCGTCTTTTTTCAATACCATTTTTCCATTCAGCTCGGCATACAATTCTTCATACGCTCCTGCATCGGCACTGAAGATCATCTGCACGCGTACGTTTCCCTGCGTTTGTATCGTTAGTTCATATCCGAATCCATCCAGGAATGTCCGTTCACTGCCAGCAGGTTTAACGGACGGTGAAATCATTTGTATAATATTTTGCACCACGGCTGTATCGACCATCAATCGTGTAGTATCATCGACAAAGACAACATCTTCAAACCGCGCCGAAGAATACGTTGCAGATTGCTGCGTTGGCGGAAACGTAATAAACGCATCCTGCACAAGCACTTCCCCGATAATCCTGGAGTGTTCAAAAGATCCTTCGAATTTAATTCCTGCCCGTCCGGTACGCGCGATCAATTTTCCAAAAAATGACTGGTTCGGTGCACGCGAAGCATCGGTCAGTACCAGTAATTCTCCGTTAACATTCAGATGATATTCGGAGGGAGCAAAACCTTTCAGTTGAATGAAACCGCCAACGGCCATGGTTCCATCAGAATATTCCTTGCTGCGGTTACTGATATTAAAACTGGGAAATTGTATCATCTGGCTGTCCAGAACGATCCGTCCCGCAACATTGTATTCAATACCGGTCATCTCCAAACGAAATGATCCGTCACGCAGATTCAGATCACCGGTCATTAACGGCTTATCCAGCGAACCGGTAATTTTGACCTTTCCGTCGGCATTCCCGGACATTCGGTCGATCTCCGGTATGAAAATATCGAACATGTCCACCGGAAGGTTGGCGGTTGTCAACTGAACATCCATACCGGAAAGATTGGTCCGATCTTCAACGGAGGTAAAGCTAAGGTCGATCGGAACAATACCCGCAAGTTCAAAACTGCTTAGTGTGTCGGCCTTCTGTTTATTGTTCATTTCGACTTTTATCCCTGCTCTTTTTCCGGCATAGTTCAGGGCAGCATCAAGATCGCCAAAACTGCTGTTTCGGTACGATATATCTTTCCCTTCCAACTGAGAAATGATCTCCGGATTTTCAACTGTTCCGCTGATCTTTACAACTCCGTCAATCTTTCCTCCCAACGCAAAAGCTTGTTCCCTAAATTCAGGCGATGTGTTGACAAAAAAGATATCGGATAATGCAAAATTTTTGATGGAAGCATCAACCAGAATATCCCCGCGATAACCATACCCCCCTTTTACAACAAACTCTTCGTCCCCCCGGACAAAAACTGATGAATCGAACGTGATGCCGTTTTGTGTTTGGGTAACAACAAAAGGTGTCGTGTTTTGGATGGAAAAACCCTGATATTTCGCACGAAGTCCGGAAATAGTGAAGCGATTAAGAAAATCCGAAACTTCAACTTTTCCTTCCACAGCGGCGCTTATGGTCGTATCGATATCGGTTGCCGCAAAATATCTTCCTTTCCGATCGTGGAAATCAAAATCGAGTTTCGCCATACGGAAAGCGGTATTGTTTACTTTCAGTTCATCCCCGTTGTATTTCACGGTAATTGAGAGCGAGTCGTTGGGAGAGATCATCTGTGCAGGAGAGATGTTCTCAAGCGTATAATCCAGACTGGCATTATGCAGACGGATATACGACGATGTATCAGCGTAACTGCCGCGTACTAGCCGGATAGTTCCGGCAGAAGATGAGTACACGGTGTCGCTGCGGATCGTCCCCTTTGCCGTTCCAATAAGTTCAAGTTCCGGAAACCGGAAAAAAGTCGAGATCGGTTTCAGATTTTTCATCCGCAGGTCGTAGGAAAGAGAACTCTTCGTCAGCGGATACGTGTTGAGATGTTCAACGGTATCTTTTTGTGCAAACTTCGTTGAGTCAATAATGCCCCGTTGATATGCATATACCTTTTCAAAACCGGCCAGGTGTGTTTGCACGTTGTTCACAATATCGCGTATGGTGAATTTCCCCGTTACCTCGCCGTCAACCACCGGAGACCGGACCACAAGGTGATCGGTATTGGTGGAATCTTTCAGCCATCTCATCACAATCTGAGCACTGTCGAAGGACATTCCGTTGAAATTTGAGTGATGGATATCTATTCTCGTGTCGGAGACATTATCAAAGAGCGATATCCCTTTCCCCGAGCGTTCAATATCAAACGAAAGATCCGATGTATAGTAATCATCCCGTACGATCGGTGCAAGATTAAGTCCGTGCACATTACCCGAAAAAGAATATGCCGGAACATTTTCATCCTGAAAATCGATCATAGCCTTCAGCGCAACATTTCCGTCGGGGGATTGAAGGCTAATATCGCTGTTGATCTTCTTTTCATTTGCCTTCAAAGAAACCGTTGTATTGTTCAAAGGAATGTTTCGGAACGATGAAGAATCTATCTGTATGGTGGCTTCAGCATTCAATGTTGCAAGGGAAACACCTTTTCCTTCAATGTATACCCGCGTATTCAAATGGGATGCAAGATCGTTCGTTGCGAAGATCTTTTCCAAATTCACGTCGCTCCCGGCAAGGATTCCTTTATAGTGAATGTTTTCTTCTGTAATCACCATTTGTCCGTCAACGGTAATAGTGCCGGCGGCCGACTTAATCTTGGAAATTGCAAGAAAATCGAGCGGCTTGCCGATAAACTGGAAATCAATGGTAATAAGGCCAACGCTTTGATAATCGGGAATGCCGAAATATGGCATCAGCGCAGGAACATCCGACGGCTGTATCGTGCTGTTGGTCGAAACAATATTCAGCCGCAGATCATCCGGCTTGTGAATATTCGAGACCGTACCTGACAGCGCCAATGATGAACTTCCGAAACCGGCGTTCAGACTTTTCACGGTAAGATTATCAAAGTTACCCTCCATTTCGCTGTCGAAGAGAACATTCCCTTCCATAAAATCAAGCGACGGCAGAAACACCTGCATATCTCTTGATAAAATGTGTGAGGGGGAAACTGAGAGCGACAAATGGCCCCGGCGCAGATCCTCCATTGTACTGATCGTGAATGCGTCAAGATTATCCATTGAAATGGATGATTTGATGTACGAATCCGGCGTTGAAATCACCAGATTTTTTATCGTACTGCGCTTTGCGGTGCGGTAAAGATCGGCCGAAAACTGTTTTAACACAAATTTTTCTTTCGGCGATACGAAGGAACAATGTGCGACTGTAACATCCAGTTTCTGTTCGGAATACATTCCGTGCAGATCGATATCAATCTTTTCAAGGACAATATTACGATAGTTGATGCTCGGCTTGCCGTTCCGGTCCACGATCTGACGGTCGAATTCTCCTGTTGAGTCGATAAGATGGAACCGCGCGTTAATAATCCGCACTCGTCCTGCTGTAACAATCAACGTTGATTCTGTGGTATCGGCCGGTCGCGGATTCTTTACCAACCGGTTGACATTCCATTCACCATTTTTTCGGCGGGTAAGAGTAATAGATGGATTTTCCAGTGTTGCCGAATCAATGGTAATTTTATTTCCGATGATATCCAGTAATCTGAACCGTACGGAAATTTTGCCGGACTCCAGAAAGGGGGCGCGGTCAACATACATCATCACAGTATCAACCGTAAAACCGTTGACAATATTTCCGTTGATCTCGCCGATATAAATTTCCGCGTTGATTTCTTTTGCAAGGAAAGTATACAATGTCGATCGCACCATTGAGCGGAACATCGGGGTTTGCATGAACAGCCCCAGTCCCCCCGCGAACAGGAGTACGGAAAGAAAAGAATAGAGGAAAAATTTTGTGACTTTTTTTGTCATTATTTATTTCTTGCCGAAACGGGACACGATCGTATCAACAATATTCGAAGTGGACCGGTCGGGCACAAATTCAATGGTCTGCACTTTCCCGCCGGCATGCTCAACAACATCCTTCCCTACGATCGCATCCAAAGAATAATCAGCCCCTTTAACAAGAATATCGGGCAGAAGAAGTGAGATAATGTTGTACGGCGTATCTTCGTCAAAAAGGGAGACAGCGTCGACACAGACAAGCTGGGAAAGAATAAACGCGCGGTCTTCCTGTTGAACAATCGGACGAAGCTCACCTTTGATCCGTTTCACCGAGGCATCGCTGTTCATACCGACGATCAGCCGGCCGCCAAGCGCTCTTGCCTGAGTCAGATATTCAATATGCCCGCGGTGCAGAATATCAAAGACGCCGTTCGTGAAAACAACGGTGAGCCCTTGGTCTTTCCAGAGCTTCCGCTGTTCCGCCAGCAATGATTGTGTATAGACTTTTCCCATTAGACTGAATATTCCAGCATGGTGGATCGTAAGAGAGCGGGATCGATAGGTATAATGCCGACTTCACCGCACACGATTCCTCCGGCAACGTTCGAAAGCATTGCCGATTCTGCAATCGTTCCTCCGGCGCAAAGAACCGCTGTGAGTGTTGCAATGACCGTATCGCCGGCACCGGAAACATCGGCCACCTTGCGTGCGTGTGTGGGAATATGAGTGATCGTTCCGTCCTTCTGAAACAAACTCATTCCCTTTTCGCTGCGCGTCAGCAAAATATTCTCCGCACTCAATCGCTGCAGAAGCGCTCTTCCTGCCGCGGTCACATCGTCATCCGTCGATAATTTTTTACCGAGCGCCTCTTCCGTCTCTTTCTTATTCGGCTTAAAGACCGTCACATTGGTGTATTCAAAAAAATTGTTGAACTTCGGATCGATGGTGATGATCTTATTGTGTTTGTTCGCAAGCTGAATGATCCTTCGGATCAGTTCCGTTACGATAACCCCTTTGTTGTAGTCCTCGATTATAATCCCGTCAATCGTGTCGATGTTCTTTTCAATAACTGCATACAGCTTCTGCTGGATTGAAAAATCTACATCCTTTTTCTCTTCGCTGTCGATCCGCACAACGTGCTGATTATGAGCAATCACCCGTGTCTTTACGGTTGTAGGCCGTGCAGGATCGGTTACTATTCCGTCCGAAGTGGTCTTTTGTTGCTGCAGTTCGGTGCGGAATTCCTTGCCGCTGATATCATCGCCGACCACACCGATCAGAAACGCCGATGCGCCGAGCGAGACAATATTGGTAGCCACGTTTGCGGCGCCGCCAAGGCGCGAGGATTCGCTTTCCACTTCCACCACAGGAACGGGTGCTTCGGGAGAGATACGGTTCACCGTACCCCATACATAGCGGTCGATCATTACATCGCCGATTACGGCGATCCGCTGTGTCTTTACTTTTGAAAGAAGTTCATCTATCCGTTGCTGCGTTAAAGAGATCATGGTATCCGATAATTTTTGCATTATTATTAAGAATATAGCCAATAAACCAGCGAGTATCAATTTGGGAACGCCTTTTAAAATACAAAATCCCGCAGTTTTTGCGGGATTTTGATACCATTGAAACAGCCAATGATATTATTTAAGCAGCATCATCTTCTTGGTCTGTGTGAAACCATTCGATGTTTTCAATGTATAGAAATACATTCCTGAAGAAAGATTCTTTCCGTTCATGTCCGCTGTATACGAACCGGCCGAAAATTCACCTTCAACAAGTGTTGCAACTTCTTTTCCAAGCATATCGTACACTTTTAAGCTTACGGTAACATTCGACGGAACCGTAAATTTAATCTGCGTGGATGGATTGAACGGGTTCGGATAGTTCTGCATCAACTGATAATCCGACACAACAATACCATCTTCGCGATGCACGCCTGCAGCCTGCGATTTTCCAACAAACATCTGAACGCATGCTTCTGCGCTGACGTTAAAAGCACAGATATACGCTGTATCACCGGTGTTGCTGAATGCAATACCGCGCGGACGAGGATCGTTGGTCAGCAAGTTTGCGCTGCTCCATTTAATACTGTCAACGGGAGTATTGAAATTGGGTGATTTGAATGCATAAAAACTATAATCCGTGAACGGAGCCAGGTTGGCGCCCGATGTTGCATTGCCGCCGCCGGCCCAGAGATAGCCTGTTTTTGGATGCCATCCGAAGCACTCTACTGTAAGACCTTTCATTACTGTATCAATTGTGCTGTACGGTCCAAGTGATCCGTTCGCGCTGTGATAGCGTGTCACCTTGTTATTCGTGAAGCCTCCAAAGTAAACGTCGTTACCGTCTTTCGAAACGGCAAGAGTACGCGAGAAACCGCGGCTCGTGTCTACAACGTTGCCTAGAAAACTGAAACTTCCATCAAAAATACGGATTGGTCCGACACCGTCCGAAACGTTCGCTGTGAACATTTCATTCAGATCGTCAAAAGCAGGCTGCGTTTGTGATGCAACTTGCGGACTAACCTTGTCAATTCCGGCACCGGTTTTGTAATTAATGCGGTACAGGTTACCTGTGCGGGTCGGATTAGCCAAATTATTGGCAACAACGATGTTTCCGTTTTTATCTCTTGCAATACCGCGGTTATTGCCGGCATACAATGTTTCTGCAACGGATTTGATCGTCAAGATCCTGATCGGCGAGAACGAAGCCGGTGTACCGTTTGCATTATAGACGCGAATCGGAATTGTTGCTTTGTACGTGCTTCCAACAAGCATACTGTCTGCATCAGAATAACGAACGATCCAAACTTTTCCGTCAGGATCAACAGCGACTCCGTGTGCGCCGTTAGCGACCTTAAAGCCGGTATCAGGAAATGCTTTCGAGAACGCGTACTTGTACACTGTTGTTTGCGCTGAAGCGACGAACGCAAACATCAGGACAAGACCGAACAAAAACATTAAACGTGATTTCATGAAACCTCCAACTAGTTGTGAGTGATTTGGTGGATTATAGCAATGAAGCTATTCTTTATAGATCTCCGCGTCCGTAATACGGCGCGCTCGTTTTTAACGTGTTGATCTTTACAATAACGTGCGTGGCCGTTGTGCCTCCGCGTGAAACATACAGTGTGCTTCCTTTTCCCCATGCAAACGTCATTGATTCGGGGCTTAACAATCCTGTATAGAATGTTTCGTACGATTTATCCGGGTGTACAACGAGCATCGCATCAGGGCTGTTTGTGCCGACATACATATCACCGTCAGTATTAAACGTGATTGCCAAAGCCGAATACCCGTTGTATAAATATCCCGGTTTGCCCGTCAGTTCAAAATATTTTTCCGCAGTACCGATACTATCCGCCGATACAATTTTAAATCGATAGATCCCTTCTGAAGAATCTACTTTCGCCGCAACATATACATAGTCATTATAGACGCGAACGGAACGAATGTTGCCGACAAATGGGAACGATTTAACAGTTTTATCGGAAACTTTAATCTTGTAGATCAATGTTCCGTTTCCTCCGGTCCAGACATTTCCCAGTTTATCGAAGTCAAGATCATAGAACGTTGCACCGGTCTGAGCCGCCCATAATGTCGGCACTCCCCCTTGTGCAATTGTATACATCGCCCGCACATTACGCACGGCGTAGACCAGTCCGCCCGGCCCCATCTTTAAAGCACTCCAATACGTAACGCTGTTTGCCGTAATGAATTGCGAACTGGTGCCTGCCAGATCAAATTTCCGAATTCCGTCACCATTAAAATTTTTAATGATCGAACAATATAGATTTCCCGCTGTATCACAAGCCATTCCGAACGGTTCTTCCGTCTTGTCAAGACTGCCGAATTCCGTAACGGCTGCAGCCAGAGAAACGAAAATCGTATTGCTGAAACTCAATGCGCCGGTCACTTGCACGCGCAGTCTGATAGAATCCTTCACAAGCGGAGCGGCTTTCACCACTATTTGAGTGGCGGTATTGGAAATTATAGTTCCCGGCACCGCATCAAAATAGACCGTATTGTACTCTTTGGTTGCCGAAAAATTTTTTCCGGTAATTGTAAAAACCGAAACACCGGCAAGTGTGCCGCTTGACGGCGACACAGAGGTAATTTGCGGAGAAGGGGCCGCCGTAACTGCCTTATCGTACAGGCTCGGCGTAATGTCATTCTTACATCCGCTTGCCGCGATGAAGCAAAGAGCGATCACGATCGTTGATCCCGTGAATGCAAAACGAAACCGTTGTATATTTTTTTTCATAGTCATACCAATAAATAGATCATAGAAAATGTCTGTACGATTATGCACCTGATGTTATTTCAATGAAATTTGGAACGAAATGCGGTGCACATCTGAAAATACTCCGAACGGCATATACGAATAATCGACTCCCAGATGGATGCCGCTGAATTCCTGCTGAACACCGAGACCGAGAGTATAACCGTACTCGTCATTATTAAACATGTATCCGCCCCGTATGGCGAGTGATTTCATAAAAAGATATTCTCCGCCAAGATTGATCTGTTCGGGATAATCGCGCGGGTGCGTTGCATCCACCGACACCGTTAAGGCATGCATTTCGCGGTCAAGATTTGTCAGATCTATAACATTCATCGAAAGACCGATCTTAAAGATCAGCGGAAGTTGAAATTCTTCTTCCTGATATTTCACTTCTTTCGAAAAATTCCTAACTGATACACCAAAATTCAGACTGTGAAATCCCGTCCGGTAGAGCATTCCAAAATCAAAGACAAGAACCGATAACGCATTACCCTTTTGCGTTTGCACTCCCAAATTATCCACATTGGTGATGGATGAGCCGAGATCCTGGCGGACGGTTTTAATGTTGCCGCCGATTGAAAACCGGTCGCTGAGCGCTTTTGAATATCCGATACCGAAAGCCGTAGCGCTCGGTGAGAAGGTGCCGGTATTAATGAAGCCCTGCGTGTTATTGGCACGGACCGTACCCAAAAATTCACCGTAATCAACAAACTGCAGCGTAACGCCGATCACGCCGTAATCGCCGTTCTCGGGACTAAAAGCAATGCTGGCAAAATTATGATTGATGTCGGCGATCCATTGTGTCTGCCCGATAAACACATCAACAAAAGATTTTTGCCGAGCCATGGCGGCCGGATTGTAAAACATTGAGACCGACTGTCCTTCCAAAGAGGTGATTGCATCGGCCATTCCGGTAGCTTGCGCATTGGAACCGACATTAAGAAATTTCATTCCTGTCTGCGCTAATTTTCTGTCCTGACTTTGTACAAGAGAGACAGACCCGCAGAGAACCACAAGAATAAAGAGAATCAAAATTCTATTTTTCATGGAAATACCCGTTCTGTAATTTTCTAAACGTTAACGAATCACAACAAATTTTCGGAATGCCCGTTCACCTTTAGGAGTTTCTATCAAAACAATATAGATACCGCTGACTACCACCTGATTGGACGATGTCAGCGAATTCCAATAGGCATCACCGCTGCCGTCCGTATGATCCATAGTATAGATCAATTCTCCAAGTTCCGTATAGATTTTTATCTTACAATCACCGGGAATGTTCAAAAATCCGATACGGTTGTTGTCGAACATAACGGTGCTGTTGCCTGAGATATTGTACGGATTCGGAACAACACGTATCTCCGACAAACTATTGCCGGCTGCTCTTCGTAAATATGCCGGATCGTACGTTTGCGTTAGGTATCTGTTGCTTGTTATCGCTCCGGCTGGTTTGATGATATCGTGCGTTCCTCCATTGTTTGCAGGATCGCCTTTGGTCACCAGATAATAATAATACGATAACCCGCGGATCACCGATGTATCTTTATAACTGCGTTCAGTTAAACCTGCCGAATATATGAGCGTATAATTACTGTCATATCTACCCAGCGCGCGATAAATATCAAAACCTTTTAAATTCGGATCACCGGCATTGAATACTTCCCAGCTTAATGTGATCTTGTCGCCACCCGATGTTACTGTAAATGACTTTGGCGGGAGCGGCGGCTGCGGAATGGCATACGACGATTGGAAATTTGCAAGCGCTCTGTTGAATGTAAGGAACAACGAGTCACGCCCCGTATACACCCAGTCATTTTTTGTTTTGCTGACGCCGTTATAACTGATCAGCGCCGAAACATTTCCACCGCTTGCTTTGAACTGTTTGCCGATCTCTACCGTAGCATTTCTATCCAGACCGGCCGCACCTTCCGCCTGAACGATATGAATGCTTTGTCCCGGCGCCAGCGTGTATGGCCCGTAACCGATAGCCATTGAATAACCGCCGGAAGTGCCAATAGCAGGATCACCGCTTTGCCCGACTTTGTCGGCATGACGCGGTGAAAGATGTCCTTTAGACATCCATGCATACTCGGCCGTATTCTTTACGGTATTCATTTTGTCGTTATTGGAATTATTTGGTTCGTCGGAACCTTCATAACTTGTTGTCGAGGGCTGAGTAAGATCGTCCGTTTTGTTGGTTGCGGATTTATCCGCATAGAGAGTTGCAACACCGATAAACTGTGCGGCACCCAAACGACCGACGGTGTCGGATTTATCATAATACGGAGTCCAGATCGGTCCGCCGACATTATCATACAATGTGAACGGAGGATATTTTCCGTGCCATGAGTAGCCGACTCTGATGTTGTATTTTATTCCGTTGCTTGCCGGGTCGGCGAAAAACGGCGACGATGGTGTTAAACCGTCCCCCCTGAAATCATTCATCTCGTTGATTCCCCATCCGGTAGGATTTTGTCCGATCACATAGCGGGTATCAGCACAGACTGCGTAACGATACTGATAATAGAAATAGACACCGGTCAATGTTTTTGCGGAAGCAAGAACGGTTGTATCGGTGGTAGATGTGTTTCCGGTATTCTTGTATTCATAATCGTATACCATGTAATTATCATGGTACGGCTGACTGAACTGCATGATCTTTCTCGTCATTGTGATGCCGCCGAATGTATTCACCACATTCACGATCATCCTGTCGGCCGGAATTGTTGCATCAACAGTGATGTCGCCGATCGATTTGCCTTCCGATACGTTGCCGTCAACGATCACCTGAGGAATTTCATATTTGCTGTACATTGCAAATTTTACAGGAAAAAATTCACCGAAACCGTGAACGCGGGGACCGATATGAACAACCATTGGTGCAACAACACCGCCTGCGAACGTATAATCCTTGTATCCGATCCATAAACCTTTTGCCGCCTGCATATCCAGCTTACCTTTTGACTGATACAGGGCGGGCCATTGCAGACCATATTGCTGTTCCTTAACAAAACCTTCTTCTTCTTCGGCACCCATATTTGAGAACCAGTTATGCATCGACCCGGCGCTCATCCATTTGAATTCCTGAGCCTGAGCAAGTCCCGTCATAACAATAACGGCCGCTGCTGAGTAAATAAAAATCCGGCCGAAAGCTTCTATAAATTTTGATTTCATTGTTGCCTCAATTTTTTCCATGATAAAGAGTGTGTCTGGTTGAAATTGTCCGGTCATGATTTAGATATCAAACCATACCCGAATTCCCCAAAAAATATTCCGCGGATTTAAGAATGTAAAGTAATTCAAATTCGGCATATCAATATATGCTTTATCTTTTTTCACCTGATCAACGCGGGACTGGCTCTCGGCTACCCACAGGCTGTTGGCGTATTTCATATATTGCTTCGTGCTTTGGTCATAATAGATCGCTGATACCACGGGGTTCGTTACATCGGTAAGTGTTTTAACGGAAACCATCGGAACATACTCAACACCAAAATCCCTGTAGTCACCCGGCTGATCGTCTCCGGAAATATTGCCGTACTGCAGTTTGTCCGCTATGTCAGCCGGAAGATGCAGCGACTTCATGTAGGCAATAAAATCGTTGTTGTCTTTGAACCCATATTCCGAAAAATGTTTAAGGTCAAGAAGATTTGTTACATCCATAAAGAGCTGAATGTGCGACGATGAAAAACTGAATGTTTTGCTGATGCGCAGATCAAGATTATAGTAGTCTTTATACTTTACGTTGTTCTGAAGCTCTCTTTTCACAACAGTGCTGCCGCCGCCATCCCAACTGAAGTATGTGCCACCTTGATAATTCGCAAGCAGACTCACACGGAAATCACTTAACGGACGAAAACCCAATACTTCCGGACTGTTCTCTTCCGGTGTTGTGAAGTCGATATTTGCCCGGCCGTACGGTTTCGGGGTCGGTTTATCCTGATAGAGATCGTTCTGAATATTGGTGATGTTATTCTGGTAATCGCGCGTCAACTGGGAGCTTTCAAAGAAACTTGCGAATCCGAACCGTCCTGTTGTGCGTAACTCATAGGTATAATTCAAAAATCCCGTCACCCAGTCTCCGCGGGTCTTGGAGAACGTAGCTTCGAAACCTCTGATGTCTTCGTACGATTTTGAGGTCGAGATGCTGTAACTTACTTTTCCGTCTTTGCTTAAATACGATGTCAGCACCGGCTGATCGGAAACGTTCTTATAATATCCCGACAGATGCAGAAGGAATTGATCGAACAGATTCTGTTCATACCCTAATTCGTACGCAACGGTTTTCGGAAGAGGATTGTTGGGGTTTGCAATTCGTGTTACCTGATTATTATCCGAGTAGCGCCGGATCAAGAATAAATTTTCGGGGGTCGGCATCGAACGGAAATGACCATAGTTGAAATACAATTTTGAATTCTCCGTTACCGGGAACGATACACCTAAGCGCGGGCTAAGATTAACGATCTTTTTTGTGGACTCATGCGTCAGAAGCGTGTCCAGTCCTAACGATTTGTCGCCGGTGAATGCACGGGTGTACGGATCGAACGAATACCAATAACCGCCGGCATGTGAATAATCCAGGCGCAGACCTATATTAGCGATCATCCCTTCAAATTCAAATTTATCCTGAACATACCCTGCCGCACGGACGGGATACGTATGCCACACCGATTGTGAACGGCCGCTGGGAAGATACACGTCAACCGAAGCGTAATTTACATTGTTGTCGACATATATAAATTCAAGACCGCCTTTCAGCTGGTTGTAACGGTCGACTTGACTGGTAATATCCGCCCGTGTGGAATAGACGGAAACTTTACTAGAATCGCGCGAGTTGCTGAATCCGACTCCCATGCGCAATCCGTCAATACCGGTACTTGGATTCGGCTGAAAACCAAACGGTGCCTCGTCCACAGAATCCGCATTGCCAAAAACATAGACTTTGTTCATATCCCTGGTGCGACCGGGATTCGTAGAATAATCCGTAGCGAAGAGGTTTGTACTTACTTCGTAGAATGTTTCAGCCGATATTGCGTGGGACAGTTTTGCTCCGATCATATTTCTTGTGATCGTTGTCGGCGCCCAATAGTCGGTTGCAAAAATTCTTGCGTCAATATAACTGACCTTGTTCAATTGGTTTGCAATGCTCGACGGAGAATTGAACACGCCGGCAAGACCGGAGTTGTTATCATTCGTTCCCGTTGATTGTCCGGTCAATCCTTCAACCGTTAATTTCATGCCGCCGGTGATATCGGATGTTATTTTTATCTGACCGTTATAATCCTGATAGGCATTCTTTGAGAGAGGAACAAGATATTGCGATGTTGCGGTACGGTACGATGCAAAGAATCTTAAATTTCCGAGTTCCTTGCCGACGAACGGGAACGGTCCGCCAAAACTTGCATCAACATCGTAGTCGGGATCCTGGATATCAACAACTTTGCGGTGCTGCCATAAGAATAATTGCTGAGCAGCTTCCGGTGTCAGGTCGTTGTTCGGGTCATTGTCGAGCAGTGTCTTTTTCGATACTGAATTCCACCCTTCAAAATATGGGAACTGGTCGCGCGTGTATTTATCCCACGAACCCGCTTCAAAATCCTTGCCCGTTCCAATAAACGCTACGGATGGATCAACGTATGGACGGATCCAATACGAATTCTTGTCGTTGGGAGACGGGCCGTAATGTTTTTGATGCGCCGGACTGTAACGGGCAATAACGTTGGCACTGTATGCTTCGGTGCTTCCTTCTTTTGTGGTAACATTCACGATACCGGAGCGGACGTTTCCGTATTCAGCATTAAATCCGCCGGTTTGGATCTGAACGTCTTGAATGGAACTGAGACTGATACCAAGATAGGAAGTGTTATTCCGTTCATCGCGCAGGGTATTACCATTCAGCATAAATGCTGTTTGATCTCCGCCGCCGCCGCGTATCACAAGATCTCCTGTCACCTGGTTAACCTGAATGCCGGCCTGCAGCGACATGACGCTGCTGATGTTCTGTACGGCGGGAAGGTTTTCAAATTCTTTCACGCTCAAGTTGGTTGTGCTGGCGGAAACGTCCTTTTGAACGATCGGTCGCTGCGCAACAATCACAACCTCTTCCCCCTGAACAACCTGCTGTTTTAAGGAAAATTTTAATTCCGTGGTTTGGTCGATTTCCACCCGTACGCTTGTCTGTGTTATAGAGGCATAACCAAGGGAGGAAGCCCGCACCGCATAATCGCCGGGAGAGACATTCAGAATAACAAAAGCACCGTCAACATTGGTTGACGCGCCGAGTGTCGTTCCGGTAATGACGATATTAACGCCGACCAGCGGTTCGCCGGTTTGTGCATCTTTCGCCGTGCCGGAAATCTTGCCCGTTGTTCCGGAAACGAGAGGCGATGACAGAGCGATTAAAAATATGCAGAGAGTAGCAAAAGATTTCACTGATTCATCTCCTTATTGAAGAAGGAAAATTGAAATACGAATTCCATTTTTCTATGGGTGTACGACATGTGGTATACCACTTTCGGAATCGATATTGCAGGGTTTATACTGCCGTAATTGTAGTGAAAATTGACAGACTAATGCAACTAAAAAATAATTATGCACGTAATGCATAATTATACATTGGTGTGTTTTGGGCAATAAATATTACCGATAACGAAACTTTTGATTATTGTTCAGATTTTTTTATGTAAATCGCACAAATTTATCCGTATTGAACGATTTTGCACCTATAAACCAAGCGTCACGTTATCCGATGATATTATTTTTGCAGGATCATTTTTTTCGTCTGTACAAAATTTCCCGAAATAATCCGGTAGAGATATACTCCGCTGGCAAGATTTGCGCCGGAGAATTGGTAGGTATGCGTTCCCGCTTCAATCTCACCTTCTGCCAGCGTTGCAATTTCGCGGCCAAGAAGATCGTACACCTTCAACAGCGTATAGTCCGTTTTTGGAAGAGTGTATTGTATTGTTGTAACAGGATTAAACGGATTCGGAAAATTCTGTTCCAACGCAAAACTCTTCGGCGAAATAACTTCCTCTTCCACTCCGGTTACGGTAAGCGAGATCCGAGCCGTTGTTGCACTTTCGTTGCTCAGTTTATCGAACGCGGTAACAAGATACGAGTACGACGAACCGTTCACGACGGTGTTATCAATGTAACGGGTTGTATCGCTTGCTGTGATGGTAATGATCTGTTTAATATTATTCACGTTGATCGTATCGGGAGCGAGCGCACGGTAAACGGCAAAATAATGAGCGGTATCGTTATCCGAAGCCGAACCCGGCTTCTGCCATTGAAGCTGCACGGCATTGTTTGCAATTGTTGACGTTAGATTGACCGGTGCAAGAGGTGCAACATTATCCAGCCACGACATTGCCGGAGGGAGCGCGGGATACTTAAATTGGTTTGCCCGCAGCGAATCCTGGATCCCCTTCCAATTATTTGTTATAGATTTGGAACTGAAGGCAACAAATCCGAGCGCGCGGCTGCCAACTCTGTTCAGCTCGATCTGGTTTTGAATCTCCGTTGCGGGCCAGTCACTTCCGCCGTTAGCAGATGTTGCCACTCTGTATACTGCGTTGCCGGAATATAAATGCCGTCCGTTCAATTGCGTATTCCACCACGGCATTAGTTTGGAATAATCTTGCGCTCCGCCGACTACCCAATACATTTGGGGGGTGATGTAATCCACTTTTTTATTCTGCAGCCAGTTCACTGCGTCGCAAAAGATATCGGAGTATGCGCTCAGCCCCGATACTCCGGTCGGTGTTCCGCTTTTCCAGATCCCGAACGGACTGATGCCGAATTTAACCCACGGTTTTATCGCCTTGATGCTGTCATACACCATGGCAATAAACTTATTCACATTGTTCCTGCGCCAATCGCCGATAACAGTGAAGGATCCCTTGTAATTTGCATATGTTGCACTGTCCTGACTGGTCATACCTCCGTATGGATAGAAATAATCGTCGAAATGAACTCCGTCGATATTGAACCGGCGCACCACATCTATAATAACGCTTGCGGAATAGTTCTGCACGGCGGGGATACCCGGATCGAGAAGTTTATACGGACTTGCACCGTATGTAATATTCCACGACGGCTGCGTTTTAGAGATATGCGAACTATGCACGCTGCTGGTGCTCGAAACGACTGAACGGTACGGATTGAACCAGGCATGCAGTTCCATTCCACGCTTGTGTGCTTCATCAATCCAGAACTGCAGCGGATCGTAATACGAACTTAAGTTGCCTCCCTGCACTCCCACAAGATATTCGGAGAGCGGTTCGAGTCCCCCTTGATAAAACGCATCGCACGACGGACGCACCTGCAGCAGTATGGCGTTGATGTTGCTCTGTTTGTGTTTGTCCAGAATAGCAATCGCTTCTGCTTTTTGCTGTGTGGTGGTGAGATTCTTGTTTGAGGGCCAGTCGATATTTGAAACCGTAGCAACCCACGCGGCGCGGAATTCACGCTTTGGAGGGGTCGATGTCTGTGCAAAAAGGAATGTTGAGATCAGGAAGATTGATAACAATGTTGTAAAAATTTGCTTCATTAATATACCGCCATAGTGGAAGATTTGTGCAATCGTTGTTTGATAATGTACCGTTATATGAAAGAGAAATCAAGGTAAACGGTTGCGCTGCTTTTGTGGGGTAAATTTGTCAAGGTTCTTCCATACTAAGTGGAAGTCACTAACGCTTGTTTGCACTGCTCCATGTTTTGTTTTGGGCCGCCGTAAGATGCTGATTTAAAATAACTGGGACGGACTTCCGTCCGTCACTACAAATATTCTCTGCGTGCTTTGCGTCTTCTGCGGTGACCCTTCGGCGATGGCGATAAAGCGCCATTGCTCAGGGTGAACATCTTTTTATTTTTCTCTTGTAGACCTTGCAAAGACTTTTTAGATATACTTCTGCGGTAAGACAAATCTTAACAAGGTTTTATAAATTCTTCTCTGTCTTCTCCGTGGTCTTTGTTTTTTTTCTTCTAAAATAAATAAGGACGGACTTCCGTCCGTCCCTACCTTTAGTCTCTGCGTACACCGCGCCCTCTGCGGTGAGCCCTATAAAAAATCTCCGTGAACTCCGTGGTAATTGCTTTTTTCTTCTGAAATAATAAGGACGGACTTCCGTCCGTCCCTACATATATTCTATGCGCATTCTGCGCCCTCTGCGGTGAGTCCTATAAA
>CAIOTF010000013.1 GCA_903861125.1 uncultured Ignavibacteriota bacterium
AATCGGCCGGGAAGTGGCAACACTGGTGAACGAAGTGAAAGAGGCGGGATCATATTCTGCGCAGTTCGACGGTGCGAAGTTATCCAGCGGGATATACTTTGCTAATCTAACATCGAGTGGAAAAACGCAAATGCGAAAATTGATGTTGATGAAATGATCGTTTCAAGAAGTAAAACTCAAGCCTGCTGCCAACACCGGCAGGCTTTTGTGTTTCATGGTACCGTTCTTTTGAGCCTCATACGAATTACCGGTACCGAGAGGCTCCAACATCTTTCTACTTCGACCTAAAGACCCACGCGTCGCTCGAATCCTGGATGAGACCGAGTTTCTATAGGATTTTTTTGATTTTTTTTTTAAAAAATGATTGTTCTGCACAGTCAATTTCGGGCATAAAATGATCGATAAAGTCTTTCCGGAGACGGATTTTTTCAAATGAAGAGACCTTTTACCGGTAAAACGTCAAGCGCGGAGCCAATTTGAAGGATTTTTTATCGACTTGGAGCTGTTTTTTTTGTTTTTTGATCGGCTTGAAGACGTTTTCTAAGAATTTTTATCAGTTCGAAGTCATTTTTAAAGAGTTTTGATCGACTTGGAGCTGTTTTTTTTGTTTTTTGATCGACTTAAAGACGTTTTTTCAAGAAAAATATAGTCAACATATTGAAAATAAAGCAGTTAAGCATACAGCATATTTGTCATGTATTTGTCATGTTTTAACACTCCTTTGTCAGTAATTGATCGCTGTTTT
Organism: uncultured Ignavibacteriota bacterium; assembly: GCA_903861125.1. Classification (GTDB taxonomy): domain Bacteria; phylum Bacteroidota; class Ignavibacteria; order UBA10030; family UBA8401; genus UBA8401. Next base: position 746 of record CAIOTF010000013.1, read on the forward strand.
TCACTACTTCAGCGCTGTTTATTGATGCGCAAACGTTACTTCGGGACTGTTTTGGTATTCATCAGCACAGTTCAGAGATCAATTTGGGCACTTCATCACTACTTGGGTACTATATTTTGATGACGATTCACTCAAAGTCAGTGCAAACCATTACGGTGAAACTATATCATAACATTCTAACCATCGCAAGACTACCACAAATGCATCACCGGATTTTTCAAACCAAAAATATATCATATTTCTCTTGTACTTAATCAGGGAATTTCGTAGGATAGACTATAAAGAACACCTGACGCAGGCGTTGGTAGAGGGGACGACAAAGAGACTCCCAAGAACATTAAGAATTAAGAGAAGAGAAAAAGAGGTCATTATGTTTAAGACAAGAGATCTTTATTTCGCTGCATTTCTGGTTGCCAGTGGTCACACACTCAAAGGGCATACTCAGGAACGCGGGAATACGGAATTCATATTCATCCAAAATAATGTGCTCGACAAGGCCGTCGCAGCATATAACGCACTATCGGCATCGGTCAATCCGGTCGCCTATGCGAATGCTATACGGACCCTCAAGTCCGTCGTTGTTCAAAACATATATATCAATGAAAACAAATATCAATCAACAACCCGAAAGGCAAATACTGCTATCCTTAGCAGATAAAGAATACATCGGAAACAATGTATCCTACATTCCCACACAAGTAAATATCGATTCACTCGAATCGATCCTCAAATCACACAACTACAGTCCAATCTCCTGGTATTCCAATTACCGTTTAGGGAGCAACTTCAAATCAACTTCAGGATTCTGCATCGACAGCGATCACGGTATGACAATCGAACAAGCATTGGATAAACTCCAACAGCTTGGATTGAACTACGCACTAATCACAACCAAAAGTCATACTCAAGAAGCACACCGCTTCCGCATACTCATACCATTCAATAAGACGGTTCACTCCTACAAGGTGTATCGAACAATCATCGATGCGATCTGCAAGCACTTTCCGCAGTCTGATAATGCAGTATTTGATGGTGCTCGTCAATTATATGGATCTCCTGACACAGCAACATACCATTCGCACTGGGATGGAAAGGATTTTGATGTGGCTCCGTTGCTCGTTGCAGGAGAATGGGATTCATCTTTGAGAATGATTGATGCCCATAAGAAACAATTCGTCATTACATCGTTCAAAGAAAAAACACCTATTTGTTGTCCTTTTCACGGTGACGATAATGCATCAGCATTCATTGAATACAGTGAGGAGTCGAAGAATCATTTTATCCGATGTTCATCATGTGGTAAGTCGTTCTGGAAGATAAAAGAACCGTTATCAATGGAAGAACGCTGCAAAGAGTTCTATTCGATTGGGACCGGCATTTATCAAATCAGTATCACGGCCGGTGAATTCTCAATGAGCGAGATAGGAGAAAAGAAGTTTGAGGCCTTGATCGGCGCAGTTTCAAAGGAAGAAAGAGATAATGCCTATGCGTGGTTGATGCAGAACCATCATTTCAAGGATATGAAGAAAGTTGAGCATATCGGAGATATGAACGCATCGGCAACATACTTTGAAGTAAAACCGGAAGACGCTTTGATTCGTGTGCATTATGCGCCGCTAGAGGAAGAGATATGCGATAATAATTTTATTGATGATTATTTGGCTTTACAATTCGGTATCTATAAAGATTTCGTTAAGGCATATATCGCAGTCTACTGTTACACCAACTATAGAAAACTTCCCTTCCTCATCCTTACAGGGAAACGGGGAGCAGGAAAGAACAGCTTTGCAGAACTACTGGGTGAGATATTCCAGCCGCTTTCAATCGCATGGGGTGCTAAGGCCGGACAATTCACTCCTGAGTATGAGAAGAAGCTTTTGACCGCCGATGAAACAGTAACCGAGGATCACAAGCAGTACTTGGATCTGAAACGCCAAAGCGGGTCCAAATATCTTCCGATCAACAAGAAGTTCCAACATCCATATCAGGTCAGGAACAATGTCAACATCATTATTCTTTCAAACGCTCGATATCCTATTCAGGTGGAACGAGATGAAATACCGACGGATGATAAAGACAATCAGTTTTTCGTGTTCAAGATGGAACGGAAGTATACCGCAGTTGATGCAACCTATGCAGAGAAGCTCCGAGCACGCTTAGGTCACTACGTGCGAACAGAACTGAAAAAAGTGTATAACGCTCTCAACATCGATCAGTTTCGTTATTCTATACCGGTTCCTATCACCGATTACGAGAAAGAGCTGTTCGCGAGTTCTGCGACATCCGAGGAGCAATTCGTCGACAACATCCTATTGAAGTTTAAGGATGCGTATGATGGACTGATTCCGGGATACGAAGGATTTCTGAAAAAGGGGCTGGTCCCATCTGATTTTATTGAGGACACCATTACCAAAGTCGATAAGAATAAGGTCGTGAAGTTGTTGCGATCTGAAGGGTATTTGACTTCAGATAAGGTGACTCGAGATGCAATCAACAAAGATCGGAAGTATTGCTATGCTGCAACAGCTCTGCTTACGACATACCTTTCAGCGTAAGGTATAGATCTAAAATGCCTACAGTGGCTGCTCTCATAATCGGGGACAGCCATTTTTTTTGTCGAATTTAAAGGCGATTTAGAGCAAATGACTATAATGACTGTAATGACTGTTCTTTTTTATTTTTTTCTATAATTATTAGTATACAGATATATAATAGTATATAAATATATATAGAGTAGATCCGGAAAAAACATGGTCATTACAGCCATTACAGTCATTGAGCCGTATTCACTAGTGAATACGTATTTCTTTGTGGCTGTTCTCGTTTCAGATACAGGCAGTGGATGGTCATTATTCATCCGGCCAGAATAGCGCTGGTTAGCGTGATCGTTGAAGCCTTTTCGAAATCATCCACCGTTATTTCTTCGATATTTTTTATTTGCCCATTGATATAGAGCCAGGCTTGCTTTTCCTGCACAACTTGTTTTATATGAGCCATTGCTTCCGTCACTGGTTTTTCGTGAGAGCTGAAAGCCGGATGAGTTATTATTGTATAGCGAATCAATTGTTCGTTCATAAGTAGATCTCCTTTTATAAATTAGTGTTTGCACCGCGTACATCCGTTAATCCGGGTACCCGTAGGGTGCTTTTGGATAGCTTTGGATGCTCTTGCGGTGGTTGTTTTTAATTTAGTAGGTTCACTGCATTTATAGCATCCGATCCCAGGCTATGTGTGTATTTTTCGGTTACCACAAGACTAGAATGTCCCGCCAGTGATTGCACCACTCTTATATCAGCCCCTCTTCTTATTAGATTCGAACAAAACGAATGGCGAAGACTATGAAAATGTAATTTAGTTTGCTTACCAAAGACTGCCGAACATGCCCTCTTAAACTGGTGCTGAACCATATCTGGAAGAACAGTAAAAACCAAAACCTCATCCTTTCGATTTTTCCAATGTTCGCGCAATGTACTAAGACATTCCTCATTCATTGGAATGAGACGCTGTTTCTTATTTTTAGTAGTAAAGGTGTCGGTATTTTGTATAGTAATCAGCCGATTAGTAAAATCAATTGAAGACCATCTCAAACCAATTAATTCACCACGCCGCATACCTGTGTTGAATGCAACTGTGACTATCGTTCTTGTTTCAGAATGGCAGATCTTCTCAACAATTTTTTTGAAATCATCTAACGTTATAAAGGGAGCATCTACCTGCGGTGGTTTAGGACGTTTTACTTTTCGCCATAAATTCTCAGTTAAGTATCCCCACTCAACTGCCTTCTGGAATGCTGCTGCCAGGGTGATGTAGTGTTTCCGTGCCGTGTGAATTGAGGTCTTTAATTTTAGATGCGTGATGAACTGATCTATATCTCTTAGCGTTATGGACGTTAGAATGCGATTGCTTATTATCATCTCAAACCATCTGAAGCCATCAACAACGGCACTTTGCGTGCTGAGGGTATGGTATCCTTCGGAGAACTTCTTGTATTCTTCCCGAAATAGTAGAAGAGTTATTTCGGTTGGTCTTTGGCGATCAGGTCGTATGATGAAATCCTTTAGAACAACATAAGCTTCATCTTTTTTTTGTTTTCTGGTGGATTTTTGTTTCCGTATGCCTTTTTCAGTATATTGAATATAATAGACACCGGAACGTTTGTTTTTGAAAATTGATGCGGTTGGCATTGCTTGCACTCCTGCTTGCACTGCCTCAAAAAGAGCGCTTTCGCCTTTGTTTTATTGGCAGCTCGTCGGGCTCATAACCCGAAGGTTCTAGGTTCAAGTCCTAGCCCCGCTACTAAACGAAGGCATCGAAAGATGCCTTTTGTATTTTACAGTTCAAGCGGAGCGTTTTTTGCGACGTCCCGCCGTTTTTAGGCGGGATCATAGCCCTGCTGCTAAAAGCTGGTGTCGAAAGATGCCTTTTGTATTTTTAAGGTCCAAGCGGAGCGTTTTTCGCGACGTCCCGCCATTTTTGGACGGGATCCTAGCCCCGCTGCTAAAAATGGTGTTCTTCTAGGACACCGTTTCCATTTTAAATGAAAATGCAGGAATATTATGGAAAAAAGACTCTCAATACTGGTCTCAAATGATGACGGAATTTTGGCCGATGGCTTGGCAATATTGGTCAAAGAATTGCAGTCTATCGCCGATGTTACTGTCGTTGCACCGGACAGTCAGCAAAGCGCTGTCGGACACGCAATTACGGTTCATCGCCCTTTGCGTGTTAAAGAAGTGAAAAAAGATGGTCAGTTTTTCGGATATGCCGTTGACGGCACTCCTGCAGATTGCGTAAAATTAGCCATCCGGAACCTGATGAAAGCAAACCCGGATATTGTCGTTTCCGGTATCAACCATGGTTCGAATACTGCAATCAGCGTTATTTATTCCGGCACTGTTTCCGCGGCAACCGAAGGGACCATCCTTGGTATATCATCTTTTGCCATTTCTCTGACAACATTTGAAGCAAATGCTGACTTTACGTATGCTGCAAAATTTGCAAAATCATTAGCATTAAAAATTGCAGAGCACGGACTACCCAAAGGCACGTTGCTGAATGTGAATGTCCCTCCAGTGCCCGAGGGAGATATCCGCGGTGTTGTGATCACGCGGCAGGGGAAATCAGTCTGGAACGACGAATTCGAGTCGCGCCGTGATCCCGGAAATAAACAATATTTTTGGCTGAAGGGAGAAATGGTGGAGCTGGATGAAGAGGAAGATATTGACCAGCGCGCAATTTTGAATAATAAAATCTCAATTACCCCGATTCAATTCGATCTGACAAATTACGATATGATTGACAAACTGAAGGCATGGAAAATATCTCAATAGACTTGTTATGAGAAAATTTTAACAACCTTCACGTTGCTTCTCGTTACCCTTTTCGGTAAATTTATTCCCATTTTAAGAGAAAATATGCGCGCAATTATTCCTGTGGCAGGAGTCGGAAGCCGGCTTCGTCCACATACATATACAGTTCCCAAGGTGCTATTAAATGTAGCCGGTAAGCCGATTATCGGTCACATTATGGATAAGATCATTGCCGAAGGATTTGATTCTGCAACGATTATTGTCGGGTACCTCGGCGATCTTATTAAAGAATATATCTCAGATAACTATAAGATCAAGGTCGATTTTGTAGAACAGGAAGAACGACTCGGACTTGGGCATGCGATCTATTTGTCGCGGCACACCATTTCCAAAGATCCCATTCTCATTATTCTTGGCGACACAGTGTTCGATGTCGATCTCGGAAAGATGATTAAGAGCGAATATTCTACCATCGGAGTGAAAGAAGTCCAGGATCCGCGGCGCTTTGGCGTTGCCGAAACGAAGGACGGATACATATCCAAACTTATTGAAAAACCGGAACACCCCACAAGCAATCTCGCCATTGTCGGACTCTACTATATTAAGCATCCCGATATTTTGATCGAATGCCTGAAAGAGAATATCAAACGCGACGTGCGTACGAAAAATGAATATCAGTTGACCGACGGTCTTCAGGCTATGATCGAACGGGGCGAAAAATTAACAACCTTCAGCATTGAAGGATGGTTCGATTGCGGTAAACCGGAAACGCTGTTGGATACGAACCGTCACTTGCTGAATGAAACAAAAACAGACGGTATTCATGAAGGCGTTGTTGTCATTCCGCCGGTATTTATTTCGCCGACAGCGAAGGTCGAACGTTCGGTGATAGGACCATATGCTACAATTGCCGATGGTGCGGTGGTAATTGATTCGATAGTGAAGAATTCTATCGTCAGCGAAAATGCAACGGTTGAAAAATCATTGCTCAATGATTCCATCATCGGCAGCAACGCGCGTATTACCGGCGGTTTCAAACGGATCAATATTGGCGATTCATCAGAATTAGAATATTACTAGAACTATTTTTTAAACCAACGAGGAGTACTTTTTTCAATGCGTTATCTTTTTACTTCAGAATCGGTTTCAGAAGGACATCCCGACAAAGTTGCCGATCAAATTTCAGATGCTGTTCTTGATGCATTACTGGCTCAGGACAAATATTCACGTGTCGCGTGTGAAACAATGGTTACAACCGGACAAGTTATCGTTGCCGGCGAAGTAACGACCAATGCGTATATCGACATTCACGAAGTGGTTCGCGGAACAATCAAAGAAATTGGCTATACGAAAGCAGAATATAAATTTGATGCCGAATCATGCGGCATATTAAATGCTATTCATTCACAATCCGCAGATATTGCCATGGGTGTGAATACCGGCGGAGCCGGCGACCAGGGAATGATGTTCGGATATGCAAACAGTGAAACTCCCGAACTGATGCCTGCGGCTATTATGTACGCACATCAGTTGGTGAAGAAACTTGCTGATATCCGGAAAAAGAATCCGAAACTGATGCCGTATCTTCGCCCCGATGCAAAATCGCAGGTGACCATCGAGTATGAAGGACGAAAACCGATCCGTGTTGATGCGGTTGTTATCTCCACGCAGCACGATCCGACCGTCTCGCAAAAAAAGATCAAAGACGATGTGATCAACAATGTTATCAAAAAGGTCATTCCCGCCCGCTTCCTTGATAAGAAAACTAAGTACTATGTGAATCCGACCGGTAACTTTGTTATCGGCGGTCCTCACGGCGACAGCGGTCTGACCGGACGCAAAATCATCGTTGATACATACGGCGGACGCGCGCCTCACGGCGGCGGAGCATTTTCGGGAAAAGATCCCTCCAAAGTGGACCGCAGTGCCGCGTATGCAACACGCCATCTCGCAAAGAACGTTGTTGCGGCAGGCCTTGCAGAAGAATGCCAGATCCAGGTTGCATATGCCATTGGTGTTGCAGAACCTGTTTCAATCTACGTTCAGACCTTCGGCACCGGCGTTATGCCCGATGCGGAAATCTCAAAGATCCTGGTAAAGAATGTCGATATGACTCCTCGCGGCATCATCAAACGTTTAAATTTGCTCCGGCCGGTCTATAAAAGTTCGGCGGCGTACGGACATTTCGGACGGGATGAATTTTCGTGGGAACAGCTGGACCTTGTTTCAACATTGAAGAAAGCAGCAAAATAAAAATAATTATTTATTGGCAGCGAGCGAATAGTTGCCAGTTCAAACTAACCACGATCCGAAGAAATATCTTCGGAACGTGGTTATAATTCACAACTAAAGGAGCAACAATGAGTGCAGTAATGGGTGAAGCAACAGTAAAGAAAATTTCTAAACCGTCGCTTCCGTACAAAGTAAAAGACATGTCCTTGGCAAAATGGGGACGAAAAGAAATTAAATTAGCCGAAGTTGAAATGCCCGGTTTAATGGCAATCCGCGAAGAATATAAAGGCAAAGCTCCGTTAAAAGGCGCCCGCATTGCCGGTTGTTTGCATATGACAATCCAAACGGCCGTACTGATCGAAACACTGGTTGATCTCGGTGCAGAAGTATCGTGGTCATCATGCAATATTTTTTCTACGCAGGATCACGCTGCCGCCGCTATCGCAGCAGCAGGGATTCCGGTTTATGCATGGAAAGAAATGTCCGCGGAAGAATTCGATTGGTGCATTGAGCAGACATTGTTTGCATTTAAAGATGGCAAACAGCTCAATATGATTCTTGATGATGGCGGAGATCTGACGAACATGGTGTTCGATAAGTACCCCGAACTCGCTGCTGGAATTAAAGGTCTTTCCGAAGAGACAACGACCGGTGTCCATCGTTTATATGAACGGATGAAGAACGGAACATTGTTGATGCCCGCGATCAATGTCAACGACTCCGTTACAAAATCAAAATTCGATAACAAATACGGCTGCCGCGAATCGCTAGTCGATGCTATCCGCCGCGCCACAGATTTGATGCTTGCCGGTAAAGTTGCTGTTGTTGCAGGTTTCGGCGATGTCGGTAAAGGTTCTGCGGATTCATTGCGCGATGCAAAAGTCCGCGTGATTGTCACGGAAATCGATCCGATCTGCGCACTGCAGGCTGCAATGGAAGGTTACGAAGTGAAGCGTATGGATGATGCGGTGAAAGAAGCTGATATCATCGTCACGACGACCGGCAATAAAAACATTATCACTGCGAAGCATTTCAAAGCAATGAAGCATAACGCGATTGTCTGCAATATCGGTCACTTCGATATCGAGATCGACATGGCTTGGCTGAATGCGAATTATGGAAAGACGAAAGATACCATTAAACCGCAGGTGGACAAGTATACGATCGACGGCAAGGACATCATCGTACTGGCTGAAGGACGTCTTGTCAATCTCGGCTGTGCCATGGGCCATCCGTCATTTGTGATGTCGAATTCATTCTCGAACCAGGTGCTTGCACAATTCGAGTTGTGGAATAATTCGGATAAATACGAGAAGAAAGTCTATACACTGCCGAAATATCTCGACGAAAAAGTTGCACGTTTGCATCTGAAAAAGATCGGTGTTGAACTCGATGTTCTTTCCGAAGATCAGGCGCAATATATCGGTGTTGCGGTGGAAGGACCGTACAAACCGGACTATTACCGGTATTAATATCCGGTCGCGGATCCGCACCAAGTAGAAATAAAAATTCCCTGAAGAGGTAAACTTTTCAGGGAATTTTGTTTATAGAAAAAGTTTGAATAATTGTTCTATTGCCGTGCCTCTATTGCTTTTACGTACATCGCGTTCAGTGACAGCCACGCCTTCACATTCTTCGGATGGATCCAGTCGTTACCGATCTCGTTCCACTCCGGCAGTGTATGCGGTAGACCGATGCTGTCTACAAAATGTTCTTCAACAATAAAGTATTGATTTTTGAATGGAAGCATAAATCCTTTTCCTTCGGATAACACTTTTTTTGCCTGGGAATATTTTGCGAACCAGATATTCCAGTATGTCGTATAGCCTTTCGGATAGAACTGGTCGTTGATCTCTGCCAGCGGCGAAGTTTCTGCCGCATGATCAAGGGCGGATTTCAATTCTGTCCATGATTCATAACTATTTTCGTGTGCGATGACGTTGAATGCATGCTTCAATTGAAGAGCGTTCAAAGAATCCGCATCATTGGCGGAAAGATTGTTCAGTGCAGACAATGCATGGAACCGGGCAATGGCCTCTAAGTTCTGCTGCTGCGCGTGTTTTAAGAGGAGATCCGCTTCGTTCTTAAGAAATTCGTAGTGTGTGTGAAATATATTCATGCAAACTCCTTGTGTTCTATCTTTTGCCCTTGTTCGATAGAGAAGTTTTAGAATATATGGTTTTCGAATGGTGTACAGTGAAGTCTTCTTTTAGGGCATAGGTGTCTGTACAAACCTGATACTGTAATATACAAAATAGTCCCATTCGGAACAGACGGTATTTTCAATTTCAGGATATTTCAAGATCATCTTCGCTAAATGAAACATTTATGTCTATCTTTGTGTTATTAAAGTAGAGACATTTAATAAAAATCAGAAGGATACAGCAATGAATAAATTCATATCCATTACGCTTATAGCACTATTATCTATCGGAACACTTATCGCTCAGGAGAATAATAAAAAAATGGAAACGCCAATATACGGTTTCACGATGAAAACGCTCGATGGAAAAGAGCGGTCACTCGCTGACTTCAAAGGCAAGGTGATTATGGTGGTCAATACCGCTTCGTTTTGCGGTTATACGCCGCAATATAAGGATCTTGAGGCTCTCTACAAGTTGTATAAGGATAAAGGGTTTGTTGTAATCGGTTTTCCGTCAAATAATTTCGGGAAACAGGAACCAGGAAACAACGGGGATATCGCCACTTTCTGCGAACGAAATTATGGCGTTACTTTTCCAATGTTCGGCAAGATAAGCGTGAAAGGGGATGATATTCATCCGCTGTATAAATATCTTACCACTGAAACACAGTTCAAAGAAGAGATTGGTTGGAATTTCACAAAGTTTCTGGTGGATAGAAACGGCAATGTTGTCGCAAAGTTTGCATCAAAAGTGAAACCGAATGAAAAAGAAGTCATAGCTAAAATTGACGAATTGGTTGCACAGAAGTAGGATCGTCGGAAGTATTCATCGTAGCGGGAGATTACTCCGACCGCAGGATGAATCTTTGCTGACCATAATATTTTTCATCAAGTAATAAATTAAAGGAAACCGGGAAAACGGTTTCCTTTTTTGTTATATTTCACCTGTATGCTGAAAATAATCGATCTCCGAAATAAGAAAAATGGTGCTGTCCGCTTCAAACGGGAACAACCGAACAACATTGGTATTGATAAAACTGTTGCAGAGATACTTCGTCGTGTTCGGAATGACGGTGATAAGGCGCTCCGCTATTTCACAAAGAAATTTGACGGAGCCGACATTCGTTCGTTTGCCGTTACAAGGAAAGAAATAGCGGCTGCGCAAAAAGCCGGCGACAAACAATTTATTGGCATACTGAAAGAAGCGGTTGAAAATATCCGGATGTTTCACGCAGCTCAGGTTCGCCAGCCGTTCTCTCTCAACGTAGCAAATAATTCCCAACTTCGTCAGTTATACCGGCCGATAGAAAAGGTCGGTGTCTACGTTCCCGGAGGGAAAGCAGCGTATCCATCCACGGTGCTGATGAACGTCATCCCCGCTCAGGTCGCAGGTGTAAAAGAAATACATCTTGTTTCTCCGCCCGATAAAAACGGAAACATTCATCCCGATGTTTTGCTCGCAGCATCGCTTCTCGGTATAACGAACGTTTATTGTGTCGGCGGTGCTCAGGCGGTTGCCGCACTTGCGTTCGGTACGGAAACAATTCCTGCTGTGGATAAGATCGTCGGCCCCGGAAATATATTTGTTGCAACAGCAAAAAAAATGGTCTACGGTACTGTCGGGATTGATAGTTTTGCAGGACCAAGCGAAGTGGTGATCCTTGCGGATAACTCGGCAGACGCTACATTTGTTGCTTCCGATCTTCTTGCACAGGCTGAACACGACGAGCGGGCAGTTCCGGTTCTCGTTACTCCGAGCCGTTCTTTTGCCGGGAAAGTGAATAAAGAAATAAAACGGCTGATGTCGGAACTTCCCCGCAAAAATATTCTTGAAATATCTCTTCGGAATCAGGGGCGAATTTATCTTGTTGCGTCACTGCAGCATGGAATTAATGTGACCAACGAACTTGCGCCGGAGCATCTTGAAATTATTTCAACCAAAGATGAAGCAGTGTTGAAAAAGATCCGCCATGCCGGGTCCATCTTCCTCGGCAACTATTCGCCGGTTGCGATTGGTGATTATTTTGCAGGACCGAATCACGTTCTTCCGACTGAAGGAACGGCAAGATTTTCATCCCCGCTTTCTGTTGATGATTTTATCAAGAAGTCCAGTGTGATCCAATATTCGCAGAAACGATTGGAAGATGTAGCGGAACATGCGGCTGTTTTTGCCGAAAGGGAAGGTCTCTCTGCACACGCATTATCATTACGGATAAGGAAGAGAAACTGATAGTATGTCTTTTTTGAAGCATATAAAACCATCGATCGTAAAACTTGAGGCGTATACCGTAAAAAGTATTCCTCTTTCCTCCGAACTGATTAAACTCAATCAGAACGAGAATCCTTTTGACTTGCCGGAATATTTGAAACGTGAGATTGCCGAGGAATTCCTTCTCCAACCGTGGAATCGCTATCCGGATGTTTTCCCGTCCCGATTAATCGAAGCTCTTTCTGAATATACGGGCATGCCGGCGGAAAGCATTATTGCGGCGAATGGTTCAAACGAGCTGATGTACACGATCTTGATGACGATCGTATCAAAAGGGACAAAAGTGTTGATCCCGACACCGACTTTTTTCCTGTATGAGAAGATCGTGAATGTGCTGGAAGGAACATTGATCTGCGTTCCGGCAAACCATGATCTGTTGTTCGATGTTGAGTCGATTATCGCCGTCGCAAAAAGGGAACAACCGTCGCTTATAATCCTTAATTCACCGAATAGTCCGACGGGGCAGATGATTTCAATGAATGATGTCGAAAGAATAATCACTGAAACCGATGCGATCGTGTTGGTGGATGAAGCGTACATCGAATTTGCCGATCATCCATCCGTATTGCCTCTGCTGAAACAGTATGACAGGCTCATTATCCTCCGTACATTTTCAAAGGCATTTTCACTGGCAGGTTTGCGGATCGGATATTTGCTGGCACAGCCTGCAGTATGTTCCGAATTGCTGAAGCCAAAAATACCATTTACGGTTAATAATTTTTCATCGGCAGCAGCAGTCAAATTGATGCATAAAAAAGAATTGATTTTAGAGCGAATCCTGTATATCAAGACTCAGAAAGATTATTTATACCGTGAATTGTCTGGAATCAATGACATCAAAGTCTTTTCTTCACAGACAAATTTTCTTATCTTTCAAGTAAAGAATAATGTAAAACTGCTGTTTGAAAAACTGTTTGCCGCAAATGTCTTGATCCGCGATGTAAGTTCTTATCCGATGCTGGAAAACACACTTCGGGTGAACGCCGGAACGGAGGCTGAAAACAAATCCTTCCTGACAGCATTGAAAAAATATTTGTGATCCATGGATTTTTTATATCGCAGCGATTTGGGAAATTCATACAAAGCGTAGGAGTGTAATGAAAATATTAGTTTTTGTAAACCATGTTCCCGATACGGAAACAAAAGTAAAAATTGGATCGGATGGAAAAGTAATCGATCCGGCTGGAGTGAATTATATGCTCAATCCGTACGATGAGATCGGTGTTGAAGAAGCGCTTAAAACAAAACAACAGTTCGGCGGCGAAGTTGTTGTTGTTTCGCTCGGCGGTGATCCAAACAAAGAAACGCTCCGCAAAGCGCTGGCGATGGGTTGTGACAAGGCGGTGCTGCTGAAAGATCCGGCGATTCGTGATTCATATGCTGTTGCACGTTCTCTTGCAGACTATGCAAAAGAATACGGAGCTGACGTAATATTTTGCGGTAAACAATCGATCGATTATGACGATGCGCAGGTAGGCGGACTTATTGCGGAAATGTTGGGGATACCATCGGTTTCGGTTGTTGTTAAATTGGAAATAAAAGAGGGGCACTTCATAGCGGAGAGGGAAATTGAAGGAGGACATGAAATCGTCCACTCCAAACTTCCCGCAGTCATTACGGCGCAAAAAGGTTTGAACGAACCGAGATACCCTTCTCTGAAAGGGATCATGGATGCAAAACGTAAACCGATAGAAGAAAAAGTGCCGAATGCCGTGGAATCGCGGGTAGTTACGGAAGTAATGCGAAAACCGCCTGCTAAAGCGCAAGGGAAGATCGTCGGTTCAGATGCTTCTGCAGCCGCAGAACTTGTCCGCTTATTGCACGAAGAAGCAAAAGTGATTTAACAATTTTTATTCCGGAAGAATGTGTTTATGAAAATATTAGCATTTGCTGAACAACGAAACGGTCAATTCAAAAAAACTGCTTTTGAAATTGTGAAAGCGGCAAAAACTGTCGCAGATCAATTAAACGGTGAAGTTATTGCGGTCGTCATCGGAAAAGATATTGCATCAATAGCCGGACAGCTTGGCGGATTTGGCGCAGCGAAAGTGATTGCAGTGGAAGATGCGCGCCTTGAGTTATATTCAACAACCGCGTACTCAAAAGTTATTGCGGATGTTGCAACGGCGCAATCAGCCTCAATCCTTATGCTTCCCGCAAGCGAAATGGGAAAAGATGTGGCGCCGCGTGTTGCAGTGAAATTGAACGGAGGCCTTGCGGCAGGTTGTACGATGCTCACCGTTGAGAATGGATCCGTGAAAGCTGCCCGCCCTGTGTATGCCGGCAAAGGACTTGTTGATGTTGTTGTAACGACTTCAACGAAAATATTCACATTGCGTCCCAACGTTTTTACGGCAGGGAATTCAACGGATTCTTCGGCGGTTGTTGAAACGATGAAGATCGAATTTTCCGACGCTGATTTCTCTGCGGCAGTTAAAGAGGTAAAAGCGGCAAGCGGAAAAAAAGATGTAGCCGAAGCGGATATCATCGTTTCCGGAGGGAGAGGATTGAAAGGCCCCGAGAATTTTGCTATGATCGAAGATCTTGCCGGCACACTTGGTGCGGCCGTCGGTGCTTCGCGTGCGGCGGTGGATGCGGGCTGGAGAACGCATGATGAGCAGGTAGGTCAAACAGGGAAAACGGTATCGCCCTCTCTGTATGTGGCCGTGGCAATTTCGGGTGCCGTGCAGCATTTGGCCGGCATGTCATCGTCAAAATATATTGTGGCAGTTAATAAAGATAAAGATGCGCCGATATTTTCCATAGCGGATTATGGAATCGTAGGGGATGCTTTTGAGGTTATTCCCGCGATCACAGCAGAAGTAAAGAAGTTGCTGGGCAAGTAACCCGTAATCTTGCACATGGCCATGAAATTCGATATACTCGCTGTAACGAAGAATTAGGAGAATCATAGTGGAGAAAATTCAGGTAGATATACTCGGATTATCGACAAGTCCATCCAGTGCCGGTGCCTATGCTTTGATCTTGAAGGAAACGAACGGCAAACGGAAATTGCCGATCATCATCGGAGCCTTTGAAGCACAATCCATCGCACTCGAACTTGAGGGAATGAAACCGCCGCGTCCGCTGACCCATGATCTGATGCGGAACATCATTGATTTATTTGCGGTATCGTTAAATGAAGTCTGCATCAATGAGCTTCGTGATGGCACGTTTTATGCGAAACTGACTATTGAAGGTTTAAGCGAGACGCAGGAAGTTGATTCGCGTCCGAGTGATGCTATAGCGTTGGCTGTTCGTTACGGTGCGCCGATCTACGTAGGGGAAGAAGTACTGAACGAAGCCGGTGTTATTTCCGATGATGACGAGGAGAGCGACGACACAGATCTTAAGGAAGCAGCAGAGCAGATCAAAAAGCCATTAACAAAACTTGAACAGCTGCAAACGTCATTGAAAGAGGCGATTGAGAAAGAAGAATACGAAAAAGCGGCAAAGTTAAGGGATGACATTAGAAAACTGGGAATTATGGATCAATAAAAAAACCGCGAAAGCGGTTTTTTTATTTTACGAGAGCAAGCATTTCTCGTACCGCTTGTTCAAGTCCGATAAAAGCGGCGCGTGAAATAATAGAATGGCCAATGCTCATTTCATCGATCTGCGGTATTGCCGCTACTGCTTGTACATTTACGTAATTCAAACCGTGTCCTGCATTTACTGCAAGGCCTAATTGTTTTCCCAATTGCGCTGCAACAGAAATCTCATTCAGCAGCCGTTGTAATTCGTGAGCATCTTTTGCCTCCGCATATTCTCCGGTGTGAAGTTCGATCATATCGGAACCGATCGCGCGCGCTGCTTCAATCTGTGCTTTCACGGGGTCAATGAAGAGACTTACCGGAATATTTTTTGAGTGAAATAATTCAATAACCCGTTTCAATTTCTCTTTGTGGGCAATAACATCAAGGCCCCCTTCGGTTGTCAGCTCCTGACGTTTTTCTGGGACCAGTGTGACAAGATTGGGAACAATTTGCAGTGCGATCGATACGATCTCATCTGATGCGCCCATTTCTAAATCGAGTTTTGTTGTTATTGTTTCCCGCAGTTTCCATACATCATGATCCTTGATATGCCGCCGGTCTTCCCGAAGATGCACAACTATTCCGTCGGCTCCGGCGAGTTCGCATATTCTCGCAGCTTCAACCGGATCCGGCTCCGTTCCGCCCCGTGCATTGCGCAACGTAGCGATATGATCAATATTGATGCAAAGGTTCATCATTCCATCAAAAATTACATAATTTCAGCGATTATTCAAAGGAGTTGCCAATATAAAGTCGTAACTTTATGAAGCAGGAATCGTAAAAAAAATAACACATTTCTTTTAGGAGAAGCCATGAAACACGCTTACTATTTTTTTCTGATCCTCTGCATTTTCTTTTCTCTTTCAACGGCGCAGACCGGTGAGGTGCCGGAACAAAACGATGAAAAACGGGTCGAGCAAACTACGGAGAATTTCGAAAAATTCGTTGAAAGCATCGTTGACCGCGTAGAAAAACAGATCGGCAGTATGGTGGAGGAACGGTCTCAGCATGTTGAATACAATAATGAGCATTCCGGACAAGACCAGGAAAAAGAATATCCCAAATCTTCATCAAATGCAGTAACGTTCAACGGCAACACTGAAATTGCCGAAACTGACACCGTGCAGGGTGATCTGGTTGTTAAGAATGGAACGTTAACGGTCCGCGGAACAGTCGTCGGGGATGTGCTTGTGGTCAATGGCGATATCGAATTGAAAAGCAGATCACGAGTGCTTGGTAATGTGCGCACTATGAACGGCAGCATCACAAAAGATGAACGTTCATATGTAGAAGGATATACTGAGCAGTCACTGAATTCCTCTCCGAAAAATAGTAAAAGAAAAAATACTCTCCGGACGAAATATTCATACTCCTTCAAACCGTATTTTCTGAATAGCGGAAATGATATTGATGACAATATTCTGTTTCGCTACAATCGTGTTGAAGGAATATTCTTCGGATTCGGTTCGGAGAAAAAATATTATTGGGATGGCAGTAAAGTGATCTCCGGCTACGGTTCCTTTGGCTACGGATTTGCATCGCATAAATGGCGCCTGCAGTTAGGCCTCGACCGTCAATTTGCCGCATCGGATGAAATTCTGTTTGAAAGCGGCGGTGAAGTTCATAGTTTGACTGATACAAAAGATGAATGGATCATGAATCTCGGCGAAAATAACCTTGCAGCGCTTTTCTTCCGGGAAGACTTCCGGGATTATTTTCAGCGTGAAGGATTTTCCCTGCATTCTGCACTGTATACGAAAAAGGGCGATTTCTCGGGAATGCTGGATGTAAGATTCCTGAATGACCGGTATGCATCGTTGGACAATAGGGCCCGGTGGGGAGTATTTGGAAGCAATGAATTTCGGAATAATCCGTTCGTGAATGTCGGGACGATGAAGAGTATTTCTTTAAGCGCGGTTATTAGTACAGTAGAAAAATACCGTTATCGTTCGGAAGGGTGGAACGTATTTCTCCGTGGTGAATACGCAGGGAGAGAACTCGGAGGAGATTTTGGCTTTACGCAGACCGTCATCGATATCCGCCGCTTCCAGCCGCTTTCGGATGACGATCAAATTAATCTGAGGGTCAGAGCCGGTGCGTTAGAAGGAAATCCTATCATCCAAAAATCCTTTGAGCTGGGTGGCGCGAACACTATGCCGGCGTATGGATTCAAAGAATTTGCAGGCAACAGAATGCTGCTTGGAAATCTTGAATACAGAATCAGCGGTGATCTTATCGATAACATACCGTTTTGGCCGAATAGTTTAAGTTTGATTGCGTTCGGCGATGCAGGGGCTGTAACGAATGTTAAAACAGCATTGGCTGTCTACGAAGGATTCTCGTCAATCCAATCATCGCGGGTGAAGTCTGATTATGGATTTGCCATTGCCTGGCACGATGGCGATGCCCGATTAGGATTTGCTTGGAGAACAGATAAACAGCAGCCGGTATCAATATTTTTCAGGCTTAACCGTTCATTCTAAAGAGATGATTGCAATCGTATGATAAAAAACCTTCCGGGAAAACGGGAGGTTTTTTATTTTCGGACCACATATTGGATTTTAATAGGATTTTGCTGCACGATCTTTACGTTCTCAGGGCCGACGATAGTAGGATGGATCATACCGCTGGTATCTAAAAGAATGGATTTGTAATCAATGAAAGCATAAAAATCCTTTTCGGTGAGATTGGCAATATTGTTCACGCCGGAACGGATAATGATGGAGATCTTCGGCGGTATCAGAACGACATTTCGTCTTTCCGGTACTTGAACGATCTCAATAGGAACATCAGTAATGGTCTTCTCTGCAATCGGTTGCACATCAAAACTAATGGATGCTACAGACGTTGAACGTGATATCTCAAAACGAAGAGAATCTTTTAATGTTGTTTTTAATGTAAGCGGTATGTTGATGTCGCTTAAAACAACGGTTTCAGTTTGCCATTCTTGAATGTTGTTCAGTAATGAGCG
Organism: uncultured Ignavibacteriota bacterium; assembly: GCA_903861125.1. Classification (GTDB taxonomy): domain Bacteria; phylum Bacteroidota; class Ignavibacteria; order UBA10030; family UBA8401; genus UBA8401. Next base: position 19,206 of record CAIOTF010000013.1, read on the forward strand.
GGCGCCGGTCAATACAACACTGTCGGGATTGGTTTTGATAGAACCGACGATACCGAATCCTTCCCTGTACGAAGCATTCACTACGCCTACGATCGGGACTTTTTTTGTTACCTTATCATCCAGACTGACAATGACAGTATCCGGTGTGGTTCCCAGGATTTTTATTGCGCCTAAAGTTTTGAGGTGTTCATTCAATTCTCTTGATGTTATGATAACATCATTCCCGGACAGTGACGCAAAGTCAATAGTAAAATTCAGCGCAGGAGAGATAAGCGTATTTATTAACTGCCATCCGGTCCCCTGTATATCGGTTCGAACTGATTTCGGAAGAGGAAGAGCAATTGCTTGATCGTCACGCAGATGTTCGATCTTTATGGGGATATCGACAACGGTATGGAATTGATACCCAAGATTTACGGATATCCAGACTAAGAATGCAAAGATGAGGGAAAAAAGTATTATTGGAAGCTTGCGCTCTTTCATTAAGAGAATATAACAAGCGTACCGTGGATATTCAATAATGCAGATCAAATATTTTTTATCTGGAATCTTGTACTACATTGCTTCTTCTTTTGGTAAATGGTATCTTTTTTCACGACGGTATACAATTTCCTATGAATAACAATACCAAAAAATTATGAAACAGTCTCAAGACGGCCAGATCGAAAAAAATTATTTGCTGCAGGAAGAAAACATCAAAAATCATGCGTTATACAAGGATGACAGACTGTTTCACATCCATAATCAAAATTGTCTTGGTTATAAAATAGCATCATTTCCTTTGAATGTGCTCTCTCCTTTTTTTGATACTGAAAAAACGTGGCTTACGGTTGGGGATTATAACGGATTGGAGGCAAACTATTTGCAGCAGCGCAATCAGAAAGTGGTTGCATCCGATCTTTCCGATGCTCTTCTGAAAGAAGCTCACAACGAAGGTCTTGTGAAAGAGTATAGTAAACAGAATGTTGAACACCTGACCTATGAAAATAATGCATTCGATTATCTTATCTGTAAAGAAGCATTCCATCATTTCCCGAAGGCGTATTATGCAATTTACGAAATGCTCAGGGTCAGTAACAGCGCAGTGATTCTTTTGCAGGAACCGATCGACATCATAGCCAAGATGCCGTTGCTTCTTCTGATCAAAAACGTGCTCGACAGGATCAATCCATTGCTGATCAACAAAATATGGAAAAACCGGTTTTCATTTGAAGTTGTAGGGAATTATATTTTTAAAATATCCGAGCGGGAGATTGAAAAAATTGCCATGGGTATAGGCCTTCCTTGTGTTGCATTCCTCGGCCAGAACTTGTTTCGCAGTGATAAGAAAAAAATTGAAGGAATGAGTGATGTTCCTTTAAATCAAAAAGGATGGAACCAGGTTAAACGGGATATTGCCATCAGAGATTTTTTTTGCAAATTAGAAATCATACCATATTCTTCCCTCACATGCGTTATGTTTAAAGTCCCGCCATCCGAAAAAATGCGGAAGGAAATGAAACAGCTCGGGTTTACAATTATTGACCTTCCAAAGAACCCATATCTGTAATAGCGGAATTGGCGTCAATCTATCGCCGGTGTATTATATAGTCAGTGTATAGAGAAATCGTTACCTCTCCCCGAAAAGGCAGAAAGTATTTTGTTTGTGCCCGCCATAAATAATCAATGATTTGGTCTGTTCATACCTCCAAGCCCCTTTTATTTTGTAAGTCTCAATATTTTATACTATTTTTATCCATTCTCGTTGCTTTTCACGCATTAAAATGAATTTATGGCACTTACTAAAAAAGACAAATCTGTAAAGCAAACCCAAGAATCAACTTTAATTCCGGTGCAATATCAGCATGGAGCAGCCCTGTTCGTGATATTTCTATCGCTAGTAGTCTTCTTTCATGAATTGGTATTTGACGGCAAAGTGTTTGTGGCAGCAGACAATATTGCATCAAAAAGTTTTCAAACCCTTGTTGAGGACGCAGATAAAGAAGGGGTCTTTCCGTTATGGAATCCATACATTTTTTGCGGAATGCCGGGATATGCGAGCTTAAGTATTGCCGCAGACCGATATTTTGATTTTACAGCCATTACCGTAAACCGGACCGCCCTTTTATTCGGACGTATTATCAATAGTCCCGAGGTGGGATGGGAATTGTTTTACTATTTTATTTTCGGAATAGGCGTATACTGGTTTGTGTTTGAAAAACTTAAGAATAAATTGGCGGCACTCATTGCTGCTTTAGGGGTTATGCATTCAACATTTGTCATTATCCTTGTAATGGTCGGACATATGACGAAAGTGCCGGTGATAGCGTTCTTTTTACCCATTTTTATGATCCTTGAACGCTTGCGTGAGAAATTCAGCATTATCCTATCGCTTGTTCTTGTTATTTTAATCCATTTAATGCTGATCCCGAGTCATATGCAAATGATTTTCTACAGTTATTTTGCAATAGGGCTGTATTATCTTTTCTTTTTTATCCGGGCATTAATCAAAAAAGAACAATGGCAGGGGATTATTCGTTCGGCATCTATTTTTGGAGCTGCTACCGTTCTGGCGTTTGCCATGACCGGCGACCAATACCTTTCAACGCTAGAATATTCAAAATATTCAATTCGCGGCTCAGATCCGATTATCCGGTCACAGCAAGCGCAGGATAAAGGAGCAACAAACGGCGGTCTCGATTACGATTATGCCACGAATTGGTCATTTTCTCCCGGTGAGATGCTGACATTTATCATTCCTTCATCTTCCGGATTCGGATGGTTTTCTTATAGTGGAGCATTAACGCAGAACCAGGAAACACGTCTGAACACCTATTTTGGCAATATGCCGTTTACGGATGCACCGCAATATATGGGAATCGTCATTTTTGTATTGGCCGGCATAGGTGTATGGAGGAATCGGCGCGATCCTTTTGTACAGTATGCCGGTGTCTTGATAATTATTTCTCTTCTCATATCCTTCGGCAAAGAGTTGCCCATCGTGTACGATCTGATGTTTAATTACTTCCCAATGTTCAACAAGTTCCGCATACCTTCCATGATGTTGATTCTGGTGCAGATCATGGTCCCGGTATTGTCGGCATATGGTATCGTCTCGCTGATGAATGACGGCAAAGAAAAAAATGCACGCCGCCAAAAGATATTTGGAACCGTGTTGATTGGTACTGGCGCTTTGCTGGTCCTTTCCGTTATAGCAAAAGACATTTTCCTGTCGATCTATGATATCTTCGTTCCGCAGCAGGTCATCATGCAGTCCCTTGCGCGATCGTATGGCAACAACCAGATGGTTTTGGGCGAACTGGTGAAAGTAATCACCGGCATGGTCTCGAATGACATCATGTATGGTTTATTGTTCCTTTTCGTATCGCTTGGAGGAATATACCTTTATCAAATCAATAAAATAAAATTATCATTGTTGTCCGTCATTCTAGTGTGCAGCGTGTTGTTTGACCTTTGGAGAATCAACGAAAAACCGATGGATGCAAAACCGCACAGCAATTCGCAGGAAGTTTTTGCTACGCCGGCATATGTTTCATTCGTTAAACAGGATTCTTCGCTCTACCGCACACTGGAATTTGAACAAGGTCAACCTCCCTATAACAATACTCTTGCGTATTGGAATGTGCAGAGTGCGTATGGTTATCAAGGGGTAAAAATGCGTCAAATACAGGATGTTTTTGATGTTGTGGGTTTGGGGAATCCTCTTTTGTGGGGATTGATGAATGTTAAATATATCATCTCGGACCGTCCCGATTCAAATGAAGTATTGGTGCCGATACATAATTCGGAAGGAAAGTACATACTATATAATCGTTCTGAGATGCCACGCGCATTTTTCGTGAATCGCTATGAAGTAGTAAAAGGAATTGATATTCTCAACAAGATGAAAGCAATGAATTTTAACCCTAGAGATGTTGCATTCTTTATGGATGATCCGAAACTGAACATTGATGCACCTCTGCCGGGAGCTGAAGCGACATACACTCATTACGGAGTTCAAGATCTGACGGTGAAAATAAAAGCAACCGGAAATAATTTGCTTTTCTTAAGCGAATCATGGTATCCGGAAGGGTGGAAAGCATACATTGACGGAAGCGAAACGCCGATACACCGGATCAATTATATGTTCCGCGGTGTCGTCGTTCCGGCCGGCGATCATTCTTTGATGATGAAATTTGAACCGAAGGGATTTGCAATCGGGAAACAGATGAGTTTATGGACAAATATTATTATCCTCACCGGGATATTGTCGTTTGCAGTAGTATTTTTCAAAAAAAAAGGTGAAAAGGGTAATCGACTCGGATAGTAATTTTGTTCAGATGATAAACAAGGAGAAATTTTAGAATACAGTCTAATGTTTTTGTGCCGTATGACTGGAAATATATTTTGCGTAGACAAGGGATAATCTTCGAATTAACTGCACGTTCGACATAAGCTATGGATTGAGCGTATTACTCTGAATATACTATCGTAAATTTCCCGACCGAATTATGGATGCAAGAATCATACAATTTCCAAAAATATCCGATCCAAGAGGGAATTTGTCCTTTTTGGAGCATCCCAGCCAAATACCTTTTCAAATAAAAAGAGTTTATTGGGTGTATGATGTTCCCGGGGGCGAAATCAGAGGAAGCCATTCCTATAAATCTTTGCATGAAGTTATTATTGCACTTTCAGGCAGTTTTGATGTTGTTCTGCATGACGGCAAAACCGAAAAGAAATGGCAATTAAATCGTTCATATTTTGGTTTGTACGTTCCCAATATGATTTGGCGGACCATAGAAAATTTTTCTACCAATGCACTTTGCTTAATTGTAGCGTCGGAAGAATATAACGAAAAAGATTATATTCGAAGTTTTCCAGATTTTGAAAGCATGGTGAATGAAAGAACCAAGTAAAAATACAGTGGATGATTGTTCGGTAATTGATTTGCCCAAAATTCAGAATAACGCGGGTAATATTACACCGGTGCATACAAATTCTGACGTTCCCTTTCAAATTCAGAGGGTCTACTATCTCTATGATATTCCGGGCGGAGAAGTGCGCGGTGGTCATGCTCACAAAATATTGCGGCAATTAGTTGTTGCTGCAAGCGGTAGTTTTGAAGTGCTTCTTGATGACGGAAAAAAAAAGAATACAATAATGCTGAATCAGCCGTATAAAGGTTTATTGATAGTGCCCGGTATTTGGCGGGAATTAATCAATTTTTCATCCGGAGCAATTTGTTTGGTTCTAGCATCTGAAATATATGACGAAAATGATTATATCCGGAGCTATTCTACATTTACGAATTTCAAAAACCTGCTGTCGTAAGTTTAATTCTGCCGGTGAATGTGTGGCATTCGGATGACTTTGTTCTCGAATCAATCAGTAAAATATTTAATGACAAATGTAAGGATAGAATTGTGAATAAAAATGAAATCCATGATATTGTTATTTCAAAAGTAGTATCATTAGTTGATACGTTGCCTGAAGATAAAAAATTTTCGGTCGACCAAAACACTACTTTGTTTGGTAACGGGTCAAGCATTGATTCGTTGAGTTTAGTTTCAATTATTGTTGATTTGGAAACGACATTTTCCGCCGAATATGGTTTAGATATATCATTAACCGATGATAAAGCCATGATGAGAGAAAAAAGTCCGTTTGAAAGTATCAAATCATTAGCAGAATACATCAGTGAATTAGTGAATGATAAATAAGTATATCTAAATTATTAAGATCATGTATACGGATAAAATAGTACTAATTACTGGTTCCAGCAGAGGCGTCGGTTATATTATTGGCAAATATTTTTTAGACAATAATGCAATCGTAATCGGATTGAGCAGGGGGGCCTCATCTATTGATAATCGCAATTACTTCCATTACGAAGTTGATCTGGCGCAACCAGATGCTATTACCCGCGTCTTCAAAATAATCGCAAAAGAACATAAGAGAATCGATATTGTTATTAACAATGCAGCGGTTTTAACATCTCAATATTCGATGATTATGCCGTTAAAAAATGCGATTGATATGGTACAAGTCGATTTTCTTGCGGTTTTTTTGGTGGCACGGGAATCTGCAAAGCTCATGCGCAAAAATACCTATGGACGAATAATAAATATAAGTTCTATGGCCGTCAGCCTGGAACCGATCGGTGACTCATTATATGCTGCCTGTAAAGCAGGTATTACTACACTGGCGAATGTGATGGCTAAGGAATATGCTTCCATGCATATTACATGTAATACGGTCGCTATCACCGCAATTGAAACTGATATGTTAAAGCAGCACTCACCGTCTGCCCGGACTAAAATTAAAGACATAATTAATAATCTCCCTGTTCCAAGAATGGCGGAGGCAGATGATATACTGAATGTTATTGAATTTTTCGCATCTGAACGCAGTTCGTACATAACCGCGCAAACGATATATTTAGGTGGAATTAATTAATAAAAATACATTTTTGATCAGGAATAGAAAACTATTTCCTTCCAATACATATCTTTATACGAACGACACAGATAATGAATGTATTATCATCGATCCGGGATTTGATTATGAGTTGATAAAAATGATGGTGGAAGAACGGCCACTGAAACCAATTGCCGTGATTTCAACCCATGGTCATTTTGATCATGTTGGCGGTGCCGCTTATTTGAAAAACCATTTTAATATTCCCTTCTATTTACACGAAGCAGATCTGAAAATCTGCAAATCCGCAAATTTTTATTTAAAGATTGCAAAAGTACATCAGCAAATTGAAACGCCGATTCCGGATTATTTGTTCAAAGGAGAATATGAAAAATTATTGCTCGGTGGTTTTGAGTTAGAGGTGTTCAATTTACCGGGTCATTCCCCCGGCAGTTGCGTAATCAAAATTAAAGACAATCTTTTTTCCGGCGACATCCTCTATAAAAACGGATTAGGTTCAGGCAGCATCCCGAGAGAAGATGAAAAAATGCTCAAGCATTCCATTAAAAAAATATTCAATATCTTTAACGGCGAACATCGTATCTTTCCCGGACACGGTCCATCGGATTTTCTTGATGCGATTAAAAATAACAATATCGAATTAAAGAAATATTTATCGGAAGACGGCATTATCAATGACTGAATATGGAATAGGAATTATAGGTGCCGGTCACTACCTGTCTTCAAAAATTCAAACAAACGAAGAATTATGTGCCGTTATCCCTGGTCTTACACAAGAATGGATTATTGCGAAAACCGGCATAAAAAGAAGGCACCATCTGTCAGAAAGTGAAACTGCTTCTTCGCTGGCAATAGAAGCGTGCCAACGGGCAATAGCCAAAGCGAACATAGCGCAAAAACAAATTGGGTTGGTTATTGTTGCCTCCTTTAGTCAGGACTATTTGTTTCCACCGATGTCTGCAAAAATTCATTCATATTTTAATTTATCAAAAGATTGCCAGATACTTGATGTCAATACAAATTGCGTAGGTCTTGTTACAGCGTTAACCATTGCCGCGGAACGAATGAAAAATGATCCATCCATTATCAATGCATTGGTCATTGGCGTCGAAGTGTTGTCAAAATTTACTAACCCGTCGGATCAGGACACAGCGGTGTATTTCAGTGATGGCGCCTCTGCGGTGGTGCTGGGTAAAGTAGGTGAGCATGTTGGCTTTAAAAGTGCAAAATTTATGACAGATTCATCAACGTATGAATCTGTCAGAATGAGGGGCGGCGGTTCTTCTTTCCCGATCGCAGAAAAAACAAACGACCTTAAGGTGTTATATACAGAACAAAATGGTTTGGCCACCTGGAAACAAGCCGTGACAAATTTACCAATTGTGATTCAAAAATTACTGGATCACGAGTCTCTGAAAATACATGAAATTGATTTTATTATTTTTCATCAGGCAAATGGATTATTAATTGATTACGTGATGAAAAAAATGAAAATTCCCGTGAATAAAACGTATACAAATATTGAAGAAGTGGGAAATACGGGTTCGGCGAGTATTGGAATTGCTTTGAGTGAAGCGTATTCAAAAGGTTTAATTAAAAATAATGACAAACTTGTTTTAGCAGGCGTTGGCGCAGGTTTTAATTTTGGTGCATGTCTTTTTACTGCTTAATATAATTCCCTATGGATACCACACAAAATACATTTTCTTATTTACGTGATCTCGTAGAACAGATATCAAAAAAAGATAAGTTGCACTCCAAAAAAATATCGGCCAATATTTCATTTTTAACAGAGCATTATCCGGAACAAATTAACGAATTAGCAGGATTGGTTAGTATGTATTTTGATAATTTGCATCTTACGTCTGATCGTGTTGCGAGTGATTACCTAAAGATGATCAACGATATGCGAACGGAAGGATTGTATTTTTACAAGTATGGTAAGTATCGTTGTGAGAATCAGCGCATAGCCAATGAATATGTATATTCAAAACCAGAAGTAATGACGTATTACATGAATGCGTTGCTTGTTTCGCAAATTATGTGGAAACATCATTTTAACATGTTCATGTATTTCCAAAAAAGTCTGAAAACATTGTTTCCGGATGATTCCGCGGTCACCATACTTGATATAGGTCCCGGTCACGGTTTTTTTTCATATTTAACAAAAAAAGAATTCTCAAATTATAGCAAGCTCGACATTGTTGATATCAGTGACACTTCTCTTGAAATGACTAAAACGATCATCGGCTATGATGCCGATAAAATACGCTATTTCAAGAAAGATATTTTTGAATATGATGATTCGAATAAATATGATTTTATTGTGCTGGGCGAAGTGCTGGAGCATTTGGACGAACCCAAACAGATTTTACTAAAATTGTCGAAGCTCTTAAATCCAGGAGGTTTTTTATGGGTTACTACCCCTACGAATTCTCCGGCATTAGATCATGTGCATCTCTTCACTACTAAGGAAGAAGTATTGGCGTTGATGAACGAATCAGGTCTCCGCACTGTGCATTCTTGCAACTATTTTGCGGAAGATATGACGGAAGAAGCGGCATTAAAAAACAAGATCACAAATTTAATAGGTTTGTTTTGTCAAAACTAAAAATACCATGAAAAAATACAACGAAATATTTGTCGGCGACAAAGAAACATTATCCCATATTATTACAAAAAACGACATAGATAAATTTGTAGATCTAACGGGAGATGATAATCGACTGCATGTTGACGAAAAATTTGCCGAAAAGACTCAATTTAAAAAACCGGTTGTTCATGGTATGCTTGGAGCATCATTTATCTCTACAATAATAGGAACTAAATTGCCCGGTGACGGTGCTTTGTGGTTTTCTCAATCACTGGAGTTTTTGTTGCCTGTTAGGATCGGCGACAAATTGACTATAAAAGCCGAAGTAATTAAAAAAAATGACAGCGAACGTATCATTGAATTAAAAACAGAGATATATAATCAAAACAGACAAATTGTAACAAAAGGTGTAGCAAAAGTAAAAGTGATAGAGACTGAAAATAAAACGGCTGTATCCCGGAAGATAACTGCCGAAGTAAAAACTGCATTAATCATAGGGGCTACAGGAGGAATCGGTAACGCTGTTTGCCTTCAGTTGGCACAAGACGGTTTTAATATTATCATCCATTATAACAACAATAAGGCAATGGCAGAAGATATTAAAAAGAAAGTAGAGAGTTATAAACAAAAAGCCGTTGTTGTTAAAGCTGATATTCTTCAAGAAACCGAAATTAATGAGATGGTTACAACCAGTTATCGTTCATTCAAAAAAATTGATGTTGTAGTGAATTGTGCAGCATCTTCGATACCGAATATTAAATTTCAAGAACTTCTCTGGTCGGATTATGTTCAGCAGTTAGAAGTGAACATTAAATCGACAATTCATATCGTGCAGGCTGTTGTTCCGGAGATGATCAAAAACGGTTACGGGAAAATTATCACTATCGGCAGTGTTTCTGCTGAAAAACCAAACAGCGAATGGTCACATTATATTACGGCAAAAACTGCGTTGATCGGTCTCACGAAATCCTTGGCGTTCGAACTTGCGCCAAAAGGAATAAGGGTAAACATGGTGACACCCAGTTTAGTGAACACCGAATTGACAATGAATATTCCTGAAAAAGTAAAATTACTGGCGGCCGCACAAACTCCACTGCGGAGACTTGCATTGGCAACGGATGTAGCGGGAGTTATAAGTTTTTTAGCGTCAGATAAATCCGACTTTCTCGCCGGCGAGAATATTCGTGTTAACGGCGGACAAGTAATGATATAAGCTCCTATCATGGAAGAATTAAAATATACCGAAATATTGCAGCGGAACAAGGAGTTAGCCGGCACCGGCAATTCGCAACCCTATACCATCGGCATTCTGTCAAATGTCATTATTAATTCAATAAAAGAAATATTAGAGTATTCCTGCCGAACACATCATTTAGAACCCAATATTGAAGCTGGGAATTATGATAATATCGTTCAGGATAGTACTCATTATCAACAAAAGGATTTGGTTATAGTCTTTTATGATGTGTTAAATATCATAGATCAGGTCTCGGAATATTTTGAAGATATCGACGAGCAAAAATATATCAGTTTAAGGAATAAAATATTTTCTGAGATCGATATTATATTAGAGAATCTTAAAAACACTCCTTCAGTTGTTTTCAATTCTTTTTCTTCGGCGTGTTTTGCCGGTATCAATATTCAGCCGTCGAAAAGCGATCAATTTGTTGATGAAATAAACACGTATTTAAATACGAAGAAATCAAATAATGTAACCATTGTTAATATTGACCAATTGTTTATACACATAGGACTAAAACGTTCCATTGATTACAGATTTTATCATTCTTCAAAAGCACCATATTCGTTTGAATTTTTTAAGTGGTATGTTTTAGCAATTGAACCCCTCATACTTAAAAATACTGGGAAACTTAAAAAAGCAATAATATTTGATTGCGATAATACTTTGTGGAAGGGAATTATTGGAGAAGATGGTATAGATGCTATAGACATGTCTCCTACGTCCAAAGAAGGACGGATTTTTCACAAGGTACAGCAAATCGCTGTTTATTTAAGCAAAAGAGGTGTTCTCGTAGGTATTTGCAGCAAGAATAACGAACAAGATGTGTTAGAAGTGTTTAAAAATCATAAAGATATGGTGTTGAAGGAAGAACATATTGTCATTAAAAAAATTAATTGGGTTGATAAAGTTGACAACATAAAGTCTATTGCTTCGGAGTTGAATATCGGTATCGATAGTTTGGTTTTTGTTGATGATTCCAGTTTTGAAATTAATTTAATTAAAGAGCAAATCCCCGAAGTGCACACGATTCAAGTGCCGGCGGCAATTTATGAATATCCGGACCTTTTGCTGAAAAGTATCAGATCCCAATTTAGTTTAGTTATCAACAGCGACGATGCCAGAAAAACTGAAATGTATAAACAGCAGTATCAACGCGAGGAAAGTAAAAAATCTTTCACTTCCATTGAAGACTATTTAGCATTATTGGGGATCGAATTAACGGTTTTTTGCAATAACAAGGAACACATTCCGCGGATATCTCAACTTACTCAAAAAACAAATCAATTTAACCTTACCACTCATCGATATACCGAAAGTCAGATTGAAGCTTTCCTTTCTGAAGGAAATAATAATATTTATTCTATGTCGGTGAAGGATAAATACGGCGACAATGGGTTGACGGGAGTATGTATTGTTAAAGAAGAAGGAATCAATCCAAAAAAAGTAATTATTGATACACTTTTAATGAGCTGCCGGATCATTGGAAGAAATATTGAAATTGCTTATGTTGATTTTATCATTAATGATTTGACCCGAAAAGGGTACGAAGTGCTCACCGCCGAGTATATTCCGACTAAAAAGAATGAACAGGTGGCAGATTTTTACGAAAAAATGGGATTACACCTCATTCATCATAGTAAAGAAATCAAGCAGTATGAATTGAAAATATCAGAGTACGAGAAAAACAAAATAGAGTATATAAAAGTCAGTTCCCAATAATGTTAGAATAACGCAAACCGGAAAATTATGGACAGTAAAAAAATCAAACAAGTCATGAGCATTGTGTTCGACGTTCCCCTGGAATCAATTACCGACGATGCTTCCACGGATACAATCCCGAATTGGGATTCACTTCGGCATCTGAATTTAATCCTCGCATTAGAGGAAGAATTAGGAATTTCTATCCCTAACGAAGAAGTCGGAAATCTTATTACATATAAATTAATTGAATTAATTGTCCATGAATGTAAAAAGTAGTGTTTCAAATTTTTTAGTAGATTTTGCGGTCTATCATTTCAAAATAGCTTTGATATGGAAAGATCATTCATATCCGTACTCGCATATTCTGGACAGAATTCAATATTGGCGGGAAAAAATAGAATTCATTCAGCCTGGTACCATTGTGGGACTTGAGGGTGACTTTTCGCCCGAAGCAATTGCAATTCTTTTTGTTTTGATTGAAAAAAGAGCTGTTTTGGTTCCTCTCGATATCAATCATTCCGATAAAAATGCCAAAAAATATGAAATAGCTCAAATTCAGATCCTGATAAGAGTGAATTCTGAGGATGATATAATTTTCATTCAGAGAGAAATTCTGAGCATTTACAACGATTATTACACAAATCTTATCGCTTCGAATAATCCCGGTTTAGTATTATTTACATCGGGTTCTTCGGGAGAACCCAAAGCCGCTCTTCATGATTTATCAAAATTATTATCAAAGTTTAATACGAAACGAAAAGCGTTACGGACGATAAATTTCTTATTGTTTGACCACTGGGGCGGTCTCAATACATTGTTCCATATATTATCCAATGGAGGGACAGTAGTCATACTTGAAAATAGAACTCCCGACTATGTCTGCTCTTTGATTGAAAAATACGAGGTTGAAATATTACCTACCTCTCCGACATTTCTCAACATGCTCATTATGAGCAGGGCGTATGAAAGAAAGAATCTTTCCAGTTTAAAAATTATCAGTTACGGTACTGAACCTATGCCGGAAAGCCTTCTTAAACACTTGAATACTTTGTTCCCGAATGTCACCCTTCAGCAGACCTATGGCCTTATTGAACTCGGTGTTATGAGATCGAAATCGGAAGACAATGGATCCCTTTGGGTAAAGATAGGGGGCGAAGGATATCAAACAAGAGTTGTTGACGGGATGCTGGAAGTGAAATCAGATTCTGCTATGATCGGTTATTTAAATGCAAAAAGTCCTTTTACCAGCGACGGATGGTTTATGACAGGGGATACTGTTGAGGTGAAAGGTGAATATTTTAAGATATTAGGACGTAAATCAGAGATTATAAATGTTGGAGGAGAAAAAGTATTTCCACAGGAAGTTGAAAACGTAATTATGGAAATACCGGAAGTATCCGATGTGATTGTGTATGGTGAAGAAAACAGATTAACAGGGAAAATAGTTTGTGCAAAGATATCGTACACAGGGGAGGCTGATCAGACAGAAATAATTAAGAAAATAAAGACGCATTGCAGGACTAAGCTGCAGGCATTCAAAGTCCCGGTAAAAATTATTATTTCTGATACTACGTTTGAAAGTTACCGGCTTAAAAAAAATAGAGTTAATGGAATATAAATATAGCGATATTCTTGAAGGTGAATTTGTCACCTTAAAAAAAGTAGAATTGCAGGATGCTCTCGATATTTACACATGGAGGACGAGCCGGTCTGGTAGATATCTGCAGCATCCGTCTAATTATTCCGTGGAATCTCAACAAGAATGGATACGAAACAGAAGTGCGGCGGAAATTAATTATATCATCTATCCTAAAAAATTACAGACTAAAGTCGGAATGATCGGAATTTATGACGTGCGATCTCATGATTTGGTCGCAGATGTCGGCAGGTTATTGCTTTCGGAAGAATATCTTCAAAAATCTAACCCGTATGGACTTGAGTCATTACTGCTCACGTATGATTATGTATTTAACACAATGAATTTCAGGAAAATCAGCGGCACCATTTTAGGTGTTAACGTTGACATGTTTACGTTCCAGAAATATCTCGGAATGAAACAGGAGGGCTACTTAAAACAACATGTAATTATTAAAGACAAATGTGAGGATTTGTACGTTATGTCTTTATTTAAGGATGAATTCATTCAATATAAAAATAAAATTCAATTTCTCTTGCGCAGCTTTAGGACAGTGCCAACATGATTAAATTCCTTGACCTTAAAAAAATCAATTTGACACATCAAGAAGAAATCGAACAGGCGTTGTTGGAAACTTTCCGCTCTGGGTGGTATGTGTTGGGTGAATCTGTTGAAAAATATGAAGATCAGTTTGCAAAATACTGCGGAGTAAAACACTGTATTGGAGTGGCGAACGGTTTAGATGCATTGATACTGATTCTCAGGGCGTATAAAGAACTACATATGATGAATGAGGGGGATGAGATTATTGTACCAGCGAATACTTATATTGCAACAATTCTTTCAATTACGCAGAATAACTTGGTTCCCGTTTTGGTCGAACCGGATATTCATACGTATAATCTTGATGCCAGCAAAATAGCAGAAAAAATCACATCGAAAACGAAAGCGATCATGCCCGTCCACCTATACGGGCAAATCGCAAATATAGCAGCAATCAGTGAGATTGCTAAAAAATGTAATCTTAAAGTGATCGAAGATTCAGCGCAAGCGCATGGCGCAGTGTATCAAGGGAAAAAAACAGGAAGCCTGGGCGAAGCATCAGGTTTTAGTTTCTATCCCGGTAAAAATTTGGGTGCGCTGGGTGATGCTGGTGCGGTAACAACGGACAATGATGAATTAGCCGATGTCATTAGGGCGTTGGCGAATTATGGCTCAAGAAAAAAATACATAAACGATCACCGGGGTGTTAATTCGCGATTGGATGAGATTCAGGCTGCCGTATTGAGTGTAAAGTTAAAGTATCTTGATATCGAAAATCAAAAGAGACGTGATGCAGCGCTATTCTACCTAAAAAATATTAAAAATGATGAAATCATACTGCCAACTTCATATGCTAATGGCGGAGATGATATTATGTCGCATGTATGGCATCTTTTTGTAGTTCGAACAAGAAACAGGGATGCATTGCAAAAATATTTGACAAACAACGAAATCCAATCTTTAATCCATTATCCTATACCTCCCCACAGACAAAATGCATATAAAGAGTGGAACCATTTAACACTTCCAATAACAGAAAAAATCCACAACGAAGTATTGAGTTTACCATTGGGCCCCACCTTATCGACGCATGAGATGGAATGTGTTGTTGAAGTTATCAATCGATTCAAAAATTAACCGAATTCAATTTGTCCGTCCTACATCCTATATCAGCAATACAACTTGTTATGCTCTTGCGGTCGGCAATAATTAAGTGGTAAAAATATTGAAATCAATTCTTCCGGTATGGCAACAAAGGAATACAGCCGCCTAGCTTGTGTGTTATACCCCATATGTGAAGTGGTAAATGAAATGATGGATGTTCATAGTTTTGAAGGAATATTCGCGTGACGATTAGACACAGCATTGTAATGATCTGTTACAATCAGGAAAAATATATACGGATCGCCCTGGATTCAGTGCTTTGCGAGGAAGTGAAACCGTATGAAATTATCATTGGGGATGATTTTTCTACTGATGGTACGCGCAACATACTTCTTGAATACAAGAACAGATATCCCGAAATCTTGAAATTAGTATTCAACGAAAAAAATTTGGGAATTGTTGCCAACGCTAATAATGTTGCTCCAAAGGCCACCGGCGATGTAATTCATTTCCTCTCGGGGGATGATTGGTTCAGACCAAAATTTCTTGCAAATATGAATAAGAAAATATTTGATCTGAATATCGATCCGCATACAGTACGGTTTATTTTAGTCCCCCATACGGTGTATCACTATGTTGATTCCACTGAAAAAACAATCAGAAACAATCCAAAATTAATAGAACAATTCTCACCCGTCGGTTTACTCTTCCGCGGCATGCTGTTTCACCGGCAGGTTGGATTAAGCCGTGCTCTTTTTGATCGGTGGCCTTTATTCCCGAGTGATTCGGATGATATTGGTTTATGGGCGGATCTAGTACAGCTCGCCATGCTTACTCAGCACGTTGAAACTATTGCTATAATAGATTCTGAAGGTCCTGTGTACCGTGCCGGTGTTGGAATTGTATCCAAAGCAAAAAGCTCCGAATTGGCCAGAAGTTACCATGCGGCGCTCGTTCGAATACATTCTTATTCTCTCAGCGGAGATATACGGTTAAACAGTGCTGATGCACAATACCTGGAATTCCTCATTGACTGCTGGTCTGTATTCTTAGGAAAAAACCAGAAAACCATTATTGCAATAATTCGTGAAGCATTTGTTTTGATATACAATAATATCAGAGAAATACGCCCAATCGCAAAACTATTTTTCTATTTATTGCGTCGTACGATTGTTCGATTAATCAAACCTTCTTTGTGACACAGTCGAACATTTGCATATCTTATAACAATTAATATTTGAAAGTACGGTAAAAATGATGTGTGACGCCGTGCAGCTATCAACATAGAGAGAGATTACGTACCGGCAGATTGGTTATTTGACGATCCTTGATGAAGTCGGGAAAATAATTTCAGATTGAAACACTCTATTGTTGCGTACAGCATAAATTAAAAATAAGGCAATTAAAATATCAATATGATAAATGGTTTTCACCGTAATACGTCAGGCGATTTTCTAAGAACAATCTTACATAAATTAGGTATAGATGGGGCAGTAGCATCTACGCTATACAATCGGTTTTTTGGGCTGTTCAAGACTCCGTTAACGATGTTATTTATATTACGGTATTTAACGGCAGAACAACAGGGTATTTGGTATACATTTAACAGTCTCATTCCTCTCACGGCATTAGCAGAATTGGGGTTTACAGTTATTATCACCCAATTTGTCAGTCACGAATATGCAAAACTAAAATATGAGAATGGAATCATAACAGGCGAGCAGTATAATATCGATAAGTTGTTCAGTCTTATCAGATATGCGATAAAATTTTATACTATGATAATTCCAACGGCGATAGTGATTTTGTTGGTCGCCGGATCATCTTTTCTCAATACTCAATCATTTGAAATTCTTATCGCATGGTATGTATTTTCGCTTATCGGCGGATTGAGTTTGTTCGGATCTCTTTTGCAATCAATATTTCAAGGTCTCAACAAGGTAAGAGACATTCAGAAAAATATATTTTTAGGTTCTATTGTCACGACAGCATGTAATTTAGCATTTCTATATTTGAAATTAAATATTTGGGCGCTGGTTATTGGGAATGGAGTCGGATTAATTGTTATGCTTACCTTTCTCTATCTGAAGGCGCCTCAATTCTGGAAGCAACTGCTGCACCATAACCTAACCCATACATTCCCCTGGTTTAAGGAAATTGTTACACTTCAATGGAAATATGCCGTTACATGGATCAGCGGTTATTTGATATTTTTTTTATTCGTTCCAGCGGCATATAAATATCAAGGATCTATCGTTGCAGGTCAATTAGGCTTAACATTAAGCCTAATCGGAGCGGTCAGCAGTATTGCGGATCCGTGGGTTGGAACAAAACTTCCGCAATTGAATATGTTGGTGGCCACCGGTAAAAACAAAGAGTTAATTGATCTGTTTACTAAGTCTTCGATCCAGAGTTTCATCGTTATGGTTATGGGATCGGTCGGATTACTGAGCATTCTTTTTGTTCTATCATATTTCAATTTTTATCAGAACAGACTTTTGAGTATTCCATTAACAGCATATCTATTGCTTTCAAACATTCCCGTACGGATTATACTTTATCTTTCTATGTATTTGCGCGCTCATAAAATAGAACCATTTTATTTACTTTCCGTATTGAATGCTGCACTGATAGCATTTTGTGTTTTTGTCGTTTTTCCAAGATATGGATTGTTGGCTTTAATCATAGGAACGAATATCGTTTATTGGTGTATCATTTTACCCTACGCCGTTTATATTTACCGTTCGTTCAACAGAACGAAACAACTTATGAATGTTGTTTGAGCAATGCCTAACATAATCATGATTCTTGAAAAATATATTTCGCCTTACAATGTGATTTATGCTGAATACACGGTGTATATGTCCGGTTCAAGGTACATTGGGCAATAGAAGGATGATATGTTTCCGCGTACAATGAAAAACAGATTAGACGAAAAGGGAAAATAATGGCAACTTGTAAAATCTGCGGGAATGCAACCGAAAAGATATTTCGCAGGCAAATTCTAACGAAATACGATGTCGATTATTTCCAGTGTCTTCAATGCAAGTTCATTCAAACCGAAGAGCCATTCTGGCTGCAAGAAGCTTACCAAAATTCGATCAATATTGAGGATACCGGTTTAGCGGATAGGAATATACTTTTTGTAAAGCGAACCAGTATGCTACTCTATTTTCTGTTCGCACGCAGGGGTAAATTTCTGGATTACGGCGGAGGGTATGGTCTTTTTACAAGGCTGATGAGGGACTACGGGTTCGATTTTTTTTGGGACGATCCGCACACGCAGAATCTCTTTGCCCGCGGCTTTGAATATTCCCGGGAGAAGACAGAACGCTTTGAATTGGTTACGAGTTTTGAATGCTTTGAGCATTTTCAGAATCCTTTGAAAGAATTGGAAAACATGTTGGCATTATCCGATTCAGTCTTGTTCTCCACCGAAATATTCAGCGGTACCGCACCGTTACCGGATCAATGGGGATATTACTATTTTTCTCATGGTCAGCACATCGCGCTATATTCCATTGAATCCCTGGAATTCATTGCAAAAAAATATAAAATGAACCTGTATACCAACGGAAAAAGTTTTCACTTATTTACAAAAAAGAATATCGGAAACGCAGTGTATGGTCTTTTACTTAAAGCAGCATTGCTTGGAATTCCATCGCTGATTAAACTGGCCATGGGCAGCAGAACGAAACCGGATTCTGTGTATTCTCAAGAACGACGAAATGCTATTTCAGGAAAAACATCGTTATGAATGTATTGTTCGACCATCAGGTGTTTTCTTTTCAGGAGTACGGCGGAATATCGCGGTATTACTCTCAACTAATAAAAGAATTATCTTCGAGGGATGATATTCATCCGGCTGTTCTGATCAAATATTCAAACAATGCATATTTACGCAGCATCAATAATCTTGAACCAAAGCCGTTTTTTCGTTCACACCGTTTTAAGGGTCGCAATGAACTCATCCGCCTTCTGAATCAATCGTATTGCAAAAGCGAATACCAACAAAGAAATCCTCCCGATATATTCCATCCAACATACTATCACCCGTATTTTTTAGATGTTATCGGAAAAGTTCCATTTGTGCTGACCATTTACGATATGGCGCATGAATTGTACCCCGGGATGTTCCACCCATTGGATTTTACGATAAGAAATAAAAAAACATTGGCATTGAAAGCATCGCGGGTAATTGCAATTTCCGAGAATACAAAAAATGACGTCGTCAGAATGCTCGGCGTGCCGGAATCCTCTATTGATGTGATACCGTTGGCAACGGATATTAGCGTGGATACTTCTGTGAAATATCCGGATTCACTTCCGGAGGACTTCATCCTATATGTCGGCGCCAGAAACACGTACAAAAATTTTCCATTCTTTTTGCGTGCCATTCAATTTTTATTCAAAGAGACCAAGAACATCTCCGTTATTTGTGCAGGAGGCGGATCATTTTCCGCGAAAGAATTAAAGCTGATAGATACGTTGGGTCTTTCAAAGAAGGTCTTTCAGGTAAATGTAAGCGATGGATTACTCGCGGTGCTATATTCTAAATCGAAGGCATTTGTCTATCCGTCATTATATGAAGGATTCGGGATCCCCGTGCTTGAAGCATTCTCATGCGGTGCGCCGGCAGTGTTAAGCAACCGAAGTTCGTTGCCGGAAGTGGGAGGTGATGCTGCTGTGTATTTCGATCCGGAAAATGCCGACAGTCTTGTATCTGTGTTGAGGAGTTTGATATATCAAAAAAATAATACGGATGAAATGACTGCCAAAGGATTTGAACGGGCTAAACTATTTTCGTGGAGACGAACTGCCGATCAGACGCTGGATACGTATACAAAAGTATTGAAAAGTGAAACACATTGAAATATTGTTGAGCAGATGCTGCAAGCTGTATCACTCTTCGTTTGAAGAGAGGCGTGAGAAAACAGGAACCAAAACAAAATACGCGCTAATTCCTACGGGTACGGCAAATAAAAACCACGCAACAACCCCACGCATATTCGTCCACCACAGCGATTTGATCGTTCCCGGCATATCGGCTATCAGCATAGAAAAGATCTGCGACAGGTCTAACGGAACATGTGTCTGCTGAAAGAGAAGTTCACCGGCCTGGATAAACGGTATGAACAAAAGCAGCTGCATTGGATAAGCAAAATAGTTAATGAGCAGTATAGCAGGCAAGTTAAGACGAAAAGCAAATGCTGCAGCCGTACATAACAATGTTGTAGAACCAAGGACGGGAAAAGTTCCAAGTGTAAATCCCAGTACAACACATAACGAAAGCTTTTCAGGGGTAAGTCCTTGCCTTAAAAAATTCAACAGAGGCTGTATCAGTGTCCGGCTGAAAAACCGTTTTATTATATTTTTCATTTTTCTTCTTCAAGGTGCATCACCACCGCAGATTGTCTTTTTGGTCTCGGACGAAGTGATGAAATATTGAAATTATATTCCGGCCAACAATCTATCGGCAAGTTTTTTCGGCAAACCGGTATTTAATATTTTTTGACGAGCTGCTTCCGCGTCATATTCCACACGGATAAAATTAACACTGAATTGTTCACTGTCGAATACGGCAAAACAAGAACGCCAATTCCCATCCCGCGGTTGGCCGACACTACCGACATTAATGATATACCGTTTACGGGGATCAAGAATCTGAGTATCTCCATCCTCGCAGAATATTGCGGGCCGATGGGTATGGCCTACAAAGCAAACTGAAGATTTCAATACATTAAAACTTTCCCATGTATCTTCCTGATCGAACAGGTATCGGAATGTTTCGGGTGCATCAGGCGAACTATGGACAAGCAACGCTTGCTCTACCTGACGCTGATATGGAAGACTTGAAAGGAACTCTCTATTTTCAGTAATAATCCTTGATCGGGTCCATTCGACTCCGCGCCGTGCTACATCACTGAAATGGTCAATAGAAATTTCCCCGGCAACTGCTTTATCGTGGTTTCCCGCGACAGACGGAATATTTCGGGACCGTATAACTTCGATACATTCATTGGGATTTGCACCGTATCCCACGATGTCACCAAGGCAGTATATCCCGCCGATGTTCATCACATCGATCTGTGCGAGAACGGCCAGCAAAGCTTCCAGATTTCCGTGAATATCGGATATGAGTGCTATTTTCATACTTCAAATGTAATAATAATTATTTGAAGATGAATGACAATCTTTGGGATGAAGGAATATTTTCGTAGTTTAATAGCATTATTGAAACGACAAAGGACTATGAAAAAAACTCTTACAGCAAAACTTAAAAAGATCAAATTACTTGCAACCGATGTCGACGGTGTTCTTACCGATTCAGGCGCCTACTATTCGGAGGATGGCGTTGAGCTGAAAAAATTCTCCATCCGCGATGGAATGGGAATCGTATTGCTGAGAAAAGCCGGATATAAAGTTGCCATTGTCACTACGGAAAACACAAAAATCGTTGAAAAAAGAGCTCAGCGATTGCAGGTAGATGATCTTCATCAAGGGGTTTTTAATAAGCTGGAAGCAATCGAACTTCTTTTAAAAAAATACTCGTTGGATTGGGATGAGGTTGCTTTTATCGGTGATGATATCAACGATATCCCCGTGCTCAAAAAGGTAGGTTTTGCCGCGGCACCGGCCGATGCTACGCCGGCCAACAAAAAAAGTGTTCATTATGTCACTCACAGTAACGGCGGTCATGGTTGTGTCCGAGAGGTGTGTGATCTGCTCCTTGCGCTGCGATGGAAAGGTGATTCTATCACCGAGTTGTGGCTTAAAAAATAAATTTCGATGAACAACGTACTCTTCGTTTCATATTTTTGGCCCCCGTCGGGGAAAGCATCTCTTCATTGGCCGTTATTCATTATCAAACATCTGCCGAAACTCGGCTGGATGCCATGCGTTTTAACGGTTGATGAAGATTCCTTCTCACATACCGATGAAAGTCTTCTGAAGGAAGTGGACCGGAATGTTAAAGTTATAAAAACCGCTGCAAACGAGCCGTTCAATCTATATCGAAAATTCCTTGGGAAAAAATCAGATGCACCGCTTGTTGCGTCCGAAACAATTTCGCGCAGCAACACGGATTGGAAGCATAGGCTTTCCATCTGGATACGGATGAATCTTTTCATTCCGGATGCAAGGATCGGATGGTATTTTTCAGCGGTGAGGGGCGGTCAACAGTTGATTGAAACGGAAAAACCTAAAGCGATAGTGACAATCGGTCCACCGCACAGTTCCCATTTGATCGGAAAAAAATTAAGCAAACGATATCATCTTCCTCATGTTCCCGTGCTGATCGATCCATGGGTTGATATCGTGTATTATAAAGGTTTTAAGCGCAATGCATTGACCCTGGCGATCGATAACTATTTTGAAAGATCAACATTCAAAAATGCCAAACAAATAGTCTTTGTGACAAAAAGTGCAAAGGCTGATTATTTGAAAAAATATCCATGGGTTGAACAAAAATCCCATGTTCTCTATTGGGGATATAATGAAGAATATTTTTCCCTGCAGAAGAAATCTTCCGATGTTGACATCATTTTGCATGCCGGCAACATCTTTGATTATCAAAATACGCCGGGGTTGTGGAAAAACATTCGATCGGAAATCGATCGGGGGAGAAAACTCCGGCTCAGATTTGTCGGCACTGTCAGTCCGGAGATCACAAAATCCATTGCATCAGCCGGATTGGAATCCCATACCGACTTTGCGGGATTTCTGCCTTATCAGGAAGTTCTGCAGGAAATGATCAACGCCAAATATCTTCTTGTCTGTGCAACAGAACAACGCCATGTACCCGGAAAACTATTTGAATATCTTCGTACCGGTAATAAGATCATTGCATTTGGAAACGATAATATGGAAATCAGTGAAATTCTTTCTGAGGCGAATGCAGGGGTTCTCTTTCCTTACGATTACGATATGCCTGACATTTTTGAAAGGCTCCAGCCGCTGTCGCCAAACCCTGAAAAAGCTAAACAGTACAGCAGAGAGATTATTGCTGAACAGCTTGTTAGTATCCTAAACCCTATTGTTTAGTCTGTTTTTTGAATCTTTCCTGCAAATGAAACTGCTCTTGCACACCAACCTATATTTTCGTAAATTTCAAGTAATTTGTGAAGAAAAGGCTGTAATAGTTATATAAAATTGATACTATTACGAGATCGAGTGCCGTGGAAAGACAAGTGTTAGCCCCAATAATGGGGAGAGTTTTTATTAATAGAACCCGACAAGTGAAAAGAGCTTGTTTGTGTTGTGAAAGGTAATAGTTGTAATGAAAAAGGAAATTTTGATTAATTCCGTCGGTAATGAGATCCGCATTGCCATAACCGAAGAGTCGAAACTGGCGGAATTATTCGTAGAAACACCGGAAAAAGAGAGAATGGTCGGCGATATTTACTTCGGTAAGGTGGCAAAAGTAATGCCCGGAATTCAAGCTGCATTTATTGATATAGGTTTGCCTCAGGATGCATTTCTTCATTTTTCCGATATCAGCGATGTTCAGGATGAGTATAACGCGATGCTGGATGATGAAGAGGATGAAGAAGAAGGAGAAGAAAACCAAGAGAGCAGTGCAGCCGCTGCAAAACCAAAACAGGAACGGAAGCCCCGTGAAGAGCGCCGTAAACAGGTAAATCTTCAAAAAGGACAGGAAATTATTGTTCAGGTTACCAAAGAACCGGTCGCAAAAAAAGGGGTACGGGTTACGTCGCAAGTTTCACTGCCCGGCCGATTTTTAGTCCTGCTTCCGTTTGACGGCAAGGTGGGTATCTCCAAAAAGATCAGCAGTTTCCGTGAGCGCCGCCGGTTGCGCCGATTGGTACGAAGCATCCTTCCGCAAGGGTTCGGCGTTATCGTTCGGACGAACGCAGAGAATCAGGATGAAAAATTGTTCCTTAACGATCTTGAATCGCTTCTTGTTTCGTGGCGTGAAATTGAAAAGAGCGCCAAAGAAGAACAGCCGCCCTCGTTGATTTATAAGGATATGGCAACAACGTCAAGCGTGATCCGCGATCTTTTTAGCGAACAGGTCGAACGGGTTGTTACAGACGATAAAAAACTCTTCAAAGAAATAAAATCGTACGTAAAAGTTTTTTCTCCGGAAATGGCGGACCGCGTTGAGTTTTACGGTAAACGCGAGCCGATCTTTGATGCCTTCGGCATTGAAAAAGAAATTGCTACACTTCTTGCCCGTAAAGTTTGGCTCAAGCACGGCGGTTACATTATTCTGGAACCGACGGAAGCGATGGTTGTTGTTGATGTGAACAGCGGACGGTATGCAGCCAGCAAAGAACAGGAAGAAAATTCACTTCGCACGAATCTTGAGGCGGCGCGTGAAATTTCTCGTCAGATCCGTTTGCGCGATCTCGGCGGAATCATCGTGATTGACTTCATTGATATGCTCGACGAGAGAAACAAGAAAAAAGTCTACGACGAAATGAAGAAGGAGTTCAAGCGCGACCGTTCGAAGCACACGATCCTTCCGCTAACCGATTTCTGTATCATGCAGATTACACGGCAGCGGCAGCGGCAAAGCATCATCCATAGTTTCACTGAACCTTGTCCGGTCTGCGGCGGAACGGGAATGATCCAGTCAAAGACGACGATCCTTAGCCACATTGAACGCTGGCTGCGGCGATACCGTGCCGAAGGCAAAGAATTCCGTCTTGTTCTGCGTGTTAATCCAAGCATGGCCGAATATGTTACGACCGGATTCTTCAGTCGTAAATGGCAGATGCGGTTGAATTCTCTGAAATGGGTCACCGTTGAAGCGGATAAGACACTACAGATTGATGATTTCAGGTTCATTTCTGTAAAACAAGACAAAGACATTACACCGGAATTTTTGAATTAGGAGATTTTCAATGAAATTTTTTATCGACACGGCAAATCTTGCCGAAATTAAAGAAGCGAATGATCTTGGTGTTCTTGACGGTGTAACAACAAATCCGTCGTTGGTAGCAAAAGAAGGCAAGGAGTTCATCCCGCTGCTGAAAGAGATCTGCGCCGTTGTGAACGGACCGATCAGTGCGGAAGTAGTAGCGATGGATTTTGCGGGAATGATGAAAGAAGGGAAAGAACTTGCGAAGATCCACAGCAACATTGTAATTAAACTTCCGCTGATTAAAGACGGTTTGAAAGCTGCGAAAGCATTTCATTCCGAAGGGATACGGACGAATGTTACACTCTGTTTTTCTGCGAATCAGGCGCTGCTCGCAGCAAAAGCGGGTGCTACGTACATCAGTCCATTTGTCGGCCGACTGGATGATATCAGCACAGACGGTATGCAGCTGATCGAACAGATCGTTACGATCTATAACAATTACGGTTTTGAGACTGAAGTTCTCGTTGCCAGTGTGCGTCATCCGATCCATGTTATGCAGGCTGCGCTCATGGGAGCACATGTATGCACCATGCCGCTGAAGGTGATCGATCAATTGATCAAACATCCTCTGACAGATATCGGACTCGAAAAATTTCTTGCCGATTGGAAAAAAGGACAGCCGAAATGAAGCGAACTCCATTCTTCGATATCCATCAAAAAGCAGGGGGAAAAATAGTCCCGTTTGGCGGCTACGAAATGCCGGTTCAATATGCCGGCATTATGGAAGAACACAAGACCGTTCGTAATGCTGTCGGTGTTTTTGATGTATCCCATATGGGCGAATTTTTTGCTGCTGGCGCACAAGCTCTTCCGTTTCTCCAAAAGATTACCGTGAATGATGTTTCAAAACTCACGCCCGGAAAAGCGCAATACTCCGCAATGTGTTATGAAGACGGCGGGATTGTAGATGATTTGCTTATTTACATGCTGGCAGAAAATTCCTACATGATCGTCGTCAATGCGTCGAACATCGACAAGGATTGGGAATGGATGAAAAAACATTGCCCATCCGAGGTAACATTCGAAAATAAAAGTGATGGAACGGCTCTGCTGGCGGTTCAAGGTCCAAAATCTTTGCTGACAATGCAGAAATTAACATCAGCAGACCTTTCGTCGATTCCGTATTATCATTTTGTGCAGGGGAATCTTGCCGGCATCGATATGATCATTTCCCGTACCGGATACACGGGTGAATTAGGATTTGAGATCTATTTTGATGTCCGCCATGGAGAAAAGATCTGGAATGCCATTTTTGATGCCGGAAAAGAATTCGGCATTGCACCGATCGGACTCGGCGCGCGTGATACGCTTCGGCTGGAAATGGGATACTGTTTATACGGCAATGATATTGACCAAACGACAAACCCGATCGAAGGCGGACTTGGGTGGATCACAAAATTGGCAAAAGGTGAATTTATTGCAAAGCCGGTTCTTGAAAGAACGAAAGCGGACGGTCCGAAAAGAAAATTGGTCGGTATGATGCTGCACGAAAAGGCTGTTCCCCGTCACGGGTATCCCCTGATGGCGAGCGGAGCAAACGTCGGAGTGGTAACGAGCGGAACATTCTCTCCGACGCTGGAAAAAGGAATTGCAATGGGGTATGTGAATGCCGCACATGCTTCGATCGGTTCGAAGATTCAAATAGATGTTCGTGGGAAATTCATCGATGCAACGATCGTTGCGTTGCCGTTTTTAAAAAAATAAATTGCTGCGGCTATTCCGGGGGGAACACTGTATGAAAATAGAAGTTTTTTTTTCTCCATCACAGATTGACGACCTGTTTTTGCGCGACAAGAATGTTGTTGTGATTGATGTTCTTCGCGCCAGTACATCGGTGATCACTGCGCTGAACAACGGCGCAAAAGAGATCATACCGGTAAACACGATCGAATCTGCCGTGAAGGTTTCAGGGAATTTATTCGGCGATGTTGTTCTGCGCGGCGGCGAACGCAACGGAAAGATCATCGAAGGATTCAATCTCGGAAACTCGCCTCAGGAATACACCGAAGAAGCAGTGAAAGGGAAGTCGATCATCTTCTACACATCGAACGGTGCGCCGACGATGTGGAAAGCCCGCTACGCAAAAAATCTGATCATCGCCGGGTTTGTCAATATGACCTCAGTCGTAAAACGGATCACGGCACTGAAAGACGATGTGTATATCCTCTGTGCCGGCAAGCATACACAATTTTGTCTGGAAGATGCCGTGTGTGCCGGAATGATCATTAAGGGTTTGATGGAAAACAAGGATGCGGAGTGCGAGTTCAATGATTCGGGGTCGGCAGCATACACGTTATACAAGAGTGCAAGCAAAAATCTTTTGAAGATGGCGAGGACCTGTGATCACGGTAAATTTCTCATCGAGATCGGCTTTGAAAGCGATCTTGAATTCTGCACGAATGTTGATGCATTCGATGTCGTTCCTGAACTCTCGAGTAATGTTATCAAACTGAAGAAAAAAGCGGATCCTGGTGTTCCGCACGTACCGATCAGTATTGACACCTCCGGCGGAAAAGGAGAATAATGGAAGACTTTCCACTGCCACCACAGGAGATTCCGCCTCCACCCGCACGAAAGAAAAAATCCGACACCGGAGCGAAGAAGAACCCGCAGCAGCGTAAACAGGTGCTTTCGTTTCTTGTAATTGTATTCGGGATTATGACGCTCCTTTCGATGGTGTCCTATTCCCCGGCAGACGAAGCGAATGGCGATGTTCGCTTTTCAGATCTTTACAAAGTGTTCACGAACGATCTGCTCATACAGCAGAAATCCGAACTGACAACCAATTGGCTTGGTTTGTCCGGTGCGATCCTTTCCAATTTTCTTATCAACTCAACGGTCGGGTTCTTTTCATTCATCGTTCCCACGCTGCTGTTAATGTGGGGCTGGACGATGCTGCGGAGCGGAAATATCCGGCGCCTTGTCTATTTCACCAATTATGCCATTGTCATATCCCTTCTTGGGGCCGCTTTTTTCGGTTTGCTGCGTAAGACCGGTTTGGCTGAAGTAATTTCTTCGGAATGGCACGGAAGTTTCGGAGCATTCTTTGCGACCATCCTGCAGCAATCCATCGGATTGGCCGGAGGGATGATTCTTACCGTTTCGTTCATCATCGTTACCCTAACACTTGCCATCGACCTTGACCTCCATAAGACATCGGAGCGTTTAAGAATTTTTTTTATTGCTCTGGGAGAGATGTTCGGCGCAAAGATGGAAGAATGGAAGGAGCAGCAGGAGGTTCGGGCACAGCAGCGTGAGGAAGAGAGAAAAAAATCCGCTTCTGAGATTAAAGTAAAACGACCGGATTCCGAATTGCAGGAACAAGGCATTAAAGCCGAACCTAAAATTGTACAGCCGAAAAAAGAAGTGCTGAGAGCTCAGCCAAAAATAAACGGACCTCGTGACGAAGAACTTCCGCCGCCGATCGATGCTTCGGATATTCCGCTGGAGATCAATGAAGGCGTCACGGAAAAGGAAGCAGAACTGGAAGAACGCGAAGTGGAAGATGAAGAGATTGATTACGTATTCCCGTCTGTCGACCTGCTTGATGCAAAAAAATATGAGGAAAAGATCAGTGACGATGAGTTGAAGAATAATGCCGCACTGCTGCAGGCAAAACTTGCAGACTTTGATGTAGAAATTGCCAATGTCAGTGTTACCCCCGGTCCGGTTGTGACGCTGTATGAACTTGTTCCGGCAACCGGCGTAAAAGTCTCAAAGATCACGTCACTCTCGAACGATCTGGCTCTGGCGATGCAGGCACGCGGCATCCGGATTGAAGCGCCAATTCCCGGAAAAGGAACCGTGGGCGTTGAAATCCCGAATAACAAACCGCAGATAGTAACGATACGCAGCATACTTAATTCGGAAAAATTCCGCGACAGCAAGGCGGCTCTGCCGCTTGCAATGGGCAAGACCATTACGGGCGAAATCTACATTGACGATCTGGCAAAAATGCCGCACGTACTTATTGCGGGTGCAACGGGAATGGGAAAAAGCGTCGGTATCAATACGATTATTGCAAGTTTATTGTATCGTCTGCATCCGTCGGAATTGAAATTCATTCTTGTCGATCCAAAGAAGATCGAATTAAGTCTGTATGAAAAACTGAAGAATCATTTTCTTGCTGTGTCGCCAGATATCGACGAGAAAATCATTACGCAGCCGCAGAATGCAGTGTTAGTACTAAAATCCTGTGTGATTGAAATGGAACGACGATACGATCTACTTGCATCGGCCGGTGTTCGCCACGTAACGGATTACAACGCACGATTTAAGGATGGACGGCTCAAAGGAAAAGATACCGACCTGATAAAACACCGTTTCCTGCCGTACATTGTTGTGATCGTGGATGAACTTGCTGATCTGATGATGACAACAGCGAAAGAAGTGGAAGAGTCCATTGCACGTATTGCACAACTTGCCCGCGCCGTCGGCATCCATCTTGTGTTGGCCACTCAGCGTCCGTCTGTGGATGTCATTACCGGTGTGATTAAAGCCAATTTCCCGTCGCGAATAGCGTACGCCGTATCATCAAAGATTGATTCGCGCACCATTCTTGACGGCAGCGGCGCCGAGCAATTGATCGGACGCGGCGATATGCTGTTCCAATCATCCAGCAGTCCGAAAGCCATACGAATGCAGAATGCATATATCTCCAGTGAAGAGGTTGAAGGCATTGTTGAACATATCGGCAGGCAAAAAGGATACAGTAAAATGTATGAGCTTCCCTCCGCACTGGAAAAGAAAAAAGGGGGCGGCGGTGCAAACGGCGGTGAACGGGACGAACTGTTTGAAGAAGCAGCACGTATTATCGTACGCCACCAGCAGGGATCGGTTTCGCTACTGCAGCGTCGCCTGAGCGTTGGATATTCGCGTGCGGCACGGTTGGTCGATCAGTTAGAAGAGGCGGGCATTGTCGGTCAGTTCGACGGCAGCAAAGCACGTGAGGTTATGATTGAGGATGAATCGCAATTGGAAATTATCTTAAAGAGTTTGTAAACAATATGATAACATGTGCAGCGATCATATCCTTTCTCTTTGCGGCGGTTTCCGTTCAGGAACCGACTCCTTCCGATGTTCTGGAGAAGATACGGACGCACTATTCTTTGATGAACGATGCATCGGCTTCATTCACGCAGACCGTAAAAATGCGATACAAAAAAACAGGCAGGCAGGCCTCCGGTACTGTGAAAATAAAAAAAGGGAATAAGTATCGTCTTGAAACTGACCAGCAGACGATCGTTACAGACGGTCAAACTGTGTGGATGTACAATCCGGCTTCTCATCAGGTACTTAAAGACCGGTACAAGCAAAACCGCCAGCCGTTCTCACCCGATAAATTTTTACTCGGACTTCCGAAAGAATTTTCGGCAACACATGTGGATAAAGACTCTCAGTATTATGTGCTCACGCTTCAACCTGCCAAAACCGGTACACCATCCTCCTCTATCGCCTTGCTGAAGATTTGGGTGAACCCGGAAACATGGGTTTTTGAAAAGATCGAAATCACGGATGCAAACAATACGGCAACAATGATCGTTCTTGCCAATATTGAGTTTAACAAAGGCATTCTTGACAAAGCGTTTCAATTTGAAATTTTACCTGAGATGAAAGTTGTTGACCTGACGGCAATACAATAATGTGAAATGAAATCTATCGTAAAAAATACCATCAGCACATTGTTCAGCATCGCTCTTGCGGCGCTGTTCCTTTACCTCGCTTTTCGGGGGAAGGATATTGAACAACTATGGCGTTCACTGATTGATGTTCATTGGATCTGGTTTGTTATTCTCTTTGTCGGGAGCGCCTTAAGTCATGTTTTGCGCGCCTGGCGCTGGAAATATTTACTCTATCCCATCAAAAAAGATATTTCTCTTCGCAATGCATTCTCTGCGACGATGATCGGATATCTGATCAACAATGTTGTTCCCCGTCTCGGCGAATTCATCCGGCCGTATGCGTTGAAGAATCTGGAGGGGGTATCCCGAAGTGCCACTATGGGAACGATCGTATTGGAACGCATTTTGGACCTTGTGACCTTTGCGATCATCGTTCTGACGGTGCTTGCCGTTTATGCAGAACCGTTTGCGGTATGGTTCCCGTCCATGGCACAGTTTGAGTGGGTGTTCTTTGCCGGTGCGGCTGTTATGATGATCGTCTTCGTGTTGATATTTCTGAAAGCGGAAATACTATTTCAATTTATTAAAAAAATGCTTTTTCTTTTTCCTGTAAACGTACGGAAGCAAGCAGAAAAGATCTTCGATTCTTTTCTCACCGGTTTTCAGGCGGCGAAACATCCGGGCAATTTTCTTATGATTGCCGTGACGAGCATTTTGATCTGGCTCTCCTACACCGTGCTCCTGTATATTCCGTTCTTCATTTATGACTTTTCCAGTATGAGCGAGATCAACTTTGGCGCCGCGGCCGTGCTGCAGGTCGTCTCCGGTTTTGCATTCGCACTTCCTACGCCAAGCGGTATCGGAAGTTATCATGCGTTCACATCGTTTACCCTTACGCAGTTATATCACGTTAATCCGGACAGTGCGCTAAGTTATGCTGTCTATACTCATGCCGTAGGTTTCCTGACGACAACCATACTTGGCTTATATTATTTTATAGTAGACAAAATGCATGTCGGCGATGTAATGGTAAAAACCGAGAAGGAAGATACGGTATCGTGAAAACTGCAGGACTGCTGCTTCTCTTTGTTACCCTTGGCTTTTCTCAGACGCACATGAAGACGACTTTGAGTGAACGTGAGAACTCGCTTGCGTTTTTCGGCGGTATGGGTGTTCATATGGTTTCGGCCCCGGATATCGTCGGATATATCAATACGATCACCCCTTCGTCGCAGCGGGTGGATGATTTCGGAGCAGCGGTTAATTTTTTCGGCGGTGCAGAGTTCCCGTTCAACAAGGAATGGGGCATAAAAATTGAACATTCGTACCTGTTTAAGTCATATACCGTTCCCGGCAATCTTGGCGGAACCTATGATCTGTATTATTCCGTTCAAGCGCCGTCATTGATGATTCAAAAGGTGATAACGGGAAAAGGGTATTACGTTAAGCTTGGTGCAGGGGGCGGGTATCATTTTGGATATGCGTCGCAAAAAGTTTCAACGTTCGGCATTACGACCGAATATTCGTCCAGCGGACTGGGTCTGAAGGCAGACGTGGTCGGCCAGACTGCATTCGACGAAAATTTTTTCGGATATATCGGAGGTTCATTGGGTTGGGAATTTTTAGGCGATTTGAAAGACAGCCAGGGGAAATATCTTTCAGCCGCCGGTTCTGCAGAGAAAGCTTCACTGCAATACTTTTATGCAGGCCTGCAATTCGGCGTGGTACAATATTTTTAGTTTCGTTCAATAATCACAAAAGGGGATCATGAAATACATTTACATTATTGTGTGTGCAGTATTACTGTTCACGCATTTTTCCGTTGCGCAAAAACAATCTTCCAAAAATAAAAAAGGAAAAACCGACGTGGCCGAACAAAAGGAAAACCCGAAAAAAGGATTTGCCGTCATTGAAACAACACTTGGAAACATTACAATACAATTGAATGATTCCGCTGCACCGAAACATTCTGCCAATTTCCGCAAGCTGGCCAAAGACGGATATTATGATAGCACAACATTCCATCGTGTGATCCCGAATTTTATGATCCAGGGGGGCGATCCGAA
Organism: uncultured Ignavibacteriota bacterium; assembly: GCA_903861125.1. Taxonomy (GTDB): domain Bacteria; phylum Bacteroidota; class Ignavibacteria; order UBA10030; family UBA8401; genus UBA8401. The sequence goes on from CAIOTF010000013.1 coordinate 52,022, forward strand.
CTCGAAGAATGGAGACCGGAACACGCATGGGATGGGGGGACCTGAATACCGTATTGATGCTGAAATCGGTTTGAAACATGACCGCGGTGTCATCGCTGCGGCGCGTCAGGGTGATCAGATCAATCCTCAGCGTATGTCGAACGGCAGTCAGTTCTACATCACCGTTGTGCCAACAACATTTCTTGACGGGCAGTATTCTGTATTCGGTAACGTGGTGGAAGGAATGGATGTTGTAGATAAGATCGCAGCAGTGCCGCGCGACCCGCGCGATAATCCGATCGAAAAAATAATGATCAAAAAAGTGACCGTGATAGAATAAAACGACAATCCTTCGGTGATCGGAGAATATTGAAGGGTTTCATTCCGCATGGCAAAGTCAAAAGAAAAAATAGAAGTGGAACAGTTTGTTTCTTCGTTCAAGAAGAAACAATTTGATCCGCTATATGTATTCTGCGGCGACGAAACCTATCTGATCGATGAGGTGATTGATTCGTTGATAGAACATGCCGTTGAACCTTCGATGAAAGAGTTCAATTATGATCTGATCCATGGGAATGAGATCGACGGCAAAAAGATCGTTTCGATTGCCTCATCATATCCGATGATGGCGGAACGGCGTGTTGTTATCATCAAGGATTTTGACCGCGTCAACGGTAAGGATGTTCTTGAAGCCTATGCCGAGAAACCGTCGCCGACGACAGTGCTTGTCCTGATCTCCCTGGCGCCCGATTTACGGAAAAAGCCGTACGGGATGTTAAAAAAATTAGGATATATCCACGAGTCGCGGGCATATTTCGACGGTGAAACAATACCGTGGATCGAATCGAAGGTAAAGAAAATAAAACGGATTATCGATCCGGCCGCGGTCCAGATGCTTCATTCGTATGTCGGTAACAATCTCCGCGAACTCTCGAATGAACTTGAGAAGCTCGCAATTGCTCTGGGAGAACAGCAAAGGATCACCGTTGCCGACGTGGAAAAAGTAGTCGGTGTTTCGCGGGAATTTACGTCTTTTCAACTCTGCGATAAAATCGGAGAGAAGAAAATTGCGAAAGCGCTTGAAATTGCGGAACGGATGCTGAATTCCGGGGAAAGTGTCGTCGGCATGATTGCGGCAATCACGAGCCATTTCATCCGTCTGTGGAAACTTCAGGATGCGGTCAGGCAGCGCAAAAGCGAACGGGATATGCTTCAGTATGTCTATTTCAATTCGTATGCTCTGAAATCAAGTCTCTCGCAGGCAAAGAACTACAGGCCGGAAGAATTGGAAAATGTTTTTATTCTTCTGGCCGGCGCGGACCTTCAAGCAAAATCTTCCGTTGATGCGAAACTTATCATGACGAAAACAATTGCCGAAATCATCTCGGGTACTGTTGTCCGTTCCGATGAAGCAGTGGTGATATGAGACTATTCACTACTCCTACATCCGACGAATGGTTCTTTCTCGGCATAATATTTTTCCTCGTAGTTGTACTGATAACAACGGCAGAGATTGTGCGCAGGTTGCTGAACGGCGGTACGGAATTTACGCGAAAATTCGTCCACGTTATTGTCGGTATCCTGATGGTGTGTGCGCCATACCTGTTTACGTCCGGTGTTCCCGTCATGATGATCTCCGTAATGATGGTTGCGGTGACATTCTTTTCGATCCGTTTTGATTTCTTAAAAAGTCTGCATGCAACAGGCCGGACGTCGTACGGAACAATGTATCATCCGCTGGCGTTTCTTATCCTCGTTATCCTTTTCTGGGATTCATCTCCTACGATCCTTTCCATTTCAATTTTAATACTTGCGGTTCCCGATGCGCTTGCCGCTATGGCGGGTCAATATGTGCGTTCGCCGCATTATCTAAAGGTAGGCGACGATAAAAAAACGGCCGAAGGTACGGTGACGATGTTTGTTTCCACGCTGGTATGTATCATTCTATCAACGTCGTTTTTTGGGATAGAAACCGGAATGCCGATCCTTACAGTTGCCATTATGATCTCTCTTTTTGCGGCTGGTTGGGAACTGATCAGTTTCAAGGGTTCGGATAATCTTACCGTGCCTCTCGGTACGGCATTTATGCTGCACTATTTTTTTACGGCCTCTCCGTATCATATTCCCGAACAGATGGTCACGGCAGTCATTCTTGCATCCGTAGTCGGTATCGCATCGTACTATTTTAAGTTCTTATCGCTTGGCGGCAGTATCGGAACATTTCTTCTGGCAACGGTCATGTACGGTGTAGGAGGATGGGAGTGGACCGGTCCTATTTTTATTTTTTTTGTGTTTTCCAGTCTATTATCAAAATATGGGAAATCCCGAAAGAAGAAGTTTGAAATGATGTTTGATAAGTCCGACAAACGGGACGCAGGACAGGTTGCCGCGAACGGAGGAATTGCGGGGATCATTATACTGTTATGGTATGCATTCCCGGACAATTCGATTTTATATTCATTGTATCTTGCAACCGTTGCAGCAGTTACCGCCGATACATGGGGGACAGAGATCGGCACATTGATGAAAGGAAATCCCCGTTCGATTGTAACGCTTCGTCAGGTAGAACCGGGGACAAGCGGCGGAGTTTCTGTGGCAGGACTTGCAGGAGGAGCCGCCGGTGCGCTCTTGATCGCTTTCTCCGCTTGTATTGTAAAGTCCGGTCAATTCTCGCTGAAGAATATTGCAACGATCGTTGTTGCCGGTGTTGTTGGCTCCCTTGTGGACAGTCTACTTGGCGCAACACTTCAGGCACAATATCAAACGGCCGATGGCAAACGAACCGAGAGAGCCATTGTGAACGGCAGACCTGCGCAATTGATATACGGATACCGATGGATGACGAACGATATTGTGAATTGGATGTGCGCACTGAGCGGTGCCGCCGTAATGTATTTTTTGCTTTAACACGTAAAGATTGGTACCTTCATTAATTATGACGAATGTAGTGACAATACAGAATATAAAAATTGGAGGCGGTAATCCGCTGACATTAATTGCGGGGCCATGTGTTGTAGAGAACCGCGATATGATCTTTTTTACTGCCGAAAAGGTAAAAAAGATCTGCGAACAATATTCAATACCCCTGATCTTCAAATCATCCTATAAAAAGGCGAATCGCACAAGCATGACGGGATTCGTCACCATCGGTATGGACGAAGCGCTGAAGATCATGGATGAGGCTAAAAAAGCATTTGGATTTCCGATCCTGACCGATATTCATACGGAGGAGGAAATTGCGGCTGTGGCTCAGGTAGCCGATGTGCTGCAGATACCGGCGTTCCTTTGCCGGCAAACGGATCTCTTGCTTGCCGCCGGCAGGACGGGAAAAGCTGTCAATATCAAAAAAGGGCAGTTTCTTGCTCCGGATGATATCCGGCATCCGATCGAAAAAGTTGAATCGACCGGTAATAAAAATATTCTTGTTACTGAACGCGGAACAACTTTTGGGTATCACAATCTTGTTGTTGACATGCGCGGACTGGTGATGATGCGGAAATTCGGGTATCCTATCGTGTTAGATGCGACACATTCCGTGCAGCTGCCGAGCGGTGAGAACGGTAAGAGCGGCGGACAGCCGGAATTTATTTTTCCGTTGTCGCGCGCGGGTGCCGCTGTGGGGATCGACGCACTGTTTATCGAAACACATCCGGAACCGGCGAAAGCAATGAGCGATGCAGCAAGCCAGTTGCCGTTGGACCAGCTGGAACGTTTGCTGAAACAGGTTATTTCTATTGATACTGCCGTGAAAGAATTTATACAATAATATGTCAAACGAATCCGTCGACATACAAAATGCTAAGCGCGTAATACGCATGGAATCGGAAGCGGTTGCTGCGCTGGAAAAGAATATCAACGCCGCATTCCAGAATGCCGTTGATCTCATGTACCGATGCAAAGGAAGAGTCGTTGTTACCGGAATGGGCAAGTCCGGAATTATTGCCCGCAAAATGGTAGCTACAATGAATTCCACTGGAACCCCATCGATCTTCCTTCATCCTTCCGACGCACTGCATGGCGATCTGGGTATGGTACGCAGTGACGATGTTGTTATCTGTATCTCAAAAAGCGGCGATACACAGGAGGTGCGGCAGCTGATGCCGATGTTCAAACGGATCGGTGTTCCGACCATTTCGATGGTGGGAAATATGAACTCCCACCTTGCTCTTCAATCCGATGTTGTTCTGGATATTTCTGTGAAAGAAGAAGCCTGTCCGCACAATCTAGCACCGACAACATCCACGACAGCAACGCTGGCAATGGGTGATGCCCTTGCAGTGACACTGCTGGAAAAAAAGAATTTTACAGCGGATGATTTTGCATTATTCCATCCCGGCGGTAACCTCGGCAAGCGGTTGCTGCTGAAGATTGAAGAATTTGCGGTGACCGGTATTCAAATTCCGAAAATTGGAATGAACACAAGTTTGAAGGATGCGATCTTAGAGATGACAACGAAACGTCTCGGTGCAACAAGCGTTGTTGACGACCGCGGGCAGCTCACGGGAATTATTACGGACGGCGACTTGCGCCGCCTTTTGCATAAAACAAACGATGTCGCCAACCTTACGGCGGAACAGGTGATGACGAAGAATCCGAAAACAATCCGGAAGGGAATACTTGCCTCCGTTGCATTGCAGGAAATGGAACAATTCAGCATCACACAGCTGATAATTGTGGACGAAGAACGAAAACCGTTCGGCATCGTGCATTTGCATGATCTTGTCCGTGCCGGACTTGGCGGGGAATCGTCAACGTGAGACATATTGTCATTGGTTCGCTGCTGATTCTACTGTGTGCCGGCTGCGAAGAAAAAGTCAGACCTTCCGTTCTCAGCGGTATCTCCGGAACCCAACTCCCATCGCAGGAAAGCTGGCACTCTACGATCACATTCACTGATTCTGGCATCGTGAAGGCAATTGTGAACGCAGGTCATATATATGCGTTCGATAATTCACGCATTACATATCTGGATTCCGGAGTTGTCGTCGATTTCTTTGACGAGTTCGGCAAGCATACGACAAAGTTAACATCGCTGCGCGGTTCGGTCGACGAAGGAACGAACAATCTTGAAGCAATCGGCAATGTGATCGTTACATCGGACAGCGGAACAGTTGTCCGCACAGAAAAAATGTTCTGGACAAATGAAACGCAGATGATCCATTCGCCTGAATTTGTTCACATCACATCACCAACGGAGGATCTGCGGGGGACTGGTTTTGAGTCGGACCATAATTTGCGCAATTACCGGATATTCAAAGTGACAGGTACGGCGGAGCAGAAGTGATGAAATCTGCGGTGCTCATAATCTCTCTCATATTTACGGCATATTCGCAGCAATCGGAGACTATTGTTCTGCAGAATGCCGATATTTTTTCGGGGAAACGTCTGGAGAGCGGCGAGGATGTAAGGGAGTTGACGGGAAATGTGCGGTTTAAACAGGGGAATACGAGAGTATGGTGCGATAAGGCAATACAATTTTTGAACCGGAATGAAATTGAATTAAACGGAAATGTAAAAATTATCCGGGATACGGTGACGCTCACCGCAAAAAAAGGGAGATACTATGGAAACTCCAAAAAAGCGGATGGCGAGGGGAATGTTAAGCTGAAGACATCGAACGTCGTGCTGTATGCCGACATGGGAACATATTATCTTGACGAACAGCGTGCATTCTTCCAGCGGAATGTTCGAGTGGTCGATTCAACAACAATAATTTATTCCCAGCAGTTAACATACTTTGAGAAGGAACGTAAATCGGAATCAATGCTGGACGTGAAGATCGTGAATCCGGAAGAAAAAATTACGATGTTCGGTAATTATCTTATCCATTCCGATTCAACACATTACAGCAGAATGACGGAAAATCCGCGCATGATACAGATTGATACCACCGACAAGGGTGAGATCGATACGCTTGCCGTTAAAAGTATGGTGATGGAATCATTCGACGATTCCACAAAAAAAATGATCGTTAAAGACAGCGTTGTTATCGTTCGGGGAAGTCTTTCTGCAAGAAGCGGTCTTTTGAGATTTTACCGTAAGGACGGGAAGATTGAATTGCACGACAAGCCGATCGTGTGGTATCAGGAAAACCAGGTCACCGGAGATACAATATTTTTGACGCTGGAAAAGAAACGATTAAAGAGCGCTTCGATAAAGACGCGAGCTTTTGTTCTTTCGCAGAGCGACAGCCTGTATCCTAATCGATACAATCAATTGACTGGCCGATCGATTCTTATGACATTTAAAGACAATAAACTGCAACAAACTTTTGTGGAAAGAAATGCCATCAGTCTGTATTTTCTGTATGGTGATTCTGCCGGTAATGGCGTTAATAAAACGAGCGGTGATGCAATCACAATGAAATTTAATGACGGAAAGCCGAACACGATCCATGTAACAAAAGGTATTGAGGGTTCGTTCTATCCCGAAAATCTTCTGCAGCGGAACGAATCGCAGTATAATCTGGACGGATTTTTTCTGCGCAATGATAAGCCGATATTTACGACAGTATTTCCTACGAGACCGAAATTATGAGTGACCAAGAAACCCCGCAGAGGATCTGTCTTCGGGCTGAACATCTGCTGAAAAAATACAAGAAACGCATTGTTGTGAACGATGTGTCTGTTTCCGTTCATCAGGGGGAAATCGTCGGACTGCTCGGTCCGAACGGGGCAGGGAAATCGACCTCCTTTTATATGATCGTCGGAATGATCCGTCCCAACGAAGGGAAGGTGTTCCTGAATGAGAACGATATCACAAAACTGCCGATGTATAAGCGCGCACGCGCCGGTGTGGGATATCTGACGCAGGAAGCATCCGTTTTCCGTACGATGAGTGTCCGTGATAATATTCTCTCCGTTCTTCAGATGACCAATTTTTCGGTGAAAGAGCAGCATGAACGGACCGATAAGCTTTTAGAGGAATTCAGTTTAACATATATTGCAAAAAGCAAAGGGTTCATGCTCTCCGGAGGGGAACGGCGCAGAACGGAAATCGCTCGGGCAATGGCAACCGATCCGAAATTCATTCTACTTGACGAACCATTTGCCGGTATCGATCCGATCGCCGTGGAGGATATTATGGAGATCGTGAAGCAGTTGAAATATAGGAATATCGGTGTGCTGATCACCGATCATAATGTACATGAAACGCTCTCGATCACCGATCGTTCATATCTGCTGTTTGAAGGAAAAATATTGAAAGCGGGAAGTGCAGAAGAACTGGCCAACGACCCGGAAGCAAGAAGATTGTATCTCGGCGAAGGGTTCAAATTGGATCGTTACGAATAATTATAAACAGAAGGATTACCCATGGTTGTTGTAGTACAGCAGAATGCATCCGAAAAAGAAATTGAAGGCATTATCAGGATCCTCCATGATTTTGGTTTTGATGTTCACCGCTCCACCGGTGTAAATCAAACAGTGCTCGGCGCGATCGGCGTGAAGCCGGATTTCGATACGCGTCAGGTTGAAGTGCTGCCGGGAGTGGCGCACGCATACCGGATAACAGAACCGTACAAATTGGCAAGCCGCTCGTTCAAGCAGGAAAAGACTGTTATTACATTCAAGAATTGCGAGATTGGCGGAGATGCTGTTGTTGTTATGGCCGGTCCGTGTTCTATCGAAAATGAACAACAAATTTTTTCTATAGCGGAGACAGTGGCAAAGGCAGGTGCAAAATTTCTGCGAGGCGGCGCATTCAAACCGCGGACCTCGCCGTATGCATTCCAGGGATTAGGTGAAGAGGGACTGAAAATGATGCGCCGCGCAGCAGATGAATTCGGTTTACTCGTTATTTCCGAAGCGATGGACGGTACACAGTTGGAATTGATGGAAAAATATTCCGACATCATCCAGATCGGCGCGCGCAATATGCAGAATTATAATTTTCTGCGTGAGCTTGGAAAGTCTTCGAAACCGGTGATGTTGAAACGCGGACTTTCGGGAACATTCGAAGAATGGCTGATGTCTGCCGAATACATCCTCTCCGGCGGCAATAAACAGGTGATCATGTGTGAACGTGGTATCCGTACCTTTGAAACTGCTACCCGCAATACAATGGATATCAGCGCCATTCCTGTGATCCATGCAAAAAGTCATTTGCCGATTATTGCCGATCCTTCTCACGGTATCGGAATCCGGGACAAGGTCATTCCGATGGCCCGTGCAGCTGTTGCTGCCGGTGCGGACGGGATTATCGTTGAAGTGCATAACGATCCGGATCATGCAAAATCGGATGGTGCGCAATCGTTATTCCCGAATCAGTTTGAAGAGATGATGAGGCAGTTACGCATGATCGCCGAAGCAATCGGCAGAAAAATTGCATAATCAATAACCGCAGTTTTCGCACTGATGGTGCAGCATGAGTATCAGCATCAATTACATAGTTTTTAACGATTCAATTTTTTTCCTATGAAAATAACGATCGTCGGCCTTGGAGTCATAGGCGGTTCACTTGGTCTTGCCATCAAGCAGGCCGATCACCTTGCGGTCATAACCGGATTTGACGATCCCGCGAAAATTGAATCCGCACTTGAGCGGGGGGCAATTGATTACGGGGCGTCATCACTTCTTTTATCCATCCACGACGCAGATATTATTTTCCTCTGCACGCCTGTGCGTACCATCCTGGAAATTCTTCCTGTTGCAGCACTGCATTGCAAAAAAAATACCATCGTAACGGATGTCGGCAGCACTAAAGCAGAGATCGTTCGTGCGGCAGCCAAACAGTTTCGGAAAAACGGGATATTTGTCGGAGGCCATCCGATGGCGGGGTCCGAAGGGAAAGGGATCGAATATGCCGATCCGCTGCTGTTCCAAAACGCTACGTATGTGGTATGCGCCGACACGAAACAGCAAAAAAAAATAACTTCGTTGACTTCATTGCTCCACTCCATCGGTGCACGAGTATTATTTCTTACCGCACCCGATCACGATAAAATTGCAGCTGCTATCAGCCATCTGCCGCAACTTGTTGCAGTGGCAATGATGAATATGGTTGAGAGGAAGAACAGATCGCACCAGGGATATTTGCAGCTGGCGGCAGGTGGATTCCGCGATATCACACGCATCGCATCAAGTCCGTACGAAATGTGGAAAGATATTCTTGCCACGAATTCCGGTGAGATCAAAAATATTGTCAGGGAATTTTCCGTTGCGCTTTCTCGGTTTGAAAAAGACCTTCGTGAACCCCGTGGCCGTAAAAAATTTGCGCAGCGTTTCAACAATGCAAAAATTGTTCGCGATGCCATACCAAAAAATTCTAAAGGATTTCTTCAGCCTCTATTCGAAGTCTATGTTTCGGTCGACGACAAGCCGGGAGTACTTTCGGTGTTGACGACAGCATTGTTTAAAGCGAAGATTAATATTAAAGATATCGAACTTCTCAAGATCCGCGACGGACGGGGCGGAACATTCCGGCTATCGTTTGAGACAAAAAACGATGCTGAAGTAGCGAAAAGCATCCTGAAAACGAAAAATATTAAAACGATCTAGACATCTCTACGCACCGGTCTCTATTCAATAACATTCATTCCGTTTTTCTGCAATAGTACATTCACTGCTTTTAGATCGTTCATTCTGATGGTATCCCACCGTTTCAGCAAAAGGGCAAACAGCCGGTCCTGATCCTTCACAGCCTCGCGTTGTTTTATTGTCGGCTGAACGTCCGAGCCCTGCAGCAAGATCATCAGATAGTTGAATGTATTCATCATTCCGCTGAAGGTTTCTTCACCCGCTGTTACCGTGGAAACACTGGAGTAGACAACATCCGATTCCCCGGGACCGGTTATACCGCTGAGTGCCGTCATTTTCTTCTCCAGATCTTTCAACGCATCAAGTAACGGACCGGAAGGATTCTTGTCAGTGAGAGCCTGGATATTTTTGCGGATGGCTTGTATCTGCAAAGAGATGTCGTATGACTGCATTAATGGGCGATAACAATTCATGGACAGATCGAATTGCTGCTGCAGATCCTTACCCGGTGTGGAGACGCGAGGATCCATTTTTACCGTAATTGTTTGGGAAGATGAGACACCGTCGACAGTTAATGTTACCGAATATTTTCCCGGATGAACCCACGGTCCTAAAGGCAGACGAGCTGTATTTTGAAATGTTGCGGCAATCGGGAACCAAGGTTCAAATCCCTGCGGCGGTGAATAATGCAGATCCCATACAAACCGCTGCATACCTTTTTGTGCCGAAAGCTTCTGCAGAGGGCGGATCCAGTATGTTGGATAGAAAACAGTCGATTCCGGAATCTCCTTAAGCACATCATTGCTGGCGTATCTGCGAACGAGCCGATGTACGTTGTCAAAAATCTCGAGCGTTACAAGCTTCGCATCATTTTTCAGGAAATAATCTATGATTGCGCCGTCGGGAGGATTTTCACCGGCCGGTTCATCCGGCGGAAGAGGTGTATCGGTGTTCATATTCCACCGCACACGATATGCCTCCTGAGGTTTGAATAAAAATGAATTTGTGGCGGCAATGCCGGAGTTGATCTGGCGAAGCGGGGTTATGTCATCAAGGATCCAGAATGAACGTCCATGTGTTCCGACAACAATATCGCCATCATGGATTACAAGATCCCGAATGGATGTTGCCGGCATGTTCAACCGCAATGACTGCCAATGATCGCCGTCGTCGAACGAAACGTAAACCGCTTTTTCTGTTGCGGCATATAACATACCTTTCCGCACCGGATCTTCGCGTACGGCGTTGACTGGTCCGCTCCCATCCAGACCAGTTACGATTTCTTTCCACGTTGTGCCGTTATTGTGTGTGCGGTAGATATGGGGAGAAAGGTCGTCAAGACGAAAACGGTTTACGGAGATATATGCCGTATGCACATCAAAATGCCCGGCATCGATCTGTGAGATCTTGCTCCACGCCGTAAGTTCGGGTGGTGTTACATTTGACCAATTTATTCCTCCGTTCATCGTTACGTGAACAAGTCCGTCATCGGTACCGGCCCAGAGCACGTTTGCATCCGTATACGAAGGACCAACGGAATAAATGACTCCCCGACGCGTCATCGTTTTCATGTCGTCTGTTTTAAATATTCCGATATTATTGGGGACCTCACACGTTTCACGCGAAAGGTCGGGACTAATGATCTCCCATGAGTTTCCGCCGTTTGTTGTTTTCCATAAAACATTTGCGGCAAAAAATAAAGAGCGTTTATCTGCCGGAGAAAAAACTAGCGGAGCCGTGCGAAGGGTCCTGTATTTACCGGAACGGATTACTTCGGGAGCAATATTCTGTACCTGGCCGGTTCTTCGATCGAATTTTGTGACGCGTCCGCCGTATACAATATTCGGATTCAACGGATCGGGAGCAACGTAAGCATATTCATCCGCATGCACCGAATGCCAATCCCTGAATGTGATCTGTCCTTCGTCTCCTCTGCTGGAAACCATTGCTGAACCGCTTTCCTGCTGACCGCCGTATACATTATATGGAAACTGATTATCCGTGCTGACATGATAGAATTGCGCCGTGGGCTGATTGTACCACGAACTCCACGAAGCGCCGCCGTTCACCGAGATCACTGCTCCCTGATCTGCGGCATACAACAGAATATTCGGGTTATCCGGATTGATCCATAATGTATGGTAATCATCTCCGCCCGGTGCACCCTTGAAATTCATCCAGCTCTTTCCGGCATCCGTCGATTTATATGCGGCAACGGCAGTTGTGTAGATGATGTTGGAATTCTTTGGGTCGATGTCGATCTCTGCGAAATCACTTCCACGTGCCCATAAACGCCGGTCGTTGTTTACAAGATTCCATGTTTCTCCTGCGTCGGTTGAACGGTAGATTCCGCCTCCCGATAGAGCATCGACGGTTGCATACACAATGGATGAATCACTGTTGGAGAAACTGAAACCGATACGTCCCACACCTTGATCTGCTCCCGGCAATCCTTTGGTGAGTGCCGTCCAGTTGTTTCCTCCATCGATTGTTTTATAGAGACCGCTATTCTTTCCCTGCCACGATCCGTTTTCCCACGGTCCCTGACGTGCCGACCAGAGATCGGCAATAAGGAAGTCGGGATTCTTCGGATGGATGGCAAGCGCTATCGCTCCCGTATTTTCGTCTTTGTATAAAATTTTTTTCCATGATGTTCCGCCATCACTTGAACGAAAAACTCCACGCTCAGAATTTGCTCCGTACGGATGTCCGAGAATAGCTGCATACACCTTGTTCTCATTCGTTGGGTCTACGGCAACCGCGCCGATCTGCTGTGCATCACCGAGACCAAGAAATGTCCAAGTCTTTCCTTCATCGGTCGATTTGTACATGCCGTCTCCAACTGAAAGATCAGGGCGTTGCAATCCTTCACCGGTGCCGACATAAATCACTTTCGGATTTGACGGTGCAACGGCCAGAGCGCCTATCGAACCAGTCGGCTGTTCGTCGAAAAGCGGTTTCCAGGTTCTTCCGTAGTCGCTTGTGCGCCAAACACCGCCGTTATTGACGCCGATATAAAAGACATTGGACTGTCCGGGCACGCCGGTTGCACCGACTGTTCGCCCCCCACGGTGAGGTCCGATCATCCGCCATTTCAACGACTGCAGAAGCGATGGATCGATTTGAAATGAAAACATTGAGGAAAGAATGGTGAAAAGAAGGAACGATATTCTGGCTGCGGTTGACATGGTGATAGCTCCGTTTCATTAATGAAGTGAAACAATCTGTGAAGGGCGGGGATGAAATGCAAGGATAAATATTTGCAAGCGCCGCATTGCTAGGATTTTGTTTTTCAAAATTAATTTATTACCCTGTACGCGAGATCACGATGCACTACTCATATCTATACAGGAACTTATGGAACCCACTCAACGATCGCGCTTTATAACATACCTTTCAATATTTTCAATCGTTGCGGCTGTTTTTATGATCATTGAGGGTATTTCAAACATTGCCATGCTAAATTCCTTAAACAGCAGGCCGGAATTCGCCATGGCAGAAAAATTGATGCCTTCATTGTCGATTTCTCCCACCGAAACAATCGTAGAAATTATGCTGCAATTCCTCGGCATTGTTGCTTCCATAGCAATGTTCAATCGCCTGAATTGGGGAAGGGTGATGTATATTTCCGTTTTGATCGTTGTGACTCTGTGGGGGATTATTTCAAGTTTTGTATCGTATCTTTCTCTTGCTCAATATTTAAATGCATTTGGTATGGGTGGATCACTCTCTCTGATGATCATAGGGAACGCGCTTTCTCTTGGCATCACTATCTATTTTGTCTGGAAACTGTCGACAAGAGAAATACGGGACGAATTCTTGAAGCGCAGGGAGTTGTAAGAGATTAATTGTTGGAACATTTTGAAACAGCAAACGCCGCTCTGTGTGCGGCGTTTCTTTTTTGCACCAAATTGAATATGCCGTTTGAATGAATATTTCCCCTAGCATTGTTGACGAAAAACAAAAGAGTACTTTATCCGATTACCATTAATAGAAACAGTGGAAAGCTAGATCAAATCTCCGTACCATTCATCAGGTTATTGTCTCGCAATAATCAATTCATTCCTTTTTTTCTGCATTAAAAAAATACGCAACACTATAACGAGAAATATTTCAATCCCCGGTAAAGGAGGGTCATACATCTCATGAGCGTCAGCACACTGGCAAAATCAATTGCCGAATCGCCAACACTAAAGTTAAATGAAGAAGCACGCGTCTTGCGCGAAAAAGGCGAATCGGTTATTCACCTTGGAGCTGGTGAACCAAAGAACAAAGCTCCGATGAATGCAATTCTCAGTTCAGCGGCGAAACTCAGCACAGCCGATATAAAGTACACGCCGACAGACGGTATACCATCACTTAAAAAAGCGATCATAAAATACACCGAAGAAAATTACGACCGGATCGTTGCTCCGGAAAACGTGATCGTATCGGCAGGTGCAAAACAATCGGTGTATAATGTACTCTACTCCATCATCAATCCGCAGGACGAGGTGTTAATCCTTGCGCCGTATTGGGTAAGTTATCCGGAGATGGTGCGAATGGTCTACGGGATTCCGGTGATCGTTACGCCGGAAGACGGAAGTTTTTATCCGAAGATGTCGGATGTGATGAAAGGGGTGAGCTCGTACACCAAAGCAATCATTGTCAACAGTCCGAACAATCCATCCGGTGTGATGTATCCTGCATTGTTCATTGCCGAGATCGTCGAGTTCTGCGAAAAGAAAGGTATCTATCTGATCATGGATGATATCTACCACAAACTTGTGTTTGACGGGGTCGTTGCACCATCGGCGTATAAATATTCGCAAAAGGATATTGAGTCAACGCACATTATTTCCATCAATGGAGTTTCAAAACTCTACGGAATGACCGGATTCAGAATCGGATGGGCCATTGCAAATAAAGAACTCGTCTCTATCATGTCCAATGTTCAAAGTCAGATCACATCATGCACCGCCGTTCTGTTGCAGGCGGCGGCTGAAGGGGCACTGACGGGACTGCAGAGCGCGGTGGAGAGTCTCCGGATGACGCTGGAGAATAACCGTAATGTGATGATCGAAGAACTGAAGACGTTCACCGGTATAAAGGTGACCAAACCGAACGGTACGTATTATTGTCTGCCGGACTTCCGTGCATATTCAAATAATTCGATTGAATTGTCGCGCATGCTATTGAAGCGAGCGCTCGTCGTTACTGTGCCGGGAAAAGAATTCGGCATGGAAGGGCATCTGCGTTTGAGCTATGCCGGATCAATTAAGGATATTACCGAAGGCATTGCCCGGATAAAATGGGCTCTCGATCCATCATCGCCGAATGAGATCTACATAGGCGACCGAAAATTAGTGAGGGACTGGCTATGAACAACATACTCGATATTAAAACCCCCGCACAGGGCGAAGCATCTGCCGTTAAAAGTGATTACGGTCTCGACAATCACGGTATTACCAATCTCCGGCTTGCATATTGGAATCTGCCGGCAGAAGCGCTTTATGAAGAGATCACATTCCGCAAGGAGGCGCGTATCTCACATTTGGGTCCCATCGTTGCCAACACGGGAAAACATACTGCGCGTTCTGCAAGCGATAAGTTCATCGTAAAAGAACCGTCCACCCAAAACAATATATGGTGGGGACAATATAATAGACCGTTTAATCCCGATAAGTTCAACGATCTTTTTAACAGGGTCCAGGGCTATGTTCAAGGCCGCGATCTGTTTGTGCAGGATTGTTATGCCGGTGCAGATCCGAATTACCAAATACCGATCCGCATCATTACCGAACACGCATGGCATGCATTATTTGTAAGGAACATGTTCGTGCTGCCGAAGACAAACGAAGAATACCGCCGACATATTCCCGAATTTACGGTAGTGGCTGTTCCGGGATTCAAGGGTATTCCGCAGATCGATTCTACGGCGACCAACACATTTATTGCGCTCAATTTAGCACAGAAACTTTGCATTATCGGTAATACGGCCTATGCCGGCGAGATAAAAAAATCAATCTTCACTATCTTGAATTATGTTCTGCCGCTGCAAGGTGTTATGTCCATGCATAGTTCCGCCAATATCGGCGAGAAAGGCGATGTTGCAGTATTTTTTGGTTTATCCGGCACGGGCAAAACAACGTTGTCCGCCGACCCGAAGCGACGGCTGATCGGCGATGACGAACACGGATGGAGCGACGAAGGTGTTTTCAATTTTGAAGGGGGCTGTTACGCTAAAGTCATCCGGCTTTCCGCTGCTGCAGAGCCGCAGATCTATGCAACAACGCGAATGTTCGGAACGATATTGGAAAATGTTGTGTACGATCCTGTAACACGATTGATTGATCTGGATGACGATTCGATCACCGAAAATACGCGGGCATCATATCCGCTTGAATATATCGGCAATGCTGTTCCGGAAAAAAAAGGGGGGCATCCGACCAATATTATTTTGCTCACATGTGATGCATCCGGCGTGATGCCGCCGATCGCAAAGCTAACGCCGGACCAGGCGCTCTATCAGTTTATTTCCGGATACACATCGAAGATTGCGGGGACGGAAGTTGGGCTCGGGAAGGAACCTGAAATGACCTTCAGCACCTGTTTTGGTGCACCGTTTATGGTTCTGCATCCTGCGTTCTATGCCGATTTGCTGAAGAAAAAAATTCTGAGGTACGGTGTTCATTGCTGGATCGTCAATACAGGATGGATCGGCGGCGCATTCGGTATTGGCAAGCGGATCAGTATACAGCATACGCGGGCGTTATTGAATGCCGCGCTTAGCGGTTCACTGCTGAAATCGACGTTCAGCGTTGATCCTGTCTTCGGTTTTGAAGTACCCCGCCAATGCGACGGTGTTCCGGATAACGTTCTCGATCCGTCAAATTCCTGGCCCAGTAAAGAAATCTATATGCAGAAGTACCGCCAGTTGGCATCACGGTTC
This sequence comes from uncultured Ignavibacteriota bacterium, assembly GCA_903861125.1. GTDB lineage: Bacteria > Bacteroidota > Ignavibacteria > UBA10030 > UBA8401 > UBA8401. The sequence goes on from CAIOTF010000013.1 coordinate 68,408, forward strand.
GTTGAAAATTTCAAAAAATTTGAAACGGGCTGTCCGCCGGAAATTATTAAGGCAGGACCCAAACTGTAGGTTGACGATTTAAAACAGAAACGCCGCTCGCAGAGCGGCGTTTCTGTTTAATCAACGAAGTTTATTTTTCAGATTTTGACGTATCGGCAGCGGGAGCCGGAGGAGTTGCACTCTTTGCTTCCGGTTTCTTTTCCGCAGAGGGTTCTTTGTTCGCGGCTGAGTCTTTTTTTGCTGTGCCGCTGTTTTTATAGTCGGTTTGATAAAAACCCGATCCTTTGAATATCATGCCGCCACCCAAACCGATCACCCGGTTGAGTTTTTCCTGCTTGCACTGAGGGCAGGTGAGCAACGATGAAGCTTTGATAGACTGCGATTCCTCAAATTCATGCGAACAATTGCTGCAGCGGTATTCGTAGATCGGCATACCCGGTATCCCTTCTTATCCTAATTTTGAAAATCCGCGGTGCATCCGCTCTGCAGCTTTTTCCAACTCTTCCATCGAACAGGCATACGAAAGGCGGATGAATTTATCAGCCCCGAATCCGCTGCCCGGAACGACCACGAGGTTCTCTTCTTTCAGAAGAAAATGGGAGACAGCATCACTCGAACGGAGCGGTTCGCCGTTATACTTCTTGCCAAAATATTTGCTCACATTCGGGAAAAGATAGAATGCGCCTGCCGGTTTTATGCACGTTAATCCTTTAATTGAACAAACCGCATTGTAGATAAAATCGCGACGTTTCATGAATTCTGCCGTCATATATTTTGCGTCATGGTCGGAACCGGAGATCGCCGCAAGGGCCGCACGCTGGGAAATGGATGATGCATTCGATGTCATTTGGCTCTGTATCTTTTCCGCCGCCGCAGTCACATCATGGTTAGCGCCGAAATATCCGATCCGCCAGCCGGTCATGGCATATGCTTTTGAAACGCCGTTCACGGTGATCACCTGATCTTTAATAGCCGAAATGGAGCCGATGCTGAAATGGTTGTGGTGATCGTAGATTACTTTTTCGTAGATCTCATCGGAAATGACAAAGATGCCGGTTTTTTCCACGACGCGGGCGAGTTCTTCCAGTTCGCGCTGAGAATAGACCGATCCGGTGGGATTCGATGGTGAACAGAGAATCAAAGCCTTGGTCTTTTTTGTGATCGCTTTCCGCAACTGCAGAGGTGTGATCTTGAATTCCGTTTTTTCCGTTGTGTTGAGCACCACCGATTTTGCATCGACAAGCTTTACCATCTCCGGATAGCTGACCCAGTACGGTGCGCTGAAGATTACCTCGTCGCCGGGATTGCAGATGGCCTGGAGTGCATTGTAGATGGAATGTTTGGCTCCGTTTGAAACAAGGATCTGCGACGCATCAAAGTGCAGATTGTTTTCATTCCTGAACTTCTCCACAATGGCGGCACGCAGTCCGGGAATACCGGCGTTGGCCGTGTATTTGGTGAAGTCATCGTCGATGGCCTTGATTGCCGCTTGTTTGATATGCGGCGGAGTGGGGAAGTTCGGTTCGCCGGCAGTAAGACTTACAACATCGACCCCTTCCGATTTCATTTTCAGCGCAAGCGCGGTGAGCGCCAGCGTTTGCGACGCTTCAAGCGCCGATGCTTTTTTTGATAATTGCTTCACGACGTTCTCTTTCCTTTCATGTGAAATGAAGAACAATTGTTTTGTGTTGACGCGGGGAATGAACCGTCATGTTGTCAATTTTTTCTTCATCGTCTTGTAGACGGAAGGGGGAACGAAATCCCTGAAATTGCCGTTCAGCCGTGCGATCTCGCGCACGATACTTGAATTGAGATAGGTATACTTCTCGTGAGGCATCAGAAACACTGTAGTGATCTTCGGTGCCAGTTTGCGGTTCATTAGTGCCATTTGAAACTCATATTCAAAATCAGAAACGGCCCGCAGGCCGCGGATCAGTACTGCTGCCTTCTTCTTCTGTGCAAACTCCACAAGAAGACCGCTGAATGCTTCCGCGCTTACGTTCCCTATCTTTTTTTCTTTTACAGCTGCCCGGACAAGCTGCAGCCTTTCCTCGGTCGTGAACATCGGTGTTTTCGATGAGTTCACGGCCACGGTCACGATCACTTTGTCAAATAATTGCGCCGCGCGTTCAATGATGTCCAGATGTCCGTTGGTGATCGGATCGAATGTGCCGGGGTAGATCGCGATTTTCATTGTACGCTCTTCGTATGTTGAAAAAATGAAACACAGGTATTTCCGTATACCTTTTGCACTACAACTTCCCAGAGACCATTGCGCGCAAAATCGTACCGCGCCGGATGTTCGATAATCAAATATCCGTCCTCCGCAACGATATCCTTTTCAAAGATCTTGTTCGGTATGTTCTTCAGTGCTTCCAGTGCGTACGGCGGATCGGCAAAGACAACGGTGAACTTCGTACGGGTCGATTCAACGAACGCTTCTGCATCACCATAGACAACATTCGACTCAGTTCCTGCGCCGATTGACTCAATATTTGATTTCAGAAATGCGTGAGCATTCCTGCTTTTTTCAACAAAGATACAATTTTTGGCTCCCCGGCTCAGCGCCTCGATACCGACGCTCCCGCTGCCGGCATAGAGGTCCAGCACTTTCGCCGACGTCCAGTTCACGCGTGACTGCAGCACATTAAAAATTGCCCCCTTCACTTTGTCCGTTGCCGGACGCACAGAATTATCCGGCACGGTCTCGAGTTTGCGTCCTTTGTATTTACCGGCGATCACTCTCATTCTTCTTCCCGTACCGCCAGCCCAACGGCGGCCGTGTATTCCTGTCTTCGCATTTTTATTTCGTCGACATTTTTGATCGTTGCAGGGAGAGCTATTTTCCGAAATGGATCGGCCAATTCGACATCGATCGGTGAAATTTCCTTGAGCTGGTCGACCAGTTTTTGATTCACCATCCGTCCGTGCAGATAGATCACTTCCGCTCCATGCTCACGGGCATAGTTGCCGATGGTCGAAAGATCTTTTTTGTTCCATCGAATCGTCTTGATATTGGAATTCTTGCCGTTGATCAGAAGTCCGGCATCGAGCGTCTCTTCGTCCACACCGATAACGGCCGTTCGTTTCTGCGTCAGGTGAGGATAGTTATAGAGAATGGCACCTTCGGCACAGAATTGGTCGATGTCCAAAATATGCATAGATCCGTGCATTTCATTGCAGACATTGTTTAAGAAATTCACAAATGATTTTTTCAACGAAATAATCATTGCATTGGAACCGGCAATTCCGTCATCGCCGACAAGTGCATACGGCTGAATCACGTATTGTTCGGGCGATGCAGCGGGAAAATAATTCTGAAGCTCCCATTCAAGATGAAGGTTGAATTCTTCATCCGTCAGCGACGACTCTACCGGAATCTGCTGCAGCATAGCCATGCGGGTATTCAGACCGAACGAAAAGAAATGCGCACCCGCACCGGTCTTTCTAATGAATGACTGGATCTCTTTGACGAATATTCTTTCACGGGTTCCGGAACCCGCTTCGCCGTACACTTCGGGGCTGTCAAAATCGATTTCGGAATCAAATGAACCCGCGGCGGTCAGCGTTTTTCCTTTCGGACTGTGCGCGATCTCAACGGCGGTGATGTGTCTGCTTTCAATGATAAACGCGAGATACCGTTCAATATTTTTCATTTGACCTCGATGTGCGGTTTGAGTTTTTCGAATTTCTTTTCACCGATGCCTTTAATTTTTTTCAGCTCGCCGATCGTTTTAATGCTTCCCCGTTCTTTCCGGTACACCAGAATCCGTTCCGCCATTGCTTCGCCGATTCCCGGCAGTTCCATCAATTCGGTCTTTGTTGCCGCATTCAAGTCGATCTTGCCCGTCTGTTTTTTTATGGTTGAAGCACTGTCGCCGGACGGTGCTCGTGACCTGGCGTTGAAAACAGAGTCACTGACGGTATAGTCGTATTGTGCCGGTGCCTGAGGCACAATGTATGTTTTATACACTTTAACAGCAACGCCCGCAAGGAATACCACCGAAAGGAAGAGGAACACATTCTGTTCGTTCTTCGTGAAAGCGAAAAATTCCCGCAGCCGTTTGATTGGATCCATTCAGTAATAGTTACGTGAAAACATTTTTCATTTTGTCGAAGAGGCTCTTGCTTTTACTTTTTTCCTCTTCGGAAGGATTGATATGCTCACAATCCGAAAGTTTCTTAAGCAGTTCCTTTTCCTCCGAATTGAGCTTGTGGGGTACCCAGATCTGTACCTGAATCAGCTGATCCCCTTTTCCATACGCGTTCAAATGAGGTATACCTTTATCCTTCATGCGGAGCATTTTGCCCGGCATGGTTCCGGCATCGATCTTTATTTTTGCTTTTCCTCCCAATGTCGGGACTTCAATATCGGCACCGAGAACGGCATCCGGATAACCGATAAGGGCGTTGTAGATGATGTCGTCGCCGTTCCGGATGAACGATTCATGTTTCTCTTCATTAAATTCTACAATCACATCGCCGGCATGTCCGCCGCGTCTGCCGGCATTTCCCTGTCCCTGCAGTGTCATGTAATTTCCTTCACTCACACCGGCCGGCACATTGATCTTGATTGTTGATTCTCCCTGTTCGCGACCTTCACCGTCGCACGTGTGGCACTTTTCCTTGATGATCTGTCCGGTGCCGCCGCAAAATGCACAGGCGGAAACATTCACGAACTGGCCGAACATCGACCGTGAGACCTGACGCAGTTCGCCGGTTCCCTGGCATTGCGGACAGGTGGAGCGTGAAGAACCTGGTTTTGCGCCGTTCCCGCTGCATGCACTGCATGCTCTCCATTTTTTTATCTTCAGTTTCTTTTCAACACCGGTAGCAATTTCTTCCAGCGTCAGTTTCAAACGAATACGAAGATCGGATCCCGGTTCTCCGGAAGAACGGGGACCTCTGCGCCGTTGCTGACCGCCGAACATCTCTTCGAAGATCGATCCTCCGGAGCCGCCGAAGATATCCCCGAAGTGTGAAAAAATGTCGTTGATGTCTTGATACTGATGGAAATCGGAACCGCCGCGCATTCCCTGATGGCCGAATTGATCGTAGCGCTGGCGCTTTTGCTGATCGGAAAGAACTTCGTATGCTTCAGTTGCTTCCTTGAATTTGTCTTCTGCTTCCTTGTTGTTCGGATTCCGGTCGGGGTGATACTGAAGCGCCAGTTTCCGGTATGATTTTTTTATTTCGTCCTCATTAGCGTTGCGCTGAACGCCGAGTATCTCGTAATAATCTCGTTTGGATGCCATACTTAGTTTTTCACTTCCATTTCTGCCGGTGAGGTCGCAACAATAACCTTTGCGTGACGAATGACCTTCTCATACAAAAAATAACCTTTTTCGATCTCTTCAACGATCACATGCGGTGCAACGTCGGTGCGCGGGATCTGCATCATCACATCGTGATAATCTACATTGAATTCCTTGCCGACCGACTCCATCGCTTTTACACCCTGCGATTCGAGGAACTTATTGAATTTGCTGAAGATCAACTCAACGCCTTTGTAAAACGGATCATTCTCCAATTGATTCTTGCCGCTTTTCAGGGAGCGGGAGAGATCGTCGATGATCGGTAAAAGTTCAACAATAATGTTCTCGCTTGCGTACTTAGCAAAACTGATCGTATTCTGTTCCGTGCGGCGCTTATAGTTGTCAAATTCCGCCGCTTTACGGAGCAGTTGGTCCTTTAATGAAACAATCTGGGACTCGAGCAGGGCATTTTTTTCGCCGGCAATCTCGATCTCGGTCTTTTGCGGAGCTTCCTGCTGTTCCGGCTGCGGTTCGTTCTGTAACTCTTCTGTATTTTGATTCTCCATACATCCTTATTTTTTTCGTTAATAAATGCTGAACAATACTGTAGGTGACACGTTCAAATTTGCGGGTTGATTCTGTTATTGTCCTTTTCTTTCAAAGAGATCCGAGATTGTTGTTGCAACAAAATCCACCAGGGGGATCATCTTCGAATATTCCATCCGTTTTGGTCCTAGAACACCGATGGTACCGGAAATGTCGCCGACGCTGTACGTTTTGGTGACAATACTGAAATCCTTCAGGTTTTCGATCTTTGTTTCTTCACCGATTGTTACGTTTGCCGTTCCGCTTTTCGCATCGCCGGTTTCCAGAACGTGAATGATAATATCTTCGTTATCCATCAACTCGATCACGCTTTTAAAATTCTTTGCGTTTTCAAATTCCGGCTGCGACAGGATGTTCGTTGTCCCGCCGATGTGGATCTTATCTTTGCGGTTCTGATCGAATAATTTATCAACCGATTCGATGAATAGACGGATCAATCCTGATTCTTCATTTTTGAATTCGCGGACTCGCTCTGCGAACGTATTGCGTATCTCGTTCAGCGATAAACCGCTCAAACGCTCATTCAGCAATTGTGCAACGTGATCCAATTTTGTCCGTGCAATATCCGAATGGATCTCCATCATGATCGTTTTTACCAAACCAGTACGGATCGATATGATCACGAGCAGACGTGTACTGGAGACCTGCATCAATTCCAATTTTTCAAATATTCCCGTCGTCATCTGCGGTGCAGTCACGACGCTCAATTGATGAGAGATCGTTCCGAGAATCTTTGATGCAATCTTCAGAATATCGTCTGTTTCAATATTTCCCTGCAATTGTGATTGAATAGATGTTTGATCCTTTTCGCTAAGCTGATCGATCTCCATCAATTCGTTCACATAAAAACGATACCCTTTATCGGTCGGTATTCTTCCGGCCGATGTATGCGGATGGCCGAGATATCCCAGATATTCCAGATCGGACATGACGTTCCGTATTGTTGCCGGGCTTAGACCGATATCCTGCCGCTTTGCAATATAGCGGGAGCCAACCGGAATGGCGGTTTTAATATAACTATGGACGATATTGTGAAGTATCGTTTTTTCTCTATCGTTCAGTGTCATCATTCAGCGTGTGCGAAAGTCACATCCCCGAAGTCCGATGGCTTTCGGGGATGTGCAGAACAAAAATTGCTTATTTTAATGAAAAATACGAATAGTTTGAGCGGTTGTCAAGAAACAGCGGGCTGTAGTTTTATCGGGGGAATGATGAAAATATTGAATGAAAGCAGTTTAAACGATAATTTTTTGCTGATCTTCCATCATCTTAAGGTTTTTTTCGAGTTCCTGCCGAATATCGATGATGCTTTGGTCGGAGACGTAATTGATGTAAACAACGTTTGATAATTCAACAAGCGAACGGACGATAGACTCAATAACTGTGGCCTGGCCTTTAAGGTCGGCTATAAGCTTAATGAACTGGTTTGCTGTTTCGGAATCAAGCGTTTTTTTTGCAGTTCTTTCGTAGGATGACGAACGGAGCATAATGATGGCAAGGGCATTATTTACATGGTGTGCAATTGTGCGGACAGTGGTTTGGAACATTTGTACGGCTGCTTGATGTTTTTCTTCTTCCCGTTTTGCGTTTTCCTGCTGCAGTAATTCCTTACGGAATAGATACCGCTCGTAGACACCGTTGATGAGAATAGGAAGGTGGGTCAGTTCGAGCCGCTCTTTTCGTGCGTAATCGTATGCACCCAATTTCATTGCGTTTACGGCTATTTCTTCCGTCCCGGCAGCCGTTAGCATAATCACCGGAGTATCGACCTTTGCTTCGTTCATCCACTGCATTACCTGAAGACCGGTCATAGATCCGATATGATAATCCAGCAGCAGCACATCGTACCGGTCGGCTTTCATCATATCTATTCCCTGTTCACCGGAACTGGCTGTTTTTACAACGTATTTGCCATCGGATTCAAGATCCAATCGAAGCAGGTTCGAGAAGGCATCTTCGTCATCGATAACCAAAATATCGAGCGGTGTTTTCATATCCCTCTATTTTCAATAGATTAAATTAAGCTCAATCGGTGAATTAATCAAGAAGAAATTATTTATGTCAACCGAGATGGGTAACAGTGCAAATCAAAATAAATCCCGCTTTTCGGGATTTATTTCTTGCTGCCCCACAAGGATTCGAACCTCGATAAGCAGAGTCAGAGTCTGCTGTCTTAGCCGTTAGACGATGGGGCAATAATGTATAAAATAAAAAAAATAGTGACGAAAATCTACTACGTTTATCAGATCATTTGTTTTTGTTACACAGCGAAAAAGAAGGGAACGGTGTTCCGGTCAGTTCCTCTTTTTCTTCAAATTGTCGAGTAGTTTTTCCACCCGCTCTTTTGTCTTATCGCTCACACGTGCGGTAATAATGATATCGTTCTCGTCGTACCGCTGTTCGGTGATCTCGGCCAGATCGTGAAGAAGAGAGATCGTTTTATAATCGGAATTGGTGACGGTGAAGGTCATCTCCGTGAATGATGAGTGAATCATGGAGATCAGCAGATCTTTCAATCCCAGAATATTGATTCCCCGATGCGCCGAGATGAAGACAGAAGGTTCATATTTGGACTGCAGATTTTTTATGATCGTCCGGTCTTCGATTGCATCCACTTTGTTAAAGACATAAACGACCGTTCTGTTCGCTGCGCCGAGATCAGCGATCGTATTTTTTACCACTTCAATCTGTTCCTCCATCTGCGGATGCGAAAGATCAATCACATGCAGAAGGATATCCGCCTCGACAACTTCTTCCAGTGTACTTTTGAATGATGCGACAAGATGATGCGGAAGTTTACGGATGAATCCTACGGTATCCGTGAACATGGCACTGGTCGATGAATCCAGCGCCACCAGTCGCGTTGTCGGATCGAGTGTGGCAAACAAACGATTCTCGACGAACACATTTGAATCCGAAAGAGTGTTGAGCAATGTCGATTTCCCCACGTTGGTATAACCGACAAGGGAGATATTATAATATTCCTTTCTTCCTTTGCGCTGGGTCGTCCGCTGTGTGGCAATCTTCTCCAGTTTTTCCTTCAGCGACGATATCTTCTCGCGTATCATCCGCCGGTCGGTTTCGATCTGCGTTTCGCCCGGACCTTTCGTGCCGATGCCTCCGTATTGTTTGGACAAGTGAGTCCACATACGCGTGAGGCGCGGAAGAAGATAGTTCAGCTGGGCAAGCTCCACCTGCGTCATTGCTTCGTTCGTTTTTGCACGCGATGCAAAAATATCAAGTATCAATCCGCTGCGGTCGAGTATTTTCCGTTCGATTGCTTCTTCAAGATTGCGTACCTGTGCAGGGGAAAGATCGTCGTCGAAAATAACGAGCGTGATGTTATCATCTTTGCACAACTGTGCCAGCTGTTCTACTTTTCCTTTGCCGATATAAAATGCGGAATCAAAACGGTCTTTCATTTGAAGGATTCTGTGTAGTACATCCGCTCCGGCAGTATCGGCAAGCAGTACCAGCTCTTCCAGATATTCTTCCTCCTGCTGTTTTGTCGTATCCCGTGTTGCAACCCCGACGACAATCGCGCGTTCCCGTTTTTCCTTAACCAAGTCAATCATAGTATACGATTTCCGTTACAATGGTACTGTTTTTCAAAGATTCCGGCGGGAATTATCCTGCCCGGATGAACTGTGCGATGTGTTATTGTTGTTTCGGTTCCCGTGCAATAAACATCTCTATCAAAGCAATAAACAGCGCAGCGATAAGCACATACCGCCATATTTCAATGCCGAACCGGCTTTGGGTTACTACACTTGCTACATCTGCATCCGGCGCCAATTCGGTGTATGCGGATTCCGCGATCCCGACACCCGATAATACGTTTTTAATCTGCTCTTCGTCTGCAAGCGTTCCGTTTGATTCTTCCCGGGAAACATTCACCGGTAGCGCCAGAACCGTATCCGTTCCGATGCGTGCGGAATAGATACCGGCAGCACGCGGATCTTCGAACGTAAAGATCGTTTCGGACACACCTTCGCTGTTCGTTTTCACATAGGGTTGAAGCGGGACCATGCGGTTTTCGGTATCGAACAGCTGAAGCGACGAGGGGGTAAGTATATGTCCCTTTTTCAGCAGCGTTGTATTGAACTCTAATTTTTCTCCGGCAATGAAGTTTTTATCTTCAGCAGTATTGAGCGGGGATGAAAGATACAGAACTGACTGGTACAAGAGCGGGACGAAAATACTCTTCATTGGAAGATCGGACCAATCGGTGGAGGCGGGCACTGCCGCACCGAGCATTTTTCCGCGTCCGACAGAACGGAACCATAAAAAATTCTTTCCGTTCGAAAGCGAAATGATGGAACGCAGATCCGTTTCGGAAGCGGCGCTGACCGAGAGGGAAATCTGCGGCGATTCAATATTTGTTTTGTTCTTTTGAACTGTTTGTTCGAACATTCCCTGAAAGACCGGAAATTGAAGATCGACTTTATCAAACGTTGCGCCGGTTTTTGAAAGCTGAAACCCGCTTAGCCCGAACGGTTTCAGATAGTCGTACGAAAACATAACCGTATCGGCGGATGGGAAAAAGAACATGTTCCCTCCGGAGCGCAGATAATTGGTCAGAACATCCTGCTGAGAAGGGGAGAGATTTTTAATGCCGGAAAGGATCACAACGTCGGTCTTCGACAGTGATGTTGTCGTTAGCTGAGACGGCGCAAGCGGTGTTATGGAAACAGGAGCGGAACCGTTCGTTGCGGCGGCATTCAAAGCGGCGGAAATATACCGCGAATATTTTTCTTCGGACGAGATGATGGAAAGATTGATGCGCTCCGGAATATTCACGGAAAAATAACTGCGGTCATCCGGCTCGTATATATCTCCCTCGATCTCGACATATCCCGGTATGCATCCGGCACGGACCGGAGTGAGGCTGAATTCGAGCGTAGCACTTTCGCCGGCGCCGAGCGAGACACTTTTCTGCATTACCCGAATGCCGCCGAATACCACGCTGACAAGATGGTTATTGATCGGCGCTGTGCCATAGTTTTTAACAATGGCGTTCAGCGTGAACGGTCTGCTGATCTGGAACAGCGACGGAGGGATCACCGTTTTTTCGATGGCGGCATTTTCAGTTTGATGCTGCGAAAGCCGTGTGTAAAATATTTTAGTCTGCGGATCAAACAGCCCCTCGGCGGCAGCCGTTCCTCTTCGGGAAGTTAGCGTTGATGCCTGTCCGTCGGTGATAACGTATAATTCCTTGTTGAAGTTTTTGGATTGGTGCAGCAGACGTGATGCCAGCCGTATGCCTTCTTCGATCGTCCGGTGTGAAGTGCGTATTTCTGTTTCGCGAATCAGCGATTCAAGTCTATGTATATCGTGCGTTGGTTCTTCCGTTGTTGCGTTCGGCAGATCAGTAAGACGCAGGAAGTAGACCTCATCATTTTCCTGCAGCATCGATACGATCTTCAAAGCCTGTGATTCTGCCTGCGTAAGGAACTTTCCCCGTTCATTGGTTAATCCCATACTTGCGGTATTGTCGAGCAGAATAACAAGCGTCGATTTTGCTCGTGCGCCTGCCGATCCGAAATTTCCTTTCAGTGCAGGACGTGAAAATGCGAACACAATCAGCAGGATCAGCACGGTACGCAGTATGAGCAGCAGCCATTGACGGATCCTGATCTTCCGGATCGTGTTCCTGTTCAATTCTTTCAGGAACGAAAGCGTGCTGAATTCGATCGTCCGCAGTTTCCGCACATTGAAGAGATGGATCAGGATCGGTATTGCCGCTGCCGCAAGTCCGAACAGAACAAAAGGATTAAGAAAGGTCATCGGATATTGTTACGTACAAGGTCCCATTTTGAGGCAGATGTGATTTCATACCCAATATACTTTAATGAGATTTTGAATACAACCTGCTTTCGGGATCACAGCAACGGCCCTCATAACCTAAATCAGCCATGATAGCATCACGAAATGGCTGTAAAACAGGGATATTTTTTCCGGTAATATCACATGCTGAATGTAACGAATAATAAGATATTAGAGTTTGCTAAGGTAAATTAGAACTTCCTAAGAACCCTTTATTGTTCAGCGGATTATGGCGATTATTGTGTAGAAATTATTGCAGTTAGTGAACCGTCTAATTATAGACGCAGGGGGAAAGAAGATCCATGGATAAAAAAATCCGTTTTTACTCAATGCAGGAAGTAGCAAAAATGCTAGGTGTTAGTCCATTATCGATCCAGCGCTGGGTGGATTCCGGAAAACTAAAATCCAACAGTTCTATAATAGGGGAGATTGAATTCAGCATTGAACACCTGAAAGAATTCGCTTTGAAGTATAATATTTCCATGGGGTTCCTTGATACCGTGAGGTTGAAGGGAAAAAAGGGAAAAGAAACTCCGTATTCTTCCATAGCAGTTGTGCGGTAAGTAACAACAAAGAACACACACATCGTTTCAATAAATAAAACCTCGCTGTTTCTGTCCGCACCACCATCGGCACATTCTCGTATCAACTGACATGTAATAAAATCCGCCTCGTTAAAATACCGTCAGGCAAAAATCTTTTTTTAACCAACAACGTGATTACAGTCGCCCGTCCCATTTCCCAAAGTAATTGACTTATCGTATCATCCATAGTTTACTTTTTATTTTATAGCGGCTTTCATCACTATTGAGTAATGATGAAAAATTTTGAAAAAAGAGGCCGATCTAAAAAATGGAATACGAGACCGCAAAGCTGAACACTCCGAGAACAAAACCCATCAATACATCGGTGGGATAATGAACGCCGAGATACACTCTGGAAAGACCGATAACGAAGGCAAGCAAACAGAAGAACGGGAAGAGGAGCGGAACGGCGGCGCTGAAAAGAAGCGCCGCAACGGTTGCGGCAGCGGTGTGGCCGGAAGGAAAACTGTATTCATCTTGCGGTTCCACTAAATTGAGAATACCGATATTGGCGTGAAACGGCCGTAATCGTGTGGTTAATTGTTTTATTATTTTGTAGCAGATCAATTCAATGGCAAACGCCGTAATACCCGTCTGCAGCCAAATGTTCGTTACATCCGTGAAAAGATAAAACACAATGGCAAATATGCCCCATACATATCCGTCGCCGATCATCGAAACGGATTTCATGAACTTATTAAGGGATAATCCCCGCCGGGCAATGATGCTGAGAATTGTTCTTTCGTCCCACAGTTGAAGCCGTTGTTTTAGCTGATACATATTTTCCCGAGATATTGATACTGTCAATATCGGGAAAGGGTGTGTTATGGATATTAGGGGAATGTTACGATAGTGTTAATTTTACAGAGAGGTTTTTCTGCCGGTAGATTGAAATACTCTTTTGCCGCTCATTCGGTCATCCGTGTTACTGTTCGTTCCCATTAAAAGTGGTCACGATTTGGACACCAAAATATGAAATATCGATTGTGACCGCATAAATACGGGAGAAATATAATCGTTGTGCCGGGGAAGGGACTCGAACCCTTAATGCCTTTCGGGCGCTAGCTCCTAAGGCTAGTGTGTCTGCCAATTCCACCACCTCGGCGAATTAAATCATATAAGTAAAGAACAAAGCCAATTTGAAAATTGTAATTTCTTCGAACTTATTTACATCCCGCGAAAAAGCATTTACCATTTAAGCGGGACAGGAGTCCCGACCTTTTTTTCAACCATCATCGGGACGACATCCCGCTGCATGTTGTGAACGATGGCGGGACACCACCTCGGCGAATTAAATCACATAAGTAAAGAACAAAGCCAATTTGAAAATTGTAATTTCTTCGAACTTATTTACATCCCGCGAAAAAGCATTTACCATTTAAGCGGGACTGGAGTCCCGACCTTTTTTTCAACCATCATCGGGACGACATCCCGCTGCATGTTGTGAACGTTGGCGGGACACCACCTCGGCTGCAATTCCTCAACAAATATACAAAAGGTTCAATTCTTCTCCAAAAATCCAGACTGCTGTTTTCCATCTTCAGTGTGCATTATGGTACCCTCTTCGGTACCCATTGGTGACCGTTGCATCCATGTCGTTTTTTTCAGAGTGAGGGAGTTCGATGTGCGGATATTCTGATATTTATTACCGGCGATGATTATTTGCACAATTCATCTACGAGGATTTTTGATGAGACGAAAGTAAGTGTATCTCTTTTTCTTGACACCTAATCCCATTCGTTCTGTTCGTTCCTTCTCCTGTTTCAGCAGTATGTTCAGTCGTTCCAGTGAACTGTTGATGGTGTTGAGTCGTTGGGTTACCTCGACCTTTTGTAATTTAAGATAGTCGATTTTCTGTTGATATTGTTTGTTTTTCTGAGTTGTGTAGGTCATCGCTGTCTCCGCTTTTACATAAATAGGTCGGGGTGAAATGAAAATAGCGAGGTTGAGTGTTTGTGTTGACAATATTCATTAAATTTATGACGAACGATTGTTTACGCGATAGACGGAGTTGTTACGTTTGTGAAACAGTGATTGTAGTAACGCGGAGTTACTCCGTCGAATAACTAATTGGACCGCATTATTCTAAACAAAAAGGAATAAATTATGAAACCCGAAGTAAGAATTGCTTTAGTAAGAGAATCCGAACGAGCTAAGAATGTTATCGCTGAATTTTATCCTAGGAATATATTTGGTATGAAGCAGGGAATTTACAGCGCGATATTTGCTTCTTTGGTTGGAACGGGAGGCATTGCAATAATGATTTCTATCATAGCAAAGCACGGGTTAGATCATAATGCTAAAGCAATCGTTGCGATTATCCTTTTGTTTTTTGCAATTGTAGTTACTGTAACTCCATGGATATTTCTAATTCGCAGAGAATATAATCGCAAAATTCAATTATTAACCGAAGCAATTCTTACAATAAACGAATCATCAAACAATGCAGGCTAACAATATTAAAACGGAACCCACTTAATGAGTCGTAGACCAAAGAACTGGCGAGCAGGCAAATCAAGAGAAATAAAATTATTATTATCGACACCGCTGGAGATCAATTCGCTCGCTCGGTTGTAACGTCATCAAACATAATCCGATGTCTACAAATATTAAAACGGAGACCTCACCACTCTCCGTTTTTTTATTCCACTTACACCGCAATCTTAACCCGGTTACCGGATCGAATAGTATTGTAACTTCAATATTACGCAAAACAGTAACAATTACACTCAATCCGGCAACCTGATAAACCATTCAAAAACCATCTTTTAAGCAAAACAAACGATAATTGACAAATTTATCCGATTTTACTAAGTTATTACTGTCAACGGGTTTCAAATGAGAGCAAGATGAGAGTTAACGGAAAATTCTTAAATAGAGCCGATTATTTAATCGGCGTATAAATTTTTTGCATAGCGTATTATGTATATCATAGGGGAATAATACAATGAAACGTGTTCGAATATTTTTGTCGCTTCCTTTTTTTATTCTCTGCACGCTGCAGGCGCAAGGGATCGTCAACGGCGGATTTGATCTTGGCCGGAATAACGGCTGGTCTGAATTAAGCACAGGGCATTTTATATTGATTAGTACCGCGGACAGTTTTGCTTCGGCATCGATCACTCCTCCTGTCACCCCCCATTCGGGCCTCTACATGGCGCGGATCGGCGGTTTCAATTATGAGGTAAATTCAATTGAACAAACCGTTGCATTGCCCAACACAAAACCATTGTATCTCAAATTCTATTATCAGGACCGTAACGATGTGGGTTCAGCCTGCGATCCGCTGTGGGGTGGTCAGATACGGGTGTACATTGCGGGACAAAAACTTTTAGATACATACATCTGCTACTACAGTCAGAAAGAAAGTTGGACCGCCGGTTATTTCGATCTGAGCGCGGCAGCCGGTCAGGTTGTGCAGATAAAATTCCAGGCGGATGCCGCACATTCGTCATGGTCGTTTCTGTACCTTGATGATTTTAGTCTGACCAATACAACAGGAGTGAATAACGAAACAAGTATTCTTCCCAATAATTTTGAACTGCTGCAGAATTATCCGAATCCGTTCAATCCGTCAACGCTGATAAGCTACCAGCTGGCCGCGAAAGCATACACAACATTAAAAGTGTATGATGAACTTGGCAAAGAAGTTGCCGTTCTGGTCAACGAAGAAAAGGAAGCGGGATATTATTCCGTAACATTCAATGCGTCCAAACTTTCCAGCGGAATATATTTTGCAAAACTTCAAAGCGGCGATAAAGTGCAGCTGAAAAAAATGATGCTCATTCAATAGATGCCGGAGAGGTACGCCGGAAGTTTCACTCACGATGTTTGAAGTAACGAGGTGCGAATCTATCTAAAAATATATCTGCGTTGATATAACTATTCCCTCGCATTATTCTCCTGCTCGATGCAAAATCGAGACGATTTATTATTTTTCCTCTCAAGCTGGGCTACGTTCACCTTCTATTATATATCGATGACCGTTAAAATGTTGATGCTTGCGTGAGGCGTTAACAATTTTCATCTGCAATCATACCTTGTCCGTTATTTCCACTCCTGCTGCTGTAGTGAAAAGTGCGGTATCTGCATGAAGTATGTAGATGGTCACTACTATACTACATTGCCAAAATTCCCGGATGTTAAGAATATGGTGCGTGGTCGAAGTGGAAGAAGTAATTTCGTACTCGTTTCGATTTTTCTGCACTGTGCCATAATGCTATCTATAGCGCAATTTACGGTAACATTTTAAGTGAATTTCACCTTTGCGGCTCGGAACAGGTCTCCCGGCACTATCAATTTTAGTTTACAAAAGAGTAAATCATTCTTTACACCCCAAAAATAATGTCCTTTTTTTGACCATTTTTGAGCAATAATTTGTGGCACAATGGTTGCCTATATAAAGGGCATAAGGCAACAACGGGTTCCCGGAATAGGCGGAACCTGAACAGAATTTGGTGTTGCATTTTCGTTCTTTGTCAATACAGATCCTATTGAGTCGTAAGTGAGGAATACACAAAATCTCCCTGCATGAAACAAAGAGAATGTAATGCGCAGAAAGAAATTGTTCTATGTTTTCCTTGCAAAAAAGCGATTCAATAAAGAGAAATTACAGGGTAAAAAATAAAATTTAAAAAACGACAAGAAAACCGTGTCGTGCTTCTATGTCTCAAAAGCATAAACAACGGGCTCTTTTTTTATTTAGTTCACCCCGCCCATCTCTTCTGAGTGTAAGAGATGGGTTTTTTATTTTTTGTAGTTACGAAAAGCTGTCAACAGCCGTAAACAAATGTTGACGCAACTCCGCAGTGGGTAAATTTGCTTATCAAAACCCTCTAATTTTCGCTAAAAACAGGCATAAAATTAACTTATTATTGGCACAATCATTGAATAATGATATTGTAAAGATAGTATTTCCGTCGTCGGGATTTTTTGGGACCACACAATGTTTTCTACTGTTCAAAAACTGTACATCGTAATTTTTTCACTCTTATTGTTCTCCGGTTGCGCTCCGGTAAAACAGGCAACGGTGGAACAAAAAAACCATGAATTTATTATCCGTTATCCGGGTGCAAAAAAGAGTGATATTTTTTCCCGCGTTTTGCGGTATGCATTGGCAAATTTTCAATCGTATAAGACTGTGGTCGATATTGCCGATCCGGAACAAGGAATCATTATTGCCCGTGGAACGCTGCGCGATGTTCCGCAGCTTCGGGGAATGCTAATGAAGACCGATATCGGTTTTGCGGTGACCGTCGATATCCAGGATGGGAATGCGCGTTTTCGATATCACTCTCTCACCGTATTCAACAGGGCGGGAGAAGAATTAGTAGCTCCTGATTATGAAGTGATCCACGAAGCAGCGCAGAATAATTTTGTAAAATTAACGAACGACATTTCTAAAAGCGTGTCCGGACGGTAAGGTTCTACTATGAATGATCCAAAAGTTCAAGTGAAATGAGTATCAAAAAAAACATAGCATCCGTATTGTTGCTTATGTGCGTCATGAGTTCATTGGTGTTTGCCGTTGAACCGACTACGCAGGCAAGTGTACCGATTGTTTCGGCAGTCGGTCCGACAAGCATGACGCTGTCGTGGACCAACGGTAATGGAGCGGGAAGAATTATTGTTGTTCGGCAGGGAAGTGATCTTACGCAGGATCCGGCAGACGCCAATTCATACGGAGGCACGGGAACATTTCCTTATGGCACAGGGAACACAATAAGCCCCGGACATTTTGTAGTGTATAAAGGTGTTGGAAGTTCTGTCACTGTTACCGGAATGAATCCCAGCACTACATATTATTTTAAGGTGTATGAATATAATGGCAGTGCAGGATCCACGGATTTTTTACTTCCGGGGCTTTCGATCACACAGGCAACAGCTACTCCAACAATCACCATTACAGGTGCTGTGGCGGATTTCGGGAATGTTCCTCTTGGCGGACTCTCTTCGCAAAAAACGTATTCAGTATCTGGTACAAATCTTAATAACGACGATATTTACATAACACCGCCAACCGGTTTTCAGGTATCCAGGGCCGGAGGGGGAAGTTTCTTGTCAGAAAATCCGCTGGTGCTGACCCAAAGCGGCGGCTCTGTAAATTCTACCACTATTTATGTTAAATATTCTCCTTCCTCTGCCGGCGTTCAAAGCGGCAACATTACGCACGAAAGTTATTCTGCGGTTACAGTAAATCAGCCGGTAAGCGGAACCGGAATAGGAGAACCAACAACCGCAGCCACATTCGTCTCATCAACTTCAACGCCGAATTCGATCACGTTAACGTGGTCGGGCGGAAACGGCACAAGCAAACTTGTGGTTGTTAAATCCGGAATCGCCGTAACCGGAACTCCGAGTGATGCATCAACCTACACGGCGAATACACAGTTTAACAATGGGCAATCTACGCTGAATGCGGGAGAATATGTTGTGTATAGTTCAACCGGCACAAGCGTAACAGTGACGGGATTGAGTGCGGGAACAGAATATTACTTCAAAGTATTTGATTACAACGGATCGTCTGGTGCAGAAAATTATCTTGCTACACCCGCACTGGCGGCGAAAAAAACAACATTGGCAAGCGAGCCGACGACTCAAGCCAGCGGGATTACGTTTGATAATGTTGGTCCAACAAGTATGAGGATCAACTGGTCGAACGGTGATGGTGGCAACCGTATTGTTGTGCTCCGTTCGGGAAGCGCCGTAACAGCCGTTCCAACTGATACAGTGGCCTACAGTGCGGATGCGGCATTTGGAACTGTAGCGGCATTGATCAGCGCAGGTCAGTATGTAGTGTATAACGGTTCGGCAACTTCAGTAACAGTAACGGGATTATCTCCTTCGACAACATACTACGCAGCGTTCTATGATTACAACGGATCGGCGAAGTCGATCAACTATCTGACAACCGCTCCGACGACCGGCAGTCAACTAACGCCGACGCCGACGATCACGATTTCTGCAGCGTCGCTCGCAAGTTTCGGTGAAATTGCCGGCGGTCAAACATCGGCCGAAAAATCATATACAGTTTCCGGTTCTAATCTGACGAATGATATTTCTATTACTCCGCAGACGGGATATGAAATATCCACCACGTCAGGAAGCAATTTTGTGACAAATCCCATTACTCTGACGCAGGTTGGTGGTACGGTAAACAGCACAACAATCTATGTGCGGTTCGCTCCTTCTGTCTCAGCCAGCGGAACGGTTAGTGGCAACATAGTGCAGTCAAGTACCAATGCAACTTTGAAGAATGTTGCTGTCACCGGAGTAAGTATTGGCGAGCCGACAACCTCAGCAACATTTGTCTCATCAACTTCAACGCCGAGTACGATTACGTTAACGTGGTCGGGCGGAAACGGCACAAACAAACTTGTGGTTGTTAAATCCGGAATCGCCGTAACCGGAACTCCGAGCGATGCATCATCGTACACAGCAGATGCTCAGTACAACAATGGTCAATCAACGATCGCTGCGGGAGAGTACGCAGTTTATAATTCAACCGGAACAAGTGTAACAGTGACCGGATTGAGTTCGGGAACAGAATATTACTTCAAAGTATTTGATTACAACGGATCGTCTGGTGCAGAAAATTATCTTGCTACACCCGCACTGGCGGCGAAAAAAACAACATTGGCAAGTGAGCCGACGAGTCAAGCCGGTTCTGTAACGTTTGATAATATTGGTCCGACAATGATGAGTATCAACTGGTCGAACGGTGATGGTAGTAACCGTATTGTTGTGCTCCGTTCGGGAAGCGCCGTAACGGCAGTTCCAACCGATACGGTAGCCTACACCGCGAATGCGGCATTTGGAACTGTAGCGGCATTGATCAGCGCAGGTCAGTATGTAGTGTATAACGGTTCCGGAACGTCGGTGACTGTAACGGGATTAACGTCTTCAACCACATATTATGCAGCGTTCTATGATTACAACGGATCGGCGAGGTCGTGCAACTATCTGACAACATCTCCGACAGCTGCAAATCAATTATCAGCAACGCCGACGATCACGATTTCTGCGGCGTCGCTTGCAAGTTTCGGTGAAATTGCCGGCGGTCAAACATCTGCCGAAAAATCATATACTGTTTCCGGATCGAATTTAATGGATAATATTTCCATTACTCCGCCGCCAGGGTATGAAATATCTACCACGTCCGGCAGCAATTTTGGGGCAAATGCTATTACTCTGACGCAGGCTGGAGGTACGGTAAACAGCACAACAATCTATGTGCGGTTCGCTCCTTCTGTTTCTGCCAACGGACCGGTCAGTGGTAACATTACGCAATCAAGTTTAAATGCAACGTCAAAAAATGTTGCTGTTACCGGAGTAAGCATTGGCGAGCCGACAACCTCGGCAACATTTGTTTCGTCAACTTCAACGCCGAATTCGATTACGTTAACGTGGTCGGGCGGAAACGGTGAGAACAAAATCGTGGCGATCCGATCGGGAAGTTCGGTATCGGGTAGTCCGGTCGATGCGTCAACGTACACAGCAGATGCTCAATACAACAATGGTCAATCAACGATCAGTGCTGGAGAATATATAGTATACAAGGGGAACGGCACAAGCGTGACGGTGACCGGATTGAGCGCAGGGACGGTCTATTACTTTAAGGTATTTGAGTATAACGGCTCGGGAGGCGGAGAGAATTATCTTACTTCACCGGCTTTGGCAGCCAGTAAAACAACGCTTGCCAGTGAACCAACGACGCAGCCCGTGTCCGTAACATTCGATAATGTTGGTCCGACAAGTATGAGGATTAACTGGTCGAACGGCGACGGGAACAAACGCATAGCTGTCATCCGATCAGGAAGTCCTGTGACGGCAGTACCGGTAGATACGGTCTCATACACTGCGAATACGACGTACGGTTCAGGAACAGCAGTCAGCCCGGGTCAGTATGTTGTCTATAATGACAACGTTGGCACATCGGTAACTGTGACAGGATTAACTCACTCGACAACATATTACGTTGCACTGTTTGAATATAACGGATCGGCAAAGTCAAGCAATTATCTCACAACTTCTCCGGCAACAGGAAATCAATTATCGGCAACGCCGACGATCACAGTATCAACAGCATCGCTCGCAAGTTTTGGTGAAATTGCCGGCGGTCAAACATCTACTGAAAAATCATATACAGTTTCCGGTTCCAATCTGACGAATGATATTTCTATTGCTCCGCCGACAGGATATGAAATATCCACCGGTACCGGAGGCGGCTTTATTGCGACAAATCCTATCACATTAACGCAGGTCGGTGGATCGGTAAACAGCACAACAATTTATGTGCGGTTCGCTCCTTCTTTTTCAGCCAGCGGAACGGTCAGCGGCAACATCGTGCAGTCAAGCACTAATGCAACTTCGAGGAATGTGGCTGTTACCGGCAATGTAATCCCAGAACCTACACAGGCAAGCAACCTTAGTATATCGTCCATTACTCATAACTCGATGAAGTTGACTTGGACAAATGGTGGAGGTTCATCACGTATCGTTCTTGCTAAACTTACTACTGCTGTGAACGCAGATCCCGTAGATGCAACGACCTATACAGGGAACAGTTCTTTTGGTTCGGGCAGTCAAATTGGAACGGGTAATTATGCTGTGTATATCGGCAGCAACGATACGATTACTGTAACAGGTCTGTCACCTGCTTCTCAATATTATTTTTCTGTCTATGAGTTCAGCGGTTCATCGGGTTCTGAAAATTATAATATCACGTCACCAACTGCCTCTAATGCAACAACGCTTGCGAGTCCGCCGTCCGATCAGCCGACGGGAATAAGTTTCTCTTCGGTGACTTCAACGCAAATGACGGTTTCGTGGACGAAAGGGGCCGGTGCGGCAAACAGTCTGGTTCTGGTGCGGGCAAGTTCTCCTGTAAGTGGAAGTCCTGTGGATGCACAGGGCTATTCACCAAATACTTCTTTCGGCAGCGGAGCTACAATCGGTGCCGGAAATTATATTGTCTATTCATCATCCGGCACAAGCGTAACAGTGACCAACCTTTCTTCGGCTGTAACATACTACGTTTCTGTTTTTGCATATAATGGATCATCCACTACGGCAAACTATTTAACCCCTGCGCCGCTCACCGGCAGCCAGGTAACGGCAACACCGCTCATTACGGTAACAGGCGGACCGCTTGCATTTGGCAGTGTTCAGGTTGGCGCAACTTCGGCGGTGCAATCTTATACAGTGGCCGGTTCCAATCTTACGGATGACATCATTCTCCATCCTCCGGACCAATATGAAGTATCATTGTCCAGCGGTTCAGGATACAGAACCAGTCTGCAGACTCTGACGGTTTCGCAATCGGGAGGTACGGTCAACAGTACAACAATTTATGTACGGTATAAACCAACGAGTGCAGGAAATGCAAATAGATCGGTAACGCATACCACAACAAATGGATCAGGCCAAACGTTAGATGTTACGGGGACCGGAATTGGCGAACCGGCTTTAGCCGCAAGCAATGTGGTGTTCAGTAATGTGACAACAAGTTCAATGACGATTGGTTGGACCATTGGCGATGGAACCAAAAGAGTAGTAATGATTAAAAGTGGAAACTCTGCCGACGGAGAACCGGTTGACGGAACCACATATACTGCATCAACTACATTTGGCAGTGGTACAGAGGTCGGCACCGGAAATTACACAATCTATAATAACAGCAGTAATTCGGTAACAGTCAGCGGACTTTCACCGAACACAGTCTATTCTGTGGCGGTATATGAGTATAAAGGAACAAGCGGCAACGAGAATTACCTTATTGTTAATCCGGGAACAGGAAGCAAAACCACACTGGCATCACAACCAACGACTCAATCCTCGGCACTGGCATTCACAACAATTGGTCCAAAAAATTTAACACTCAGTTTTACCAAAGGGAATGGAGCAAGCCGAGTTGTAGTGATGAAAGCCGGGAATGCAGTGGATTCGGATCCTGTTGATGCGACAACGTACAGTGCCAACACTCTCTTCGGCAGCGGCACACAGATTGGGAGCGGAAATTATGTTGTGTATAACGGAACGGGTAATTCTGTTTCGGTGAGCAATCTGCTGATCA
This sequence comes from uncultured Ignavibacteriota bacterium, assembly GCA_903861125.1. Classification (GTDB taxonomy): domain Bacteria; phylum Bacteroidota; class Ignavibacteria; order UBA10030; family UBA8401; genus UBA8401. The sequence continues at coordinate 91,753 of CAIOTF010000013.1, forward strand.
ACAAAACATATCATGTAGCGGTGTATGAATACAACGGAAGCGGTGAAGCGATCAATTATCTTACTCCGTCAACTGTTGCAGAGAATACAACAACGACCACTCCGACAATTACTGTATCGAAAACAACGCTGACAGATTTCGGTTATGTTATTGTCGGAGCCAATTCATCCGAGCAAAGTTATACTGTGAGCGGTGCGAACCTTCTGAGCAATATCACGGTAACGCCGCCGACGGGATTCCAGATATCAACAACATCAGGATCAGGATTTAATACGACCGCGATAACACTCACTCCTGTGAGCGGAACCGTAGGTTCAACAACGATCTATGCCCGTTGCTCCCCCTTGGTCGGAGGAGCAGCCAACAGTTTAATCACCAATGCGGGTGATTCGGTAACGACAAAAACAGTTGCGGTCAATGGTACAGGTGTTGCCGAACCAACAGCGCAAAGTACGGCATTAACATTCAGCGAGCGAACAACAACAACAATGAAAGTCTCGTGGACAAAGGGGGCAGGTACTGGAGCGCGAAGCCTTGTTGTCGCCCACGAAGCCTCGTCCGTGTCGGCAGTACCGGTTGATGCATCAACATATACAGCAAGTACTTCGTTTGGCAGTGGTGCACAGGTCAGTGCCGATAACTATGCAGTATTTAATAGTGCCGGAAATAATGTAACGGTAACAGGTCTGAAAGTCGGAACAACATATTATTTTGCGGTATATGAATTTAACGGCCCCGCTGATGGCGTCGAAAATTACCTCACGACATCCCCGCTGACCGGCGGAAGTTCAACGCTGACTGCCACCCCTGTTACGCCAGCCAGTAATATTGTGTTCAGTAATGTGACATCAAGTTCAATGACGATCGGGTGGAGTAATGGGGATGGAACAAAAAGAGTAGTGCTGGTCAAAAGCGGAAATTCTGTCGACGGAGAACCGATTGACGGAATCACCTATACTGCTTCAACAACATTTGGGAGCGGCACAGAGATCGGCACTGGAAATTACACAATCTATAATAGTAGCAGTAATTCGGTAACAGTAAACGGATTGCTGCCGAATACAGTCTATTCAGTGGCGGTGTATGAGTATAAAGGGACAAGCGGCAACGAGAATTATCTTTTAGATAATCCGGGAACGGGAAGCAAAACCACCCTTGCATCACTGCCTGGCACTCAATCTTCTGCGTTGGTATTCACAACGGTCGGTCCGAAAACTCTTACAATGAACTGGACTAAAGGTACTGGTGCAAGCCGTCTTGTAGTGATGAAAGCCGGAAATGCGGTGGATACGGATCCTGTTGATGCGACCAGTTACAGCGCTAATACTCTCTTCGGCAGTGGTACACAGATTGGCAGCGGGAATTATGTTGTGTATAACGGAACAGGAAATTCTGTTTCGGTCAGCAATCTGCTGATCAACACTACATATCATGTTGCAGTGTATGAATACAACGGAAGCGGCGAAGCGATTAATTATCTTACACCGTCGACGGTTGCAGAGAATACTACGACCGCTACGCCTACGGTCACACTCTCGAAGACATCGCTGACGAACTTTGGCAGTGTTATTGTCGGGACGAATTCATCCGAGCAAAGTTATACTGTGAGCGGCGCGAACCTGCTGGGCAATATTACCGTAACGCCGCCGACGGGATTTCAAATATCGACCACGTCGGGATCGGGTTTTGATTCAGCAGCAATAACGCTGATTCCTGCTGCCGGAACTGTTCCGGCGACAACAATCTATGCGCGGTTCTCTCCCAGTGTTAGCGGTTCAACGAGCAAGACCATCACGCATAGCAGTGATTCATCTGTTACAAAAACAGTCAGTGTCATCGGAACCGGTGAAGGCGCATCCATTTATATCACCGGTTCGTACATGGACTTCGGGAAAATTGTTGTAAACGAAGTCTCCGCTGAACAGTCATATAAAGTTTCCGCGTCCAATGTCATCGGCAATGTTGTGATCACCCCTCCCTCCGGATTTCAGATCTCCCGGAAACAAGGGGGGATTTTTGTTCCGACAAATCCCATAACATTAACCCCGTCCGGTAATGCGGTGGCACAGACGGATATCTATGTCCGCTTTGCTCCCGGCTCTGCAGGTAATTTCCTGGACAGCATTGTTCACTCATCTACTGGAACATCAAATGTCTCTCTGTCGGTGACCGGAACGGGCATTATCAAACCGACCTCAGGCGATAGTGCTCTGCAATTTTCATCGGTCGGTCCGAAGACAATTACATTGTCATGGAAGAAAGGGAACGGGATCAACCGTATCGTGGTGGTGAAAGAGAAAGTAACGGTAGATGCTCTTCCGGAAGATAATACTACATATACGGCCAATCCCATCTTTGGGCAAAGTTCGGAGATCGGATTGAAGAACTACGTGGTGTATAACGGTACCGGCACATACGTTACGGTAAGCGGATTGCAGCCGAATACAATGTATTATTTTTCAATTTACCCATATAACGGCACCCCCGGTTCGGAAAAGTATCTCACGGACAATGTGGGTGACAGCAGTCAGTCCACGTCCGAACCAACAATCGTTATTACCGGTGCGTTAGCATCCTTCGGGAATGTGCATGCAGGCGAGATTTCTGCAGTGCAGAACTATTCCGTATCAGGCACAAACCTGGTGAATGGCATCTCAATCGTTCCGCCGGAAGGATTTCAAGTTTCCCTGGCATCATCCGGTCCGTTTATCGGATCGAATTCATCTCTAGCCTTGTCGCCGAATAATCAGGTGATAGACCCTACGACGATTTATGTCCGGTGTACTCCGTTGACGGGCGGCGAGAAGAGAGATTCAATTTCTCACGTCAGTACCGGTTCGACCACACGCTATGCGCCTGTATCGGCATATTCTATTGTCGAACCGACGATACCATCATCGGCGATCATCTTCTCATCCGTTAAACCAACGTCGATGACCATCACGTGGAAAAAAGGGAATGGAACGAAACATCTGGTATTTCTTGGAACGGATTCTATATCCAATCCACTGCCGGAGGACCGCATGCATTATCCTTCATCGTTCCAATACGGAGAAGGTGCATCGCTTACGTCGAATATTTTTGCTGTCCAAAGTGATTCTTCAAACACGGTTACCGTTACGCATCTTACGCCAAATAAAAAATATTATTGTGCCGTCTTTGAATATAACGGCGACAGCACTTCCGCAGATTATCTGACCTCGTCGTATGCCTCTGCAAGCCAGAGAACGCAGCTTCCGGTTATTCTTGTGGAAGGTACTCTAGGCCTCTTTGACAAGATCGAACGGAATACGACATCGGGCGAAAAAAATTATACGGTTTCCGGTTCGGCACTGATGAACAATATTATCATAACGCCGCCGGATGGTTTCCAGATATCTTTGACCAGCGGATTGGATTTCCGGTCATTGAATCCGATTACGCTTATCAATACTGACGGAATTGTCTCTGCGACGGCGATCTATGTTCGTTTTGCACCGACGGTTGTCCGGGTGTATTCGGACAGTATCATGCATTCCAGTGCCGGCGCTACAACTATCTTCAGTCAGGTGCACGGATCGTGCATAGCGTCTGAGCCGACGAAACAAGCCTCATCGATCGTGGTTTCTTCAATTGGTTCCGCTACTGCGGCAGTTGTCTGCACAGAAGGAAACGGCTTCAACAGGCTTATTATTGTCAGCACCGATACCCTGTCCGATCATCCGCCGGTTGATGGCACAAACTACACGGCGAACCCGGTATTCATGGCCGGTTCAATTCTCGGTCCGAACAGTTCTGTTGTGTACGGTGCGAACGGCACTTCGTGTGTTCTTACGGGATTGTTGCCGGATACCAAACATATTGTGACAGTGTACGAATATAACGGGGAAGCAGGAACCGAAAACTATTTGACAGTAACGAAAACGCAGAAAGAATTCATAACGATGGTTGAAGCGCCGGTGTCACTTTCACCTGTGGACAAGGCAATCGATCAATCGTCAACACCGACTTTCGTCTGGAAGAAGTCACGCAATGCGGAAAAATATCTTCTTCAGGTGGCTTTGAACAAGGAATATACCGGCACAGTTATTTCTGATACGGTCATCACCGATACAACATTCCACATGCCGATCACGCAGGCACTGAAATACGATACGCTGTATTATTGGAGAGTGGCGGGAATCAATTCCCGTGGCAGAGGTGATTTTTCTTCGGCATGTTCGTTTAGCACAGCTTCGCCGCCAAAGCTTCTTGTTGGTACAAGCCGTTTAAATTTTGGTCCGAAACAGATACATAACAAATATCAGATAAGTGTTGTAGTGCGGAACAATTCAATTACACCGCTAACGTTGGACTCTGTTCATTGTGCAACTGCTGGTTTTTCGGCGAGTATCTCTGTTCCGATGCTCACCCGCGTTGATTCATCGCTTGTGACGATTTCGTTCAGTCCGGATACTATCGGCATGTATGTAGACACGGTCATCGTCTATAACAATTCCGTTGACCGGTTGCTGCGTATTCCTGTTGCAGGAACTGCCCCGGCGGCATTGTTCACATCAAACAATGAATTTGATTTCAAAGAGGCTCAAGTCCGGCAGTTAAGCGAAAAAGTATTTTATATAACAAATTCATCCCCCAATGTGCTGAGGATCGATTCGATGATGAATCGGCTGCATCAATTCGTGGTTGCGGTGGATTCTTTTCCCATTGTCATTGCCCGGGGTGATACATTCCACCTGAAGCTTCGGTGCACACCGGATTCGCTGAAAGAATTGGTTGATACACTGTATGCCTATACGAACGGAAATCCGGGAATATCCAAAGTGGTTATGAAAGCGCATGCTACGAATGTTTCGAAGGAAGATGAGAAGACTCCTGAAGTATTCACGCTGCAGCAGAATTTTCCGAATCCGTTCAATCCTAGCACAACCATAAAATTTGGTCTCACGCAGGATGCTGTTGTCTCACTGAAGATGTATGATATTCTCGGCAGACAGGTGGGCATGCTGTTGAACAACGATCTGTTGACTCCCGGCTCGTACCGTTATGTGTGGGATGCCGGCCATTTGCCAAGCGGCGTTTATTTTTATCAGATTATTGCGGCAACGGTATCCGGAAATGTAAAAACCAACATCTTTAATGAAGTGCGAAAATTGCTTCTTGTTAAATAGCGCATGCTGAGTCAATAAAAAAATAGATTCAATGTATACAATTACTCTTGCGGGAAAACACTGTATGATAAAACCAACGAACCATTATTTCCGAATTCTGCCGATCGTTTGGCTGCTGATGTTCTGTATTGCGTATCCTCTGTCAAAAAAGGAGAAGGCTGCAGCTGCACCGGTAGAACCAAAAAAACCAATGTATGAGCAAACGTTCGCCATGTCGCTATTTCCGATGCTGCCGGTCGCCGTGGATTCCATTCTGCCGATAATCAGCTCCTCGTCAGTCGAGGTGAGTCCGGGTATTGCGAACCTGTTGTTCTATAAGACAAATGTCGAAGTGATCCATCAGGTTGCTTTGAATCAATCAGAGAAAAAGTTCCTTGCCACGTACTTTGAAAACAGGGTTAGTATGGCGTTATCCCGCGATCGCCGTTTTGGGATACTGAACGGACATGATTTACGCGTTCTGAAGATCAATGCAACGGACAGTACGTTCAAGATCCGAAACACGCAGATGGAATCCGATATTCAACAATATGCAGCCGATCACCGTATCGACGGGATATTAACGGTAGATGTCCTCATCTCTGATACAAGGGTATTTTGTTATTTAACGATCACCGATTTAAATTTTTTGAAGATCTGGACAAAGGAATTTTCGGCAAACTATGTCGACGTCCAGCCTGATTTAGAAGCAGAATTGCAAAAGATGATGTCGTTGAAGAAAATTACGGGTTATACCGTTGAAAACATTACACTTGCGCTGCAAAGTTCCGGAGCGTATAACGGCACGAATAAACATCCGGATGGATCAATGAACTTTCTTACGCTCGGGTACCGCTTCAACGTCTATTCAACCATTATCAATCGAATGAATTTTTTCATCGATTCGAGGGTTTTTTATGGTCTTAGGCTTGCGAACTTCAGTTATGCGTTCCAACCCGGCCTCTCGTTCGAATTATTGAAGAATGAAGAGGTGGGACCCCGGCTGCTCACTCTGGACCTGTCATACGGATATCACATTATTCCAAAGGAATTTTTATCGTCCTATATGGTAGGTCTTAGTCTCAATATGAGCCGTGACATCGGACTGACAGGGTACTATGGAAAGTTCAAGAACCAAAGCACAAAAGCAGCGTACCATGTGGCGGGAAACGCCTTTGGCATACAGATGAATTTTGTGTTGTAAACGGAAACGTTATTGATACTATAACCGAACATTTAATACGATTGCATCACTTATGAAAAACATATTACAGACAATATTTCTTGTGCTACTATTTATGTCGATCGCTGCTTGTCAGGTTGAGATCGAGGCAGAGCCGACACCCGGCAGCGAGGATAGCAATATTCCAAATCCTGCCATCGTCACAGACGGCAGCGTCGATGGCACAACTTCAAATCCTGTCACTGTTGTTGATTCTGTGTCACAAAATAAGACTGAGGCAACGATAGCACAGGCCGCGGAAATAGACGTTTCACTTGCGACAATAAAAATAAGTTCGCCTCTCATTAACGTTCAATTGCTGATGAATCTGCTGAATGAAAAGACGGAGTTCGTGATCGAATATTCGGGAGCAGCCCCCCGGAAGATCACAAAACCAACCGATCTTCCGGATAAAAAAGTTCCGACGGAAAAAGAAATATCGACACTTGTCAACGATGCAGTGGCAAAGAACGATTCGGCAAAAAAAGCGAAACAGGATTCCCTTGGCCGTAATTCCTATTCAAAAGAGGATGCTGATTATAACAAAGCAATGGCAAAATTGAACAGCGCTCAACGCCTGTTCTCGCGAAAGAGGTATGCCGATGCACTCCGCGAGATCGATGGGGCAATAACGGCCGCGCCGAATATTGCACTTTCCCATTCAGTGAAAGGTTCAATTCATTATATGCTTAAGCAGAACCTTGAGGCAAAATCCAGCTGGGAGAGAGCCTTGGAATTGGATCCAGCACAGGACAATGTAAGGGCAATTTTATTACGAATGTATTAAAAGGAATGATTCTATGAATTCATCGTTTGCGGGTTATCTTCTCTTCATCGTTGCGGCGTATTTTCTTATTGTCGTCGGCGATCCCAACAATGCAGTGGCGATCCATCACTTTCAAAACCTTTATTTCCCGACGGTGTTACTCCGTTATATCCATTACCCAGGCTTTATCTTTGTCACCGTGGGTGTGTATGCATCGGTATTGATCAGTTTTACGTTTCGCGAGATCAAAAGTGCTCTCCGGGCTCAAATACTGGCATTTTTCCCGACGAAACTTCAGTTCGAAAATTATATCCATACCATTAAGGAAATTGCTGATTATTCTTCGAAGAACGATGTTGAAACTCTTGAAGAGTATGTTCAGAATATCAAATATCCTTTCCTACGGGACGGTCTTTTAATGATTGTCAACGGCTATAAAAAAGAAGAGATCGTTGAGATCCTTGAATCCCGGATTGCAAGCGAGCATGAACGGGATGAGATCGATGATGATGTCTGGCGAGCCTGCGCCCGGTACTCGCCGGGGTACGGTATGTTGGGAACCACCGTTGGTTTGATCCAAATGTTTTCTGCAAGCATTGATCCGGCAAAAGGATTCGGACCGATAATTGCAGCAATGGCGGTTGCATTTACCACCACATTATACGGTCTTGTGTATTCAAACTTTATCTATCAGCCCATCGCAGACAAAATAGAACGGCGCAATACCGATGAAATGCTATTGAAGTCCATGATCGCGGAAGGGATCATCATGTTGGCGGATAAAAGACGTCCTTCCTTTATTGAAGAAAAACTATCGACGTATCTGTACCGAAACAGGTCTCTGCGCAACTCAAAAATTCCGGAACTCAAAAAAGCATAATAATCTTATGTTCAATAAAAAGAATCCGCATAAAAGAGGTGAAGAGGAGCATTGGCAGGTCAGCTATATCGATCTGCTTACGGCAATGCTTGCAGCCTTCACGTTATTGCTGGCAATGTCGAAGCCAGATCAGGCAAAGTTCGATTCCTTCGCCAGCGCATCGTCTGCGAAAAGCGTCCAACAGAATTTATCAACCGTTGCGAAGGAACTGATGGAGACCATCAGTAAGGATTCGACACTGAAGAACCAGGTGAAAGTAGTGTTGACGGATGACGGCGTAGAAGTCCGGTTCGCATCGGCGTTATTGTTCGCTTTGGGAAAGGCAAAAATGCAGCCCGATGGTTATGACGCCGTGAAACATTTGTCTCCGGTTTTGCTGAAATTTGTTGAAGCACGAAAAGCCTATATCTCCGTTGAAGGACACACGGATGACCAGCCGATTATCGGCGGAAAAGAATTCCGGTCGAATTGGGAACTCTCCTCATCCCGTGCTCTGGATGTGGTTCATTTTTTACAGGACTCGATGGGTTTTGTTCCACATCGGTTGTCGGGAATAGGATACGCCGATTCTCGGCCCCAAGATACAGGCCGTGATACACTTACGGGAAAATTTACGGATTACGCACGCACTCAAAACCGTCGGGTCGTGCTTCGAATATATTATTTTAACGGTTCAACACAATAACAATATCAGCGGTTAACTATTATGAAAAAATCTCTCTGCTTTCTCTGTGCTGTTCTGGCCGTGCTTTTCCAAACAGCGTTTTCTTCCACGGATGTTGAAAAAAAGAAACTCACCATTGAATCGGAATGTGAATGGAGGGTGTCCAACGAGATCCGTAAGTATTATCCATCCATGAAATACCTTATTTCAGCCGACGCAACAGTGTTGGAAGAATATCCGGCTGAAGATACGGAAAAACCGACGCGCGACCTGATGCTTCCCGGCGTGAAAGGGTTCGAGACGAACGTCGAAAAAGAAAATGTCCGAATTTCGGTTGAGAAGATCGAGGTTCAGCTTTTAGCGGACAAATATTTCACTAAAAGTGATCCGGAACTGCTTCGCCTGCTCGAAAATATCGTTTATTATTCGGGGAAATTGAGCCGTTCACGGGGAGATAAGGTGACCATCACGGAAATGTCATTCCCATCCTCAACGCCGGTCCCACCCGTTAATGTCGATTCTGTTACGCAGGCGCATAAAGAATTAACCAGGAGCAAACTACCGGCAGTAGATACCACTAACGAAAATAACTCTGGTATGGGTGCAGATCTCTCGCTTATGAACATAAAATATATTGGGGCACTTTTTCTGGTCGGAGGAATCGCTATCGGGGTGCTGCTGCTTGTCCGTAGGAGTAAATTGGACGAGGTTCGGTATCAACAAAAAGTTACGGAACTGGATAATGAACGGCAGCAGAACGAGATTAAAAATGCCGAACCGAATGTGATGCTGATGCTTCCCGAGAACATTCAGCGCGCAAATCAAAAAGCGGAATTAGAAAAGAAAAAATCCGAGATTATTACAACCGCCGTCGGAAGACCCGACGTCATTATTGAGGTCATTCGTGAGATGCTTCGCGATCCTCAAAAGCAGGCGCAGGCGCAGACCGTCCTTTCGAGCCTTGGCCAGAGCATTATTGCCATTGTCCGCGAGCATGTAACCGAAACTGAAAATCATCAGTTGAGCAAACTTATTGCTGATGCGCCGCAGGTAGAAAACGAGATGGTCAATACCGCACTAGCCTCATTTCAGAATGCGATCGTAATGCAAAAATTTACAATGGCAAATAATGAGAAAAGGAATCCATTTGCATTCCTTGAAAAACTGTCTGAGCCGCAGCTCTATCTGCTGATGAAGGACGAACCTGCCGGAATCGTTGCAATGATTCTATCTCAAGTCAATCCGGGTATTGCCGGAAGTTTGCTGCGCAACCTTCCATCAATGCAGCAGGGTGAGGTTTCAATGGAATTGGTCAAACTGCAGCGGTTGACGAGCGATGCATACCTTTCCGTTGCACGCGACCTGGCTACTAAGGCCTCCAAAATACCGGCGATCAACAATGTCCAGGTACAGGGTCCCGAATTGCTGATGGATATCTTCGACAACATGGACGAGTCGGACGAGCACTCGATCTTTGAATATATTAAAGTGATGAATGTTGATCTGTACCGCGAGATCTCTTCGCAGCGCGTTGCCTTTACGTCCATCGATTCGTTTGACGATAAGATCATCCGGCAAATTATGAAGGATGTTCCCGGCGAAGAAATGGCTTTAGCCCTTAAGAATGCTCCGGAAAAAATTATAGAAAAATTCCTTTCTGTACTGCCGTCAAAAGCAAAGACGATATTGAACGAGCACATTGCGAATCTCGATTCCGTTTCGCTGGAAGAAGAACAAAAAGTGCGCAGAAAAATTACAAGGTTGGTACGAAATTATCTGCGGGTTGCAAAGAAAGCATAACCGTGAATGCCGTAACACATTCACGCGTGCAACAATAATACTCCGCAGTTTTCCGAACGATCTCATCGGATCTGCGGAGGTGTTTTTAGGAAAGTGTAGATGATTGCACGAACAGCATAATGCATAACCCTGTCTATCCTGCATTCACCGATGCATTGTTGTCGAGCACCTCATTTCAATAATTATTTTGTATTGCCTCCGTATTTGTTTCGGACGATAGATATTCCGAAGTAGAAAACTATTTTTCCCCCCGTTACCATCCTTCATCACTTACATTCAATTGTTTGCCCCCTCGGGCAGCTCTGTTCTTTCCGCCTGTCGTTCAATGAATTACGTATCTGCGTAGTGTAAATTTTAATTTAAAAAATTGTAAACAATTGTTGACAGAAATAATTTCTGGATACCAAAAATCTTTGTTTTTCCGCTATTTTGGCCATATTTGTTCTGGCACGATGATTGTGACATTATAATATGATGCTAAGAACGATTCAGCATCGACTAAAAAAAACCGATACGTTTTTTCTCATGCTTTCTCTTGATAATGTATCCCGGAAAATTTACCGGTCTGTTTTAACAACTTTCAACACAGGATCTATACCATGCAAAAAGTGATGTTTACAACAGATGAAGTTGCGAAACTGTTGAACGTGAATAAGTCTACCATAAAGCGCTGGACAAATGAAGGGAAAATACATTGTGAGCGTACTCCGGGTCAGCATCGGAAATTCAGCAAGGAAGATGTATTGGAATTTTCAAAGAAAAACAATTATCAGGTTGAGAAAATACACAAGGAATTTTACGTCGATGATGATTCTACGTTGATGAAACAGTTGATTGTGCAAAACGAGGGCAATGCATTTCGTTCAATCATATTTTCATCCTCTCTTAAGAGAGAGCAGCAGGAACTCATGAGCATTATCAAAAAATTGTATACAGAAAATATTGCCTATAAGGTAATTCTTCGCGATTTCATTCTTCCTGTGATGACGAAACTCGACCGGATCGAATCGATCGGCAAAATTGATGAAAAAAGGTGCCTGGTTGCTAAAAACACTATCGGAAATTCAATGGTTGCCTTCACCGACAGTGTTCCCAGATTAAAACGGCGCAGTTCGGTTGCAGTTCTTTTTTCATTCGATGTCTCGCTCGAAAATGACATAAAAGTAATTGAATCGAAACTTGAGGTCGATGGCTACCTCGTTATTAATCTCGGCATCCAGTATTCCTGGACAACGGTAAATCAATGGATGGTTAAAAATGATTCCAACATCTTGCTTTGCCTGGTGAAGCATTCGAAAAACGAAAATCAGCACCACAGTAATATTTCTGCGTTGGAGCGGATCAGCGAAGACCGCAATATGCTGTTTTTATGCGGGACAACAAAAATGTTCATTGACATGGATCTGGAATATGTGGGGAAATTATACAAATCGCAAAAAGTGTTAGAAGTAGCGTAATATATGTCTATCTCAGCGTACTACTTCCGTATCAACGTTGGTTTACAGAAAGGGCAACAATGGTTGCCAATCGACTCCGGAAAAAAAATAAAGCGTTGATATTAAGCCAAAAAGAGCAAAAATGGATTGGCACAAGGTTTGAGTATGATATAGTATACTTATAGAAAGGAGGGTGAAACATGGTTTACATTTTACTGATACTTGCATACTTCGCGATACTATTGTTCTTCTCACGGTTTTTTGCATTTCTGAAGGGATGCGACGATTCAATGGCTCAGACAAGCGGCAATATAGAATTATCGGATAGTTCAGCTGTGAAATAGAATTAGAATGTGACGGGTAAGACTATTGGCAGTATAACAGAAAGGTTTGTACATGAATACTCGATTATGGGATCACACTGAATTTAAGGACAATGCGGTAGTTGTGTGTGAGGATGCCGGACTTAACAACTATCTCAATCAATTTTTGAAGTTCATCGATATGTCGTATGAAGAGATGTCGGCTGATAAGTTGGTCGAATCGATCCCCGGATTACGTGACAAAAAGATGTCCATGATCATCTTTGAAGGAAAAGAGAACATTAAAACCATCATGAACAAGCGGTATCTTCTCCGGCGGGATCATCCGGATATGCAGTTCATCATCCTGCTGGATGAACCGGCGGAATCCGAAACCGTGAGCGAGGATAAAAATTTTCAAGATGTTAAATTTTTGCATAAGAAAGATGTTCTTCAGAAGATCTCATTATTCCTTGGATATGTGTACTCATCCAAAAAATATTCGGGAACACCAAATAGTAAGGCATACGCGAAAAATATTTCGGATCATCATAGAGTTGATATGTATGTGTAGCGGCAATGGCCCGGCAAGGTTCACGTATGCGCAGCAGAAGTAATTGTACAAAAGAATTGCGATGTTGAGATATATAAATTGTTTACGCAGTCAAGTAAAAACAAGGCACCAAACATGAGTAAGGAATACCCAAAAGTATCAGTGAATCCCGAAGGCAGGACTATTAACAATATTCTTATCATTGATGATGACGAGTTATGGTTACAAATGCTCGATGTTGAGTTGAAGCATCTCAACTATACCGTGTATTGCAGCACCGGAAAAGAAACAATTGATGACTACAAAGGGAAAAAAATCGATTTTATTCTGTGCGACATTCATATGGATGGCAAGAGCGGCTTTGATTTGTTAGAAGAGATCCGTGTTAATAATAGAATGTCGATGATCCCGTTCGTATTAATGTCCGGCATGATGGATCCTTTCGTTATCCGTCGAGCAATGTGGCTTGGCGCTGATGATGTGCTGGAAAAACCGTTTTCTATTAATGATCTCATCAACGTCTTCAACGCGCAAGCCGAAAGGATTGCAAGGATCCACAAGTATGCCGAAGAGCGTCTTGATACACTTCGGTCAAGCATTCAAAAAGTATTTCCATCCGAACTGTATAATTCGCTCCACATTATATCCGGAAATTCGTATATCCTTACAGAACTGACGGAGGAGATAGACCAACGTAAGCTGAAAAGGATCGGCAATTCTATCACTAAGGGAGCAAATCAGCTGCACACCATTTTTGACAATATTTCGCTGTACACTCACCTTCTAACGAACAAGGACGTCTTTGCAAAACTCTCCAAAGAATCATTCGCCTATGATTCCGGAATGGTGATTGAGAATGTGTGCAGAAATACGGCGAAGAAATATGAACGGGAGCATTGCCTGAAGATGCAAAACAATTTCAGCACTCAGGTCCGCATTGCACGGGAATACCTTGAAAAGGTTATAACCATTGTGGTGGATAATGCATTCAAGTTCTCACAGATTGACAGCATCGTTTACGTTGATGTTAAAGAGGATAGCTCACTGTTAAAAATTACGGTGGTTGATAATGGCGACGGTCTAAACGAAGATCAATTATCTCAGATAGGTCCATTTATGCAGTTTGACAAAAATACCTACCAGCAGAGGGGTATTGGTCTTGGGATATCACTTGCAAAACTTATTGTTGAACTTCATTCAGGCATTATATCCTTTACCTCGCAAAAGGGTCAGGGTACTACTGTTTCAATCATACTTCCTATTCTACCAAAATAATCCGTATACACCCATAATTCTTCATACGTCACAATTAGGACGGAGAAGTGTGTGGTAACGGATTTTCCACCAAGAGTGTCTTTGGCTTGATGGAACGTCGGTTCATCCATCTCATCCCCAATTTGCCTTCTCCTGCAGTATCTCGCTCCAACGTACACTATTTTTCTTTTCAACGGAACACCCTGGTTCTGCCTCTTGTAAACATAAAATAATCCGGCACATCCGAATAGCTCATGAATAATGTCGGTGATGGAAATTGATGCCAACTTTTTCTATCCGCTTCGTCGTGTCTTACGTATTTGATCATTTTTTAGACATATTGAATATTGTAACGGGCTATGACCACTAAAGTTGACAGAGGAATACAATTCCCGCGACGTAGAAAAAATCAGTAGTAATGCTTCTTTTTCATTCGTATTCGATGTTTTAATGTCTGTCAGTAATTCACTCCATAGATCTTGATAATGTATAGTATTGTACATCTGTAAATATGTAAACAAAATTCTACAATCGTCAACAGACGTTTACGAAAGTAATCAAAAATTTACAGTATTTATGGACATTTTTTTTATTAAAACTTGGCGTAATTTTTGATATATTGTTTAACTCGATGAGTAACCTACAATAAGGATAGATATGTCAGATTATGTTTTTAGGGCGCGTAAGCCAATTCTACAGTCCGAGTTCACAATTTTTAGCGTATTTGCTAAAAGCAATGAGATCATCTGTTGGTTCCATAAACAAGGGTTTCAACTTTCTCATTTTGCGGATAATCGCTTAGCGTCTAATCCGGCAATGAAGCAATTGATAGGTGTTATTGTCGAAAAGGTCTTTCCTGCTTCACTCGGGGCGAAGATAAAAGAGCTGATTGTCGATTCCCATAAAAAGGGAGCGGCCGAAAAGCTTATTGTTGAACTTGAACTTGATGGAACGCTTGCAATCTTTGAACTGAGGGCGATCTCTGACCGTACTTCGGATCTCGTGATGCTGATTATTACAAACATTACCGAATCGTATCATTCCCAAACGACCATTCAGTTCCAGAAGAATTTGCATGAGCTCATATCGCAGATATCAAAAGCCCTTATTCTTGTAACGGCGGGTGATCTGGACAAGCAGATACATTCAGCGCTTGCTCAGATAGGTTCTTTGATGCAGGTTGACCGATCGTATGTGTTCCAATTGAAGCAAAATAAAAGCGTTATGGACAACACGCACGAATGGTGTAATAAAGGGGTCGATCCGCAAATTGAGAACCTTAGGGATATTCCTGCCGAGATATTCCCCTGGTGGATGGAAAAACTGAATAGGTTCGAAAATATTTCGATACCGAATGTTTCGGAACTTCCACGTGAGGCAAAAGCAGAACGGGAAATATTGGAAGCACAGAGCATCCAATCGGTTGCCGTGGTTCCGCTTGTCTATTCTTCCGAATTGACCGGTTTCATCGGCTTTGATGCCGTCAGTCATCCAAGGTCATTCCCAAAAGAAACAATGGATCTTCTGCGTCTGCTGGGTGACTCCATTGTGAATGCCATGGAAAGAATTAAAAATGACACGCTAGTCGCTACAAACGAGCAATTGTTCCATAATGTTGTGGACAATGTTCCTGCACTTGTGTGGATGACAGACAGCGATCAGCATTTTACTTTCTTTAACAAAGGGTGGCTCGATTTTACCGGACGACCGTTCGAACAGGATTGCCGGGAAGGCTGGTTTCAGTATATCCATCCAAATGAGAGGGAGGATTTCATTTCTGCGTTCCGGAATGCATTCCGAGACCGCAAATTATTTACGATGCAGTTTAGGTTTTTACGCAACGACGATATGTACCGCTGGATTCTGATCAATGCGCTTCCGAATATGACCCGCACCGGGGAATTTGTCGGTTTTATAGGTTCATGTACCGATATCACCGTGCAGAAGGAGAATGAATACAAATATCGATTAATGTCCAAACGAATTGATATTTCAAACTCTTTGTCCGAAACCCACGACCATTTTAACACTGCGGCAAATTTATTGCAGCATTACCTTGAATTGACGCTGAACCTGTTTAGTTTCGACGGCGGCGGTATTTATCTTGTGGATGCTGAACGTGTTAAAGCGGATTTGGTTACATCGCTGAATTTACCTTCTGATTTTATCAGTCAGGTGGGTTCATTGCCGGTGGATATTGAACCGTACAAAAGTGTATTGATGAAGGGGAAACCGAATTATTTTGAAGATGTGCCGGGAAAAAAATATGGTTTTAACTCGCTTGCATCAATTCCCTTCTATGTGGGGAAAAGCATCGGCGGTTGCATTAACATTGCAACGCAGCGAACGCATCCGTTTGCGGATGACGATAAGAAAGTATTATTATCAATAGCAGAGGATATCGGGAAAGCGATTTATGCGCAAAAAATTGAAGAAACACTGCGGCAAAACAAGAAGAATGTTGATACGCTCTTTAATACTATCAACGACTTTTTATTTGTTCTGGATGAAAAAGGGTTTATTCTTGAGGTGAACAATGTTGTTCTGCGCCGCCTGGGATATTCTTTAGAAGAATTGCGCGCAATGCATGTAATCCAACTGCACGTTCCTGAACGAAGGGACGAAGCACAGCGGATCGTCGGAGAAATGCTGGCCGGAACGACCGAATATTGTCCGGTGCCACTGATCGCAAAAGATGGAACGAGGATCGATGTTGAAACAAATATTGTATTGGGAAAGTGGAATAATCAAAATGTAATTTTCGGTGTTACGCGCGATATCAGCGAACGGAAACGAACAGAAAAACGGCTGTATCAAACGGAAGAACGCAACCGCGCTCTTCTTGAATCTTCGCCGGATGCCATCGCCTTTTTTGATAAGGACGAGGTCATTGCGTTTACCAATCAGGAATGCGTGCTTCTGCTTGGATATTCATCGAGCGAAGAAATGCTGCAGATGAAGGCAGCCGATCTTTTCTCCGCCAATGACATCGAAGTATGGAATTCTGTTTTTTCGGAGATATTTGAAAAAAGGCATGTTAAAAACATTAAGACCGATCTTGTGAAGAAGAATGGTGCTATTTTTTCTTCGGAAATATGCTCATCGGCTATCTATGATGTGAACGGTCAACCCGAAGGCGTTATTGTCACCATCCGTGATATTACGGACAGGCTGACCGCAGAAGAGCATTTACGGAAAAGTGAAGAAGAGAATAAAGCTATTGTCGATGCAGTACCGGACCTCATGTTCCGGATCGACCATTCAGGTATTTTTCTGGATTGCAAAGTGCCGAATTTCAGCGATCTGTATGTTCCCCCGGAAATGTTTTTAGGGAAAAACATCAAAGAAGTTCTTCCGCCTGATATATCTCAACAAGCCATGCGGGCAATGGAAAATTCATTCCGGTCAAAAGAAATGGAGCAGTTTGAATATTCATTGCCGATCGACGGGAAAACCCGATATTTTGAAGACAGGATTGTTGCGCTTTCCAATAATGAGGCTCTTTCTATTGTCAGAGACATCACCAATAGGAAAGTAGCAGAAATAAACTTGCACCAAAGTGAACAACGATTGAATTATGCGTTTGTAGTGAGCAGCGACGGCATGTGGGACTGGGATTTGAAAGAAAACACAGTGTTTTATTCTCCGCGTTGGAAAAAAATGTTTGGATTTGAAATTGATGAAATCGGTTCAAGTCTGGACGAATGGAAAAACCGTGTTCATCCTTCCGAGGTTGACGCTGCGATTGAGTCTGTTCAAAAGCATCTCAAAGGAGAAACAGAAATATATTATTCCGAACACCGGGTCTTGTGCAAAGATGGTTCGTATAAATGGATTCTGGACAGAGGTAAGGTTGTTGAATGGGATCAGGAGGGGAAACCGGTTCGTATGATCGGTACGCATACCGACATTACGCAAAGGGTAGAATCTGATATCCAGATAAAAAGAATGTCCATTGCCATAGAACAAAGTTCTGCCTCCATTATTATCACCGATCTGAAAGCGAACATTCAATATGCAAATCCGCACTTTTGCCTTATGTCAGGCTATGAAATCGACGAAGTGATCGGAAAAAAAATGAGTATGGTAAAATCGGGATTGACTCCGACGGTTACAGTTCAATCGCTCTGGAACACCATTCTCGACGGGAAAGTGTGGCAGGGTGAATTAATCAACAAAAAGAAGAACGGCGAGTTGTACAATGAACATGTTATTATTTCGCCGATCAAGAACGCTTCCGGAGCGATCGAGAACTACATTGCTATCCAGCAGGATATCACCGAACGGAAACGAAACGAAGCGGAATTAGAATGGAATAATACACTACTGCAAATGATGGCCAATTCCTCCCCGTTAGGATTTTTGGTTGTCGATAACCGTGATGACAGCATTCTGTACTTCAATCACCGCTTCTGCGAGATCTGGGGAATCACGGATCTGGAAGATCGAATGAAGAAAGATGGGATGAAGAATAACGATATCATTCCGTATTGCATCCCAATCCTGACCGATCCCGTTTCATTCGGTGAATCATGCAAACCACTGCAGGATCCCGACAACAGTATTGTTTTAGAGGATGAAATTCCGTTCAAAAATAGTGTTACGATACGCCGGTATTCAACACAGATACGCGGAAAACAGGGTCAGTATTTCGGCCGCTTCTATATCTTTGAGGATATAACAATCCAGAAAAAAGCCGAACAGATGCTCAAAGATAAGGAACAGCAGACAACGGAAAAATTGAACGTTGCCGAAGGAAGAATTAAAGATATGTCATTCTTCCTCGACCAGGCGAGTGATGCCATTATTGTGACCGATATGGATGACATCATTCTCTATTCAAACAACAGCGTTGAGAATATGTACGGCTGGAATAAAGATGAATTGGCAAATAAAAAATTCTCGGAATATTTCTACGACATTGTCTCCGACAAGAAGAGCGAAATTGTACGGTCGGTTATTGAAGAACAATGGGAGAATGACTATAAGCATCTGACCAAGGACAAAATAAATATTTGGGTCCATTTGCGTGCTACCGTGATCACCGATAGTGCAACAGGTATCAAATCGGTCTTGTATGTGATCACCGATGTAACGAAGAGTCGGCAGATGCAGGAACAGGCTTCTCATAGCCAGCGACTGGAAAGTATCGGAACGCTGGCGAGCGGTATAGCGCACGACATGAATAACATCCTTGGGCCGATCCTTATTGCTCTTTCGCATTTCGACAGACTGCTCCCCGATGAAAAATCGAGGGAAATGAACAATATGTTGAAAGCAAATATCCTCCGGGGATCCGGTCTCATTAAACAGATATTGGGATTTTCAAGGATGTCTCATCACGATGTTATGGTCGTTCAGATTAAACATATCATTCGCGAGTTGGAACGGCTGATCAAGGAGACATTCCCGAAATCCATCATGTTCGAAATGAATGCATCCAAAGAGCTGTTCCCGATCGTTGCGAATCCGACCCAAATGCATCAGTTGCTGCTGAATCTTTGCGTGAATGCCAGGGATGCGATGCCTGACGGTGGGAAATTGGAGATTCGTGCGGAAAACGTGATCATTGATACGATGACCGCTAAAATGAATATTGATGCGAAGGTTGGTCCCTATTGCCGGATCACCGTATCGGATAACGGCGTAGGTATTTCCCAAAGCATCATCAGTAAGATTTATGATCCATTCTTTACCACAAAAGAGGTCGGTAAAGGTACGGGACTCGGTCTGTTTAATGTTGCTTCAATTATGAAGTCTCATAACGGATTCATCCATTTGGAATCTGAGATCGGAAAAGGAACGTCATTCCAGCTGTATCTTCCTGCATCCACAACGGAAAATATCAGCAGCGTTATTCAAAACAGCGGTGATTTTCCGAGCGGGTGCGGCGAAACGGTCCTGCTTGTGGACGACGAAGAAGTGATTAGAAATATCACGAAAGCAACATTGGAAGACTATCGCTATAATGTTTTGACGGCATCCAACGGCGCGGAAGCACTGGGTGTTTTTTCCATGAACAAGGAAAAGATCAAGATCGTTATACTGGATGTTATGATGCCGCATTTGGACGGTCCTTCAACGGTGCGGGCAATACGTTCGATGAGTGCAAATCCGGAAATCATAATGATGAGCGGTATCCATGCAAACATCAAAGTGATGGGTGATCTGGGGCTTCCAACGGATAATTTTATTGCGAAACCATTTACGATTGACTCGCTGTTGAAAATAATGCAAAAAACTTTACTCCGATGATAAAAAAAGAATTATTGGTCGTCGATGATGATGAAGTGGTCTGCAATATCGTTTCTGTTGTGATGGACGATGTATATCAGATCCGGGTTGCTCACGACGGCAACAGTGCTATTGCAATGATCGGGGAGCGACCGCCGCATATCATATTATGCGACATCGTGATGGACAAGGGAGACGGTTATACTGTCATAGAATTTCTCCGGTCGCGGTACGAGTTCGACGATATACCGATCGTGATGATGACCAGTTTAACGAATAAGGATCTTCAGCGCCGCGGAATGCATCTTGGTGCAGACGATGTCATTCAAAAACCTTTTTCGGAACAGGAACTGGCCCTGACATTGGCCGCTCGGGTGAAACGCCATGAACTTGAACAGAGACTGCGCAATTCAATGGATGAATTGCGCTCTGTCTTTGATACCTTCCCCGATATGTTTTTCCGAATATCGAAAAACGGAGATATCGTAGAACGGTATGCCAATGCGAACGTATTGGAGAAACTGCAGTCGGTTAATTATAACGACCGCAACATTTATTCTTTCATACCGCACCCGGTTCATGAAACGATGCAGCATTCCATAGAACAGGTACTGATCAGCAGAGTGGTGCACAGCATTGAGTTTGATGTCGTATTAGACGATTTCAAACAGTACTATGAAGCACGGTTCATGCCCTTCCGTATTAAGAACGAGGTTTTGTGTGTGATTCGGGAAATTACGGAAAAGAAGAGGCAGGAAGATGCATTAGTGCTTTCAGAAAAAAAATTCTCAACAGTATTCTTTTCCAGTCCTTCAATGATGTGCATCTATGACTGGGATCATGAATTGTGCATTGATGTCAATGATTCATTCTGCTCAAACACCGGTTTTTTACCGGCAGAACTGATAGGACTGCCGTTGGTTACCTCAAATATATTTCCGCTTCAATTGTTCGAAGAGATACGGAACCACAGGCAGAATGAGGAAAAAACTATTGTTACGCAGGAAATCGAGTATGTAACGAAGAATCAAGAAGTGAGATATGGTTTGCTGCAATATGAAACCATTACGATCCGGGAGATGCTCTGCATTATCTTTTTCATCCGGGACATTACCCAGGAGAAAGAGAGCGAAAAGATCCTGCTTGAACGGCACGATATTTTTAAGCAGATGACCGATGCAATTGACGACATCGTATGGATCCATGACGCAGAGGGAAGGGTGATCTATTATAAACCTTCGTCAAAATATTCCCTGCTGGCTCAGGACAGCTTGGGAAAAAAACCATCGGAATTGGGCGTAAAGGATATTTTTTCGAAGAATATTCTGAGAGTGATCACGGAAAATAAGAGCATCATTTCGGCTGAAACGGTCGAGATCGAGAATGAGAATGTCGACTTTACCATGCGGTGGAATCCGATCTGCGGAGTTGGCAATAAAGTGATCGCTGTATCTGTTTTTGCAAAAATTTCGTCTCTGAAAGGTCTGCTGGAATCGAATGACATAAAGTCGAACGATCTGTTCCGAAAGATATTTTTAAAGCTGAGGATGTTCCGGCATGGAGAAAGCCTTTTAATGATCATCAATCGTCTGCTTCTTTTCTCCCGTAATACGGCGCACTTCACGTCGCTGGCATCGCTGGATGGCGAAACAGCCTCCGACCAGCACGTAGCACGAAGAATTTCTATTGCAATCAACGAGTATCTGATGCGGGTCTATCCCGAACTGAATACCCTGGCAATGTATGCACAACTGCTGTCGGAACGATCGGTCAAGGAATTGCATGAAAATTCATTCAATAAGCTGACGGAGAATGTTCTGAATTTGAACAAGTTTAATTACGATTATATGAGGATGATCGTATCGACGCAGGGCAGACGAAAACGTATTGTTGCAGCATTGAACTACGATTCGATCATGGTTTTCAACAATAATTTGAAGGAGTTGAAGGCGGCAATATTAAAATTAAACAAGCATATCCGGAAGACATATTGTTCGGATGTAAACCAAACAGTGAGTGATGTTCTGAATTCCATTCGGTCCAGCACCGGGGAATATGCAATACAATTTGTACCGAAGAGTCAAAATGCACTGGGTATTATTCAGCGGTCCGAACTGTACGAGGTGATCTTGATCATTCTAAAGAATGCGATTGAAGCGATCCAGACTCAAGGCATTACGAATATTGATCCAAGCATTGCTATTGAGACATCGAGCAATGGAGAATTTACACAAATTAAAATTTCCGACAACGGACCTGGTATAGCGGATCAGCTGCGGAACGAAATTTTTGCTTTAGGAAAATCCTCAAAGAATGCCGGAGGCGGTTTCGGACTTTATTATGCGCACAATACCATCAAAGAGTATGGCGGCGAAATATCGTTTGCAAAAAATAACCCGATCGGAACGACATTCACCATTAATCTATTAATACCATGAAAAAAAAGATACTTCTTGTAGACGACAATATTTCTTTCACCAATGATGTAGAATCATTGTTGGAGGGTAGATACTCCATTGTAAAGGCGCATAATGGTAAGCGTGCTCTCGAGGTGCTGAAGATCGATCATGTTGACGTGATTCTTCTTGATCTTGATCTTCCGGATATTTCAGGATTGGAAGTACTGAAGGTCATAAAAAAAGATATTGATAAGTATGTGCCAGTTATTATCGTTACGGACTACGGCGATCTTGCCAATGTGGTTGAGACGATTAAATACGGTGCGTACGATTTCGTGCAGAAAGATTTTACCGTTGAATATCTTTCGGCAAAAATTACAAAAGCGCTGGAACACAGGGATCTTGAGCTGCATGTGAATCTTCTGCGGGATACGTTCAAGGATAAGCAGAATGTCTTCATTGCCGAATCGGATAAAATGAAAGCCATCCAGCTAGAGATCAGCAGGCTTGCGAATCTACCCTTCGATGTGTTAATCAACGGTGAAACAGGTGTGGGGAAGGACAGAATCGCCTTTGAGATTCACCGCAGAGGACAGCATGCCGATAAACCTTTCATTCCGATCTCGCTTCGCAGTTTGAATGAGCAACTGATTGAGTCAGAATTGTTTGGGCATGAAAAGGGAGCCTTCTCCGGTGCGGATTCGATGAAGATCGGCAAGCTGGAGGCGGCAAACTGCGGAACAATCTACATCCCCGAAGTGTCATCATTGACGGAATCGCTTCAGTTGAAACTGCTGCATTTTATGCAGTATAAAAGTCTTACTCGCGTCGGACACGATCCGAGAAAACCGGAGATCATTGTCGACATCAGAATTATCATGGCAACGAACGAAGATCTTAAAGACGTTGTTCTGCGCAGAAAAATGAGGGAAGATTTTTATTACCGCATTTCAGGAGTGATACTGAATGTTCCGCCGCTGCGTCAGCGCAAAATGGATATCATACCGATGGTGCAGTATTTTCTGCAATTATACTCTGCTCCGAATTCCACGCTGTCGTATGACATACCGCCGGCTCTGAAAACGTATCTTGAGGAATATTCATGGCCCGGTAATGTGCGCGAACTGGAAAATTCGGTAAAGAATGCCATGGCGTATACGCATGACAACAAACTGACAAAGGATCTTTTTCCGTTAATGAACAACTCATTCTTCAATCAGGTGCGCTCGGACGAACTTGGAGATTCGAAGGAAGATGCATTAACGTCATACAAAGTTGCCGACATGAAATTCAAGAAAAATTATTTCAATAAGCTGCTGAAAAAAACCGATGGAAATATTTCGAAAGCAGCCGAAGTGGCCGGCATCACCCGGCAGGGCTTGCATAAGATATTGAACAGCATCAAATTGGACTAACAGCATAACCAACAAAAGGCGGGGAGATCAAGCATTCTACATTTGAACTCGTTTCTATACAAAGCATTATAATACCATGAAATAAAAAATCCTGATGAACCGTCAGGATTTTTTATTGAACGGTGTAAAAATATCGTTTCATCATCAGCAAAAAATTCGTACACTGATACTAATGAATACAGTAAAAAATCAACAGTTGTTCGCCATTCGTCTCTCCCTCGTCATCGGTGTATTGATGCTTGTGGGGAAATGGTATGCGTATATGATCACCGGATCGGCGGCAATCTTATCGGATGCAGCGGAATCGGTTGTGCATATCATTGCCGTAACATTCGCCGCATACAGTTTATGGCTCAGCTACCAGCCGGCCGATGAGAGCCACCCCTATGGTCACGACAAAATCAGTTTTTTCTCTGCCGGAATTGAAGGGGGACTGATCATTCTTGCTGCTATGTTCATCATCTATGAGTCGGTCAATAAATTGGTAACCGGCATCGTATTAGAGAACCTTGATGTCGGAACATACATTATCTTCGGCGCATCGGTGATCAATCTGGGTCTGGGCGGATTTCTGGTCTGGCGCGGGAAAAAATCAAATTCGCTCATACTGATCGCCAACGGCAAGCATGTACTGACGGACTCCTGGACAAGTTTTGGTGTTGTAGCAGGTCTCATGCTGACCCAATACACAGGATGGCTTCCGTTCGATCCGCTGGTTGCCATAGCTGTGGCTCTGAATATCCTATGGGAAGGTGGCAAACTGGTCCGCCAATCGGTCGGTGGTTTGATGGATGAAGCGAGCCCGGAAATCGAAAAAAAGATCCACGCAGTGCTGCAGGAGGAAACAGTAAAACGAGGACTGCACTATCACGAAATGAGATACCGCGACAGCGGCATCTCGGTCTGGCTGGAATTTCACCTTTTGTTCCCTAAAGGGACTATGATTGAAATCGCTCATGCTGATTCAACAGAAATTGAATCGGCCCTCACAAATGCTCTTGGACAAAATACCCACATCATTACTCATCTTGAACCATATGAAGATCATGATGAAATCCATCCTGAAGAATTGAAACATTAACACTTTGCTGATTACGCGAAGTCTTTGAAATAAAAAACTCCCGAATTTCTTCGGGAGTTTTTTATTTCTACAGCTTGAAGATTAAGTTCTTGTTCCCACGCTGAGTCCGGGAACAGGAATCAATCGATGGCGATTAGTTCTGCCAGAGTTTCAGGAAGCTATCCCATGACTGGGGAGCGATTTTCGGCATAACGTTATCACCTGCCATGTATTTACCAAGCGGAAGCGCCAGTGCCGGAAGCGATGTAACATCAACCGCCTGCACGCTTGTTCCATATTTTGCATTCATTACTTTAATGATCTCGTTTGCAAGAACGCCGGCACCGCGATTGGTCGGGTGAACGCCGTCAAGACTGAACAAACCACCGGTGATATATGCCGAGGTGTATTTTACGCCGCCGATGAGTTTCCCATTGGCATTGATATCAGTAAAGATAGCATTGAAATCAACAACGGATGCACCTTGTGTTGCTGCTATGGAAGCAATAGAACCATTAAAATCCGACACAGCTTTTGCAGCGGTTGCAATTTCAGCAGAATCGAGCGTTAAAGCATTCGGCCAAGGATTTTGCGGATGTAATCCGAAAGGTTTTGTTGTATCGATTCCCGCAGGCAGTGCAGGGAAAGCATTATCCTTATAGAATTTTCCGGTAGCTGTTCCAATTAAGCCGGCATAAGGGCTTCCTGTTAAACAAATCAACGGATCGCTTGCGGGTGCTGAGAATTTGGTTGTGCCTGTAGCAACGCCGGATTCGCCTTTTTTCTGATAATACAGCGTCAATCCGCCGGATGCTGCAAGTTTTGCACCAACTTTAGGTCCAATAGTGGTGAAGAATGGGATTGACGTTACATTCGGTATCGTTCCCACAATTATTTTAACATTCGGCACAGACTTTCTCAATGTATCAAGTGCTTGATTGAACAGGAATGAAAACGTTGCTAATGGTGTCGGTGCAGACGGTGACGTTCCGCCCGTTGTTGCATAGCCGAGAACATCATTATTACCCAGCCAGAAGGTCACTAATTGCGGTTGTAAGGCCTTTAAGGCACGGAACTGGCTTTTGGGCAGTCCACCAGCGCCACGGATAATTGCCGCACCAAACCCGCCCTGATACGTTCCCACGGTATCCATGAACCCTGCAAGGGGTGCACCGGGAAGACCGAGATTGTCGTATGGTCGTGCTAATGTAGCGGCATTTTCCGGTGCTGCTGCGGTCGGTGTTTCGCCTTTCGGTCCGATCACCGGATTATTTGGGTCTGCCAGCGAAATAATAACATAGCGGGCAGCTTTTCCAGTTTTCAGATCTGGATTTCCCGGATCGGGCCAATACGGCTGTTCAAATGTTCCAAGGTTTGCTCCGGCAAGTTTCAGCTGTCCGGCGATCAAATTTGGATAGCTGTAGATCTGCGCAGATTTGTAAAGACCGCTTGATTGATAGCCGGCTGCGAGACTATTTCCGACTGCAACGTATTTATTGATCGTAACACTGCCCATTCCCGGTGTGGGAAGATCGGAAGGTGCAGAATCAGTGCATCCGATCAAAGCAGCTAAGCTGAATAAAGCCAGAATAGCGAAAAGTTTCTTTAATGCATTCATAAATTTAGACTCCGATTGATGATTAATTGTTCATCTTAAAAGTTATATCCAAAGTTTACACCAAAAAGATTTGCATTGGCCTGGTATACGCCGTCGAATTGGATCTCGGTACCGGTGACTGTTCTTTCTGCAAACTTTAAGAACATGTATGATACATCGACCGATAAACTTTCATTGATCTTATACCCTGCGCCGATATTGAATCCGTTGCGGTCTGCATCCGGAAGAAGCGGTTCGGTATAGCGATCGGTAACTGGGTTTTTGTCGAAGATGTAGCCGAATCGGATCTGGAGTGCATCCATTGTATATTCACCGCCAACACGAAGAATATATGCATCTTCATAGTTCTTCGGCGATATGGTCGAGCTATTATTCTTTTTGAAATCTATTTTAAGTTCTTTATACGAGGACCATCCGACATACTGATAATCCGCTTCAATTTCCAGATTTTCCATGACTTTCAGTGCGGCACCGAGAAAAGCTGTTGCGGGAAGTTCGAGAGCCGCCGATGCATCACCTTCAGGGAACAATACGCTTGTGGGGGTGAACTTTGCGGTTCCTTCTGCATTAAGTTTTACTGACGTTCGGTACGAAAAACCGACAGAAAAGTCTTGTGTTGGTTTGTACATGATACCTGCATTATATCCTGTACCCGTACCGCTAAGATCAAGGTTTACCTGAGCATCGCCCGGGCTTACCATTCGTTTGAGGGTAACTGTACCGGTAACGTAGTTCATGCCCACACCGATAGAAAGTTTGTCGGTTAATTTATATGCAATAGTTGGTGTAAAAAAGAATGACTGTAAGTCGATTTTTTGAGTGACATACTTACCGCTCCATTGTTCAGGCCATTCTGATCCTAATCCAAACGGATTATTTACTCCAACTCCAAAAACGAGCCCTTCCATAATAGGGTATGATGCATAGACATTAATTGGGGTAAAGATCTGTGAAACCATCTCATTTTTAGTGGATTGACCCTGGTTTGTAGGACCGTAAAATGTAGCGGATGGCATAATGATCGTAGATCCGAGATAAACAGAACCCTGCTTCTGGAACCCAAGACCCGCCGGGTTAAAATAGATTGCAGATCCGTCATAAGCACGAGCCGCCCATGCACCACCTTGTGCCATTGCGCGTGCGCCGTGTTCATTAAGTTGAAATCCGCCCGCAAACATTGATGTGGTGACGGAGAAAACCAGTAAAACGGTGAATATGTATTTCACGAAAACCTCCTTATTGTGTTGTTTGTGGCATTGAATATGTCAATCCCATTTTTGAAAAGCAAATAGAATATTTTTATCTGGAATAATTTTTTCAAATAAAAGACTAAAAAGTCTGTTATTTGCTAATCTTCTCTAAAAGTTCTTTTGCTTCTCTTCTGTATTGATCATCATCTTCGTCCTGCTTTGGAAGAGCAGAAATTGAGATAAGGAGCTCTTTTGCTTTGGAAGTATTATCTTCCTCGTTGTATGCCCGAGCTGCATCCAAACGGTAGAGAATGAATGTCGGCCTGAGTGCAACCGACTTATCATAGTATTTCAACGATTCATCCATATTGGCCCAACCAAGGCCGAGAGGCCAGCGGATCATTTTGGATTTTTCGCATAACTTGGCATGAGTGCGTCCGAAGATATAATACGCTGCCGCATTATTTGGGTCGAGAGAGAGAGCCTTTTCGCAATCCGCCTTTACCTGTTTTACAAAATTGATTGCACTCCATACGCCTTTGAAGAGTGCTACTCTGCCGTTAGCGATCGCTCTGCGAACATAACCGATTGCAGAATCCGGTTTTGCTTTTACAGCTTTATCTGCGTAGTCGAAGGCTTTTTGATAATATTCCAGCTGTTTTTCCTTATCGGCATCCGTTTTGTTCGGAAGGTGCTCGCCGATATCGACATAACTTCTGCTCATGCGCCATAAAACACCGAAATTATTATGCTCCATTTTTTCGGCCTGGAGAAGAACGTCCAAAGCCTTTTGGTTTTCAAACGTGACCGTGGCGAAGTTGTCAGCGTTGGAAATCAGGTCCTGGATGGATTGTGAAGAGAGTGGGCGTACACAGAAAAGCAGTACGATGAAGAGAAGAACTTGTTTCATAACAAACTCCTTAATTGTTGGGTGCACCCATAGTACGAAGTGGAATCTACGGATGCAATCGGAATTTTCAATAAATGTATGGCGATAATAAATTTGCCCACTATTTGCTTCTTTGCCAATTTAGCAATAGAATACTCATAGAATGAAAAAAGAACTGAATATTCTGATCATATTTGTGGTCGTATGGTGCCTAGGGCTTATTGCCGCGCCGCTTCTTTACGATCAAACGCTCTCAAAAATTATTTATCGTTTTTATTCTGTCGTCTGTCATCAATTTGACTCCCGCTCATTCCATATTTACGGTAAACCATTTGCAGTCTGCATTCGGTGCACATCCATCTACGCCGGATTTCTTTTGGCTTTATGCTTTGTCCGGCTCATTCCGGAATTACGATCGAAGAAATTCAATACATGGCTTTTGTTGTCGGTTTTTTCCATTCCAATGCTGATAGACGGTTCGTTATCGATGCTGAGTATCATCAATTATTCCATGCAGTCGCGAATTATTACCGGATCGCTCTTTGGAATTGGGATGGCCTTATTGATGCATCAAATGCTGACAGAAATCATCCATACTCAACTTTTTAAAAGAACAAACGAATATGAACATACAACAGGATAAGGTAATACCCGCTCTTTACGGTGGGTTATTGATTGCAACAGTCTGGGCAGTACCCGGATTGAATTTTTTGAACTGTCTTTGCTGTGCAGGAGTGATGCTGGGGGGATTTCTTGCTGTTCTTCTCTATCAAAAGGACATTCCGCCGGAAAGCGGACAATTGACCCGGGAAGATTGTGTTCAACTCGGAATATATGCCGGCATCATCTCTTCGGTTGCCGCAGTGTTGATACAATACGCCGTTACCCTGCTATTCGGTGATATCGCGATCGAGATGATGATGCGGCTTGCAGAGCGAATGCAGGTAGACCTACCGCCCGAAATTTATCCATTAATTGATGAAGCGAAAAAAGCCGAACCGAACCTGATCGGATCCTTCCTGGCTATCTTCATCTATATTGTACCTAATACTCTGTTTTCGTTTTTCGGGGCGTTAATCGGGTGGAAGGTGTTTCAGCCGAAGAATTTGTTGTAGGGTGAAGCGGCATTTCATCCTGCGTTATGATTTTAAGACTATCCTGAATGTTGTTCCTTCACCAATCGCACTGCGCAGCACGCTCAGTTTTCCCTGGTGATATGTTTCAATGATTCGCTTCGACAGCGATAGCCCAAGACCCCAACCGCGCCTTTTGGTGCTGAATCCCGGACGGAAAATATCCT
Source organism: uncultured Ignavibacteriota bacterium (assembly GCA_903861125.1). GTDB lineage: Bacteria > Bacteroidota > Ignavibacteria > UBA10030 > UBA8401 > UBA8401. The sequence goes on from CAIOTF010000013.1 coordinate 121,864, forward strand.
TATGGTATGTTGCATCGATTCCTTTGCCGGTATCGGTAACGTCTATCACCGTCCGTTTCCCTTCCTTGGCAAGAGAGAAAGCAATGGAACCTTTCCCATCCTCTATAGCGTCAAGGGCGTTCTTAATCAGGTTTTCGATCACCCATTCAAAAAGTTCACTGTTCACCAATGCAATGCAACCGTTCCCGGCAGTGATTGAGATATCGACTTTTTTCCCCATTTGCGGTATCCGCCGTTCAAAATACCGGATACTATGCTGAATCAGCTCGGCGACATTTTCTTCCTTTAGGTCCGGTTTTGAACCGATCTTCGAGAAACGGTCGGCAACCTTCGTCAGCCGTCGTGCATCATGTTCGAATTCCGAAACAGTTTCCAATATTGTTGGGCTTGCTTCGGATTGATGCTTCAGCAGTTCAATCCATCCCATCATACTCGTCAACGGAGTGCCAAGTTGATGTGCGGTTTCCCGCGCCATACCGACCCAGATGTTGCTCTGTTCATTCCGCTTGATGTAGCTGAATCCGATATATCCAACAAGAATAAATAATGTCCCGATGGATAGTTCGATGAAAGGGAGCCACCGTAATTGTTTGATGAGAGGCGATTCGCCGTAATGCACTTTTTGTAAAATAAGTGAATCCTGATACGTGACGAGGATCGGTTTATTTTCTTTGTCCATCAGCGTTATCATTTCAAAGAGGATCGTTTTCCGTTTTGCATCGGAGAAGGTCGAATCTAACGTGATATTTTTTGTTGTGCTGATTTCGCTGTCGTCGCCATCCGTCAGGATCACCGGAAAATCGATCGCGCCGATGATCTCGTCGAAAATGAATGTATAGTCAGTTCCGCCGGACGGATTGCTGTTTGCAATATATTCAAGCGAACGTGCATAGAGCCCCGCTGTTTCCCGCTGCTTCTTTTGGAGTTTGGTAACAAGGTTATGCGTATAGAAGAGGATCGGTATGACGATACAGACTGCCGCTATGAACAGTGCAATTTTTATCCTGCCGGTCTTAGGACTGCGGGTATTGAGTTTCATAACATGATGTTTGTACAAACAAAATGGTGCTGAGTGAAGATCAACGTTCCGTAGAGAGTTTTTATCGTTTAATCGTTTGGTCCCTCCGTGCCCCCACGGAAACCAGCGATACTTTCACTCCCGATAATTTCTCAATTGTTTCAATATATTTTTTTGTCCGTGGCGGCAGCAGTTTCCATTTTTTTGCTGTCGAAATATTTTCATTCCAGCCTTTGTACGTTTGGAATACCGGTTCTACTGTATCAAGTGTATGAACATCAGTCGGGAATGATTTGAGAACTTTCCCATCCTTTTTGTAGGCCACACAGATCTTGATCTCATCAAAACTATCAAGCACGTCAAGTTTTGTTAAAGCAATTTCGCTGATACCATTGACCATCAATGAATATTTAAGACTGACCATATCGAGCCATCCGCAACGGCGGGGCCGGCCGGTGGTTGCACCGAATTCATGGCCGATAGAGCGGAGCGTTTCACCGGTATTCTCACTCAATTCGGTGGGGAAGGGACCATTACCCACGCGGGTCGAATAGGCTTTAACGATACCAATGATCGATTTCACAGATGTTGGAGGAATACCGAGACCCGTGCATGCACCGCCGCTGGTCGGATTGGATGAAGTGACATACGGATATGTACCGTGATCGACATCCAGTAGAGCACCCTGTGCCCCCTCGGCCAGGATTCTTTTCTTCTTCCTCAACGCATCGTTTAAGTATGAAGCAGTGTCGGTGATGTATGGATCGATCTTGTTGTCGAATTCCTGATACTCATTTACTATTTTATCGATATCGATTTCGGTTTTTCCGTACACCTTACTGAGGATCTGATTTTTTTCCTCAATGTTCCGCGTCAGTTTTTCCCGTAGTACTTTTCGGTCCAGCAGATCGACCACGCGGATGCCAGTACGCATGTATTTATCAATGTAAGCGGGACCAATACCGCGTCCGGTAGTACCAATCTTCTGCGCTCCCTGTTCGCGGATTGTGTCGAGCAATTTATGATACGGCATGATCAAATGGGCATTGTGGCTGATGAACAGACGGCCGTCAATCTTAATGCCGAACGATTTGATCATGTTGATCTCTTCCATCAGTGCCACCGGATCGATCACAACACCATTGCCGATGACGCATTTTACATTCTTTTGGAAGATTCCTGACGGGACCAGATGAAGCACATACGTTTTATCACCGATAACAACGGTATGGCCGGCATTCGCGCCTCCTTGATACCGTGCAACGATATCGATTTTTTCGCTGAGCATATCAACGATCTTGCCTTTGCCTTCATCGCCCCATTGGGCACCGACAACGATAGAAACTGACATATTTTTTTGATTGTAATTGAGGGAGGAATAATTTGTAGATTGAGTATAGCAAGAATTGTCGCGAATCTCAAATACGAAATGGATTTCGTCAATCATAAGAGCTTCTTGCAACTGCTTCCATTTTTGAGTAATTTCATTCCAGACCATACAGTATGTATTGCTACCGATGCCACCACTGAAAAAAACTTCCTCAAAAATAGAAACGCCGGCAGTTCCAAAAACCAGAGAGGAAGTTCTCGCCCAGCGCAGACTTGACTCGCGCGTTGAGGATTCCCGTAATATTAAAAATGCGCTGAAAGGGGATCAGATTGCGTATCGTACAATCTTAAAAAAATATCACGATCAGGTGTACAACTTATTGTACCGAATGGTTCACGATAAGGATGAGGTGGAGGATCTGACCCAGGAAGCATTTATCAAGGCTTTCAATTCACTCAAAAATTTTAATGAAGAGTTTGCGTTTTCAACATGGCTCTATAAAATTGCGACCAATAATTGCATTGATTATATCCGGAAGAAAAAATTAGCGACCTTTTCCATCGATAAACCCCTTGAATCTAAGGATGGCGAATACAGTTTCGAGATACCCGACTCCACCTATGAACCAGACAAGACCCTGATTGCCGGACAGAGATCGAAAATTCTTGAAGATGCGGTTAATGCATTGCCCGAAAAATATCGTCAGGTAATTCTCATGCGTCATACGGAAGACAAGGATTATCAGGAGATCGCCGATGAACTGAAACTCCCGCTGGGGACCGTAAAAGCCCATATTTTCCGCGCCAGAGAGATTCTTTACAAGCGTTTGAAGAAAAAAATACACTACTATTAGCCGCAACTCTTTTCCACAAACAGCGTAAAGTACAGTCAGCCACCAAAAAGAAAAGGGCTGAATTATGAAAACCACACGACTGACATATGCCGCGGCACTCTGTATCATTTTCGGGATTGTTGCAGCGCAAAATCTCCATCGCGAAGTTAAAAAAACCGATGAAAAAGAAGTACGGGTGAAGATCGAATCTTCCTTTGGTTCCGTCCATATCGAAAAGGGGAGCAAAGACAAGATCGTTTCCGTTTCTTATAAACAAAAAGATAAGGACCACGAGCCGAAACTGGATATTGATTATTACCTGAAAAAGAATGTCGGTGATCTGAAAATAGAAATGCACCCCGAAGGTTCAACAACAAATTCGTCTGAAGAGGGAGGGTCTGGGGTGCATGTGAATACTGACATAAATTTCAAAACTGACGAATGGCACGTTGCATTAGTAGAAGGGATTCCACTTTCCATAGAAGCAGAGCTTGGTGCAGGGAAAAGCGATTTTGATTTTACAGGTCTGATCATTAACGACCTTACTATTACAACGGGGGCCAGTTCTTCGAAATTGAATTTTGACGAAAAGAATTCCGGCGAGATAAAGACGATGCATATTGAATCAGGTGTCAGCAAGTTTGTTGCCAATAATTTGAATAACGCCAATTTCGATAAAATGGAGTTTGAAGGGGGTGTCGGATCGTACTATCTTGATTTCGGCGGTGAACTTAAGAAACAGGTGAGGGTTGATATCAATGTCGGCCTCGGTGCAATGACGCTTGCCGTGCCGAAGAATATTGGAGTACGAATCAAGTATGAAGACAGCTGGCTTTCCAACTTATCTCTCGATGACGGCGATTTTGTCCGGAAGAAAAAAGGTGTGTACGAATCTGAAAATTTCAGCAGGGCCGAAGGGAAAATGGATATTTCCATCGAGTCAGGATTAGGCAGCGTGAAAGTGAAGCGCACAAAATAATTGATTGTAATGCTTGCCGGGAAACAATGCCCGGCAAGTTTGTTATCACACTATGCCCGACAATATTGTTTTTCCCTTCTTTTTAGTCCTCTCGTTCCTTTCGCTTTTTGTTGGTTCGTTAGCAGGATATTTTGCCTATCGAAATTCCCATAAACTGGACAATGAGATTGCAATGATCCTCTGGGCCATCATCGCACTTGCGTGCATAGTGTTTGGGGGATTGATCTGGGCATGGTTCCTAATTCCTATCATCATAAATCACTTATAGTCACCCTTAGAGTAATTTCCCTGTAACGCGGATATTACTTTACGCCGTAATAAAAATACGCAGCGCCGCCGAAACCGCCGTAAAGATCCTTTTTCTTTCCCAGATAGACTGCTGCCCGCCGGTAAGCCAGGAATGGATTTACTTCGGAAGAGAGAGAAGAATAGAAATTCTCTCCGAATGTTTTGCTGACATTCGGTGTGATGGGAAATTGTGTCGTAATAACAGATGCTGATCCGTTAAGTAGCCACAGTAACGAATGAAGAGAAGTGATCGTATTTGCTGACGACCGGACATCGGAAAGATAAACGATCGGAAACGAATGCAGATCCGTGAATTGAGAGATAGGGATATTGACACCCGCCTTTGATGTACTGCCATCCGACAGAGTGAAGCACGCATCGTTATCCGTATTATTGCCGTATTGCGTTGAGATCTGCATGATCTCTCCAGCGGACGAAACCAGTCGCGGGCGTGTGGCGGCTTGATCGATGTTTAACTGAGTGTTCCTGAAGAAACTGCGTATGTCACGCAGTTCAAATTCCAGACCCCAACGGGAATTTGAAGTGAATCCGAAGGCAGAAACAATGTTGAGATATTTCGGCAGCGATGCCGGTGAGAGTATGAATGCTGCGTGAGGAAGATACGAAACTCCGATCCTCTCCAATGCCGGAACGCCGTTCTCGGTGAGCATATGGAACGGGAACCGTTCGTATTGAAGCGGCGGAACAATGATCACCCTTTGCGTGCCGGATAATTCTACCGGCCGCATGAGGAACTCGAAGAGTTCATTTGACAGCCGATGCAGATCGTCTGTTTGCGTTACCTGCGACGACAGCAACTCGCAATATCGATCCATCTTCTTTTCCAACGCATAACCGTATGACGATAATTTTACCGCACTCAAATCTTCTCCGGGCCGTGCAGTAAAGACCCATACTTCATTATTGGCGATGAAATACTCCAACAGCATTTGAGAGGGAGGAATTGAATTCAGAACAGTGCTTTGTAACGAGCGTTGCGATACTGTGAAGAGAGTGAATTCAGGAAATTCCTGTCCTAAGGTAACGGCATCGGCCTGTATTTTGCTCCGTGTGTAGGCGATTTGCTGTATCAATTTATTGGCGGAATTTCTGTTCTTCACCTGTTGAGGAAGCATATTCAAGTGAAAGAGTTCCATCATATGCTGTTGATGCATCAATACCGTTGTTTGCAGCGCTGTGTATTTGTTGTTCTTCAACGGATCCTTGAAATGCAGTTTAAGTGGAATCAGGCGCGACAGAATGGAACTGCTGCGAGTGCTTTGGAGATATGAAAACGCATCGATAGTTCTTCCGTATTTCAGCAGAAGCAAGATTAAGTTTCGGGAGAACCACTCTGTTGGTGAACTGCTCTTCGATTCGGAGAGATATAATAGTTCTATGCTAACAGGAAGCGACAGCAATTTGGGATCAATATCAAATTCCAAGAATTTATCATACGACCGCTTATAGAATGTTATGGCAGCATTATCATCATTAGAAATTTCTTTCACAGACCCGAGCCGATGCAGAGTGATAGCTTCACCCAACGGGAAACCGTTTCGGGCGAACAGTGTCTGAGCCTGTTCGTATAATTGTTCCGCCCGTATGAGACCATCGTGCGACACGGAATAGACTGACCGTTTTTCAAGACAATCGGCAGCGCGGACCAGAAGATATGCTTGCGTTATTCTGTCCGGCCCGTCCTTTGAGAGATTATATGCCTGAACGAACTGCTGCTGCGCTTCGGCAAATGCAAACTGACGGAAGTAGAGTTCGCCGATTCCGGTCTTTGCTGAAACGATAATCGAAGCACCGTCTGCGTTCTGTGATCTCTCTGCGCGCGAAATTGCTTGTTCATAATTTTGTTTCGCAAACAGCCATTCATCGGTGCGTGCAAAAGCATTTCCGCTTTCAAGGTAAAAATATGCCGCATTGAGAGTGCTGTCCGCCGATATGATGGACTCAGCATCGCGGAACAATTCGTATGCTTTGTCGGTATTTCCGAGTGTAGCATGGGAAAATATCCGCATTCTTAAGGCTTTGAGCATTCCGGGAACGTTGCGCTGTTCATTGTACAATTGATAAGCGTTTGAGGCATAGATGAGAGCTTTTTCCTGATTGTCAACCTTGCCATACATCGTACTCAAATCAATTGCCGATGCTGCTGCGACCTGATCGAGACGGAGCAGCTTGCTGTTATTGAATGCTTCGGTGAGCAGCGAGAATGCTTCTTCCGTTCTTCCCAACTGAAAATAGACTTTGCCGATCTGCAGCATTGTCTGCAGTTCGGCACTTCTGTCGGCATTGCGCTGTTGAACACCGCGTAACGAAGCGAGCGTTTCCAATCCCTGCGAGAGTTTACCAGAGAGCATTTGTACCGATGAAAGTGTTGAATAATTTTCGGCAAGTTTTGTTTCGTTATTCGTTTCGGTATGGATGTCGATACTTTCGCCGAGCAGCCGTTCTGCATCTTCATAGTTTTGCTTGTTCATCTCTGCAACCGCTTGCTGTGTCAGGCGGTCAGCTTTTTCAAGCGGTTGCCGGTCTGATTCACCGCAGCCAAAGAAAACAAAAAGAACGATTATTAGATAGGAGAACTTTATCATGGTTACATCAATATATGAACACATTATAAAACAAAAAAGCCGACTTTTTCGAAGTCGGCTTTTGTTCAACGCCTGTTCACATTAGAACGCAATTGCTAATCCCGCTGTCATTGAATTATACTTGCCTATATTGTAATCAGCATTGATATTGATGATCAAAATACGCAGTCCCAATCCGACTACAAAACGCGAAGTATTTTTGCCTTCAACATCGAAGCTGATTTTTGGCGGTGTAATACCCGGACCATAATCGGCAGCCGGAGGAGTGATATTGACCGTCAATTTTGAACTTTCAAGCATAAATCCCGCATACGGCGTGACATTTAAAAATGCAAAACCGAGTTGTTTGCTTGCCGTCAAACCGAATGATGTTCCGCTCATTTCGAAGATAGGATCGATCTTTATTTTCTGTGTATAGAATGATGCAGCAAGGTCAACAACCGGAATCGGGAACCAGTATCCTAAATTGTGCTGAATACCAAAACCGGTCCAGCTTAGATCACCAACATCAGGAATCGGGATCTTTGGCACATAGCGCAGTGTAAATTTTGTTCCGAAAATTGTTCCCAGTGTAAGCTGCGGGGCAAAGAATGGAACGCCGGCGCTACCCGACAACGCACCTACACCGCCGAGGCCGGTCTTCAAAGCATAATTTACAAAAAAAGAGGTGTCACGCTGAGTATTTATAACGGGAACCGTATAACGTGCTGTGACGGTTGCGCTCATATCAACTTTTACTTGCGGCGAATTAGGGTTGCCGACGACAGCTTTCTCGCCCAGCACGGTAGGTCCATAAATTCTAATATTAAAATCAGATTGTTGAAGTGCAGTGCTTAATGAATTTCTTAATGCCGTTACTAACGCCGGACTGCTGCCGGTAGTAATTGTATTCGAAGCAATTTCATCTGCCTGAGCCTTGTTAAAACGAAAAGCACCTTTCTCATCAAATGTCTTTGGAAGATCGCCTAATGGGGTATACATAAATGCTGCGCCCAACTCAATGTCAATGCCCCAAAGTTTTGCCTGAGGAGCTTTGTTAAATAAGCCACCATTGATGTTTGTCAAGAATCCTTGAGTGATCGGGTCGATATAACCCATTGCGGCTTTACCGGCAAGTTTGTTCAGTGTCCCCTGAAGATCGTTTTGCGCCAGTGTCAAATTGCTCAGCGCCAGAAATAGCAGAAAAACGCCTAGTAGAGTTTTTTTCATAGAGCCCCCTTTTGTTGTGAATGTGAGTGTTGCCGAGTGTGTTGAAAAAAGAAATTATCTATGTTTTTATAAGCGGTAAACAAAAATATCATTCATATATGCTGAAGACATTACAAATATACTGCTTTTACAGCGAAAGGCAATAGTTTTTTGTTGCGATTACGCTCCTTTTTTTTTACCATTGTATATAATTGTGAGGGACTTATGAAATCCATCGGCATTAAAAAACTCTATTATTCCATTAGTGAAGTCAGTAAGATCACTGACCTGGAACAATACGTGCTTCGGTATTGGGAATCAGAATTTGAACAGTTGAAACCGCAAAAAAACAGGGCGGGAAACCGCGTCTATACAAATAAAGACATTAAGCTTATTCTCCATATAAAAAAGCTGCTTCGTGAAGAACGATATACCATTGAAGGTGCAAAACAGGTCTTGGTGGATGTTGTTTTGGATGATTCCGGTGAGCAGACGGTTCTTCCGTTTGGCGATTCTATGGACAGCGCAAAGCCTGTATTACAGCAACCTGTATCGAAAATTACGGATACAAAATTAAAAGAAGATCTGGCAGAAGTGCGGTCATTGCTTGAAGATGTCTTATTGAAGCTAAATTGAATGCTCATTGAACTATTACAAATAAAAAAGTCTTCCATAATGGAAGACTTTTTTGTTTGTCGGAATGGCGGGATTCGAACCCGCGACCCCTACCACCCCAAGGTAGTGCGCTAACCGGGCTGCGCTACATTCCGAAAAAAATTATTTTTTATTTCAAGCAGGGTTTGCCAACCCTGTGGTGACTTTAGATACTGTTCTCGTTGGATTGCTTGCTGTCTTGTATCAAATTTCTCGGTATGGGCAACAATCCACGGAACGC
>CAIOTF010000014.1 GCA_903861125.1 uncultured Ignavibacteriota bacterium
CAATTTCACGAAAATGAAAACAACGGCATCTGGTGCAACAACTGCAACCGTTGATACGAGTTATTTGACAGCGCAGAATTATATATTCAGAGTCAGAGCAATCAGCAAGAACAATGTGAGTTCCTATTCCGATACGGTGAAACGGACATTAACATTTCCCACGCCGAGCAATATAACATTGACAGCGCAAGCTGATACAGCAGTTGTTGTGAATTGGCAATATGCGGGAACGTTCCAAACCGGATTTGATATTGAACGCCAAATTGGAAGTGGATCATTCACAAAAGTTGGATCAACAATTGCATCAATGCTATCGTATAAAGATACGGTCGCACTTATTGTTGGTCAACAACATACCTACCGAGTTAGAGCGTTGAGCAAATATAATGCATCCAATTATGCAACTAGCACTGCATTAACAACAACATTCACCGCCCCGACAAATTTAGCTATCAGTTCAATCACAGAAAATGCAGTAAATCTTTCATGGGTTAATTCGAATAATTATACAAAACAGATTATGATAGAAAAAAGTAACAATGGGATAAATTATTTCATAGTTGACAGTCTATATTCAATACCTTTGACAAGCAAATCTATATTAGGAATTTATTCTTCAGATACTATTTATTATTTCAGAGTGCGAGCAAAGAGTAGCATAAATATTAGCGTTTATTCCAATATAACATCCCAACAACTTTCGGTTAATGCACCTACAAATTTAATTATTAATTCAATGACGACAACACAAGCAAGTTTAAGTTGGACTGATAATTCATCCTACGAAACGGGATTTGAAATTGAACAATCATCAAATGGTAGTAGTTTCTCGATAATAAAAACATTCAATGCAAATACTACGACGGCTACAATTATTGGATCATTCGATTTCTCAACAACATATTCATTTCGAGTGCGGGCGAAATCTCAATATAACATGTCACAATATTCAGATATATCTATCATCAATATGGCGGCAAGGTCAGGTATGGTAATTGTTCTTGGGGGAACTTATTTAATGGGAAATAAGCAGGGTGTTGGTGTTGATGATGAATATCCACAACACGGAGTAACGCTTTCAGATTTTTATATTGGTTCCACAGAGATTACCTGGGGAATGTGGGACACTGTTTATCAGTGGGGAAAGACCAACGGTTACACAGATTTACCACAAGGAGATAAGGGATACAATAACAGCGGAGATGCACAACAGCCTGTAACTGTGGTGAACTGGTATGATTTAATTAAGTGGTGTAATGCTCGGTCACAAAAAGAAGGGTTAACGCCAGTTTACTATGACACCCGTGGTTTGTCAAATATTTACAAAACAGGGATAAATGTTTTAGACAATTACCAAGTAAACTGGATTGCTAATGGTTATCGATTACCAACAGAAGCCGAATGGGAATATGCCGCTAAGGGAGGCATTAAACAACTTGTTCCACCTTTTACTTATAGTGGAGGAGATACTGAGGATAGCGTGGCTTGGTGTGGTACAAATTCAGGTGGCAACACACACCCCGTAGGGACAAAAGCACCAAATCAACTTGGCATTTATGATATGACGGGAAATATATATGAATGGTGTTGGGATTGGTGGGGTAAATATGATGCCAGCTTGCAATTAAACCCACATGGTCCTGAAAATGTACCGGTGGGAAATGCATTTAGAGTTAGTAGAGGAGGTTGGATTAAATCTTCTTCTACTAGTTCGCGTGTTGCAATACGAAGAGTCGATATTCCTGAAAGCGGTTGGGCGGGACTTGGATTTCGTTGTGTTAGAACAAAATAAAATTTAAAAATTTCAACATATCAAAGGTAATATATGCCACGTATATTCACAATCAATGAACTCGATTCTATGTTTCAAATGGTGGGATTCACAAGACAATCTTTACAAGCAGTACTTTTAGAAATGGGCCCGCCGGTTCATCTTGATAGTCCAGAATCTATTCATAAATGGAATCAAAAAGTCACTACGGAAGGAATATCGACAACAGGGTATTGCCACCGTGTGACGGAAGCCGTCTACCGCATGGGTGTTGTTCCAGCAGGTTACAAAGTTCATCGAAAGGAAGACAATGAAGGATCGCATTGGTTCTTTAAAAATGACAATGGAGAAATAATAGATTTAACGGCAGATCAATTTGATAATGGTTATGATTATGATAATTCCGAACCAAATCATTTTTTTCGCAAAACCACTATAGCACGCAAGATTGCTCAAGGTCTCGGTTATGGAAATTATATGAATTGGTGAACTGATATAAATTGCGAATTAAATTAGGAAAAATGGATACGACTAATCTGGAGAATATTTATGCCTCTATTCAAGGATGCCATGTTTGTAAATTAATGGATAAAGAAAAAGCATTGCGTCGTATTGATGCAATCGATCTACGAACTGATGTAATGATGATATCCCAATCTCTTGCCGAAGGGCAACTTCGAAAAACTGGTATAAACTTTTTTGGTTTAGATGGCAAGGCAGGTAAATCCGGATTAATATTGGAACGGCTCTTAAATAAATTCAACAGAACAATTTATCCATCACATAAAATTCAGATTTCTCAAAACATCGAGATCCCTGCTTGCCAAGATGGAATGATTCCAATATATAATACTGAAATAGTGCAATGTTTTCCTGGTAAGGCAACAAAAGCTAAAGGAGATAGAGAACCGAAGGTAGAGGAAGTAATTGCCTGTCATTCTCGCGGGTTCTTGATGGCTGAACTTGAAATTATTAAGCCAAAACTAGTAATACTGCATGGTGAAGTTAGCCGAAAAAATTTCTATAAATACTATTTAGATATTGAATGTCCTTTGAATATGACCAGTCATATTTTCGAGATTATCCGATCCCAAAATTTACCATCAATTCGCATTGGAACATTAGAAACACAAATCCTTCCAATGATGCATGCCGCTTCGCGTGGAAAACCAATTTGGGATTTTATCAATAACGAAACGGTAATTTCTCTCGTAAAGAATTCTCTTACATAAGTTGTAAGAGACTGAATGGTTTACACGCGCACAAATTGTTCCAACTGTTTTTTGTTTCGTATGCGGGAAAATGTAGAAGCGGGTATACTATTATTGACTAATTTTGTGTAAGGTAATTTAACTAATCTAAAACCAACGATTTGCTATTTCCTTTTTTGAAACACTAAGATCAACTTAATATCTGGCAAAAATGAGATTGATGTTTTATTTTCTGTTTTAATTATGGAATCCGATATAATTACGCCACAAGAAGTACGTGACAAACATATTTCCTTATATGATTTACCGAAAGAGCTTCTCAATGATATTGAAGTTGTTTTGGCATCCATTGAAGAATATCAGGAATGGGGGAATGATGTAGAACAAGAAAAGGTGTTAAAATATATATTTTCATATTCCGGCCTTAAAAATGACAAAAATTTTATTCTTGACCTTATTGATAGATTTCATTGGATAACGATCGCATATATACCGGAATCTTTACAGGATGACGAAGAAATTGTTCAAAGGAGTACAGCATTCGAACCATTGGCACTTCAATACGCTTCACCTCGTTTAAAAGATTCAAAAGAAATTGTTTTACCTCTAGTTCAGAAAGAACCAAGCAAGATATTTGAATTTATATCTAAAAGGCTCCAAACTGATATGGAAATTTTATTCTTTGTGGAAAGAGAGCAACGGGGAATTAATTATACTTCACCAATTACTGGTGAAATAATAAAAATAATGTTTGAAATTAATTCCGGTAAAGAAGTAGGCAGTGTATTATCAAAATTAAGAGAAGAAATAATTGAAGGAAGAATTCAATCCGATTATGATTCCGCTGTTAAATATCTAAATATCTTAAAAAAGAATCGAGAACTACTCTAATTGAAATTGGATTGACCATTCATTTTTATACAAAACAAAATATTATGGGAATACCCAAAAACGATTGGACGAAATATAAATTAATAGGTTGTGTTAGATCTGTCAGGGAAAAAAATGATTATACGACAATAGCTCGGCGGATTGACCATCTTCTAATGTTTAATGAGCATGGTAATCAGATCAGCAAACATCTGTATAACAATGAAGGTAATATTGATTTCATTTGCGAATATAAATACGATGAAAATGGGAATAGGGTATTTAAATATATAAGAGATAGGGATGGTAATATTACCGAAACTATCAAGTATTTATATGATGAAAACAATCAAGAAATTGAAAGACATCAACCAGGTCAAATATGGGAAAAAATTGTATCAAAATATGATGCTAAAGGAAATATGTGTGAAAGAATATATTACGATATTTCTCAAGAAGTAGTTTTGCGATTTACGGATATCTATGATTTAAATAAAGTTGTCAATACAGTATATAATGGTGATGGGACAGTAAACTCAAAATCAACTCAAGTTATTACATATGATGAAAAAGGGAATGAGCTTACCAAAGAGGAATATGATGAAAACAATGAAAAATATCAGACTATATGGAATATCTATGATTTCGATACTACAGGTAACTGGATCAAAAAAACTGAATTAAGCGAATATGTAAAAGGAATATCTAAGTCGAGAATACATATCACGGTTCGTGAAATACGATATTTCTGAATAATCTATAAATAATGAATTAGAACATTGTTTTGTAAAAAGCAGAATGCCAAAATCATCACCATTCATCTCCAAATCCAAATACCTCACCGGCCTCCAATGCCACAAACTCCTGTGGTATAACTACAATGCAAAAGACGAAATCCCTGAAGTCAACGCAGGTCAACAAGCAATCTTCGATCAAGGCCATATCGTCGGTGAATTCGCAAAGCAACTCTTTCCCGGCGGTATCGAAGTTGCAAAAGGTATCATAGCGTTTGATAAAGTAATCGAACAATCGCAAAAACTAATTTCGGAACGTAAACCTCTCTTTGAAGCTGCATTCAAATACGAGTACGCCTATGCCCGTGTTGATATTCTCAATCCAGTCGGCAAAACAAAATGGGATATCATCGAGGTAAAAAGTTCAACTCAGGTAAAGGATATAAATCTTCACGATCTTGCACTGCAATGGTATACATATTCGGGAGCCGGGTTATCGCTCAACAAATGTTATCTAATGCATATCAACAACCAATATGTGCGAAAAGGGGAGATCGATCCGAAAAAATTATTCATTCAAGAGGATGTGACTGCTCAAGTGTTAGAATATTTATCTCAAGTAGAAGATAAACTTGAGGAAATGGTTAGTGTTATAGCAAAGAGAAGTTATCCCAGAATACCAATTGGACCGCATTGCAGTGATCCTTATGATTGTCCACTTACTGATATGTGCTGGGATTTCCTGCCGAAGCATAATCCATTTACATTATACCGATTCAAATCAGAAACGGCATTTTCACTCGTCAAAAAAGGTGTTACTGATGTCCTTTCATTTGGAGATGAAATTAGCCTTAATGAAAAGCAGCAGATACAGATCAACAGTATCCGTTCTAAAAAACCGCATATTGATAAAAATGGAATTAAGTCATTCCTCAATGAATTGATCTATCCTTTATATTATCTCGATTTTGAAACGATCGGACCTGCACTCCCGTTGTTCGATGACTCCCGGCCATACGAGCAGATTCCATTTCAATTCTCACTGCATATTCAGCAAACTCCGGATGCAAAACCAGAGCATATCAGCTTTCTTGCCGAGGGGATGGATGATCCTAGACCCGAGTTATTGCGATTACTGAAGAAGAATTTGGGAACGAAGGGATCTATTGTAACCTACAACGCATCGTTTGAAAAGGATAAGTTGAATAAAGCGACCGAAGTATTCACAGAGTATAAAAAGTGGAATAAGGGTATCCAGGAGCGAATTGTGGACCTTCTCGACCCATTTAGAGCGTTCTACTATTATCATCCTTCTCAGATGGGGAGCGCGTCGATTAAAGCGGTCCTGCCGGCAATTACGGGCAAAGGATACGAAGGGATGGAGATCGCCGATGGCGGAACCGCCAGTAACGAATATCTTCGAGTGACATTTGGTGAGAATGTGACTGAGGCCGAGCGGAAAAATGTGAGGAAGCAGCTTGAGGATTATTGTGAATTAGATACGATTGCCATGGCGAGGATAGTGTGGAAGTTGGGGAAGATGGCGTAGGAATCAATCCCGTTTCGTTCGTCTGAAGCCGATCCGATGCAGTTTGTTATTTTGAAATGATGAAATAAGAACGTATATAAGTGAAAGAAAACTAAAATATGAAGTATGTTTTCGAAATAATAGTTCAAAAATCATTGTTAACAAATATCCATAGGAGAAACATCATGTCACCAGCTGTTATTATTCGTGTCGCTATTGAAATAGGTAAAAAAATTATGGAAGTAATAAACAGAAATTGGGGAAATAAATAGTATGCTAAATATGAATCAAAAAGCGTTTGGTAATTCGATATAAAACTACAAGCCAAATAAGTCCTTATATCACAAATCCAGGGGCTATGAATGCATAAATTAATATGCTGCAAAGAAATTTTACATTAGAAAATATATCTCGTCGGGTTCTCATATTGGCAGTGGTAACTTGACTAAAAATAAATATTCTGCCAATTACATTATAGGAGTAATTATGAGTAATAATAAAGAAAAAAATGCGATAAAAGCAGGAGCTGCAGGGGCAGTAGTTGGTGGAGCAGGTGCTATTGGTGCAGTCGCTGCTGCTGGCGCAGTTGCTGGATTAGGTGGCGCCGGTATAACAAGTGGATTAGCTGCAATTGGCGTAATTCTTGGAGGAGGAATGGTCGCGGGATTAGCAACTGTTGCAGCGGCACCAGTAGCGTTAGGTGTTGCAGCATACTATGGCTACAAAAAATTCAAAAAATAGCTTTTGTATAAGAGATTGGGAAAACCTGTGAATATACACCTCTGGAACGTTCATTCGTGAAAGAGGTTTATTGTTTTAAATATTATCCGTAATTAGACACAAAAAGGAATGCACAACTTATCCCTTGTATTATTAATATTTGCAAAACAGTTTTACTTAATGATTAATATATATTATGAAGAAACCAAAAATAAAAAATCTAATCGAGCGTCCCAAGAAAAGTGTTTTTGCCGTTCCCACCATTTATAAAACTAAAATCAAAAATGCTGAAATAGAAATTGATTAAGAAAACTACGCCTCTGCGATTCAAACATTGAATAAACTGATCGAACAGTATCCAAATGAACACGAAGCTCATTTTTTACGTTGTCATTGCAAAGTGAATATAGGAGATTTGGAAGATGCATTAAAAGATTCAGACCATTTAATTCAGTTAGGGAATAGTGATAAAAATATTTTATGGTATAATGCATTTTTGAAGGTGTCGTTTGGGAAATTAATGGATGCGGAAATCATATTAAAAAATATTTTGAATAAAGAGAGTAAAGATGTTGGTACCCTATTTTTGTTGGGATTTATTAAGTTAAGGCAATATGATCTTGGGAAGGCGATATTTTATTTTGATGAAGCTATCAAAATAAGCCCAGAAAAATATGAATCTTTAGCATTTCGCGGATTATCATATGCACACCAAGGTAAAGAATTACAAGCACTTTCAGATTTTGAGAATATACCTCTATATGATAAAGAGCTACAATCACACGTCTCAACAGGTAAAGGAATTCTTTGTCTCCGAAAGGGTAATCTTTTCAATGCATTGAATAATTTTGACAAAGCAATCGAAATATTTCCCAATAACCCGACCGGATATTATTTTCGTGGTATTGTAAAAATAGAATTAAAAGATCCTACGGCCGAAGATGATTTTCTGAAGGCTAACAAATCCGGTGGAGATGCCGCAGGTCTCCAAGAATCTGCAATTTATATGTATTTGAAAATCGTAATGGTAAGGGACATT
Source organism: uncultured Ignavibacteriota bacterium (assembly GCA_903861125.1). Taxonomy (GTDB): domain Bacteria; phylum Bacteroidota; class Ignavibacteria; order UBA10030; family UBA8401; genus UBA8401. The sequence goes on from CAIOTF010000014.1 coordinate 7,874, forward strand.
TCAAAGGCTATGGTTATTGCAGCATATGGTATTCAAAAGTTACCTGAAAGTGCTTTGTTATGGGAGTCCTTGAGTTCAATCCAATTCTATTGTGGTGAATATAAAAAGTCTTTGGAGTCAGCCAACCGTTCAATATTAATAATTAAAGAAAATGAAAATGCTTGGTATTATCGATTGATGTCAAAATTCTTACTGGGTGATAGAGAAGGTTGTGAGGAGGATTTTGTCGTTGCATTTAAGATGCTGGGGGATTCTCCTCTTATATATTATGTGGCAGGATTATGTGAATATTTAAATATATCACTCGAGAGTTATATTGAAAAGGCATTGTCTAGTAATCCTAACGATCCTAGGACACTTTTTGTGAAGGGTGGTATACTGTATCAGAAGGGGGAAAAAGAAAAAGGAATGGATTGTTTTAGACTTGCACATGAGAATGGATATCCACTCACTGAATATGAATGTAAACAGTTTAGTGAATTATTTGCAAAAGAGTTGAGTTCGATTGATGAAAAGGAAAAACAAAGTAGTAATAAAGTTGGGTTGAAAGAAGTTGTCTCAGCTGAACAACCCAACATATTTCAACGAGATGGAGATATATGGCTATTGAAATATAATGGGGGAGAGATAATAACATTAAAGGATAGTGTTGGGCTACGATATATCAAAATGTTGTTGGTGAAACCTCATCATCCTTTTCAATCAACTTTTATGGTGATGATTATTAACAAAAACGTCGGTATGGAAATATCGAATGAAACTAATCTTGATAATTATAAATATGAAAGAAGGAAAAAATTAGATTCGAAAACTATGAAGATTTATAAAGATGATCTTGTAGATTCAGAAGCTGAGTTACAAGAAATGTCTTTAAATGATGAAAAATATGGAGAAATGGAAGAGCACACACAATGGTTAAAGAAACAACTTTATAACGGGCAATTTAATGAAATTGATACGGATGATCTAAAGACATCAACTGCAGTTCGAAATGCAATTAACAGAGTGCGAAAACAAATAAAAGAGAAAGATGTTGATTTTGGTGAGCATCTTATTAATAATATAGATACGGGTTTGAGGGTTATTTACCGCCCGCCAACTGAAATATTATGGTCAGTAGGATAACCACATTATTATGCATTATGGTCAGGTAAATTATATGTAAACATCCTCAAATTGTCATCAAAATAGGATATATCCTATAAAATATGAAAGCCGAAACCGTCACCTAACAAGTGGCTGTTTCGGCTTTTTCTGTTTTAAAGCCTGTTTTGTATGAAAACATACACGAGTTGTATGACATAATAAGTAGATGCAAGTCAACCATATCATAATTAACCCATATCACAAACAACATATAAAAGGAGTCACAATGAAAAACGAAATCCTTAACGCTCTAAAAACGGTTCAAACCTTAGTTTCAAATCCTGGGTATGAAACACCGTTGTATGTTCGGTTGCGGACTACGACCGGCCGATTAATGGTCGGTATTAATTCAATAACTATCGATGATACAACCATTCGCCTCATCGATGACCAAAAAGGTGAGATAATCATCGAAGTTGCGGATGTAACTGCCGTAGAAGCATTCAAAGATTCTGTCGGTCGATCTATCTTTCTGAAGGATTTTGAAAGTGAATCTACATTGGCTAGTGATTATATCAACGAGAACGAACTGCTTACTCAGATAGCGAATCGTGAGGCAGGGGAATGGCAAGAATTGATGCTGGATGCAGCCGGAATTGACAAAGAAATATCAACAGATATTATTTCTTCTTCAGATAAATCCAAGGCAAGAAATATTCGGAACGAAATGATTGCAAATCAGATCGAATATTTTTTCGAATCTTGGCAGGCTTTGAGAGCAGCATGATCAACATGTATGTAAACATACACGAGTTGTATGACATAATAAGTATGGAGACAGTAAACACAACACAGTTAAAAATAAACGATTCAGCACCCCACGAGTGTATTTCAAACTCTCCGGTTTTCTGGGAAACCGCAGACAATGTCTTGAAAGGACATAATATTATGAAAACAGTAACTGTTAACACAGATTCAACAGTAAACCAGAAAAACTGGGCACTGGAAGCAACTCAACACATTCAACCAAAAGGAGATTTTATGATTTATTCAACGATCGTTTTTACCGGTGGTAAATTCGGAAGGTTAACGAATTCAATTGTCAATCAACTGGAGCGCCACTTTGAGGTATGGGCATCAGAAGATCCAGATTCCACTTTTGAATTCAAATGGATCAAGGATTCTTTAATCTTTAGAACAAATAGTAGTGAATTGTTTAGTAAGTGGTTGATGATCGAGAATGAATACATGAATTATATGTTAAGTGAAGATCAGATGATATTTGCTGTTCAATATGAAGATTATGATTACGCAAACGTTGCATAAGGAGAACATAATGAAAAACAATCTTGAACGTGCACCGCCTGTAAATACTAATTAACGCTCGATACACATTAACTACTAACTCAAGGAATCCAACTATGTCAGACTTGAATGTAAACTCAAAAATGTTTGTCGATGACCCGATGGTTCATTCGACCCAGCTGTTCAATGAAGGTCTTGCTTTAGCTGAAAAGGATGAATACGAAAATGCTCTTTCAGTTTTCGGTCAATACCGAAAGTTTCATCCGGAAGATCCGAAAGTATATTATCACCTTGCAGATTGTCATTACTCATTGCAAAAATATGATCATGCTTTGGAACTCGTTGACAGAGCAATTGCAATGGACGAAGAATATGGCGAAGCCTTTAGATTAAAAGGATTTATTCTAATCGAGAATAGAGAGTATAACATAGCAATTCCTTTTCTCGAATATAGCAATGCAGTGTTGCCAGACGATGAACTTACATTGTCTGGATTGTTACGAGCTTATTTTCTTTCACGACTATTTAAGTCGGCACTAGTATGCGTAAACAAACTTCTTGATAAAAAACCAAAACAAAAAGAATTGCGTGTATATGAAGCAGGAATATATGAGATGCTTGGTCAGATTGATAAAGCCATTTCGATAGCCGAAGAATTAGTAAAAGTTGATCCAGTTGATGAAAGACATGCAGAACAATTGGATTTGTATAAATGTATGAAGGAAGAACAGGATTTGAACCGCTACCCTGGAATGAACAACTAATGACACAAATAACAAACGGAGGTCACAATGATCAAATGATACAAAAACATGCAACACCGATTCAACGTGGACCAGAAAATCTGGTTCACAAATAGTTCTCTAATAAGGAGATACACTATGGACCCATTAACAAGCAATAAGCGAATCTCGAAAGCCGAGATTCTATCGCAGCGCCGAACATTTAACGGCGCAACAAAGCGTTACGATTCAGCAGAAAAGAAGCTGAAGACGATTGACAAGGAGTTGGAAAGAAAGTCGATTACATCGACTCGTCGGAAGACCTTGGCAACCCAGCGCATCCATTGGTTAGGAGAAAGGGATGCTGCGAACGTTGAAAAGGAACTGTCGAAGCAAAAGCTTAACTCCCACTTGGATCACAACAAGGGGATCGATTCAGCTGAACGAATCGAGAAGAGCAAAGCAGGCAATGTTAAATTGCGAGTTGGCAAGTTAACATTCACGCTGCAGAAGCACCTCAAATCTTCTGAGTTACCAGTAGATTCAAAAGAGCGAATTGTGTCGGCAATTCAGAAAGACGATACACAGCAATTCCGAGATGTTCTTGCAGTAGTAGTAAAGAACAATTCGAAGATCAAGGTCAGATTTGAAGGTGTGCCTGACGAGGTCAGCGGCCCACTGTTGGCAAGCATGATGAAGTGGTTCAAGTCCCGTTATGATATTGTAACGGATGAATCATCATCAAAATCTACGCCAGTTGTTGCTCCAGAAGTAGCTTAAAGAAAAGATATACCGGGCCGGCGAATGCTGGCCCGGAAGTTTTATAAAACATAAGAAAGAGCTTACTTATGAAAAAACAGAACGGAAATTCGTTTGGGTCGAGATACAAGGAATTCTCCAAGGAATATAAAAAACTTGGAAACAAATATGACAACGGGAAGTTGAAGAGCAATGAATGCTCGAAAGAAATTGGAAACCTGTTGAAGTATAATCAAGAGATGATCGCAGGTGATTGTGCAGCAAAAGATACACTGGAGATTATGCAACAACCATTATCCCCATTAGCCTATCAAGCATCTGAAATGTTGGCTTTTAGAGGAAGATACAAAGTGGAAGTAGCAGAGTTCAGTGCAAAAACATTGAACTATATACTCGAAAATGAAGGGATGAAAGGAAACGAAGATATTATCAATCGGTTGGTATCCCGCATCAGTGAAGGAGGTGAAAAAGGATTAATAGCATACAATGATATTGAAAAACTGCTTTCAGAGAAAAGAATCTCAAGATATCTGAAGTTGAATATTAGAACTTACTTTTGTGTAATGGGTGATTTCAAAACCGAAGCTCTAGCCCATTTCGTAAAGCTAATTCAATGCAAGGATCCTGAATATCGATTGGATGCTCAACATCAGTATCAAGTAGATATTTTCAAAGAAAAGTTAAAAAGAGCATTAAAAGATAATGCCAATAGAAACAAGAAATAGATGCAAATATATGCCGGCGGAAACGCCGGCGGAAAGGTATAAATATGATACTATTTAAAGATATACAAAATACGGATGAACAGATTCAATACTTTAGCGAGAAAAAGATAATATGCCAACGGTTCAATAGTCCAAGAGGTATTGCATATGAATTGTCTGTTGAGTGGAAACAAACGCCTTTAACTGCTACGTTTTACTCCGATAAAGAATGCAAAACATTTTTTCTTGAAATGATATCACAACAAGCTGTTGATCCAAAGTCATATTGGAATGTTCTCAAAACACTGAAAGGGTTGAAGGTTCCCCGTATTCTTACTTGGGAATTAATGGATTCAGGATATTATTCACTGAGAACATTGACTGACGATCGTGATGTCTTGGAGGATATCAATTACACACTGAAAAAAATGGCTAAACTCTTTTTAACTTTTGTGCCAGAAATTGAATTAATCGCACGCGGTAATTAAACGTATTTTAGGTCTCTTTACTAAAAAGGACAAAATCCGTTGTGTTTAGCAATTAGATACAAATATGCCGGCGGAAACGCCGGCTTTTAATTAAATCACTATGACACTCACCCAACTTCCTAAATATTTGCTGCACGATCATCGGCTGCTAGCACTATACTGTTTCCTTCAAATGGGAAGGAATAGTCAACCGTCGAAGATTCGTTTAAACGGAGTTGTCGTTGAAGTTAAAGAGAATGAATCCGTTGTTTCAAATGAAGACATCATCGCTGCAACGGGTATTCAATCAGAAATAATACCAGACCTGATGACAAGTTTGGATGAAGTAGAATTGTTGAAGATAGCGGAAATCAGTTCTGGCTATTATAAAGTTAGATCACAACAAAATGAAAGTATTCCTGTCTCAGAGACATTCGAGGAGTTTTCCAAGAAATACATTGAATATGTCTCATCCAATATGGCACCGAAAACATTGGACAATGCGAAGAGAGTCATTAAAGCTTTTTGCATATATGCAGGCAGTAAGTCGATAGCAGGTTTTACCGCTGAAGATATTGAAGAATTCAAACGGAAACGAAAAGATGAAGTCGGTCTGACAACTATTAATATGGATATCCGAACAATAAGAGCAGCGTTCAACGTAGCTATCTCATGGAAACGAATCAAAGAGAATCCCTGCGATTCTGTTAAACAGCTGAAGATAAATGATGAGAAAACTAAGTTCTTTGCACGCGAACAGTGCGATCTTCTATTAGCGAATATCAAAGATGCGTGGTTCAGACGCATCGTTTTGTTCGCAATTGTTACCGGACTTCGCAGAGGAGAAATACCGAATCTAAAATGGACCGATTATGATCAAGAAAAACAAACAATTTCAATCCAGTCAAGCAGTGAATATCGAGTAAAGGGCGGTAAAGCTAGAACAATCGTGTTGCATGAGGATGCAATAAAGATTTTACAGTTGATACCGAGAAAGGGTGAACTAATATTTGTTAGGGACCAAGGAGAACCAGTCGATGCGAGTCATATTTCAAAGAAGCTTAAGAAATTGATCCGAAAACTTGGGCTACCGGAAGATCTTCATTTCCATTCTCTTCGTCATACGTTCGGAACATACGCTGCCGATGCCGGTGTGCCAGTCAATACTATTAAAGAAATAATGGGACACTCATCGATCTTGACGACACAGAATTATATTGGTGTGAATCGTGAAGTAATGAAGAACGAGTTGAAAAAAATCTCAATGCCATGTTGACAAAACAGGAAAAAAAACTATATTGCATATACAAATTTAACACACTGGTGCTGTTGAAAATTTGTTGAAAAACGTTCAACCGATGATCAACGAAAGTGGCGAAATTAGATTGTATTGACCAGTCGGCCTTTCTTTTAAGCAGAGGGTCGATGGTTCGAGACCATCCGCGATCACAATAAAGCCCAGTATTTACTGGGCTTTTGTATTTTAAAGGATACGGCAGTGAATGGCTGCTAACAGAATTGCTAACACGCTTAGATCCGATGATGATCTGCCCGCCAGGTTTTGATTGCCTTCTTAATATCTTCCCGCGAAAGTTTTTCATCAACAGCACGTTTTGCCAGAGGTAAAAATTCCTCGTCCGTTGCAAACCGCAATGCAATGATCTGTCCCATTGTCAAGTTCGGATCAAACTGTTTACCCGTCAATGCAAAATGACGCAGATTTTCTTCCGCACGAATTGCACGATCCTGCACCCTCACGGCAAATGCCCGGCTGTACCAGAATTGGATCAATCCGCAGAACGTAAGAACGGTGATCAATGATGCGCTGTAAATGGATTGATTGCTGCAGCAGGATTCATAGATATTGACCAGCGATCCGATGAATGTTATGGTGAGTAAGAATAAGAGCAGTCCGTGATACTGAGGAACATATCGACGATGGTTTGAATAATTTTGATTTTCCATTGCATGTTTCCTTTATGTTTGGGATTAATGTGAACTTAATGGTAGAGAGATCCTGCGCTATATGCAAGTCCGGTTTTGAATATTGATTCTGTGTCGTACATTTTTTACTAATTGCTTTTCCTGATAATTCTCGGTACATAAAGCTAAATTATTACCTAAAAAACCGTATTTCATTATGAATAGCTCAATACAACGGACCATCCCGAATCTGCTCGAAAAGAGCTGCGAAAAATTTTCCGCGAATATTCTCCTTTGGGAAAAAAAATCAACTGCCTATGAAGGACTCACCTACGCTCAAGCGAGGCAAAAAGTATATGCCTGTGCTGCGGGTTTAATGAGCATTGGCATACAAAAAGGGGACCGTATAGCGCTGGTCTCCGAAGGAAGAAATGACTGGGTCATTGCAGAAGTGGGCATGCTGTATGCCGGCGCAGTGAATGTTCCTCTTTCAGTAAAACTGGATGAGCTGGCAGACCTGAAGTTCCGCCTGCTGCATTCCGGCGCGCGGATGGTAATCGTCTCCGGCGGTCATGTTCACAAGATCCGCTCCATAGAAAACGATCTTCCCGAACTGGAAAAGGTGATCGTGCTCGACGGCGAACCGGTGAATGACGAAGAATTATCTTTCACGTATTTGTTGAATTTGGGAACTGAATACCTCAAGTTACATCAGGATAAATTTTCGGAACGGTGGCATTCCATCGCAGAACATGATCCGGCAAATATCTGCTATACATCCGGTACAACAGCCGATCCGAAAGGGATCATCCTGACGCATAGAAATTATACTTCCAATGTTGAACAGGCTTCAGGACTTCTCCATATTCCGCAGACGTATTGTTCTCTACTGATCTTACCATGGGACCATTGTTTTGCCCATACCGCAGGAATTTATACGCTGATGCTGAACGGCGCAAGCATGGCCTCGGTTCAGGTGGGGAAAACACCGTTTGAAACATTAAAGAACGTACCGGTGAATATCCGGGAATCAAAACCGACATTTCTGTTAAGCGTTCCGGCCCTCGCAAAAAATTTCAAGAAAAATATTGAAAAGGGGATCAAAGAAAAAGGGGCAAAGATAGAATCGTTGTTCAATAAAGGATTGAACCTTGGGTACAAGATCAACGGAATCGGATGGGACAAAGGTGCCAATGGTACTGCATGGGAAAAATTACAATACAAATTGATCGACTTTCTTTTATTTAAAAAGATCCGTGAAAGCTTTGGCGGAAAGCTGGAATTTTTCATCGGCGGCGGCGCTTTGCTGGATATAGAACTGCAGCGCTTTTTCTATGCAATCGGTATTCCTATGTATCAAGGATATGGTTTGACCGAAGCGTCACCGATCATTTCCGCTAATGTTCCCGCCAAACATAAACTGGGATCATCGGGAAGTATCGTGCCGAATCTTGAAGTAAAGATTTGTGATGACAAAGGGAATGCTCTTCCTCTTGGTGAGCATGGCGAGATCGTTATACGCGGTGAGAATGTAATGGCGGGATACTGGAAGAATGAAAAAGCAACGAACCAGACTTTTCGCGAAGGATGGCTCTATACCGGTGATCTTGGGTATCTTGATGCGGATAATTTTTTATATGTATTAGGTCGCGAAAAAAGCCTCTTGATCAGTCACGACGGAGAGAAATTCAGTCCGGAAGGAATTGAGGAAGCATTGGTAGGAAATTCGGTATACATCGATCAGGTGATGCTCTACAACAATCAATCCATGTATACTATTGCTTTGATTGTTCCAAACAAAGAAAAGATACTGGGCCATCTTCAGCAAAAAGGACTATCAACACATACGGAACAAGGCCAATGTGAAGCACTTACACTGCTTGAATCGGAGATCAGGGAATACCGACCGGGAGGAAAATATGCCGGGGAATTTCCTGAACGATGGCTTCCATCGGCAGTTGGAGTGTTAGGAGAAGGATTCACGGAACAAAATCATTTCCTTAACAGCACATTAAAAATGGTACGAGGGAAGATCACCGAATTTTATAAAGAAAGAATCGATTACTTATACACCGTTGAAGGAAAAGAAATCATCAACCATCAGAATAAAAATATCATAAAACGGATGGAATGAGCGGTATAGTTTCTTAATATTTATTGGAATCACTAAAAATCCCCGTGACTATGCGGGGATTTTTTCGATTAGTAATTTTAATTGATTGATTTCCTGTTGTTATGAATATAATGTAAAATATAAGTTACCATGAAAACGCTTCTCTTAACTTTGATAATTTCCATATCTCTTTTGGCTCAGCAGAATCCATTTTCGGATCAGTCCGCCGGTTTAAATCTATCGCCGTTGTATTATGGTAATTTCGGTGTTTCAGTCGTTGATTATGACAAAGACGGATGGGACGATATATTTTTCTCGAACATTGCTCATACAGTCAACAACGATACAACGTATTGTGTACTGTTGAGAAATAACAGGAATGGTACATTCACCAATGTTACCAAATCAGCGAATCTGCAATTGTTTGGAAGTTATTCATGCGGAGTGTGGGGCGATATCAATAACGACGGTTATGCGGATCTGTTTTTAGCTGAAGCATATGGGATTGGGCGCTGTCATCTTTTGTTGAACAATAAAGACGGAACATTCCGGGATATGCCGTCTGATTGCGGTATTAATTTTTCCGCAGTGGTTGCAACAGCAGCCTTCGGAGATTATAATAACGACGGGAAATTAGATCTTTTTCTTGCAACAGAATATCCGTCGTATGATCTTCTTTACCTTAATACATCCCATAACGATACAATATCGTTTCACGATGTATCAACCGCTGCCGGTATAGAAGGTTATTCTAGTACGATACCGATGCAGGTAACATTCATAGATATTGACCACGACGGGGACCAGGATATTTACGCTGTGCACGATGGTTTTTTGCCAAGCAGTATGTACAGAAATAATGGTGACGGAACATTTACCGACATCTCTTTTCAAAACGGACTGTACGATGTTGGAGTCGGAAATTCGATGGGAGTATACTGGAAAGATTATGATTTTGACGGATGGGAGGAAGTGTACGTTACCCGTATCGGTAAAGGTGGTTTATATAAACGTCAGGTTAACGGAAAATATATTAATATCGCTGATACGCTGGGTGCGGAATTGAATGGCATGACATGGGGGGTCGTTTGGGAGGATTTTGACAATGATATGGACGACGATATGTTTATGGTCAATACATTCGGGTTCAACGGTGTGAGAAGTCTTTACTACGAAAACAACGGCGGCGTCTTTCTCGAAAAATCTTCGGAATATAATCTTAATTTTCCTTTTGCCTTCAACGGTCTGGCATATGGCGATTTTAATAACGATGGGTATCTTGACCTTGTTGCAGCTGCCTCTGACGGAAACAATAAACTTTTAATGAATACAAAAAATAAATCGGGGAATTGGATTACGCTGACACTTACCGGAACAACCGTGAACACAATGGCAGTTGGTGTTAAAGCAAGAGCGGTTACGGGCGGTAAAAATCAAATGAGGACGGTTACTGCCGGAAACAGTTTTGCCTCACAAATGAGTTCATTGCTGCATTTTGGATTTGGTCAAATCACTCACATCGATACGCTGGAAATTACCTGGTCGGCAAAGCATATTCAGATATTCACGGATGTTCCGTTGAACACTCATTACAGGCTTACTGAGGGGAATTCGCTCCTGTCCGGAATTGAATCGCAGCAGGATCATACTATACCTTTCCGTTATTCACTTGAACAAAATTACCCCAATCCATTCAACCCAACAACAACTATTGGATATCATATTACAAATTCCGAGAATGTCCGACTGACAGTATTTGATATACTCGGTAGGGTAGTGCGGGTACCTGTTAACGAAGTGAAAGAGCCTGGAAATTATTCTTTGGAATTTAATGCATCCAAACTAACGAGCGGTATTTATTATTACAGGCTGCAAACAGGAAAATATTCCGAGACAAAAAGGATGATTCTGATTCGATAAAGTAACTTTGGTTACAGCGTATTCTGCTTATTATCCACTGCATAGGATATGAAATGGTCCGGTATTGAGAAAAAAAGGTCAATTATGACTGAAAAACAGGTGATTGTCCTTAAAGCCAAGAATTAGACCGAATAAGGTATAGGTTACTGTTGTTATTAATGGTATAATAGAACAGCAAAAAGATGTTCAAAATATTTCAATATCATTAGGAGTTCAGAGTGAAACTTTACGTAGGCAATTTGGATCGGGAAGTAACGAAAGAAAATTTGCAGGAAGCATTTCAGCCATTTGGAGAACTTGGTGAAGTAACTGTGATCAGAGACCGTTCGAACAATGTTTCGAAGGGATTTGGTTTTGTAGAATTTATGAAAAAACCGGAAGCAGAAGCAGCTATTGCAGCTTTGCACGGAAAAGAATTTATGGGCCGCACGATGGACGTTAATGAAGCACGGCCCAAAACAGAAAATTCGTCACGCGGCGGTTTTGGCGGCGGACGCGGCGGTGGTGGCGGAAATCGCCGGTACTAGCCCTTCTGTTTAGAAATATTATTATGAAATCCTGCCATTGGCAGGATTTTTTTTTATACAGGTAAATGTAAAGAGGGTGTCGATTGAATTTTGTTAACCCGAATGATATATTGTCAAAAGCAGCATCATTCAATGTATTTTTTACCGTTTCGGTGAGATGATTTTATGAACAATAGATTTTTTCTTCTCTGGTTGGCACTCGCAACGTTGGGATGCTCAAATTCAGCAGAAGCTAAGAATTCAGTCGCCCGAGCGTGGAATGAGACGATCTTAAGTGCTATACGTAAAGATTTTGCCAGGCCGCCGGTTCAGGCACGAAACCTTTTTCATTTTTCCGTTGCACTGTATGATGCGTGGGCCGTCTATGACAAAACAGCACAACCGTTCTTCCTGGGAAGAACAGTAGGCGGATTTACTGTTCCATTCAACGGCATTTCTGCTCAGGTGAACGTTCAAGCGGCAAGAGAGGAAGCGATCAGTTATGCTGCATATAGGCTTCTTAAATATCGGTATAAATATTCTCCGGCGGCCAAAGAGGCACTTGCACGATTCGATTCTCTGTTCATTGCGTTAGGGTATGATACATTAAAGACATCGACAAATTATTCAACGGGTTCGCCCGCCTCTCTGGGAAATTATCTTGCACAGAAATTGATAGAATTTGGAATTCAAGACGGCTCGAATGAACTATTTGATTTCGGGAATGCATTCTACAAACCGGGTAACCTGCCGATCGATCCGGTAAAATTCGGCGATTCTAGTCTAACCGATCCAAACCGCTGGCAGCCCATAACGGTAGGAACATTTATTGATCAAAACGGAAATATTATTCCTGTGAAGACACCTCCATTTCTCTGTCCGGAATGGGGGAATGTCACTCCCTTCGCCATGACGCTCAACGACCGTAAAATATTGCGTAGGAGTTCCAACGATTACATAGTGTATCACGATCCGGGTCCTCCGGCATATCTTGATACTCTGCATCCGGACATTGAGTCAAGTGTTCTGTACAAATGGGGATTTGCAATGGTCTCCATTTGGCAGTCTCATCTTTCTCCTGCCGACAGCGTAAAATGGGATATATCTCCTGCATCGCTTGGCAACATTCAACAACTGCCTCGGACCAATGACGAGCTGAAGAATTTTTATAATCTTACGGCAGGGGGTGATATCGGGAAAGGACGAACGCTGAATCCAAAAACCGGACTTGCGTATCAGCCGAATATTGTACTGCGCGGCGATTTCACAAGAGTACTTGCCGAATTCTGGGCTGACGGACCTTCATCCGAAACACCGCCGGGACATTGGTTTACAATTTTGAATTATGTTGGGGACCATCCAGCGTTTCAAAAACGTTTCGGCGGACAGGGACCGATCGTTGACGATCTTGAATGGGATGTAAAAACATATTTCGTCATGGCCGGAGCCGTTCACGATGCAGCGATATCAGCATGGGGAATTAAAGGATGGTATGATTATGTCCGTCCGATTTCCGCAATCCGTTATATGACGGACAAGGGACAATGTTCCGACTCGACACTTTCGAATTATTCAAAAGCAGGAATACGGCTCATCCCGGGATTGATAGAAGTTGTAAAACAGGGAGATTCACTTGCAGGTGTGGGGAATAAAAATGTCGGTAAAATTAAATTATATACATGGCGCGGGCATTATTATATCAAAGATCCCAAAATCAATACTGCAGGTGTCGGCTGGATATTGGCAGGCGATTGGTGGCCTTATCAGCGTCCGTCATTTGTTACACCTCCGTTTGCCGGATACATTTCCGGTCACTCAACATATTCCCGTTCGGCAGCCGAGGTGATGACCCTTTTAACCGGTGATGAATATTTCCCCGGCGGTTTGGGAGAATTTCATGCGCAAAAAAATGAATATCTTGTTTTTGAAGACGGACCGAGTAACGATATATCGCTGCAGTGGGCAACATACCGTGATGCTTCTGATCAGTGCAGTTTATCGCGGATATGGGGCGGAATCCATCCTCCTATCGACGATATTCCCGGAAGAGTGATCGGACAGAAGATCGGACCGGCAGCATTCAATCTTGCAAAAAAATATTTTTTAGGAGAAGCAACGCAGGCGGAAGACGATCTTTCCAAACGGAATGCTGCAATGGATTGGAAACTCGAGCAAAATTATCCGAACCCGTTCAATCCTTCTACCACAATTCCATTCAGTATCAAGCAAAACACATTCGTATCATTGAAGGTGTTCGACATTGTAGGTCGGGAAGTCGCAACAATTCTTAACGGCGATATGAAAGCAGGAAACTATACAAGACAATGGAACGCGTCGGGACTCTCAGCCGGAATATATTTCTACCGTTTGTCGGCAGGGAAATTTATTGAAACGAAGAAACTAATTCTTCTTAAATAGGATGCGGCAAAACTGCGGAACTATGTATACCTTCAACAATATCCTGATTGAAGACCGGATATTGTTTTAAGTCTATGAGTTCCACTGCCCGGTTTTTGTAATGCATAAAAAATTCCTATCTTGGTCTATGAATTCGCTTCCCATCGACATCATCCTTCCGCAAATCCGTTCCGCCGCGCAAACAAATCAATCAATTGTTCTTTCTGCCGAACCGGGTGCGGGTAAAACTACGCGTGTTCCGATCTCATTACTCAACGAACAATGGCTTAACGGTAAAAAGATTATCATGCTTGAACCGAGAAGGCTTGCTGCAATCCGATCCGCCGAATATATGGCTGAGCAGCTCGGAGAAAGACCGGGCGAAACGGTTGGGTACCGTATTCGGGGCGAAAGCAAGATCGGCAAAAATACCAGACTGGAAGTAGTGACGGAAGGGATTCTGACAAGAATGCTGCAGGAAGATGCTTCGCTGACGGACGTTGGGATGGTAATTTTTGACGAATTCCATGAACGGAGTATCCATGCTGATCTTGGACTTGCTTTAACGCTTGATGTGCAGGAAAACCTGCGGCAGGATCTGAAGATTCTTGTGATGTCGGCGACGATAGACGGGACTGCTGTTTCTGCATTGATGAATGACTGCCCGGTCATTAAAAGCGAAGGAAGAAGTTTTCCTGTAACCGTACACTATTTGTCCCAAAAACATGAAGGACCCATTGAGCCAATAGTGGCAAATACTATTGTTCGATCGTTACGCGAAGATGAAGGTGACATTCTTGTTTTTTTGCCGGGACAAAGAGAGATAAAAAAAGTTGAATCAATACTTCAAAAAAAAGATCTTCCATCAACAACCGTTCTCCATTCTTTATACGGCGATGCTTCCCCTGATCATCAACGGGCAGCGCTGACACGCGCACGCCCCGGTTATCGAAAGATTATTTTATCCACGAATATCGCAGAGACAAGTCTTACCATTGAAGGAGTACGTGTCGTCATCGACTCCGGTTTATCCAGAAGTGCTATCTTCGATGCACGCAGAGGAATGTCCGGTCTAGTAACAATCCCAGTCTCACAGGCATCGGCCGATCAGCGTAAAGGGCGAGCCGGCCGGCAGCAACCGGGTGTGTGTTATCGTTTGTGGCCGGAGTTTCAGCTTGTGAATCTTGCAAAATATTCGCAACCTGAAATAGTTGCGGCGGACCTTGCACCTTTGGCGATGGAACTTGCACGGTGGGGAGACGGAGAGGGACGCAGTCTAAAATTTCTTGACAGTCCGCCGGTTTCGCATCTTGCACAGGCACGTGAATTGCTCAAGTATCTCGGAGCGTTAGACAGAAACGGAAATCTCACTGATCATGGCAAAACAATCTCTGCAATACCTGTCCATCCTCGCTATGCACATATGCTGGTGAAAGCAAAGGAGCGGCACATCGGTGAACTTGCCTGTGATCTTACCGCGCTACTTGATGAACGGGATATTTTTCGCGGAAAGAGCGGTTTCGACATAGATCTGTATTCACGTTTTACCGCAATGAGTGATGTAAAATTCTCTGACGGATATTCAATACAGAGAATGCGGGAACAATCCCTGCGTCTGATGCACATGCTTGAGGTGAAAAAGCAAGCCGGAAAAAAGAACACTGATCCGCTCGGACTTCTTCTTGCACTTGCGTATCCGGAAAGAGTTGCAAAAAAGAAATCGGGAGAGCGTTACCAACTTGCCGGAAATATGGCGGCATCGCTTCCGAAAGGAAGTATGCTTTCAAAGGAAGAATATCTTGCGGTTGGAGAAGTAGACGGAGCGGGGAGCGACATTAAAATATTTTGTGC
Organism: uncultured Ignavibacteriota bacterium; assembly: GCA_903861125.1. Lineage (GTDB taxonomy): Bacteria > Bacteroidota > Ignavibacteria > UBA10030 > UBA8401 > UBA8401. Next base: position 23,627 of record CAIOTF010000014.1, read on the forward strand.
GGAACCGATCTCTAAAAGTGATATCCTTGATATTTTTGCAGATCAAATTGAGACAAAAAAAGAGATTGTATGGGATGAAAAGGAAGAGACGATTGTTGCACGGAATGTTACAACATTCGGTTCCATTGAAATTGCAGAGAAGTCTTTTCAACCGGAACCTGCGAATGCAAAGTTGATAGTATTGAATGCGATACGCCGGTCAGGCTGTTCCACGCTGCCGTGGGATGCCCTCTCGCAATCCATAAGGACACGCAGTGAATGGATCAGAAAAAACAGTATTGCGGAAAATTGGATCGATCTTTCCGATGAACATCTGAACGTGACGTTGGAAGAATGGCTTGAGCCGTTTATCGGTGGCATTCATCGCCGGTCTCAATGGATGAAATTGGACATGAACCAGATCGTGCGTTCGATGTTCAATTATGCACAATTGCAGGAAATTGATCGTCTTGCACCTTCACATCTTATTGTGCCAACCGGTTCATCAATCCCCATAGACTATACCGTTGGTCAGCCTGTGCTTGCTGTCCGTCTGCAGGAAATGTTCGGAGAAACAGAAACGCCTACAGTCGGAGGAGGAAGAGTAAAGGTCCTTCTGCATTTACTGTCGCCGGCACGAAGACCGATTGCTGTCACGCAGGATCTTCCGAGTTTTTGGAAAAATGCGTATAAGGATGTCCGTAGGGATATGCGGGGACAATATCCAAAACATTACTGGCCGGAAAATCCGCAGGAAGCCGAACCAACCAGAAGAACAAAACGCGCCATGGAAGGAAGAGCAAAATGAAACTACAATCATTAGCGGATCTTGAACAGCTGCTCACAGAATCAGAACGAAAAAAGATACACGAAGAGAAACCGGTGCAGAAAAAGGTGCATTCCGGAAAAGGAAATTCCGTTCGCGTCTCTTTGGAAACTGCCGGAAGAAAAGGAAAAAGCGTTACCGTTGTTGCAGGTTTGCATCATAATCCGGATACGATGGATGAGATTGCCCGCATATTAAAACAGTTTTGCGGAGCAGGAGGGACGGTGAAGAACGGTACAATTGAAATTCAGGGGGATCAACGCTCAAATGTATCTAAAAAACTACGGGAGATGGATTATACCGTAAAGTGAAATTGAACACAGTCACTGTTCCGTTAGAAACTCAATGTAATCTCTCAAAAGAATATCCCCGCCGTTTAAGTTCAGTAATCAATCCATCCAATCTCAGGTAAAACTTGTCAGTTCGTTTCTCGCTGGTTCCAATATGAGATAACAACAAGAAACCATTCAATCCCGTTGAAGAGACTTTTTCATACCGAAGAATTCGCGTAACAATGGAATCCGACGGAAGATAATTCGGCATATCGGGAGTCGTGTAGTCCGCATTTGATGAAGTTCCGGCAGTAAAGTTTACAAGCTGCAGACCAAATTCGCTTGTCCAATCCGAAATACATTGGTTATACCATTCGTACGGCGGTAGAAAGAATTGTGCGGCAGATGGTGTAATGCCGTAATTTTTCAATTCTCTGTAATTATTTTTCAGATCGTTCACAAATGCGGTTTTATCCACAAGCAGTGAATCGCGGTTTTCCCATGGTGCATAAAGCAAATGCTTATCGGAATGTGCACCAAGATAATGTCCTTCTTTTTTCAACTGTTTAATGATCGATGAAAAATTCTTATTCCGATAGAAGTCTCCGGTAAAAAAGAATGATCCTTTTATCTTTTGGTTGCGAAGCGTTTTCAGGATCGTTGTACCGCCATCAGCAAATTCGTGACCGGTAAAAACCAGAAAGATTTGTTTCTTGGTCGTATCGCATCGTATAATGCCGCCATACTTCATAATGGAAGCCGTATCGTCCGCAGGATCTCTTTTTTCCAATGAAGAAAGATAAATCGTCAAACCCGCTGTTCCATCCATTGTTGGTTCGTTGTTCGTATAATCACCCCAGTCGTCGTGATAAACAGCCATACCGGATTGAAACGGGGCATACGGATCGGCTTTCGTTAAACGGATATATTTTTTGTGCTGTTCAAAAATTGTTCCGCGTACCGGACCGTCTACAAGTCCGCCGTTGACGGGATAATTATATACATGCGTAAATGCCGAATGCGGATCGGTCGGTGTATCTCCAAAAGCCGGAAGGCCAACAATCATTGATGTTCCCCAAGGATTACAGCCGAACAACCAATCGCGGAGCGATGATTCCATGGCATGATACGTTTCATCCTTTGTTATTGTGCGATAGAGATACAACTGCGTCAGAAAAGAACTGACGAGATTATTGGAACACCAGATAAAAGGAATTCCGAAATAGAACGCATTGGTTTTTCCTTTTTGGTATACCTTCTCAATACCTTCGCGGATATGGCCAATAAATTGTTCCGAATTATTCTTGGAATCATGCGCGACAAGATAATGTCCGATATTAACGAAAGGATACCATTGATAGTGCCGGGCTATATCAGCGCCAAGCCACGGTGTTGTAGATTCCAAGTTTCCGTAATTCACGGCATCATGGATGTATTGTTCGTTTCCCGATTGTCTGTATAACTGAATTGCTGCCAATTCCATATCGTCAACCCAATTATCTTCTTCATAAAAATAAGGTGCGCGGCAGGGAGCTGTTTGCGAAACCCCGGGATATTTTTTGGCGAAACCGTATGCTGCAACAGCTTTGTTTTGAAGTTCGGACGCAAACGAAGGATAATAATGTTTTAACAGTTCTGCACCAAGTGAAAAGGATGATGCGAATTTTGCTACGGTAGATGCGACCCCTGTTGTTCTGTTCTTATGCTGGTACAGTCCCTGAATCTGTCCATTAATAAAATAGACCGGGCGTTCTTTTCCTTTTCCGTAATTAACGGTGTCTTCCGTTGGCAACCGAAATCCACGGTGGTCTCTGTCATCAGCGATCTGATTAAAGAACATCTCATTCTTCGGATTCATTTTAACCAGCCAATCGAGTCCCCATTTGGCTTCGTCAAGAATGTCGGGAATTCCGTTTTTCCCTTTCAGACCGTTTGCTTCATATTCATCTCTAAAAGATTCCGGATTTTGCCGGTACGCAAACAACATCTGAAACACTGCGGTCGCAGAAGTGGTCGCATATTGAAGGTAATCGGAAGCGTCATGCCATCCGCCGGAGACATTGATATGAGTTGAATCCAGTGATGGATGATATATGATAAAACCATCTTCCGTGTGACATGAATCCTTCAAATACGGATTGTATCCGCTTCGCTGCTGACGCATATAGTACAGGAGAAAATCGGATGTGCCGTTGTATACTGTATTGGAAATCCTAAAGACTGGCGATTGGATATTTCCGGCCGACAGATAATATAAACCTGCTCGGTCGAATGAAGAAAAGTCTAACCGGAATGTTGATTGAAACGGACCGTATGCTCCATACACCGACACATGAACTGATGTGAATACAACCTGGTCAGTGAACGCATCGTGCATATTAAATGATGCGGGAGTCGGCACACTGTCCGTACAGATCAAGACGGCCGCTTTCGTTGTTTTTGGTACATAACCCAATTGATTGACACGGATCCATTGTTGGGCTGTAAGAATGATAGGGAGTAGGGACAGAAGAAAAAATATTTTTTTCATTTGCTTGACCTGAAAATATTCTAAACCAATTTTAATTTTTAGAAGCAGAAAAAAATGAGGGATGGGCTCAAGCCCCGATATAAAATATTGAATGGTGTTTCTGAAAATCGGAGCAGATGAACAGCTGCAGAATCGGAATCTGAAAGGAAAGCCTCTTCAGGCTATTATCCCCGGTCTAAAATAATTTAACAAACCAGTAGCTTAACGCTCCGATCGCTGCTGCGGCAGGAATCGTTACGATCCATGCAATAATAATATTGCCGGCAAGTCCCCAACGAACAGCCGAAAATCGTTTTGTCGCGCCGACACCCATGATAGCGCCGCTGATTACATGCGTTGTGCTGACCGCAATTCCGGAAAATGCCGTTACCAGAAGTGTTATTGCACCGGCGCTCTCCGCTGCAAATCCGCCGGAAGGTTTTAGTTTGGTAATTTTTTGTCCCATTGTTTTAACAATGCGCCATCCGCCGAACAATGTTCCCATGGCGATTGCTGCGTGCGAGGATAAGATGACCCAGGTGGGAACTTCGAACGTTGCCAAATAACCGGATGTTACGAGCAATGTGGTAATGATGCCCATCGTTTTTTGCGCGTCATTCGTTCCATGACCTAAACTGTACGCTGCTGCAGAAAGCAACTGAAGTTTTCTGAAGTAACTGTTAATTTTCGATGAAGACCGTTTATGGAAGATCCACATCATGGCGGTCATAATAATAAATGCCATCACCATTCCCATGATGGGTGCAACTGCAATAAAAATAAGCGTATTTGTCCAACCGCTGTATATGATGGATCCGAATCCGGCTTTTGCGACCGCAGCGCCGGCATATCCGCCGACCAGCGCGTGCGATGAACTGGACGGAATACCATAATACCATGTGATAAGATTCCAAACGATGGCTCCCAGCAATCCACCAAGAATCACGAACTGGTCTATCAACTCCACGTGGATCAAACCTTTGCCGACCGTTTTGGCAATATGCACGTCGAAAAGGAATGCTGCAACAAGATTGAAAAATGCCGCCCACACCACCGCTTGCCTGGGTTTCAAAACTCTGGTGGAAACAACTGTTGCGATCGAATTAGCGGAGTCATGAAAACCGTTGATGAAATCGAACACAAGAGCGACAATGATGATAAAAATTACCAGCGTTAACATAGTCGTTCTTTCTTATGCGTTTTTGATAAAGAGTGTCTCAAGAACGTTTGCAACATCTTCGCATTTATCCGTCGTTGTTTCGAGATTCACCAATACTTCTTTTATCTTAATCAGTTCAATAGCATCAGTTTCCTTTTCAAACAATTCGGCAATTGCATGATCGAAGATCGAATCGGCATCATTTTCGTATTGATTGATTTTCTGCAGTATCTTCTGAAGTTCGTCGGCGCGCCGCATGTCGGCAACGAGTATTACGCCGCGCTGCACTTCCAGTGCTGATTGATAGATAATTTCGGTAAGCCGCTGAATGTCCGGGGAATTTTTTTTGATCTTATACATATGAAATCTTTTTGCCGTACCGTCGATATAATCCAGAACATCGTCGAGCGTGGAGGCAAGAAGATGAACATCCTCACGGTCGAATGGTGTAACGAAAGTCTTGTTCAGTTCGGTATAGATCTCATGTGTAATGGAATCCGCCTTGTTTTCCAGTTCCTGGATCTTCAAGACCGTTGCTTCGCGTTCATTTTTTCCCTGCGAAGGGAGGGTTCGTAACGTTTCGGCTGCTTCCACTATTAATTTGGCGAGTTTGTCAAAAAGGACAAAGAAATGCTCGTCGTGAGGGAGTAACGCTTGGATTATTCTGTCGAGTCTCATAGGTTGCCATTGTTTTGTGAAAGAGATGATAAACCGCGCTCAAACATACTCAAGAAACCGTTTAAAAGAAAGAAAAAGAAATATGGAAAATCGGACAGCATAATTGTTGCAGTGCTTAATTGGTTTTTTTTTAATATACTGTCAAACGACACATATTTTTGCAAATTTTTGGAGCCGACTATGGATCATACACGCCGATCATTTTTCAAAACCTCCGCTTTAGCCGTAAGTGCGGCATCACTATTCTCATCAATTCCGTTATTTCAGGTCAAATCTCAATCGGGAAAAAAGATGAAAATGACCTATCGTCCCTATACATTGGAATTAAAGCATGTGTTTACGGTCGCATCACTCAGCAGGACAACTACTCCGGTAATTTTGGTCGAAATTGAATACGATGGAATTGTGGGATATGGCGAAGCGTCGATGCCTCCGTACCTCGGCGAAAGCCAGGAAAGTGTCATTGCATTTTTAAAGAGGGTTGATCTAACAAAATATGACAATCCTTTCGATCTGGAAACGATTCTTTCTGATATCGATGCGCTTGCATTTCACAACACTGCCGCCAAGGCTGCCGTTGATATTGCCTTGCACGATCTTGTCGGTAAGATTGTCGGCCAGCCGTGGTACAATATCTGGGGATATGATAAGAACAAAGCGCCGAACACAACATTCACGATTGGCATAGACAAAGCAGATGTTGTTAAGGAGAAAACAAAAGAGGCTGCCGGATTCAAGATTCTGAAAGTAAAAATGGGGAAGGACAACGACAAAGAAATGATCGAGTCGGTCCGTGCTGTCACTAATGTCCCTCTCACCGCAGATCCGAACCAGGGATGGAAAGACAAATTCTATGCATTGGATATGATTCACTGGCTGAAAGAAAAAGGAGTGGTCTACATTGAGCAGCCGATGGCAAAAGAACGATACGACGATCACGCATGGTTGACCGAGCGGAGTCCTCTGCCGATCCTTGCGGACGAAAGTTGTCAGCGCTTAAGTGATATCTCAAAGGTGAAAGGTGCATACAGCGGCATTGTTATAAAACTTATGAAGTGTACGGGAATGCGGGAAGCGAATAAAATGATCACGCTGGCTCGTTCATTCGATATGAAGATCATGTTTGGTTGTATGACCGAAACATCGTGTGCTGTTTCTGCTGCATCGCATCTGTCGCCGATGGTAGATTGGGCCGATCTTGACGGTATGCTTCTTATTAAGAACGATCCATACCGGGGTACAACAGTTGTAGACGGAAAACTGACGCTGAATAATCTGCCGGGAATCGGCATCACAGCAAAATGAAAAAAAATGTAATTGCTTTCGCGTTTTTTTTGCTGGCAACTTTTCCGTGTGCGGCACTATCTGCAGATACAACCTCTTATCGCGGTGTCCAGACTCACTTTGGTCAGTACAACCGTACCGACATGGACTCGGTCAGCATGGAGGCACAACTGGATTTGATTCTCGCCGCCGGATTTCAGGCAATACGCGACGAATGTTACTGGTCCGACGTTGAAAAAGAACGAGGGGTGTATTCTTTCCCCAAACAGATCGACGATTATATCCGTGCTGCGCAGCGAAGAGGGATCAGCGTATTGTTGATCTTGAATTACAATAATCCGTTATACGCGCCTCACGCCGGTTCGCAAATGATCACGGATTCAAATCGTACTGCGTACGGAAAATATTGTGCCGAAGTTGTTAAGCGGTATTCGCCACTCGGAGTAAAGCAGTATGAACTGTGGAACGAACCGAACCTTCCGATGTTCTGGGATCCGTCGCCGAATGCGTCAGCGTATGTGAAAATGATCAAGGCGGTATATCCTCAGCTTAAAAAAATAGATTCTTCAATAACTCTCATCGGCTGTGCAACTTCACCACTGGAGGGACAGCCGTTACCGAATATTCCCTGGACCAATTTTATTTCCGGCGTTGTCAGCGACAGCGGACTGTTTTATATGGATGCAGTATCGTTCCATCAATATAGGGTCGATAAAGCGCCGGAAATTTGGCTGAATAACGATATTCAAACGGCGCAACTGCTGACTGCAAATTCCAAACCGATATGGCTGACCGAGGTAGGATATCATACATCAAGTCTTTGGCCGTATACAACAGCATCGATGCAGGCAGATTATCTTACCAGAATGTATTTGCTGGGATATGCCAATCCGAATCTGAAACGAATCTCATGCTACGATTTCAAAAACGACGGAACGCTGGGGAACAATGCCGAACATAATTTCGGCATCGTGAATTATGACCGGAGTCCCAAACCTGCGTATACTGCGCTCAAGACGATGTTCGGTGTCATCCAAAAAAAATCATTCAAAGGATTGTCTGTTGTACAGGATAATTATACGGCAGCGTTCGGTGAAACCGGATCGAAAGTATTTGCCGTTTGGAATCCAACGGCTGCAACGCAGCGCTTATTTTCCGTCGGCAGCCAATCCTGTTACTTGATAGACCGCGACGGCACAAGGAAACTGATTGTTACAAAGGACAGCAACATAACAGTACTATATTCTACGTCGCCAAAATATATCGTTCAGGTATCATCCGTATCAAAATTGAAATCATTCCGCATAGAACCGAAAACACTCTCACTTGATACTTCGCAATCTGTTGCATTCATCTTGCGTGGGGAGGATACACTTTCAAATCCAGCTGAGATTTCTTCGGCGATGGGCACTTGGAAGGTGCTCGGCAATGCCGGGACTATCGATGCGACAGGAAAATTCCGAGCTGCGAAGGCCGGAACTGCTACGATCATTGCGGAGTTCAGTGGTTTGACAGATACTGCAAAGGTTACTGTTTTTATTCCATCAGGGAGTATCGGTATGAATGATTTTGCCGATCCGTCGCAATGGTCGTATTCCGTCTCTAATCTGGATTCTGTGGAAACAAAGTATTCAATATCGATTGAACAGGCCAGCACGGGAACAACCTCCGGAAAATTACAATACAGTTTCAAGCACAAAAGCGGATTAGGAGTTTCATCGTACCGTGTTTTTCTGCAAACGGATCAGGCTGTTCCGGGTAATCCTGATTCAATGATGATTGATGTCTATAGTAACGGTGAGCCTCACCGGATCGAATTCCGGTTCAGGGATGCCTATGGTGAATATTTTTCTAAAACAGCAGCAGACCAGCCGACCAACTGGCTGAATGTTTGGAAAACGGTCAAGATCTGGATGAAAGGTTTCGGCTCAGCGATTGATTATCCCATCAGTCTTGATCGGATTACGGTCTATACGGTCCCTTCGCAGTTGGTCGTGGATAGTACGTACAAAGGGACGATCTATTTGGATAATCTTCGTGCAAAATTTATTCCTGCCACATTCGTCGCTGCTCATTCAGAAAACGATATTCAATATAACCTTTTCCAAAATTATCCCAATCCGTTCAATCCATACACGAAGATCCCGTATTCGATCCCGTCGCAGAGTTTTGTATCGTTGAAAATTTTTGATCTGCTCGGGAATGAAATACGGACGCTGGTAAGCGAGAATCAATCTGCCGGTTCCTATGTTGTCGATTTTTCCGGCGGCGGCAACACGCTGGCAAGTGGACTTTATTTCTACCGGTTGACTGCAAACAATCATGTTTCGGTTCGAAAAATGGTATACATGAAATGAAGCACTGCTTTCTGTGGCAGAATCAATAGATCTTTTGAGAGGCAGGAATTCACCGTTTTAGTTTTTTTTGCAGTTCCCATAACATCACAGCGCTCGCACTGGCAACATTCAGCGAATCAACTCCATCTTTCATCGGAATCGTAACATATTCATCGCACAGTTCCAGAACATCCTGTGATATTCCCGGTCCTTCCGCTCCAAGCACGATACAACATGCATTGGTAAACGAAGCCTTTCTGATATCGACACTTTTTTCATGAGGATGAGCCGCGTACAATCGTATGCCGTTTTGCTGTAATTTTTGTATCTCTTCCGCGGGGTTATGGATATATACGATCGGTAACTGAAAAATATTTCCCATGGAATTCCGGACAGACCGGCGCAAATACGGATCGCAGGAATTCGGAAGCACCAATAATGCCTCAACGCCAAAGCAGACGCAGTTCCGGACTATCACACCCATATTTTCAGCATTGGTGATTCCGTCCACCAGAACAAAAATTTTGTTTGCATTCTCAACGGATTGACCGGTGCCAAGTGTCCGAACAACATCATCGGAAGTATTTTGCTTCGGTACCGATGCAAGCGCCATAATGGATTGATGCAGCACGTGTCCGACAATTGTTTCCAGCAATTTTTTTGTGCCGATAAACACTTCAATGGTATTCGTATTTTCTTCGATCACTATCCGATGTTCTTCAAACCAATCCTGAGAAAGTAGGATGGATTGAACGGCGAGCGGACTGGCGAGTAAACGAAGCACTACTTTTTCTCCTTCCGCGACGAAGATTCCTTGCTCCAAATGTTCGAACGGTCTGCGCAGCGTCTTATACGGTTCAAGTTCCGGAAGTTCAAGTGTGGCGATATGGTGAATTGATGATATCATGTCTTTGGAAGTATAGCAAAAGTTTGGTATTTTTATGAATAAAATTGTTCTCTGCACGTAACGCACTGCGCTGATTCGGCGTAGAAAGGTTTCCTGTAATGTCCGTTCGTACTCGTTTTGCTCCTTCACCAACCGGATATCTTCATGTCGGCGGTCTCCGCACCGCTCTTTATGCATATCTTTTTGCAAAACAAAACAATGGAACATTGATTCTCCGCATTGAAGATACAGATCAATCCCGCAAAGTGGAAGGTGCTACCGAAAAATTAATTGAAGCACTGCAATGGGCCGGAATTGATTACGATGAAGGTCCGGGAAAAGATGGAAACCACGGCCCGTATATTCAATCAGAACGTCTGGCGATCTACCGTACCCATTCTGATTTGCTGCTTAAGAACGGGAAGGCCTACCATTGTTTCTGTTCCGCTGAACGACTTGAACAACTACGGTCATCCGGTGCGACAATGTATGACCGTCAATGCCGTGCCATTCCGTATGATGAAGCTCAACAAAGAGCAGCAGCCGGCGAGCCGCATGTAGTGCGTCTGAAAATTCCGGATGACGGCGAATTGAAATTTCACGATGAGGTTCGCGGCGATGTAACATTTGCTTTCAATACGCTCGATGATCAGGTTCTGCTAAAGACCGATGGATTTCCAACGTATCATCTTGCCGTTGTTGTCGACGATCATGCAATGGAGGTCAGCCATGTTATTCGTGGCGAAGAATGGCTTCCGAGCACGCCTAAGCACATTATCTTATATCAATATTTTGGATGGACTGTTCCCAAGTTTGCACATCTTCCATTGCTGCTGAATCCCGATAAATCAAAATTAAGCAAACGTCAGGGTGATGTAGCGGTTGAGGATTACCGTGCGAAGGGCTATCTCAAAGAAGCTTTGATAAATTTTGTTGCCTTTCTTGGCTGGAATCCCGGAGATGAGCGGGAGATTTTTTCCATGCAGGATTTGACTAATGAATTTTCGATTAATCGAGTCGGCAAAGCTGGTGCAGTATTCAATATCGAAAAATTGAACTGGATGAATCAGCAGCATATGAAAATAAAGTCCGACAACGATCTGCTCCCTCTGGTGAAACCGCTGATCATAGAAAAAGGGTGGGGATCATTTTCGGACGAATATATCACTCAGGTTATCGGTTTGATGAAGGAGCGTGTGGTTGTTCTCAGCGATTTTGCCGGTATGTGTCCGTATTTCTTTGAAGAACCTTCATCATATGATGAAGCGGCAAAGGCAAAAAATTGGAAACCGGAATCATCCGCACATCTTTTGAAGCTTTCGGAAACATTGAAAACGCAGGAAATATTCAATGCTGCAACGGTTGAAGCTGCGCTGCGGTCAACGGCTGAAGAATGTAAGATCGGAGCCGGGAAACTGATCCATCCGATGCGGCTTGCGATTTCCGGAGTTTCGAACGGTCCTTCGCTATTCCATATGGCCGAAGTGCTGGGGAAAGAGACGGTCATACGAAGAATCGGAACAGCACTGGAAAAAATACAGTAACATCATAATTCATAGACTTTACAAAATCAAAAATTGATTCTCGCATCACGCTTCAATATATTCATACACAATGAAAACGTTCGATATCATCAAACTTCACAATGCTGTTTTCTACGCGTACCATGGTGCGCTTACGGACGAACAGACGCTTGGCGGGAAATTCGAAGTTGACGTTGAACTGCATTGTGATCTTTCGGCGGCGAAAGAGACCGATGATCTGGACAAAACAGTGAATTACGAAAAAGTTTATTCGCTGATGAAAAAGATCGTAACGGAAAAAAAATATTATTTGATCGAAGCTCTCGCGCATGCATTGGGAACAGGGATCATCTCCAATTTTCATCAGGTCCAAAAAACGATCGTTCGCGTTCGCAAACTGGGCGCGCCGATCCATGGCGTTGTTGATTCTGTTGAAGTGCAAATTGAAACGATACGGTAACCAATGAAGCATACAATCTACCTTGGTCTTGGTTCCAATGTCGGCAGAAGGGTGGAATTTCTTGCCGCTGCAATCCGTGGCATCGCAGATTTTGAAGGTACTGTCGTTGATGAAGTGTCGAAGGTCTATGCAACAGAACCGGTGGGGAATGTTCCGCAAAAAGAATTTCTGAATCTTGCTGTTTCGGTCCGGACAGATCTTACGGTAGAACAATTCCACCAAAAAATGAAATGGCTGGAGAAAGAGATCGGCCGCACAGAATCTGAACGATGGGGACCGAGGGAGATCGATATTGATTTGCTATTGTTTGACCAGACGATCATAAACACTGATGCACTCAAGGTGCCGCACGGCGAAATGGTGAATAGAAATTTTGTTTTGCAGCCTCTTGCGGAGATCGCTCCGATGGCAGTTCATCCGGTGTTCCATAAATCGATCGAGGAACTACACAACGAAACGACTGACAAACACGCTGTGGAATTTTCCGAAAAACACACATCACAACTTTTTTCACTGATCAATGATTCAATTACAAACCCGACCGTCTGATATACGCTACATTGCAATCGAAGGAGTCATCGGCGCAGGCAAAACAACGCTGGCGAAAATGATTACCGAACGTTTGCAGGCAAAACTTGTCCTTGAAAAATTCGAGGAGAATCCGTTCCTTGCCAAATTCTATGAAGATCCGGATCATTATGCCTTCCAAACGCAAATATTCTTTCTGCTGAGCCGCTATAAACAGCAGCAGGAACTTTTTCAGGGCGACCTGTTCTACAATCATCTGGTATCCGATTACATTTTCGATAAGGACAAAATCTTCGCCTATCTAACGCTGCAGGACGACGAACTGAAATTGTACGAAACCCTTGTGACGACGATCGAGAAGAATGTTCCAACGCCGGATCTTGTAGTGTATCTCCAATCAAGTACCGACCGATTGATGGCAAACATCAAAAAGCGGGGGAGAAGTTTTGAAGAGAATATGTCGGAAGAATACATTAAGGACCTGAATGAAGCGTACAATTATTTCTTCTTCCGGTACAAATCCGCACCATTGCTTATCATTAATGCAACCGAGATCGATTTTGTGAATGAACCTGGTGATTTTGAGGATCTTCTTGAACAAATTCTGAGAACCGACAAAGCACCAGTTGAATATTATAATCCTAAAACGCGGGCAAAATCGTGATGGCTCGTTTCATCATATGGATGATCATCGTATTTATCGGAGCGAAGATTCTGGGGCAGGTGATCCGATCCATACGTCTTTTACTTACACCGAATAAAGATGTTCTGAACAGGAATGTCAGTTCGACCTGCAGTAAACAAAAACCGATCGAAGACATTCCGTACGAAGAGATCAAGGAAAACGATGAACACCGTTGAACAATTCCTTAAAAGAATTCTTCTTCAAATTGTCGGACTTTTCCGTTCTGACCGAAAAATATCGCCGCGCGAACTTCCTGTAAATCACCTGAAAAGAATCCTGATTGTCCGACAGCATGATCAGTTAGGCGATCTATTGATCTCTACACCGGCAATCCGTGCTGTTCGGAAACGGTTTCCGAATGCATACATTGCTGTTGTTGTGCGCGAATACACGGCTCCGATGATGTGGGATAATCCGAATGTTAACGAGATTATAGTCTTTTACGAAAAATTAAAAAAATGGAATTTCCAAACAATAACGAAGTTCTTTACTCAATTGCGGCGCGACGGAGGGTATGACTGTGCTGTCGTTTTAAATACTGTTTCACGGTCGCTGTCATCCGATCTTATTGCAGTGATAAGCAAAGCAAAATACATTATCGGACCGAACCACCTGAAACTTGATCAGGACTTTCCGGAAAAGATCTATAATGTTCTCACACCACGTTCGCATAAGATACAATTGGAAATAGAACATAATCTTGATATCGTGAAAGCATTCGGGGTTCCACCTGATGGATTCGAGTATGATCTTGCCATCGACGATAATGACAGAGTGGAGGCGGAAAAGGTTCATTACGGATTACGTATTGGCGCCGGGACAGTTGTGGGTGTGCATTTCGGTACGCTTGATCAGACACGAAGATTTCCATTGGCGAAACTTGCTAAAGTTGTCGATTGGATAAAATCGACGAACGAAAATGAGGTTGTGCTCATTGTCGGACCGAATGAACTAAAGATACGGGATGAGTTTCTGCGGATGTTGAAAGTAAAGATCATCATTGCACCACTTATGCCATTAAGAGTTACTGCCGCATTCATCAAAAAAATGAATCTCTTTCTGTGCAATGACACGGGAACACTGCATATTGCTGCTGCCATGCAAGTTCCAACGGTTTCTTTTCACAGTCTTAATGATCCCGCGGTGTGGAAACCGCCGCACGAAAGGCATCTTGCCGTACGTGCCGTAGATAAAAAAATCACTTCGATAACTGTTGATCAGGCGATTGAAGCGGTGAAAACACAGCTTGAAAGAATAAAGTCTCCGTACAAATAGTGTATCATTATGACGCCTCAAGAATTTGAAAACGAAATACGTAAACTCAAAAAAGAGCTCAACGCGGTTATCCTTGCTCACTATTATCAGGAGTCACCGATTCAGGATCTGGCGGATTTTGTCGGTGACAGTCTTGAACTTTCTCGCAGGGCCGCTGCTACTACTGCTGATGTCATAGTTTTCTGTGGTGTGCATTTTATGGCGGAGACGGCAAAGATCCTCAATCCGCATAAACCTGTGCTGCTGCCCGACCTTCTCGCCGGGTGTTCGCTTTCGGATGGTTGTCCGCCTGCGGCATTCAGGAAATTCCGTGAAGCGCATCCGGATCATGTTGCCATTACTTATATCAACTGCAGCGCCGAAGTGAAAGCGCTCAGCGACATCATCTGTACCTCAAGCAATGCCGAAAAGATCGTCAGTCAAATTCCGTTGGATCAGCTGATTCTATTCTCACCTGATAAAAACCTCGGCGCGTATATCAATAAAAAAACAGGACGGAACATGCTGCTTTGGAATGCGAGCTGCATTGTTCACGAGACGTTCAGCGAGCGAAAACTGATCGGACTTCAACTGGAGCATCCGGATGCCGAACTGATCGCACATCCCGAATGCGAAGACCATATATTGGCAAAGTCAGCATTCATCGGTTCAACAAGTATGCTGCTGAAATATGTACAGGAATCTTCCCGAAAAAAATTCATCGTCGGGACCGAGTACGGCATCGTTCATCAAATGGAAAAACATACGACAGGAAAGACATTCCTTCCGCTGCCGCCCGAAGCGAATTGCTCATGCAATGAATGTCCTCACATGAAACGAAATACGTTGGAAAAATTATTTCTCTGCATGAAGAATATGCATCCGCAGATTGAAATGAACAGTGATCTGTTGAACAAGGCGCGAAAGCCGATCGACAAAATGCTTGCAATGAGTTAAAAACTCAGTACTTTCGGTTGTCGAAATAAGCGCAGGTCTTCATCTGTGCTTTTTTATTTTTTGTAGAACGAGCAAGGTTTTTGTATATTTTCAAATTGAATTAAAAGCAGTCGCGCTGAGCGCAGTCTCTCGAAGGAATGCCTTCGGCAGAAGCGTGACAAATATTGTTCCGTTTGCCCTCGACTCCGCTCGGGCCGACAATAATCTGATGGAAAAACTATGGCGACAAAATTTTATATCGAAGATCTGTCAAAACACGTCGGCGAACAGGTAACTCTTCAAGGTTGGCTGTATAATCTCCGTTCAAGCGGAAAGATAAAATTCCTTCTTCTTCGCGATGGCACAGGAATTTGCCAGGGTGTAGTTGTCAAGTCCGTCGTTGGGGATGAATTATTCAACCGAGCCGGTGAATTGACGCAGGAATCGTCCTTTAGAATGTCAGGTACGATTCGTGCAGAGCAGCGTGCTCCGGGCGGCTTTGAAATGGATGTAACGAACATAGAAATCATATCCATTGCTAAAGAATATCCGATTACGCCGAAAGACCACGGTGTGGAATTTCTTGCGGACCGACGTCATTTATGGCTTCGTTCCTCGCGTCAGCATGCCATAATGCGCATACGTCATGAGATTATCCGTTCGATCAGGGAATTTTTCGACGGAAGGGGATTCACGCTTCTTGATGCGCCGATCTTCACTCCTGCGGCGTGCGAAGGCACATCAACTTTGTTTGAGACGGAATATTTCGATCTTGGCAAAGCATACTTAACGCAGTCAGGTCAGTTATACGGCGAAGCTGGTGCGATGGCTCTGGGAAAAGTGTACGTTTTTGGACCGACATTCCGTGCTGAGAAATCCAAAACGCGCCGTCATCTTACCGAATTCTGGATGGTTGAACCTGAAGTTGCGTTCAACGATCTGAACGACGACATGGACCTCGCCGAAGAATTTTTGGAACATATTGTCGCCAGCGTACTGAAAAACCGTATGCCGGAACTGGTCGCGCTTGAACGGAATATTAAATTCCTTGAAGTGGTAAAACGTCCGCTTCCGAGGATCACGTACGATCAGGCTGTTGAGATTCTGCATAAAAAAGGGATTGCGTTCGAATGGGGGAACGATCTCGGTGCGCCGGATGAAACTGTGATATCGGAACAATTTGACCGTCCGGTAATGGTGCACCGTTATCCCTCTGCAATCAAAGCGTTCTACATGAAGCGCGATCCGGAGAACGAAAAACTTGCTCTTGCCGTTGACGTACTTGCGCCGGAAGGGTACGGAGAAATTATCGGTGGAAGCCAGCGTGAAGATGATTATGATGTCCTCCTTGCTCGCTTAAAGGAACATAACCTTCCGCAGGAGGCATTTGATTGGTACCTTGATCTTCGCCGTTTCGGTTCTGTTCCGCATGCTGGTTTCGGTCTTGGCATTGAACGGACTGTTGCGTGGATCTGCGGACTGGAACACGTTCGGGAAACAATTCCATTCCCGCGAATGATCTATCGTTTAACTCCGTAAAATATTTTACGTACTATTTGAATCGTGATGCGGTGCAGCATACTATCCGGTATTGCAATCGGTTTAGGAATATTTTTAACAACTCTGTTCCGAACATACTCATCCTTTTTATATGGAAACTCCACAACAATATTCCGCAAGAATTTTAGGCAATATTGAAGGACAAGACGCACTGAAGGTGCTTAAGGCTTCTCCAAAAAAAATTAAAAAGATCATCAAGGGTGTGAAGAAGAAAACACTCTATAAAAGACCGGAATCGGATGCTTGGTCTGCGGCAGAGATCATAGCTCACCTTGCTGAAACGGAACTCGTACTTGGTTGGCGATACCGTACGACGGCAGAGAAGAACGGTGCGATAATTCAGCCGTTCGATCAGGATGCATGGGCAAAAAATTCGCAATATCGTGAATGCGATGTTAACGAAATGCTTGAGTTGTTTTCCGTTCTTCGCGCTGCCAATATGAGATTTATAGCCGGATTACCAACCGCGGCTCTTGAGAATACAGGAATTCATCAGGAACGGGGAATGGAATCGATCCGCCACATGATAAACCTGGAAGCCGGACACGATTTAAATCATATTAAACAAATTAAAAGAATATTAAAAAATAGTTGATCGATAGAGATTATGTAATCTCCATTATACAATTACCATTTCACAATATTTATCAATTATTCAGCTGCTCAATCACTCAATCACGATTATGCTAAAAGCAGAACATCTTCGAAAACAATTTTCAACCGTACTCGCAGTCGACGATGTTTCACTTGAAGTGAAACGCGGTACGATCTTCGGACTGATCGGTCCGAACGGTGCAGGGAAAAGCACTACGATCAGAATGCTGCTGAACATCACCAAACCCGATTCCGGAACGATCACCTACGACGGAGAGCCGTTCAGTGATACAATGCGAAATAAGATCGGTTATCTTCCCGAAGAACGCGGACTGTACAGAAAGAATGGACTTCTTGATACGATCGTCTATTTTTCCTCGCTGCGAGGAATTCCCGCCGAAGAAGCAAAGAGAAAAGGGATGGAGTGGCTTGAAAGATTCAACCTTCACACATACGCGAAACGAAAAGTAGAAGAACTCTCCAAAGGGAATCAGCAGAAAGCTCAATTCATCACCACCATACTTCACAATCCCGACCTCGTCATTCTGGACGAACCTTTCTCCGGTCTTGATCCGGTGAACCAGATCGTGATGAAAGATATTTTCACCGAATTGAAGCAGCAGGGAAAAGCAATTATTTTTTCTACTCACCAAATGGAAACAGCAGAAAAATTGTGCGACGAACTCTGCTTGATCAATCGGGGAAAGATCGTTTTGGAAGGGACAGTAAAACAGGCCAAACAGCGTTTCGGAATCAATTCCCTTCAACTGGAATATGACGGGGATGGGAAATTCCTGTCAGATCTACCATTCGTTAAAAATGCTACTGTTTATGAAAATTATGCCGAACTCTCACTGAACGGCAATGTATCATCGAACGAAATTCTTACGGCAGTATTGCCGAAACTTGAGCTGAGGAAGTTTGAGTTTGTTGAACCTTCCTTGAACTCAATCTTCCTTGAAGTTGTAGGACTATCAGTGGAAGAGGTAGAAAAAGAAAAATCGGATATTCAGCAGATCCATCCGGTCTCTGTTCCGTCCATAAAAAACCCGCTGGTAAAAAAACAGCAGACGTCGTTAGTGTTCGGACTAATAGCCGCTTTCGTTGGTGCAATTTTATTTTTCACGGGGAAGGATTCAGGTATGCTTGCCGGAGTAGGCGTCGTAGTGTCGGTCATTTCATATATCCGTCTGCAGAAACTGAGACAGCAGATGAAACAGGAGGCAGCCCATGAATAAAATTATGGCTGTGGCACGGTGGGAATTCATCGAAAAAGTTAAAACGAAAGCATTTATCATCGGACTGTTCATGACACCGTTGATTATGGGTATTTTTACTGTCGTTCCAGCACTGCTTGCTGACAAAGGTGATGAAAAGACAAAAACATTCGGTGTGATCGACGAAACGCATTCTTTTACAACCGTGATCAATGCGCAGATGCTTGGAAAATTTAAGCTCGACAATGGAAAGCCGAACTATTCGATCAAAGAAATCAATGATGAAAATACCGAAACGGAGCATCTCAAAATATTAGGAACGGCCCAATTGGCTTCGGGTGAGATAGAAGGATATTTTATCATTCCAAAAGATGTTCTTGAAAAAGGGAAGATAGAATATCGTGCCGAAAATGTTGGGAACGCTCGTGACCAAAATCGCTTCTCCAAAGTGCTGGAGGATATTATCATCGAGCAGCGGTTGAGATCGTACGGATACGATGCTCCGAAGATTAGAAAATTAATGACGGAAATTGATATCAAAACATTCAAAGTATCAAAGCATGGCGAAGAAAAAGAATCCGGATTTATGGAGACATTCATGACCGGCTATGTTTTTATTATGATGCTGATGTTCCTTGTCCTTTCAACCGGACAAATGCTTATACGCAGTGTTATTGAAGAAAAAGCAAACCGTATCGTGGAAGTGTTGGTCTCTTCCTGTTCATCGCAGGAACTGATGTCGGGGAAGATTATCGGATTGTCCCTGCTCGGGCTCACTACTGTTGCATTCTGGGGATTGATCATGGCGGCTGTGAACTTTGCAACGCCTGTTACATTTGTGACAATCGATAATCTAATATTATTGTTCGCATATTTCATTCTCGGATATTTCATGTATGTCGGTATTTTCATTATTGCAGGGTCCACCGTTTCAACGGAGCAGGAAGCACAGCAGATGACCGGATACATTACGATCTTTCTTGTTCTGCCGATCGCTTTTGCCGTTCCACTGATGTTCAATCCGGATTCAATGCTTGTAAAGATATTATCACAAATTCCGTTGCTGATACCGACAATGATGGCGTTGCGGCTTTCCGTGCGTGCTCCTGAATGGTGGGAGATCGCACTTTCACTGACAACACTTGTCGTAACGATTTATGGACTGATGTGGGTGGCAGGGAAGGTATTCCGTATTGGAATTTTAATCACAGGAAAAAAACCGAGCTTAAAAGAGATATACGGTTGGTTAAAGAACGATCAATAGTGCTGATGTTTGACTCACAATTTATTTTAAGGGATGGAAATGAAACGATCAATTCTTATTGCAGTAGCTGGTGTACTTTTTTTCATGCTCACTCCTGTTCAGGCACAAGTAGCTGCCTCAAATGTAAAAGGGGATGCATTCGGTAAAGGAATCCATGGCTTAGGATTCTCCGGCGGCACGGCTTCCGGGGCCGGGATCAGTTATCGGTACCATACCGAAGGGAAAAGTTCTCTGCAGGCGATTCTGGGTGTCTTTAAACCGAAAAATACGGATACGTTCTATTCGTTCGGCGCCGAATTTCAACATGATCTTACGCGAAGTAATTCTGCACGTTTCTTTTTCGGTTCGGCAAGCAGTTACGTTTACAATGGTTCAGGCGGAAATAAATATGCCGCACCGTTCCGGTTTGGCGTAGGTCTTGGCGGGGAATTTTTACTTCAGGATGCCGTGCATCTGTCATTTCAGGGATTGTTCACATATTTTTCCGACGGTACAATCCTGCCGCTGCCGCAGATAGCGATCCATTATTATTTCTATTGATCCGTATACTGTAATAAAAAACCCGTCCTGCGTGTGCAGAGACGGGTTTTTTATTTTAAATATGTGCAAAACTTATTTTACAAACATCATCTTCTTTGTTTCGCTATAGGATCCTGATTTCAATGTATAGAAATATGTCCCCGAGGCAAGCCCGTCGGCATTGAAGGTAACTTCATGCGTGCCGGAGGTTACGATACCGTTCACCAGTGAACCGACTTGCTGACCAAGTGCGTTCGTAATGAAGAGTTCGACCTGTCCTTCTTTCTTTACAGAGAAACGGATCGTGCTTGTCGGGTTAAACGGATTCGGGAAATTCTGTCCCAGCGAGAATCCGGAAGGAGTGAGTTCTGAAACTTGTTTAACACTCAATACAACAACTTTGCTTTCTAAAATAATGAGGGATGCATCTTTCGGAAAGCCTGCTCGTGTATTTGTGTTAACAATTATCAGTTCTCTTTTTCCGTCACCATCAAGATCATTGCCAAAGGTAACGTTTGGTAATTCATAGGTAGAATCATATGGTGCGGAAAACAATGTATCAAGTTTATATCCCATAGAGTCTGTAAATGATTGTCCCTTTATGTGTCGAAGACGGTAAACCATTCTGGAGGCCCAGTCGCCTATAAAGAAGTCTACTTCGCCATCACCATCAATATCGCCTATTGTTGCACCCTGAAAATTGGCATCTAAATCAGAAGTTATCTGTATGGTGCTTGCAGTGGTTAAGGTCGATACGTCGGTAGTGTTTGGAAGATAAAAAACTGCACTTGGCGGGCTGGCTTGACCTGCTACGAACATTTCCAACTTTCCATCCTTATTTGCATCATAAAATGAAACACTATGTTGTTCGCCATAATCAAATGCTGCCGCTTGATTTACATCCGCTTGGAGTACGTACGTATCTTTTCCTGTTGCTTCATATACGGCATAACTTAATAAGTCCCAGGTAAAACCCCAAATCTCTTTCTTGCCATCACCATCAAAATCTACAACGTGATTATTATGATAGTAACCACCGTTGAATGTTCCGATAGAATCAATAAATTCCCGTTCAAATGAACTGAAACTTGGACTGATATCACCAACTAAATGATAGATCATCAAAGGCCTTGTGCTTGCCGTTCCTGAACCGCCGCCGTATGCACGGCGTGCACTTAATATCAATTCGACGTCTCCGTCTTTGTCAACATCGTCAGCCACAATGCTTGTAACTGCGTAATAAAATTTATCCGGAAATCCAAGGTTTGATGTTAAAGTAGGTTCAGCAGGAAAATTCCCTAAAGCATTATCATACTCGTAAATAAAGATACGGTTTGGATTCGGATCGCCTACGGAGCGTGCATCAGAAGGTAATCCGAATATTATTTCCTGTAGACCGTCTTTGTCCAAATCTCCAACAGTCAGACATGGCCAAGAACCTTTAACAGTGTTCTGATACGGAATCTGAGCTGACCAAACGAGATCATATTTATTGTTACCGTTTGCTTCAAAACGGAGTATTCGCGGCATCGATGTGTCGCTTGCTTGTGTCGTTGAAGGATCGACAATCACCAAAAATTCTTTTTTTCCATCTTTGTCAAGATCGTAGTTAGCATATACTCTCCATGCTGCAACACTATCTGGCCAAACCGCATAATCACTCGGTTTAATAGTAGCAGAGATAGTGAAATTCGTCGAATCATACTTCACCTGTGCATTTCCTAACGGAGAAAACGCAAGGATAATCACCATTACAGCAAACATAGTAAAAATTCTTTTCATCGATGAACCTCCAATTTATTGATAGTAGAATTGTTTAGAACCGACACTGGTTTTAAGTACACAAAAAACAGAGATAGAATCAAGTGAAAAACTCGAAAAATCATTAAAATCAATTTATGCGTTGAATTGCATAAATATGCAAAAAGATGAGTAGTTTTATCTTTCATCTTGACATTCGCACCTTCTCTCTTTATTTTCTCAAAGCAAAACCAATGGTCAAATAAACTAAATTGTCTTTGGAGCACAGCATTATGCAAGGTAGAGTATGAATGTTGTTACATCCCGCGTTCTGTTTCTTCTTCTCGTCTGTCAACTAATTTCTTCTTTGCTTTTCGCCGGTTCAACCGGCAAGATCTCCGGAAGGATCACCGATGAAAAAACGGGAGAACCTGTTGTCGGTGCCACTATCCTTATCGTAACGACATCTGCAGGAGCCGCTTGCGATATTGACGGTAATTTTGTGATTATCAATCTCACCCCCGGATCATATTCTGTAGCAATTTCTGCAATAGGGTATCGGAAAAAAATTGTCCGCAATGTTCAGGTCAATGTAGATTTTACAACGCGGGTCGATGAGAAACTTTCCTCCGAGATGGTTGACCTTGATGCTGTAATAGTGGTTGCAGAAAAGCCGCTCGTGCGCCGTGATCTCACGTCGTCCCAAACCAGTGTTGATGCAAGTCAGATACGAACCTTGCCGGTAGAAAGCGTTGCCGGAATTCTTTCTACGCAAGCAGGCGTAGTTATGGGATCCGATGGTGCACTTCATTTTCGCGGCGGAAGAACCGAAGAAGTTTCGTATACAATCAACGGAGTTTCTGTAAATAATCCGTTCACAAATTCCAACAGTTTAACTATTGCAACGAATGCAATCCAGGAACTTTCAGTTGTGCAGGGAACATTCAATGCAGAATATGGAAACGCACTGAGCGGTGTTGTTGAAACAGGATTGAAAGAAGGGGGCGAAAAGTACTCCGGTCAGATTTCAGTCTATTCCGGTGACCGGTACAGTTCTCACTCGAACATTTTCATGAATATAGGAAAGTTCGATATCCTCAGCCATTATGTTGTTGAAGGCACATTAGGTGGTCCTATTCCATTAACGGACGGAGTCGGGTCATTCTTTTCGTCAGCGCGTTTTAATGACGAAAACGGCTGGCTGTTCGGGAAGCGGGAGCATTTGCCATCCGATAGACCGGATTTCACATCGGATCGTTGGAAAATTCCGATGAACGGCGATGGTCAAATTGTTCCGATGAATTCGAGTACCTCGTGGACAGTAACGAACAGATTTGCTATGAAACTGGGGGGCACGGGCAAGCTCGGATACGATGTTGTATTTAATGAGGCCCGTTATCAAAATTATAGCCATGTTTTCAAGTATAATCCGGAGGGAAGATATAATAATTTTGAGAACGACGTTCTCCATTCGGCTGAATTTTCCGATGTGTATGGCGGTGAAACAACGCTTAGAGTGAAAGCCGCATATAGCAGAAATATCTATCAGCAGTACCGGTTCAGAGATCTCGGATTCTTGAGCTACGAACCGACCGAAAATCTGAACCGTCCGATCAGTACAACATTTTACTTTGGCGGATCAGGTAATGACCGTTTCGACCAGAAAGCTGAAACATATTCAGCGAAAATAGATCTTTCATCAGTTCTATCTGTGCGTAACGAAATGAAAATGGGAGCAGAGGCGCGCTTCCCACAGATGTTCCAGCACAGTTTCACAGTGCTTCGCGATACGGCAAATTTTAAGGTTCCGACAATTCCGTCGCCGGCCGACTATAAGAATGATTCGTATGCGCGTTTTCCTTACCAATATTCCGGATATGTGCAGGATAAACTGGAATTTGAAAGTATAGTCCTGAATCTGGGATTGAGATTTGATTATTTCCGAGCGAACGCAAAATATATCAAGGATATTTTTTATCCTGAAGGGGAGAAGATCACCGCTTCCTCAAAGTCCATGATCAGTCCGCGCCTTGGCGTTTCATACCCAATCACCGATCGAGGCATCATCCATTTTTCATACGGTCATTTCTACCAGATGCCTCAGTTGCGGCGATTATTTGCAAATCCTGATTTTAAATTCAATGTGAATACCAGTGCCACCACATTCGGCAATGCTAACCTTAATCCGGAACAAACGATCACGTACGAAGTAGGGTTGCAGCAGCAGGTAACCGACAACATTGCATTTAACGTAACGGGTTTCTTTAAGGATGTCAGGGATCTGTTTGCCGTTCAAACAATTCGCATATCAGGCTCTAATACATTCAGCATGTACGTGAATAAGGATTATGCGAATATTAAAGGCTTCACCTTTGCATTGATCAAACGCAAATCGTCGTCCGATATGTTTTCTGCCTCCATCGATTATACGTTGCAGATCGCCGAAGGGAATGATGTAAGTGCTGATGCATTCTTTCTTGACCAGCAGTCGGGACGCGAGAGTGAAAAAGTGGTTGTGCCGCTGGACTGGGATCAGGAACAGACACTCAACGGAACTTTTACCCTTAGCGATCAGAACAACTGGAACATCGGCGTCATAGCAAAATTAGGGACAGGCCTACCCTATACACCGTATGTCAGCGACAACCAGGTTACGTTGGAACGGAATATCGGCCGCAAGCCGATGCAGATTTCGGTTGATCTTTTTGCCGATAAGATATTTAATTTTGACGGATATGAATTCGGAATTTTTGTTAAGATCTATAATCTTTTTGACCGGTTAAATGAAGTAAATGTTTTTGACGACACCGGAAGATCTACATACACGTTGGCCGGAAAACGAGGAGAGGGTGCAGTGGTAGACCGTAATGTTGGTTTGATTAACGGTGTGCATTCGATGGCTGATTATTACAATGATCCCACATCATATTCGCCGCCGCGGGAAATACGTTTCGGCGTTTCATTGAATTTCTAAATCTGAACGTGTCAAAATTCTAACATGAAAAAATTTCTTTCTACTCTTATCATTTACGGTTGCATCTCCGGCTGCTGTTTGTTTGCGCAGCAAAAAGATCAGCGATTTCTTGAGACCGAACAACTATCACGAGCATTGCGTGTAGAGCAGCAGAAACGCGTTACGCCGGTCGTGCCGTCGCGGTTCGATCAGTTGAAGAACGATGTCAGTGTGCGTCTCGGCAAAACTGCGGATATTTTTACCGATGCGAAATATTTTTTGATGAACGGAAATCAGATCGTCGGAAATATCTATGATTACGGCGGAATCGCTCCAGGTGACGGTCTTCTTCGCAACGTAAACAATATGGTCTGGCGGAAACTTGGGGATATCTATCAGTTTGCACCGTTTGTAGCGGCGAAGGTTGTTGATGCAAAAGGGGACACTGTAAAAATATCTTCCGATGCCATCAACGACAGTCAGGCAAAAGATTACAATCCGTTCGATTCGCAAAAGATTTTCGGATGGCGGCCTCTCCCTGAATATGTGCAGCCGAGTTCTCCCGTGATGGCCTCAAATCCTGCGTCAGACCTGTCGCCGCGTGACGGAAAACCGGACAGCTGGCCTCTTTCGTGGTACAGTCAAACCAAAGGCCAGTATGTATGGCCCGGATATTTAAGACAGGATGTACCGAACGCAGATCTTGAAGTATTGTGGGGAATGGATGACAGGAATAACAATGAGTTCTCCTACATCCCGATACCGTCCGATTCATCCGTTCGCGGTCTTGGTGTAATACTGGAGGCACGTGCTCTGCAATGGAGCAATTCACTGGCTCAAAATTGTATTTTCTTTATTTACACCGCAGAGAACTATTCAGAAAAGGATCTGGATCAAACCTATTTTGGAATGTACGGAGATGTTGATGTCGGCGGCGCAAGCACACCGGAGAATACCGACGATCTGGGATTCTTTATTTCACCGTTCGATACAATAACAAAAGGAACAGGGATTCCTGTTCCGCTGTTCTCGCGAAGCCTTGTCTATCTGTGGGATTATGACGGAAAGGGGTACCTCAACATCCCGACACACTACAACGGCTGTAAATTTCTTGAAAGTCCGGGAAATTCTAATGACGGTAAAGACAACGACGCTGACGGAATTCCCAATGCACTTGGGACAGGCAATTTTGATGAAAGCCAAACGGATGGAGTTGATAACGACCACGATTGGAATCCGTTGTATGATGATGTCGGGATCGACGGCGTTCCGAACACACAGGATGTTGGTGAAGGGGACGGAATTCCAACAGCAGGGAAAAGGAAAACAGACGGAACATTGGATCCGCTCTATCCCGGAGAACCGCATTTTGAATTGACCGATCTTGATGAATCGGACCAGGTTGGTCTCACGGCATTTAAAAGTTGGCAATGGACTACGGTAAAATTCAGGGACGATAATGTTGTTTGGGGATTACTAGAATCCGGGTTCAATGACACGATTCCGAATCTTACCGATATCAATTTTCTGTATGGTACAGGAAAGATAGCGTTGAAGAAAAAAAATACCGATGGATCCATTAAACGGTTTTCCATTGCGCTATTGATGGGGACGGATTTGAACGATTTGCTGATCACGGCACGTACCGTACAGGTGATCTATAATCAAAACTATCAATTTATCCGTCCGCCGGATAAACCGATCGTAATGGCAGTTCCTGGTGATAAAAAAGTAACATTGTATTGGGACAATAATTCGGAACAAAGTGTTGATCCAATTCTGGGAAAAGATTTTGAAGGATACGCAGTATATCGTAGCACAAATCCGCAGTTCAGCGATATCAACACAATCACTGATGGATTCGGATCACCGATTCTGTATGAACCTCTTAAAACACCGGGTGGAAAGTCCGCAAAGTTCGATATTGCCGTACGGCCCGAACCTTTCTTTGAATCTGATACCTCCAAACTGAAGAACGGAAGATATGATCTCGGTGAAAGATTCATTGATGTGAATCTGAATGGATTACGTGATTCAACTGATATTGAGGATTTTTTCAAGGGATTTTCAATCATACCATATGACCAGCGGGGCATCGCATATTATCTTGGTGATAACAGCGGCTTGATGCATTCATTTATTGATTCGAATAATGTTGTCAATGGACAGTCATATTATTATGCTGTTGTTTCGTACGATCATGGCGACATTACCACATATCCTCCTACAGAATGCACAAAGCGTATCTCCATCGATCCGATCACCTCTCAGCTAATCTTCGATGTGAATACGGTCAGTGTAGTTCCCGGCCCGCGTGCAAGCGGATTCCTTTCACCGAAATTTGCATCGTCCAATAAGATCGACCATATCAAAGGATTAGGAACGGGAAATCTGTCGTTGGAAATGGTGGATGAATTAAGCGTGAAGGATAACGTAACGTATGACATCAGTTTCAAAGATACCCTTGTTCAGGGGAGTGCAAAAACCGCAAAACTGAATTATCAGATTCTTCGTGTTACACCGGTGTCAAGTGAAGTCTTCCTTTTTGATACGAACAATGTGAAGATCGGTGCACTCAACATTCTGCGGGACAGTTACCTGAAGGTAAGCAACACTGGCACCGGACAGCAGTATACCGAAGGAATTGATTATGCCATCGACACTGCACGCGGATTTATCCGGAAAAAAGCCGGTGGAGCTATGGCGAACTTAACAGGACCATTTACGATTACATACCGGTTTTATTCGCAGCCGCCAAGTACCTATTTTGCTAATGAAGAAGCGAATGGTGTTTTTGACGGATTGAAATTGTACGTGAAGAATGAAATTTTAGAGCTTGATACCCTGCGTAGCAAATTTGTTATCGACAATAAAACATTTAATTTCCGGCTCGCATCTCCGTCGGTCGGATTAAAACGTATAGCACCTCTCGACATTCAATTGCAGTTCACCAGCAACGATACTGATGCCACAGGAAAATACATCAATCCCGGCGATACATTGTATGCTGCATCTCCTTTTCAGAAAAAAATAGTAGCGCCGTTCAGAATTAGGAATATTACAAAAGATTCTGCATTGGCGTTGATAAAGATTGATGCGATCTGCAGTGAACTCGGGAATGTTTCGTTGCGCAATAACAACCGCTGGGATTGGGGGGAAGCGATTGTTGTGCTGACACCAGTTCCGTATAGAGTTGCCGGTAATAATACAATGTATGATATTTTGTTTACGCCCCGTACCGAAGCAAAAAAAATCTCGGGCGATGTATTGAATGTGCTGACGTCGAAACCATTTTCCTCAGCTGATAAATTTACATTCACAACAACAGGAGCTCAATACAGTCCGCAATTGGCTGCAACCCAAATGGATCAGATCAAAGTCGTGCCGAATCCGTATGTAGCAGTGAATGACGTTGAACCAACGGACAGGTTGCCGGGAACGACGCGAGGAAGCCGGAGGATTTATTTTGAACATCTACCGAAGGAATGTTTGATCAGGATATTCACCCTTTCTGGTGAATTGGTAAAAGAGCTGTCACATTCATCCGGAATTGATAATGGAAGAGAATATTGGGATCTGTTGAACCGCGACAATCTAGGAGTTGCCTATGGCGTCTACATAGCACACGTTGAAGCAAAAGGCATCGGCGATAGAATTTTAAAGTTTGCCGTCATAAAATAGACATGAAAATGAAAAAAAATATCGTTTTAATTATCATATCCCTGCTCTGTGCCGGGTTATCGTACTCGCAAAATGTTTCAATTACCAAGACGGGGACGACCGCGGCATCATTCCTTAAGATAGGTGTTGGGGCTCGCACGATCGGAATGGGTGGTGCGTTTACAGCTGTTGCAAATGATCTTTCAGCCATCTATTGGAATCCGGCCGGCCTGGGCCGTTTGCCAACATCGCAAGTCTCTTTCAATCATATCGACTGGATCGCCGGTGTGAAATACGACAATGCTGCAGCGGCAATTGCTGTCGGTGAAATAGGAACGATTGGATTAAGCTTTACTACGATGAACGTCGGTGACATGGAAGTAACAACAACGGACATGCCCGAAGGGACGGGCGAAATGTTCTCGGCCGGCGGGACGTTGATCGGATTGTCTTACGCAAAAAACCTTACCGATAAATTCAGCATCGGATTCAATGTAAAATATGTACGTGAAGATATCTGGAATATGCGTGCACAGACTATTGCTCTTGATATCGGCACATTATATACTGCTGATATTCTAAATGGAGTAAATATTGGCGCTGACATGTCGAATTTTGGAACAAAAATGAGAATGGTCGGCAGAGATAACCGCGTGCTGATTAAGACCGGGGCTGGAGGGCAAAATATTGTCAACGCAGAGTACGAATTGGGGAGTTACGATCTGCCGCTGATCTTCCGTGTGGGACTTGCAACGGACATCCTTCGGAGCGAGAACAACCGAATGACTGTTGCTGTTGATGCTATCCATCCTAATGACAATACCGAATATGTAAACAGTGGTCTTGAATATACATGGGCGAACATTGTTTCGCTCCGTGCAGGATGGAAATCAGCCTATGAACGCGGCAGTGAACAAGGATTGACCTTTGGCGGAGGCATTGAGTATTCGCTTGCCTCGCAAATGGATTTCGTTTTGGATTATGCATATATGGATTTCGGTAGGCTGAAACCGGTCCATTATTTTTCTTTTGGCTTGAAGTTCTAAAAATATATACTTCACCTTCAATTCTTGATTCACCAGATCGCTTTGACTATATTCAAACGCATATAATTATTGTGAACTCATTAGTAACGGATATCATTTTATGAGCAAACGCTACCCGCTGTTCCGCATTGCCGCTATTCTCGTCCTCTCAACCTCATTAATCATCGCCGGCACAACAGGAAAGATCGCAGGAAAGGTCACCGATGCAAAAACAAAGGAAGGAATACCTTCTGCTGCTGTTTCTATTGCCGGTACAACCCTTGGAGCTTCGACGGATTTTGAAGGGAACTATGTGATCATCAATGTTCCTCCGGGAACGTATTCTGTATCGGTCAGCTATGTCGGGTATCAACCGACACGTGTGAATAATATCGGCGTGAATGTTGACTACACTTCAACGGTGAACATTCAGTTGAATGAATCGTCTGTTGAACTGAATGAATTCATTGTTGAAGGGGAACGCACCCCGCTTATCCGTCCGGATCAGACAAATCCGGTTGTAGCAGTGACGGCGGAAAATATACAGGCGCTTCCGGTAACGAGCATCAGCGAGATTATCGGTCTGCAGTCGGGCGTCACAGTTGATGATGCCGGAGATATTCATGTTCGCGGCGGTCGCTCAAACGAAATTTCGTTCACGTTGAACGGAATTTCAGTTAATAATCCATACGACAATTTAAGTTCGATCGGTGTTGCCACCAATGCCGTGCAGGAAGTGACTGTATCGACAGGAACATTCAGCGCCGAATATGGGAATGCATTGAGCGGTGTTGTGAACTATGTTACCAAAGAGGGGGGCGCAAAAAATAACGGAAGCGTCCGTGTGCTTACCGGCGATTATTATAGTAATGACAAAGAGATTTTCCCGCACATTCAGCATTATCAGCCGCTGAATAATGCGCGAGCTGAAGCGACATTCGGCGGTCCGACATTTGTCGATGATCTCTCATTTTATGCTTCGGGTGTTTTTGATAGAAATCACGGATACTTATACGGAAATAGAATTTATAACCCGACCGATTTTTACGTTACTAGGGATGAGTTCACAAAGCGGATACCATTTTTAGATTCGTTGGGGAACATCTTTCCGGACCCGAATAATCCAGGTTTTCCTTATTACTCTGATGACCCGCGTTTGGGTTCAAATAGTTCGCCCTATTATTTCAATCCGCTCGGTCGAAAACTTACATATAGGAATTTCGGTTTCGTTCAGGCTCCAACCATCGATAGGCTTGGAAAACCTTCAGGGGACAGTGCTTTAATTCCGCTGAACACAAGCCAATCCTATAATATCCAGGGAAATCTTGCGTATCGCTTATCTTCAACGATGCGTTTGAAATATGAAGTTGTCTACGATAATGCGGAAAGCAAAAGTGCGTCATATTATGCCTTCCGGTTCAATCCGGACGGTAGACCGACCAATTACAGTAATGGCCTCGTTCAGGCATTGGATTGGACGCATACATTAAGCAATTCCATGTTCTATACTATCAAACTTTCTTCCGGATACAGTGAAGATAAAACGTATGCGTATGAAAATATCAATGATCCTCGCTACCTTCCTGCATTCTACCAAACGACATTGCCGATCGTCGGATTTTATACCGGCGGTGTTTCGCTCGGCAGAACATTCCGCACATCGCAATCAAATGGCGGGAAGATCGATCTGCAGGCGCAATTGTTCGGCGATCATGAAGTGAAAGTAGGAGCCGAAGTACGTCTTCATACCATTAAACTGGAATCGTACGATCTTGAATTTTACGATGTGAATAATCCAAGCCGCATCGTGGATGATTTTCAGGATGTGTACAGCGACAGTATAAAATATGCTGCCCGTAAACCTGACGTGAAATCAGGATATATAAATTTCGAGAAAACACCGAAACAGATTTCGATGTATGTTCAGGACAAAATCGAACTTGAAAAATCGCTGATACTGAATGTCGGATTGCGGTACGAATATTTTGATCCGGCATCGAAGTTCAATCCGAAATTAAGCGATGCACTTTCTGCCCGTGACACCACATTCCTTACCAAAGATCTTGTCAACGCAGAAGTGAAACACACATTCAGCCCTCGTATCAGCATCGCGTATCCGATTACTGATCAAGGAGTGATCCGGTTCTCCTACGGTCACTTTTATCAGCTTGGCAATCTGTCATCACTGTATACAAATTCAAATTTCCGCGTGGCAGGTTCACAGCCGATTTTTGGAAACGCAGATGTAAAACCGCAGCGAAGTGTTCAATATGAAATAGGTCTTCAACAGGGATTAACGCCTGATCTCCGGTTGGAGGTTGTCGGGTTCTACAAAGATGTCCGCGATTATATCTTCAGGCAAATCGTCGTTACGGCAAAAGGGGATATCTCATACGAAGTATTGACCAACTTGGATTATGCGAATTCACGCGGTCTTACAGTTTCTCTTTATCAAAGAAGAATGCCGGGAAGCATTTTCTCTTCTTCGATTGATTATACGTTCTCTGTAGCGGAGGGGAATAGAACAGAACCACGTGCCGACTTTTTCTTCAGCGAAAAGTCTGGAAAGAGTGCGGAAACATTTCTTGTCCCTCAGAGTTTCGACAGAACACACATCCTGAATACGACGATGAATTTCAGCGAATCTGATAATTACTCCGTAAGTCTTATCAGCCGTATGCAATCCGGCGCGCCGTATACTGCAAGTATTCCTGCCAGTCTTGCAACACAGCTTTCGCAGTTCATTCAGAACAGTTCAGTAAAGCCGTTCCAATGGTCCGTTGATGTGAAGATGGAAAAATATATTATGTTCGGTGGTTTCCGGTATTCATTATTTGTGCAAGTGGATAATCTTTTCGATACACGAAGCGAAACCGATGTGTACTCGAACAGTGGTAAAGCATTATATAATGCAAATCAAGTGGCAAATCCGAAGGAGTTTCAGGATATCCGACATAGGATAACCAATGGTGATCCCGGCATGATTCCGTTATCAGCTGTCGATAATTATTATATGAATCCCCAAAATGTCAGTCGTCCGCGCTTAGCTCGCTTCGGCTTTTCAGTACTTTTTTAAATAGATCATGAACAAGGGAACTATTCGTATGAAGAAAAGTTTGTTAATAACTCTTCTGGTTTTATTTTCAATAGCAGCATCACAGGAATCGAAGATCGACTTCCGCACTGCCGATATCAAATTTATGAATAAGCAGCAGCTGCGCGAATTTCAGCGCTGGCGTGAAGACCAGTTCCGAATGATGAAATCGTCGGGCATGCAGTCCGAAGTGAAGAGTCTTGTAATTCAGGGAAATAAGATTCGTTCTATTATTTACAACACAGGCGCCATCAGTAATCCCGGTGTTACAGGGAACGTGTTGGATCTTGTATGGAATGGTCTTGGCTATGGGTATGAGTTTGGTCCGCTCGTCACTTCCCGCGTTCCTCGGTCTGCTAATCCTAATGATTCAGTGAATATTGTTATTGACGGATTCGGAGGATCGAGTCGAAGCACAGCAGACGGTGATTTTGCTCCCGATGGAGTTACCAAATGGGGCTGGCTGCCCAAAGGAGGGTATTCAGCGGCTGGACAAAATGATCTTGCCAGTTGGGGTGCACGAACATCTGACCTTCGAATCAAACCGAAATCGTGGCCGGAAACATGGTATAATTCCATTATAGGTGAATATATCTATCCTTCGTTCCTTGGTGGTAATGCAACAGTACCGGATGAAGAAGTGTATTACGTTGTAGATGACTCAACGGATGCTGAATTTGATTATTTCCCGATGACAAGCAATACTGCTCATCGTGGACTTGGTATTAATTTGGAAGTAAGGACATTTCAATTTGCAAATCCTTTGGCCGAAGATATTATTTTTCTTGTTTATACCGCAGAGAATGATCCAAAATCAAAAATGCTTCCAAAAGTCTATTTTGGTATGTTTGGCGACCCGCACGTTGGTGGTTATAATAATTTTGCAGATGATGCCGCAGAATTTATTCCTGCCCGCCCAATCGGTATTTCGGCATTTGATATGCGCTTGATACAGGACGGGAAAACAACTACTCCGTTGTCACGTAACATGGTGTATACATGGGATCCGGACGGCAAAAGTGATGTATCTACAATTGCGCCGGGATATTTTGGATATAAATTTCTGGAAAGCCCGAATAACAGCATTGATGGAATCGACAATGATGATGACGGTTTGAAAGATGAAAGTCCATATAATGACAAAGGAACTTTTATTGATGGTGTCAACGTCCCCTTAACAACTGGTATATTTGATACAACAAAATATATTGCATTGTATGGTACACCGAAACCGCGTTGGTCCGGTGATGAAGATGGAGATTGGGATAAAGAAAAGGATGACCTTGGCGTAGATGGAATTTTTGGGACCGGCGATTTCGGAGAAGGGAACGGTGTCCCTGATCAATTGATAGGTCCAGACGGTTCATGGCTCGGTTCGGAACCGAACTTTGGATTCCGTGATGTTAACGAATCTGATCAGATCGGTTTGAGAAGCTTTTGGTCCTTGACCTTCGGCGGTAACAATCGTCCGAAAAACGATAATTTGATGTACAACAGTATTGTTGCACAATTCGATACGGCAGCACTTTCGACACTATATAGAACAGATCCGGCTAATCTTGGTGATTATATATTTCTCTATGGTTCAGGTCCGTTTGAAATGGATCCTGGTCATCGGGAGCGTTTTTCTATTGCACTGTTGATGGGGCAGGACCTTAAAGATCTTTTGTTGAATTCTGAGACAGCACAACTAGTACTGGCGGCAAACTATCGTTTCGCGCAGCCTCCTCCAAAACCAAAAGTAACAGCTGTGGCTGGTAACGGACGCGTAACATTATATTGGGATAATTCTGCCGAGAACGCGAGTGATCCGTTTTCCGGAAAAAAAGATTTTGAAGGATATAAAATCTATCGCAGTCAGGACTTTACATTCAAAGATGTTTTCAGTATTACCGATGGCAACGGGTATGCGTTCCTGGGCAAAGCATTGTATGATCAGCAGGCAAGGAAATCAGCATTGTGGCATCGTCCTTGGACAAAAGCTGAACAGGATAAATATCTCGGTGGGTTTATGCCGGTGGAATATCGCGGACGCTACATAAAATATTATATGGGTGAACCGAGCGATGCATCGGGTATTCTGCATGAGTATGTCGACTCGACCGTTACCAACGGAATCAACTATTATTACGCCGTTGTATCGTTCGATCACGGTGACGACAGTCTCCAACTTCCGCCGTCTGAAAGCCAGTCGATCATTCAGCGTGATGCCGTTACGCAGGAATTCAAATTTGATGTGAACACAGTTTCCGTCGTGCCGAATTCCGAAGCAAAAGGTCTTGTCAGTACAAAGTCAGAACTGCAAAACGGAATGTCTCTCACTCATCCAAAAGGAGCCGGTACTGGGAGCATTCATTTTAAGGTATTGAACGAATTAGCACTGACAAACGGACAGTATAAAGTAACATTTGCAAAGACGAAGGTTGGGTCTGATACGGTTATTTCCTACAGCATCCTCAGAACTACTCCAGCTGTTGAGCATGTCACTGGTAACGAAAATTTATTTATTAATTTGCAGAATAAAAATTTTGTTTCGTCCAGCGTAAAGATATATGACGGTGCCGATACCACGGCGCCGCTCGTTGCCTCCACGTCGATCTTTGCTGATTCTGCTAATGGGAGACTACGGGCAACGGCAACAGGAGTTTTATTGCGAACAAAGACCTATACCGTAGCATATCAATATTATCCTGTTGCGAACAGTAGCTATTATAAAGCGAATGATTCCAATCCGGTATTCGACGGTATCCGAACATATTTCATAGACGATTCGCTGATGCTGGACGGGACAAACACGGGATTCACCTCGAAAGCTAACTCGGATAGTATGTCGGTAAATATTTCTTCTACTTTCTCCACATTGAAAAATAAACTGCATCCGATCGATTATAAGATAACGTTCATGTGCACTACCGCTGATACGAATGCAAGCGGTAATTACAGCGCACCGGCGGATTCGTTTGTTTCGTCTGCAACATTCCCATCGGCGAATAAAGCTTATGTGAAAACGCCATTCAAAGTGGAGAACGTTACCGACACAACCAAATTGACGATCATCATCCAGGACAAAACGGGACCGTTGAATAAGGCCGGACGATGGGACCTTGGTGAAGAAATTATTATAATGGAATTGGCGACGCCTGTTTTACAATCAAAAATATTCCATAATATATCGATAACAAAGAAGAGCAGCGTGCTCAATTATGTAATACAGGCAGGCTCTGTCTTTAATATCAAAATGAAAAAACCTTTTAATGTGAATGATGTATTCGGATTCACAACCAAAGCGATGACGTACAATGCAGCGATTGGTGATCAGCAGCTGCAGAATATAATTGTTGTACCGAATCCTTATGTGATCAGTAGTGCATTCGAATTACCGTCGAACAGACCTGATTTACGAGGGGATAGAGCCCTTCAGTTCAGAAACCTTCCGAAGGAATGCACGATCCGTATCTACACTATCACAGGGGAATTGGTACAGACACTACGAAAAAATGATAACACTTCATATATGAACTGGGACCTTCTTTCATCTGAAAGCGCTCGTGTCGGGTATGGTGTTTATATTTATCATATTGAAACGCCGACCGGCGGTACGAAGATCGGTCGTCTTGGAATCATTAAATAAAAACCTGGAGAACTGGCTCATGAAATTTGCTATTCGTTTATCGGTAATCGTACTTGTTCTCGCTACGGTACATGTTGCCTCTGCGCAGATCAGCAGAACGACAACAAAAGTAGGGACGACTGTAGCGCAGTTCCTTAAAATCGGGGCCGGTGCGCGTGCCGTTGCAATGGGAGGCAGCGCTGCCGCAATGGATGGGGATGTTTATTCCATTTACTGGAATCCTGGTTCTCTTGCCCGTCTTAAAACGCCCGGAGAAGCTTCGTTCAATCATACTCAGTGGCTCGCCGACATCAACTATAACTATGCAGCTGCCGGTTTAACGATTGATGGCGTAGGAACACTCGGACTTTCTGTAACGTCGGTCACTATGCCTGAAGAAATTGTCCGGACTGAAATCAATCCAGAGGGTGACGGACGTCGGTGGAGCTATAGCGCATTCGCTATGGGACTTTCTTTTGCCCGATCCTTAACAGACAGATTTTCGATCGGATTCACGACTAAATATGTTCATGAAGGTATTTGGAATATGGCTGCTTCCGGATTTGCTTTCGATATTGGAACGATCTATACGACCACGTTCAATGGTTTGAAAATCGGTGCTAGTATTTCCAATTTCGGAACAAAAATGAGACTAGACGGACAGGATATTTCGTTCAATAATTTCCCGACAGGTGAACAGGGTCAAGGTCCGCAAAATATCCAATCGTTATATAAAACAGAAGCGTATGATATTCCATTACAATTCCGCATCGGTTTTGCGATGGATGTACTGAATATGGATGTCATTCGGGCTACGGCTTCGGTCGATGCAACGCATCCGAACGATAACGTGGAATACGTAAATTCGGGTATGGAATTGGCATACGATGAAATGTTCTTTGCCCGCGTGGGATATAATTCAATGTTCAATGAAAATTCCGAACAGGGATTAACCTGGGGTGTTGGTATGTATTTCCAGGTGACAAATCTCAACGGCATTAAAGTTGATTACGCATTTGCCGACCAGGGACGTCTCACTAATGTGCAATATGTTTCAGTGAGTGTGACCTACTAAAAAATAACCTGTAATGAAACATTATGACCTTGCAGAGAATAATTCTTTGCAAGGTCTTTTTATTTTAAGTATGATCATAAAAGTATTGCACGTTAGCACACGTCCGGGAAACTAGATAAGAATTCTATCATCATTAGTATTACGTCTGGCACAGTGTCTTATTCTCTAATGGGCATATA
Source organism: uncultured Ignavibacteriota bacterium (assembly GCA_903861125.1). Taxonomy (GTDB): domain Bacteria; phylum Bacteroidota; class Ignavibacteria; order UBA10030; family UBA8401; genus UBA8401. Next base: position 61,432 of record CAIOTF010000014.1, read on the forward strand.
CCTTGATGTTTGTCTGAAGCACTTCTTCGTGGCGTTGAAATATAAATCATTATGCCGAACTTGTTTCAATTTTCGGAATCCACACTCCGGACCCCGAAATGCTTCTGTGCGGCATGCCGTATGAAGAGACAAGTTCAGTATGAGGCAGCAAATACACCGCAGCATGTCTGTTGGACCACCTCGTGGAGTTGTGGTGATGATGTATTCAATTGTTTTGAATAGTGCCTATAAGTTCAGATCTCATAAAACATGCACAAAAGATCAAAAAAAAACCTGAGTTCATCACTCAGGTTTTTTACGGTAAACATGAAAATATTATTTAACCATTAACATTTTAATGTTCTTCTCAACGTTACCGGCCTTCATTGTTGCAATATAAGCACCCGTTGCAACCGTTTTGCCGCTCTTATCTTTTCCATTCCATGTAACATTGTGCGAACCTTTTGCATACTCTTCATTGTTTGCCAATGTTACAACTTCCTTGCCGAGCATATCATAAACGCGTAAAGAAATTTTCTTGGTCAAGGGGAGAACAAAATTGATTGTTGTCGACGGGTTGAACGGATTCGGGAAATTCTGATTCAACTCGTAATCGTCCGGAGTGATCACTGTAAGATCTTTCGTGGAGACCGATCCTACGACATCTGCTTCTAACGATCTGATGATCCATTTCTTAGCGTTGGTCACATTCTTTGATGAATCCACGACGAATGCCTGTGTATTAATGTCGAATTTCTGCCAGGAATATGTCGTTGAATCTATCAACGCCTGATAAGGAAGAATAACTTCCATCTTGCCATCACCATCAACATCCATTGGTTTGGACATTTTTGATACAAAACCTTCACCGAGTGTTTTTACTGTATCCTTAATTCCCATAGAATCACGATAACTAACTGTTGCAAGAATATCAGCTTCGCCTTTATAATACACTTTGCGGATGTAACTTGACGAGTCTCTCAGTGAACCGGTCCCTTTATATTCAATGGCAACCACATTACTGGGATACGATGAACCAACAAGGATCTCTGATTTTCCATTTCTGTCGAGGTCAGCGACAACACCGGTAAAATTAGACATTCCTACACCCGACGTTGTTTGAGCAACTTTCGCTGCTATACGGACTGCATGTGTCGAATCAGATTTCTGAACATTATCGCTGGTGTTATAGTCAACAACATACATAGCACCGTCAAGATCACTCAAACCGCCATACAGAGGAAAATACACTTCAAAATTTTTATCCTTGTCAAGGTCTGCAACTACTCCGCCGAATAATGCAACATAATCATTACCGGGGGTCATTTGATAATATTGATTGTTATTTACCGGAGCTGTAGTGTCCGGCATAACATACGTATCCGGTCCGGTTACTTTTATTACCCAATAATCAGAAAAATTCCAATTATGGCAGACAATTTCCATTTTCCCGTCGCCATTAAGGTCGGCAGGATGAACGGCATACGGAGATCCGCCGCCGAATTTAGAACTCGCCATCAGGAGTGAACTTCCTTCAATTTCAAATGTTGCGAAACCCTGACTTTCGAAATCCCATCCGCCGACAGCATGGATAATCAGAAAATCATCATTTGCAGATCCTGTAACATTTTTGGGTGTCAATAATTCCTGTTGTCCGTCACCGTCAACATCGGTTACTTCAAACTGTTCTACCGTCAGTTGCAGACCAATTTCAACCGGTGTTCCTGCCCGCGTACCGAAATTTGCACCATACGCAACAGTATTTGATATCATTGCTGAAGGAACTTTTCCAAATTTGTGGCTGCCATTGACACCGTCCCATTCAAAAATTAGGATACCGCCCGCTGTACCGGCGCGGGGGAATATAATTTCGCCTCTACCATCGCCATCCATATCGCCTGAGCGGATAGTTCGTGGAGTTGAACTGCCTCCAGCACCATACGGAAGACCTGCCAGGGTATCTAAACGCGGAGAAGACCAAATCCATTCCAATGTATCGTTTCCTGCTGCCTGGAAGACGTGAACACGACCAGTTTTAGTATAATCAGTTATAATAATTTCAGGTTTTCCATCGTGGTCGAGATCGGGAGCGACCCAGCATCCGCGGACACCAATATCGCCGAAATATGCACTGTCAGGTTTAACAAACGTCTTTTTTGGAACAAATTTTGCGCCTACGTGGGTCTGACCGAAGGCAAACGCCGCGACCAAGATGGATAAAAAAATCAGTATATTTGTTCTTTTCATTGTAGCTCCTAAATGATGAAAGATGATGTGGATTGTTGTTTCATACCGTAGTGTTACATCATTGCCTTAAAAATAGTCAAACTCTTATAGTGAATCAAGATTTCTATTGAATATTTTATCTTCATTTATTTGAATTGTGAGGGTTATTTGGTATTTTTTGATACATATTATGGATATGAGTGAATAAAGAATCGGTTTTTCATACTGTAAAGAATCTATTACTGATCAAACCCCGTGCCATCGGAGATATTCTTCTTTCTACGCCAGTTATCAAGAATTTGAAAATTCAATTTCCAGATATTCAGATTGACTTCCTGTGTGAAAATTTTGCCCTTGATGTTGTTATGGGGAATCCCTATCTGCGAGAGGTGTTGGCGTTTGATAAAAAAAAGGATTCAACAGTATCGGTAATCAGTCGCATTCGTCAAAAAAAATACGATATGGTAATCGATCTTTTTAGTAACCCGCGAACAGCACTGATGACCCGGTTCAGCGGTGCAAAACACAGGGTAGGTTTTCCATTCAGGGGACGTGCCTACGCTTATAATATCCATATATCTCCTCGTGGTGGCGAAGTCCACAATATTGATTTTAACCTTGATGTGTTGCGTCATTTTGGTTTGACTATTGAGGATCCCCGGCCGGATTTTTTTGTTGGCAGTAGAGAGGATTTAACGGCGCAGACTTGGTTCAAAGAGCGTAATTTCTTGCCTGGTAGTATTGTCGGGATCAATCCAAGCGGAGGGTGGTATACAAAAAAATGGAATTCTGATTCATACGCACGCTTAGCTGACCGGATTATTGTGAATGATAAAAAGAATATAGTATTCTTCTGGGGTCCGGGAGAATATGACGATGTTCAAAAAATACGCGAGCAGATGATTCACAAGAGTGAAATAATTCCAAAAACCAACTTAAAAGAAATGGCTGCATTCCTTCAATCATGTACATATCTAATCAGCAACGATTCTGGCCCGATGCATATCGCCGCATCACTTGGCGTTCCAACGCTTGGTATCTATGGACCGACAAATCCTTATTTGCAAGGCCCGTATGGAAAAAATAACCATTGGGTAAGACATGAAGCATTGGATTGCTTGGAATGTAATCTTACCGAATGCCCGATCGGTAATGTCTGTATGAAAGACCTTTCTGTAGATACAGTGTATAATGCTTATCAACTGATCAAAAATATTAATTCGAAATAGTATGGCAAAAAAAATAATTCGTAAGAAAAAATCGTCAAAAAAACTTTTCATCCCCGATTGTAAACGGTTTACTGGATACAAACCGTGCTTTCCCGGGACGGCTTGTTATAAAGAATGTGTAGATCATCAGCCCATCGGGAAGAAAATACTCATTGTAAATTTAGATGCTATGGGGGCTGTAGTGCAAACAACTGCGATGCTTCCTGCAATTAAAAGAAAATATCCTAATAGTCATATCTCATGGATTACGCTGAAAAATTCGTACCGTTTGCTTGATAATAATCCGCTGCTCGATGCCGTATACGTGTGGGAACCGGAAAATTGGCTCATCCTTCAGCAGATTGAATTCGACGTTGTTTACCAAACGGACAAAACGAAACGGTCGTGTGCCTTCGGAAATACTCTGAAAGCAAAGGAAAAGATAGGTTTTGGACTGAATAAAAGCGGTCAGATCGTTCCCTTGAACAAAGAAGCCGAATACAGCTACATTCTTGGTCTTGATGACGATCTGAAATTCCATAAAAACGAACAATACGGCACTCAGATTCTCCAGGAATCGATGAAATTGAAATTCAAAAGAGACGAGTACATTCTTGAATTGTCTGCGGAAGAGAAACAATTCTGTGACAACTATAAGAGCGAAAACGGTTTGAACAACGGAGATCTGATCGTTGGGTTCAATACCGGATGCTCATATCTCTATCAGAACAAAAAAATGACGATTGATCAGCATGTACAATTGATCAATACAATGTATTCACTGAAGGGTATCCGGCTGGTGATAGTCGGCGGACCCGAAGATACGGAACGAAACGCAGAGATCGTCAGAAGGGTTGGGGAGAAGGTTTTAAGCACGCCAACGACTGAAGGAGTGCGCAGAGGAATCTGTTACGAAAATATCTGCGATGTAATTATTACCGGTGATTCGTTCGGCATGCATGTTGCCATAGGACTGAAAAAACAAGTTATCGCATGGTTCGGTTTAAGCTGCTGGAACGAAATTGACGTGTACGATCGTGGAATTAAACTTATTCCTACGGGATTGTTTTGTGCACCATGCTGGAAAAAACAATGTCCGCATAATCTGGAATGTATCTCAATGATTGATCAACACGTCATTGTCTCAGAAGTGAAACGGATGGCGGCAAAAAAGTAATTCTTTAAAATCACGACCGGTCAACCTTCCTCAGATGATCGGAATGATCACGGCTTTACCCCTTTTTCCAAAAGGTAATCTGGAAATTTTTTCTTCTCGTATTGATTTTCCGCAATAAAACTCAACACATAGATGAACCTGCCTGGCTCAATGTAACCGGGTAGCATGGTGATAGCTTCGCCATTGCTTTTCAGGAACAGTGTTGCAGGATAACCGGTAATGCTCATCCCTTGCACGAAGTCAGATGGTCTCATCTTATGTCCTGAATAGGTTATTGTGTCTTTGGCTTCTGCATTTAATTTGATGATAACAAAATTCTTTTCAAGATATTCCGTTATGTGCTTGTCGGAATATGTTTTGGAATCCATGGTCTTACACCAGGTGCACCAATCCGTATACACATCTATCAAGATCTTTTTCCCGGAAATTCTTGCTATGTTTAATCCTTCATCGAATTTATTCCAACGAGGGGTTTTTGCGACTGACATAGTTGAGATGAAGAGCACAAGCAGAATAAGCAGAGTTTTTTTCATAATGATTGTTGTTGAGGATAAATAAAAAAGTGAAAATAATTAATTTCCATTGAACGATTGCTGCAAAATCATGTCAATACGCGAAAGAACCGAGCCGATAGGAATCTCATCAAATGTACACATTTTTGGATCGCCGGGACATCGCTGCTGGCAAAATCCTGCGGTCGGTTCTATCACTTCCGATCTGTTTCCAAGTGAACCCCACAATTTTGACGAACAAGCAGGAAGAGGACAAAACATTGTTACTGTGGGTACTTTTAATGCGGCAGCAATATGCTGTGTACCGGTGCTGGATGAGACCAACACTGAAAGCATGCTGCAGAGTGCAATCAATTCCCGAAGGTCGCTACCCGAATAGACAATATGCTTTTTTTTGAATTGTTCGAATTGGTTCTCCATATGAGTGTTTGCAACACCAATATTGATGAACAATTGGTGTCGATCTGAGAGTTTTTCGCACAGATTTACATATTGTTCAGGTTTCCAGTTCGGCACTGAATTATTTGAACTGGGATTGATACCAATAACCGGTTTATCCGGATCGAAGCCTCGTTCAGCCAAAAAATTCTTCGCGTGTTCTTTTTCTTCGTTAGTGACAAATAATTCTGTTGCGATATCATCGACAGTTATGCCGATCTTTCTGCCAAGATCCATCACATAGTCAGCCTCGTGACGAAGAGGAATGTATTTATTTCTGCTCACTGTTTTTGTTCCGGTGAGGATCTGATAAATTTTTCCACCAACCCCGATCCGCTGTTGTATTCCTGCAAGGAACATCATCCATGCATGCCGTTCACGCGGTAGCGGCATTAGTCCTGTATCGAACTTCAGCGAACGCAGATGAGCAACTTGATTCCAAAACCCCTTTCTTCCAGAATTAGCACCGTGCGGATCGTCGGTAATCAGAAGGTCAATGTTAGGGTTATTCTTAAGCAAAACGCCTGAAACTGAATTTACCATCACACCGACAAAGGAATTCGGAAACGATTGTTTCACAGCGCGGATGAGAGGAGTTGTGAGAACAACATCACCGATACGGTCCGGACGGATGATAAGAATTCGGCGTGGTGTCATTGCAGAACTTGTTTATAGACAGCAAGTGTTTTTTCTGCTACGGTGCTCCAAAGGAATTCCTTTTTAATATGTTCTCTGAGGGCCGAAGTCTTTTGAGCATTCAACGCATGTATAATGCCATTCCTGATCGATTCTACGGAACGCGGTTCAACATAAACCGCATGTGATTCGAAATAATCTTTGGTGCCGCCGTACGGAGTGATAACAATCTTTGCTCCGGCAAGTGCTGCTTCGAGAGCCGCAATACCGGGTGTCTCAAAAAGAGAAGGAAGGGCGAAAACACTGCATGCTGCATATGCCGAGGCAAGCATTTCTGAATCGTTCTCAAGTCCGTCAATGAGGAGAATGTTCTTCGAAAGTTTTGTCTCTTCCAGACATTGTTTTCCTTCGGAAGTTCCTGAGATTTTTCCGATGATGACTGCCGGATGATCGACATTTTTTAACGCTTTGATGAGTTGAAGTACATTCTTTCGTGCGGGACCGATATGACCGACATTAAGAATGAAATTATCGATGCCGTATTTTTTTTTGAACAAAGAAGGATCACCGTGTTCAAAGCGTGCTTCAACTCCGTTGGGCACAACCGATATCTTTCCGGGTGCAATACCTAATCCGTTACCAAGCAGTGTTGCCTCATCACGCGTATTCGGCAGAACTGATTTAGACCAATTGCAAATCTGCTGCGTATAATCATAACTCGTCCAGATACCGGATTTGAAATGTTTCAAAGTCTTTGATATCCCGAGGATCGTCCGGATATATGCCGGAGAATGCTCGGTGAAAAAAATCGATGAACTTACGAAGGGAATATTGAAATTATTCATTACACTTGCCAAATGAAATGTTCCCAGGTTAGCCGAGAATAGATGAACGAGATCGCACGATGTGCGGTCAAACTGTTCCCACGGATGGAAAAGGGAGACATGTACGCCGAGTTTTTCCAGTTCATTCTTTGTTTGCAGGATCTGGACACGCGGTCCGCCATGCAGCAGGGATAATGATTGATATGTTGCAAAAGTTATGTTCATTCAGTAGTCTTTATCCACCAATCAAGTGCATTCTGAAGTATATGACGTGCATCGAATGTGCGGGAACTCATAATATTTTTAGGTGATTCTATCTCTCTTTTGACCATGGTGAAGGAAACTTTGTTCAAATCAATTTTCCCATTGATGCTGATGATTGCTTCACTGAGATCAGGTAAAATGATACGGCAGTAAGTGTCACCCGACGAAGATTCTATCGTTCCGTCTGAAAATCTTAATTGTGGAAGCGTTGAAGACCGTTGTTTCCACCAGTCTGAATATTGTGTATACGAAAGTTTCAGAATATTTCGCTCGTTAATATAACGAAAAACTTCTTCAAAGACTCCGTTGTGTTCATGCGTGGGGTGATGATACAGACAGATCGGTTCGTTTAGCAGTATGTTTGTATCGATCACAGTCCGGTAATGTGCCGCCATTTCCTCATCGCTCATCCGGGCGCGAAGCATCGTCCCGATACAGACCGGATGGATGGGGAGCTGCGGGAACGGTAGAAACCGGTTCTTCATGAACGGATATGAAGGGAGATTATCGTAATCATATGCAAATTCGGATGAATATTGAAATCCGAGCGACTCAATAGCCTCTGCATATTCTTTGTTCCATTCACCTGTGGGTGCTGTAATGCCCTTTGGATTCAGATTGTTCTTACGGAGAAGCATAAGTGCTTTTTCGAAATTCTCTCTGTTCAATATTGTGCTGCGGTGCAGCAGATGTTCATAACAATGAACGCCGATCTCCTGGTGCTCGAATTTTTTGAAATAGGGAAGCCACGATTCATGGCTTTTTACGTCCAGGAACCATGTGGTTGGAATATAGTGGCGCTCGCTCAACTGATAGATCTGTTCGATCTGACTTTGCGTACCCTTGTCTGAATCGATCCTCATCGTGAATACAGTCGGTTCGGAATCGGGGTAATACCATTGATGAACAAAGGGCATCTGTTGAAGATGATGAAGTTTCTGTATTAGAGAAAAGATCAGTTGTCTTAGCGTGCCTTTGCTGCGCAAGGCCACAGTTTCGTTGGGCATTCTTCCGGTATTTCGGTAGAAATTATTTCTTTGCGAATTAGTAGAGATAGCCACATTGATATCTATCCCAAGGTATGCTTTCCATCCATCGCCGAATGGTTCAACGTCGGCAAAGTCGTTATTATGGAAAAAAGAAACGCGGGAAAACAAATCAAGGATGCCGTTGAATTGGTAGAGATCATTTTTTGATGGCGGTAAAGAGCGAACGAATGATTTCGATACGGTCCTGTCATCTACTGCATTTACAGAATTCGTTGTATACAACACGGATCCGCCGCGGCGAACAAAATCCTCTAAACTAGTTTGCAGGAACGTATCCATTGTGCCGTTGACAATGATAACGGAAAAATCATTCAGCAGGTTAGAACCATCTGACACAACAGAAAAAGGAATGCCGATCTGGCGTAAGACCAATTCCCAGACCGGTTCGTAACGAACCAACCCGATCTGCATTATGAAAGGATTATTTCGCATTGATCAAGGAGTCAATGTGGGAGGTTAGTTGTTGTTCCCGTTTATGTTTTGTAAATAATGTTGCAATACGTTCACGAGCCGATGAATTATTATTTTGCGCTAACCCAGTCATTACGGCTTTCACAGCATCTTGAACATTCCCATAGTCTATAATGCTGCCGGATTCTCCAATCGCTGTAGGAATACCTCCAACATTGGTCCCAATGGGGTAACATTCGCACAACATCGCTTCGCAGACTGTGTTTGGCAATCCTTCGCGTAGCGATGGTTGCAGGTACACAGATGCTTTCTGATAGTATGCCAGCAGTTCAGTTTGCGGAACAAATTCAATAACTACAATATTAGAAGGGATGGCAAATTGTTTTGTAATCTCATTTTTCATTCCAACAAGAACGAACGATTGCTTCGGCATTGCAGAAGCAATATCGAATAAAAAATCTATTCCTTTGATCCTAACACGTGTAAGACTGTCGCACTGTGCAACGGTCAGAATGATCTTTTCTTTTGTTCTTCCCGGTTCCCAACGGCCGGAATCGTATCCGGTGGGAACGATATGAATATTCTTCCCGTCATACCGGGCAAGCCGTATCGCATCTTGTCTTAGAGAATCATCAACGGCGAGGACAATGTCAGCATTCATGATTCCATATCGTACGATCTTCGATTTCCACCTACTGTTCCAAATACCGTAGTCCAATTCATGCATGTTCGCAACATCCACTCCGCCAAGGACAATGATCGATTCTTTGCCGAATAACTTCGCAAGGAAAACAAGGACAGATGAGTAGACTGAGGCGAACCAGGAAAATGTTACATCGGAGGAGGGGAGTGCAAAAAGAAATTTTATAAAAGTTAATGGGCCTGAAGAAATGATTTCTTTAACAGAATACCGTGAGCGAAGAAAAGAAAAATCTTCCCGAATGAAGGATGTAGAGAATGCTGCTGTGAACAATATTTTCGATTTTTTGTTCACGAAAGATCAGTCTAAAGACTAAACGTGATCGAAAATATATGGTTGGGGGAAAAGGCCCCGCTCATTGGAACGAAAGCGTAATCCAATCGAAGAATGCCGTATAGAACACCCGCACCTGTCGAAAATGATTTCGTCTCATATCCGGTTTGATATCCTCCGCGCAGCATGAACATTGAATCGTACACAGCCTCGGCTCCCAGTTGCAGATGAGTACCGTCGTCGTTCAATGTTTTTACGGCATCGCCGGCAGTGAGCAACAAAATTTCATTTGTAAGCGACAAGCCATAGGAAGCGCCAATCCGAACGGTTGTAGGAAGCACCGAACGTTCTGAACGTAAAATACCCATCTTCCCGAGGTTAAGAAGGCTCATGCCGATATTAAGATTATCGAGTGCTTTATAGAAAATGCCGGCGTCAAATCCATAACCGCTTGCTTCATCAACGAAGATCTTTTCATATAGTAATTTCCCGGTGAGACCGACCGTCAACTTATCCGATACAGAAAAAGCAGCGCCGATACCAAGGGCACCGTTGCGGGCTCCGAATGTTCCTTCGGCATCACCGGGGCGCAAGCGGACTTCAATGTTATTCACAGAAGTTGTATATGCAGAAATCCCGATTGAAACATCATTTCCCGGTATAGTTGCACCGATATAATCAGCGGTTGTTTCGGCAAAACCTTGCCGATGGCTTATCATTAATTGTCGACCGGAGAAACGAATCGACGCAGGATTATAACCATACGAAGAGTGATCGTTAGTCACCGAAGTAAATGATTCACCCATTGCTACGGAACGAGCATCATTTCCTTGTTTGAGGAACGTCAAACCGGTATTGATACTTTGAGCGAAAGCAGAAAACGAGCAGAAGAGGAGAATAAATAATATGGTTCGTATCTTCGTCATATTCTTATCGAAAGAGAAATTACGTGAATGGAGAACAGACCGTACGGTTCAAGAATATAGGCATAATTCACAGAAGGTTTCCAATCCGTATAATCCGTCCGTACGGTAAATCCGAAAGAGGGGTGAGCTTGATCGGGTTTTTTCAGATCCCAACCGTCGATACCGGCACGAATGGTTATTGCTTCTATCGGGGTGACTTCGCCGCCAGCACGAATGATCAGAGTGGATCTGTTGCTACGTTCAAGTTCCGCTGAAAGCAATCCTCCAAAATCATCGAAGGCATAGGAGATACCCACTGCTTGCCGTTCCGGGAATTTATCGATAGTTGAATTTCCCAGCTGTCCGTAAAGATCGGAGGTATCCCATCGGTATTTTGCATTCACATCTTTATATGTACCGGCGATCATTAGTTTTGAGGTGATAGGATAGATGAAACCGAAATCAAATCCGGCTCCGGTGGATGACAGTTTATCGAAAAGAGAGAAATAATATAATTTTGTTGTGAGTCCAATCGTCAATTTCCTGATCCGTAGTGCGAACGACAGGGAGAATTGATTTTCGGAAACGGAATAGGTCTCAGTTTTGTAACCATCGTTATCCCGTCCGTCGATGTTTGACACTCCTGCATTAAGAATACCGAATGAAATTCCGGCATTGGTATCGATCGGTTGAGAATAGTAGATCGAATTCAAACTTCGGTCGAGCGACAATATACCGTACGAAACAGACGCACTGTTGTTTTTCAGCAGGGCAATGGCGGCCGGATTATAGTAACCGGAATTCTCTCCTTCTTTTACAGCAGTTAAAGCATTTCCCATGCCCATTCCTCTTGCACCGAAACCCATGCGCGAAAATGCTCCGGGAGTTCCTGCAAGTTGTGCCGATGAGATTACGGTACACAACAATAATGCTGCCGATAGTATGGTTGCTCTATTGAATGACAAGTATTTTTCCCCAGCGTGGTTCATCGTTGTCTATTACGATCTGATAAAAATATACACCATTGGTAACCAAAGAGTTGTTCTCATTTCTTCCATCCCATAGTTCGTCATGTTCGCGCGTAGATTCGCGTACTGCGTTCTGAACGACGGTCCGGACTAGATTCATTCCAAAATCAAAAATACGTAACGTTACTTTGGCAGCCGACGGTTTTCCTGTTGCATAATGGATGCGCACTGTCTCGTCGTCCGGTGCAAAAGGATTCGGATATGCATATGTTTCCGAGGTGGACGGAAGTTTTAATGATGCGTGTAGGATCGTCCAATTGCTGCCGAACGGTGTATTGATGTTGTCGATCGTCTTCACTGCACCGTCAGCGCCGCCAAACCAGGCGGTGTCGCCCGATGATGCAGCCGCAAAGAATTTGCTCTGTGTATACCGTTGACGTGTAGACTTATCGTAGATCGATCCTGTCTGTATCCAGGATTGTCCGAAGTCGCTTGAACGGAAGATACCGTTGTCTGTCGGAACATACACAACATCTCCCTTGAAACCGAAATTGTGAGGGAATTCTCCGAGCAATGCTTGTTTCCACGAGATACCGCCATCTTCGGTAAAACTGACGCCGCGTTTTTCAGTATTGTCCGAAGCATTTATTGTCGCTGCCCAGATGATATTTTTTGTTGAAGTTTTTTGCTTGCCTATGCCCACAATAAAATTGCCTGAAATGGGATTGAGTTGAGTTTGTTTGGTAAATTTCGTCCAGGACAATCCTCTATTTGTTGTTTTATTGATGCCGCCGGCCGATCCAATCCAAACCGTGGAATCGTTCTCCGCAAAAACAGAGAATGCCCTGTGGTTCAAATTGTTCTGCAATCCTAATGCTCCGCCGGAAGGAGAGAGATCGAAGACGAGAGAATCATTCGGTGAGATGGATGTAAGATTATCCGGCGGCAGGATGACGCGTTTCCATGTTTTGCCGGTATCGTTTGTCACTCGCGCCATGCCGGCGAACGAGCAGATATAAACGGAACTTCCTGCAATGGCGATATCGTACGTGATATTATTGATCGCCGTTGTAATTCCTAATGCGCGGATCGTGCTTTTCGAATTCCAGAATAACGTATCAACATTTTTTGTATCCAATGGCTGCGCGATTACTTTCCACGTCTCACCGCCGTCAGAAGAATACCGCAATCCGCTTCCTTCTGGTAAGGATTGGTTATCACGCACCACAGAGTGTGCGGTTGCAACCCACACATTTTTCCCTCTTACTGCCAATGCCGAAATATCTTCTTTGCCGAATTCCGGTGAATCATAATAATTTTTCCAGGTTCGTCCGCCGTCCGCCGATCTGCTCAAGCCTTTACCGGTGCCGAGCCAAATTGTATCATTACTGATGACGATATCGGTAATGCTGTTGCCTGCCTGAAGCGTCGGTAATGAATTTGATTGTGAAAGCTTGAACGATTGTTCTGAAAGAATGTGTGGCTGTGCAATCGCAATTCTCAGACACGCAAATATATATAGCAAACGTGAAATAGGTTTTTTCATTGAATGAATATCCTTTTGATGATCACATTGGAATATGCATTCGACTGATCTTTTGCGGCAAAAATGAAATCCCGGTAAGTGTTCCGGGTGGTAGAATTGAATATTGGGACAATAATTGAATAGATTCCGTCACCTGCCAGACTATCACCGCTTGTCAATCCAAATTGGGGGAGCACCGTCTTCCCGCCGTCATCAGAAAGTGAAAATGTTCCTACAACGGATGAATCAGGACGTTGAGATGTCAATATAACTGATACGATGTCGTTCAATCCCTGCTGATCGGACACTCCAAGCGAGATATAAATCAGATTCACGGAATCAGCACTGTTCGGAACCCGCACGGAATCCGGAGATGAAAGATTGAAAATGGTCGGTGCGTTGTTCGTCGATAAAATGATATTGAGAGGAATGTTGAATGTATTGCTTGAGAAGCCTTCTTTGTCAGTTGCAGTGAACTGGACATTATAGATACCGATGACATCTTTTGGTAATTTAAGATCGATCTGCGCATTATATTTGCCATCCGATGCATTTACATCAGGTGCTATGCCATTGTCATGCAATGTTCCCGAAGTGAACAATTTTCCCGAAGGCGAGATCACTCTGAACGATATCGTTGCAATATCAGCTAGACCGTTATCGTCGCCTGCATAGACGTATCCAAGCATTGAAATATCGATCGTAGTTCCTGTTGAGGATATTTTCCCAAAATCTACGATGGCTGGGGCGATACTTGCTTCGATGATTGAAGGAGGTATTTGTGTGTCAATAACAGCGTTATCACTCGGAGCTTTGCATCCGGCGATTGCTATAACGGCACACAATAATAGGCGAAGTGTTCGGTCCATATCAAAAAAAAACCGAGGACTTTATCCTCGGTTAGAATAAAGCAATCTGCAATTAAAAAGTTGTTCGCAAAAATTTGTATCGGAATCTAATGTATCGAACTTTTCTATGGCAGACTGCAATTGTTATTGAATTCTTTAACAATAATAATAAAATTTTGTTTGAGAGTCAAACTAAAAGGCAATATTGAACGGTGATGGCGTAAAACTAATGACTAAAATTCCAAATGTAAGCCAACCAATAAGACGACGGTTTGCATCTAATTCAGTTTCATCTTCAACCGGAGGATGATATAATTTTACCACGAACAGCAGTATCAATGTCCAAAAGACCCATCCGGACCAACCGATAGTAGTTTCAACACCAAGCAGCGGTAATAATCCGGCCGCACCAAGAAGAAAAATAAAGCCAAATGAGACATTTGCGACCATGGTATGATTTCTTCCAAACATCGTGTAGGAAAGATGTCCGCCGTCCAGTTGTCCGATGGGAATCAAATTCATTGCGGTAACAAAAAGCCCGAACCATCCTGTGCAAAGGAAGGGATAATGATACATCTCGCTCATCGGCGGTATGAAATCTGTAGCACCGTTTGTCAGTATAAGTCCGAAAAAATTATACAACAGGGAATGTCCAAAAGTCAATCCGATTCCTTGCTGTGTCTGAGTGAAATAATCGGGATGAATCTTAAGAATGAATTCTTTACCAGGAAGGTGCGTGAATCCGTATATCAATATTGCGATCGTTGCAAAAAATCCGGCGATCGGACCGGCAACGCCGATGTCGAACATCACCTTCTTGGAGGGGATAGGAGACTGCGTTTTAATTATTGCACCGAATGTACCGAAATTCATAAAACCTGGCACCGATGGAGTAGGGATGAAGAACGGCAGCGTTGCATCAACACCGTGATAACGCGCGGCAAAATAATGTCCGAACTCGTGACAGGTGAGAATGAAAAGGATTGAAAACGAATACGGCAGACCGTACGCAAAATTGGAAAGTTCAAACGGATCGATATTGAGCCAAGCCACACCGGCCACCGTTGTAGTAAAGAAAGTTGCAATGAACAGAGAAAGATGGAGAAGAATTTTTCTGATAGTCATAATTTAAAAATCAATATTGAATCCAACGCCGGAATATGTATCACTGCGGTCATGATATTCCCCGTGGATGCTGTTGCCGGAATAATAGATGAAGAAAACTTTTGTCCCTCGTCCGCTCCAGTTGCCCATCTTTGCTCCCGCTTGAAACTCGTGCCGTGGACGAAGTCCAGTCACCGTAAACTGATAGGCAGCATATCCATGAACCGAATCGAAAAGAGATTGATGATATTCACCTCCGAAATATTCGGCGAATTTCGGCAATGTAGTCGGATCGACATGCCAAAGATAGAGTGTGCCGAAATAGATTCGAAGAGAACTGACAGGTTCATAACTGACGGCAAGATCAAAAAATTCCCTGCTGTACACCCTTGGATGTATGCCATCTTTCCATAATCCTTGTGTACCGTCATAATGTCCGTCAACAAAGTGTGCGCTGATGTGGCTCAGTCGCAATCGTGATGAGAAGAGACCGCAATCCAGAGAATCAGCGTAATTGATATTGAAACCGAAGAGATAATCCACAGCATCTACGGGAAAATGAAAATCCTTTTCTCCGCGAAGCAAGGTGAATGTAAAGAAATCTGATCCGATTGTAAGATGCTTTCGGCTCTCCTGGAAAGTGTATTGAAATAAATCAACGGAATTGCCGATATCCAGTCTCAACCGGTTATCGTTTGCATGCCAGATCAGTCCCACGCGCGGTTCGAATGTTTGTGCTGTCAACGGTCTGAAAAGAAGAGGTCCGGATGCAAATGAGAAACCAGATTCCGCTGCAGATGTCAGTGAGACAAGAGAAAGAAGAAGAAAAATATGTTTCATTACGGTTGAATCCAAATCGGGTTTGTATAACAGAATCCGTCACGGTCTATTCCGTGTCCATGCTGAGTGTATGCCTCTGCTCTAATATACGAAAAGAATTCCGCTTGATGCCAATCGCTTATCTGATGAATGGAATACGGATTCCTGAACTGCCTGATCTCAAAAAGTATGCGTTCACCTTTGCCGATGATCCCTATAAAAATTTTGATGTGAGTGAATGTTCCGAATTCATCCGTTGTTTCACCGTGAAATTTTACAACAAATTTTTTTCCACTCACTGTTTCTCCAATCCTGCCTACGTCTGGCGAATCCGTTTCCATTTCGATCGTCAGCAAAGGACCATTGGTAATAACAGTTCTCCCTTTTCCCATTGCATCAATCACATCAGATTCCGTTAAGGCCGAAACAAGCGCAGCCGTCTTCATTTTGCCAAAGAGCTGAGCTTCATTTTCTCTGAACATGACCATCGGAATTCCGATCTGAACAAAGCGGTTAAAGTTTCCATGGGCATCGTTTCCGGCAAGGATGAATTTTTTTTCTCCCCGGTTGAGCATCCATTTCCAAACGTCCATGCCTCGGTAAAAACCGTCCGAACGCGATCCGTTTAAGATTTGAATACCTGAGAGTTCTTTTTCACTCATATCTTTCAAGGACCATTCGTCCCGCTTCAGCAATACTTTCTGCAGGGACGAAACATCCTCCGTCGGATGAGCAGCATATGCTACGACATTATTTTCTTTTTGTGAGAGAATTTCACCAATGGTAAACTCGCTTTCGGTGGTGAACCATTTTTCAGCTCCATCACCTGAGCCATGAAAGAAACGGCGGTTACCGAAGAGAAGAAAATGCACATTATAGTTCTCCGAATTTGTGCAGGAGACTTCTTCTCCGCGAATTACGGCGAAATCTTTTTCTCTCGCGTTTACCTGGTCGATCTCATTCTGGTATTCTTTCCATTTTGGGATTTCCGGATCGTTTATAAGATAATTATCGGCTGAATCATCAAGATCATAAGAATGATCGGTAACTCCCACGAACGACAATCCCATAGAGCGGCACAAATGGGGTGCGGCAGCGACCGGAGAACCGAATTCAACCTGATCCTCGGTATACGTAGAATGTGTATGTGTATCTCCGTAGATCCAGCCGTTTACCGACGGTAAATATGTCTTAGAACGATAGAATTTCAGAGGTGGTTTAGAAGTGAATCGATGGTTGTTATTGTGGGTAATTTTTATTTTTCCTTTTTGTTTCGTGACAATCTCAACATCAACATGCATCATGCCATACTTTGAAGCCAAATTACCCGTAAAGTTCAGGTCCAGGATCTTCCACCAGAAGTGAGATCTGATCATTAATGCAGGCGAAAATTCAAATGTGTGTGTATACTCCTGCCTCGCATTGTGTGAGATGGTTACGGTGATGCTCAACAACTGAATCGGATAGATATCGGCATCTTTGATTAGGATGAGTACCGGATACGGTTTGTCCGGGTCTAAACGGTGAGGACCGTCGGCAATAATCTCTGGTTCGGAATTATTGTACAGACTGAAGAAATATTTGAAACGATAATGAGTCTCAGCATATAAGAAGAAAGGAAGAAGGAACATTAGGATATCGCCGTTAAGAGATGATCAATGCGCTGACGTAGCACTGAATAATCATTGTGAAATTGTGTAAATCCGGAATATGAATTGAATTGCTCCATCGCACGCGTCAGTGAAAATTCTTTTTGTGATTCAAAATAGCAGATCTTTTGATCCTTCAGCCGCTGAGCCAAATATATCTGCTCAGTTTGCTGCGGGGTCGGAACAAAAACAGCATTGGCACCGAGATGTGACAGATCCATGATGGTGCTGTATCCCGGCCGTGAAATGATGATATGTGATGCAGCAATTGCTTCCGACAATTCACCGGAAGTAAGGGAACCTATTAATGTGAGAGTGTCCGAGAGTTTCATCTTTAAGAATCTCTCCGGAGTGCCACGTACAACCAGCGCACGCAGTGTAGTCGTTTTTAGCTGATCCGTAATTAATGTTTCAAATAATGTTCGCTGAGGTTCCGGTCCGGAAAGAATCACAAGAACATCGAGCTCTTTTTTTGTTGCGGCAATCCGCTTCAGACGTGAAAGGGGACCGATGAAAAAAGAATTTTGTGGAAGGACGGAATCGTGCGAAAGTTCTCCGCTGAGATTGTTCTCAGATTCGATATCAGGAATCCATACTTCGCTAAATGGCCTCATCAAATGTTTGTTTGCGTAATCAACAATCCCTTGTCCCCAGCGTAAATACGCGGAGAGTAGGATCCTGAGCTGATGCACCACGTATACTGATGGGACATTTACAGAATATGCACCCCAGCGGTTATCCGAAATAACGGCATCAATGCCATGGTCATTCACTATCTTTTCCAGTAATCGATGTTCATCGCCGATTCCTTTGAATAGTTTCGGCAGTTGACGGAACATCGTCCACGCCATATTTGCGTTCACTGGATATTGTATCGCATACCCGGGATACCGGATATGCTCAAGGTCGGGGAATTCTTTTTTCAGCAATTCTGCCGGACGATTGTCGGCCGCGATTATGACCTCAGCCCCTTTCGCAATCAGTTCTTGGATGATCGGGATACACCTGGTAGCATGGCCAAGTCCCCAATCAAGCGGAGCGATCAGAATCCGTTTCTTCCTCATCGTATTGCTCCAAACGAGTATCCGCGCCGTTTGATTTCCGGTATCACACTATCAAGGATGTCAACGATCCGGCGTTGAGTGAGATCATTATCATGATATACAAGGATTGCGCCATCCGAAAGATTTTTTAGCGAAACGCGTACGACCCGGTCATGTGTCCATTGCCGGAAATCGCCGGTCAGGCAGCTCCACATCACAAGAATGCAGCCAAGTTCACGTGCCGCTAAGATGGTCTTTCGGGAAAAAAATCCAAATGGCGGACGAAACAAACGTACATTTTGGTGGATTATATCCGCGATGATTTTTTTCGTTTGGAGTATCTCTTCCTTAGTTTTTGTCTCGGATAATGCAAGCGATCGGGAATGATTGAATGCATGGATTCCGATGGAATGGCCCTCATCTGCAATACGGCGGACAATCTCCTCGCGTCCCTGTATGTTTTTCCCGGAAAGAAAAAACGTTGCACGGACTTCATGTTTTTTCAAAAGATCCAGTACAGCTGGTGTTGCAGCAGTATGCGGTCCGTCATCGAACGTAAGGTACACTTTTTTGCCGGGCATTCGCCAGAGCAAAGAAGGAAAGAGTATCTGATGTATAATGCCGGTATGCGAGATCATGCTGATTCTTTTTTTAACGTGCGCTCTTTCCATTCAAAAGAAAAAAAATATCCGCCGATAGTTGAAATAAGAACAAAGGGAATATGGATGATCGCCGTAACAATAAAATATTTCATCGCATCAGAGGTTTTTGTTATGGTTGCAAACCGATGCATAATCAGATAATCGGTCAAAAATTTTCCCGTCACGACGATCCAGGGGATGATATTCCATTCAACCAGTGTCAGTGGTAACGCTATCGTCAACGCAACGTACATAATAAATGTGCAGATCATAAAGAACATCATATACGGCGGATAATAAGCGGTCTGTCCGACCCAACGCATGCGCTGATGAAAAACTGCTTTCCATGTCATAACCGGATGCGTTGAAATAGCTGCATCATCATCGAAGGCAAACCGCGCCTTCCATTTTCCTGACGCTGCGATCTTTTGTGCGAGTAATGAATCATCCCCCGTATTAATGTGGGTCAACGCATCAAATCCATCTGCTTCATCGAATGCTTCAATACTGAATGCCATATTGCTTCCGTTGCTGACCAAAACCCGCTTCATCCCTATGGCGCCGGCAGCAATTGCCGTGTAGGAAATAAAATCCAGGAATTGAATTCCCCAAAACGGCGACGAGATACGGTCATCCTTTCCGTACTTTGTCAGTCCTGTAACGACTCCGACATTCTCTTCAAAATACGAATTGATCGCTGAAATCCAGCCGGGAGAGGCGATGCAATCTGCATCGGTGGTAATGATGATCTCGCTCGCAGAATGCTGGATCCCCAATGTCATCGCACGGATCTTCGGGGAACGTATCGTTGAGGTGATATCGGATTTCAAGAGTGTTATTGTTACGGTGGATCGTTGTGCAATTTCTTTTACTATTTCAGGGGTTCTGTCCGTTGATTGATCGTCGATAACGATGATCGCAAGTTTTTCTTTGGGATAATCCTGAATGAGCAGAGAGTTCAGGATGCGTTCAATATAATTCTCCTCGTTACGGGCCGGAATGATGACGGTAACGGAATGTTGAACCGTGTTTTTTCCTTTTGTCAATCGGGCGAGACCGCGAAAGAAGAATAGAATTTGGCGTACATACACTGCCAGCAGAAAAATCAAAAGAACGGAGGTATATTCAATGAATATCCTCATCATTTTCTTTTCAATTTTAAAACAAGTATCGCACCAATTGCCGTAGGAACAATGACATTTGCGAACGACATGATGATGGATGCATTGAATGCTACTGCCGCACTTGCGCCGACCTTCTCAAAAAAGAAAACCGCGGCACTTTCGCGGACGCCAAGATCGCCGAACGATATCGGCAGTATCACAGCCTTCACAAAAAAAACCGAGGCGGCACAGATCATCGTATCGGAGAGCGAAACATTCCCGAAAGCGGAAGCTAAAAAATAAAATTCGAACAAGATAACAGCATACAGCATTGAAGTTAAAACAAATAACACTCTCGCGTTGGAATTGTGAAATTCATCTTCAATCACCCGGAACATTTCATAAAACCGGTGTGCTCGTATTCTTTCCGGAAGCAATTGAAGAAAAATTTTCACCTTCTCAGGAAAAAGATACAGGATAGCGATTAAACTCAAGATAATAATGATGAAAATGGTGTAGTAAGGATTCCAATATTCAATAAAATAGTTTGAAACGAACATCAGCAAACCAACACCGCCAATAATAAATGTTAAAGCTGCCCAGTATAATTTGTCTACGATAGTTATGCCGATGATTTTTGCTTTATGTACATTTGGGTGACTCGCAATCCTTCCTGCAAATTCCCCCAATTGAGCAGGCGTGAAGAATCCTGCCATAAACCCTACAAACAATGATGTGAATACTTCATCGTTGGAAATATCCTTTGAAACAAGGCGGAGCAAATATCTCCAACGGTAAAAATGAACGATCAACTGAATTACCGCCAAAGCAAATCCAGCAGACAGGTAGAACGTATTTGCATGCTGGAATGATTGAACTACTGCACGAACATCAATGTAGTAGATCAAACCACCAAGCAGTATCGTTGAGACAAGAATTTTTGCAGCCGTTAATACGGCTGGATGCGAAAAAAATGCTTTCACGTGTTGGCGGATCCTTTCCAGTCAAATTTCATAAGAACGCCAAGCGGAGCGATGCAAAAAGAATACAAGACCAGAAGAGTTTCATCTGCAGCGAATTCGGGGACGGAAAATTCTTCGCCTAATAATTTCTTGCCGTGTGAAATAAAAGCAGCATCCGCATTGAATTTAACCATCAAAGCAATCAATGAGAAGAGTGGTGTAAAAAAAAATCCTGCGAACACAGCGAGGTGGAACAAATGGATCAGCGAATACATCAATTGAATTTTTTTCGGATAAAAAATGCTTGCAGAGACATGCCGTGTGCGCTGGCTGACAAACTGTTTGAATGAAGCAGGTGGTACAGTACGGATATAGCTTTCAAGTGACGTCATATACCGGATTTTCCACAGGGTCTTGCGCTGTACGAGCTGCAGGAACAAATCGTCATCTCCACTAATGGAATGTTTGATCTTTTCAAACCCGCCGACCTCTTCAAAAACTTCCCTGCGATATGCAAAATTTCTGCCTGTACACATAAATGCATTTTGCAGCCCGATCGCTGAAGCTGCAATCAACGAATTTTTAAATTCTTCGTACCGCAGGAAACTATTCGGCGCGGCAGGCATATACGGACTGTATCCGGCAACCACGCCAACATCGTTGGTAAAATTTTCTGAAATTTCATTCAACCAGTTTTTCGGTACAAGACAGTCAGCATCTGTGAATGCAAAAATGTTAAATTTGGATTGTGCGATGGCTGTGCGAAGTGCATTTTTTTTATGAGGCATGTCGCTGCTGTTCGATGTAATATTTATCGTCCGAACGTTACCATGCCGATGGGCGAATAATTCTGCTATTGATGCCGTCGAATCTGTCGATCGGTCGTTAACAACAAGAATTTCAAACTGTTCTGAAGGATATTTCTGCTCTACAAGCGATTGCAGCAGGGAGGAAATATTTTTTTCCTCATTCCTGGCCGCAACAATAACGGAAATTCCTTGATGGCCATTGGTATGTTTCGGACTTGAAAGTCTTGTTAAGCCGAGCCACAATATGTAATGAATGCCAACATATACAGCACAGAGTGGGAGAAGGACCCAGAAATCAAATAGTTCAACCATGAAAGAAAAATAGCCAAAGATTTGATGCTATTCAATACAATAGAAAATGTTTTGCAGAAAGCAAATAACAGGTAATTAGCGTTTGCTTTCTCGTTTTCTTCAATTATATTCATTTGTCTAAAAAAGGAAAGAGAACGATGCGCCAATTAGTGATAGGAATTGCTGGAGGAACAGGGTCCGGAAAGACTTCAGTAACAAATAAAATTCTTGAACGATTGCATTTTACCGAGAATGTTGTTGTTATACAGCATGACTCCTATTATCGTGATCTCACGTCGTATGGCGGACTGACACCCGATCATATCAATTTCGATCATCCGGATTCGCTCGAAACATCACTGCTGACAGAACACATAAAAAATCTGCGAAAAGGAAATGCTATCGAGCAGCCGTTGTATAATTTTACAACGCATTCACGGATGAAAGAAACCCGTCATCTTGAACCGAAAGACATCATTATCATCGAAGGAATTTTGATCTTTGCATCCCTGGAACTGCGTAATCTGATGGATATAAAGATCTTTATTGACACCGATGCAGATGAACGCCTGCTGCGCCGTCTGAAACGTGATATCATAGAAAGGGGCCGTTCAATAGATTCTGTCATGAATCAATATGTTGCCACCGTGAAGCCGATGCATCTGGAATTTGTTGAACCAAGCAAGCGGTATGCCGATGTGATCATACCGTCGGGAAGCGAGAATCTTGTCGGTATTGATATGGTAGCCGTGAAGATCGGAACCATGCTGAAATAAGGACTTTCCGGCCTGAATTTATGCACATATTAATAATTATACATGCGGATTAAGAAAAGCTAACGTCCCAAAATTTTCTTTTTACTTTTCTAAAATTACTATATCTTCATCACGCGAATTCAATTGAAAGTTAACAACTGAGAATGACTAGTAGAAGCAAACTATCGTATACGGGTCCTGCAGTACATCAGTCGTATAAAAAAACGACTCTCGCCAACGGCATTCGTGTTCTCAGCGAAGAAATTTCCTCAGTAAAATCTGCATCAATCGGCATTTGGATCGACACAGGCTCGTGTAATGAAACAGAACTCACCAATGGAATATCACATTTCATCGAACACATGATGTTCAAAGGAACCGATAAACGTAATTACCAGCAGATCGCGCAAAGTCTGGAATCGGTCGGTGGTTACATGAACGCATTCACGACCAAAGAGCATACCTGCTATTACGCCCGTGTGCTTGATGAATATGTGGAGAAGGCGGTTGATGTACTTTCAGATATGGTGCTGCATTCAATATTCCCCGTTAGGGAAATGGAGAAAGAAAAGACCGTAATTCTCGAAGAGATAAAACGTTCCGAGGATGACCCGGATGATCTGGTGCAGGAATATTTTGAGAAACATTTGTTCGGCGGACATCCGTTTGCACGCCCTATCATCGGATCAGCGGAAAACGTTTCGCGGTTTACACGCGACAATCTCTTTGATTACACAAAGAAATTCTATACGAACAAAAATATCATTCTCGCAGCGGCCGGAAATATCACGCACGATCAAATGGTAAAACTCGCTGAAAAGTATCTGACGCAGAAGAGGACCGCCGGAGAAAAATTCAAAACATTTTCGGCAGTAAAACCGAAGCTGAATTCGCAGGAATATTCCAAGCCGATCCAGCAGGCGCATCTCTGCACCGGCACGATTGCCTTCAGCGTACACGATAAAATGCGTTATCCTGCGTTGGTGATGAATTCAGTTCTTGGCGATGGAATGAGTTCGCGTTTGTTCCAGCAGATTCGCGAGAAACATGGATTGGCGTACAGCGTTTATTCGTTCCTGGGACTAATGAAGGATACCGGTTCATTCGGCATTTATCTCGGCACAGATAAAAAATCCGTTCAAAAAGCTCTTGATCTTTCCTACAAAGAACTGATAAAATTGAAAACAAAACTAATGGCAGCCTCTGAACTACAGAGGGCAAAGGCGCAGTTAAAGGGAAGTATGCTCTTAAGCCTGGAGAGCACATCGAACCGTATGATGCGTCTTGCCAATGGGGAATTATATTATGGAGAATACACTCCGCTTGATTCGATTGTAAAAAATATTGATTCCGTCACGATCGATGACGTTCAAGCCGTATCACATCAACTGTTCGATATTGAGAAATTTACCACCGTAATACTAAATCCGGAAATGAAAAACTAAATTACCACAACAATTAACTTAAACAAGTGAGATGAAACTATGATTATCGGGATTCCAAAAGAGATAAAAACAAATGAAAACCGTGTAGGATTTGTACCTGTCGGTGTCGAGACTCTGCGCCAATTCGGACACACCGTATTCGTCGAAACCAAAGCCGGAGTCGGCAGCGGTTTTGAAGATTCAGCATACATTGAAGCAGGTGCAAAGATCGCAAAGAATGCAAAGGAATTGTATCACAAAGCCGACATGATCATCAAAGTGAAAGAACCGATCAAACAGGAATATAACCTTATCCGCCGCGATCAGATTGTTTTCACGTATTTCCATTTTGCTGCGAGCAAAGAATTGACCGTTGCAATGGTGAAATCGCAAGCTGTCTGTATTGCATACGAGACCGTACAGAAGGACGATGGTTCGCTGCCACTTCTTATTCCGATGAGTGAAGTTGCCGGACGTATGGCACCGCAGGAGGGAGCAAAATATCTTGAACGCACAATGGGCGGAAGAGGGATTTTACTCGGCGGAGTTCCTGGCACCGAACCTGCAAACGTAGTTGTTATCGGCGGTGGAATTGTCGGAACGCAGGCAGCAAAGATCGCCGCCGGTTTCGGCGCCAAGGTGACGATCCTTGACAATAATCTGTATCGTCTGCGACAGCTCGATGATTTTATGCCGAAGAACGTTACGACGATGATGAGCAATGCATACAATATTCGTAAGATTATTCAAACTGCCGATCTCGTCATCGGTGCAGTGTTAATCCCTGGTGCTAAAGCGCCGAAACTGATCAAGAAAGAAATGTTGAAAACAATGAAGCCGGGCTCGGTGATTGTAGACGTTGCCGTAGATCAGGGCGGATGCATTGAAACATGTAAACCGACCACCCATGAGAATCCGACATTTGTTATCGATAATGTGATCCACTACTGCGTGGCGAACATGCCGGGCGCAGTACCGTTCACATCAACGATCGCTTTGACAAATGCTACGCTGCCGTACGCAGTGGAACTGGCAAACAAAGGATGGGAAAAAGCGGTACAGCAGAATAAGGAATTGAAGCTCGGCTTGAATATGGTTGACGGTCTTATCACCTACAAAGGTGTGGCTGATGCGTTCAACATGAAATACACGCCGGTCGACACGATCCTCCGTTAATATCCGATACAAAAACCTTCCGGAGAATCTCCGGAAGGTTTTTTATTTTAAACAACCGGCAATTTTCCCCTTCCATTCTTGATTTTTTTTTGATACATTTGTTCAATGTTATATAAAGTAATTGTTTAACGCTCGACACAAATCTTTCTGATACCAATGCCTAACGTAAAAATTACTCTTGACGGCGCTCAATACGAAGTAGATAATAAAAAGACGATCCTTGAAGCCGCGCGCGACAATAAGATCCATATCCCTCATTTTTGCTATCACGATAAACTTTCTGCATCCGGTAACTGCCGAATTTGTCTGGTCGAAGTCGAAAAAATGCCGAAACTTGCGATATCGTGCATGACGCAAGTAGCCGAAGGGATGATCATCAATACAAAGAATGAACGGGTCATTAATGCTCGCGAAGCAGTGATGGAATTCATTCTTATCAACCATCCATTGGATTGTCCCATCTGCGACGAAGCAGGCGAATGCAAATTGCAGGATTACGCATACAAATACAGCAAAGGGTTTAGCAGATTTGTAGATACAAAGAATCATAAAGAAAAACGCGTCGAGATCGGTCCGCGCGTGATGTTCGATGCAGAACGCTGCATATCATGCTCGCGATGCATCAGATTTTGCGATGAGATCGCCGGTGTTCATCAATTGCAATTTGTCAATCGCGGCGATAGAGTAACCATCCAAACATTCCCTGGCGAATCGCTGGATAATCCATATTCCATGAACGTGGTGGATATCTGTCCTGTCGGTGCATTAACAAATAAAGATTTCCGTTTCAAATCGCGCGTATGGGAAATGTCATTTACCGATTCGGTCTGTCACGGTTGCGCACGGGGATGTAATATAGAGATCGGTGTGCGAAACAACGAAATTCTTCGTTTGAATCCGCGACGGAATGATGATGTGAACAGTGCATGGATGTGCGATCACGGCCGATTGAACACCTGGAAAAATGTAAACGCAGAGAATCGGATCAAATCTTCCAAAATCAGAAAAGAAGGTCAGTTGGTCGAAGTGGGTTGGGACGAAGCGATCGCAAAAGCTGCGTCGGAATTGAAATCATTCGGTAAAAATGAGATCGCAGTGCTTGGTTCCGCTTTTGCCACTAACGAAGATAATTATGTCTTTGCTAAATTTGCCCGTGAAGTTCTCGGCACCCGCAATATAGATTTCTGTCCTCATGTTGAAGGGACTGATGATGCCGTTCTTATTAGAGCTGATAAAACGCCGAACGCTTCCGGAGCAGAACTTGTAGGGATTGTTCCGCAAGAGAACGGAATGGATTTTCAGCAGATTATTTCCGCCATCAAAGCCGGAAAGATTAAAGCGTTGTATTGTCTTGAAGATGACATTGCTTCAGTGCCTGGTATCGAAGATGCGTTATCGAATCTCGAATTTTTTGCCGTTCACGCGACCAATCACAGTAAAACAACACAGTATGCTCATGTAGTTTTCGCAGCTTCAACCTATGCAGAAAAGAACGGTACCGTAACAAATTTCCAAAAACGTGTTCAGCGCGTTCGCCCTGCAGTGACAACATTCGAGCAGGACCGGGCGTTGGATAATTTTGAAATGAGTCGTTGGGACAAATTTGCCGCACATAACGACAAATGGGGGAAAGGTCCCCGCCGTGATGCACGTCCTTCATGGAAGATCATCACAAGTATTGCCGGTGTGATGGGAACGAAATATAAATTCAACAATGCCGACGATGTCTTCAATGAAATATGTCAAAAGATTGACGGTTTCAAAGGACTTTCATATTTAAAGGTGGGTGTAAAAGGTGCGGTTGTAAAACAAAATCATGTTGCAGTCTAACCGATAGATTATAGTTATGGAAATTTCACCAGTAATAGAAGCTCTTATTAAGATTATTGTAGTCATCTTTTTTATCCTTCTGCCGTGCGTTGCTTATCTCGGTGTTCAGTTGGAGAGAAAACTCAGCGCGTGGATCCAAAACAGGGTTGGTCCGAATCGTGTCGGTCCGTATGGACTGCTGCAGCCGCTTGCCGATATTCCGAAATTATTTTTCAAGGAAGATATTGTACCGGCTGCGGCGAATAAATTTGTTCATTCCCTCGGACCGCTCATTTCATTGACGATCGCATTTTCAACGTTTGCTGTTATGCCGTTCGGCGATACGCTACCTATTGTTGTCAATGGAGTGGTGCATAACATAAGTCTGCAAATTGCCAATGTAAATATCGGCGTGCTGTACGTTCTTGCACTTTCTTCACTTGCAGTGTACGGCATCACATTAAGCGGATGGTCGTCCAACAATAAATATTCTTTGCTCGGCGGTATTCGGTCTTCGGCGCAGATGATCAGTTATGAACTTTCCCTTGGGTTATCGATTATCGGCATCGTGATGCTCAGCAACACGTTGCAGCTTAATGACATTGTAAAGGCGCAAAGTGGATATTATCTTTTTGGCTTTTTACCGAACTGGAATATCTTTGTGCAGCCGATCGGTTTCATCACCTTCTTTGTTGCGATGTTTGCGGAGACGAACCGTCTACCGTTCGATCTGCCCGAAGCAGAGCCGGAACTAGTTGCCGGATACCATACGGAATACACCGGAATGAAATTTGGAATGTTCATGCTTTCCGAATTCCTTGCTATGTTCGCGGCTGCAGGCATGATTACCACATTGTATCTTGGCGGCTGGCAGGCACCATATATTGAATATCTCAATCTGTCGCCGTTCGTTGTGAGTCTTGTTCAAGTTGGTGCATTCTTCACGAAGTTTGCACTTATCGTAGTGTTCTTCATGATCGTCCGATGGTCCATGCCGAGGTTCCGCTATGATCAACTGATGAACATCGGATGGAAAGTGATGATTCCGCTCTCACTCCTGAACATCGCTCTTACTGGATTGTTTATTCTTAAACCTATTCACACTTGGTTCAATTAATATGAACGACGATAAACTATTAGCAAAAAGTGAAGTGATCCGCGTAAAAGACCTTACGTTTTTACAACGGGCGTACGTCTTTGAGATTCTCAAAGGTATGTTCAAAGCGGCCAGACAGATATTCCAGCCATCATTCACGATAGAATATCCCGAAGTGAGATCAGAACGTGCAGCGTCGTTCCGCGGACGCCCTGTTCTTGTTGAAGAGAACGGCGTTGAGCGTTGTGTTGCGTGCGGATTATGCGCAAGGGTATGTCCGGCATTGGCGATTGAAGTGCAGGCGGCTCCTACGGAACTTGCGAAAGAACGATATCCCGAAAAATTTGAAATTAATATGACGCGCTGTATCTTCTGCGGATTCTGCGAAGAAGTTTGCCCTGAAGAAGCGATTATTATGAGCAATGAGTATGAACTTGCATTCTCCAGTCAGCAGGAATCGATCTTTGGCAAAGACAAACTGCTGAAATCGGCTGAAATAATGAAACCGCGGCTTGATTTTTTGCGCGATCACCGATGACCTCATAAGCAAATCGAATTATTTTGGAACTTTACAATGCGCTGGATATATTATCGGCGCATTGAAGTTTTAAACAAATTCAGTCATACTTCCGCAATAATAAAGGATGTTCATCGTTGCAAGTCTTGCGCAAAGAACAGTTATGCTAACCACAGTATTTTCCGCAGCAACATACGGCATCAACGCCTACCTTATTGAAATCGAAACGAACATAGAAAACACTGTTCCAAATTTTTTCCTAGTCGGACTTCCGGACAATGCGGTGAAGGAATCGCGGGAACGTGTAGCAACTGCAATAAAGAATTCTGCATACACATATCCGAATAAAAGAATCACCATTAATCTTGCACCAGCAGATGTAAAAAAGGAAGGCTCTGCATTCGATCTGCCGATTGCCATTGGTATGCTGGGATCCAGCGGTCAGGTAAGAGAGGATCGGCTGAAAGAATTCATTATTCTTGGCGAACTTTCTTTGGAAGGAACTTTGAGACCAATCCACGGTGCGCTGCCTATTGCGGTAGAGATGAAGAAAAAAGGTATTCGCGGTGTTATTCTGCCGAAGCAGAACGCAAATGAAGCGGCGATGGTGGAAGGGATAGATGTGTATGGTGTTGAGACAATGACCGATGCTGTAGAGGTCCTTGAGGGAAAATCGGAGATCGAACCGCTGCGGCTCGATCTCCGAAAAGTATTTGCTGTGGAACAAAAGTATCATCAGGATTTTTCCGACGTAAAAGGGCAGGAGAATGTGAAACGGGCGCTGGAAGTGGCTGCTGCAGGTGGCCACAATATTATTATGATTGGTCCTCCGGGATCAGGAAAGACAATGCTTGCACGCCGGTTGCCGAGCATCCTTCCACCAATGACATTTGAAGAAAGTATAGAGACGACGAAAATCCATTCTGTTTCCGGTTTACTCCCGCCCGGTTCGGCGCTTGTTGTGCAGCGTCCGTTCCGCTCTCCGCATCATACGATTTCCGATTCCGCACTTGTCGGCGGCGGTACAATTCCTCGCCCCGGCGAGATATCTCTTTCACATCATGGCGTTTTGTTTTTGGATGAGCTTCCCGAATTTGCACGCAATGTGCTGGAAGTGATGCGCCAGCCGCTGGAAGATGGGAAAGTAACGATCAGCCGTTCAAAGATGTCGGTGGATTATCCGGCAAATTTCATGCTCGTTTGCGCTATGAATCCTTGTCCCTGTGGAAATTATGGGAATCCAAATCATGAATGTACATGTACGCCGATGATGATCCAGAAATATATGGCAAAGATCTCCGGTCCATTGCTCGACAGGATCGATATCCATATTGAAGTTCCTGCAGTGAAAGTGGTAGAACTCGCACAGAAGAAACAGGGAGAACCGTCGTAACACGTGCGAGATAGAGTGATGCATGCAAGAGAATTACAACTGAAACGGTTTACGGTACAGAAAAATCTCTTTTCCAATGCCGCAATGCAGTCAAAAGAAATACGTGAATTTTGCAGGATCGATCCGGCAGGTGAGGAATTGCTGAAAATGGCAATGACCAAACTCGGATTATCAGCTCGAGCATATGACAGGATCCTTAAAGTTTCACGAACGATCGCTGATCTTTCTGGCAGTGCAGAGATAGGGACAGAACATTTAAGCGAAGCGATCCAATATCGAAGTTTAGACAGGAATTTGTGGGTATAAAGTTAGCAAAAAACCTTGCTTGGTTATGAAAATTAGCTCTTACCTTGACAAAGGATTCCCTTCCGAAGTGATAAAACAATTGTAACAAAAGCATATTCTCGCTACATTCGTTGTAACTTCATTTCAATATTTTCGTAAACTCATCCCGCTATCGTGCTATTACTCTTAATCAATTTTTCATTGCTGCATATTCACAATCTTCAAGGAGATGATATGAAGACATTCGGTCTATTCCTTCTGGCTGCGGTTATTTCACTTTCACAGGTGAAAGCACAGACCAAAAGTATGGTTGCAGACATTAACATCCCGTACGAAAAATTCACACTTGATAACGGTCTAACCGTGCTAGTCCACGAGGACCATAAGGCGCCTATCGTGGCTGTTAACGTATGGTATCACGTCGGATCAAAAAATGAAAAACCCGGCAGGACCGGATTTGCACATCTCTTTGAACATTTAATGTTCAACGGCTCTGAGAATTTTGATACGGACTATTTCCAAGCTTTGGAACGGATCGGTGCAACGGATCTAAACGGAACAACAAGTAATGACAGAACAAATTATTTCCAGAATGTTCCTACGCCTGCACTGGATATTGTTCTTTGGATGGAGTCTGACCGAATGGGACATTTGACCGGTGCTATCAGTCAGGCAAAACTTGATGAACAAAGGGGAGTAGTGCAGAATGAAAAACGGCAAGGCGATAATCAACCGTATTCTATCGCTGAAGAACTAACCACCAAAGCGACATATCCTGCCGGACATCCATATTCATGGACGGTGATCGGTTCACTGGAAGATCTGAATGCAGCGTCATTGGATGATGTGAAAGAATGGTTCCGCAATTACTACGGCACAGCAAACGCAGTGATAGTTCTTGCCGGCGATATTGACCTGAAAACGGCAAAAGAAAAAATGCAGAAATATTTTGGCGATATACCTTCCGGTCCTCCGGTTGCTAAATATGATGAAAATGTTGCCAAGAGAACGGGAACAATTCGCCAACGTGCAGAAGACCGTGTTCCGCAAGCCCGATTCTTCAAAGTATGGAATACTCCAAAATATGCTTCGGCAGAAAATACATATCTCGATTTATTCGCAGATATTCTCGCATCAGGGAAAACATCCAGATTATATAAACGCCTGGTGTATGACGAACAAATAGCGACAAATGTTTCTGCTTATGTTGACTCACGGGAGATCGGAAGTCAATTTAATATTGATGCAACGGCAAAACCTGGTGTGGATCTAGCAAAAATTGAAAAAGCGATTAACGAAGAAATGAAATTGCTGCTTGAAAAAGGACCCACCGAAAAAGAATTGCAGCGGGTGAAAACTCAATCCATCGCAGGATTTGTTCGCGGCATTGAACGCATCGGAGGATTCGGCGGAAAATCAGACATCCTTGCGAATTCGGAAGTCTTTGCCGGTTCACCGGATTATTATAAAACATATTTAAGCAATCTTAATGAAGCAACGGTTCAGAATATTGTCGCAACGGCAAATAAATGGCTAACCGATGGTGATTACATTCTTGAAATTCACCCATTCCCTCAATTCAAGAACGATCAAACAGATTCTACCGTTCGGAAATCAATGCCGAAGATGGCAGCAGCAGCCGAAGCAAAATTTCCGAAGATTGAAAGAACAACCCTTTCAAACGGACTGAAAGTTATCCTTACCGAACGTTCTTCAGTTCCCGTAGTAAATTTTTCATTGCAAGTTGATGCCGGTTTTGCAGCAGATCAATTCTCAATTCCCGGCACGGCAAATTTAGCAATGGATGTTCTTGATGAAGGGACAAAAACCCGCAGTGCATTAGCTATAAGCGAAGAACTTGCCCTTCTTGGTGCCAATCTTAATTCCGGATCAAATCTGGATAATTCGTCGGTTCGAATGTCGTCTTTGAAGGCAAATCTTGATGCGTCATTGAACATATTCGCCGATGTTATTCTGAATCCTTCTTTCCCGGATGAGGACTATAAACGATTACAGAAACAAAAGATCGCCGGGATTCAGCGTGAGAAAGTCACTCCAATCCAAATGGCGCTTCGTGTATTTCCGAAGATTCTCTATGGAACGGAACATGCGTACGGAAATCCTTTAACTGGTTCCGGCACGGAACTGACGATGGCGAGCATTAAGCGCGATGACCTTATTAAATTTCATAAGACATGGTTCAAACCAAACAATGCAACATTAATTGTTGTCGGTGCAACGACGATGAATGAAATTAAACCGAAACTTGAAAAATTATTTAAGGATTGGAAGTCGGGTGATGTTCCCAAAAAGAATATTGCGAAAGTGGAACAGCAATCGAAATCAACTGTTTATATTGTCGATAAGCCCGGTTCGCAGCAGTCAATAATATTTGCAGGACACGTTTCGCTTCCCAAATCAAATCCGGATGAACTTGCCATTACCATGATGAATGACGCTTTGGGTGGCGCTTTTACATCACGCGTTAATATGAATCTTCGGGAAGATAAACATTGGTCATATGGTGCCAGCACATTGTTCTATGCTGCCCGCGGACAGCGTCCGTTTTTAACATATGCGTCGGTGCAGACCGATAAGACAAAAGAATCAATGGTTGAAGTTGTAAAAGAGCTTAAAGAAGTTACTACTACCCGACTGATAACGAAGGAAGAATTTGAAAAAGTTCAAAAAAATGCTGTGCTTGAGCTTTCAGGTTCGTGGGAAACAAACAATGCAGTTCTTGGTTCGCTGGCAGACATGGTATCGTATGGCTATGCGGATGATTATTACAGTACATATTCAAAAAAATTGAATGAACTAAGCTATGAGGAAGTGAAAAATTCCGCCGGAAAAGCGATTCATCCTGATAATCTTGTATGGGTTATTGTCGGCGACAAGGAAAAGATCGAGCAGGGGATTAAGGATTTGAATTATGGAGCAGTAAAATACCTTGATGCTGATGGTAATGACGTGAATCAGCTTCAGCAAAAGGATCAGCCGATAGAAAAAAAGAAATAACTGGTCAAGATAGTATAAAAAAAGTGCAGCACGCTAAAATGTGCCTGCACTTTTTTATGTAATAAACAAATTCCGCGGTTATTTATAACCATCGTGATGCAGTGCCGGACAAGACGATCACCCGATTCAAGCAAATTTTATCTGTTAAATTTCCCTGCCGTACAACTTTAAAAATTTAGCTTCGCCGGTATTATCGGCGATAAGTATGATCTCCGAATTTGGAAGGAATCGTGTCTCACCCGAAGTGATTTGTTCTGCTTTCCCCTCCGTTGAAATTCCTACGACATGGCATCCGATCGTTTCGCGCAGTTGAATGTCGTCAATGGTTTTTCCGATAAAACTCGATGGCGTCTTAACCTTGAAAACATCAACTCCTTCGGACAGCATCAGATACGTGCCATGCTTAAGATGATTGATGATAAAATTCGATCCGAAAGACGCATACGAAAGAACGATATCGCATCCGGCCCGATGAAGAAGAGAGACGCTGCGTTCCGATGTTGCCCTGCTGATGATCTGAATATCCTTGCGCAAACTTCGATACAACGTGGCGAGATAAATATTTCTGTCATCGTTATGTGTGGCGATGATGATGGCCGGTGCTTTATTGAATCCTGATTTTTCCAACACGTCTGTTTGTGCTGCATCGCACACAATAACGTTTGCTACGTTGAGCGCTTTCTGTGGATTGATTTCCAGAACTTTGTAATCCAATCCATGTTCGTCAAAAGAACGGGCAACCCATCTGCCGACATTTCCTGCTCCGACGATCAGAATCGGATCGTCGGAAGAGTTATAGATGCAGAATAATTCATTGTATCGGGCAATTGATGACTGATTGCCCGCGATGACGAGAATGGATTGTTTTGAAATTACGGTGTCAGGTGTCGGCAAATGGAAATGCGGTCCATCAAGAATGCCGATTACTGTAACACCGGTAATTTTTCGTAAATTTGTGTCTTTCAATTTCTTATTGACAAGCGGCGTTGCACATGCAGCGGCTTCTACAATAAAAAGTCCGTCGAACTGACCGAGTGGGTGAGCAATGGCATCACCGGCTATTGTTCGTCGTGCGAGAGACTGACCCATTGTTTCATCAAGTGTCAATACTTCGTTGGCACCGGCTGCAAGTAAGATATTATACGATTCCTGTTCAGTTGCAGTTGCAAGAATATGTATAGATTCCGATTTCTGACGTACCGCATGGATGATGGTTGTATTGGTGACATCATCGTGCGTGGATGCGATCAGAGCGGCATGTTCTACGGAAAGTTGTTCATACGTCTCCGCATCGTCAAGATCACCCAGAATGGCACGCACACCATGATCCCGCAGTTCCGAAGCTTCCTGTAAATTTGATGTGATTAGGAAATAGGGATAGGAGTAGTAGGCAAGTTTTTCTATCAATACGCTGGTGACCGGTCCGTAATGTGTTAGAATGATATGTCCTCGCATACCCAAAGGCACTTCACGAGGGACGCGTGCTGTGGATTGAAATAGTTGAATGAGAGTGAACGGAATAATGACAAGAAGGAAAAATATTCCGGAGACGATCACAAAAACAGAAAAGACATATCCCGGTACTGTGGAAAAAACAATATCGCCGTATCCAACCGTCGTCATCGTTGCAAGTGTCCAATATACACCGACGAACCAATGGAACGATTTCCCTTCGTGCAGCATCATGTAATGGAATGTTGTTGAATAAAGTGCAAGCACAAAAGCAAACAAAGAAAAGAGCCGCACTAACAGAAGTGCATTGCGCCGGCTCATCATCCGTTCTAGAAAAAACAGGGGACGACTTCGAAGTACTTTGAATCGCCGATATGGGTATTGCAGGATCCGTTTCATTATTGTCCCTATGAT
This sequence comes from uncultured Ignavibacteriota bacterium, assembly GCA_903861125.1. Classification (GTDB taxonomy): domain Bacteria; phylum Bacteroidota; class Ignavibacteria; order UBA10030; family UBA8401; genus UBA8401. The sequence goes on from CAIOTF010000014.1 coordinate 97,135, forward strand.
CGTATGCAGAGTATAACGTAAAGATTAAAAAATATCAATCATGAAAAATAAATAAATCTGCCTACTTGACAAATGAACTCTATTTGCTATATTATATACAGTTCTTTTACAGCAATTATTGCATTCATCAAGAGTGGACGAGGGACTGACCTGAAGACTCCACAGCAACCGGCGATTCACACAGCGTCGTGCAGGTGCTAATTTCAGATTCTCTGCAAAGAGAACAACGATGAACTAAAAGTCTGAGCTTTTATATAAAACCTCTTTTAGTTTATTGTCTAAAAGGGGTTTTTTCGTTTTAAATCATAGTCACCATGAATATTTCCAGTTTACACCTTTTCTACGCATCTCGGCCCGTTCTGGAGCATTCCTCGTCGTATTTCGACGGTAATTTTCTCTGTTGACGCTGACATCTATTCCTTAATCTACCGCGTAATTATTTGCTGCGCTGATTCAAATAGGATCAGTGTATACTCAATCAATTTTCTAAGGAAAAAATTATGTCAACGAACAATAAAAAATTAAGAAATTATCGCTTCGAAACATTACAGTTGCATGCCGGTCAACAGCCGGATCCGACAACAAAATCCCGTGCCGTACCGATCTATCAAACAACATCGTATAATTTTGATAATGCTGATCATGCTGCGAATCTCTTCGGATTACGTGAGTTCGGTAACATCTACACACGGATAATGAATCCAACCACTGCTGTGTTCGAAGAGCGGATTGCAGCTCTCGAAGGAGGAGTAGCAGCTGTTGCAACAGCTTCAGGACAAGCGGCGCAATTTCTTGCGATTACAACAATCGTTCAGGCGGGCGAAAATATCATCTCAACAAGCAATTTGTACGGCGGCACATATAATCAATTTAAGGTCACTTTCCCTCGGTTGGGAATAGGTGTGAAATTCGTCAACGGCGATCGTCCCGATGATTTCAAAAAATTAATCGATGAAAAAACCAAGGCGATCTATATTGAGACAATCGGTAATCCGCGTTTGAATATTCCCGATTTTGTTGCGATCGCCGCGGTTGCCCACGATAACGGTATTCCATTGATCGTGGACAATACATTCGGTGCCGGCGGTTATCTGGCCCGTCCGTTCGATTTCGGTGCTGATATAATCACTCACTCGGCAACCAAGTGGATTGGAGGACACGGAACTTCTATCGGCGGTGTGGTTGTCGATTCAGGAAAATTTAACTGGGGCAACGGAAAATTTCCTATCTTTACTGAGCCGAGTCCCGGTTATCACGGATTAAAATTCTGGGATGTTTTTGGAACGCCCGGTCCGTTCGGAAACATCGCATTTGCTATCCGTGCAAGAGTTGAAGGATTGCGTGATATCGGTGCGGCAATTAGTCCGTTCAATTCATTTTTGCTGCTGCAAGGTCTTGAAACATTATCGTTACGGGTTGAGCGTCATGGTCAGAACGCACTAAAACTTGCCCAATGGCTGGAAAAACATCCTCTGGTGGAATGGGTTTCGTATCCCGGACTTCCCGATCATCCGCATCATGCAAATGCAAAAAAATATTTGAGAAACGGATTGTTCGGATCGATATTGGTGTTTGGGATTAAAGGAGGTGCAGTAGCCGGGAAGAGATTCATCAATAATGTTACCCTCTCAAGTTTGCTTGCGAATGTTGGTGATGCAAAAACACTGGTTATTCATCCAGCATCAACAACACACGAACAACTCAGCAGCGAAGAACAAATACTCTCAGGTGTTACACCGGATCTGATTCGTGTATCGGTCGGCATCGAACATATCGAAGACATCATTGAAGATTTTGACGAAGCACTGCGGACCGTTAAGGACATTGAAACAGCAACTGCATAACGAATTGGCAATCAACCGTTACCTTTGAGTATTGAAGGTCTTTTAGGTGACGGTATTTTATCGACTTATCATGACAAAACATACAATAGTAAAAACGAACTTCGTTCAGTTATTTGACGCAATAGATCCGTTACACATGGATTGCGGTGATTCTTTTTCTCCGGTGACTGTTGCATATGAAACGTACGGAACCTTGAATAAAGCAGGTGACAACGCCATCGTTGTCTGCCATGCGCTTACGGGAAGTGCTCATGCTGCCGGATATTCGTCGGAAGATCCAAAATCGATCGGATGGTGGGACTCATTCATCGGTGAAGGTAAACCGCTTGATACAAAAAAATATTTCGTTATATGTTCAAATTTTCTCGGCGGATGTTATGGCACGACCGGTTCAAAATCTGTTGATCCGGCAACCGGAAAACCTTACGGATTAACATTCCCCCAAATGACGGTTCGGGATATGGTTCGGGTGCAAAAAAAGCTCGTCACATATCTTGGAGTTAATAAAATAAAAACAGTCATCGGCGGTTCGCTGGGAGGTATGCAGGTACTCGAGTGGGCCGTTTTGTTTCCAGACTTCGTTCAATCAATCATTCCGATTGCAACCTCGGTGCAGCATTCACCGTGGGCGATCGGTTTGAACAATCTCTCGCGTCTTGCCATTATGAATGACCCTGACTGGAAAGATGGAAATTATTATGGATTTCCTCAACCGGAGAAAGGATTTTCACTCGCCAGGCAAATTGCGATGATCTCTTATCGAAGCGAAAAAGAATTTACACAACGTTTTTCCCGAGATCGTATTGTGAATGAAATTGACTCATCGAATCGTTTTGATACGTCGAATATTTTCCAAGTGGAACGGTATCTTCACTATCAGGGAACAAAACTTGTTAATCGCTTTGATGCTAACACATACATCTATATTTCAAGAGCTATGGATATTCATGATCTTGCATACGGCAGGGGAACCGTCCACGATGTATTGGGTTCTATATCAATTCCTGCACTCTGTATCGGTATAGATTCAGATATTCTCTATCCTGCAACAGAACAGCAAAGGATGGCTTCATTGCTGCCGAATTCAACATACCGGGAGATTTCATCGCCATATGGACACGATGCATTTCTCATCGAATTTGACCAAATGGAGGCACATGCAAGGAATTTTCTGTCAATAGTGTAAACGTTACCCATTACAAAAAATCCCGTCAGGAGAAGATCAGGACGGGATTTTTTTTGTCCATTATATTTCGTATTTTGGTGTAAATAGAAAGAAAAAATGTCAAAACCTATCGTAGCAATTGTTGGCCGTCCTAACGTCGGGAAATCAACCTTATTCAATCGTCTCATTGGCTTGCAAACGGCCATTGTTGACGATGCACCGGGCATTACGCGTGATCGTCATTACGCCGAAGCAGAATGGACAGGGAAACCGTTCACAATTATAGATACGGGAGGATTTGTACCGGATTCCGATGAGATATTTGAAAAAGCAATACGAGAACAGACGCAGATAGCCATCGAGGAATCGGACAAGATTATTTTTGTCGTTGATGGAAAAGAGGGACTGAATCACATCGACAAAGAATTGGCGAATATCCTCCGAAAAGAAAACAAAAAAGTTATCCTTGTTGTCAATAAGATCGACTCTGCTCGCGAGGAAGCTCACTCAGCACAGTTCCATTCTCTTGGACTTGGAGATCTGTACACGATGAGTGCTCTCGGCGGAAGGAAGATCGGCGATTTTCTCGATGTTTTGACAGAGGAATTTGTCATTGATACTGGCGACCTTAAGGAAGATTCGCAACTGCGTATTGCCATTATTGGAAAACCAAATGTTGGCAAATCGTCGATGGTGAATGCTCTGATCGGCAAGGAACGTTCTATAGTTACACCCATAGCCGGAACAACAAGAGATTCGATAGATTCAATCTACAATTATAACGGTGAAGAGATCTTGCTGGTGGATACCGCAGGATTGATGAGGAAAAGTAAAATACGGCAAAATGTAGATTTTTATTCTACGTTACGCACGCTGAAAGCAATCGACCGGTGTAATCTGGCCATTATTCTTTTTGACGCAAGCATCCCATTGGAAAAACAGGATTTTCGCATTGTTCAAACGGCAGCGGAAAAGAACATCGGTGTTGTGTTAGGAATAAACAAATGGGATGCAGTGGAAGACAAGGATACGAATACTACCATCCGGTATGAAGCATCGCTTCGCGAAAAACTAAGGCAGTACGATTATATTCCGGTATTGTTTGTTTCGGCAAAAACGAAACAGCGTCTGCCGAAACTTTTAGACCTGGCAAAGAAAGTACACACAAATCGTGCAATGAGGATTCCAACCAGTTCGTTGAACGATACGCTCCTTACTGACATTGCACGGTATCCTCCGTCAACTAAAACGGGGAAAGATGTGAAATTGAATTATGTAACTCAGGTTAAAACATCACCGCCGGTATTTGCATTTTTTGCGAATGAACCCGAAATGGTCTCCGAGTCGTATAAAGGATTTTTACGAAACCGGATCCGTCATCATTACGGATTTGAAGGGGTGCCGCTGACGCTGGTCTTTAAGAAAAAAAGGAAATAGTTTACACTTTGGAGTTTCTATGAGCACACTCACCGTTATTGACCACCCGCTTGTGCAGCGTGATGTTTCCATTCTTCGGGATAAAGACACTCCGAACCATCAGTTCCGAACCGTCCTCAATCGTATTGCAGGTATGATGGCTTTCGAAGTGACTCATGATTTTTCTTTAAAAGAATATTCCCTTGATACGCCGTTGGAAAAGACGAGCGGCGTGAAACTAAAAGAACATATTGTTATCGTTCCGATTCTGCGTGCAGGTCTCGGCATGGTAGAAGGCTTTATGAATGTGCTGCCGGAAGCAAAAGTCGGTCATGTGGGTCTGTATCGCGATGAAGAAACATTGGAACCGGTGGACTATTATTCCAAATTTCCCAAAACACTTTCGAAAAGTTTGGTACTCCTTATCGATCCCATGCTGGCCACCGGCGGTAGTGCAAAAGCGGCTTTGACCTTTCTGAAAAATAAAGGGGCGGCCAATATCCGGTTTGTGTGTCTTGTTGCTTCACCTGCCGGCGTGAAGATCGTTCAAAAAAACCATCCAGATGTCGATATATATTGCGCTGTTGTTGACAGAGGATTGAACAACAACGGATATATCCTTCCCGGACTTGGCGATGCAGGTGACAGGGTCTTTGGAACGGAGTGAACGTGCGGAAAAACTTTTTCTTCATTGTAACCCTGCTGATAATTACCGCTACAACATTTCTCCAATCTCAGCTTCTTGAGGACAAACGGCAGCATTCACTACTTCTGCGCGGAATAGATCTGACCCTTCAGCAGCAATATGATTCGGCGGAAACGGTTTTTAAATCAATCATCGCAGAATTTCCACGACATCCCGCAGGATACTTGTACCTGGCCGGACTGTTGCAGGCACGAAACACGGATTACGGGGACTGGTTCAATGCGAAACGATATGATTCATTACTCACAATCGTAGAAAATCTTTCTTTACCATTGATCAACAATAAAGGGACGGAAGCATTCGGGCATTACTATACCGGAAGTGCAGAAGCGTTTCGTTCGTACACGAAATCTGAAAATGGCAATCTTCCGTCCGGAATATACTACGGAATGTCTGCGGGCGCTTCACTTGAGCGGTGTGTCGCAATCGATTCGAGTTTTACGGAAGCTAAAAATATTCTTGGTTCATTCTATTTCTGGCGGAGCAAGATGGCTTGGATTCCGTTCATTTCTGACAGAAGCGAAGAAGGTATTCGTCTCATCACAGAGTCGTTTTCTCATCCGTACGAAAAACATCTTGCTTCACACAATTTGATGGTTATCTTTACTGAACAGAAACGATATGCCGATGCGGAAAAATACGGCAGGATCATGCTGAAGGAATACCCGGACAACCGTTTATTCCTGTGGAATATGATGACGGTTTATGAACAGTGGAATAAAAAGAAGGAGTTGCAGGACGTTGTTGTACGATTACTTAGCAGCACTATGAAAGGACAAGTGATCAACCGTTATGCTGAGGCGGTCTGCAGATTGAAATTGGCCCGATTTGCATTGGATGAGAATAATCCCGGAACAGCAAAAAAAGAACTGAATATGGTGATCGCTCTGCGGCCGTTCATCGGCAATGTAAAAGGAAACCTTAAGAAGAAGATCTCCGATGCAGAGGATCTTCTGGAAACGATAGAACATCAATAATGCTTCAAGCCAAACATAAAAAAAAATTAGATGATCTTCTGGCAGTATGCCATAAGAATCTGGCAAAAGTGAACGACGATCTCATCACTCGTGCATTTGAGATGAGTGTGGAAGCGCACAAACATGATATTCGAAGTTCCGGTGAACCGTTTTTCGGTCATCCGTTTGAAGTAGCGATGGTGGTTGCAAAGGAAATTGCTCTTGATGATATTTCTGTGGTTTCTGCGCTGCTGCATGATGTTGTGGAAGATACCGATATTGATATCCATGTGATCCGTAAAGAATTCGGCGATACCATCGCCGAGATTGTTGACGGTGCCACGAAGATCAGTAATATCTTCGATAGTCATGAGATCACACAAGCGGAAAATTACCGCAAACTGCTTCTCTCCATGGTCAATGATATCCGTGTAATGATCATTAAATTTGCGGATCGTCTGCATAACATGCGTACGCTGGAATATCTTCCCCCCGAAAAACAGCAGCGCATCGCAAAGGAAACGCTCGATATCTATGCGCCGTTTGCGCACCGCTTCGGTCTTGCGAAAATCAAATGGGAACTTGAAGACCTTGCATTCAAACATCTGCACAGAAAAGAATATGAAGAGATTGCACACGGTCTAAATTCCAAAAGACGTGAACGGGAACATTATATCCGTAAATTCATTGTTCCGGTGGAGTCACGGCTGCGTCAAAGCAATGTGAAGTTCGAAATCGAAGGTCGGCCGAAACATCTGTATAGCATCTATAACAAGATGGTGAAACGGAGTAAACCTCTTGAAGAGATCTACGATATGTTTGCTGTCCGTATAGTTTTGCTCACACCGGACAATAATGAATGCTTCACAGTCTATGGGATTATTTCAGAAATCTATAAGCCGATCCCTGAGCGCTTTAAGAATTATATTTCCATCCCGAAAAAGAACGGTTACCAATCTCTTCACACCACCGTAGTTGGTCCGGAAGGAAAAATGGTCGAAGTACAGATCCGTACGCGCCTGATGCATGAGATCGCAGAACGCGGCGTTGCGGCCCACTGGTATTACAAGGAGAATGGTTCGCAAGCGCCGCTGGACAAAGAACTGGAGAACTGGATCAATTGGGTCCGTGAAATGTTCGACCAGAAACATGCGGATGAAAATGTAACGCCAAAAGAACTCATCGAAAGTTTCAAACTCAATCTCTACCAGGACGAGATTTATGTTTTTACTCCGAAAGGAGATCTGAAAATCCTGCCCAAAGGTGCGACGGCAATTGATTTCGCGTTTGAAATCCATTCCGATGTTGGGTTCCATACGATCGGAGCAAAAGTGAATGGAAGAATCGTTCCGCTGAACACTATTCTTCGCAGCGGAGATCAGGTTGAAGTGATCACTTCAAAGAAACAAAAACCGAATTTCGATTGGGAAAAATTTGCAATTACACATAAAGCAAAATCACATATTCGCCGTTATATCAAAGAAGAAGAACGTCTTCTGATAGATGCTGGGAAAGAGATCTGGGAGAAAAAAGCGAAGAAAGCAAAACTGCACATCAACGATGACGATTTGACAAAATTCGTCCATACAAAACGGTTTGATAATCTTCAGTTGTTCTATCTTGCCATCAAGAACGAAGATATCGACGCCGACGTTGTGATCAACGAGTTGACCGATACGAAACAAAAAAGTGAAGGGGAAGTAAAAGCCGAAGAATCGACATCGATGTTTAACAAATTTGTCGATACTGCGCGGAATCTTACCACCGGGATATCGATCTTCGGCACAAAGGGTGATATGCTCTACACCTACGCCAAATGCTGTAATCCCATTCCAGGCGACGATATTGTAGGATATGTTACGACGGGCGAAGGGATAAAAATTCACAGAAAAAGCTGCAAAAATGTACAATCGATGCTGAGCAATGCGGAACAACGGATTGTGCGGGTCGACTGGCCGGAATCCGGCGCAGGTGATTTTATTGCCGGTATCAAGATCTCCGGAAACGATCGAAGCGGTTTGTTGAATGATGTCACCAATGCGATATCCAATTTCAACAATACGAATATTCGCGGGGTAACGATCAATACCAAGGATTCATTCTTCGACGGTCAATTCATTCTGTATGTACAAGACATTGCTCATTTGAACAGCGTCATCGACCGGATACGGCGGGTAAAAAATATTACGAAGGTTGAGCGTTATGATGAATAATGAATATTCACGTATCCTTGGTATCGATTACGGGACTGTCCGAATTGGATTGTCGGTGAGCGATCCGTTAAAGATTATTGCGCAAGGATTAAAAACCATCCGCAATGATGCGAACAGCCTTCTGGAGATTAGTGCAGTGATCGCTCAGCAAAATATTGAGAAGATCATTGTCGGAAATCCTTTGAATTTGAAAGGTGAGGTGGGTACAAAGGCGGAAGAGGTGAACGAATTCGTCAAAAAATTGAAAGAGACGACCACTGTGGAGGTGATGCTTCTCGATGAACGGTTCACATCTGTTATGGCTCAACGGGCGATCATCAGCATGGGTACCAAGAAAAAGCAACGCGAAAACAACAAAGGGAAAGTGGACGAGGTTGCCGCTGCAATTCTGCTGCAGGGATACCTTGATTCACAGAAACGGTAACGTGGAGCAAAAAATTACTCAAGATATCGTTCGCGCGAATATGGATCGAATTCTGCGGTGGATCAAAAAGAACAAAATCGCATCGATTGCTATTTCTGTCGCCGGTATTCTGTTCCTGCAGTATCTCGCACTTCCAAATAATAGCCTGCAGTCGCTTCGCAAAAATAATCCGGGGAAAACGGCGATGATGGCGCAGCGTGAAGATGAGGCAGCAGAGTCCGGAAAGAAATTTCTGATACAGCAGAATTGGGTGCCGTTATCCCGGATTTCAAAACACCTTGTCAATGCGGTCATCGTTTCGGAAGACGGAATGTTCTATGAACACGAAGGGGTGGATTGGTACGAGGTTGGTGAATCGATCGAAAAAAATTTTGAAAAAGGAAAAGCAGCCCGCGGGGGCAGTACGATCTCTCAGCAATTGTCAAAGAATTTATATCTTTCCACATCCAAAGACCCTATCCGTAAATTAAAGGAATTGATCATCACTTTACGCATGGAACGTATGTTGTCCAAACGGAGAATACTGGAAATCTATTTGAACGCAATTGAATGGGGCGACGGAGTATTTGGAGCAGAAGCGGCCTCGAAACGGTACTTCGGCAAATCCGCATCACAATTAACAAGAGAGGAAGCAGCGCAAATGGCTGCCGTGATACCAAGTCCCCGGAAACATCAGCCGAACGTGTTGTCCAAATACGTTGCGCGCCGTTCATCGATCATTCTCAGCCGGATGAGTGCAAGAGGCATGTGATGAACATTCATGATGTGAAGATGTTGATCGACGAAGGCGAAGGATTTGAATTGGAATTCAAGCGGAAAGTCTCTTCGCCAAAAAAGATTGCTAAGACATTATCGTCGTTTGCCAATACCAAAGGTGGAATTATCCTTTTCGGTGTTGACGATGACGGCTCGATCGTTGGAGTTGAAAGCGAGAAAACAGAGCTAAGTTTGATTGAAGAGTCTGCTCAGATCAATTGCGAACCCCCCGTTATCGTTTCAATCAAGATCGTCCCACACAACCGTCTCGATGTTATTGTTGCTACCGTTAATGAGAGTGGTACAAAACCTCACTATGTAGTTGATGATGACGGTATGCGAAAAGTATTCATCCGCGTGAACGATAATACGGTGATTGCGAGTAAGGAAGTTATTAAAGTGTTACGGGACGAGCGTCCTGAAAAGCCGCCGCTTAAATTAACGATAGGTGAGAATGAAAAAAGGCTGTTCGAGTATCTAGAAAACCATTCACGCATTACCGTTTCGGAATTCTCCGTTCTGATCAATGTATCGCTTCGCCGCGCATCGAGGATCCTTACAACACTCGTACGTGCCGGCGTGGTCAGGATCCACACACTTGAGAAGACCGATTTCTTCACCCTTGCTTCCGATGATGAAGTATTCGCAGACAGTCGTATAAAACAATCCCGTACGCAACAGCCACGTTGAGCGATTGTTTAATACCATACATAGGTATTTCAACCCCCATATCTGCCTGTTCAATAATTTCCTTTGATACGCCGGTTATTTCATTTCCGAAAACCAGACACAACGGAAAATCTTCTTGAGAAAGATCATAATAGGGAACACTTTTGTTTGTCAGTTCAAGCACGCAAATCTTGATATTCTGCTCCTTCAGTTTTGCAACCGCTTCCATTGGATTCATATGATACTCCCATGGAACTGTCTGTGTCGATCCGAGAGCTGTTTTATCGATCTCTTTTCTTGGGGGATAAGGGGTAAATCCTGTAAGATACAGTTTGTTCACTAAAGCGCCGTCGGAACTTCGGAAAATGGAACCGACGTTATAGAGGCTGCGAATATTGTCGGCCAAAGCGTAGATCGGATTACGCTGGACCGAATCAATTTCGTCTATTTTCTTCCTGTTTATTGATATTTCGGCATGGGACAGTTTATGCATGGGTATATAATATTTTTGGATGAGAATTCTAAAATGAGTATATTCTTATTCAATTTAAGCCAAAAAAAGTGAGATTTGAAGAAAATAATTATAGCCATTGATGGTCCGGCCGCATCGGGGAAAAGTTCTACCGCAAAACTTGTTGCAGCTACGCTTGGATATTTACATATCGATACAGGCGCTATGTACCGAGCAATGGCTCTGAAAATTCTTCGAAGTAAAGTCGATCCGAATGATACAGTGAAGATATCGGCGTTGGCGACGCGAACGTCGGTGCGACTTGCTTTACGTGAGGGCAAAATAAGAGTGGTATTGGATGGCGAAGAAGTGAGCGGAGAGATCAGGCTGCCTGAAGTAACGAATATTGTAAGTCCTATCAGCACCGTCTCTGATGTTCGGAAATTGATGGTGCATGAACAGCGAGCGATGGGACGTGAAGGCGGGATTGTGTTGGAAGGACGTGATATCGGGTCAGTAGTTTTCCCGAATGCCGAATTGAAGATCTTTATGGTGGCCGATGCACGCGAACGTGCGGTTCGACGAAGAAAAGAACTGGGAACAAAAGGTGTTGAGATCTCCGTTGAAGAACTGGAAAAAGAGATTTTGGAAAGGGACCGTATAGATTCCGGTCGTTCCGTTAGTCCTTTGTTAAAAGCGGATGACGCAATAGAATTGGATACGACAAATCTTTCCATAGAAGAACAAGTGGAATTCATCGTAGAGAAAGCGCGGAAGATCATAGAACAATGAAAGTGACCGTCGATAATAATTCGGGATTTTGCTGGGGGGTTGTACGAACGGTTGATATTGCCGAACAGGAACTTGCCGAAACGGGTAAACTGTATTCGCTAGGCGAGATCATCCATAATCCTGTAGAGATTGGCCGGCTGGAAAAGAAAGGTTTGCGGACGGTGCGCCATGAGGATCTGCGCAATCTGAAAGATGCCAAAGTATTAATCCGGGCACACGGCGAACCTCCCGAAACATTCCGGAAGATGAAGGAATGGGGTATTGATGTTATCGATGCAACTTGTCCGGTCGTGACTAAGGTGCAGGAACGGATAAGAAAATTTTTCGATAAACAATTTCAGATAGTCATCTTTGGAAAAAAGGACCATGCTGAAGTGATCGGTTTGGTCGGTCATACGAATGGAACGGCAATCGTCATCAAATCGGTAGCCGAACTGGACAAACTCGATTTTACAAAAAAGACCGTCCTCTTTTCCCAGACAACAATGGACAAAGAGACGTTCTATGCAATACGTGATGCGATTAGAGAGAGGATCATAGCCGAATTTGAGGTGGGAACATTCGAAGAGATGGCGGTCGATTTCCATGCAAAGGATACGATCTGCGGACAAGTATCGGGGCGGGATAAAAAATTACGCGATTTTTCCAAAAGCAATGATGTTATGATCTTTGTTGCTGGCAAAATGAGTTCGAACGGTAAAGTGCTGTATGAAATTGCACGATCTGAGAATCCGCGAACATATTTTATTGAGAGTGAAATTGAACTGAAACAGGAATGGTTCAATGGAGCTGAGACAACCGGTATCAGTGGCGCGACGTCAACACCGCAATGGCTTATGGAGCGGGTAAAAAAAGAAATTGAAACAAAGTATTCAAAGTAATATCTGGTCATCCAAAACAAACTAAATCATACACTAATCAGTAATCGATTGTTGTTGTTGTGCAGAGTTAAATTCTGATGACCGTTTAACAAAACGCAAAAACAATGGTCTGGTTCTCGTTCTAGCAGTCTCAGAACAGAGAACATGGAGACACGTAATGTCACAAAAAGAAGAAATAGATGTACTCATCGACGAGAAGCCGTATTCCGATGAGGAAATGAAACAGTTGATGGAAATGTACGAAGGAACTTTGGGTAAAATTACCCAGGGTGAGATCGTTAAAGGAAAGATCGTATTCATCGGACATAATGATGTCGTGTTGGATATCGGTTTCAAATCCGAAGGTACAGTTCCGATCGGCGAATTTCCAAACATTAAAGATCTGAAGATCGGCGATGAAGTTGAGGTATTTCTCGAAAGCATCGAAGATAAAGACGGTCAGATGGTTCTTTCACGCAAACGCGCTGATTTCATGCGTGTATGGGAAAAGGTTACACGATCATACACCAGCGGTGAAGTGGTGCAAGGCAAGATCATCCGCCGTATCAAAGGGGGACTTGTTGTAGATGTGATGGGCATCGATGCATTCCTGCCCGGTTCACAGATCGACGTTCGTCCTGTTCGTGATTTTGATGCATTACTTGGAAAAGAAATGGATTTCCGCGTGGTGAAGGTTAATCATCCGTCGGAAAATATTGTTGTCAGTCATAAGATCCTTGTTGAAGAGGAACTTTCTGGACAAAGAAAAACGATCCTTTCCGGCCTTGAAAAAGGTCAGATCCTTGAAGGTATCGTTAAAGCAATCGCTGATTTCGGTGTGTTCATCGATCTCGGCGGAGTTGACGGTCTTGTGCATATTACAGACCTGTCGTGGGGACGTATCAACCATCCTTCAGAAGTTGTAAAACTTGATCAGACGCTGAATGTGGTTGTTCTTGATTTCGATCAGGAAAAGAAACGTATCTCGCTGGGCATGAAACAACTGCAGCCGCATCCATGGGAAAAGATCGACGAACGTTATCCGATCGGCCAAAAGGTCAGCGGAAAAGTCGTATCGCTTACGGATTACGGTGCATTCATTGAAATTGAAAAAGGAATTGAAGGTCTTATCCATATTTCTGAAATGAGCTGGACCCAGCATGTAAAGCATCCGTCACAGATGGTTTCCATGGGTCAGGTGATCGAAGCGGTCATTTTGTCGCTCGATGCAGCCGGTAAAAAGATCTCGCTCGGAATGAAACAACTCGAACCCGATCCCTGGAGTTCGCTGATGGTGAAATATCCGATTGGATCCAAACATACCGGAACGGTACGCAACTTGACGAACTTCGGCGTCTTCGTCGAACTCGAACAGGGAATTGACGGTCTTATTCACATTTCTGATCTGTCGTGGACGAAGAAAATCCGTCACCCAGGCGAAATTGTGAAGAAAGGCGACAGCATCGAAGTGATTATTCTCGGTGTTGATGTTGATCAACGCCGTATCTCGCTCGGACACAAACAGATGAACGATAATCCGTGGGATACGTTCGGCAGTCAGTACAAAGTCAATACCGAGGTTGAGGGTAAAGTGGTTCGCATCATCGAAAAAGGTGTGATCGTTGAACTTCCGCTTGGCGTAGATGGTTTTGTTCCGCTGTCGCAGTTGTCGCAAACACCGATCAAGAATCTTGCAGAAGCATTCCAGGTCGGCGACAAACTTCCGATGTCTGTCATCGAGTTTGACGGCGAAAGTAAAAAAATCGTTCTTTCCGTCGTAGAGTATCTGCGCGGCAAAGAGCAGAAGATCATTGATGACTATGTTGCAAAGCATAAGCTTCCTCCTATTACTCTGAAAGATGCGCTCCCAGTGGAGATGACACCTGAAGAGAAAAGGGCGGCAGATGAAGAAGCATCATTGAAATAATCATGTTCCGAACGGTGCCGCTCGCTTTGGTGTGAGCGGCACTTCTATTTTTGAAAAATGAAAGCATCGTTCTATACATTGGGCTGTAAATTGAATTATGCCGAGACTGCATCTCTGGAGCGTCAGTTTACAGACCGCGGATTCGATGTCGTTCCATTTTCAGATCCGTCTGACGTGTGTATCATCAATACCTGCACGGTAACGGAGCGAGCAGACAGAGAAGCGCGTCAGATCGTTCGGCGCGCATTGCGCAGGTCGCCGAATGCTTTCATTGCCGTTGTAGGGTGTTATGCACAGCTGGATCCGGAAACAATTGCCTCTATTGACGGAGTTGATATCGTTCTTGGAGCAAGCGAGAAATTCCGGATGTTTGATTTTGCAGGATCATTCCAAAAATATTCTTCTCCCAAAGTATTTGTTTCGCCAATTGCGACCGTGAATGATTTCGGACCTGCGTTTTCCGGAGGAGTGGATGACCGCACTCGGGCTTTTCTAAAAGTTCAGGATGGCTGCGATTACACATGTGCATTCTGTACTATTCCACTGGCCCGAGGGGAAAGCCGGAGTCAATCCATTGATGCGTGTGTTTCACAGGCGCGTCAACTGGTTGAGATGGGATATAAGGAGATCGTTCTAACAGGGGTCAATGTCGGAGATTTTGGGAAAAAGGACGGACGGTCGCTTTTGCAATTGCTCAAACGGTTGAATTCAGTGGACGGCATCGAACGCATCAGGGTAAGTTCAATCGAACCGAATTTACTGAATGATGAATTGATCGATTTTTGGCTCGGATCAGAAAAAATATGCGATCATTTCCATATCCCATTGCAGAACGGAACAAATGAGATTCTTCGTGCTATGCGCAGGCGTTACACTTCGGAAGATTACCAGAAGTTGATACTGAATATTCGCGAAAAATCACCCGATGCCGGTATCGGCATTGATGTAATTGTTGGTTTTCCCGGTGAGACTGAGCAGTTGTTCGAAAAAAATTTCAAAGTTATTCACGAACTTCCGGTAAGTTATTTACATGTTTTCACGTATTCAGAACGGCCCAATACGCCGTCGATCGATTTTCCCGGAAGGATAGAACCGCGAGTTCGTTATACACATAGCGATAAACTGAGAATACTGGGTCAGATGAAGAGGTCGGCTTTCTATCATTCACAAAAAGACAGTATTCGGCCTGTATTGATTGAAGGTACGATAGAAGAAAATATGCTTTCGGGATATACGGATAATTATGTGCGCGTACGGGTGCCGTATCACCCTTCACTTGAAAATTCCGTCGCTATGGTTCGTATCGGCACTCATTCCGGAGAAGTGTGCGACGGTGAGATTATCAGTGTAAAATCAAAACAATCGTTGATTAATCCAATGCTTCCCATTCTTAATTCTGTCATACGGTAGAGGGATAAAAAAGGAACTTGATACTACTTCAATCAAACAATATCTTAATAGCAGAACAGAAATGTTTATCTGTTCTCATAATGATCAGCAGTGTATGTCTGATCGCTTTTTGAGGAGTAGTATGAAATCATTACGCTTGATAGTCATTCTTTTAATGACCAGTTATCCGGTCTTTGCTCAAGAACATCTTTATCAATTTCGTGCCGAACTGTCTGCAGCAAACAATTCTTCGGTGCAATCACACGAAGTATCTACTGTTTCCAAAAAATCTCCTGTCATGGCTGTTGTCTATTCGCTGCTGCTTCCGGGTATGGGAGAATTATATGCCGATGGATTTAGTCAAGGTAGGTATTCGTTGCTCGCCGAAGGCGGATTGTGGATGACCTATTTTTCTTTCCGCCAGTACGGGGCATGGATACAGAATGATTCCCGTAATTTTGCAGCATCGCATGCCGGTGCTCAGGTCAACGGTAAGGACGATCAATATTTTGTGAACATTGGAAATTTCGGAGACACGTATGAGTACAATGAAAAAAAACTACGTGACAGGGAACTGGCGAAAGTATACGATGTGAATGCCGGATATGCATGGAAGTGGGATAGCGATGCGAGTAGAAAAGAATTCAGGACAATGCGCGTTTCGAGCGAGCGTGTGCTGAATAACTCACGGTTCGTCATTGCATCGATTGTTGTTAACAGGGTCATCAGTGCTATCAACGCTGCACGGTTGACGAGAATGTTTAATCAGCGGGTGAATGATGAACTCGGCTCCTGGTGGATCGAATCGTCGCTGATCAATGAGGGGCTTAAGCCTGACGGAATGAAACTGAGTATTGTACACAGATTTTAAACCAAACCCCGCTGAGCGGGGCTTTTTTTTATGAAACGGAACATTAAACTTTTAATAGAATACGACGGAACAGATTTTGTCGGCTGGCAGCGGCAATTGAACGGAAGGACTGTGCAGGAAGAGATCGAAAAAGCTTTGAAGACGATCACGCTTGAAGAAATAGGTATTGTCGGCGCCGGAAGAACGGACAGCGGTGTTCATGCACGCGGACAGGTAGCAAATTTTAATACATCCAGTATCCTTACGCTGAATGATTTTTATCGTGGATTGAATGGTATTGTTCCGGACGACATCGTGATAAGGAAAGCCGAGGAAGCCGATGAAAAATTTTCTGCTCGGTACAGTGCTACGGCGAGAGAATATCGCTATGTCATTTCAAAGAATCCTACTGCTATTGATAGAAAATACTGCTGGCAGATCGGCTATCAGTTTGATATCGAGAAAATGAACCGTATTGCATTATCAATACTCGAAATGCAGGATTTTCAATCTTTTTGTAAATCCGATTCAGAGGTAAAACATTATCTATGTCAGATTTATGAATCACGGTGGTATGAAGAAGATTCCAAATTGATCTATTTGGTTCGTGCTAATCGTTTTCTGCAAGGGATGGTAAGAGCTCTTGTAGGAACCATGGTGGATATTGGACGAGGACATGTTCTGGAAGATCAATTTCAACAAATAGTAAAATCAAAAGACCGCTCAAAAGCAGGACAGGCGGCACCTGCACGCGGATTGTTTCTGGACCGCGTAACTTATTGAATATCAACGAGTTTTAGAGTAAATTCAGTGTATGATACAAGAAGCTCTGCATAAATTGATCGAAAAAACAGACTTGTCAAAGCAGGAATCGTACGACTGTATTAAAGAAATCATGTCGGGAAGGGCATCTGATGCTTTGATATCTGCATTTCTGACAGGAATGAGGATGAAGGGTGAAACTTCCTTGGAAATTGCAGGATGTGCCCTCGCAATGCGTGAGCTATCCACTCAGATCAAAACTAAGCATCATAAAGTCATTGACACTTGTGGCACCGGTGGAGACGGTTTGGGCACTTTCAATATCTCTACAGCTTCGGCTATCGTTGCATCTGCCGCAGGTGCTATTGTTGCAAAACACGGCAACCGCGCAATTTCCAGTAAATGTGGAAGTGCGGATGTATTGAAAGCGCTTGGCGTAAAAATCGAAATCGAAAAAGAAAAAGTAGAAAGCTGTTTGGATGAAATCGGGATAGCATTTCTATTTGCACCGCTTCTTCATGGCTCAATGAAACATGCCATGCCTGTCCGCCGCCAATTAGGTATCAGAACCGTTTTTAATGTTCTCGGACCGCTGACAAACCCTGCAGGAGCCAAACGGCAGGTGTTAGGGGTCTTTCGCAGGGGATTGACAGAGACATTGGCTAATGTGCTGCTTGAACTAGGAACGGAACGTGCAATGGTTGTTCATGGAAGCGGCGGGATGGATGAACTATCAACAATCGGTGAAACAAAAATCAGTGAGATCAAGAATAGGAATATTGAGACATACACATTTTCTCATGAATCAGTAGGGATTTCCGGAACTGATTTATCTGCAATTGCCGGAGGCGATGCGGAAGAAAATGCAAGGATACTAACAGCGGTTTTTGATGGAGCAAAAGGTGCACCTCGCGATATTGTTGTACTAAATGCAGGTGCGGCAATCTATATATCTGGCATCACAAGTTCAATTAAAGATGGTGTTCACGTTGCACAGGATGCAATTGAAAACGGGGCTGCCAGAAAAAAAATGAAGGAGTTGATTGAGTTTACAAACTCTTAATATGTTAATTCAAAGCAAACATATACCTTTCTATCGATCGGTGCTGCAAAAGTTTCCTTTCTTTAAGAAGAAAGAAGTTTCAGAAGAACAGGTCATTCAAGTGCTGGAAGAGGGAGAACGCAGCGGTGCTATAGACAAGACAGAGCATGAATTGATCAAAAGTATTCTTGAGTTTACCGACACAACCGTGAAGGAAGTGATGGTTCCGCGAACGGATGTGTTTGCGGTTGATATTACGATGCAGAGGGATAGACTTCTTCAGTCGTTGATCGATCAAGGCTATACCAGGGTTCCGGTGTACAGGGAATCGATCGATAATATTGTTGGTATCATTTACACAAAAGATCTGATCGGCATGCTGGAACATCGCGACCTCATCATTCTGCAGGATATCATCCGGCCTGCATATATGGTTCCTGAATCAAAAAAGATAAGTCTTTTGCTGAAAGAACTTCAAAAAAATCGCCAGCATATGGCCATCGTCATCGATGAATTTGGCGGAACAGAAGGGATCGTCACTGCCGAAGATATCATCGAAGAGATCGTCGGGGAGATCAGAGATGAATATGATGATGAACAGAGCGACGATGTTACATTCAGCGATGGTGCGACCGTTGTCAGCGGTGGCATGAGCATTCATAATTTTAACGAACAATTTTCGACAGATATTCCCGAAGACTCACAGTATGATACCATTAGCGGTTTTCTCCATCAGTTGACAGAAAGAATACCTGAACTTCACGAAGAGATCAAATATGAGAATGTCTCATTCACTGTTGTGAAGAAGAATGAGCGCCGCATTCGTCAAGTGAAGATCAAAATAAAGCCTAAAGAAACTGACCAAACACATGAATAACAAGTTATCGGAAATACTGGCACATAAAATACTCGAAGTTGAAAAACGAAAACTGGAAATTTCGTTTGATGAACTTATTGAGAAAGCATGGCAATCTCCGGCAGCGCTCGATTTTGAAGATGCACTGAAGCAAGAGAACGGCATTGCGTGTATCGCCGAGATAAAAAAAGCATCACCATCTAAGGGAATCATCACGAAGGATTTTGTTCCCACAAAAATTGCACGAGAATATAAGGAAGGCGGAGCGAGTGCGATCTCAGTATTGACCGATGAAAAATATTTTCACGGCAAATCGGAATATATTGCAGCTGCAAAAAGCGCCTCTTTTTTGCCGATCCTGCGCAAGGATTTCATTATCGATGAATATCAGATCTATGAAACGCGATGCATTGGCGCCGATGCAATACTGCTGATTGTCAGTGCATTGACCGATATACAACTCCGTTCTTTTCTTACCACGGCGGATGATCTGTCACTTTCCACGCTTGTAGAATGCCATTCCAAAGAAGAGATCGAAAGAGCTTTGGACGCGGGTGCTAAGATCATCGGTATCAATAACCGTGATTTGCAGTCATTCAGTGTCAATGTCGATCTTTCTCTGATGCTCAAAAATTTCATCCCCAATTCATGTACTACCGTAAGCGAAAGCGGCATTAAGAACTTTAATACCGTTCAGCGTCTTTCACAGGCCGGCTTTGATGCAGTCTTGGTCGGTGAACAATTAATGGCTCAGTCCGATAGGCGTAAAGCACTGGAAGAGCTGCTCGGACCGCGTGAGCGTGAACAGTGAGTCCGTATTTCATAAAAATATGCGGTATTACAACCTATGACGATGCGGTGATGGCGATAGAGGCAGGAGCAACAGCTATCGGATTCAATTTCTATTCGAAGAGTAAACGGTATATTCAACCGGAACGTGCCAAAGAGATTGCCGATAGGATCCGGGGAAAAATATCGATCGTCGGGATATTTGTAAACGAAGATGCGGCTGCCGTACGGGCGATCGGTGCATCGGTGAAACTTACCTATTGTCAATTCCATGGCGATGAAGAACCGGAATATGTAAATAGGTTCTCGAATGCGATTAAGTCATTCCGTGTGAACGAATCGCTGAAGAATGTATATTTCGACGATTACAAAACTGCTGCATTTTTACTTGATGCATATGATGAAAAAGAATTTGGCGGTACGGGGAAAACTTTCAATTGGCTTCTTGCTCGGGAAGCCAACGAATTCGGTAAGATCATTTTGGCAGGCGGATTGAACGACGCGAATGTGATAGATGCTATTGAAACCGTTGAACCGTGGGGCGTAGATGTGAGCAGCGGTGTAGAGATCGAACCCGGAAAGAAAGATGCAGAAAAAGTAAAGAAGTTTGTTGTGAACGCCCGTAATGCATTTGAACGATCATTGGAAATTTAAGAATGAACTTTGAGAGTCGCATATATCCTGATGTTCCCGATGCACAAGGTCATTTTGGTGATTTTGGAGGACGGTATATACCCGAAACACTTCTGCCGGCATCGGAAGAACTGACGGCTTGGTATGCAAAAGTGAAGAATGACGAAACTTTCCAAAAAGAATTTCAATATTATCTGAAATATTTTGTTGGCCGTGAGACGCCGTTGTTTTTTGCTGAACGGCTGACAATGCATGCCGGCGGAGCGAAAATTTATCTTAAGCGTGAAGATTTGTGCCACACAGGGGCGCATAAGATAAACAATACAATTGGTCAGATCCTGATCGCTCAGCGGATGGGAAAAAAACGTATTATTGCAGAAACAGGTGCAGGTCAGCATGGAGTAGCAACGGCAACAGTTTGTGCTTTGTTTGGTTTGCAGTGTGTTGTGTATATGGGTGAAGAGGATATGGAGCGTCAGGCGCCGAATGTATATCGTATGAAATTGCTCGGCGCTGAAGTGCGGGCGGTTTCTTCCGGTAGTAAAACATTGAAGGATGCAACCAGTGAAGCAATCCGTGACTGGGTTACAAATGTGCAAGATACATTTTATATCATCGGTTCTGTTGTAGGCATGCATCCGTATCCGATGATGGTAAGGGATTTTCAATCGGTGATCGGTAAAGAAACACGACAACAGATCCTTGAGTGCGAACATTCTCTGCCGGATGCCATTATAGCATGTGTTGGTGGAGGTAGCAACGCTATGGGTATTTTCTATCCTTTCCTGAATGATACTCCGGCAGTGAAATTGATCGGCGTTGAGGCGGCGGGATACGGATTGGATTCCGGAAAACATTCTGCTGCATTGGCAAAAGGTAAGCAAGGTGTGTTGCACGGTTCAATGCAGTATTTGCTGCAGGATGAAAATGGTCAGATTGAGATAGCTCATTCGATATCAGCCGGACTCGACTATCCCGGCGTTGGTCCGGAACATTGTTTCCTGAAAGATAATAACTACGTAAAATATGTATCAGTCACAGACACGGAAGCATTGGAAGCGCTGCAATTGCTTGCCCGTAAAGAGGGGATTATCCCTGCTCTGGAATCGTCCCATGCCGTTTCCTATGCTGTAAAACTGGCGGCGACAATGAAAAAAAATGAGGTGATAGTTGTTAATCTTTCCGGACGGGGCGATAAGGATCTTGGAACGGTAATGAAAGAACTGAAAATATAGAATCGTGATACTTGCGATCATCATTACGTCAGGGATTTCTAAAAAACAATGAATTGAAGGAATTTACGTGCGTTGTGCGATAATGTGTTGTCAAGTATAGTAACTTAAAGGATAGTGTAATGATTGGCGAAGATATTAAAAAATCCGTATTTCGCGATACAAAGAAATTCTACTCAACTGCTGATGAAAATGTATATGGCGAGCAATTAATTCAATTTGTTAAGGATCAGGCCGGCACTAAAATATTGGATATAGGATGTGCCACCGGAAATTACTGTGATATTCTGTCTCGGGATGGTTTTGATATGTACGGGGTCGATATCAATAAGGAGTATGTAGACAAAGCAGTTGCAAGAGGAATTAAAGCATTTCACATACAAGATACCTTACCGTTTGCCGATGCAACATTTGATTCCGCAATAATGTTTGAGGTGTTGGAACATTTAACGGATCCTGCTCCGGTTATTGCAGAAGCACGCCGGGTTATTAAAAAAAATATATTGTTCACTGTACCCAATTCTGGAGGGATCGCCGATCTTCAGCATCGCGGATTACTGTTTGAACATTTTGCTGATATGGATCATAAAAATTTCTTTACAAAAGAATCTTTATTCAAATTATTATCGCCGTATTTTTCTCATATCCATATTACCGAAGGAGATCCGATACATCCGAGCGTTCTATTCAAAAGTAAATTACTGCAACTGATCGTAAAAATATTGTGCAAAGTTGGCATTGCGCGCCCTCGATTTTATTTCCGCTTATATGTTGTAGCGGAACCGTAGACTTATGACCAGTCTCTCATGAACGAAGCTCCCAAAAAAATTATTCAAAACACGTTTACGAACGCCGCAGGTTTTGTTTATATTTTTATTTCAAATATTCTTCTGCTTCCCTTTATCCTTCATTCCATCGGTGCCGAAGTATTCGGCAGTGTGTGGGTAGTTATTGGTGCGTTGACGGCATATATAGGCTTACTTGACCTTGGAACAGGAACTGCCTTTGTAAAGTATATTGCACAGTATCACACACAGAATCTTAAGGATGATATTCTTGAAACAATCACATCCGGTGTTGTTCTGTATTTCGTATTGAGCGTTCTTATTGCAGGAACTGTTCTCGTCTTTGATATCCCTTTGCTTACGTTTGTCGGCGTTCCGATCAAATATTTATACGATGCACAGTTTGTATTGCGCGTTAGTGTAATCATATATATACTCGTCGGCGTCAGTTCCCCTGTCACTGCTGTTGTCTCGGCGCTGCAACGCATGGATATCACTTTTTATACGACGATGGTTGTACAGACATGGACGATCATCTGCACTGTAATTGTTCTCAATCATGGAGAAGGAGTGAGGGGGCTCATCCTTGTCAATCTTACATCCTCATTAATTAGCATTGCCATCTTAGCGTATGTTGCTAAAAAAGAAATTCCGTTTCTCGCAATAGTGCCGCGGTACATCAGTTGGGATAAATGTAAAATATTTTTGAATTACGGAATAAATATCCAGATAAGTAAGTTCGGACAGATAATTATGTTCCAAACCGATAGGGTTTTGACCTTGAAACTATTTGGTCCGTTGACGACAACATACTATGATATCGGTGCGAGATTAACAAACTCAGGTAGGTCATTTACGGGAATTCTCATCACTGCTCTCGTACCTGCCGTATCGTCTATTGACGCACAGAACAATACCAGGCAGTTATCGGCATTATATATACGCGGGACAAAATATCTCCTAATCACGGCAAGTTGTTTTTTTGTTTTTGTCTCGGTATTTGCAGAATATATCATTACGGTGTGGCTTGGTGAAGGTTATGTATCCGCTGTTATTATTACACGAGTACTTTCAATAGGATATTTCTTTAACATCATTACAGGTGTTGCCAGTTCAATGACTGCCGGACTTGGGAAAACAAACCTCGATCGTAATTATGGCATTATCGTTTCAATATCGAATATACTTTTTGTGCTTGCAGGCGCGGCACTATTCGGTTCTGTCGGTATTGCGGTTGGAACTACTATTTCATTCTTGACAGGGGCAGCATATTTTATTGCAGTATTTAACCGCAGTATAGGTGAGAAAAACATCAATATATATAAATTGTTATTCAAGCCGGTCTTCACTGCTCTTTTTTGTGCTTTGCCGATATATTGGATCGCTACGACGTTCATGATGAATCTTACCCGATTCCATCAAGGAATAGTGCTGGCGTTTATATTGATCTTGTATGGTTTATTATACATTGTCGGCATCAGGTATTTATCTTTGTTGGATGATTATGACAAAGGTATCGTACATTCGATTGTTAATAAAATGAGAAATACTGTAAAAGGATTTATCAATGGCCAGCATTGATCTTTCTCTGATCATCATTAATTGGAATACCAAAGAATATCTTTCGCAATGCTTACAATCATTCTTTGAGACGAAGGACGATATATCATTTGAAGTAATAGTGATAGATAACGCTTCATCCGATTTGAGCGTTGAAATGGTTCGAACTCAATATCCGCAGGTAACCGTTATTGCCAATGCGGAGAACACCGGGTTTGCTGCCGGGGTCAATCAAGGGATTGTTCATTCCTGCGGTAAATATATCTTAATTCTTAATCCAGATATAGTATTTAAGCCGCATACACTAACAGCTCTTATTGATTGCATGGAGATTAACAAAACTATTGGCGCTCTGATGCCGAAGTTAGTGAATCTTGACGGCACCGTGCAATACGGTTACGTTAGGCGAAAACCGACATTCATTCAGGTATTGTTATTCTATACTCTTTTGGCACCGCTGGCGATGAAAAACAAATATCTTGTAAAAAAATATCTGGAATCTGAATTAACTGGAAAAGGGATGGAGGACGTAGAACAAATACCCGGGGCGTTCACGCTTCTACGCCGCGAAGTTGTCGAAACGGTTGGAGGAATGGATGCATCTTTTAAGCTTTTTTTTGAAGATGTAGACTGGTCATATCGTATTCGCCTGGCTCATTGGAAATTGGTAATGCTGCATAATTTAGAGGCGATACATATTGGAGGCAGAAGTTTTGTCAGCCCGCGCAACGAATGGATATTTGTTCGATTCAATTTAAGCCTGATTCATTTTGTAGAAAAACATTTGCACTGGAGTACAGCTGCTGCAGTTAAAATGATCCTATTTATAAATTCATGTGTAGTGTTAGTGGCTCGAGTGGCAATATTATCGGTGTCCTTCGGACAGTCGCGTGAGATCAAAAAATACAGTTATCGGCGTCATGCAATGTTTCTACAAGCATTGTATCGCACCGTAATCTTAAAACAGGATATCCCATTACATGCCGCTCATTAGCATTATTATCCCAAATTACAATGGTGCTGAGCATTTAGAAACATCCCTTAGGTCTATTAATCAGCAGACATTTTCAGATTATGAAATAATTGTCGTTGATAATGGATCAAGCGATAACTCTTTATCTCTAATTAATACCCAACACCAAGGCGTAATCGTTTATCGGTTCAACGAAAACAGGGGATTTGCAGCTGCCGTTAATCATGGAATAAAAAACTCAAAAGGACGGTATATTGCATTACTCAATAATGACATTGAATTAGATTCGCAATGGTTAGCAAAGTTAGCCGAAGCTATAGAATGTGATAACGAACTTGGTTCGGTAGCATGTAAAATGCTGAACTATTATGAAAGAACCATTATTGATGCTGCCGGTGATGTTTTAACAAAAGCAGGGAATACGATTGGAAGAGGATCAGGAGAAAAAGATACCGGTCAATATAATGTCGCTGAGTACGTTTTTGGAGCTTGTGCAGGAGCCGGTTTATACAGGCGGGAAGTATTTGAAAAAGTAGGATTGTACGATGAAGATTATTTTGCATGGTTTGAAGATGCAGATCATAGTTTTCGCTCTCAAATGACAGGTTATAAATGCCTGTATGTTCCATCCGCACTATGCTATCATAAACGAGGGGCGACAGCAAAAAAAATGTCTGAACTATCCGTCCGGCTACATGCACGGAATCATTTGTATTATCTTATTATTAACATCCCGGCAAAAATGTTTTGGAACCATTGTCTCTTTATCATTGCAAGCCGCATACGGAATTGGACTACAATTGTCCTTCAGGGTGACGGTAAAGCACTACTCTGGGCATTCGGCAGAATATTCTTAGAACTGCCGAAAATATTGGAGAAGAGAAATCGTGTCCAAAAATCACGAAGTGTTTCAATGTCCTATCTACGTGCACAATGTAAATGAAAATGCAGAGTAACCGTCAACATATTTCAATCATTATCGTAAACTATAATGGTAGGCTATTTTTGCACGATTGTCTTTCCGGAGTGATTACTCAGACAATGGCCGGCGATGAAGTGATCGTGGTTGATAATGGATCTTCAGACGGCAGTGCTGAATATATGCGTGGAACATTTCCTTCCGTGAAATTGATCGAGTGCGAACGAAACCTTGGTTTTGCCGGAGGGAATAATTGCGGCGTGAAG
>CAIOTF010000015.1 GCA_903861125.1 uncultured Ignavibacteriota bacterium
CTAAAACTTTATAGTGTGAAATCGTTTGCCCTATCATATGCACCTCAGGCAACTCCCGCTAAAAAACAGCGGGATTCTGAAATTCTCTACCACTCGTGGTAAAACACTCGTGGGAGAATTTCGAACTTCACCAAGTTTCTCCAAAATTTTATATTGAGATATAATTTGTCCAAGCATAAATTTATTCTATTTTAATTTGAAATTGTCCCGACTAACAACGGCGGGATTCTCATTTATATTTTAATGGAATATGATCATCACCATGATGTTCACTGCAATTCAAGCAAGCCTTTCCAGTTCACGATAAGCGATAAATTGCTGCCGACACCGGCATTGGCAGGACGGAAACCAAGAAAGTGGTCCCCCTCCTTTGATACACCATAGAGATACGCATTCTGCGAACGACCGCTAACAAAGAGTGACGTTGGCTGCCCAAAGACAGGACTCCCGTTCGGGAATGAAACATCGCACCCTTCATAACTATCATGTGTAGTGGAATAGTAGATGATCCTGTTCTTTACCCAATACGGATTGGATGCACCGTCCGTTGGAAGAAGCCACTTCCCATCGATCCCCCGGAATGACGCTACGTACATTTTAGCAGTTCCCGATTCATTCACATGGTAAGCGATCCATTTTCCATCCGGAGAAAAACAGGCATTCGCACCATTGATCTGCAAATTCTGAACTGTTCTCTGCGTTACGGTATCGCTCAAGTCGACTACTCCGAGTTCATGCCCGGATTCATTCCCGACGGAGACTAAAAGATATCGGCCGTCCGGAGAGACATCCTGACAGATATATCCCACGGTGTTGTCCGCACCGGACAAAAATAGTTTTACTTCGCCGGAACCGTCGGATCGTTTCACGAAAATATTTGCTTTGCTTCCATTCCGATCCGCGTTGAAATAGATCGTTGAGCCGTCGCGGGACCATACCGGCGTACTCCCACCATCCTGTCCGAATGTCAGCCTGGTCCTGACCGAACTCGCTATGTCGAAGATCCAAACGGTCGGCTGTTCACCTTTCGAATCGATCTGATCGTAAGCGATCTTCGTATTATCCGGGGAGAGGCGGATGGATAAGAATGGATCGAAGTTGCCGATCGGTGTGTTTGTGCTCTGTCGATCGATCCAAAACAGTTCACTGGAATGCGCGGAACCGCCAAGTGTAAAGACGAGCAGTCCATTATCACTGATAGAAAAGTCCGCCTTACCACGCGGTGTCCATGAATTGACATTCCCCTGGACCGTTGCCGGTTTACCTGTTACGGTCAATGTTTGTGTATCAAACCTCTGTGCAATAATTGTTCCCTGCCGGAAGGAAAAAAGAAATCCGGATTCACAGATACCATATGAACTTTCATCCATGATCTTCTTCGTTGTTCCATCTTTCAACGAGCCGATATGGAGAGAAGATTGTGTATTATTGTTGCCAAGCGTTATCATGGAAAAGAGAAAATGGTCCCCATCCGGGAACACGGACGGAAACCGCGGAACTGCCCTCGTGGTGGTATCGAAATGAGTGACCTCTCGGGGCGAACCGCCGGAAGCTGCAACGGCCAACAGATTCAATGCAACCACGGAAGGGCAAAAAACGATCTCACCCGAACTGCTCCACGCTGCACCCCGGCCAAAAGGTGCATCCGCAAGTGTCATCACAGGGCCGCCTTTAGCATCGATGGTCTTCAATTTTCCGTCCGCAAAGAAACCGATCGAGCGGCTGTCGTACGACCAGAACGGATACTGTGCATTTTCTGTACCAGCCAGCATTTTCGCTTCAGCGGAATTGAGCGGACGCACCCAAAGAGCCAGCCGCAGCATTGAATCGGTTGCTGCAAAGACAAACATCGAACCGTCCGGTGAGATGGCAGAATGGCCGCCCAATCCATTGTTATACTTTAACCCCGAAGGAAGTGCAATGGTCGCACTGATCACAGGAGCTGGTAATTCCTTCTTTAAGGGTTCAAGTATTTTTGAAATGCCGAATCCAACTCCAAGCATTACTGCGGCAACAACGGCGATGATGAGCCATGGTATATTTTTTTTTGCAGGAATATTTTCCGCCGTCTGTTCAATATCATTGGACGTATAATTCATCCGTGATGATGAAAGGTTCGGGCGCGCGGCCATCGTGCGGCTGGCGCGAGACCGGCTCGATTCACGGCGGCTCCGTTTCAGATCGAGTGCAACCTGACTTGCCGACTGCGTCCTTTCTTTAGTATCTTTTTCGAGACATTCAAGGATGATAGCATCAAGTTCCGGAGTAATGTCCGGTTTTACTGAAGACATCGGCGGTGAATCAACATTAACGATCTCGTAGGCAATCGCCGTTTCATGCACTCCTTTGAACGGAATCTGACCGGTAAACATTTCATAGAGAAGAACGCCCAGTGAAAAAATGTCCGAACGATGATCTGTATCCTGCCCCTGCACTTGTTCTGGCGACATATACCCGGCTGTTCCGACAGTGCTTCCCTCTTTTGTCAACCGTGACGCACCGCGCAATTTTGCCAGACCGAAATCCATCACCTGCACAATGCCGTCTTTGCGGATCATAATATTTTCGGGCTTGATGTCTCTGTGAACGATCCCTTTTTCGTGAGCAGCGGATAATCCGTCCGCAATCTGGATGCCGATATCGAGTGCTTGTTTTTGTGAGAGTGCCGATTTTTTTTCCTGAAGTGTCTGACCATCCACAAATTCCATCACGATGAAATGCTTTTCGTTCGCTTCTTCAATGCCATAGATCGTACAAATGTTCGGATGATTCAACGAAGCGGCAGCTTTTGCTTCGGTAATAAACCGTTCCAGTTCATTCGAGCCGGCAGAGACATGATCGGGAAGAAACTTCAGAGCGACAAAGCGGTCGAGTTTTGTGTCCTTCGCTTTATAGACGACACCCATTCCCCCTTCCCCAAGTTGCTCGACAATCTCATATTGCAGAATAGTTTTACCGATCATTGTCACCCCATACATGTAATTGCTACAGCAATATTCTTTTGCTTCAAGAAAATAAAATTGTTGCAGTTTATTGTGATGTTAATTTGTGAACCATTCCGCAACTAAGCAGCGATGAACCGTTGCTTTAATATCTTCGCTGGATGCGGATGTGTGGACTGCGCTGCTATGCGAAACCTTCCACCGGATGAATGAGGGGAGAATTTTATAGATTGATGTCAAGAGCTCATTGATAGAATGGATTCCGGATGCCGATTGTATATCGACTGTTTCATCCCAGAATGAAATGATATGGTATTCACGCTGTTGCCGCAGAAGGATCAGATTGATGAAACCTTTGTGGGTCTTATATCTCGGATGGATATCGGATCTAAATATATACTCGAACGTATGGACCTGATCCTCTTGAACAGTTAGCGTCAGCATCTGAACTGCAAATGGATTGGCTTTCAACCGGCTGATATTCTCCGATCCGGCAACAGAGTTATTAAACCGCTCAACGGTCGGCTCCACCGGGATCGGCGTATACTCAAGCGATAGATCGGCAGAGAGCTGAAGTGAATATTCATTCGATGCAACAAAATACGGACGGAGCGAATCGACCAGATGCTGGTACGATCCGCTTTCTTCATAGTCGAACGATTCTTTTTGAGAATTCCATATGGTCAGCGAAATACATTCCTGCGCATTGCCGGTATTCTGCAGTAGTGATGCAAAGACGCATCCCTTCGTCGTACGCAAAGTCGACAAGACCGATGCTGTATATGTTGCTGCCATACTTTCCGATTCTTCACCGCGAACCGTATGGGTTACCAATCTCAGGAACATCGAATCCTCCATTACATTGAACGAAACATGTACTGCACATTTTTATTGAACGCGTTTAACCACCATGATCGTGATATCATCGGACTGCGGATGAGCACCGGCATGCTTTCGAACTTCTTTAATAACGATATCAATAATCTCTTCCGCTGTTTTGTCTTTATGTTCCAGCAGCAGTCCCTGAAGCCGCTCTTCGCCGAATTGTTCGTGGTTACTGTTCATGGCTTCGCTCACGCCGTCTGACTGGATCACCAAAAGATCGCCGGTTTGAATGGGAACTTCCTCGTCCTCATATGTTGCCTGCGCAATGAGCCCGATCATAAGGCCGCCTGTCTTCAAGCGCTCGATCGTGTTCCCCTCTCTGATGAGGAACGGCCAATCATGACCGGCATTCGAGTAATGGATACTATGATGCTGTATGTCAATCAAACCATAGAATAGTGTTGCAAACTTTTCCGGACTCGTACTGTCGAACAATAATTTATTGGAACGAAGAAGACATTGCGACGGCTGCTGCGAAACCAGCGTTTGTCCGCGCAGCGTTGCTTGAAGATTTGCCATCAGCAGCGATGCCGGAAGACCTTTGCCCGAAACATCACCGAGGCAAAGTGCCATTCTTCCGTCGTTCATCGGAATGAAATCGAAATAGTCGCCGCCGATGGATTGTGCCGCAATGGTGCGCGCAAAGATATCATACCCTTGTAGACCGGGATTACTCCGCGGCAGCAGGTCCCGTTGAATCTTTGCCGCAAGACCGACCTCCTGCTGCATCTTGATGTACAATTTTTCTTCTTCGATCAGTCTTGCATTTTCCACCACTTGCGCCGATTGCGCAGAGATGATGGCAAGAAGGCGCTGATCATCGGTGTTAAACGATACTCCATCTTTTTTATTGTAGACAGTCAGAACGCCACGCAGTTCGGACTTCACAATCAGCGGAACGCACAGGAGTGTTTTAATATTATTGTCCCATTGCACGCCGCGAAATCTTGCATCGCTGCCGGGATCTTCCACGCTCAATGGTTTTTTATTTAAATGCATCCAGCCGATCAATGCCTGATGCATGTGGAATGCCGGCGCACCTGCTGAACTGACCATCGTGCGAATCAGCGTCTTCATCGATTTTTGTTCTTCTTCCACCAGCGTGATCACACCCTGTTCTGCATTCACTGCACGGATGGATTTTCGTATCAACGTCTGCATGATCTCTTCGGCATTCAGCGACGCGCTGATAGCTCTGGCAATATCATTAAGAATGGAAAGTTCTTCGACTGCACGGCGCAGTCTTTTAACTTCGTCGTACATTACATCTGCCGACGGCTGCGGCAGCGGTTTGTCCGTCATAGTATTGCCCTCAAGTAATAATTCTCTTTAATATTGATATTTCTAGCCATATAATCAAAGACTAATTTGTCCGAATTATTATATTTGCTTTCTCATTTAGATTGGATATCTTTGCTTTAAGTCATTGTTGCATTTTTCAACATCTTAAAGGGAGGAACGTATGGGCATAAAATCATCAACGATTAATGATGGAAACGTCATCATTTTAGAGCCGAAAGGATCTCTTATTGGCGGAAGTGAAACCGATGAACTGAAGGGTGCAATCACAGCATTGCTGGAGCAGGGGAAACTCAAACTTATTGTGGATCTGGCCGAAGTATCATACTTAAATTCCTCCGCAATCGGCGCACTGACGATTGCTCATACTACGTTTACTGCACGGAGCGGCAAGATGATCCTTTGCAATGTGAACAAAAATATTTCAAACATCTTTCTCGTAACAAAACTGTCGACAATTTTTTTGACCGAAGACAAACGTGAGGACGCGATACTGGCAATTGGAAAATAATTTTCTGATTTCAACGATATGATGTAAATAAAAAACCCCAAATGAACTTTGGGGTTTTTATTTATCTAAACAGAGTGATTTTCTTTCAATATAATTACTAACGATTGTATTAATAGAACATTTCAATCGACGCCGGCAGTTGCGGTACTATAATGTATCCATTCCGCGAAGATACTTCGCCACCGTTTACCGTCGCTTTTTTTAATTGCGTATTTATTAAGGTTACCGGAATCAGTACCGGCACATGTTCTGCGTGAATGGTGCCGCTTACGGTTAATTTCACCATTCCGGATTGCTGCGGAAGAATGGCATAAGAAAGATCGCCATAATGCGTCGGGAGATTCTTCACGGACATTCCCTCCTTCACCCACGCATCTTTTAATCCGGCACCAAGCACAATGGAATGAACATCATCAATCTCATAAACGAACATCGCGCGGATCGCGTTGATGTAATCCGAACCAACCCATGTATGCGGCATATCGCCGATGAAACGTACTGTACGATACCCATTCGCTACAACTTCTGCCCAATGATTCCATCCTTGTGGCCGCTGGTCGTGCATGAAATATTCCAAAACGTAATGAGCCCGTTCTTTTTGTCCGAGATAGACAAATGTTCCTACATTCCTTATCTCATACGGCGTGTATGCTTCCCATGATATTTTGTTTTCTGCCCGCTGGACGAACCAGTCGTAATATTTATCAAATGTGTTATTATACGCAGGCTGCGGCACGTAGTTCATTTCTCCATTTAGGAACAGTGCAATTGATGTGGACGTTGCATCAAAATCCCCCTTCTCTGCGCATCCCGGAACATAATTGATCTTTTTATTTTTCATAACAAGATTAATCGATCCATAGAGATCAACGCGGAATGCTTTTGCAAGGCTGTCATATTCGCATGCTTCATGCTGTTTTCCCAGTATGGCAGCAGCTTCCGCAATATCCTTAAAACCTTTAAGGGCAAAGAAATCATCCCAATAAGAATGCATCGGCTTGTCGGAATATCCTTCGTGACTGATCGATTCCGTTACCAATCCGTACAATATTTTTTTCTCATCGTTTCCTTCACGGTATTCCGGCGTCATCCGTTTTGCGCGAAGTGACTGGATGTAATTTATTGCAGCCGACATAGTATTCCACCGCGCACGAAGGAATGCCGTGTCTTTGGTGAACCGGAAATATTCCATGCATGCAAAAATCAATTGACCGTGACTGTCATGTTCCGGCACAGGATCCGGTCCGCGCCTGTCCACCACACACGGCACAGCTCCGCTTTCATATTGATACGATGAATACCATTCCAAAAACTTTTTCGGTTCTTCCGTGAGACCAAGTTTCAATAACGCATCGGATGTCATTGATCCGTCACGGATCCATGACCGTTCGTATGAACGTGATCCGGGTTGGAAACCATTCTTATCTTTATTGATCAGTATGTATGCCAGATTCGATCTTACACGGTCAATAAATCGCTGCGCTTCGGCATTCACCGAAAACTCAACCGTGTTTAACTTTTTTTTCCATTGCAACCTCACTTCGTCGAAAGTCTTCCGGAACTCTTCCGCCGTAGGCAAATGCTCGTTCCATCTATTCCCGGCATCCAAAAACGGAACGGCCGCAACCACGACAAGCGAATCCCCCGCTTTCAGATCGAATGAATATTGAAATGCTCCGGAAGTCATCCCATCTTTTTGCACTGTGCTTTTGTTTGGTGGTATTGAATTCCGCATGATGAAATCAGAGATATCACCCTGATCGATCGCTGCGGCTCCTGATGCACCTGGATTACCTGAGACGAATACGGTTTTATCATCCGCATTCGCTCGGTTCTGTGTGAAATCCATGGAGACCGTTTTAGCAAATCCGCCGTCAAAATTCAACCATTGCGATAACGGGTTCACCTGAAACGGTCTCAGGGCCAGATACAAAGAACCTTGCTGATTTTTAGCCGAAATGTTTTTAACAACGTATCGCGCCATTATTGAGGATTGTTCCGGTTCTCCGGCAGCAATAAGCGTTGTGCGTAATTCGATATCGGTGTATGTTCTGACAACGGTCGGAATGGGAAGATAGTCTTCATCAAGTGATTGACTGTTCTTACCATTGGACCAATTCAGTACAGCGTTGCCGGCTTTCATAACGATGAACGGTTCAATTGAAAACCGCTGTTTATCAACTTCAAAGGCACCATCTTCGCTGAACAATGCTTCACGCGTATCGGAGGCAACTCCGACTACCGTCCAATACGCCTGTTGTTTTACGAAATAGCGCGGATACATTCCGGCCGGTGACGAAGCCGCAATCCGTTCATAGAACTGATTGGGTGAAGAAACAGCATCACTGGAAACAACGTCGAATTCCTCAAGACGAAACGGCACATTGCTTTCGTTTTCTTTCAACTGCAAACGGATGTATCGCGCTTCCGATTCGGGAAGATAGTGCAAAACATTTCCGCTCTTTCCACGTACAACGGAGCAGACCGTTTCGTATTTTTTGCCGTCGTATGACGCTTGAATGTCATACGAAATTGCTTTCATCGCCGAATCCCAAACAAGATTGACCGCCCCAAACTCTCTTTCATATTTCAGATCAAATTCGATCCATTCATTCCTACCGCTCTTGCTGATCCACATTCCTTTCTTTCCGGGAACCGCATTCTGTGGTTGACCATCCTTTTTTGTAAACGTGGAAGCTGTGACAGTTGGTTGAGGAACAACCGACGGTTTTGCCGGAAGTTGTATCAGCGTAACATCGTCGATCCACACGCTCCCTTTCCCTCCGCTTCCGGCGGTAACAACAATTTCCAGCCGTGATAATTTTGGCGGAGATGATGCAGGTTTTGTTCCCCACGCAAATCCGAGATGCCGTTTTTTTATAATTATTTTTTTCCATTCTGACGGATAGGTATAATTCTTATTGTTTACCCACCAGATATTTTCACCGGAACTGTCCCCGCTCACTTTCACCTCAAAATTGTTTACGGGAACGGTCGCTTTCATCATAAAGGTGATCTCATAATATTCGGGGAACGGCGTATTGAAATTCCTAATGATACCGCCGTATCCTGATCCTTTCGGGAACTCCACATCGAAACGAATAGCACCATTATCCGACTGATGTTTTACGTCAACGCCGATTGATTGGAACGAAGTCCATACTTTCGCATCGCTGCAATCGTCAAGAGTGGTTGACCGGCGTGATGTTTGGGAAAAGAGAAGTGACGAGAACATTATGAAGATTACGAATATCTTTTTCATGTTTTTCCGCAATAAAATATCTCATGATACGCATAAATGGATTTATTTGTTAAAATGGTTCTGTCAAAGGCATCACTTCGTGAGGCGCCTGCCCGCCTAACGGCAGTTAGGCGGGCGTACCGATAAACAGCATCGGGTCTTGCTCACCATGACCAGTTTATTTATTTTGCCTGCGGCTCGTAGAGCGTAACATCAGCAAATAATTTGGTTTATTCTTTCACTCCGCCCACCATAATGCCGCGGACGTAATGACGCTGGAACAGCAGGAACAATGCAAGGACGGGAATAATCGTTACGACAGAACCAGCCATCATTAATTCCAGATCAAGAACATGCTCTCCCATAAGGTTGGCAAGTCCGACCTGTATCGTATAGTTTGATTGATCGGTCATGATGATCAGCGGCCACATGAAGTCGTTCCACGATCCCATGAACGTAAAGAGTGCCAGTGTGAAGAGAATCGGCTTGCACAGGGGAAGAATAACAGTTCTGTAAATTCTGAATTCGCTTGCACCGTCCATGCGCGCCGCTTCAATAAGACTGTCCGGAATTGCCATCACAAACTGGCGGATAAGAAATATTCCAAAGATGCTGGCGATCCCCGGAATAATTGCACCAACGTACGTATTCACGAATCCCATTGTCTTCAGCATCAAAAACAACGGAAGCATCGTCACTTGCGCGGGAATGATCATGCCGCTCAGAAGTGCACTAAAGATTCTGTCTCTTCCTTTAAAATGATATTTTGCAAACGCAAAACCTGCCATCGAATTCAGCAGTGTGGAAATGAGCGTCACGGCGCTTGCAATAATGAAACTGTTCAGGAAATATCTTCCCATGTTCAATCGACCGGTCAATGCGCGGTAATGCTCAAACGTCGGATGTTTAGGAAACATCGGCGGCGGAAATGTTCCCGCTTCGCCTGGTGACATGAACGAGGCAGACACCATCCAGAGCACGGGAATAAGCGCAGTCAAACCAATAAAAATTAATCCTGCATTCAGCGATATTTTAGCAATGCGACGTCTCATTACTTCACTCTCCGCTGCAGAAGCATTTGCAATAATGTAAAGAAGAGAATGATAATGAACAGAACAAAAGCGATTGCCGCTGCATATCCCATGCTCCACCATCGAAATCCCTGTTCATACATTAACAACACAATACTCGTTGTTGAATTCAGCGGCCCACCCTGCGTCATCACATACGGCTCGGCAAAAAGCTGGAAATAGCCGATGATCGTGATCATCACGATGAATACAGTGGTCGGCTTGAGCATCGGCAGCGTGATCTCTATAAATTGCTGCCTCCAGCTGGCACCATCCAAGTGCGCCGCTTCATACAGATCCTCTGGAATGTTCTGCAGGCCGGCAATGAAGATGAGCATATTGTAACCGAAATTCTTCCACACTGCCATGATGATGATCGCCGGCATTGCCAGATTAGGATCACCAAGCCAATCAACAGGAGAAATACCGAAATACGATAAAAAATAATTCAATAGTCCGTGCGCCGGATGATAGAGATACCGCCAGATGATCGCAACGGCAATAAGGCTGGAAACGACGGGAAGAAAATAGACCGTACGATAGAGAGATTTATACTTTGCAAGTTTGGAATTCAGCATCAGTGCTGTTCCAAGTGAAACCGCTACGGAAAGCGGTCCGCCGACAAGAACAAAATAAAATGTGTTTTTTAATGCTGTCCAAAACAGTGGAGTCTCAACAATCCGCACGTAGTTTTGAAAACCAACGAACCGGATATTTTTCAAGTCGCCGAGCGAATAAATATCAAAATCGGTAAAGCTCAGCGCGAACGCAGCAAGTACCGGAATGACAAAGAATATCCCGATCATCGCCAATGCGGGGGAAAGAAATATCCATGCTTCTTTCGTTCGGGAAGTGTTGTTCATTGTTGTCTCTCAACCATCCAGCGCCGTTTTTCCAGCATCACATCCACTTCTCCGTCGAACTGCTTCAGTGCGCCGTCGACCGTCATAGTTTTCGTAGCAATATATTCAACGTATGTCTGCAATCGGATCACAATCTGTTCCCATTCGGGAACCTGCGGCAGCGGATCGACCCGCTGCAGCTGCTGATAGAATGCTTTAATATATTTGTTGTTTGCCAGAGTCGAATCCTTCCAGGCCGACCGCCGCGGAGGAAGATTTCCGGTGATCTTATAGAATGCGATCGATTGTTCAACCGACGATAGAAACTCTATAAGTTTCCATGACGCTTCCTTGTGTTTGCTACTGTTGAACATTACCAGACTTGTGCCAAGCGGCAGTGAAACTCCGGGCCTCAACGAATCCATCGACGGCAGAGGCGCTGTCATCCACGCATTCTGCAGTTCCGGAGGTACGCGGCGGGTGAATTCGCCAATATTCCACGGACCGGTAATATACATAGCGATCAGTCCGTCGGAGAACGAATTATAGAGATTCGTGATCAGCTGCATGCCCGAAGGCGAATAATCCTTCCGGTAAAATTCGGACATCAGGGAAAATGCATTCCTGAATTCTCCGCCGCTGAAATTTCCTCTGGAATTTTTATTCTTCAAGAAATTCCCTCCGGACTGCATTCCCAGCACAATCGCCGGTACCCATTCGCTCGTTGGAAGGAAAATAGGATAGCATATTTTATTCTTTGCTTTCGCCTGTTGCTGAATAATCTCCGATGCCTTCAGCACTTCGCTCCATGTTTCCGGAAATTTTTCATATCCCGCAAGTTTCAGGATGTCCTTTCTGTAAAAAATGACACGCGTATCTACATACCATGGAAGTCCATACAGTACGGAGTCAAGAATGTTCGTCTTTAAGACTCCCGGGAATATATCATTGAGATCAACACGCGATGACCGCTGAACGAACGGACCAAGCGGTTCAAGCGAGTGAAGAACATTGAACTCGGGAAGCCATGTATTTCCCAATTGGCACACGTCCGGTGTTGACTCGCCGGCATAGGCAGTCAATAATTTTTCATGCGCCGCCGTCCAGGGAATCTGCTGTACTTCTACTTTAATGGTCGGATTTTGCCGCTCAAATTCCTGTATCAGCGGCCGGACCATTTCTCCTTCATTCCCGAATCCCCAGAATTTGATCACAGTCTGCTCATCGGTTGGATGACAGTTGAAGAAGAGAACTGTAACAAAGCAGATCGCTATTTTTAACATTTTAGACATTATTGATCGATCGGTTTTGTATTATGACAGTTGAACATATTCAAGCAAATTCAGCAACAGCCGCTGTGCAACCGGATCGACCCTGCGTGTAAACAACGAATCATTCTGCGATGTATGATTCAATCTGCCCCGTAATTGAAGTCGGAACAGAACGATCTTTCCTTTCCCGTATTCTGCTTCCGATGCAGCCGAAACTTTAAGACCAATGCCACAACTTGCCAGCCGTTTGGACGGAACCGAAAGATCGACATCATATTGCGAAACGATCTCGCCGCCATAGGATCCGTTGAATAATTTCAAATGTTCCTTGTCAATCTTTTTCCACAGCGGATGTGCGTGATCTTCGGCGAACACATACGAATCATATCCTCCCGTATCAAGATCGGTGCGGTGTGATATTTTCAGATCAATACCATCAACAACGGTGTATACAGCGCTACCGACAACACGGAATTCTGGTTCAAGCATAATCAGCGTACCGCCCTTCAAAACAAACTCGCTGACCTGATTCCTATGATCACTATAGAGATGACTTCCAAGCACATTCCCGTTAAGAAGAAGTGTTGACGAATCAACAGGTATACCGTCCGATAACACTGTGAACGATATTTCATTATCAGATAAATATGTGTCGATCTCTTTTGACGGGTCCAATGTTGTAATTCTTTGTTTCAATCGGGGAATAAATGCCGGATGAAATGCATGAGTGATCTTAGAGCTTTCTGCAACAACCGAACCATGCTCTTTCAATTCAGCGCACACCCTCCATTGGTCCAATGCATTCGGCAGAATAAATTCTTCCGTCAGCACCACATCGCTGACCGGACCAACATCCACCAATATTTCTTTTTTTGTGAGCCACTGGTTATCCGATGTTTTTAAACCAAACAGGAGCGATCCACGGCGGATCACGGACGTATCATTAAAGACAAATATTCTTACCGTCTGCGGCTCTTCCACAAAAAAATGCCTGTCCCACAATTCTATGCTGACGCCGAACGGTGCAAACGCATTCTTTATCGCTTTCAACAGTGGTTTAGGATGAAGATCCTTGATATCGCCGACAAACCAATGAGCCGTCGGTCCGTCGTTATTACTGATATACACGAAAGGCTGTATCGCTTTCACCCGCATCCGGCGGAAAAGTTCTATCAGTTCCTGCGCAAGAAACGACTGATGAGCAATGACATCCGCTTTCGTATAATCTTTTCCCATCCACCGTTCCACAACCGTCTTGGTAAGAACCGTCGGTTCCCATGTATCGTTGAACCACCACCACAAAAATTCATTCACCATTGAAGGAACCGGAAGTTTCTCGATCTCAGCTAAGGAACGTGCAAATCCAAATTTACGATTGTTCATTACCATGCCGAGTGAATAGACATACGGATGCTCTTCAAAAAAATCGACTGATTCCCACGGACGGGTGGGATCGAGTTCCTTCATCTCGGGTACGATCTCGTTCTGCACGGTATCATCGGACGATTCGTTCAGCGGATCCCAGATGATGATACTTGGATGGTTCCAATTATCATGCAGCCATTCTGTAAATTCTTTTCTGATCTGCTCATCCGAACCGGTTGCACACCAGAATTGCCATTCGTTTTGAATCAGCATCCCGTGTTCATCGGCAATGTCGTACCAAGCATTGTACATCTGTCCGAGATGATTACGGAAAAAATTGAAATTATGCTCTTTGGGAATATTGATGAGTGCTTCTGTGATCCAGGTCCGGTCCCACGGCAAAACTTTTCGCTGCCGGTCGGAAAGGAAACGGTGGAACGCAATGTTGCCTCCCCGCAGAAGAATTTTTGTTCCATTCAAATAGAAATCGGGACCAATGATCTTGAATTCACGCATGCCGAATGTCGTCCGATGCACATCCAGTTCTCTTTTCCCTTCTTGAACCGTCAGTTCCACTTCATAGAGGAATGGATTATCCGGCGACCATAATTGTAATGAATCGATCGGAATATGAAAGATCACCTGCGCGGTCGAATGATCCTCAATCAACAGTGCGGTATTGCAAATCGGAGAAACTGCCTCTTGTGATTTTTTCGCAAAGATTTGTGCCGAAACGGACAGTGTTTCACTTTTAATGTCAAGGTTCTCAATCCATGCACGTACTTCCGCAACAGCCGTATCAATATGCGGGATCACTTGCACCAGTTGTACCCGTGCACCTCCGATGCAGATAAGCGAAACATCACCCCAAATTCCGGGAGTATATATCTCTTTTTCCTGGTCGCGGCCGACGGCACTCTCCGGCGGTAACGTGGATTTTGCCCCAACACGGACGACCAACTCGTTTGTTCCGTCCCGTTGTAATAATTCGTTCAGACAATATTCGTGCGACGTATAACAGCTGATTGAACCGCCGACATGGCGGCCGTTCAGCCATACTTCCGTGCCGAACATACTTTGTTCGATCTTGAGAAAGACACTATTGATTTGAGACAGTGCATCGATAGAAAATGTTGTGCGGTACCAATGGTAAGTATATGATTGCCAGTCGTATGCAGGAAGTGCCACATCGACAACGGCCGGAACGGGAATTACGGATGAGTAATCGGACGGAATTGTGGTTTCATCTCCGCCAGTGATATCCCAGTTTCCGTTAAGGGAGAATGTGTTGCGTGCTGTATGTGCGTTGAGGATGAAATGTTTTTGCTGCACAGGCATTTACTTTTTCTGTGGTATTGAATCCAGCCATCCGCCGGTGAATCCGGCACGCTGCAATCCTTTCACAATGTAAGGATTCCTTTTCATAACATTCCATACCAGTCCGGATCTCAGATTTTCAATCATAAGCACGATCGGTCCCTGGTCAATACCAAGATAATCGCGGTCAATCCAGCCGGCAGGAGTTGCATCGGTGATGTAAGTAAGATTATATGCATCAAGAAATCCATAGTTCGACCACACACCAGGCACACGGTTGCGTATATTCTTCAACGTTGGGATGCAGATCTCGGGTGCGAAGGCTACGGAACCGCCAGCAGCTGTCGGCGCTATTGTTCCGTCATCATTGACCCAATCAGCAGAGACACCTCTCGCACAATAAGTGGAAAATAGGCGGCTCACTCCGCCGATCGTCCGTGTTTCATCCGCTGGTCCATCACACGCGGTAAATCCCCACATGAATTCCGAATACCCATTCATTTTTTTAGGATTTGATTTTGCGTATGACTGATGGGTTAAAGTTGCTCGACGTGAATTCTCAAAATAGTCGATCCCCTTCTGCCGCATATATGCATCGCGTATTCCGCGAAAATCTATCCATGCATGTGAATAGTGATGACCGAATAACGGACCGAAGCTTGTGAATTCCTGACCGAAATATGATAACCATTGAAAATTTTTTGTATATCCGGACCAGGTATTTTCATCAACAGCATGCGTGGGAGATCCAAGGGCGAGAATATGAAGGATCATTGATTCATCATAACCACGCCAATCGGAAGAGTGAATTCCCTTGTCAGGGAACCAACCCATACTGATCAGCGGCGGACGCGCTTGAAGCCACTTCCAGTCGACACGCCGAAACATTGAATCAGCATACGCACGGATTTCTTTCTCAGCCGGATCTTCGTTGTCAAAATACGATTGGCAAAATAACACTCCGGCAAGAAGCAACGCAGTATCGATGGTAGAGAGTTCAATATTTCTGTTGAACCGGGTTCCTGTTTTCAAATCGAGAAAATGATAGAAGTATCCCCGGTATCCCGCTGCACCCATCATGGCATCGCTCTGCGGAAGACGGTAGAGATACCGTATCGTCGTCAAAACTCTTTCCGCAGCTGCCTGTCGGGTAACATATTTTCGTTCTGCGCCGATACCGTATGAGGTCAGCGCAAATCCAATAGCCGCAGTGCTGGAAAATGTTTTCGTTGGATACCGGTCAGGCGTCAGGCCCGTAGACGGATCGACACAGTTCCAGAAGTAGTTAAATGTGTGTTGTTCAAGTGTA
Source organism: uncultured Ignavibacteriota bacterium (assembly GCA_903861125.1). Lineage (GTDB taxonomy): Bacteria > Bacteroidota > Ignavibacteria > UBA10030 > UBA8401 > UBA8401. Next base: position 16,053 of record CAIOTF010000015.1, read on the forward strand.
TCAAGGAAACCGTCGCGGAAATATTGCGTGTTTGTGCTGCTTTGCGGAAATGCGCAGTGGAAGAACGAAAAAAACAACAGTGCAAAGAATGGTCTCTTCATTTTGTTAAGATCATTTTTCGGGTTTCAACATAACTGCCGGATTGTTGCCCGCCGTTTTGGAATATTTTCAGAGTGTAAAAATAGACGCCGCTTGAGAGCTTCGAAGCGTTGAATTGTGCAGAATATTTTCCCGCTGATTGTTGTTCGTTAACAAGCGTTGCAACTTCTTTTCCCAGAACATCATTCACTTTAAGACTGACAATGCCGGGAGCAGAAAGCTGATATCTGATGACTGTTGCCGGATTAAATGGATTGGGATAATTTTGTTCCAGAAGGTATTTATCCGGCACAATGTTTCCCGAGGCAGCAACTTCGGTCACCGATGTAAAACCTGCTTTTTGAAGACCATCGACGATAATTTTTTCCTTCATAAACGTATTCCACACTTTTCCCGTACGGTAATTTTCCGCCATAATGATGATCGGTCCCTGATCGATTCCGAGAACATCCTTATCCCACCAATTCACCGTTTCATTGAATGCATCCGCGAATCCGTAGCCGGTCCAGATCTTTGCACGATGCGTATCGTACATGTTCCGCAATGCCGGAATGCAGAATTCCGGTGCGAACGGCAGTGAACCACCCGGTGCCGTAGCATTCAGCGTTCCGTCGTCGTTCATGTTTGTTCCGCGCGCATTATATCCGGTCGGAACATCGCTGGCGGTAATGCCCCACATATTCGGACCGTACCCAACCGCACCTCTCGGATTTTCAATACAGTATAATCTCTGATCAAGCGTTGCCCGGCGCGAATTCTCAAAATAGGTGATCCCTTTTCCCTTCATATACGTATCAGCAATATTTCTATAATCTACCCAGCAGTGTGAGTATTGGTGACCGAATAACGGCGGAAAATTGACGAAATAATCGTTCAGACGTGTGCTGAAAAACCATTGATAACCTTTGGTCCATTCATTCCATGAGACCGATGAAAGAGGATTGACCTGCGCACCGATTCCTATAATGTACAGGATCATTGCCTCATTATATCCTACCCACCGGCTTCCAAGAAAATTACTCTCAGGTTTCCAACCCATGGTCAGAGAGAGCCCGGAATTTCTCATCCAGCCCCAATCAACGCGAGTAGTAATGGAATCCGTTAAAGACCGTATTTGGGTTTCCAGAGAATCGCTCCCGTTAAAATATTGTTTGGAATACAACATTCCGGCCAGCAGAAGTCCCGTATCGATGGAAGAAAGTTCGCAGGTCCACGTTCGTGTTGCGGAATTCATATCAAGAAAATGATAGAACCATCCTTTGTATCCGATTGTTCCCAACGCCGGAGTCCCCTGCGGACCATACCAAAATGTTTTGATCGTTGTCAGAGTTCTATCTCGTCCTTCTGCACGTGTGATGTAACCATGATCGACGCCGATACCGATTGCCGTTAAACCGAATCCTACGGCAGCGATACTCGCGGGAGAATCCTTTGTGCTCCTGTCCTTAATCAATCCATTGGAAGGGTTCGCTTCATACCAAAAATAATCGAACGAGGTCTGCTGCACATATTCCAGGAAGTCGTCGGTCGTTGCGAAGGTCTTTGGTGTAACAATAACGGTGTCGGAATTAGTGCTCTGCTGCTGGGATGAATTAACTGCCGTAACATAAAAATAATACGATTGACCATTGACGACGCTGACATCAAAATAACTTAACGTTACCAGAACCGTTGAATTCATTTTTGTAAACGGACCTGCAGCCGAGGTAGCTTTATAGACATTGTAGCCAAGAATATCATATTCCGGATTCTTATTCCAATGGAGCGTCATTGTTTTGTCACCGACGCGCGCAACAACTCTTACGGGAGCGCTTGGCGCCGTCGCATTTTCTAATGGGGAATCATCCAATGCATTGATATCAGGAGTGGGATTCGCATAAAGAGACGAGATGAAAAATACCGGCACGAAAAATAAAAATCTCATTACTGTTTCCCCATTATTATTTCAACGGTGTGTTCGCTAACCCCTTCGGAAAATGGAAGCAGACAATTTCCGATTGTGAAAGGAAATGCTTTACCGTCGATGGTTGCTTTGACAATGCCATGCGATACATGTTTCGGATTTTTTACAGTAATATGATACATTACTCCGCGGAAGATTCTCTTCACCGAATATTTCTTCCATGCTTTCGGTATACACGGATCGACAATCAGACCATTACTGGTCGCACGCACACCGAGAATCCATTCCGTTCCGGCTTTGAAAAGCCATGCGGCCGAACCGGTGTACCACGTCCATCCGCCCCGCCCGTAAAACCGTGAATCGGGTCCGTCAATATTTCCCGGTGTAACATACGGTTCCGCAACATATTCATCCGGTTTTGCGCCGCGGATAATCGGATTGATCTTTGAAAATGAGCGATACGCGGCTTCGGCGCGTTTCAGTTTAGCGTGTGCAATAACCGACCATGTTGCTGCATGCGTATAGGTTCCGCCATTCTCTCTCATGCCGGCCGCATATCGTGTAAGATATCCGATCTTCGTGTCAGGAGTTGAATACCCCGGATACACAAGCACCGTTCCGGCTTTGTGCTCTAGTGATTGTTCAACTACATCCATTACCTGATGAGCCCTTTGTGCATCGGCAACATCACCGATCACTCCCCATGTTTGGGTGTTGAGCCAAATCTTTCCCTCAGCGCTCGATTGGCTACCTAATTTTTCACCGCTATCTTTTGTCGCTCCGAAATAATATTTTCCGTCCCAACCATTCTTATTGAGCGATTCGCGCAATTTTTCCGCACGCAGGCGGTATACATCTGCGCGATGATCATCGGAGCGTTTTTCGGCAACAGGAATAAAATCAAGAAGTACCCGATGAAGAAATTGACCAAGCCAAATAGATTCACCTTTCCACTGCAATCCCACGGCACTTAATCCGTCGTTCCAGTCTCCAGCGCCGATAAGGGGTAAGCCGCGTCCGCTCATTCGTGTGTACACTTTTTCGATTGCACGGATACAATGTTCATACAGGGATGCTCCGGCCTTATCGTCGAGAAACGGTTGTTGTTCATCGAGGATTGCAAAGTCATTGGTCTCTTGTAAGTACGCCGCAACGACGTATGGAAGCCAGAGCAGATCGTCCGTCATATCAGTTGGCAGTCCAACCTCGGAAAGAGGATGCCACCAGTGATAGACCTGTCCATCCTTATATTGATGACGCGTATGAAGCAGAATCTGATTTTTCGTCTGCAATGAATCAATCGGAAGAAATATCTGACTATCCTGCAGCTGATCGCGGAATCCGTAAGCACCTCCGGTCTGATAATATCCCGTCCTGCCCCATAATCGTCCCGCTATCGTCTGATATTTCAGCCACGTATTCAGCATAATGTTCATGGAATCATCCGGCGTGCTCACTTCCATAGTTCCGAGCATGGAATCCCATTTCTTCTGCATTTCCACAAATGCAAGATCGGCATTCTTCACCGATGCATATTGTTTAACATATTTCTTCGCTGCTTCTTTGTTCTCGGCGGCGCCAAGAACAAAGACCACCTCTTTCGATTCGTTCGGTAATAGCGTTATCTTGATCTGCAGGCTGCCGATGGCATCAAGCGAATTACCGGAACGACGTTGCAGTTTCCCTTCCACCACCGACTTTGGTGCACGCTGGTTTTGATACATCCCCATAAATGATTCTTTGTCACAATCGAACGAAGAAGGCTTCACGCTTGACGAATGGAAAGCAACATATTCCCAGTCGCGATTCCAGTGGCCGTTCGGCGAAGGAACTTCCCAGAGTCTTTTTGTTCCATAGATCGCACCGGCCGATGTATCATATTCCGTATTCAAGAAGCATTTGTGAAACTCGCGGTGCCAATCGGGAGCGGAACCAAGATTCCATTCAAAATAAGTGTACAGTGAAAGTGTTCTCGCCTTCTTTGAAGTGTTTTTTAATGTTACTTTCCAAAGTTCAACCGGCGCATCGTTGGCAATGAACATCAGCAGTTCGCTTTCGATCCCTTTGTTATGAGAAGTGATCTTCGAGTAACCGATGCCATGACGGACCTCGTAAAAATCAGGATCTGCGCATACCGGTTTCCATCCGGCTGACCAGAAATTTCCATTGCCGTCATCCCGGATGTAGAGATACTTCCCCCATTCATCCTTGATCAGATCCTGTTCCCACCGTGTAATGCGGTTCAACTGAGCATTCGATTTCCAGCTGTATCCGCTTCCGGTCTGCGAAACGATCGCTCCAAAATCTCCATTTGTCAGGAGATTTGTCCACGGACGGGGAGTCTTAAAATTGGTAATGACAAATTCTTTACCATTCTTAGCAAAGTGGCCGTATTTTGTTTTGAAGTTTTTCACAATTGTATGGTTACTGGTTCTATTCGAACGTGATTAAAATTCCATTCCAACGGTCATCCGCTGGGTATCACCAAGATGCTGATGCTGGATCCATGAATAATCAATATGAAGAACATAATTTGCAATATCCCACAAAATTCCGCCGCCGAGCGTCAATCCCACTTCGGTATCCGTCTGAAAAAGATGCTGATATCCTGCTCTGATAGCGAATGCATCCATAAATTTATATTCGCCACCGAAACTGACGCTCTCGGAATTGTCGCTCGGATGGAATGCATCGATGGAAAAATGAAATTCATTGTTCTCATTGATCCTTACCGGATATCCGAACCCCACCCGAAAGACCACCGGAAGTGAGAATTCTTCCGTGATCAGTTCTCCCGGAAGACTGCTATTGTCGCCGCTCCGTGTCGGATCAAGATCATACCGGATGCGGAGATCTCTGCCGTTAAATTTTCCCCGCACGCCGAAATTGGAGAGACTTGCACCGAGCTGCAACCCATCATCGCTGATCTGATACAATGTTCCGAAATTGAATGCAAATACCGACATGTTCGAATGCCAAATCGTCTCTTGCACATATGATAGCTGCATACCGGCAGAAAACCGATCAGTGATCTTTTGGCCGTACCCTATCCCGAAGGAATAATCCGAAACGGTAAATTGTTCACCGGTGCCTAACGGCTGTTCCACCGTCCGCACGGCAATCTCTCCGGAATTCAAAGCCGAGATCGAAATAGCAAGAGAACTGACATCAGTCACACGCAAAGCAGCGGTAAAATAATCAAGTGTAATTCCCGCAAACCACGTATTGTGAGTGAATTGTGCTCCTGAATTCGTCATGTGTCCAAGTGCGGCAGGATTATAATATGCTGCCATTGCTTCACCAAACTGCGCCACACCGGCGTTTCCCATTGCGGATATTTTCCCGCTCGGTTCGATCAGGAGAAACTGTCCGATCGTTGTGCCGGTCTTCGTCTGGGCTGAAACTGCTTGCAGCGTAACAAATCCGACGGCAATAAAATACAAAAAATATTTATTCATATCAGTGAGGTTATTTATTTTATAATGGCAAACTTTCCAACATACGTGCCGGTAAGAATTCCGTCAACATGGAAAATATATAATCCCGGAGCTACATCCATATTATCCTTCGTTCGTAAATTCCAGGGAATAATTCCGTCGAGCGATCCGTCGTGCCTCAACGTTTGCACCAGATCGCCCTTTACAGTGTAGATCCTGACAACGGCATTCACCGGAATTCCGCGGAACTCCACTCTGCGTTCTCCTCTTCCCGAGATGGCAAATTTTTCCGGTTCGAAACTTGCCGCACCGACATACGGGTTCGGCACAACATACGGCTTTTGCGTAAAATCCTCTTTCGCTTTATTGGCATCAACACGCTGGCCGGAAGTTTTGAACGAAAATTCATCTTTTGCATTAAACGGCAGTTTCATCCGAAGAATGAAAGCGTCTCCCCCCTGCGGTTTGATGATCGGTCCGCGCATAAATTGTCCCGTTGTGTCCACCGTGATCGTCCATATCACATCGGGCAAGCCGGGAATATTCTGCTGGGTTGATGTATCAAGAATGCTGATGAATTCGGTATGTGCACTGAGTGTGCTGTCGCTGTTGCTGTCATAGAATGTATACCGCAATTTCATTAATGATCCATCCTCTTTCACCGCATACACCCTGAATTTTGAAGGACGGCTCTTTAATGAACCGGGATTGAATCGGAATGAGGTGTCCACGATTGAGTTGCTGAACTCAATGCGGATATCGGCGGGATATATTTGCCGGATCTTTTCCGCTTTAACAAACGTTGTTCCCTCAAAAAGCGCCTTGAATTTAAAATTCGCCGCGCTGCCCGTGGTCAACCCCGTAGCGGATGTATCGATCGTTGCAGTCAACGGTGTTGTAATAATCGGCTTCACACCTGCGCCAACCTGTCCGATCCCTTTTCCTTCCAGATCCGTTCCTCTGTCTATATAGACAGTTCCATTGGCACTGTCCGTTAAAACATAATAATCGGATTTGATATTCGTTGCATCGGTATTTTTAAATTGCAAAAGCAATGTTCTGTTATCCGGAACGAGCGTAGAATTAACTATTTCAATATCAACCGTACCGGTTCCTTTCCCTTTTCCGTGATAAACAGAACTTGTTTGTGCCGGGATGAAGCCGGGAACTTTTGGCTCCGGACGGACTTCAACGGCATTGGGCGGGAGAATGATACCGCCTCGCACTGTACGGGAGACAGACACCGCATTTTCGGAAGGATAGAATCCAAGTGAATCGTTACCGAAGTCATATGAAACAATCGCATAGTAATATGTCTGTCCGTTCAAAACAGTTGTATCTTTATAATTGTGACGGATACCGGATTCGTTTCCAAGAAAGTACTGAACACCATCAACCGAAAGAGTTGAGTACCCTTGAATGTCGTCGACAAGATCGAACTGAATGAGCGGCTTACCAAAAACCATCGGCCCGGTTCCCTGAGCATTGGAAATTACTTTGATGTCGCGGAATTCAGGATCGGTTGCCCGGTAGATCCGGTACCCTTCAAAATCGTTTTTATAAGAGATTGGATCTATGCTCCGCTCAGCAATATCATTCCATGAAAGTTTCACAAACCCGTCGCCCGATTCCGCATGTAACGTCGGCCGCGGCGGCGGTGTTGCAAACTGATAATTTGCGTTATAGATCTGCTGAACGACAGAGACAGTTTTCCGAAGATCGTACAGATCATTTCCATAGGCCAATGCCAAACTGAAACGCTCCCTGCTTCCGGCCGGCAGTCTGAATGTACCGGATGCAAAAAGAAAACCAATATTATAGTCCAATGCCAGCGATGCACCGAATGGTTGTTTGCCGTTGTCTCCGGTGAATTGCTCATATAATTCTTTCGGCCAGAATTTCGGGCTGCCGGGATCATTCCAGAATACGATACCATCCGTTTCACCGCCGGGATTCGATTTCCCGGGCGCAATACGGTTGATCTTGAAACCCGTAAGACCGATCTGATCGGATTCATGAAGATCTGTTTCACCAAAATTCGTTTCACCTTGTGTCGGCATGCCGTCATTTTCACCAATATCATTTGTGCCGAAAATTCCGTCAGCACCGGTATCATGAAACTTTGCTGACCAATCCATATCTTCATCGCCGGTCCACCATGTGCTGTCACGGTAAGCCGGACGAGATATAACCGGACCGTACATAATTTCAAATTTGGCGCGGTCATAATGCGCAGTTATGTAGCTTAAAATATTCTGCTGCCCGACGATCTTTTGGCCCGGATTTCCGTCTCTTTTTTCGTCGGTAATACCGTCAGCGTCATTGTCAACAACATCATCTTGTTTACCGGGAGTTTCTAAATATGCATAACCGAGGTAACCGGTCCGGCCGCAATTATTGACCAGACTTTTCCCGTGTCCGTACGAATCCCACGTATAGACAAGATTCAATCCGAACGATTTATCATAGAAGGCATTATCATCATCCGATTCAGGCAACGGATCACATCCGATGGCAGACCCGCCTACACCGGAGTCCATATACAGGCCGAAGATAATGTTGTCGAAATAATCAGTGGTACCTTCATTCGAGATATCATAATGCCAGAATATCACATTGCCTGCCTGCGGATTCGACCATTGAAATCCGCGAGTCTCAATTCGCAATCCTAATCCGCGGCGTGATGAATCGCGTGAATCTGCTGTGAACGCCGCAATTTTGTATTCATCATCGTCCAGCACGAAGTAACTCTCCTGGTCAGCAACGATCCGTTTCCCAAAGTATCCGTTCCACGAACCTTTCCAGCCGGGATCGGCTGCATCGGAAAGTTTATCGATCCATTCATCCGGCCATGTTCGCGGAAGATGACTCATTGCCGGTGATCTGTCTTTGTTGATTGAAACATCCGATTGGAAATATCCGGGGCGAGGTTCAAATCGCATATCGCGCAGTGTGCCGATGATCTTTTGCTGGCGTTCACGAAAACCTGTTTCCATGATCCAATCGAATTCGCTGTTCGATTTTTTTATCTTTGCAAGTACGAAAGGCGTGATGCCGTCGCTATAATTCATACCGGTACCTTTAGGCACTTCAACGGAATGAAATGTGCTGAGATCAACGTTGATCGGATCGGACGGATAATCACCAACCATACCGTAATTTAAGAACGTCGTCCGGATATTATTTGCGTCGTGCGTTCCGGCTCGTTCATAACTGAAGTTGCCGCGGCGTTCTTTCGGCACAACCGGGAACAGCGTCGTTTGCGAATAGCTTTCCTGTGAACACAGAAGTACCGCAAGCGCGGATGAGAGAAGAATAGTAGGTCGTTTCATCATACACAATTATTGGTTTTATACATCATTCAATCAATGAAGATCCACGAATTGAAAAACCGATCTCAACTCTTCGGGGGGAGTTGTACCTTCCCGGATCGCTCAATGTCACTCTGTCCGAAACCGGCGAAAGCGAATAATCGGGACTGCCGGTTGTTGTAAAGACGAAACCATTGAAGAAGGAAGCATTAAAAACATTGAACACTCTGACAAAAGCGCTCAGATTGATGCCGTCGAGGACAAAATTCTTTTCGCCGCGCAGATCGACGACAACTCCGTTTGATTTTCTTCCGGAATTATTTTCAAGGTCAGCACCGAATCCGGAACCGATGAGCGGCGTGTATGGCTGACCGGAAGCATACTTTGCAATGGCGGTAAGAGAAAAATTATTTTGTTCCTGCAGCGAAACAGAACCGTTCAACGTGTGACGCTGATCCCAGTTAAATGGAACCTCACGCGGGTTTGCATCTTTCCCTGCCGCTGCACGCGTTGCGGTCTCGGAAGGATCGCTGGAATTCCCAAGGGCAAATTGATTCGAATAATCCAGCGAGGCGTTGATCAGCGATCCGCTGCGGAAATCTAACGCAAGAGTAAATCCGCTGACGCTTCCAAAATCAACATTCGTCAGTCGGGAATATTTCGCGGCATTATAGGTTTCAATGAATTCCACACCGAGCAGATCGCGTATATCTTTGTAGAACATGCTTCCGTCGATACCGAAATTATCGTTCAGCTGCATTTTCATACCAAACTCATATTGCGTTGTGAATTCGGGCCGCAGATCCGGATTTCCCAAAACGGAATAACTGACACCGCTTGCAAGATCCTTTAATATGCTGTAATCGGAATTTGAAAAGAACTGATTGATTGCCGGTAGCTGATAAAAATGACCGTATGAAAAATAGATCGATCCGTTCACCATTATCGGATATGATACACCCAACCGCGGCGCTACAACTATTTTTTCAGTCGTTTTCTTCGGTGTTGAAGACGGAACGCCGATAATGGCATTGGCAGGATTTTGAAGATTGCTTGGGACCGTTGCATTGGCATCAAAATATTCCAAACGCACACCGCCACGAATTGCAATATCTTTCCATTCGACCCTGTCCTGCGCATACATCGAAAATGAAACAGGCGTATAATTCTGCGGCGGAGGGAACAACGGACTGTTCACATACGCATGCAGCGCACCGGTAATGCTGTCGCGGTCGATCACGCCGGGATTTCCATAGGTAATATCCGGCAGCTGCAGTTCGGCGCCTACTTTAACCAGGTGAATATTCGTTACCTGTGCTGTAACGGATGCCTTTATAATGTTGACGGTAGTTTTTTCAATATATCTGCCGAGATCGACCCCTTGAAGTACAGCACCATTCGAGTAATCGGCATCACCGCGAGGCTGTTTTGCAATATAATACCGCGGATCGTTCACATCATCATATTTATAATCCCTGTAGTCAATAATGTTCTGCCGGAGATTGACGGTATAGAAAATTTTTTCCGTCAACATATGCGTAAAATCAAAACCGTGCACGACGGAGAAGAATCGCGGAGTTTTAACTCCGTCCGGATTCAAACGGAAACCAAAATCATACGGTTTATTTTTGGTGAGATTAAAAATAGCCTGATAACTTATCTGCAAACTTTGAATCGATGAATTCGACAATTTCATTTGTCCGGACCATTCATCATTCGTCGACAACGGTATAAGTTCGTTGTCTCCGGTAGGATAGAATTTCTTTGCATTAAAGTCCGAAGTATCGGTCGGCAAAAATTTTCGTGTAGCAAAATAGTACCCTTGCGATACATATCTGCGTGTGCTCAGAAGAAACGTTGTCTTGGGTATTCCGGTCGGACCACTGAGGGTTACTTGATAACTTTGGGTCGCCAACGGATTGATTCGTTCCAGATATGGATATTTGGCAACCTTCCCCATTCCAACGTAATCACCAAAATATGTCTCTGCCGACCAATCAATTTTATCATTATTACCGCTGCGCAGTACCGCATTAACAACGCCGCTCATTGCCTGACCATATTCTGCGTCAAACGTTCCGCTGATTACCTGCACTTCCTGCAATACCGACCGGTCCAACGATACTGACGGCGCGTTCGTGAGCGGATTGTTCACCGAAACACCATCCACTTGATATTGCACTTCTCCGATTCGGCCACCGCGAAAATGTCCGTCAACAACGCCCGCCTGAAGATTCACAATATCCTGAAGATTTTGAACCGGCAACACAGAAATCTGCTCTTTACTCATGATCGACACAGCGCTGGTTTGCCTGGTATCAACGATCGGCTTTTCCGCAATGACAACCACCTCTGATCCTACAATCACTTCTTCTGACAAGTTCTCATTCAGCGTTGTTGTTTGTTCTGAACTGATCTCGATTCCTTTTACGACTTTTGTTCCGTATCCGACGCTGCTGATACGGATATCGTACGTTCCGGGCGGGATATTTATGATGCCAAAATATCCCTCGAAATCCGTTGCCGCTCCTATTGTTGTTCCCTGAAGGATGATATTCACGCCGATAAGCGGTTCGTTATTTTTTTTATCGACGATATGTCCGGTCAGTTTTCCCGAAGTGCTTGCTGTCATGAAATGCGGAAGGAAAAACAGAACGAAAACAAACATCCATGTGGTCTTGAAGGAAACTCCGTGCATGGTAAACATCGTTTTCATGTGAGATGATATTTTTATTATGGGGGTGGAGCGATGCCCGGTGACAATTTTTTGTGTGCCGGAAGTTTATGATTCTGCAACTACGCGAACGGTAAATAAATGAGAGAGGGTGGACCTCTCTCATGATTGAACATAGTACTATTTCATAAGTATCATTTTGGAGAATGGAGTAGCATATTCTTTTCCGGTCGCACTCTGATGCATGCGCAATTGATAATAGTATACACCAGTGCTCAAATGAGAAGCATTGAAATTGACCGAATGCTGACCCGAAGTGAACTGTCCGACATCGCTTGTTGAAATACTGCGGCCAAGAATGTCGAAAACCGACAGCGTCACCCTTCCGGCAGACGGTGCTATGAATTTAATGGTCGTCGAAGGATTAAAGGGATTAGGATAATTACCGAGCAGAACAAATTCTGTCGGCATCGTGTTACTTGCCGTTTTTCCTACACCAGTTAACACCATTGCAGAATCCATGTACATATACGCTGCTGCTGCAAAACCATCATGCTCCCTGAACCACCACGTTCGTGTGCCGTAACTTAATGACGATGGAATGTACGAATCGCCGTCAAAAAGTGTCAAACCCAAATAGAGAACGCCGTCACCAAGTCCGGAAGGATACCCCATCTTCGTCAGATCGATCGCTTGTTCAATTTGATAACCTGCGTCTTCATCAATACCGGTCGTATCAAGAGTAGTGTTTGGTTTCAATTTCAGGGCTACCTGAGCACCTTTTAATGAATCTCGGAATGTCGGATAATAATCCTTTAAACTATCAGTTCCGTTTTTACCGACGATCACCGTTAACTTGATCGGTATTTGATCATGGTCAGTTTGATTTTGATAGTCTTTTCCAAGGCCATTCATGGTGATCATGAAACCATCCCAGCGGTCATATACATCAAGAAATTGAACTGCCTGGTCTTGAACGTCAACGCCTATATATAAAATATTTCCTTTGAAGAACAACTTTACATTTGCTTTCGATGAATCAAAGACCGTTGCCGTTCCACCGTTAACGGTTGGTTGATATTCTCCGCTCGCATATGGTCCGACACTTGCATAGGCGTTCCGGATTTTTTTGTCACCGAACCGGATATCGATTCCCGGTATTTTTCCCCACACCGCTTCATCGAGTTTGCCGTCGATAATAGGTGTTGCCATAAGTTTACCGTTTGGAATGGTATATTCCGGCATCAATTTCGGAATTGTTCCGGAGGATGCAGTCACATCGGGACGGACATGAATTCGCAGAAAGTTCTTATTGCTCACATTTGCCCAGGGTCCCTGGATCCAGGTTCTGCTGAACGTCACCCAATCTTGAACCGGGAAAAACCAATCGACGTCGCGGAATGCTGCGTTGAACATAATAATATCGCCGGCCGGAGTAGATGGTTTATAGCCTAACTTTTTGATGTTGATCTTCATTTCAACCGTATAACCGGTATCCGCTTTCGCATCGGTGTTGGTAATTCCTTGAACGGTTGTCGCTGTTTCAAAATCGGTTAATGTATATTTTCCGTTTGGCCCTGTCGACGGCATACCGCCGACCGATTTCACTGCACCGGGATTCATCCACCCTTCATCAATCCATCCGTACAAATATTCGCCCGAAGGAGCAGGACGGCGGGTTGAATCACTTTTATCGCGGATATTAAAAATAATTGCATCGGCAGCTCCGAAGTTTCCTCCGCCGATCGAACTATCTTTTACCGTAAAAGCAAGATAGAGTGAATCCCCCATCACTAAAAATTTTACCCAGGCACGCGTGGAATCAAACACGGTACCGGTTTCTGCAGTATAACCGCTTCCGGGTAGGCCTGAACTCTTTCCATATTGGACGTAGAGAGATTCTGCTTTAGACCAGACTGATTCATTCAGTTTTCCGTCAAGCACAATTGAACCCGACGGTACCGTCCGTGCCCATATTGCATCTGTTCGTTTTGACTGGCCGACAACGGCCAACGAAAGCAACATTAGGCATGTCGCTATTTTGTAGAATTTTCGGATCATAGACTATTCCTATAATAGTAAAAATAATTGCTGCCGGAAAATTGATGGTGCTCTTTCCGGCAGCAATGGTGGATGTTATTTCAGCAGTATCATTTTCTTCGTTTCAACAAATTTGCCGGCCTGAATTCGATAGATATAAATTCCGGTTGCCAGTTTATTGGCATTGAAGGAAACCTGATAGTTGCCGATCTTTTGTTCTGCATTAACCAATGTAGCAACTTCCTGACCGATCATATTATAGACTTTCAGGACAACCTGGCTTACTGCAGGTATTGAATACCTGATTGTCGTTGATGGATTAAATGGATTCGGATAATTCTGGGACAGCGAGAACACTACCGGTATTTGTTCGTCATCATTAACACCGGTGATGCTGGGCAGAAGCACTGTTTTAAACGCTGAACCCCATTCACTACCCCACCATGATTTGTAATATGAACCTCTCGCTGAATCCCACGGAGCCATAGGATGCTGGTATCCATCGGGATCGAATACATTCAGCGACATGAGGAACGGAACAGGACTATTCGTTGCCGTATAACCTAACGATGTTAATTTGATCATCAATTCCGCAGTGTATCCATTGTCAATATTGGTTGTATCATTCACCGTTGAACCTGTGGCCAGAAATCCTGCACCGGCGCCGGAATTCAAAACGGATTCCTCATAGCGGATTGTGTCTTTGTTCCCCGCTATGTTTTGATAATACAACTTATATTCTTTGGTCGCACCCGATTTATCTTTTACCTGCAGGAACATTCCGTCCCCTTCCCAGTCAAATTTACATATCGATTTGTCATTAGACTGAATACCAAGATACAGGTTGCTTCCTCGCTGCATGAACTTAACACGTGCACTGCTTGTATCTTTATACGGCACGTGATATATCACACCGTTAACATTAAAGGACGCTTTAATATCATAACCGTCCGTTACCGATTTTTCTGTTCCGGTTTTTGCAACATTCGGCAGTCCAAAGACTAACGTTGGTGCACTCGCCCAATCCGTTTCAGTTAATTTTCCATCAAGCGTGATCGCAGATGTAGCAAGGAACGGCTTAACAGTATCCGGATTGTCGTACGCCGGCAACAAACTAATCGTTCTAAAACTCGAGCCCCATTCACTACCCCACCATGATTTGAAATATGATCCGCGTGCACTGTCCCACGGATTCATACCGTACGGCCAAGGCAATGCGGCGTTGAATTGATATCCATCCGGATCAAAGATATTCATGGAAAGCTGGACTGCGTTTACGGTTGCGGCATATCCTAACTTATCCAGTCGGATGCGAAGTTCCGCAGAATATCCATTATCCACATTGGTGGTATCGTTTGCCGTTGAACCAGCGGCCAGAAATCCTGCACCAGCACCGGAATTCAACACGCTCTCTTCATATCGAATCGTGTCTTTATTCCCTGCGATGTTCTGATAATACAACTTGTATTCTTTTACTACACCGGCATTATCTTTTATCTGAACAAAGAGTCCTTCACCTTCCCAGTCGAATCTGCAGATGGATTTGTCATTCGATTGAACACCAATAAATAGATCGACTCCCTTATGTATGAATTTCACTCTCGCCCATGAACTATCTTTGTTCGGATTATAATACGTAACCCCGTTCACATCGAATGATGCTTTGAGATCATATCCGCCGGATACCGTGCGATCGGAACCCTGTTTCTTTAATTGGGCACCGTTACCAAATAATAAGGAAGGAGCACTTCCCCATTCCGGTTCATCTAATTTTCCATCAAGTGTAACAACACCGACAATATTTGCTGCTGCCATCATTTGGGGATCTTCGTATTCTTTTGCTTCGGGAACAAAGTTCAGTTTTCTGAAACTCGAACCCCATTCACTGCCCCACCACGACTTAAAGTAGGAACCGCGTGCACTGTCCCATGGACTCATTCCATACGGCCAAGGTAATGCTGCGTTAAATTGGAATCCGTCCGGATCGAAGATGTTCATCGAAATTTGAACGCTGTCAAACGGTGCAGCATATCCTAATTTATCCAAACGTATACGAAGTTCTGCCGTATAACCATTGTCCACATTTGTTGTATCATTGGCAGTCGATCCGGCCGGTAAAAATCCTGCGCCGCCGCCGGAATTCAAGACGCTCTCTTCATATTTAATCGTGTCTTTATTCCCTGCAATGTTTTGGTAATACAACTTGTATTCTTTGGTCACTCCTGCTTTATCTTTAATCTGAACAAACAACCCTTCGCCTTCCCAATCAAACCGGCAGATGGATTTATCATTCGACTGCACTCCTAAAAAGAGATCCGGTCCCTTGCGTAAGAATTTAACTCTTGCCCACGAACTGTCTTTGTTTGCATTATGATAGGTCACACCGTTCACGTCGAACGATGCTTTCAGATCGTAGCCGCCGCTCACTGTGCGGTCCACACCTTGTTTTCTTAAATGAGCACCGTTACCGAACAGCAAGGAAGGAGCGCTTCCCCATTCCGGTTCATCTAACTTTCCATCGACAGAAATTGCATCGGCATTCTTTACCAGCATTGCCGGCGGATCGTCGTATTCTTTTACTTCAGGAGTAAAGAATAAAGTTTTGAAATTTGAACCCCATTCACTACCCCACCACGATTTGAAGAATGATCCGCGTGCTGAATCCCACGGGCTCATTCCATACGGCCAGGGCAATGCTGCATTAAACTGAAATCCGTCTGCATCAAAAATGTTCATCGATATCTGAACATTTTTTAACGGCGCTGTATATCCCAATTTATCCAACCGTATGCGAAGTTCTACCGTATAACCATTGTCCACATTTGTTGTATCATTGGCAGTCGAACCGGCCGGAAGGAATCCTGCACCGCTTCCGGAATTCAAAACACTCTCTTCATATTTGATGGTGTCTTTGTTCCCTGCAATATTTTGATAATACAGTTTGTATTCTTTTGTTACTCCCGCAGTATCTTTAATTTGGACAAACAAACCTTCACCTTCCCAATCGAACCGGCAGATCGATTTATCATTCGATTGAACTCCAATGATAAGATCCGGCCCTTTACGTAAAAATTTAACTCTCGCCCACGAACTGTCTTTGTTCGGATTATGATATGTTACTCCGTTGACATCAAAGGATGATTTAATATCAAATCCGCTGCTGACAGTTTGATCCAAACCCTGTTTTCTCAAATGAGCACCATTTCCAAATAACAATGATGGAGCATTCCCCCATTCCGGTTCATCCAATTTGCCATCAATTGTCACGGCAGCCGCATTCCGCACTTGCATGACTGCAGGATCATCGTACTTTATTGGTTCCGGTGTGAAATTCAACATTTTGAAATTTGAACCCCATTCACTCCCCCACCATGACTTAAAATATGAACCGCGTGCGCTGTCCCACGGACTCATACCGTACGGCCAAGGCAATGCAGCGTTGAATTGAAATCCGTCCGGATCGAAAATGTTCATTGATATCTGAACATTATTCAACGGAAGTGTATATCCAAGTTTATCCAGGCGTATTCGCAATTCCGCAGTATATCCGTTATCCATGTTCGTCGTATCGTTCGCTGTGGATCCTGCGGGCAAATATCCGGCACCTCCTCCGGAATTCAGAACGGATTCCTCATATTTAATGGTATCCTTATTCCCTGCGATGTTCTGATAATACAATTTGTATTCTTTTGTTACTCCGGCATTATCTTTTATCTGGACAAAAATCCCTTCGCCTTCCCAATCGAAACGGCAGATGGATTTATCATTCGATTGCACACCGACAAAAAGATCGGTGCCTTTACGCAGGAATTTAACGCGCGCCCATGAACTGTCGGTGTTTGGGATGTGGTATGTTACCGCATTGACATCAAACGATGATTTGAGGTCAAAGCCTCCGGTCACCGTCTGATCGCCGGCTTGTTTCTTTAAGTGTACACCGTTACCAAAAAACAATGCCGGTGCATTCGCCCATTCCGGTTCGTCTAACTTTCCGTCAAGCGTTACTGATTCGGCATTCTTTACCGGCATTGATGCGGGATCATCGAAATAAATTGATTTAACAGCTTCTCCCCAGGTTTTGGCAACTCTAATTCCATCAACCATGACTGTCGGTGAGCTTGTCGCGGTTCCTTGACGTAAATTTACAATACCAAGGTCCGTAGCATCTGTTTGTGTTGTCGTGATCGGTCCAACCGTTGGTGTTGACGGCTCCACGGTGGGAAGATTCGGATTTGCAAAAACGAAAAGACTTGTTTCGTCATCAGTGGTGCTTCCGGTAAGGAATTTATATTTTATGACAATAAGGTATGTAGTATTCAACGAATAGATTGAATCACTGTAACTCGCCGGAATGGTAGCAGAAACTGAGGTCTTACTTATCCCAAAAGTTAATTTTCCATTATCTGCCAGCCGGACAAATAACCTGCCGAAAAATGCATTGCTGGTTATCAGTCCCTGCGTAAAATGATAAAAATAATCACCCGTCAGACCAGCCGAAACATTAACCAGTACTGAAGAATAAACTGTACCGGAGTTTTGTGAAGTAAAAGAATTGAATACATCTTGTCCGGTATTTGTTAGCGATACGGCATTCCCAATATTTGATCCTATATATCCCGTATATGCAAGACCGGGATTTGCAACATTGATCACATTGGTGACAGAAGTTCCTGTGATGGTCCATCCATTTGCTGTTAAGGCTGTTCCTGCAGTATAATTAAAATTTTCTTGCAGCAACAACTGAGCATTTGCTGTAATGAAGCCAGCAAATATCGATGCAAAAAGCAATAATAGTTTTTTCATCGCTTTAATCCTTAAATGTTTGTGAAATAAGTGATTTATAGTACGTGATGTATCAAAGATAATTTGGAATGTGCATTTTAAGATGATACTCAACGCAGAATGATCATCTCTTTTTCTTGTGTGGATTTACCATTTAATTTTTTACAACTGTTTCTTATGGACAGTGTGGTCGGGACGAAGATATGCGCTGCATCGCCTTTCGTTCTTTTGTGCAAACGGTCGAACACTCGAGAAATTGCCATCGCACCAAGTTCGTGAATGGGCACATGCACTGATGTCAATGATGGACTTAAATATTTAGCGACTGGAATATCATCGAATCCGCAAACGGAAATGTCATTCGGGATTCGTAAGCCCGCATCGCGAATCGCACCGATTGCACCGATAGCCATAGAATCATTGAATGTAAAAATTGCAGACGGTCTCTCTTCAAGTTCCAGAATTTCGCGAGCTGCTTCAAATCCGGACGCTTCCGTAAAATCTCCGTCAAACTCGTATGCTTTGTTCAATGGCACACCATGAGTCGCGAATGCACTACGATATCCCCGCAACCGTTCTTGAGACTCTATATTATTTTCTCCCCCCTTGACAACGGCGATTCGTGTATGGCCAAGACTAAAAAGATAGGAGACCATATCTCTTGCTCCGCCAAATCCATCGGTGACAATTGTATCAAAGTGGGGATTGTTGATGTGACAATTTAAAAGGACTACGGGAAGTGATTTGGGTAAGGTGTCAAGCAGCAGTTCCGATTCTACCTGCGGCGACATCACGACCAAACCATCAACCCTGCCTCTCATGAATCGCAGAGCTGCTTCTATCTCTTTTGGATCGTTGTGTGAACTTGAGACGATTAAATGATAACCCTGGTGTTGGATTGTTGCATCTGCACCACGTATGATCTCAGAGAAAAATTCGCCATGAAGATCCGGTAGTAATAATCCTATCGCTTCCGTTTTGCGCATGATCAAACCGCGCGCGGCAGGACTCGGCGCATATTTCATTTCGTTAATAACAGCAAGAACAATCTCACGGGTCTCCGGCTTCACCTTGTCGCTTTCATTTAAAACACGCGAAACGGTAGCAATTGAAACACCGGCTTTTTTTGCAACATCTATTATGCTCGAACGAATATCTGTCATTAATGAAAACCTTTACATTTGTTCGCGTTACGTTACCCAAGACAAAAATTATATCAATCGTCATGTAAACGTTTACATTTTAGCTACAAAAATACAAATAGTCAAGATTTATTTCGAAAAAAAATCAAATAGTATACTTCGTTGGATATGTCTGCGTTTTTCAAGGAAATATTTCCGGAAATATACGGTATTAACCAAAAAATTTGCATCTTCTAAAGAAAATCTAAAAAAACATGAGATCCTTCTACATTCACATTTTTCTCACCGCTTCCCTGCTCTCATTGTCTATGGGGCAGGAACTGAACCCAAAACCCGGGCCTTACAGCACCGACTGGACTACCGACGGCATTGTCTTTGGCTCAGCGTTTATTGTTGCTTTCACAGCCTCTGCTCTGGACGACAATATTCCTACTTTATCTCTCGCTGAAATTAATGCGTTGGACAAAAATAAGATTAACCCCATCGACAGAATATCAGCAGGAAATTTTTCCAGGACACAATCAAAAATAAGCGATGTGCTGGTGGCAGGATGCATCGGCTCCCCTTTTCTCTTGATGCTGGACGATGGCATCCGAAAAGATGTTTCGACTATTTCTACAATGTACTTGGAGACAGTCCTTTTTTCTACATTTACTCCTTCGTATGGGAAAGGGAGTGCGAGAAGAATTCGTCCGTATGTTTATGGAAATACCGCTTCTCTTACAGATAAACAGGATGCAGATGCACGCCGGTCATTTTTTTCCGGACATGCAACGTGGGCATTCTCAACTGCTGTATTCTTCACAAATGTCTATCTGGATTATTATCCTGAGTCTGAATATAAAGATTATATTTGGGGCGGTGCAATCGGATTAGCGTCAACGGTCTCAATCCTCCGTGTTACCTCCGGCGCACATTTCATATCTGATATTATAGTAGGCGCCGCAGTGGGTAGTACGATAGGTTATGTGATACCATATCTTCATCGAAATAATTCCCGAACGCTTTCTTTTGCACCTTCGATCGGTCCGGACTATCGTGGAATAATGCTTTCCTATCGGATACAATAAAAAAGGCGAACAACAGTCCGCCTTTTTTCATCTCTTTGTTATTTCTTGTTATGGCCTTCTGCCGCCGGGACCGCCGTGAGGACCACCTCCCGGACCGCCGCGATGCGGTGGTTTTTCGGCGTGGATGGTCAGCCATTTTTCTAATAATACAACCTGTTCTGCCGTCAATATTGATTTCACGGAAGCGATGAATTGATCGCGAGCCGCTTTTTGCAATGTCCGTGCAGAATCCGGTGAAATCGCATGAGCGTCTACTTTCGTTTTGATCTCTCCCAATGTCGTGATAAGCGTTGTACCATATTCTTTCAATGATGTGAATTGTCCATCCGTCAACGAAAGATACGCTTTCAATGAATCAAGCATTTGCGCATTCCTTAACGAATCATCAAGACCGCCTGGACCGCCGTCATCTCCACCTCGTCCGGGACCTCTGCGGTGCGGTGTTTTGTCCCAGTAAAGGTTCAGCCACGCTTCAAATAACGTTACTTGTTCTGCCGTTAAAATGGAAACCACTGATGCAACAAATTGGTCGCGTGCAGCTTTAACTAACGTTCGTGCAGAATCTCTTGCAATCGCATGGGAAACAACCTGCGATCGAATGTCTCCTAATGATGCAAAGAGTGTTGCGCCGTAGACATTCAAAGATGCAAATTGATTATCCGTCAGCGAAAGATATTTTTTTACTGAATCAAGCATACGTGCATTACGTAATGAATCGTGCGAGCCTTGCGCTCCATCATCGCCAAACGTTGATATATCAGACGACAGTGTTGCGTTAGCTGTTTTAGCCATAGACAATTCACTGAACATAGCCTGACTTTGTGTAGCATTAGCCGATGGTGAATCAATCGGGTTGCTATGATCACAGCCGATGAGAAGGAACGCTGCCATCAACGCCGCAAGAATACTTTTCATTTGGTTCTCCTTAATATTTGGTGATTGATTGTGATGTTGCAATGATACTTTACTTTACTCAATTAGCATGCCAAAATAAAATCAATCAATTTCACATAAAAACGAAGGGGGTGAAATTTAGCACTATGCAGAATTTGCAGACCGGACGCACCGTATGCGCCATAAATAAGAAAATCCCGCGCAGTGCGGGATTTTTTTGCATTTTTTTTTTCATAACGCATCATTATTTAATCGTTATTTGTTTAGGCAAAAATTGCTCTTTTTTGTTCAATGTGACAGTCAAAACACCAAGTTCATAGCGTGCCTCAACCGTATTCGCTTCAATATCATTTGCTAAAGAAAATTCCCTGCGGTATTGTTTTGCTACATCTGAAACTCCGTGGAGCGAATTTTCCACAGTATCTGCTGATATGAACAACGTATTGTTCTCGATATTCGCTTTGATATTCTCTTTTAATGCACCCGGCATATCAAGAGAAACGATATACGATTTTGCAGTTTCTGTAATGTTGACCGCAGGAACGATCGTGTAATTTTGTTTCTTTTCTAATGTTTCCTTTGTCATAACCGATCGTCCTTTCTTATCGAATTGAAATTTGTTTTGGTTTAGCATTTTCATGCTTTGGAAGAATAACCTGTAGAATTCCATTCTCATGTTCTGCAGATACCTTCTCCACATCAACAGAAAACGGAAGATCGATCGTTCGTTCGAATTTTCCATACGTTATTTCATTGCGTATCCATTGTTCTTCACCTTTTAATTCCGGCTCTCTGCGTTCCGCAGATATTGTCAGGATACCGTCATTGACACTCACGTTGACATCCTGCTTCGCTACGCCGGGCAGTTCTACGCACACCTGCACCTGATCACCGCTCTCTTTCACCGATACCCCGCCAAACCGGCCGGCACGATTTATACTGTTGATAAAAGGGAAAGGAACCGCAGTGGAATTGATGATCGAATCGATCTCGTTGAAAAAGTGTGAAACGGGTTGAAAGCGTACTACCATTTTAATTCTCCTTAGATTTAGTTTGTAAATGTATGTTGTGTGTTATGCTCATATACATTTCAAGCGGCGTGCCAAACTAAAACAGGCGGAAATTGTGATTATTTAAAATTCTAACGTGCCAATCTATGAATATTTGGCAGAAAGTGCGGACATTGTTTCAATCAGATATGCAATTGCGGCAGGATACTATGACACTACGTATTAAAATAAAAACGCCTTCTCGTAAAATTTTGAGAAGGCGTTTAATTATTTACTCTTGCTACGCAAAGAGTGTCAAATAGAATATTGTATCACACTTGTTCTGCAAGCCATCGTTCCGCATCAATCGCGGCCATACATCCGCTGCCGGCGGCAGTGATTGCTTGGCGATAATAATGATCGGATACATCACCAGCAGCAAAGATCCCTTCAATATTTGTCCTGGTAGAACCCAGCTGCACTTTGAGATATCCGTTTTCATGCATGTCGAGGATACCCTGGAATATTTTTGTATTCGGTTTATGACCGATCGCTAAAAACAGACCGTCGGCTTTTACTTCCTTCACCGCTCCCGTTTTCAGATTCTTTAACTTCAATCCGGTCATCTTCTTTTTATCGTTCTCTACTGTTCCGAGTACTTCTTCAACAACCGAGTTCCATTCAACCGATACCTTCGGATTATTCAATACACGGTCCTGCATTACTTTGGATGCGCGGAACTCATCCCTTCGGTGCACCAGCGTCAGTTTGGATGCAAATTTTGTAAGAAAGCTTGCTTCTTCCATTGCCGTGTCGCCGCCGCCGACAACAAATACTTCCTGATTGCGGAAGAAGAATCCGTCACACGTTGCGCATGCTGAAACACCATAGCCGGAAAATTGTTTCTCGGATTCAAGCCCAAGCCATTGCGCCGATGCACCTGTTGACACAATAACGGCATCCGCTGTATACATATCTTCGTCAACCCACACCTTGAACGGACGTTGGGAAAAATCGACTTTCGAAACGATCTTATACTGCGATTCGGCGCCAAACCGAAGCGCTTGTTTGCGCATCACATCCATCAGTTCCGGTCCCTGAATGCCATGCTCAAAACCTGGATAATTTTCGACTTCTGTAGTTATAGTCAACTGACCGCCTGGTTGAAGACCTTCAAATATTAAAGGAGAAAGGTTTGCTCTGCTTGCATAGATCGCCGCGGTAAGACCTGCCGGTCCGGAACCGATAATGATAATTTTTCTGTGTTTATCTGACATAATGTTGTTGGTTATATGATGATTTGATCTGTTAAAGTATTGTTATGAACGATTGTTGCGTTGCGAATAATTCCCTCGCGCTTTGTCCGTTTAACGGGGGAATTCTTGAAACGCAGGGAAAATTCCTTTTGAGAAATATCTATCAACTCAGTTAATTTCGGATCAATATTGTGAACCCGCGCTGAAAACTCATTCTGATCCGTCGTTCGCTGAAATTTGTTCCACGGACAAACATCCTGACAGATATCGCAGCCGTAGAT
Source organism: uncultured Ignavibacteriota bacterium (assembly GCA_903861125.1). Lineage (GTDB taxonomy): Bacteria > Bacteroidota > Ignavibacteria > UBA10030 > UBA8401 > UBA8401. The sequence goes on from CAIOTF010000015.1 coordinate 39,931, forward strand.
CCATTGGTGAAAATCCTTCCCGAGTGATTTTGCAATCTCACCGCGATGTTCTATGGTAAGATATGAAATGCATTTGTTACTATCTACGATATACGGATCGTGAATAGCATCGGTCGGACAGGCATCAATACATGCCGTACACGTACCACAAAGGTCCTCCATAACATTATCTGCATCAAGTTCCAATGTGGTGATAATCTCACCGAGAAACACCCACGATCCATATTCCTTTGTGATAATATTAGTATGTTTTCCCTGCCAGCCGAGTCCTGCGCGAGCCGCCCATGCCTTCTCCATTACCGGACCGGTATCGACATAATACCGCCCTTCCGATTCCGGCGCCCATTGTTTGATGCTTTCAAAGAGCAATTGGATTCTTTTCGTTACATGGATGTGATAATCATCTCCCCACGCATATCGGGAGATCTTTCCCTCATCGGCGGCTGGATGGTGCTCCGTTGATGTATAATAATTAACGGCAACACTGATCACCGATTTGGCTTTGGGAACAATTTCCCGGGGATCCACCCTTCGTTCAACATTCTTTTCAATCCATTGCATCGAGGCATGGTTTCCGCGGTTCAGCCATTCTTTCAAATACACGGATTCGCTCGAGAGCGCTTCTGCCTTTGCAATTCCGACTTTATGAATGCCGAGTTCGAGTGCTTTGGATTTTATTTGTTCAGTAAGTGTCACAATGATATTTTTTTTGATCTCAAGTGGATCATTGAACCGGTGAATCAATTTGAATGATCACTTTACCCCGTTTTACTTCTGCCGTAAATATTTTAAGCTTTCCGCTTGCATTCGTCGAAACACCCGTCCGTACATCATACGCCCAGCCATGCATCGGGCAAGTGATGACCCCATTTTCAATCATCCCTTCATGCATTTTTTGAAATTTTTGGTGAGGGCACATGTTGGAAATGGCATATATTGTACCGTCAAGTTTGAAGAGTGCAATCTCTTCCCCATCAACGATCACTTTCTTACCGCGACCGGTGATAACTTCTTCGTCCGAACAAACTGAAAATTCCGCCATAAAATTTCTATTTTGTCTTTCGTTGCCGGATTTTAGAATACAAGCTTTTCTTTGATGATCAATCCTTTTTCCGTTTTTTGGAGCGTCACTGCAGTGGTTTCTGCATCATGTTCCAGGAACAAAATCCATCCTTCTTTTTCCGCTTGCGGGAGGATTCGTTTTTTTTCTTCCAAAGTAACGAGAGGCCGCAGATCGTACCCCATAATGTACGGAAACGGAATGTGCGACGTTGTAGGAACAAGATCGCAGCAGAACAGCAACGTCGTTGTTCCGTCCGAGATTTTCGGAAGCTGCTGCGCCATGGTATGACCGTTGCAGACAACAAACGAGATCCCCGGTAAGATTTCCTGATCACCGTCGGTGAATTTCAGCATTCCTCGTTCGTGCAGGATCATATAATCATCCTTCATAAAACTGGCACGGTCACGATCGGACGGATTTTGTGATAATTCCCAATGTGCTTTTTGCACATAATGCATCGCATTGGGAAATGTCGGCACGAGTTTCCCTTCGACGATCTTCGTACTGCCGCCGCAATGATCGAAATGCAAATGCGTCAGGATCACATCCGTCACTTCTTCCGGTTTCACGCCGGCCTTCGCCAGGGAATCTTCAAGAACAAAACGGGAGTTGTCGAGACGATAAATGTCTTTCAGTTTGTCGTTCCATTTTAGACCATTACCCGTATCAACAAGAATCGTGCGGCCGTCGCCGCGTATGAGCAGACACCGCGCGGCAAGTGTTATTCTCTGCCGTTCATCCGGTATATTTGTTTTCGACCAAAAGACCCACGGCACAACGCCAAACATTGCTCCGCCATCCAGTGCAAAGCGTCCTGTTTCGATCGAATCAAGTCGGTAGTTTCCTATATTCATCATAACTCCCCAAAATAGAAAAGGTCGGTTCAATATATGAACCGACCTTCATAAAAAACATCTATAGACGATATTATTTTCTGAATCGCGAGTTCGATGCGCTTAATTCAGCAAATGCACGATCGGGATGCATCTCTTTTGCGCGGCCGAACAATGCTTCTTCCGTTTCAGGATGATTCGGATCCGGAACACAGCAATCAACGGGGCAAACCGCTGCGCATTGTTCCTGATCGAAGTGACCGACACATTCGGTGCATTTTCCCGGAACGATATAATAGAAATCATTCGAGATCGCATCGAGTTTTTGGCCTTTGAAATCGTATTGAGCACCGCCTGCATAGATAGCCGTGTTCGGACATTCCGGTTCACATGCTCCGCAATTGATACATTCTTCGGTGATAAATGTTGCCATAATTTTTCTCCTGGTGTTTACAAAGTTACATTGAAATAATAGTAAAAACTTGTTCGAAACTCAATATTAGAATGTTGCGGACAAATATATCTTGTTTCTGCGATTCAGTAGACCAATGAATCACAGGTATTTCTTTTCAACAATCGTGCCATTTGCATCAAAAACATAGAGAAGCGGCGCGCCTGTCGGTATATTCAACTCTAAAACCTGTTCTTTCGTGAGATTATCGAGATGCATAACGATTGAACGGAGGCTGTTTCCGTGAGCCGCAACGATGATATTTTTCCCATTTTTGATTTCAGGGTAGATTTTTTTCTCCCAATAAGGAAGGGTACGGGCAGCAGTATCTTTAAGGCTTTCGCTGGTTCCGTCAGGATTCAGCTCAGTCTTTTCTTTCGGTGGCGGCACGTCATAACTGCGGCGCCAGATCTTCACCTGTTCTTCGCCGTATTTCTGAGCTGTTTCTGCCTTGTTCAATCCCTGCAGTGCGCCGTAATGGCGTTCATTCAGGGCAGTATCATATTCGGTCGGAAGGTCCGTTTGCCCGTTCGCCTGAAGGATGATCTTCAGCGTATTATTTGCTCGTTGAAGTTTTGAGGTGAATGCTTTGTCGAACTTGTATGATTTAAGTTTCTCTCCGGCCGCTTTGGCTTCCTGTTCCCCTTTGGCGGAAAGCGGAACATCCACCCAACCGGTAAAACGATTTTCGAGATTCCATTGTGATTCGCCGTGGCGAATTAAGATGACGTTTGGCATTTATTTTTCCTTTATCAATGTTTCATTAATATGCTGACGATGTTGCAAATGCTGAAGCAAAGATCATTATATCTGAAAATAAATATTCAACTAGCTCATTATTAATTACGCTCTTCAGTATTCTGCGTCTCTGCTCAAATAATGGAACGATTTGTTCCCCAGCATGTTTTCCTTTGTTGATTTTCTGTGACTGTCCCTATTTTATTTTCAATTTTCCGTTTTATCTTCGTCTTGAACTCTTCTAAAAAAAGTACGAAAGACTTCAAACAATATCAAACGTCGGTCTTTATTTGATGGTGAAATATTTCGCATCCGGATGATGCACTATGATAGCATCGGTGGATTGCTCGGGCTCGAGCATAAATTCTTCCGTCAGATGCACACCGATCTGTTCGGGACGAAGCAGTTCGAACAGTTTGGTATGATCTTCTAAATCCGGGCATGCAGGATATCCAAAACTATACCGTGAACCTTGGTATCCCTGACTGAACAGACGCTTTATTTCCTTTGCATCTTTTCCGCCGATTCCGAGCTCTTCACGGATCTTTTTGTGCCACAATTCCGCTAATGCTTCGGCTGTTTCCACGCTCAGTCCGTGAAAATATAAATACTCTTTGTAATCATTTGCCGCATACAGCTTTGCCGAATGCTCCGATGCCTTCTGACCCATAGTGACCATGTGGAACGGAACGACATCGATCTTTCCGGATCCTATCGGTGCAAAATAATCCGATAGACACAGAAAGCGGTCATCCTTCTGCCGCGGGAATGTGAAACGCAATCGTTCCGTTTTCATATCGTCACGGTAAATGATTAGATCGTTGCCGTCGGAATTGCACGGAAAATATCCATACACAACTTTGGGCTGAAGAAGCTGTTCTGCAATGGCCTGTTTTTTCAACCGTTCAAGGTCCGGACGAACTTTTTCTTCTACCTCTTTGCGGTATTCCTCTTCGCTCCGTTTTGCTTTACGCACCTGCCATTGCCCTTTAATAAGAGCTGCTTCGTTGATGTATTCGAATATCTCTTCCAGTGTTATAGTATCGACAACTTTAGAACCCCAGAACGGTGGTTTCGGTATTGCCACATCCGTTGAAATGTTTGACCGGATCCCCGTATCAGGATGTTCTTTTAGTGCTGCAGCGATCTTTGCCTCTGCACCTGTTAGCAATTCGTCCCCCTCCTCAGAAATGACCGGTTCTGCAACCGCTGACGATGTGAAACTTGCGGCCCCTTTGGTTTTAAGCTGTTCCATAAAGTGTAAGCCGTCAAAAGCATCGCTTGCATAGACCACAGCGCCTTTATAGATCGAACGAAGATCGTTTTCTACGAACCGGCGTGTTAATGCAGCACCGCCGAGAACAACCGGGGGTGTCAGTCCTCTCTCATTCATCAACTCCAGATTCTCTTTCATGATCGCGGTCGATTTCACCAGCAATCCGCTCATTCCGATTGCATCAGCTTTGTGTTCTTCCCATGCATGGATGATATTTTCAAGAGGCTGTTTGATGCCGATGTTATACACTTTGTAGCCGTTGTTCGTAAGAATGATATCAACAAGATTCTTGCCGATGTCGTGAACATCACCTTTCACCGTTGCAAGAACCATCGAACCTTTGTTTGTGGCATCACTTTTTTCCATGAACTGTTCCAGGTATGCAACGGATGCTTTCATCGTTTCGGCTGATTGGAGCACGAACGGCAGCTGCATTTCCCCCTTGCCAAAAAGTTCGCCGACAACTTTCATACCGCCGAGCAGAATTTCATTAATGATATGGAGAGGAGCATATTTCTTCAACGCTTCATCCAGATCGACATTCACATCCATCTTTTCGCCGTCAATGATCCGGTTCTTCAGTATCTCTTCGATCGTTCCTGCACGCACCTGCTTCTCCGCCTTCATGTCCGACTTCTTATCGGCATAGAATGCCATCAATTCCGTCAGCGGATCGTAGACACATTGTTCCCCTTCAAATTTACGTTCGTCGAATACCAACTGCTTGCACAATTCCCTTCCGCGCTCATCGATTTTGTAAAGCGGTTTTATCTTTTGTGCATTAACGATCGCCTGACTGAGACCAGCCTCGATCGCAAAGTGCAGGAAAACAGAGTTCAGGTCGTGACGAATGTGCGGCGAAAGCCCGAAGGAAATATTACTGACGCCAAGGACAAAACCTACTTCCGGATATTCTTTTTTGATCAACCGGATCGCTTCAATCGTTTCGATCCCTGCCTTGCGGAATTCCTCATCGCCGCTGCCGAGCGTGAACGTGAGTGTATCAAAAATAAGATCGCTCGGATGCATACCGTATTTATTCACGACAAGGTCATAGATCCGTTTGGCGATCTCAAATTTATCATTTGCCGTTTTTGCCATGCCGCGTTCATCAATCGTCAACGCAACAACCGCCGCGCCATACTTCTTGCACAGAGGAACAACATTCGCAATCCGTTCTTCGCCATCCTCAAGATTTATGGAATTAACAATCGCCTTACCGGCGCATAATTGAAGAGCCGTTTCAATCACGTTCGCTTCCGTCGAGTCGATAACCAATGGCAGCGGAACCTGCGTATTCAGACGCGAGACAAACTCTTTCATATCGCGGACCTCGTCGCGGCCGACATACGCAACACAGACATCAAGGACATGGGCCCCTTCTTTGATAGCTTCCTTTGCCATCATCACCATTCCATCGTAATCCTCTTTCTGAAGAAGCTCACGGAATTTTTTTGATCCGTTCGCATTCGTCCGCTCGCCAACGATAAGCGGGGCCGGTTTCATATCCATTGTTACGCTGGAATAAAGACTTGAAACGGATGGCTGATATTCTATCGTACGCCGTTTCGGAGTAAGACCATTCATGGCACCGACAACCGCCTTTAAATGCTCCGGACGAGTACCGCAGCAGCCGCCAACAACATTCACACCGAAATCTTTGACGAAATGCGAAAGCCAGTCCGCCATTTCAACCGGCGTGAGATGATAGTGTGCAACGCCGCCGACATTTTCCGGAAGACCCGCATTGGGAATGCAGGAGATCGGGATGCGCGAATTTTGCGTAAGAAACCGGATGTGCTCCGACATTTCTTTCGGTCCCGTAGCGCAGTTCATTCCGATCACCGAAAGATCGTACGGTTCGAGTGCGGTTAAAGCAGCACCGATTTCCGTCCCCATAAGCATCGTCCCCATCGTCTCGATGGTGATGGAACTGATGACGGGAAGTTTGATCCGTTTGTCATTGAAATATTTGAATACCGCGCCGAGAGCGGATTTCACCTGAAGGATATCCTGCGATGTTTCCACAATGAGCAGATCGACACCCCCTTCGACAAGACCTGCAACTTGTTCGTAGTAGGAGTGTTCCATTTCGGAGAAAGTGATATGTCCAAGCGACGGTAGTTTCGTCGTCGGTCCGATGGATCCGGCAACGTATCTTGGCTGCGCAGCGGTAGAGAAATCACGTGCAACTTTCTTTGCGAGTGATGCACCGAGTTTGCTGATCTCATAAGCACGATCCTGCAGTCCATACTCAGCAAGAACGATTGATGACGAACCGAACGTATCGGACTCGATCACATCCACTCCGGCAGCCAGAAAGTCGTGATGAACCTTCTCGATTGCTGAAGGTTTCGTCACCAGAAGATATTCATTGCATCCATTGTAATATTCACCGCCGAAATCATCCGCCGTTAGGTTCTGCGTCTGGATGTTCGTTCCCATTGCACCGTCGAACACGATGATCTTCTCTTGTAATGATTGTTCAAATGATTTACTCATAAAATTAATACTTTAGTCTGTCGCCGTTTACCCTTTAAAATTACAAACCCGACAACATTTGATCATTCAGTCATCGGGATACGAAATGTTCTCACCCTTCGACGCTTTAGCAATATCCACGGTATTGTGGCTGCAAACACGCCAATAACAACGGTTTGCGCTGTTGGAGAGATGCAGGTGGCGGGCAAGCTGTCGTATTCAAATCGCCACTGACATAATTTACGGAAGTTCTCTATGAATTACAACAAACTCGGATACCCGGTTATTTCAACAAGATCATTTTGCGTGTTTCCGAATGGCTGGTTGTTTTCAGTTGGTAGAAATAGAGACCTGACGGAATTGATTGTGCATTCCACACCACCGTATGGACGCCAACTGAAAAAGTGTTATTCGCGAGTGACACAATTTCCGTCCCAATGACAGAATATACCTTTATTGATACTAATTCCTTCTTCGGCACAGAAAAATCAATTGAAGTGGAAGGATTGAAAGGATTAGGATAGTTTTGATAAAGCGTGAACTCGGGTACTGATGCCTGATGATCATTCCGCACTATGCTATTCAATATAAGACTCCCCTTAAAGATCCTGCCACTGTCCGATATGGCATAGATGATCCCCCCTTTTCCCATCCGCATCATTCTGATGGACGAATCCTTCAAACCGGTATTTTGACTAGTCCAATATTTTCCTTCATCCGTTGAACGATAGACTCCAACTTTGGAACTGATGAGGATCTGTTCGTAAGAATCAATCAAAACTGACGACGTTTGCTGTTTCAGATAATGGATCCACAAAGAGTCGTTCAAGTAATAATATTTCTCCGGTCGATTATTGAGGATATCATTATGTTTCCAATATCTGCCGGAATCAACTGAAGTCAACACAACAACATTTGGCAAAAATATCTTATTCGATTTTGAAAGAGCGATCCACGGATTTTTATTTGCCTTGAATGCTGATTGATGCTCAACGAACCAATGTTGGATATCAGGAATCGCATAGGCATTCTTGCCGAATTCATTGATGTCAAATTCATGAAGGATGCCGTTTGAATCGAGCATGATTGTATATCCATAATACTCCTTCACGATCGATGAATCGATCGTCATATTCCATGTTTTTCCTTCATCATCAGAGAATGAACATCGTGCATCGAAGCCGCCAAACAGATAGAGTCTGTTCGTGCTGTCCACGTGAAGGATTGACCATTGAAAACCATTGTTTGGAAAAAATGATGCAATTTCTTTCCATTCATAAGATTGAGATCGGCTTTGTGAGGTGAGAAAGAAGGCGAACATCAGAATTTTAAAGAAGAATTTTTTGTTCAGAGCACGCATATCAACATTCCGTCACACTGAGTGCAAGACCTGCTTCAGATGTTTCCTTATATTTCTTGGACATGTCATCACCGGTCGCTTTCATCACTTTTATCACACTGTCGAGCGAGATCTTTTGGTGCGCTTGATTTCCGGATGAGGCGAGAAGATAGGCGTTGTACGCTTTCACAGCCCCCATGGCATTCCGTTCGATACACGGAATCTGAACATAACCTCCGATCGGATCGCACGTCATTCCAAGATGATGCTCAATGGCAATTTCTGCCGCCGCTTCGATGGTATTGATATCGCACCCTGCACAAAACGAAAGCAACGCAGCACCCATGGCACTTGCTGTTCCAATCTCACCCATACATCCCATTTCGGCGCCTGAGATACTGGCATTATGTTTCACTAAAAATCCGATGGCCGCGGCGGCCAGTAATCCTTCGCGGAGTTTTTTCTGATCGTAGTGAAAATGCGTCTTCATTAAATACGTCAGACCGGGAATGACACCCGATGCTCCGCTTGTGGGAGCGGTGACAACAATATTTCCTGCCGCATTTTCTTCCGAGGCCGCTTCACAGTACGCATTAAGAAAGATCAGGAACGCATCCTGCGATCGCGCCATCTCCTCTCCTTTTTTAAAAAGCGATGCTGCCTTCCGGTTCAATTTAACCGTTCCAGGAAGTTCACCGTCAGCGGCGAGACCGCGCTGCACGGCATCATGCATAAATTTGAGTATCGAATCGAGTTTTTCGCAGATACTCTCACGACTCCACCCTGTCAACGATTCTTCATTCCGGAGGATAAATTCAGCCAGTGTTATTTCCTCTTGCAGAAGATACTCTTTCACATCGCTCATCGTAGAGAACGGATACCTCAGCATCTTCGGATTCTGTTCAAGCGATGATTCCCCTTTTCGTCGAATGAATCCGCCTCCGATGGAATAATATTCCTCTTCCATTAATGGCATGATTCCATTCATCAATCGCAGATGCAGTGTATTCGGGTGAGGAAAATGGAATTTGCCTTTTTCGAACCGCACATTGTCCGGACCAAACGTAACGGCATTCGCACCTATCGCAATTTGATAACGGTCGTTATCGGACATCAATGAAGAAAACCAGCTCGGTTCGCATTCTTCCGGTTGTTTCCCCAGCAATCCTGCTGCGATTGCACGGTCGGATCCGTGGCCTTTACCAGTGGCTGCTAACGACCCATACAGAATTACATCAATGGATGTCGCTATGGATTGGATTTCCGGAGGAAGCTGACGAATGCGGTGAAGAAAATCTAAAGCGGCTTTCATCGGACCGATCGTGTGGGAACTGGAAGGGCCGGGGCCGACTTTGAAGAGATCAAAAACTGATGTCGTTATTGATTCGGTTTGTTTCATGGCCGGGTGTGAAGAATTTTCCGTTTTGCTTCTTCAAATTCTTGCATCATCCTCTGTACAACATCGCCGGCCGGAATAATGTCGTGCACCAGACCGGAACTTTGTCCCATTTCCATCTCTCCCTCTTCCCAATTCCCTTCGTAAATCCCTTTTCGTTCACGTCCTTTTGCATGCAGTTCCATCATCCGTTCACGGGTCATTCCTTTTTTAATTTCTTCTTTTTGGACCTGTTCCATGAACGGATTTTTTACCGCACGTACCGGAAGGATATTGTGATACGTTATTATCGTATCACTGTCGCGTGCATCAACAATTTTTTGTTTATAGATTTCATGCGCCGAGGACTCAACAGTTGCGGCGAACCGGGTTCCGATCTGAACTCCTTCTGCACCCAAAGCAAATGCCGCTAACATTCCCCTGCCGTCAGCAATTCCGCCGGCAGCTGCCACCGGAATTTTCACAGCATCAACTACCTGAGGTATAAGTGCCAGCGTCGTGATCTCATCCAGGCCGTTATGTCCGCCCGCTTCAAATCCTTCCGCAACGATCGCATCACAGCCGACTTCTTCTGCTTTCAATGCCTGCTTCACATTCGCGATAACATGGATAACAGTGCAGCCGGCTTTTTTAAATTTTTCTATATGTCGACCCGGATGACCGGCAGAGGTGAAAATTATCTTTACCTGTTCATCGAGAATGACGTTGATCAGTTCGTCAATGTCGCCGCGGAGGAGTGGGATGTTAACGCCAAACGGTTTTGACGTTGCTGATTTTGTTTTTTGCAGATGTTCGCGCAGCAGATCTATCTTCATGGATCCGGCACCGATCAGACCGAGAGCGCCGGCATTTGATACGGCCGAAGCCAGTTTCCAGCCGGAGACCCACACCATTCCCCCCTGAATAACCGGATGATCGATGGAAAAAAGTTCTGTAATGCGGGTGGTCATAACGGAGATCAATTGTTATAGAAGAACTGATCGCCATTATCCTTCGGTTGATCTCGGAAAAACGAGAACATATAAAAGGTCATGCCGGAGGATCCGGGTATGAATTGAATGGTATGCTTTTCTTTTTGCGATCCGCGGAAAATGGAAACAAACTGTGGTTCACCGATGGTGACAATGGAATTTCCTTTCGGATCCCGTTGTACATCAGCCCCCATTTGTTCGATCTGCATCGAAGTACCATCCACTTTAATACGAAGGGAACTTTTTTGCTCGCTCCCGGCAAGCGCATCAATATTTTCTCCGTCGCTTTGGCAGACCAGATAACCTTCGTTCGGTTCCCCTTCAAAATGGAAAGCGTTCCGTTCGGCTCGCCAAATTCCATGGGCGTAAAATTTTCCCTCAACATGAATGCCCGGATCTTCGTAGTGTGAGGGAAGCTCCGGACTGTATCCTTCAACGTTTCCTAACGATCCATGCAGGTATCCCGTGGTGATCTCAATTGCAGTACGTTCCTGCGAACGCTCAGATTCCATGGAACGAAGCGGCGGCAGTTCGCCAAAAAAACCGGTCTGACGGAGAAGATATTGAATGGAACGTTCAAGCCGCAGGACAGAGAATGATTCCGCAACCATATTGTAAATATTTCCATTGGCGCCGATCAAAACGAGCGTGGGGAAATTAGAGATACGGTATGCACCCGCTATTAATCGGTCATTATCGGCAACAACCGGAAATTGGATGGAAAGTTTTTTCAGAACGTCTTCTACTTTGCGACGATTCGTGGCAAAGGAAAACTCCGGCGAGTGAACACCGATACAGGTCAATCCAAGTTCGGCGTATGTTGCATACCATTCTTCGAACAATGGCAGTATCCGCAGCGATGCGGGGGATGAATAGTTCCAAAAAAAAAGAAGGATGTTCTGTCCCTGAAGCGCTGCAATCGACAACGGCGCCGAATTGAACCAATAGTCTCCATAAAGTTCGGGGGCTTTCATGGACTGTTGATATGTTTGATGCAGAGCTTTCATATGTGGAATATAGATAATGCTGTAGGGAAGTGCAATTACACTATTTTCCCTTCCCTTCAATGACCAGAACGAACTCCCCTTTTCGGCCTTCTTTTTCAAACTTTGCAGCCAGTTGAGGAGCCGTGCCGTGAAAAATCTCTTCATCCGGCATTGTAAGATCGAATGCAACACAAATCCTGCGTGTAGTGCCGAACACTTCCGAAATATCCTTCATCAACGCTACAAGCCGGTACGGCGTATCCATCAGAATGATCGTGCGGAGTTCGCGCCGAAGCTGCTGCAGTTCCACGATACGGCGCGGACGTTTCGGCGACAACCAACCGTAATACACAAATTGATCGATGGAAAATCCCGAAACGGTCAATGCCGGCATCAGCGACGATGCGCCGGGGATTGGGACAATTCTTATTCCGGCATCAACTGCTTTTCGAACGAGCAGCTGTCCAGGATCGGAAAAAACAGGAGTACCGCAATCAGAGACAATGGCGACATTTTTTCCGTTCATCAAATGGTCGAGCAGGATGAACGTCGCAGCGGCTTCATTATGCTCGTTCAGACTTTCCACCGGCTTTTCGATCCCGAAATGACGCAGCAGTCGGCTTCCTTCCTTCCGTTCTTCGTAGACAACAATATCGGCGTTCTTCAGTGTTGCGATCGCGCGGAATGTCATATCGTCCAGATTACCGATCGGGGTTGCAACGAGATACAGTTTTCCTGTCATGGTATATCCTGACGTGAATGCATGATTAGTCTTCTTCCATCTGATTCAATTCCTTCTTCCGGTTTATTTCCCACTCTTTGACAGAGACAATAATAATCGCAGCAGCGGGAATAGCAATGAGCAGACCTATGAAACCGAGGAAATATCCGAAAATGAATAGGGATAAAATAAGTACGACAGGATGGAGTCCGATCTTTCCACCGATGATCTTCGGGGTCAGCACATAATTTTCAACAATGTGCAGAACGGCAAGAAATGATACCGTAGAGATCATCGGAAGAGCAAGCGCACCCATGCTCAGCGAAGCAACAAAAGCCGATACACACAGTATCGTGATGAAACCGAAATAGGGAACAAAGAATAATAACCCGGAGAGAATTCCCAGCACAAGCGGATACTGTATCCCTATGACCCACAATCCGGTCGTCACGGCTACTGCGTCGAATATTGCCATGATGGTTGTGCCGCGGATATAATGACCGAGAATCTGATCGACGCGATGGTAAAATGCAACTGAATGTACGCGCCGTTTTTTCGGGATCATCATTTTAATACGAAGTCGGACGAGCGGAAAATCTTTAAGAAGAAAGAATGTAAGAAAAGGAATGATAACAATGTTCACAATCCCGGAGACAATTACCTGCAGTCCGCTGACGATGCCGAACGTACCTTTCAGTATCCCTTTGAGAATATCTTCAACGCGCGGTGCGATGGTATTGGTGAGCATACCGCGAAGCTGCTCGTCCGATATCCCGTACTTATGAATAGCTTTAATGAACCGGCCGGAAAGGACCCACTCAACGAATTGCGTTGAGATAGTACCGATAGCCTGCAAAATTCCTTCGAACTGACCGATGATATGAGGCAGACCAAGAACAAGCAAAATGATGACAAGAGCGATACTGATCAGAATTATGAATACAGAAGATGTCCACCGGGGAATTTTCCACGATGTTTCAAGCTTTGTGACAATCGGGTGAAACAAATAAGCAAGGAAAAGTGACAGAATGAACGGTGACAGGATAGTGTTAATGGTATTGAAGAGCCAGAACAAAAATAACGCTGCCGCAAGTATCATCACGTTCTTCGCCACTGCATTCTCGTGCAGCGGATAAAGCAAAAAGATGATCGTGCCTAAGATCAAAAACGGTGAGGTCACTGCTTCCAAAGAGTATAGCAGAAAAAGAAGCAGAAGAAGTCCCATTGAAATAACAATGGTATCCAATGTCGACACCGGAGCGGATTGATTAGCACGTCCGCTCTTTTTTGATTGAGTGACCGTGGTATTTTTTTTCTCTTTAGACATAGTCGTTCCGAAAATAAATTCAGGCAATTCCCGTGTGGCCAAATCCGCCGGCACCGCGGGCAGTATCGGTAAGTTGATCTGCTATTTCCCACTCCACGCGCTCATAACGAGCTACAACCATCTGAGCAATTCGATCCCCTCTTTTTACAACGTAGTCTGCCTTCCCATGATTCGTAAAAACGATCTTCACCTCACCGCGATAATCGGAATCGATCGTACCGGGAGAGTTCATCAATCCAATATTATGTTTTATTGCCAAACCGCTTCTCGGCCGGATCTGTGCTTCAAACCCTGCCGGAATCTCCATTGAAAATCCGGTCGGGACTAGTGTTGTTTCCCCAGCTTTCACCGTCATTTCATTTGCCACAGCAGCATAGATATCCATACCGGCTGAACCATTTGTTGCATAGGAAGGAAGGGGAACATCCTGTGTTGTATCAGAAATTCTATTGATCCGGATTTTGAGGAGTGTCATTATAATACTTCAAGTATTGGTTTAAGTGATAGGGGATGTGTCTATAAACTGTCCAAATTTCGCTTATTTTTGTGGGTTTTCAAAGAAAATAAATTGATAATGGCAGAATTATTGACTTACCCCCCCTTTTTTTGTTTATTTGAATCAAGAAGTAGCCCCTGTTCCCATAATATATTCCCTCTTATGTCCACGTTTGACCACGACAATTTTGAAGACGATTTTGAAGGTGATTCATCTCCTCGACGGGACAGAAATGAGGAAATCGAACGCTATAAAGAGCTTCTCCGCCGCGGCGGGAACGGACTGAAGAGTATTGAAGCACTTGAAGAGATCATCAGCTACTACTTTGAAAAAGAAAAATATGACGATGCGCTGACATTTGCTTCGCAATTAGTTGAATTTGCACCATATTCCTCGGAAGCTCTGATGCGCAAAGGGATGATTCTCAACAATCTTTTCCGTTATGCCGAAGCGCTGGAATGTTACAATCACGCCATTACGTTGAATCCCAATGACAGTGATCTCTACATCAATCGCGGAATTACGCTCGACAACTCCAACCGTAACGACGAGGCCCTGCTGGATTTTGAAAAAGCACTCATACTGAATCCCGGAGATACCGAAGCACTGCTCAACAAAGCCGTCATCCTTGAAAAACTGGAACGCTTCGATGAAGCGCTTGAAATTCTGAAATTCCTTGTAAAAGAAGAGCCGAACAATCCAGATGTATGGTTTGAATTGGCCTTTTGCTACGATCTGATGGATATGATCGAAGATTCTCTGCTCTGTTACAACAAACATATTGATCTCGATCCGTACAATTTCAACGCATGGTACAACAAAGGGATCGTGTTGAACCGACTCTGTGAACATGACCGTTCGATAGACAGTTACGACATGGCAATTGCTATCAAAGAGAACTTCCCTGCTGCCTACTATAATAAGGGGAATGTGTTTGCCATGCAGGGGAAATTGAACGAAGCGGTCGAATGCTACAAACAGACGCTCCGGTTCGAACCGAAAGATGTTCCCGCACTCCATAATCTGGGAAATGCTTACGAAGAAATTGAGAATTATACCGAGGCGATTAAATGCTTTACACTTGCCATTCGGTACGATACCACACACTATGAATCGTATTTCGGCCGCGGCAGCTGTTACGATGCTATGGAACAATACCGCAAAGCACTGACGGATTACAACCGTGCGGTGGAAATCTGCCGGGATTATCCGGAACTGTGGTATGCAAAGGCCGATGCCGAATTTAATCTTGGCAAAATGAAGGAGTGCATCCTTAGCTACAAGATGGTTGTTCAACTCGATCCTAACAACTTTGAAGCATGGTACGATTACGGCGACACGCTTTACGCGATGGGATATGCAAAAGAGGGATTGAAAGCGCTGACCAGGTCCATCGAATTGAATTCAAAATTTGCCGAATCCTTGTACAGCAAAGCGAAGGTCTTATTCGTGCTGGAAAAGTATGTTGAAGCAGTCGAATCGCTGAAAGCTGCTTTTGAACTGAATCCCGGGTTACGGTTAAAATTGGATACCGATTTCAAAGGGATAAAATCTATAAAAGAGTTTTCTTCCATACTTCAACAATAAATATTTATTTCCGGTTTTTGGTTTGTTGTTCCGGAACCTAATCAGATGATTAGGTTTTTTTATTTTTCAAATAAACGGTATATTACATAATGAAATTGCGGATATCGTCAGAACATCAGCGGCACATCGGCATCATCGGGAATCATATTGTTCACACGATGTCTCCCGCTATGCATACTGCCGCATTAAAGAAATTGAACCTCGATTACGATTACGGCGTGATGGATGTTACACCGGACATGCTCCCAAATCTTATTGCGTCCATTCGCACCTTAAATTTCCGCGGCGTCAATGTTACCGTTCCATACAAAGAGAAAGTTATGCCGCTGATTGATGAAATCTCGGAAGAGGCAAGAATGATCGGAGCAGTGAATACTATCGTCAATAACAACGGCCGTCTGACCGGCCACAATACCGACGCACACGGCGTCTATGTTTCACTCTCACAATTTACCGAAGAGATCAAAAACAGTAATGTTGTCATCTTCGGAGCCGGCGGCGCGGCCAGAGCAGCCATCTATGCTGTTGCAAAATTCTTTTTACCAAAAAGGATCGTGATTGCAAACAGAACGGTCAAAAATGCTGAGGTGATTGCTAATGAATTCGCTGATAAATTCCGTTCGACAAAATTCGTTTGTACCAGCGATCATACGACAACTGCACGGGAAATGGAAACTGCCTCCTTACTCATCAACACAACATCAGTCGGAATGACACCGTTTGAAGAACGCCACATGCTTCCCCCGCATTCCGTGATCCAAAGCAACCAAATAGTCCTCGATATAGTATATAATCCGATAGAAACCGCACTGTTAAAAATCGCACGGCAGGCTGGTGCTCGAACCGTAAGCGGTATTGAAATGCTGCTGGGTCAGGGAGCTAAAGCCTTTGAGTTGTTTACCGATAATGAATTTCCGATCAATGATGCACGCGAAGTTTTGATGAAAGAACTTATGCAATTCCACGGATATACAACATGAGCATATCGCCGAAAAATATAGTAGACTTTTTACGCCTTGCTGACAAAGAGATCAAGAATTCCAATCTTGAATCTGCAATGGGATATATCAACAAGATATTCGAATTGGAACAAAAAAACGTATACGCCAAAGCATATAAGGAACGTATCATTTCATTGATGGAAGGTCAGGGACTCTCACGTGCAGATGCCGAGCAAAAGGCTGCATCGTCAAAATTGGCGGAACCGGCGGTTCCGGCACTGATCGTTGAACAAAAGCAGGAACCCTCGCAGAACGAACAACAGAAACCGGAACCAGCAAAACTGCAAACGGTCGAAGTAAAAAAGCCGGATCCCGTCATAGAACAGCCAAAAATAATACCGCCGACGACGGCACAAATTAAATACGTACAGATCAGACGTTCGGCTGCAGCCTCGGATGCATACAGGGCACTGTTGATGGAAATTTGGAAAGACGGAATGATCTCCCCCGATGAACAGTCCCGGATAGATTCGATGCGCGAAACATTCGCAATCACCGGGGAAGAACACGCCGTCATCGAAAAAGATGTCCGTCTTACCTGTTACCTGCATTCAATCCGTGACGAATGGCGCAAAGGGATCACCAATTTTGCACCGCAGCGCATTAAGTTCCTGGTCACCGACCAGGAACAAGTTGCATTGGAACCGAAAGTATTTCAATTACTGCAGTCACTTCAATCAAATGGTTCTGTACTAGTTCTCGATGATGAAACAACCTTTTTGCGCATCATCAAAGATGTTCTCAATGACAGCGGTTATTATTGCTTCACATCCACAACAGGCGAAGAGGGACTGCAATTGCTCGAAACGATGACTCCGGATATCGTTGTGTGCGATATTAATTTTTCCAAACCGAACATGAGCGGATTTGCCTTTTACGAAAAATTCCGGTCCATCGATAAATTTTTAATGATACCGTTCATCTTTTTAAGCGGTCTGGACCAGGACGTTTTGGTCCGCACCGGCAAAAAACTTGGCGCAGATGATTATTTATTCAAGCCGATCGATGCCGAAATGTTTCTTGCAACAATCGAAGGTAAACTTCGCCGTTCGCGTGAATTGAAACGAATTTTGTAATACTGGATGATCACTAAAGAAAACATCAGCAACATTCTGCACGGCTGCGATACGCTGGCCAAAGTGGCTGATTATTAATTCCATCCGTCCACTCCATCCCATGAAAAATTTCTTTCAACGGCTTCGCTCATTTTCTCTGAATCTTGGCCTTGTGGAACAGGCACAGATCGTCGCATCCACTGCAGTTATTGTGATGATGGTGACCATCATTTCTGCAAACATCATCCTTCAAAAAGAATTTGAATTTCTTGATTTCGTCAGCGTCACCACGGCCGGTATCATTGGTTTTGCCAGTGTCTATTTTTCCCTCAAATACGGCCGTCAGCTTGAAGAACAGCGGCGTGAACTGGAAGCACTGAATACCGTGGCAATGGTCGTCAGTAAATCCATCAATCTGAACTACATTTTCAGCAATGCACTGCACAAAGTTGCCGATATCCTGAACACGGAATTTGGCTGGCTGTATGTTCTTCAGGGAGACCGCCTCGAGTTGAAAAAAACATTCGGCGCAGACTTCGGATTTTTTTCCGAAAAAATGTTGTCGAGCAAAACTTTTCTTGAATGGACGGAAGAGATCCGCACCAATAAGGAGACAAATTTAACCGAAGGGATCGTTTTTCATAACAATCTGCAATTATTGGACATTGCATCCTGGGTGTCGGTACCGCTGCGCGTTGCGGACAAGTCGGAAGGAATACTTCTGCTCGCCAGCACCGCAAAGGATTTTTTTCCTGCACGCAAAGTGAACCTGATCTCTGCATTCAGCAACCAGATCAGTGTTGCATTGAACAACGCGCATTTGTTCGACAAGATCACCGAATCGGAAAAACGCTATGCCGATCTCTTTGAACACTCGCCGGATATGTATCACCTTGTGAATGCGGAAGGGATCGTAATCAATTGCAATCTTACGGAATCTCAAATACTGCACTATGCAAAATCGGAGATCATCGGAAAATCGCTGACGTTCCTTTATCCGCCTGAAATGCATGACCATATAACCATGATTCTGAACAAATCGTTCAAAGAACGTCAGGAATTCCGCGGAAGCGAAGAACGGATGATGACCCAGGACGGACGAACCATCGATGTATCCGTCAATACATCGCTTGTCTATGACGAGAATAATATTCCGGTTCTCCTTCGGTGCGTCGGCCGCGACATGACGGAACAAAAGATCCTCGAACAAAAAGTCATGCAGGCGCGAATGCAGGCGCAGAAGATTGACAGCATCGGCAATCTTGCCGGGGGTGTTGCCCACGACTTCAATAATATTCTCACATCGATCATGGGTGCATCTTCTATTATGCGGCGGCGGATCCCACCTTCGAACAGAAACTACCAGTTTGTTGAGATCATTGAAACAGCTGCTACACGCGGAAAATCTCTTACAAATCAACTGCTCACCTTTGCGAGGCGTTCGCCGGTAGAATTTCATCCGGTCAATCTGCACGACATCATCGAGGAAACACTGAGGATGTTCGAACCATCGGTGAAGCCATTCATTGAGGTAGAAAAGGTGCTTTCTCCCCACGTAGCCATTATTAATGGCGATGAAGGTCAGATCCAGCAGGCGCTGCTGAATCTGTTCATCAATGCGCGGGATGCAATGCCTAATGGTGGCGTATTAACCATTGAAACAAATGTCGATCCGGTGAGTGACAAAACCGTCAGTATAAAGATCACCGATGACGGCATCGGAATGTCCAAAGAAGTGAAAGACCAGGTCTTCATTCCGTTCTTTTCAACAAAGGAACAGGGAAAAGGAACCGGGCTCGGACTTTCCGTTGTGTATGGCGTCATCAAATCTCACGACGGTACAATTGCTTACGTCAGTGAGCCGGACAAAGGGACATCATTTACGCTGGTCTTCCCGCTGATCCAGGGAGTTCCAAAGGATATTTTCTTTTCATCGAAACGGAGAATTACCGGCGGTTCCGAAACGGTGCTGATCGTTGATGATGAAGAGTTTATCCGTCAAACATTAAGTACGATGCTGTCCGATATTGGTTATTCTGTTACGACAGCGGCCGGCGGTAATGAAGCGATTACCCTGCTTTCCAAAAAGAAAAAATTTCATCTTGTACTGCTGGATATGAACATGCCCCAAGTTGGAGGGAAAAAGGTCTTTCAAAAGATCAAATCGCTGAAGCTTAAATCAAAAGTGATCATTTCCAGCGGTTATAACGACGCGATCCTTGAAGGAAGCAAGTTTTCAAAAGAGATCGACGGTTTCATACAAAAACCGTACAAAATGGAAGAACTTGCAAAAAAAGTACGCGAGGTGCTCGACACGGAGAAGTCTTAAGTTCTGTTTGCATAACACTGTAGAAATTACTTCGTCATTGTTGTGTTCTTTCCTTGATGCCCTGCGTTATTTTTTTTATCTTGTAGTCAAGAGTATTCTCCGACCATCACCAAAACGAATGAATCATTTTTCAGAAGAATTAAAAAAATTACGTGAGTCAAAGAATATCACCCTGTTTGATATCTCCCAAAAGACCCGTATCAGCATCAAGTATCTGCAGGCCATCGACCAGGGAACGTTCGATATCCTTCCTCAAACATATGTCCGGGCATTCATCAAAGCATACGCAGATGCGATCGGCATGGACCCGTCGCAAATCTTGAAAAATTACGAAATTCACAGCTCCCCGGAACACAAGCAGGAAACTGCTTCGGTGAGAGATGAAGGAAAATTCACGGTTGTACCGGAGACCGTTAAGGATGAAATTAAGAAGGAAAAGAAAAATCGGACCACCATTGTAACTGCAGTCGTGGCGGTAGCAGCTTTACTTGTCTCGTTCTTCATTTACAACTATTTCACTAACGGCATTCCGGCCAATAATGTCAAAGAGACAGCATTTCAGGATGTCGTAAAAGAACAGGAAAAATTACAGCCTGCAATTATCGCCATCGATTCTGTCGATTCAACCAAGACCGTCAGACCCGTACTTCCGAAAACCGATTCTCTTGTACTGCGCATCGTTGCGAACGATTCTGTCTGGGTTACTATCATCCGGGATTCGCTCCCACCCCGAAGCGGATATATGCTGCGAGGACGATATCGCACGTACAGCGCTAAAAAAAGTTTTTTGCTCTCCCTGAGCGACGGCGGTTCCGTACGGTTGTTATTGAACGGCAAAGAGATCGCTCCGGTCGGCAGTAAAGGGAAACGCTTACAGAACAAGAAGATCTCTGCAGAACAATTGAACTAAGCAATGAATGCGCCCTCCTCGGCAAAACAAAAAATAGAGAAGCTTCGTGTCGCTCTCCGTGACCACGATTATCGGTATTACGTCCTTTCGCAACCTTCTGTCTCCGATAGTGAATATGATCAGCTGATGAATGAGCTAATTGCGCTGGAGCGGCAATATCCCCTCCTTATTACACCGGACTCCCCTTCGCAGCGCGTTGGAGGCGAACCGACAAAAGAATTCCCGACCGTTACGCATGAAGTACCAATGCTCTCTCTCTCCAACACTTACAGTGAAGATGAATTGCTGAATTTCGACCGCCGTGTTAAGGAATTGATCGGTGATCAGCAATACCGGTTTGTCGCCGAATTGAAGATCGACGGCGTTGCCATCAGTCTGATATACCGGAACGGCATTTTTATGCTCGGCGCAACACGGGGCGATGGAACCCAAGGAGACGAGATCACCAATAATCTTAAAACTATCCGTTCAATCCCTTTGAAGGCCGAAACAGGAAAAGGGTTGCCGAAAGATTTTGAAGTACGCGGAGAGATCTTTATGACAAAAAAAGATTTTGAAGCAATGAACAAAAAGCAGGAAGACCTCGGCGAAAAAACATTCGTGAACGCTCGGAATACAGCATCCGGCACTCTAAAACTGCAGGATTCGAAGACCGTTGCACAACGCAGACTCCGCATGTTCACCTATTTCCTCCGCACAAACGATGTAAAGCTAACGTCACATTCAGAGAATCTTCAGCTCCTCCAAAAACTGGGATTCGTTGTGAATGAACATGTACGTGTATGCAACACGATTGCCGATGTAAAACAGTATTGCGATGAGTGGAATGTTAAACGGGCATCTCTTCCTTAT
Organism: uncultured Ignavibacteriota bacterium; assembly: GCA_903861125.1. Classification (GTDB taxonomy): domain Bacteria; phylum Bacteroidota; class Ignavibacteria; order UBA10030; family UBA8401; genus UBA8401. Next base: position 61,743 of record CAIOTF010000015.1, read on the forward strand.
GATATTGATGGCATCGTTGTGAAGGTCGATTCAATCGCGCAGCAGCAGGAACTGGGCTCAGTTTCAAAATCTCCGCGATGGGCAATTGCCTATAAATATCCTGCGCAGCAAATGGAGACCCTGCTGGAAGCGATCACGCTGCAGGTGGGCCGGACAGGAACGATAACTCCTGTGGCCGAACTCAAGCCGGTGTTTGTTAGCGGAAGCACGGTAAGCCGCGCGACATTGCATAATCAGGATTACATCAATGAACTTGATATACGTATCGGTGATTCTGTGTTTGTTGAAAAGGGGGGCGATGTCATCCCAAAAGTCGCCGGCGTCAATCTGAAAAAACGTGCAAAAAGCACTGTCCCGTTCAAATTCCCTACCACGTGCCCCGCCTGCAGATCCAAGATCTTCCGCCCTGAAGGCGAAGCTGCGTACTACTGCGAAAATTTTGAGTGTCCGGCACAGGTCAGGGGCCGTATCGAACATTTTGCACACCGCCGCGCAATGAACATCGAAGGTCTGGGCGAAGCAGTGATTGATCTTCTGGTCAACGAAAACTTGATCCACAATATCGCAGATATTTACGCACTGCAAAAGGACCGGATAGCCGCACTTGAACGCATGGGCGAAAAAAGTGCTCAGAACCTTTTAGATGGTATTGAAGCAAGCAAAGCTCTTCCATTCAGCAGGGTTCTTTTTGGATTGGGCATCCGATTCGTTGGCGAAGGCGTTGCCAAATTGCTCGCCGACCATTTTAGTGATATCGGAAAACTGCAGAGCGCATCGCAGGACGATTTGATACACATTGAAGGGGTGGGTCCACGTATTGCTGAAAGTGTCATCCGGTTTTTCAAGGATGTCCATTCACTGAAACTTGTTGAACGTCTGTCGAAATCAGGCGTGCAGATGAGAGCAGAACGGAAGAAGATCACGGAAAACCCGAACATATACGGAAAAACATTTGTGCTCACAGGCGGTCTTCTCTCCATGAGTCGAGAAGAAGCAAAAGAAAGGATCGAATCCCTCGGAGGAAAGTCAGTGTCCAGCGTAAGCAAAAAGACTGACTTTGTCATTGTCGGCAGCGATGCAGGATCAAAACTGCAAAAGGCAATTGAATTGGGAGTGAAAACAATTAGCGAAGATGAATTCATACGGATGATAGAGTGAATGTCAAGGAATTTCTCCTTCACATTCGGTCCACCGTACATTGCTGCAATTTCTTTTCTTGAAATTCTTAAAAACGTTTTGCACCTTACATGTATAAAATGAGACACTACAGACGGCATTGGTATTATGTTTGAAAAACAACGAAAAAATCTTGGAATAATACTAACACGGCTCCCGTCGCGAAAGAAGGCGTCAAAGCCAATTTCGTTTTCCAAATCATTTTCGAACGCTAAAACAGCTCTGGTGATTATCCCCGAGAGTCCCGAGCAGCACTCCGTTGTGGCAGAGACAATCGTTTTGCTCCAGAACAAATTTCAGGGCAACAAACTTACTCTGGTTGGCAAAGAAGCACAGCGAGGTATTTTCAATACTATCAACCGTTCGAACATCACAACGATAAAGAATGAACAACTGAATTATTTTTTCTTGCCGAAAAAAAATGAGATCAATGCGCTGCTCAGCCAGAAATTCGATCTTCTTCTTGATCTAAATTTTTCGCTTGTCCCTTTTTCTGCATATCTTTGCCGACATATCAACGCACCGTTGAAGGTGGGTTTTTCACAGGAACATGCCGATGCGTTTTATAATTTTCAATTCAATGCTTCACCGAATCGAAATGCCAAATGGAGATATGAACAATTGTTCAAGACATTATCAATGTTTTAATTGAGGTTAGTATGAAATTTGATGTTACAAAGAACGGCACCAGTGCAGTACTGACGGTAAAAGAACGTAAACTTGATGTATCGGTCTCGCCGGAACTGAAAGGCGAATTTATACTTCTCTGCAGGCCTGCATTGAAAACACTCATCATCGATCTGACCACTGTAGAATTTTGCGACAGCAGCGGATTAAGTGCCCTGTTGATCGCCGACCGGCAGATGCGTCAACATGGAGGAGAGATTAAACTCGCAGGAGTGCATAAGAAGGTGCTTTCACTGCTCAAGATTTCCCAGCTTGACAAAGTCTTCCCTATCTTTGACACTGTTGCAAAAGCACAAAAGAATTAACTGTATTCCACATCATCGGTCCGTTGCGGTGGAACGGCAATGGACCGATATACTGACTCCTTCATGGGCTTTTCTTTCATCGATTACGTTATTGTAATAACCTACCTCCTTGGCGTTACGCTCATCGGCACTTACATCGGTAGGAAACAAAAAACCTCAAAAGATTATTTTCTCGGCGGCAAGGAAATGTCATGGTGGTCTGTCGGTTTCTCGATCGTTGCTAGCGAAACAAGCACCCTCACATTCATCAGCATTCCCGGTCTCGCATACAAAAGTGATATGCATTTCCTTCAGCTTGCCCTTGGATATTTCTTTGGACGGCTTTTGGTCAGCCTAATCTTTATTCCCGCTTATTATAAGGGTGATCTGGAAACCGCATATGATTTTCTCGGCAAACGGTTCGGCATGGGATTACGGAAATTCACCTCCTCCGTTTTCATCGTAACAAGAGTACTGGCATCCGGCGTGCGGCTCTTTGCCACGGCTATTCCCGTGCATCTGATCACCGGATATGATTACGGAACAAGTATCTTCATCATCGGTATTTTTACACTTCTGTATACCTACGTGGGTGGATTGAAAGCTGTCGTTGCCATGGATGTAGTTCAGATGTTTATCTATCTCGGCGGGGCGTTTGCTTCAATGCTGTTGATCCTCCACACGCTGCCGAACGGCTGGGATGACGTTGTATTCTATGCGACGGCTAACGGTTCAAATAAATTTTCCATGGTCAATCTAACCACCGGCAACAGCTTCGTTGAATTTCTTTCTTCGCCTTATACTTTCCTCGGCGGATTGCTCGGAGGCACGTTCCTATCCATGGCATCGCACGGAACCGACCAGCTTCTTGTGCAACGGTTGCTCGGCTGCAAGTCGAGATGGGATAGTCAAAAAGCGTTGATCCTTGACGCATCGATCATTGTTCTTCAATTTGCGTTTTTTCTTGTTTTGGGATTGTGCCTGTTTGCCTTTTACAACGGCGTTCCGTTCCAGCAACTCGGCTTGAAATCATCCGACGAAATATTCCCGAAGTTTATCGTTGAAAATCTACCCACCGGCATGGCCGGGCTTGTGATAGCAGGAGTCCTTGCTTCGGCGATGGGAACACTCTCTTCTTCAATCAGTTCTCTGGCATCGTCTACATTTCTGGATCTCTTCAAGTTAACGGCACACGGAAAAAATCTTGATGTCCGAACCGAAATAAAATGGTCAAAACGGTTTACCCTGCTGTGGGGATTTGTTCTTATCGGCGGTGCGATGCTGTTTACCGATACAAAGAATCCTGTTGTGGAGATCGGATTGAAGATCGCTTCATTCACGTACGGCGGTCTGCTTGGCACATTTTTTCTCGGACTTCTCTTCAAACGAACGAATCAGTTCGACGCTTTTGCCGGTTTCATAGCTGGTATTGCCGCAATGGTCGTCGTTTTGACATTTACAAAAATCGATTTCACCTGGCATACCCTAATAGGGTGTTTCGCCACAATCATTGTCGGAAATATCAGTCATCTCTTCACTAAAAACAATGAATCCTGAATATCGGTACGGATTTTTGTGCGGTGCCGGACTCAGCGCGTGGGTTCTGATCGAATTTGCACTTGGCTTCCATACTACATCTCTTGAAATCGGTCAATATAGCGGGTATTTTTCCATCATCGTCCCCATTGTAGTTATTTTTACAGCGCTGCGGGAACAACAATCACGTTCGAACGGATTTTTGAGCGTAAAAGCAGGAATCAATACCGGCTTTCAGATTGCAATATTTTCTGCGGCGATCTTTTCTCTTTTCCTTTTCGTGTACAATACGTATATCAATCCTGATTGGATCATATCTATGGTCGAATGGCAACGGAAAAAACTTATCCTCGGCGGTGCTTCGGACGATGAGATCGGACGCTTCATGCAGCAAAACCGACGCATGAACAATACTGTAGGACAAGGTGTTATGAGTTTCATCAGTTCAACCGGCATTGGTGTCTTAGTTACTCTCGTTGAGATACTGTTTATAAAAATGGTATCAAAAAAACGTTGACCTTGCTCCTTCAAACACCTCATCACCATCTTACAGAAGTTGTTTTTTGACTAATTTTTAATAACATTCTTCGAGAATATTTAGAAAGGGCACACCTGTACTATGGATAAATTTGTCGTTAAAGGCGGGAAAAAACTGAACGGAACAGTTTCTATCAGCGGCGCAAAGAATGCTACGCTTGCACTGATGCCGGCAACACTTCTTGCCAGCGGAAAATATGAACTGCATAACACTCCGGATCTTCGCGACGTGACAACTATGTCCAAACTCCTTCAAACTATGGGTGTAGCATTTGAACGGAAGAACAAAACGCTGGAAGTAAACACGTTCCGTGTGAACAAATTTGAGGCACCGTATGAACATGTAAAAAAAATGCGCGCATCAATTTATGTGCTCGGTCCGCTGCTGGCCCGTTACGGACAGGCAAAAGTATCGCTTCCGGGAGGATGTGCTTGGGGACCGCGTCCTGTTGATCTCCATATTGAAGGGATGAAAAAACTCGGCGCAAAGATCGAGTTAGAACGCGGATATATTCATGCAAAAGCAAAACGATTGAAGGGTACACGGATCGCATTCAATGTTTCCAGTGTTGGGGCAACGGGAAATATTCTCATGGCCGCTGTTCTGGCAAAAGGAACAACACGGATTGAGAATGCGGCAATGGAACCCGAGATCACCAATCTTGTTGAGATGCTGATCTCCATGGGGGCAAAAATTGACGGCATAGGAACAACAACACTGGAAATTGAAGGAGTGGAAGAATTGCATCCGGCAATTGTCAATACGATACCGGACAGAATAGAAGCAGGCACGATGCTGATCGCCGGTGCCATGTGCGGAGGCAAGATAAGGATCGAGAATGTGATTCCTGAACATTTTTCCGCAGTAACCGCTCGACTTGAAGATTCCGGAGCGAAACTAACGATTGGAAAAGATTTCATAGAACTTATTGCGCCGAAATCGATTAAACCGGTCGATGTCACTACGGCTGTATATCCCGGATTTCCTACCGATATGCAGGCACAATGGATATCACTGATGGCCACTGCAAAAGGAACATCTACAGTTACCGATACGATCTATCATGACAGGTTTGCACATGTGCCCGAGATCGTGCGTCTGGGTGCAAATATTGAAATGAAAGACAATGCTGCTATCATTCGAGGTGTGAAAGGATTATCCGGAACGAAAGTTATGTCAACGGATTTGCGCGCATCGGCGGCGCTTATTCTTGCGGCTCTGAAGGCTGAAGGTGAGACAGAAGTGCTTCGTGTCTATCATCTTGACCGGGGCTATGAAGCGATCGAAAAAAAATTGAGTTCACTGGGTGCATCAATCACCAGAGTGGCAGGAGAAGAATTCTAATGTCTGCTCGGGACTCTCAAATAGAACGTTGAGCCTTTTTCCTCTTCACTTTCAAACCAGAGTTCGGCGCCGTTCAGCATGGCAAGATGATGCGCAATATACAACCCAAGACCTGACCCCTGCTGTTCATGTTTGTCTCTGTCAACCTGTCCGAATTTCTTGAAGATAATCGATTTTTTCTCTTCGGCTATCCCCAATCCGTAGTCCTGGATAGAAAAAACATAACCGTTGTTCTCATGAAGGTCTATTATAATGCCGCTACCCGGCCGGGAAAATTTAATGGCATTATCCAGAATACGGCGAAGAATATTTTCAATATGTGGAATGAACATGTGCACGGTGATCGTTGCATCGATGATCTTATTTTGGATCGTTATGCCTTGCTGACGGCTCTGAAATTCCATATCGGCAATCAATCGCTGAACCATCTGTTTAGGTGTAATACTTTCGTCTTTGATCTCCATTTCTCTGGTGATCTCGCCGGATTCAATCTTGGTTGCCGTTAGGTAATCATCCACCATCATGTTTAGCCGCTTGCTGCTGTTCTGCACCATCTGTAGAAATTCCGTCAGCTCGTTGGTCGTTAAATCCCCTCTCGAATTGGACATCATCTCCGTTGCACCAAGGATAGAGGTGAGCGGTGTCCTCATTTCATGCGTGATCAAACGAAAGATCTCCGTTTTTATCTTTTCTGTCTGCAGTACAGATGCTTCGTGTAATTGTTCTTTTCGTTTTAATTTTCCCCGGATTGACGAAAGTAAAAGATGAAAATCGACAGGTTTGGTCAGATAATCATCGCTGCCGATCTCTTTACCGGCAATAACACTCTCCGAATCAGAATGCGCCGATAGAAACAGAAAGGGAACTTGCTGTAAATGAGGCAGTGACCGGATATGTTCAAAAAAATCGAACCCGTTTTTCCCCGGCATTGTAATATCGGAAATGATGATGTCGGGAGTAACGGTATTCAGAACTTCAATCCCTTTTTCAACACTGTTTGCCAGCACAACATTGAAGCCTTCCGCTTCAAGGACGGAACCGACGATCTCTAAGAGGCTGGCTTCGTCGTCAACAAAAAGGACAGTATGTTTTTTAACGGACATCAGATTTTTTTCACCATCCTGATCACCTTCAGCATCTGTTCATGGATGATGCCGTTGGTTGCCAGTGTATTTGGATTATAAATGATATCGGTATCTGTATTGCAAAAATTTGTCACCACTCCGCCTGCCTCTTTTACAAGAAGGATACCCGCTGCTTTGTCCCACGGCTGCAGCGTCATTTCCCAATAACCGTCAAATCGTCCTGATGCAATGTACGCAAGGTCTATCGCCGCCGAGCCAAGCCGCCGAACACCTTGTGTCACCGGAAGAAAGTTTACGAAATGTTCTATCACATTGTCGGGATTATCCTTCACGTTATACGGAAATCCGGTCACAACCAAAGCGTTGATCAATGTTTCCGTAGTCGACACCGAGATTTTTTTTCCATTAAGAAATGCGCCCTTCCCTTTTTCTGCCGTATAGAGTTCGTCGGCATTCGGATCGTAAATAGCGCCAACAATGATCTCCCCGCGGTATTCTACTCCGATCGTCACACAAAAGATCGGAAGTCCGTGAGTGTAATTCGTTGTGCCGTCAAGCGGATCAATGATCCACTTGTAATCGGAAGCATTGCTGTCAGCACCACTTTCCTCGCCGAGTATCGCATGTCCGGGAAAATGTTCCTTAATCTTTTTAATAATAAGTGCTTCGGATTGTCTGTCGATTTCAGTAACCAGATTAGTTTCCTGTCCGGTCTTCCGTTCAATATGTTTTATTTTTCCGACATTTGCTTTCAGAAATTTCCCTGCTTCAAGTGCAGCTTCTATTGCAATATTCAGCATACGTTTTGGATGATTTTAAAAAATGATTTCGCGCATTCAATTGATGAAAAACCGGCTGTTGCTCTCGTATCAAAATAGAAAATTATTTACCGCTGTTCAATGGATTTATTATGCCGTATTGATTGCGAAGTATGTTCCTTCTATATTGGGTCACTAAACTGCTCATAATTATGACTGAAATTGAATTCCGCAATCTTATCGACAGCAGCATTTCATCACAACAGCGCTTCCGTAACCGCTGGGAAAGCATGGATGAAGACGATACAGTCTCCCTTTCTGCGGAAAGATCGGCTTCGATCCTTACCGAACTTTCAGAGCGGTTGGACGATAACTATCCCTTCTTTCATCCGCGATATGCTGGGCAAATGATCAAACCGCCTCATCCGATCGCCATTGCAGCGTATGTCATGGCAATGCAGATCAATCCGAACAACCATGCACTGGACGGCGGACCGGCCACCGCAAAGCTGGAATTGGAAGTTGTCGGAGAAATAGCGAAGATGTTCGGATACGGCGAACATGTGGGGCATCTGACATCAAGCGGAACAATCGCCAATCTTGAAGCACTTTGGGTAGCCCGTTCGATACATCCGGACAAAGCCATTGCCTATTCGCCCAATGCACATTATACACACAGACGGATGTGTGAGGTAATCAAAGCACGTTCCATTGAAATCGACCTCACTAATCTTGAAACTCTTGAATCCGAATTTAAAAAAGGTACCATCGGCACCATAGTCGTTACAATCGGAACTACCGGCACCGGATCGGTGGAACCTTTGCATGATATTCTTCCGCTGGCAAAAAAATATGGCGTACGGATCCATGCGGATTGCGCGTATGGCGGATTTTTTACGATCTTGGCACGCATTCCGGACCCGATTATTGCACCGGAACCATTCCTTTCCCTTCACGAGTGCGACAGCATCGTTATTGACCCTCACAAACACGGATTGCAGCCGTACGGATGCGGGTGTGTACTGTTCAAAGATGCCGGTGCAGGGAAATATTATAAACACGATTCTCCCTATACATATTTTACATCCAAAGAACTGCATTTGGGAGAGATCTCGCTGGAATGTTCGCGTGCAGGTGCTTCTGCAGCCGCGTTGTGGGCTACACTTAAGGCATTTCCACTGAGAGCAGATGAAGGCCTCGGAACAATTCTGAGAAAAACACGGAATGCAGCCGTCGTGTGGAGCGAATTAATCTCGACAAGCAAGGTCTTAAACGAGTACTGCAAACCTGACCTTGATATTGTCATTTATTTTCCCGCAACGCACGATTTTTCAGCATCATCTGTTTCTGCTGCGACCGAAAAACTTTTTACAGCTGCTATGAAACGTTCCGAATCACCGCTCTATCTTGCCGCATTTTCAGTACCGTCGTCGGCAATCGCAAAGAATTTTCCCTCATTCAAAGCAGATGCTCCTATAACGAAAGTTCTCCGCAGCGTGCTGATGAAACCCGAGCACGACCGCTTTGTTACAACCATTTTTAAGGAAGTATCCGCACTATCCGAAGGCATACATTGAGAAGCTGCTCTATACAATTTTTCTTCAGAAATGGAACAATTCTTCACTCGAAACTGTTTACCATACTAAACTACAAACACCATTAAAGGACTATGAAAACACTATTATCCATTTTTTTCGTTTTTTTAACACTTCCCCTTTCGGCACAAGAAATTAAACAGAGGCAGACAGGTAACATTGTTGGTCATGTTAAAAATTATACAACCAAAGAAGCAGTTATCAGTGCAACGGTGATCATTCAGGGAACTGCGATCGGCGCAGCAACGGATATTGACGGTAATTTTATCATCAGCAATGTACCGATCGGCACGTATAATCTACGTGCAAGCGCACTTAGTTTTCAGCCAATGGTAAAAACCGATGTTGTTGTTTCAGTCGGTAAACCTGCCGATGTTCATTTTGAACTGATGGAATCAACGGTGGAACTTGAAGGCGTTACGGTGTCCACGGAATATTTTCAAAAATCACCCGATGCGCCGATCAGCGTGCAGGTGCTTGGTGCAGAAGAAATCAGGCGGCTTCCCGGAGGATTGGAAGATGTATTGCGCGCTATTTCCATACTGCCGGGTGTTGCTCAGGTGGAAAATGGACGCAATGATCTTATCGTCCGCGGCGGCGCCCCCTCGGAGAATCTTTTTGTAATTGATAATATTGAGGTTGCCAATATCAATCATTTTGGTACACAGGGAGCCGGAGGCGGACCGTTAAGTTTTGTGAATTTGGATTTTGTTAATGAAACAACATTTAAAAGCGGAGGCTTCGGAGCAAAATATGGCGACAAACTTTCTTCCGTTCTTACCATCGACCTAAAAGACGGACGCGAGGATCGCTTCGGTGGAAAGGCAACCATTTCCGCTTCTCAATTCGGCCTGAATTTGGAAGGACCGACAAATGAACATGGCTCATTTCTTTTCTCTGCACGGCGAAGCTATCTTGATTTTATTTTCAAAGCGGCCGGTTTTGGTTTCGTACCTGAATATTGGGATTTCCTTGGAAAAGTGAATTATTTTCTCACACCAAAAGACCAGTTAAAATTTCTCGGCATTGCTGCTCTCGATAATGTTAAACTCTTCAACGAAACCGGTGAGAAACGATATACCAATTCACGCATACTCGCCAGCAATCAGAACCAATTCATCGGTGGAGTTTCGTGGCGACATTTGCTGGATCATGGTTTCACGACCGTAACAGTTAGTCAAACGTATTACGGATTCCGCTATCAACAGAATGATAGTTTGTTGAATCCACTGTTCCGCAGCAACTCCGATGAATATGAAACGACTGTGCGGGGCGATGCCGTATATCAAATTGGTAAAGAAACCGAATTATCATTCGGTGTTTTGGGTAAATTCGTAAATTTCACATCAAATATCATTTTGCCTTCATTCTGGACGAATTTCGGTCAGAACCTTTCCGTCAACGCCGTATTGGACACGACGGCGGTAAAATCTGCCGGATATGTTCAAGTGTCGCAAGCAATATTGCCCAATCTCCAAGCCACAATAGGTGGTAGATTTGATTATTTCAATCTTATAAAAAATACAGCAACATTTTCTCCGCGATTCTCGCTATCGTACGCTTTCTCTCCTTTATTTACGTTATCGGGAAGCATCGGAAAATATCATCAGGCGCCATCATATATTTGGCTTGTAGCCAATGCAGCAAACCGGAATCTTAATTTTGTAACGGTCAATCAATACGTAGTCGGTATAGAATATGTGCTGCAGTCCGATGTAAAAATATCAGTTGAAGGATATAAGAAGGAATATTCCGACTATCCTGCAAGTATGGTTCGCCCGTACTTGGTGCTTGCAAATACGGGTGGTTTTGGGGGATCGCAGGAAGGATATGCTTCTTTCGGATTGGATCCATTGTTGAGTGCAGGATCAGGCGCATCACGCGGCATTGAATTATTCCTGCAGAAAAAATTATCCGATGTTCCCTGCTACGGTTTACTGAGCGTAACGTACAATGAATCCAAATTCAAGGCGTTGGATGGCGTTGACCGGTCATTCACTTACGATCAGCGATGGATCATCAACGTTGGCGGCGGGTATATACTTAACGAACTTTGGGAATTCAGCAGCAAATTCCGTTTCGCTACTGGCCGTCCCTACACGCCGTATAATGCAAACGGAACACAGAACATAGCAGCGTTCAATACCTCGCGTGTCGGTGCCAATCACAGCCTGGACCTGCGCGTTGACCGCCGGTGGAATTTTGAACGGTGGAATTTGATCACGTATATTGACGTGCAGAATATCTACAACCGCAAGGCTCTGAGTATCCCCATCTTTGATGAACGGACAAAGGAAGTGAAACAGCCGGAAGGTGGAATTGCATTACTGCCTTCAATCGGTGTGAGCGCCGAATTTTAAAACAACAAAGCCAACGGAATGTTACAAACATCCCGTTGGCTGAGCGGATCGAATCTTCTTACTTCTCTTTCAGCGGTATCCCCAGTTCTTCAAATTTCCGGTACAGTGTTGAAAGACTTAATCCAAGGTCTTTCGCTACTTTATCTTTATCGCCGGCATGGTGTTTCAGTTTTTGTTCAATGTAGCGGCGCTCAAACATGTGCACTGCATCCTTCAGAGACTGCGAAGAGTAGTCAATAACAGAGATTTGAGCACTTGCCTGCAGTTCTTCGGGAAGATGCTGTACGTCGATGATCTCGGCATCGCAGAAAATCATCGCTCGCTCTACAATATTCTGCAGTTCGCGGATCTGACCTTTCCATTGATGATTCACAAGAGCACTCATCGCCTGATTGGATATCGCCTTGATCGCTTTTCCCATCTCCCCGCGGAATTTCGAGATGAACGAATTCACCAGCAGCGGAATATCTTCCGACCGCTCGCTCAGTTCCGGCAGATGGATCTCAACAACATTCAGCCGGTAAAAAAGATCCTCACGGAATTTTCCTTTAGCAATCTCTTCTTTAAGATTTCTGTTCGTTGCGGCAATAATCCGCACGTTGATCGGCAGCGTATCGTTGCTTCCAACGGGAGTAATCTCACGCTGTTCAAGCGCACGCAGCAGTTTCGGCTGCAGATGGAGCGGCATCTCACTTATTTCATCCAGCAATAACGTTCCTCCCTCAGCCGCCTTGAATGCACCGTCTTTATCGTTCGTAGCGCCTGTAAACGACCCCTTTTTGTGGCCGAAAAGTTCGCTTTCAAATAACGTCTCAACGATAGCGCCGCAGTTGATGGCATGGAACCGTTTACCGGACCGTTTACTATGTCCGTGAACCGCCCGTGCTACCAACTCTTTACCCGTTCCGCTCTTGCCGGTGATGAGTACCGTACCTTCTGTCGGCGCCACTTTTTGGATATCCGAGAATATCTTTTTCATCGCTTCGCTTTGGCCGATGATGGACGAGAAGTCGAACTTCCGGTTCACTTCCTGACGAAGAAGGGTATTTTCCAGAATGAGATCTTTATATTCAAACAGTTTTTTTATCCGGAACAGCAGATCATCGAATTCGATCGGTTTTAAGAGGTAATCATATGCCCCTTTGCGTATCGCGGCAATGGCAGTTTCGATGGAAGCATATGCGGTGATAATAATAACAAACGTCTGCGGGAATCGTTCAGAGATCTTCTCCAGCAGTTCGGGACCGCGCAGTTCAGGCATCTCAATATCAGTGATGACCAGATCAAAGAGATTTTCATTCATCAACTTAAGTGCTACGGCACCATTCTCAGCCTTACGAACAGCATATCCTTCCTTTTCAAGGATAAAACTAATCGAATCGCGAATGATCTCTTCATCATCAACTACCAGAATTCTTTTCTTCATGCATTATCCTTTTTTCGGCATCCGAACGATGAATGTGGTTCCTTTGGTCAGTTCGCTTTCAACATGGATGTCACCGCCAAAATTTCGGATGATTCCCAAACTAACCCAAAGGCCCAGTCCCGTTCCCTTACCAACTTCTTTAGTTGTAAAAAACGGATCGAATACTTTTCCTAAGTGATGTTCGGCAATTCCCGTGCCATTGTCGGATATGCTAATTTCGACTTTTTCATCCGATTGTTTTGTCAATACTGAGATTGATGATTCCGGATTTCCCATGCTTGCGTCAACGGCATTCATTAAAATGTTGAGAAAAACCTGAAGGATCTGATCGTGGACTGCGCTGACAAAAGGAAGATCATCTTCCAGCGCAACATTAAATTTTATGGCACGAGCTCTTTTACCATACTGCACAATATTTAATGCCTCACGCACAACCAAATTGATACTGACATCCTTTACTTCGTGCGTGGATGGACGTGCAAAGTCTACAAGTTCACGAATGATCTTTGAAATACGGTTGATCTGATTCTTGACCAGTTCAAGCTTCTCTTGTACAAAATCATCCTCCGTCTCCCGCTGAACAACCTGAACGAGCGAAGAGATTGATGTGAGTGGATTACCAACCTCATGTGCTATCCCTGCCGCGAGCGTGCCGAATGTTTCCATCTTTTGCGACCTAACAACCTGACGTTCAAGGATCTTCTGTTCGGTAATGTCTCTGTGCGCCCCAAGAAATCCGATCACTTTTTTTCTATCATCAATAATCGGAGAAATCACCAAATCTGTATGAAAGAGTTCGCCGTTCTTTTTTCTGTTCTGGAGCTGACCAACCCACTGCTGGCCCGTATTAATTTTCAACCAGACCTTTTTCCAGAACTCTTTGCCATGTTTGCCGCTGCTGATCTTGTTCGGATTTTCACCGATCAACTCATCCCTCGTAAATCCGGTAATGTGTTCAAACGCAGGATTAACAAAGATCATTTTCCCTTCGGTGCTGGTTATTTGAATCGGATTCGCCGTACGGTAAATTACTTCGGTAAACCGCAGAAGGTCCAGTTCTTTATCGTGCTGTGCAGTAACATCCCTGACCACGATGAGAAATAATTTTTCTTTTGTGTCGGACAATGGTGCTACCGAAACCTCAGCATACAAACGATTATCAGAAGAAGTATAGAAATCGGCTTGAAAGACATGGGGATTATTGTGGAGCGATTGTAAAAAATGGGATCTGCCATCTTCAACAAAACAATCTACCAGCATGGCTTGGGCACACTTTCGTTGTTTTGCTTTGCTGTTCATGTCGATGACGCGTGACGTATCATCGACAATAAAAACGAGATCCTGAAGTAAGTGAAAGACTTGTTTATATGAATCTTGTGTGATAGCCATAATGCAACAATGATATTTTTTTTTACAGTGTACTACTAATTTGCACTGATTTCAATCTATGTTTTTAATATATTGAATGAAATGAATATCTCCGAAGTAAAAACAAACCTATTTTCCCCAATATCCATCATTATTCTTGCAGCATTTGGAATAAGATTGACAGTTGCTCTGTTATTCTCTCCCCCGTTGCTATCGGATGAAGTTGATTATGCTGCATTGGGTAATTCCGTCGCTCATGGAACAGGATTTAGCCTCGACGGAACGATCACTGCTTCCCGCGCGCCGGCATATCCTGCTATGATCGCGTTTTGTTTTTCCTTGTTCAATTATTCCATACCTGCCGTCAGGGTCTTTCAGGCGGTTGCCGACACTCTCACTTGTTTTCTTATTTTTTACTTTTGCCGAAATATTTTTTCTATTCGTACTGCATATATTGCCTTCATTGCGTATGCACTCTTTCCTGGCAATGCATTGTATGTTTCACTCCTCATGACGGAGATTGTTTTTACAACGTGTTTGATGGCCTCGGTACTGCTTGCGACTTCTGAATACCTAAAGAGATCATTAATACTGAAACTTTTGTTTGGTGGGGCACTGGCGGTAATGACTTTGCTGAAACCAAGTGCTTCCGTCATTATTATCTTTTTTGCCGTTTGGGAATGGTACCGTTCGCGATCGCTAAAAACTACCGTGACGAAATACCTCTACGTGGCCGTGGCATTTGCGATGATACTTTCTCCCTGGATGGTGCGGAATACAATCCAATTCGGCCATGCCGCGCTGACGAGCAACGGAGGAGTCAATTTCTGGATCGGACACAATGAACAGGCGACCGGTTCGTTTCGATATTATGCAGAGAACAATCCCTTAGAGAATGTCAGCGGCGAATTTGAACGTTCCCAATTTGCTTTCCATGAAGGATTAATCTACATGGTCAGTCACCCGTTGCGTGAACTGCAGCTGATCGTATTAAAATTCATTCATCTTTTTGAACCGGATTTCGCGTTGATGCAATCGCTGCTCTACCGGCCAGAATGGAAAACGTATGCGCATGCCATTCAGATCTATAGGGAATTTCCGCCAATCCTCGCAGTATTAATTCATCTGTTTTCGGGTGGTTTAATTATTGCGGGATTATGGGGTTTGATCTTCGTTCAAGATTCTGAGAAAAAGTATTTCATGCTAATGAATATTTTGATCGCTGGATGGATTGGTATTCACCTGGTTTTTTTTAGTGTCGCCCGTTACAGAATTCCACTTGTTCCGCTGTTTATCATTTTGGGAGCAAATGCGTATGAAGTGTGGAAATCGAAAACGTATATCATCACCCCGCTGCGAAAATTTATTTTCACATTCATCTCTTTGCTTCTTGTCGGTAGTTGGACGGCAATATTCGGTTTGATATATCTGGTATAACGGACCATTCTGCCCAGACGCTTCCGTTACTTTTCCAGTTGGATCAAATATGATAGATCATCGACCGCATCGAAACCGAGCTCATGTCAAAATCATCGTTGAAGAATGACGGCGTTTCCTGTGCATGCTGGAACCCCAGCACATACATCAACGGAAGAAAATGGTCGTACGACGGATGGGCAAGTTGAGCCACTGCACCGAGTTTTTGAAATTCAATAACCGACGCATGGTTACCGTTCTCGATCCATTCGCGGATTTTGGAATCAAATTCAATTGCCCAATCATAGGGCTTGGCATCGTCTCTGAAATTGATCGCTCTCAGATTATGAACGATATTCCCGCTCCCGATGACCATTACTCCTATTTCCCGCAATGACCGTATCTCTTGTGCCAGTTCATAATGATAGCTCATCGGTTTTCCATAATCAATGCTGAGTTGGTAGACAGGTATATGCGCTTTCGGGAACATCTGCATCAAAATGCTCCATGTGCCATGATCAAAACCCCATTCATCATCGAGTACGATATGCTGTTTTGTAGAAAGACGCTGCGTTGCCTTTGCAAATTCAGGGGCACCCGGTGCCGGATATTGCTGTGCAAACAGTTCTTCCGGGAATCCGCCGAAATCGTGTATTGTTTTCGGCTGCTGCATAGCAAGCACTCTTGTTCCCCGCGTTAACCAATGAGCAGAAATGGAGAGAATCGCCTGCGGTGTAGGAAGCGTAGAGCCAAGTTCCTTCCACGAACGGCTGAAACGATTGTCAACGATTGCATTCATTGGACTCCCATGACCAACAAACAACAACGGCATTCGTTCACTCGCACCAAATGCATCGGAAATATTTTTTATATCGTTTAGATTCAATGACTCAAACTGGATTATTTCGCCTCCGCGGCAACTACCCGTGGAATGATGAATATTGCACAAAAACCGGATATAATGTGCATTGGTATTGTTAATGCTGCAAAACCATGCGGTGTTGGACTTCCGTCCGGCAATTGAGAGGCCAAAGGACCTGCAATACTCAATAAAGAAAATAATGCCGTCCCAATTACAAAGACCAGTAATGCTTTCGTTGTTATTTTTACCAATCCGAAATAGACAACAGCCGCAACGATCATAGGTATAACAGAACCAAGTGAAATTGAGATCGGATTTATAACCGAAGCTATAGCAAACGAAGTCAACGAAGAATACATGCTGTTATACAAATTGTTGAGCACTGCTGCTACACTGCCGGCAATGATGCCCGAGTACAAATATTTTGTGACAGAGAATGTCTTTAGTTTTTGATACATTGTAATATCCTTTTTAATTGAGTGAAACAGCAGGAAACACGGAACCCACCATATCATGGAACATAAGTTCTGTAAAAGTATATCTGAAATATTTATCCATCGGCTGCTTTTGGAGTAATTCGATGGCTTCGATTTCCGTAGAAGCGTTCATTACAATCCATACTTTCGAACGATCGGCGGCGAGAGTATAACTTAAGAACTTTCGCTTCATCATTAGATCAATCACCATGGCTCGTTGGGATGGAATTAGCGCAAAATATTCCTGCGGTGGTTCCATCGGTAATTTCACTTCGACCATAAATGTTTTCATTATAAATCCCCTGATTTATCAGTGAAATATCAATATCAGCTTTTTTGAAAATATATGAGCAGTTAATATCACTTTTAAATGTACTCAAATATGTGTCCGTTTATTTTCACATAAACCATCTCTGAGTTCCGGTTCCTGCAATAGAAAATATTATTCCGGATTGAATTCAATATTTGAAAGTAAATAATCTCCGGTGCAGTGACTCTGCACCGGTGAACAGCATTCATTATTTAGCTTCATTCAATTCAACATTCAGAGTCAATTCGATCTCTTCACCGACAAGGAATCCACCCGCTTCCAAAGCTGCATTCCACGACAATCCCCAATCTTTACGATTGATAGATGCAGTTCCCTTAAATGCAGCAACCAGCTGGCCCCAGGGATTGACTGCTCTGCCCTTGAATTTTGTATTAAGTACAACCGACTTCGTAATACCTCGCATAGTCAGATCACCAGTGAAAGCTAGAATTCCATTACCTTCAATACGGACATTTGAACTCTTAAATGTCAGCAACGGATGATTTTCAGCGTCAAAGAAATCTTTACTGCGGAGATGATTGTCACGGTCATTATTCTCGGTATTTATGCTTTTTGCGTTAATTGATACTACTATCTGTGCGTCGCTGAAATCATCATTTGACGAAATAACGGTCCCTTCAAACTCCTTAAATGTTCCCGTCACTTCCGAAATGACCATATGCGATACGGCAAAATTAATGTTTGTATGTGCGGCATCGATTACCCAGTTTTTTTTGATATCTACATTTTGCGAACTCTGTAACATGATATGTTTCTTCCTTCTATGATACGTTAATGATATGATGATATAATATTTTCTTATCCTTGAACAAGTTCAACATTGAACGTAAGATCGACACTTTCGCCAACCAGCAAACCACCGGTTTCAAGTCCTTTGTTCCATTTTAATCCCCACGCTGTGCGGTCAATCGTTGTATTGGATTTGAAGATCGCCACAGTTTGTCCCCACGGATTTTTTGTCTTTCCTTTTAACTGTGTATCAAGAACAACCTGTTTCGTAACACCGCGCATAGTAAGATCGCCGGTAACTTTATATTTACCATCACCGGCTTTTTCGATTTTGGTGCTTTTGAAGGTTACAATGCTGTCAACTCCGGCGTTGAAGAAATCAGGACTTTTAAGATGTCCGTCGCGTTTTGGATCATCGGTATCGATGCTGTTCGATTTTATCGCTATATCAAGTTTCATATCTGAAAAATCTTCTTTGCCGGATTCTATAGTTCCCGAAAATTCTTTGAATTTCCCTGTTACTTCCGAAACGATAAGATGTGCTACAGTAAAATTGATATTACTGTGTGATTTTTCAATCTTCCATTTGTTTTGACCGAACGAAACCGCCGAAACGATAAGAATTGCGATAAATAATTTAACTGCTTTTTTCATAGTTTTATTCCTTATTATAAATGATTATTGTTTTGTTGTATAATTACAGTGACAAGTTAATGTGCCGCAGTGCCATCCAATATCTTTGAACCGTTTTGTTCAACGGAGGGAGTAAGATATTTCATTGGACTTCTCCTTTCCAATTATTGAATTTTTAATTTTAATGAACAGCCGAGTTTTTTTAATAGAATAGACATTTCATTGATTTCATTTTCGTTCAGCGCTGACCATACCAGATCCTCTACAACTTCAGCATGACTTGGAAACATCTCTTTGAATTTCAAATCCCCTTTTGGAGTCAATCGGACAACGTAAGCTCTGCGGTCATCTGCATCCTTGCTTCGTTCTACAAGACCAAGTTTTTCAAGATTGTCGATTACAACGGTCATATTCCCACCGGTCGTCAATTTTTTTGAACACATTTCACCTATTTTCATAGGTCCTAAATGCCCAAGTGTTTCAATAATCCCAAACTGTGAAACAGTCAATCCGGTTCGATCAATATCTTTTGACGTTAGCATGGCAAGAGTATCTGAAGCCCTGGCTAATTTTACCCACAATGAGAGAGCTAAATCAGCCTTTTTTCCGTATTTTTGAGTAGTTTTCATTTGTTTAGTATTAGTTAAGTATTTACTAGTTATAATATAACTAATTAGTATCATTATGTCAAGAAAAAACTATAAAATTTAAAAATAAAAAAGGGGTGAATATCCCCCTTTGAAACAAAATCAAAAATTGTATTAATTATTAAGTCCGTCTTGCGCAATTACCCATGCCAATATTGACATTGCAATTGATCCCAGTTCCAATTCCCGGGGATGAACTTTGTCAATCGTATCGTTATTCGAATGGTGATAATCAAAATAGCGTTGCGAATCGGGATTGAGACCGATCTGCACAGTGCCTATTGATTGAAGAGTGCTGATATCGGCACCGCCACCGCCGCGCTGGATCTTATCCGCACCGACAATTTCAAGTAGTGATCCATATGCCCTGATCTTCTCATATCTGACCGAATCGGTTGAAACACCAAACCCATGCGGCAAAAATCCGCCGGCATCGCTTTCGATCGCCGCAATGTGATTTTCTGTATGATTTCTTTCACGTGCGGCATATGCACGTCCACCCTTTAATCCATTTTCCTCGTTTGCATACAACACGGCGCGAATGGTCCGTTTTGTCTTTACTTTCAACGCTTTGATAAGACGAATAACTTCTATGCTCTGCACAATACCGCTGCCGTCATCATGTGCACCTGTCCCTTTATCCCAAGAGTCGAGATGTCCCCCTACAACAATGATCTCTTTCGGGAATTCCGTCCCGCGCAATTCACCAATGACATTGTATGACGGAACATCAGCAAATGTTTTAGCACTTAAACGAAGAGTAACCGATACGGACCGCTCTTTATGAAGAAGTTCACTCAGAAGGTTTGCATCAATAGTACTGACGGCAGCGGCCGGTATTTTTGGTATTGAATCGTTGTACCGCATTGCACCTGTGTGCGGTTCATCATCGATTGCATTCGTCATTGAACGGACGAGTACGCCGATTGCACCTACTCTGGCAGCTTCTATTGCTCCGCTTGTTCTTTGGTTCACCGCACCGCCGTATGCCTCGCCGGTATTGACCTTTGTCCTGTCAAAAGCACGGTTATAGAATATAATTTTCCCTTTTGCTTTCGAACCAAGTGCTTTCACTTCTTCGAACGAATGCACTTCCACCACTTCACTCTTGATCCCATCTTTGGATGTACCGACACTGCCGCCTAACGCACAGACAGTCAAATCATATTGCATTCTCCCGCACAATGCCGTTGCACGTTCTACATTGCCGCGTACCCATTTCGGAATCATCACCGGTTCAAGCCATACCGAATCTGCTCCTGCCTTTTCCAATTCTTTCTTACCCCACACTACAGCTTTTTCATAACCATCAGAACCGCTCAAGCGGTGACCAACATTTGCCGTAAGATCTTTCAGCATGTCGTAAGCTGCAAGTTCTTCTAATCCTTTATTTTTTAAAAGGTTGGCAGCATCAGAATGGGATAGTTGAGCAGTGACCGGGAAAGAAACAGAGAGAAGGATACAAAAAATAAATATTCGCATTATTTCCTTTTTATTTTTTTAGTTTGCAGAACATCTATGATCTTTTTATACGTTGTCTTCATATCTTCCGATACAACCTTCACATCACCGAGCGTTGGCATAAAGTTTGTGTCTCCGTCCCATCGCGGAACAAGATGAAAATGGAGATGATCATCAATACCAGCACCCGCCGCCCGGCCAATATTTGCCCCAAAGTTAAATCCATGCGGTCCCATCACTTGTTTCAACACCTCCGTCATTTCCCCTGCCGTCTGCATGATCTCCGCGTTTTCATCGGCGGAAAGTTCGCTTATTCCTGTAGCTTGTTTATAGGGTATAATCATAAGGTGGCCGCTATTATAGGGATAGAGATTCATCATCACAAAACAAAACTTTTTTCGATTGACGATGAGGTTTTTTTTGTCTTTTTTTTCCCTTAAAAGCTGTGTAAATAGCGATTCACCTTTTCGGGGTTTCTCATCCTTGAATGATGCAATATACTGTGATCGCCAGGGTGAATGGAGTCTTTTCATAATGTCCCTCGTTAAAGAACTTAAAATAACGAGAGAATATAGGAAGGAAAAGTATAGAAGAAAAGAAAAAAGGCCTGCTGCAGAGATCTCTGCCCCGGGGCCCTTTGGTATGACGGCATTTACTTTTTATACTGATTGTTTCGTGTTCCGTGCGTCCCATATTGTTACAAAGAATAATACGCATGCTAACACGAGATAGAAGAACTCTTTGTATTCCATTTTTTCACCTTCCATTGTCAATGCAAATATACACGCGGTATATTACTGCAATGTTAAGACGGTGATATGGATTTATGAAGGCACTTAGACCAATTTCTGAAGCCGTTTCAGTAAATTTGTGTTCCGAAGCCGTGTATCGGCATTATTGATGGCAACAGCCAGAGCTTTTCGCTGACCTACAAGAAATATCCGTTCTTTTGCACGGGTAACTGCCGTGTAGATCAAATTTCGCTGTAGCATTATATAGTGTGACATTGTGAGGGGTATAATAACAGCGTTGAATTCATTCCCCTGGCTTTTATGGATGGTCGTTGAATATGCAAGAACAAGCTGGTCGAGGTCGTCAAAGGAATAGTCGATTTTCTTGCCGTAAAAACTGACAAAGAGTTTGCCATCATCTTTATCGTAACCGATTATTTTCCCGATATCGCCGTTGTATACCTCCTTCTCGTAATTATTACGCAGCTGCATCACTTTATCGTTCAGAAGAAACTTCCTCTCGCTTCCCTGCCAGCAGACGGAGGAATTTCCGTTCAGTATATGCTGCAGTTTTTTGTTCAGTTCTTTTACGCCGCACAGTGTGTTGTTCATCGGTGAAAGAACCTGAATATCAGTCAAAGGATCGTACTGGAAATTCTGAGGCAGCACTGTTGAACAAAGTCCGACAATGTGCGATTGGATCTGTTCCGGAGCATCGGCATCGATGAATTGAAAATCTTCGGCAAATTCCGGTTCACCGCCATGATTGATGGTGTGGGAATTAGAGATGATCGAACTCCGTTCTGCCTGCCGGAAGATCGTGTCAAGCCGTATGATCGAAAGATATTTTGACTCAATCAAATCACGCAGCACCTGACCGGGGCCAACCGAAGGAAGCTGGTCAACATCTCCGACCAGAACAAACTGTGTCTCCGGTTTCAGTGCATCAAGTAGTGAGAAAAATAATTGTACATCAACCATCGATACTTCGTCAACAATAACGATATCCGCTTCAATCGGATCTTCACGGTTCCTGCGAAACATTCCGCTGTTCGGGTCAAATTCAAGAAGCCGGTGGATTGTTTTCGCTTCCCGCTGGCTTACTTCGGAAAGCCTCTTTGCCGCCCTTCCGGTCGGTGCACAGAGCACATATTTCATTCCCAATTCGTCCGCAAGTTCTATCATTCCGTTCACGCACAATGTTTTTCCCGTACCGGGTCCGCCGGTGAGTATCGTTACCGGATTCAACACTGCGCTAACAACGGCAAGCCGTTGTTTTTCGGCAAATTCCAATCCATGGCGGCGTTCAACATGCTTCAGCGCGGAATATAATTTTTTCTTATCAAGCGTGCGTTCCCCTTTTTGCATCAGATGCGAGATCTTTCGTGCAGACTGCTCTTCAGCTTCATACAATTTCAACGGGAAGATCGAATCTCCTTCAGCTATTAGATATCCAGTTTCTATAGCCGAAACAATCGCCCGCCCGATCTTTGCTTCGTCAACAATCAATAACGCTGCTGCACGTTCCGTCAGTTCATCCTTGGGAAGATAACAATGCCCCCCTGCACGGCAGGCATCATCAAGCACAAATCGCACTCCCGCAGTCAAACGGTAATTGCTTTCCTCCTTCACTCCCATCTTTTTTGCAATCTCATCCGCTGTGTGAAATCCAATTCCCGTTACATCATCGATAATCTGGTAGGGATTCGTTCTCAAGATTTCCGATACTGTCTTTCCGTATGTTTTATACAACCGGATTGCTGTTCCTGTCGGAATCCCGTGTGACTTAAGGAACAACATGGTATCCTGCATTTCTTTCATCGCGGAGAGGGCAACCAGGATCGCAGCATACTTCTTCCGCCCGATCCCTTCCACCTGCAGCAGTTTCTCGGGGTGATGATTGAGTACATCAAGTGTCTCTTTACCGAATTTGTCCACGATCCGTTCAGCCAGAGACGGACCGATCCCCTTGATCAATCCCGAGGAAAGATACTGCTCAATACCCACCTCTGAATTCGGCAAATGGGTTTCATACGAAGTGATCGCGAATTGTTTCCCGTACTTTGCGTGATTTGTCCAGCCGCCCGAAAGTGAATACTCCTCACCGTCACGCGGATCATGCAGGTAACCAACAGCGGTAAATTTCTTGCCGCCGCTTTCAAACGCTGCGATCAAATAGGCATTTTCATTATTGTAATAGATCACCTTTTGCAGAAGTGCACGGAATGTTTCTTGCTGTAATAGGGGAGTGCTTTTTTTTTCGTAGGCCATTTACAACCGTTCTTTCACTGCTGTGAATACTTCGTCCACGGTGATCAGTTTCATGCATTCAAGGTACTCTTCGCCGATACGGAAACAGCTTGTTGTTCGGCAGGGTGAGCAGGGGAGCTTTTTGAACATCGGAAGATGTCCATCGTTTTTCTCATAAGGAAACCAGATCTCGACCGGTTCTGGGCCGAATATTCCTATGGTTTTCGTCCTTACAGCTGCGCCGATATGCATCGGGCCGCAGTCATTGGAAATGAAGACTGTACACTGTGACAAAACGGACGCAAGAGTGCGCACCGGCAGCAGAGGAAGAGTGTGTACACGTGTACGGTCATTCCGGGAGAGATATTCCATCAAACTGCTGTCGTTTGGTCCGGGACTCAGAATAATTTCACAATTTGTCTTCTCAATCACTCTTTCTATTAAACCGGCGAATTGTTCTTTAAGCCAGATCTTGTTCGGCCACGTTGCACCGGGGTGAACTGCAATAATTTTCTTCGCTGTATCAACCCCTAAAGATCGAAGCCGCGCGGACGCATCTGCTTTTTCCTTTTCTGTGATAAAGATTTCAGTTGCATAATACTTCGGTTCTATCCCTAATGGTTTTAGCGATTGATAGTGATAGTCAATAGCAGATTTCAGTGCACCGTCATCACCGATCTTTATGGTATAGAGATGCCTTCGTCCGCGTGTATCTCCGCCGATGCGGACTTTCGCCCGTGTTGCAAAAGTCATCAACGCGCTGCGAGGATTGCTGTACAAGTCAATCGTGAGATCGTAATTCCCGGTAAACATTTTGTAATACATCTTCATCTGATAGAACGCAGAATCCTGCGAGAAATCGAACGGTATTATTTCGTCGATATACGGGTTATGTTCCAATAATGAAACAGCTTTTGCGTCGCCAAGATACGATATGTGTGCATACGGATAGGCTTCCCGAAGCGTTCTGATGACAGGAGTCGTCAGAACAACATCGCCAATATATTTCATCCGAGTGAGCAGGATCCTGTTATACACTATTTTTTTCTTCTCCATCGGTCTATAAAATACTGCCACAAATAATCGTTGACGGTAAATGGCATTAACACGAACACCGTTGTTTGTTCCCCTTCGCGGCGGAACTCAATCGGATATGCTCGATCACCAATGGAATAATACCATGTTTCCACAAATGTTCCGCGGCAATCGATGTAGTCGGGTGTGCCGCATACAATATAAACAATTCCCATCGCAGTTCGCGACCCGTCAACGCACGATGTAAAAAGTGCATTCGCTTCAGCGACCTTTCGTTCGAATTCAACACGCCGCTCCATACCGCCGCGGTTCTCCCAAAAAGCATTTATCCTGGCGTTAAGCCCTATACTGTTTGCAGTTATCAGCGAATCATATTCCTGTTCCCGCACGATGTAGCGCATCGATGAGATTATTTCATCGTCCGATAATGAAGAAATATACGGCTTTTCTCGCCTAAAGATGTTCGTAGAAGAAACTACCGAATCAGATTTTCCATTCCTCTTCACCATAATCGTGCGTTTGATCTCACTGGCTCCTGCAGACGGAAGCGGATAGAATTGAAATAACTGATAAGTTCCGCTACGGTCCGAGATAAATATTGAATCTTTTCTAAAATAGACGGATTGATAGTTATTTTCGCATGGCTGAGCAGTCATACGGTACGGCGGCATAAGAAAGGAGAATGTTCGGTCCTCATTTTCCGGTGTGGATGCCGAACGATATTCTTCCGAAACATGAATGGTATCATTTTTCTTAAGATTGTACAGTTCCTGGAACATGCCGACGGAATCATTCAACAGTGATATCGCATTCGGCAAGATCGGTCGAATGGATATTCCCTTTTCATTGACTAACATTGTATTAAGGAATAGAACATTACTGGCAATGGTACCGCTGGCAGAAAAGTCCTTAGCCGTAATTTTTTCAGTATGCGCAAAATGAAGATGAGAAAGATTATCCGTTGCAATTATCTCAATACTGTATTCGTTGGGACCCAGTACAAACGGCTGGAAATGAAAATCAAACCGAGATGAGACAGATTCTTCATATGTTCTTGCGGTGACAGGACACTCTAGTTCTTTGGTTTGTACTATCTCTTTTTTATTATCCCTGATGATAAATGCCAGTGAATATGATGCTTTGAACCCATCGTTTGATTTTTCAAAACGGATATTTCTATATGGCATTTGCATATATATATCTACGCGGCTCATATCACCTGATTTTACATTCATGATATAAAATGAAAACGCTGGCAATAAGAACTTGCGGAATTGCGATGTAGAATAACAATCAAGCGTACTATCGTAACCGGAAGAACATCCGCTCATTACCAGTATAAATATGGCCACTGTAATTCTCATTGAATTTCCATAGGGATAAAATCACATAATTCAATATTTTCATCTAATTGGTCCGATAATGCCTGTGTTGGGGCATAATTTTTTGCACGCCAATACATCCCTTTCGCCTCTTCAAACCGCTTCAGCGAATACAACCTGTCAGCCCACCGCATATCCATAAAATACTGCAGATCAGGCGATGGTGCTGCCGTCAAAGTTCTCATATTATTATCAGATGAATCGATTGTATTTTCTTTGCGGATCAAGCTTTGAACGTACAGTAATGATACTACACGGCTTTTTATCCGGATAACACTGTCAATGAATGCAGATTTTGCAGAATCCTCAAGGCCGCCATAAAATATTTGGTAATAAATATCCGGATCGACCTTGTCGGCAATGAACCGGAGTCTTAATGCTGCTGCTTCTGTAAATGGTTCCGAATAATTCATATCTCGTATCGTTCGATACAGCTTCTGCGCTGTAACCTGTTGACGCTCCAGATAATATGAATCTGCAAGTAGCATCAGTATCGCCGGATTTGACTTCAACAATGATGAACTGCTCAATTCTTCATATCGCTTAATAACGTCGTTTGCTTTTCGTTGAGCATTCAATGTCTGGAATATGCCCCGTAGAGCAAACGTGGTAGGAGCATTTTCATACGATGCATTAAATTCGTTCTCCGCTTGTAAATAATTTTTCGTTCGGACCGCCTGCGAAGCCCGTTTGTTCTGTTCCGCCACTTCACGAGCACAGGTCTTATAAAATATTGACTGCTGATTAAACAGTGCTTTAATAGTTTCGCCCGGAATTCCTGAAGCATCGACAGTCGTGAGAAACGCTTTCCAATCTTTTATCAGACTTTCAAGAGATTCACCGAATGGCAAAACGAAATTTCCGTTTGGAAACGTTAGGCGAAATCTTTCAATACCGAACCGGTCCATAAGGTAACGGACAAATGAGCCGGAGACAAGATAAGCATAGGAACTTGATTGCACAGCAAAACCGGAATAAGAGAAAAGCTGTTCCGTGTTGGTCAGTCTGTTTTCCCTCAGCAGCGCGGCCGCATATTGGTGCGGTGTGAACATCCCTTCATCCCAATCAACAGCAACCGCAAGGCCTTCGTTGAGCCCCATGCGTGTGCTTGCGTTTATAACCGGAAAACCAAAATCCGATGCGAGAATATGGACAAGTTCGTGACGAAAGGTCGATTTCAAGGTTGCTTGTGTCAGATGGATTTCACGCTTCCACGGTTTGGCAATATTAGTATTGGTTGTACCGATGAATCGTTGTTTCCACTCTGCATTCGGATAGATATAAATGGAAATCTTTTTGAGATTGGGATAATCCTGTTTCAATACGCCGGCAACTTTCCTGTAATGGAATTCCGATTCTGCTTTCAGAATCTGCATTTGATCGGCGGAATAATCATTGTTATGGTAATAAAAAATAAAATGATCCGATTCCGACCTGCGGCCAAGCTGCTGCTGAATGCTTTGGGAAGAATATTCAAATCCTAATACATCCCTGTAAAGATGTCCTGCGCCTACGACAATTAAGCAAAACAAGACAATTCCCCACAGCATCTTCTCCTTGGGTAAGTTCTTTTTTGCATAAGTGATATTCTCCGACAATGTATTCGTACTGGCAAACGATCCGGTAAGAACAACAAAAAGCGAGATCATCATTAATGATGCGATCATGGTGAACTGGCGATAAATAATAAGCGGTGTAATATCGCTCATCGTTTCGTCATAGGTGATCCCCGGAAAGAACCCGAGAATAAAATTATAGGCGAATAATTGCGGCTGCGTATAGGTAACGAATATAATATGTGAAAGTATCGCCGTGACGATAATTACATAGACGGTGACCGCTTTACGGAAAAGAATTCCAACGATCAATGCCAGCGAAACCGAAAAGAACATTGCACACACCGGCAACAGCAGATAATACGACAGCCCTTTCAGATATGCACAATTTTTTACCGCGAATGCATTAAAAGAAATGAGTATAAGAGGAATAAGGAGCAGCAAAATATTGACAATCATGTAATCAATGATCACAAAAAGCCACGTTCTTTTCGTAAGCGGCTTCGCCCGATGTTCGCGCATGAATTGTATCGTGAGAATACCGCTGATGCATGCGGCCGGAATGGTCATTAGGGCTGAAAATTCGTATCCAAGGTAGTTGAAGAGAGGAATCTGCGTCAGCGTTCCAGCTATGAGGAAATAGCTCAATGCAGCGATCTGAACGCGTGCGGTCTTACCATATGCCACCAGTACACTCACCATAAAGGAAGAATACAAAATTTTTAACAGAACTTCACGCGGAGTGAGGCTATCGAAGTCAGTAGTGAAACGGCGTTACGCCATTCTTATCAACCACACTGATCACGAGCGGAGATGTTTTCGGCTTGGATACATCTATTGAAAATGCACCGGCTATCCTTGAATGCACAGAATCAACGATATCGGATTTTTCGGTAAAATATTCCGCGATAACTTCCCCCCGTTTTACAAGATCACCGGCTTTTTTCTTCAGCAGGATTCCTGCTCTCGGATCAATGATATCGTCCACCTTCGTCCGCCCTCCTCCAAGAGTAATAACTGAAAGTCCCAGTTCCAACGAATCAATCGAGGAAATAAATCCATCATCGGATGCAGTTATCTTCCTTTGGAACGCCGATCGGGGATAGAGTTCGGGATGAAGAAGATATTTTGTTTCCCCTCCTTGCCGCTCTACCAATGCCATAAATTTTTCAAAAGCTTTGCCATTCGCAACAACTTCTTTACATCGGTCGATCCCTTCGCTGATGGAACTCGCCTTGCGGCCAAGCATCACCATTGCGCCACCGAGCACATACGTCAGCTCCATTACATCGGACGGACCGTTGCCTCGCAGACAGTCTACCGATTCCACTGTTTCGATCCAATTTCCGATGGCATATCCAAGCGGCTGATTCATGTCGGTAATGAAACCGATTGTTTCTTTCCCGAAACTCGTTCCGATCCCGACCAATGCGCGCGCAAGTTCCACCGATTGTTCATATGTCTGCATGAACGCACCACGCCCTGTCTTCACATCCAGAACAAGTGCGTCAATCCCTTCCGCCAGTTTCTTGCTCATGATGCTTCCGGCGATCAGCGGAATACACTCCACAGTAGATGTTACATCACGCAGTGCATACATTTTTTTATCGGCGGGTGCGATCTCTTTTGTCTGCCCGATCATCACCAGACCGATTTCGGCGATTACTTTTTTATATTCTTCAATGGAAATGTTGGTACTAAAACCGGGAATTGCCTCTAACTTGTCGAGCGTTCCGCCGGTATGGCCCAATCCGCGTCCGCTGATCATCGGTACCGGTACACCGCATGCTGCAACAATCGGTGCAAGAGGAAGTGAAATCTTATCGCCTACTCCTCCCGTTGAATGCTTGTCGACCTTGGTCCCGGCAATCGATGATAGGTCGATGACGTCGCCGGAATGCAGCATCAACCGGGTGAATTCGGCCGTCTCTTCGGTCGTCATCCCACGGAAGTATGTTGCCATAAGAAATGCGGCGATCTGGTATTCCGGAACGATCCCCTGCACATACCCATCGATAATGAATTTCATCTCATCCGATGCAAGTATCTCACCGTTCCGCTTTTTCCGTATAAGTTCAACAACGTTCATGCGATGCCTAATTTCCTTGCGCCGAGCAAAATGCCGGCTATGGTTTTCCCGTCAACGATCTCTTCACGTTCGATCATGGCAATTGCCTCGCGGATCGGTACCCGGTTCACTGTCAGTGATGCTTCCCCTTCTTCAAGTTCTTGCCCCATTTCGTGCGGAGACAATTCTGCCGCAAGATAGATGTGAAGAATTTCATTGCAGATGCCGGGTGTGGAATACATCGAAGTGAGTTTGCTCCATTGTTTCGCGCCGTATCCTGTTTCTTCACGCAATTCACGCTGTGCACAAAGTAATGGGTCCTCGTTCGGGCCCAATTTACCGGCCGGCAGTTCAATAACCTCTTTCCCGAATGGATGCCGGTATTGTTTCACCAAAAGAATATCGTTGTTCTCAAAACAACAAAGCACCACTGCTCCGCCCGGATGCTCGACAACCTCTCGAAGGGTTTGTTTCCCCGATGGATATTGAAGTATATCAACGGTCAGATCGATGATCTTACCGTGATATTTTTTTTCTCTTTGTAGAAGTTTGAAGGACATCGTTATTCTCAAATACGCTATGCACTACCTGCTGGGGATACGGTATCTTTATGTTTGCTTTTGCAAATTCGTGACAGATCGCGATACGTATCTTTTCAGCAGTCGGGAATTGGAGTTTATATTCAGGGACCCTGCAGAATAGAGTGAAATGCAGTCCGTAATCACCAAGTTTCATCAAAAAGGCTTCCGGTGCAGGGTCAGACAGAACATTCGGTTGAGAACGCGCGATCTTTAGAAGGATATTTTTCACAAGTTCAATATCAGACCCGTATGCGGCGATGACATCAACAGCAACGCGTGTCTCTGCATCGGGGTAACCGAAATTGACAATTTTCGTTTTGATCAGTTCATTGTTTGGGACGATCAATACGTTGTGATCAAAATCCAATATCTTTGTGCTGCGAAGGCCTATCTCATACACATCGCCGGTCTCACCGGTAGGTATTTTCACCCTGTCGCCAAGCCGAAAAGGCCGGTCGATCATTATGATAAACCCGGATATCATATTGGAGATCGTATCCTGCGCGGCAAGCCCCAGTGCAAGTGATCCTGCTCCGAGAATTGTCACCAAACTGGTAACACTTTGACCGAAGTGTTCCAGCACAACAATAGCAGTAAACGCAACGATAATGATTGTTATGATGCGGTTGATAAGTGGGGAAAGTGTCTTATTGAACTCGTCATTTTTTTGTCTTTCGGCAATGGAACGCATCGTGTGCACCGTTACAGTACGCACGATCCGAGCGGTAAGCGAAGCTACAATAATCACCGTAATCAGATAAAGCGCAGTATCAGCAAAATCGAGGAACGAAAAAATATTTTCGTTTTGCTTCGTCAACCCAAGACGCAATTCCTTCATCCCGAGAAATATTCCGAAGATGGACGCTAATGCAATGATCCTGGAGTTGATAATATCAAGGATCTCGTCATCAATTTCCGTTTCGGTTTTTGAGATGATCCTTTTCCCAACCGTGCTGAGTAGCCATTTTACAATTTTTCCTGCTCCGATTACCAGCAGACCGACAATAGAGCCAACGACCGCGTGAAATAATATGTTGTTCTCACCGGTAATGCCACGCAATATGTTCAATAAAGAGTCTGTCATAAGTAAATAAAAAATCATCCTTCAGCGTATCGGAGAACCGCTCCGATGTGCCGAGGATGATAATAATAAATTGTTTGTGTTAGCCCTGCAGCCCTCTGCTCCCGGGTTTCGATATCGGAACCGCCGCAAGTGATTCCGGTATTTCCTCTGGTTTGTACGTTTGCACGTCCATTTCCATTACGGAATAAAACTTCGCATCGAACTGCGCCTTGCCGTTACTTCGGTCAACAATGCAGCCGATACCGACAAGTTTTGCTCCGCTCTCAGTTACCAGCGCACAAACCTCTTCAACCGATCCGCCGGTAGTCACAACATCTTCCACGACAAGAACGCGTTCCCCTTTTTTAACGCCGAACCCTCTACGCAATTTCATTACGCCGTTTTCACGTTCCGCAAAGATCGTCCGCACACCTAACACACGGCCGATTTCCGTTCCGACAACGATGCCTCCTACTGCCGGAGAAAGGACCACTTCCACCTCGCTGTATTCGTAATGCTGCGCTATGTCACCCGCAAGAAGATGCAGATATTTTGGATATTGAAGCACTTTCGCACATTGAAAATAATGCGGACTGTGAAGCCCTGATGTAAGGACAAAATGCCCTTCCAATAATGCATCGGTTTCTTTAAATATCTGCAGAATCTGGTCTTTTGGTATTTTCATATCGGCTTTATGTGTGATGTGAAACATATGATACGGCTACAGTCGTTTTCATTCGGACTAATGGAAAAATTATCGTTCCCATATATCTAAGAAATTGGTTACCACTCGTCTTCTATTTCTTCCAATTCTTCCCGTATTTCCTTCGCAGTTTTTTCATCGTTCTGAATCACCGCAAGATCCATTCCTTTACGGTAAATCTGCTTAGCTTCCTGCGTTTTATTCAATTTGCCGAGCATTTGACCGAGCTGCTGATAAGCCGGCAAATAATTTTCGTCGCGCTTCAGCAGTTCTTCAAGTATTTCAATTGCCGTTAATGGCTCATTAATACCGTTATACTCCAAGGCCAATGCATACTGGGAAAATGAATCGGTCGGGTCTTTTGCAATGAGCTCTTTTAATTTTTCAATGCGTTGTTCGTTCGCCATACATACACCTATACTTGTGATTGTGTGAGTGAAGTGGACCGGGTCTCATGAAATACATCTTTTTTTGAATGAGACCACTCGCTGTGCAGCAATTGCATCAGCGTCACGTTGTTCCATCGGATTTCACTATCGGATTGATGATGTGCTTTTCATCAATAAATGCTTTACCATTCAATCCTGTAATGAAAATGACGGTTCAAATTAATTGTATGAATATAATTAAGTTTTGGTGAGGAAGCCAGAAATAGGATGACAAAAAAACACGAAAAGCTCAATATACCTACAGTTTTGCTTCACTATTTTAGATAGCAACATTTCGCCACCGAATATCCTGATCGCCTTCATGACATGTATTTCGTTGTACTTCCGAGAGTTATTGGAATTCCGCTGATATTTTGCATCTCGTAAAGATACGCAGCGTTCATTCCGGGAATGAACATCGGTATAGTGTGGTCGGAGTTAGAATAATAAGTGTTGAATCCTGCACCACGGCATCGGAAAACGTTTCCGTTACCTGTGCACCCATGATTGATCCGGGAAGGATTGTTATTCGTTTTCCTGTGTTGATGGAAATGATCTCAATACGCGATGATGAAGTGACAATCATTGAAGTGCCTGAAATACTGATAGTTTTCCATGCTTCTTGCGGTGATAGTGCAATGATACGAAGATAATTACCAAAACTGTCATAAATCTTTACTGAATGCCGGTCGAGTACACACACTTCATTAGCGGACGAAATATCAATATCCTTCGGATCAATCAATTTCCCACCTGTCTCGTTGAACGTACCGATCTCTCGATGGTATATTCCGCGTTGATCTATGACAATCACCCGCTTCCCGTCTTTTTCAAGAATAAAAAGTTCGCCTTGGATTGAAGTTGCA
The DNA here is from genome assembly GCA_903861125.1 of uncultured Ignavibacteriota bacterium. GTDB lineage: Bacteria > Bacteroidota > Ignavibacteria > UBA10030 > UBA8401 > UBA8401. The sequence goes on from CAIOTF010000015.1 coordinate 95,118, forward strand.
GCAGAAATCGGCTGGAACCGTCCGGAGAGCTTCGCCAAAACCTGCTCATCATACGATTGGGCATAGTTCAATTGTTTATCGTAACGCTGTACGCGACGGTTATTGGCATCAACAACAAAAATATTAAGAAGGAATGACGATGCAACGTCTGTTGGAAGATCGAACTCTTCATTCCCCCATCCTTTCCCGCCGATGGTTTTTGCAACGGTGTTATCCTTTGATATTTCGTTCAGAGTGTTTGTCGACTGGTCAATCACAAATAATCTTCCATCGGCAGCAGCGGAGATGCTGAATGCTCCGCGAAATAGTTGCGCGGATGATTCGACGATAACCGTTTGTATCGAATCCGATTGGAACAGAAAGAATGTGAGCAGTGTGATGATCATATGCCAATATACGAAATTGTCGGTTCAGATTGATTCTTTAAAACACAAAAGCCCTCGAATATCCGAGGGCTTTTGCGAAATGAAGAGAAGAGGTCTCTTCCGTTATTCACGAAAGGACTATTTCATCAACATCATTTTCTTTACCTGCTCAAATGAACCTGCGTTCATCTGGTAGAAATAGATACCGCTAGCAACTGTCTTGCCGAAGCTGTCTTTGCCATTCCATGTAGCACGATGTGTGCCGGCTTCATGAACGTCATTGATGATGGTAGCAACTTTCTGACCGAGAATATTGAAGATGGAGATTTCAACATTGCTGCGGACCGGAACGTTGTATTCGATCACTGTTGACGGGTTGAATGGGTTCGGATAGTTCTGACCAAGTGCGAATTGTCCGGGAACTACTTCGCTGACAGGTTTTACACCGGTAACAAAATCCATGAACACGTTCGCCAAGGATTTTGTATCAACGATCCATCGGTATTTCGGGTCGGTGACCGATGTATAAGCTGCATTGTGCAACGATGTATCACCGCGGAATTCCAAAGCACCTGCATCAAGTGCCATGAAAACAGCATTAAATGTTGTACCACTGTTCCGTACGCCATACACACCTGTTCCAGCTGCATCTTTCAAAATTGCTTTTGCAGATGATGTGGGTGTCATGAAGTCAGGATAAGCGGAGAACGCCAGTTCAAATGTCGGATAATGCCATAATGTTGTGGTGCTATCCGTGTTGTATTTGATGATGTAGTTCGTCACTGTATCAGCCTGCGGAACAACTTTCACCGGGCGATTCGTCGAACCTTGATCTTGCGGTCCAAGTGTGGCAACACCAAGATATTTTTGTTCGAATGATCCTACCGGGAAGGTCGTGTCTGCGCATGCAGCCTGTACATAGCATCCATAATCCTGGCTCGAGAAGAAGAGACTCTTCTTTGCAGTTGTCGTGCCAGTACCCATCCACGTGTTCAACGCGGGGTAAACATTGCGCGACGGGAATGAACCATCGATCAGAACTACTTTATCATACAATGCAAGCAATGTTGCAATTTCGCCAACTCCGTCTGTCGGACCTGACCAGCGATCGTATTTGGTCGAGCTGCCTGTATAGATAAGCGATGCATTGCTCATTGAATACTGCGTGTTGTTATAGATCAAAAGACGATCTTGTGTCTTTTTGAAGATCTTATACGTACGAGCACCATACGATGTGCGGTTGTTGTTAATATCGGTAGCATTGATGTTCCAGTAAACTGTATCTCCAACACTTGCCGCAGGTACGTTTGCAGAATATGTGGATCCTGAAGCTGTCATTAAAACGCTATCATAGGCAGCAACAGCACCTTTTTTGAATAAGAGATATGCATTTTTAATACCGAATGTACCGCCACTTGGGTTGTCATCGGTAATTGTAGCGGAGATCGCACGTGGTAATGTGCTCAATGTTGTGCTGTAGGTTGTGGGAACAACGATTTTCGGCGGACGGTCTGATGTATAATCAACAACTACATAGAAACCCCAGTCGTAATCGCCGCGCAGCCACCAGCCGCCGTCTGTCGGTGCTGTTGTTACAAGGCGTCCACTTTCATAATACTTAAATGAATGATATGGAGCCGGATTGCTGTTCGGTGCGGCAAGAATCAGCATAGCTGAGTCAGTGCCTGCGCCGTAATCGGCCTTTTTCGTGTCATTGGAGAACGTAAAACCAAACGGTTCGCCAAGTTTAACTGACATTGAATCGCCCCAGTCTTCCAACTTAATTCCCTGCCAAATGCCGGCCAGCAAATTAACCTGTAATCCACCGCCGAAAATCCAAGTTGGCACTTCAGTTCCGAGTGGATCAAAATTCCATGTAGAAGAATCTGCTGCGCCGTTGCCATAGAACCATGTGTTTCCTGTAGCCGGTTTATACGGAGATTTCAAACCATCACCGTCAGTCGGATCTGAATAGTATCCCAGATATTTTGTCTGAACTGTTGTCGGACGGCTTGTGAGTTTCGTATTTGCAATCCAAGCGCGAATGGTTGCTTTGCTTATGTAACCAGTCGTGGTATAGTTATGCCACCAAAACTCTTTTACCCTTCCGCCTGCTGCAGGAACGTACCATTGAAATGCAACATCCTGATGCGAATAGGAGAACGATGTTGTTAAACTTGCATCGTTTAAAAAATATTTCAATGTATCAATCTGTCCTGCCGGTGTTGCACTCTTCGTCAGTGATGCCTTTGCATGTTCAAGGCTCTGGATTACGTCTTGTGCGCGTTCACCTTTTTTCAACGGTATTGCTTCCTGTTTTCCATCCTGACCGTAGCGGATCAAAAAGCGATCACCCGCGGTAGCTGTCAAACAAAAAAGTCCGAGTAAAAAAAATGTAAGAAGTTTTTTTACCATACGGTTACTCCTGTATTAGTTTGTGAATATGTGAATTGTGATGTTCCTTTGTTATTTAAGGTATTTCGTTGAAAAATGCAATGGAAATTTGCTAGAACCCTAATTTGATCGAGAACACGTGATTTGCATCAAAAAACTGCACTGCACGATATGCATAATCAAACGTGAAATCGAGCCCATCAAAATTCTGGTTGATACCTGCACCGAATGTTGCTCCAAAGATGTACGAATCAACATACGATTGTTGGGAGACATTATAACCTCCGCGAACGAAGAACGTATTATCCCAGACAAATTCTCCGCCGAATTTATACTCATCGTCGGAGAGATTCTGATTTTGGAAAATCGAGGCCAGGTTCAACTGACTTTGTTCGCTGATATCGACTTTGTATGCAAAACCAAGTTCGATCACAGACGGCAATTCAGATTTTGAAGCAGTCAATGCATAATATGAACTGGCACGTATCACGTCATCAACCTGACCGCGCCGGATCAAGCCCGGACCTTCATACTGCATTTGAGGACCGACATTCTTGATTGCAACGCCAAGATCAAGTCCGCCCACATTCGCAAAGTTCTTGTATTGCACGCCAAAGTCAAAACCGATACCGCTGGAACTCGCGCGGTCAATTTGTTCGGAAATGATATTAACGGTCAATCCGACAGAGATGCGGTCTGTCATTGCGTTTGCATACGTGGCACCGATCGTTGTGAATTGCGGCGAGAATGTCTCGCCGGTGCCGTCCGGATTATTCTCCGTGGTGATCGGTATGGATCCGATCGACAGCGATTTAATTGTAAGAGCAAGCGTGCCGAATCCGCCAAAACGACTGCTGACACCGATGTAGTCTACACCGATATCGGCAATGTAGTTCATATGAGAGAAAATGGCCTCACTTTGCTTTTTTCCCCAGGCAACACCGGCGGGATTATAATGTACCGCTTCGATGCCATAAGAATTTGCAACGGTAGAACCGCCCATCGCAAGGTCACGTCCGCCCACCGGGATCAACAGCATTGGTGCAGCAGCGGTACCGGCTTTGTCACCTCTGCCGGCAAAACCGTTCTCTGCAACAACCAATGCCAGCATCAAGATCACCAGCGAGAATTTTTTAAGAGTATTCATTATTGAACTCTCCTTCGAATTTAAATTTGTTTTCGTCATAATTGTCTCGCTGTGAATTAGTAGTTATCCAAAAATTGTTGTTCCATAATAATGGCCGCTTTCAGTACCTTCACGCCAAGCGTTCCCATATCGATATGGAGCAAATAAATTCCGCTCGCAACCGGCAATCCTTTATGATTCGTCAGATTCCATGTGATGAATTGCGATGGATCATCTTTGATAATCGTGTTCACGAGACTTCCGGCAAGATTAAAAATCCGGATCTTCGCCTGTTTTGGCAAATGATTGATCGTAACAAAACGGGATGCACGGTTCAATTCCGAGGTATTGACAGCATAATACGGATTCGGGAATACATTCACGTTTGAAACATTTGCTTTAGCAGCTGTTGTATTTTCGAGATCGATCGATTTTACAGTAAACCTGCGGATATCTCCGATCTTGATCGATTTGTTCATCAGGATTCGAATATTAGTTCCCGATGCAGGAGCTTTGCCGTCAGATGGCACATTGACGAACGATATATTTTTCAATACCCAGTTTGCTCCGTTGATCAAGCGGCCTTTAATAACATTGGACGTATTCGGAACTTTCTTACCTGCTGAATTCGTTATCAGCGTCGGATAATATGAAATAACGTTGTTCGAACCATCTTTCACATCGCAAACGCCCTGTATAAGATCAAAAAGAGGTTTGCCATTTAGTGTTCCGTTCAAAGGATCGATATCCCACACTGAATCCGTAACCGTTGTTGAGTTCAAAACAACCGGCCACAGGCGTGTCGTATCATCCTGATAAATTCCGAACGGAACGCTTATATACTTAGCATCCGGGGGAACCGGGATCAGTTTTCCGCGGGGAACCGTTATTGCATAGTTTGAATCGCCGGGAAGGAATCTGATTTCAAATGTTGATTCGCTTGCCTTTCCCGTCCAGGCAGACATCGGACCAACCATGCTGTATGTTCCGTTCGGGTTCGTAACGCCAACAACATTTCCTGTTGTAGGAGCTACCTGTTGAACAGATTTTGCACCGATCGGAGCAGGGCTTACATAGAACGATAGTCCTTCGTTCGGTACACGGTTTTCAGCATATGTCGTCAATACAGGAAGTGTTCCTGACGGTGCTGTTGCAATCGTTGCTCGTGGGAAAATGCCGTCGGTAATTTGTCCGCGGATTTCTCCATTTACTCTCAAAGCAGTGCTGACACTGACATACAAATTTCCCGAAGTGAAATCATCAACCAGAGAATCAGGAAGCGTCCAAGTTCCGGCAACGACTTCATTATTCGTAACGGTGAGTGCATGCACAATAGGACCGTTTGTTGTTGCCGATGTACCAATGCGCACAGCTGCCCCGGTGATTGGACCCGACAGTGATACGGTGGTCAATTTAGCCCAGGTTACCTGATTCTTTGCATCATTAATAGTGAAACTGCCTGAACCGTTTGCTTTTTTAATTACGGTCGCCGTGTCGGCTGGCAGAAGTGTTGCATTAACTGTTGCATAGTCTGTGCTTCCTTCGATCGGTTTCACAACTGTATATGTACGTGTCGTACCCGAACCGCCGTACCAAATATCATATGTTGAGCCAACCTGCAATGTCGGATTGAACACGGTGATACCGACAGCAGCATCGTTTAGACCAACAATCATTTGGGAAGGAACTACCAGCGTATCGTTGATATTGTAAGGCAAAACAACGCCGGAATTAGGTGAATGCGGATAAACGGTTTTAACATTTGCAGCACTTTCCAAAGATTTGGATGTGCTGAGCGGATCTTTTGTATAATTATATGCCGTAACAGCAAAATAATACGGTTGGCCGTTCACCAGCGGTTTGTTGCGAACTTCATCCCGCGTTAAATACATATAGCGCGTGATACCGCTGTTCTTGCCAAGTTGTACCGGCGAGACCTGAATCTGACCTGACGCTTCATTAAATTCTTCCTGAGAAACTGTGGCCGGATCCGTAATAAGATCGTAGGTGACGAGTTTTTTTGCACTCGAAACCGGAGCGGTGGCAGAAGGGAACTGATAAACATTATACCCTTCAAATACGAATCCTTGAGAATTAGACTCTTCGGTTGTTTTCACAGCTGCCGCATCATTATCCCACTCTAACACTATTCCATTCGACAATTCAACGACCGTTACTTTTGGTGCCGGCGGAGGTTTTGGCAAATTGAACAGATTATTATATGCAGCTTGCGCAGTCTTATCGTAAAATTTTAGTACTGAAACACTGGAAAGATAGTCGGAACCGATACCAGCCAATACCGCAGAAACAAGTTCCTGCGTATCGCCAACTGCCATGTTAAATGGTCCCGAATTCAAAAGTATGCGTCGGTCACCCGGAGCATCAATCGTTCCGTCAATCCAACCCGTTTTTGCCACCGGATCTCCATTGAGCCAGAACGATGAAGGAAGTCCGGTCTTAGGATCAGCAAGTGGTGTCGGATCCGGCGGACCCTGAGGTGTCGGAGGTAATCCTCTGAACATTTGATACCATTGGAACGATCCATTGTATGTAAACGGAGGATCACTATACCGACCGCCAGCCGCAAAATAGATAAACGAAGTCATCGGCATGTTTTTATATCCCTGACGATACTTAAGATCAAATACAGCACTGTCTGTAGCAGAAGGCAAAATCGGTCCCTGCAAAAAATCATATCCGGAGGCAGGTGGAGCTATACTGAATTTCCGATACTCTGCATCAAGCGTTTTTGAGTTATAGACAAAACCCAAACTTAATGTAACATCGCATCCTGCAAAATCATCGCCGGAATCGCCAAGATCCGGATCTGACCATTGGCACAGATACATATTATTGATCATTGAATTTGCCGGTGTTGCGCTCGTTCCTTTATAGATAATCCTGAATTTCTTAAAGATCATATTTCCAAGAGCATCGGTTCTATTGTAGCCCCAAAACGTATTTTGAACTTCAATACCTAATGCTTTTGTTTTCCAGGGAGATTCAAGTGTTCCGATATCATTATTCACCGCCCAAATAACCTGGTCGGCGTCGGCAATACCCGGCGTTTCACCGTCTAACACGCCGTTACCATTTGCATCTTCACCATCGTCCAAAACACCGTTTCTGCGGCGTTCATCGTTGACAGGATATTTATCATCTTCACCCCAATCGATCGTTTTGTTGCCTGCGCCGACTCTTACGTTATTGGCATCCAAATAACCGATATCATAAAAAGGAGCTCCTTTTTGTGTCGGCCATTCTCTCCAATCTTTTTTATACTGTTCGCGCACCAAAGCAATCTGTCCGTCGCTTACCGATGAAAGCGCAACAGTATTGATCTCGGCTGCATCCTGGCGAAGATCGGCAGTGACATAATCTTTACGAATACGCCATATGCGGACATCAACATTATCGGGACTTTCAATCACGCCGGTTCTTGATCCCAGAATCGCGCCAGTTTGAAAACCTTTGTTATATGAGAATCCGGTAACGCGCTGACCACTTTGTATACCATCTGTGGATACACCGCCCATCATTAGACCTGAGCAATAAATAACAAACGATGTGCCGCGCGGATATGAGAGACCCGAATTTCCGGTTGCAGGATTCCGTTCGTGCTGTCCGTCAGCATTATACCATGAGGACATTTTATTGATATTCATCATCGTTGCATTGGGCGTACCCGTTGATTTCGAAAAGCTATTATTTTTTGTGACTCCCGGTGGCTCCTTTGCTACAAGAGTCATTGCAGCAAGCAGCACCAGTCCAACCAACAATTGAATGTAGGGGATTTGCTTTTTCATCATTGTGGCTCCGTTCATGATATTATTATTCATTAAATTCAGATTAAAGTTCTAAGCGCATTCCAAAACGAATTTGGCGCGGTGTACCGTAAAGATTATTTCCTGTTGTGTTTTTGTAATGCCGTCCATCAACAAGATTAATGTTCCGGTACAGTTCAACATAACCGGGGCCAAGTTGATTAACAATGTTTGCACTCAGATCCGGATTGCTTAAGAAACCGTCTTCAAATGCATTGCCGGTTCGGCGATACACGTTGATTACGGTTTTCGTGTTCAAAATGTTCTGAACATACATGTACACTTCCGCATTCACTCCGCCAATTTCAAATCCTTTATACAGGCGTCCGTCAAAATTGAAGACCCAGGGAGTGGTTGAAGAATTGATCGCCTCAAGCGGCACGCTGAAACGCGCATCGGATTCAACAAGTGCGCCTGTTGAAGCACCCTGCTGTCCGATACTTCCGGTGGAACGTGTGAACGGATGTCCGCTGTTGAACGTGAATAATAAGTTCGTTCCTACCTGCTCAAGAATTGGTCCGCCATCGCCTTTATCGAATGCATAGTCAAGATTGACAGACCCTTTATGAGTTTGATTAAAGTCCAATGGTGAAATAACGGATGGATACAATGTCCCTTGCTCTAATGACGATACCGCAGAATTTGTTGCGGAACCGGTCCCTTGTGCATCGGAGAATGTATAATTGAATTGAGCTTTCAATCTATTAATACGACGTAAACGCAAACTCAGTTCAACACCTTTCGTCGTTACAAAGTCGCCATTCGCATACGTATTGTATCCGGCAACCGGTGAACCGACCGCTGTAGTAATCCGTTGAATCTGAATCTGTCCTCTGATATCCTTGTAGAATCCGGTGATATCAAAAGCGGCATTATCGGTAAACTGTTGTGTGAAACCGACCTCATACGTTGTGGTGCGTTCCGGCTGGATATTGAAGCCAACAGGATTCGGAATAAAATTTCCGCCGCTGAAGATCGTTGCCTGGTTGCCGCGTCCACGATAGATAACTGCCAGTGAGGGCGATTGAATGAACTTGCCATACTGCAAATGGAACACCGTTCTATCGGAAACCGGGAACGAGAATCCTAAACGCGGACTGACACCCACAAACGGTTTTGATTTTGCGATACCAGAAGCTTTGTAAATCGGATAGGCTGTGAAGATCGAATTATCAACAGCCGGATTTTCCGGGCCTTCAACAACATTGGGTGTTGCCGGATCATCAACGAATCTGATATCATCGTTGTCGATATAATCCAAACGAACACCGGCATTCACAACGAGATCGGAATATTCAATTTTGTCCTGAATATAGGCTCCGATATATCGCGGTGCTTTCGGTCCATCGATATTGTTGATATCGGTGATTTCATTGCCATACCAGTCATAACCATAATTATTCACGCCGCCGTTTTGTGAAACTGCGTAGTCACGTTTTAAACCGGCAGTGCGAGCATCGTCCGGGTTGTTGCGGTAATAACCAAGTAGTGACGACGAACCGGTCGAGAAATTGCTTACACGATACTCTTCAATTGATGCACCAACCTTCAGCTGATGTTCACCGCTTACCTGACTGGTGATATCCAATGAAGCACCAAGCCGTGTTTGTTTCTGTTTATTGAATGTTGCCTGCGTGGTGCCAAATTTATTCACGCCAAAATTATAAAGATTATATGCTGTCGGTCCATTATTATAATTTCTGAATGTATAACCGAGCTTTGCATTTGCAACACTGTCATTATACAGAAAGAAATTATCGCCATGATCAGGATCGTACGTTTTGCTGCGATTATCCATGTAACTCACGTTAAAATCATACGATGTGGTGGTATTGAGAATATGGGTGATCTTGGTGTTCAATAATAAGTTGCTGTTGTCCGTGATTCCAAGGCGCTGCATCGCAAATAAATTTGCAAGGATATCGCCTGTGTTCTGTGTTTTCTGACGGCTAAACGATCCGCCAATACGTATCAGGAACGGCTGAAAATCGAACGACAGGGTTCCGTTTGATGTGTAACGGTTTGATAGTCCGGGAATGTTGCCTGGTTTGATCTCAAGCAATGGAAGGACGTAACCGGTCGAAGAGTTAAGATCCGGCAGCGAATCCATTTTGAAACCTTCCCAGAACATAACCTGGTTGTCGCGTTGGAATTGGTTCTCGCCAGCGAGAAAGAATTTAACATTCTTCATTCCGGGAACGGGTCCGCCGATGGTCAACGTATAATCGCTGTATCCATAGGAATACGTTCCTAAGCGTTTTGTATATTGCGACGTGAAATTATCTGTTTCGCCTTGAGCAGAAATTTTATATTCTTGTCCGCCTGCTTTTAATGACTGACGCACAATTCCTGAGTTGGCGCCGCCGTATTCCGCCGTATAACCGCCTGCCTGCACCTGAAATTCTTCAAGAGCATCGGGGATAACCGTGGTCAGGTTGTTTCCGGAAGATACACTTCTTGTATTTGCACCCTCAAGATAATATCCCACTTCGTCAGAACGTCCTCCGCGGATATATAAGGAGCCATTTTGCAGCACAACGCCGGGGGACAGTGCAACAGCCGCTTGAATGCCGCGAACCGGAAGTTTTTGAATATCTTCCTGCGTTCCAATACGGACTGCGTTTGTAGCGTTCTTATTCACTAACGGCCGGTCGTTAATAATAATGACCTCGCTCAACTGTACTTCGGAAGAAATCAAACGGTAATTCACCTCCGTCGACAGATCTTCGCTCACTTTAATATTGTTGACCGTTGTGTTCTGATATCCGATGAATGATGCACGAAGTGCATACGTTCCGGGAGGAACGTTTAAGATGATAAAATTACCATCAACATCGGTTACCGCACCGTAGTTCGTCCCGACAATTACAACACTGGCGCCTACAAGCGCTTCTTTGGTCTTATCATCAATTATTTGACCGCGAATCTTTCCGGATGCCGCAAAGATCAACGTCGGAATAATTGAGAAGATCATTACATACAGTAAAAATTTTTTCATAATTTCTCCTCTTGATGCTTCATAGGGTTTATTCATAGTATCGTTAGAGAGGCTGATCATAATTCTTCCAAGACCTTTACTTTGACTTTTGCAGTTTTAGCTGTCGATGTTGCACCTGTTGAGTCAAATTTATCGTAGACGAAAACAGTATAAATTTTTCGTGACGCTCCACTGATAACAATTGAATCTTTGAATACCCTATTTGTGTTGCTGGGATCTGTGAAGAAGTATTTGTAAGACTTGCCTGCCGGAACCTTTTGTGTCGTGCTGGCAGCAGCATACAGTATATTGTTGACACTCACAACGCCAGTCGCGAACGTGCTGTCGGAACGATAGACGTCGATTGTATCCTGCGCTTTTTGAACCAGGTTAACAAATCGAACTAACGAAGTATCAGCAAGACCATTTGCGGCAAATGTATTACGATAAGGAAGCTTCAGCGCCTGGAATGTGCCTGTCTTCGTCATGGCAAAAGCAAGCGTTCCACGCTGATCTGTTTCGAACGTCAACCGGAACGTATCGGCTGCTCCAAAAACAATGCGTTTGCTGCCGGAGAATAGTGTGTAATATTCAGATCCAACGGCATTCGCTCCAATAGCGTATGTTTTGTAAGTGGTAAAGTTCGGCCCTTCGGTAATTTGGACACTGGTAGGGGGCACAGTACCATCCGGCATGACAGAAATAAAGCGGTATTCCGCATTGAGGACTGGCGGATCGGGAGCTTTGTCTGGAATTTCAACGCAGCTCACAAGTACCATTGCCATCGTAACGATAGCAACAGAGAACAGCAAATGTAATCTGTTCAAAATCATTGGTGGGGTCTCCTTATGTTTTTTGAACTATTGTGTTATGATGATGTAGTTATTGTTTGTTTTCGGTATAAAGGGATGATAATAATAAATATTTTTTGCGTTGATATTAACACGTTAAAGAGGAGTGTACCAAATGTTAAATAATACGTCCCGAATAATGAGTGTTTCTTTTATTGATTAGATTGAATATAGGGACAGCAGGTTCAATTGTCAAGGGTCACAACAAATTTGTTCATATTTCCCTATCTGTGGTGTCCAGTGCTGAAGACCCAAATTCAATAGAAAAAACAGATCGTTTTCATCACGTGATAACGTATTTTGTCCCACCTTTTCATCAGTTCATCCCAAAAAGATTTTGAGTTTTCGCTCGTTTTTCTATTATACATAACGATAATATCATCGTTACAATCATCAATATTTTTTTTCGGAGGCATGCATGAAACTAAATAAGAAGGAAGTGTCGCAGAACTTGCGCCTGTTCGGCTATAAACGCTATGGAACGATGAAAAATTTTGCCGAGGCGCTGGATATGAATCCATCCACACTGTATTCGGGGTATCTCAATGGAAGAAGTTTACCAGGACCAGCGTTGCTCGTTAAATTGATCGATCTGGGATGCAACATTAACTGGCTGCTAACCAGCAGAGAGACACCATTTGCAGACGAAGAAAACGGCAAGACGAAAAGAATAGATGAGGAACATCTTCGTCCGCGCGGTCCCCTACCACACACGCCGATAGGATCACCATCATTTGTTGAATCGAAAAAACCGAACGGGATATTTTCGGGTTCCCACCGTTGATCTTTCTACTGGAGTTTTTGTAAAACATTGATTACACTCGGTGGATGATGACAACGACGACGTATTGGCAAAAGTACAAAACCGAACTGCTCTTTTATTTTGGTTTTTTAACCATCCTTGGGATCGCCTTTTTCATTCAGGCAATCTACGCGGATTCGTATGAGATGTCCGCAACAAAACCTACGTCCGAAGAAATCATAAATGTCTTTGCCGACCGGGTGATTGCAGCATATCTATGGCTTTTGCTTACCCCTTTCATTATTTGGGTATCCGAAAAAATATCTTCAACAAAACTCCCTTTCGTGATCATCCTCACCGCTCATCTTTTTGCCGGATTATTTTTTTCTTTTATTCATATTCCAATTTACACAACCTACATTTATCTGGTACATTCGTTCGTTCCGTGGATGTACAGCGGTATTTTTGAGAAGATGCCCAATGTAACATATGGTGAGTATGTTCTGAATTCGATGGCACGTGTAAATCATGTGTACCGTTTGCTCTATTATAGTATCATCATCGCAATTCACTTTGCGTTCGATTATTTCAGGAAATACACGGAACGCGAACTGCGTGCATCGCAGTTGGAAGTGCAGTTGAAAGAAGCGCAGATCCGAACACTCCATCAGCAACTACAACCGCATTTCCTCTTTAATACGCTCAACGGAATATCTTCCCTAATGTATAAAAGCGTGGAGGAAGCCGATACTATGCTGACGTATCTGGGAGATCTCCTGCGTATTTCTCTTGAACGGATGAACGTGCAGGAAGTCCCGTTAAAAGACGACATTGCCTTCATCGAACGGTATTTGCTGATCGAAAAAGCACGGATGGGGGACCGCCTGATTGTGCAGACAAATTTCCGTCCTGATACGCTCGACGCACTTGTGCCATGCATGATGGCTCAGCCGCTGCTTGAGAATGCCATCAAACATGGAGTAGCACCGAATGTTAAACAAGGAACCGTCACAGCTACGTCGTGGCGAGCTGCCGAAAAGCTCTTCCTGCAAATTGAAGATGACGGAAGCGGCTTTTCCCTCTCTCTGGATGATAACCTGACCAAAGGACACGGAATAAAAAATACCCTCGAACGTCTGAAGATCCTCTACGGAAATAACTTTTCCCTGACGTTCACAAACAAAGAAACAGGCGGGCTGCGTGTAACTCTTTCCATTCCGTTTCGTATGATAACGGACTAACTTCTTTTCTCAAACACTACTTACAGTGCAGCATATGATCCGCGCGATCATCGTTGATGATGAACCACTCGCCCGCGAAAAAGTTCTGCTTTTTGCGCGAAGCGAAAATGACATAGAGATCGTCGATGTCTGCGCCAACGGGCATGATGCACTCTCCTCCTGTAAAAAATTCAAACCCGATCTTCTGTTCCTTGATATTCAAATGCCTGAAATGAACGGCTTCGAAATGCTGAATCAATTAAAGATAGATCCGCTGCCCGGCATAATTTTTATAACAGCATACGATGAGTTTGCACTGCGTGCGTTCGAGTTCCACGCAGTCGACTATCTGCTGAAACCCTTCGACAGAAATCGGTTTACAAAAGCGGTTAACCACGCCCGTGAGTCCATACAATCGCACACACAATCCGACGAAACCGCTTTACAGATACAAACGATGCTGAATTCGATAAACCAAGAATCTGCACGGCCGGAGCGTTTAATTGTTAAGACAAATGGAAAGATAATTTTTTTGCGGATGAACGAGATCGACTGGATGGAAGCTGCGGGGAACTATGTGAACGTCCATGTTGGAAATGAAGCACATCTGATTCGTGAGACAATGAATAACATTCAGGATCAGCTGGACCCACAACATTTCATTCGTATCCATCGCGGCACGATCATTAACATAGAAAAGGTCAAAGAACTGCAGCCGTACTATAACGGAGAGTACAAAGTTGTTCTTCAAAACAACACCCAGGTTATCTTAAGCCGCGGATACAGAGAAAACTTCAAAAAAATACTCGGAAAACCGCTTTAAAACGAAGAACCCCCGAACGAATCGAGGGTTCTTTGCCAATCTAACAAAAATTATAACGTTACAACCTTAGCGTTAAATACTCCGTCTAGTGCGGCAACCTTTTGTAATACAGGTTCGGGGATCGGCGTATCAACATTCATAACGGTCAATGCTCGTTCGCCCATACCGGACCGGCCGAGAGAAAGACCTGCAATATTAATATGAGCATCTGCGAGTATCGCGCCAACCTTTGCCAGCATTCCGGGTCTGTCTATATTAGTATAATAGAGGAATGTTCCGTCCGGAGTTCCCTCAATGGAATATTTATCCAAACGGACAAACTTCAGATGTTTTCCACCCAAGACTGTTCCCGAAAATGAGCGCTGTTCCGATTCTGTCTTGTATCCTATTGTGAGCAGATTTGCATAATCTTCTGCATCTGAAATCTTCTTCTCACTGATGCGTATCCCCTTTGATTGTGCCAGGACCGGAGCGTTGATATAATTCACCGGCTGACTCATCAATTTGGAAAAAAGACCTCGAAGCACGCCCGCTTTAATCAATTCTGTATGTTTCTGAAGCAGTTCACCGCTTAATTCAACGCTCAATTCCTTCAACTGACCTTTCATCACCTGTGCCAGAAGCGAACCGAGCTTTTCAGCGAGAAGCAGGAATGGTTTAATCTCGTTCGGAACTCCGGCCTGCAATGCAGCTGCATTAACGGCGCCGACAATCCCGCGGTCTTTCAATGCGTCAGCAATTTGTTCTGCGATCTGAATCGCAACTTTTTCCTGGGCCTCTTCTGTAGAAGCGCCAAGATGAGGCGTAGCGACAACATTCGGATGCTGAACAAGCGAAAAATCTTTCGGAGGTTCTTCAACGTACACATCTAGTGCGGCACCGGCAACATGTCCGCTCTTCAGACCGCGCAATAATGCAGCTTCATCAATGATGCCGCCGCGGGCACAATTGATCAGACGAACTCCTTTTTTGCATTTGGCGATCGTTTCATCGTTCAACAGACCTCGTGTCTCATCGCTTAGTGGAGTGTGAACTGTTATGAAGTCCGAACGGCGGTAGATCTCATCGAGAGAAACAAGTTCAACATTCATTTTCTGCGCGACATCTGCACTCAGCACAGGATCAAACCCAATGGTGATCATTCCGAACGCCTTCGCGCGTATAGCCACTTCGCGGCCAATCTTGCCCATACCGATAATACCTATGGTTTTGCCGAAGAGTTCGGTTCCCATGAATTTTTTACGGTCCCAGCGTCCTGCCACCAGACTGGCATGGGCATTCGGTATATTGCGAGAAAGTGCCATCAGCATAGAAAAGGTGTGTTCGGCGGTGGAGAGAGTATTTCCGCCCGGCGTGTTCATGACAATAATACCTTTGCGGGATGCGGCGGCCGAATCAATGTTGTCAACCCCTGCCCCGGCGCGCCCAATCACTTTCATCGCCGCAGCCTTCTCTATAATATCTGCAGTTACTTTGGTTCCACTGCGGACAACCAGTGCTGCATATTCGTGAATAATCTGTTTAATTTCTTCCGCCGGCAGTCCCGGTTTTGAGTCCACTTGAAAACCCTCGCGGGTTAAAATGTCAACGCAGCTTTGTTCTATCGGATCGGTAATCAGTATTTTCATAGTATCCTCCAAAAAATAATTTCCCCAATATTGGTTATTGGGGAAGGGATGAAGATGCTTCGTTCATAAATGTTTTTTATTTTGTCATCAACGAATTCAATGTAGCTTTCACGCCTGAGCCCATTTCAAATTTGTGGCCGCACTCCTGCAGTGTCATCTCCAATGCCCCGATCATCGTGATCATATCAAGTTCATCATAATAACCAAGATGTGAAATGCGGAAGATCTTTCCGGTAAAATCATCCTGTCCGCCGGCGATTGTAATGCCGTATTTGCCTTTCAGGATCTTATTAAATTGTTTCCATTCGACTCCTTCGGGAACCCAAACCGGTGTAACGGCAAACGACGGGAATGATGAAAATAATTTCAGTCCGGCTCCGACAACACCGGCGCGGATCGCATTGGCCAGCCGTTTGTGTCTTGCCCAAACATTTTCGATCCCTTCTTCACGGATCTTTTGTAATGCGGCATCGACACCGATTACCAGTGAAACAGCCGGAGTCCAAGGCGTATCATTATCGGCATACGATTTCAAAGCTTTCTTCAGGTCAAAATAGAAACGTGGCAATTTTGCCGTTTCGATCGCAGCAACAGCTCGTTTGCTCAATGCTACAAATGCAAGTCCGGGAGGAATCATTAATCCTTTTTGAGATCCGGTCACGCAAACGTCTATTCCCCATTCGTCAAAGCGCATTTCGTGGGCACCCACTGCCGTGATTCCGTCAACACAAACAAGAGCGTTTGAATTTTCACGGATCAGCTTTGCAAGTGTTTTAACATCCGTTGCCGCTCCGGTCGAAGTCTCACTATGAACAAGATAGACGGCTTTTGTATCCGGATGCGCTTTTAATGCGGTGAGTATTTGTTCTTCGGTCGGCGCTTTCCCCCATTCGACTTTGATCTCTACAACATTTAATCCGAACGCTTTTGGCAACTTTACCCAGCGTTCGCCGAATTTTCCGCCATTCGATGCAATAATCGTATCGCCAGGAGAGAACAAACTGACGAACGTCGATTCGACACCGCCGGTTCCCGAACAGGTCAGCGTCAAAACGGGCTGCTCTGTCTGGAAAAGATATTTTAAATTCTGATTGACGCGGGTAAGTATCTCGTTGAATTCCGGATTACGGTGATGAATGATGGGCTCTGCCATCTTTAACATTACGGTTTCAGGAATTGGGGTTGGACCTGGGGTAAATAATCGTTTTTTCATATGTGTGCTCCTCACAATATAGGACTGTAAGAAAATAACCGTGCGGGGTGAACGGTGTAACGTGAAACTGAGGTTACGCTACTGCTGTAACAAGCTTTGACGAAGGAAGTTCCTTTTCCTCGATCTGACGATCGATCGTTTTCAATAATTCCATTCTGCCGTCGCCGGTTACTGCGGAGAACGGCTGGAGGCCAACAAGATGTTTATACTTACTCAATTGTGCCCCAATGGTATTCATTTGAACTACCAATTTATTTTTCGGGAGTTTGTCGGCTTTAGTAAGGATAAGAAGGAACGGAACTTTATAAAAGTCAAGCCAACCCATCATCGTATTGTCCAACTCGGTTGGACCAAGACGAGCATCAACAATCTGAATCGCAAGCGCAATTTGTCTGCGCGTGTGAAAAAATTCTTCGATCATCTGTGTCCAGCCGGCTTTCACATGCTCGGCGACCTTAGCATACC
The DNA here is from genome assembly GCA_903861125.1 of uncultured Ignavibacteriota bacterium. Classification (GTDB taxonomy): domain Bacteria; phylum Bacteroidota; class Ignavibacteria; order UBA10030; family UBA8401; genus UBA8401. The sequence continues at coordinate 112,746 of CAIOTF010000015.1, forward strand.
CATAACCGGGAAGATCCACAAAGTATAATTCTTTGTTGATCAGGTAATAGTTCAATTCGCGGGTTTTGCCTGGGGTCGCGCTGACGCGTGCAATATTTTTCCTGTTGCAGAGTTTATTGAGCAGCGAGGATTTGCCGACGTTGGAACGGCCGATAAAAATAATTTCGGGAAGATTGGTCTTAGGAAGTTGCTTCAAGTTTGCTACGCCAACAACAAAATCAACAGAAGAAATTTTCATACTTCACACACACAGGATTGATGTTTCACTTGAAGAGCAAAGGATAGCAATTGCTATCCTTTGATGAATACATTGTTATGCGGAAGGTGTTGCCGGATCTTCCGCAGCAGTTTCGCTCTTCGCCTTCTTCTTCTGATTGACGCGGGTACGGCGATCTTGTTTCTTTTTCACCGGTTCTGCCGGTGCATCCGCACCAAGGGCGAAGTCAACAAGTTCGATCATGGCAACATGGGCACCGTCGCCGAGGCGCTGACCTAGTTTGATCACGCGCGTATAGCCGCCCGGGCGTGAAGCAACTTTCGGTGCAATTTCACTAAACAGCATTTTTACCACTTCCTTATCGTTGATATGGCGGGCAATCTCACGACGTGCGTGGATGTTCTTCGGTCCGCCTTCAACCTCTTTTGCTACGGCATTCTTCGCACGGGTGATCATTTTTTCAACGACCAGCCGTGTTTCTTTTGCCTTTGCCAGAGTGGTTTGAATCCGTTTATGACGCAATAGCGAAGTTGAAAGCGAGTTCAATAATGCCTTCCGGTGACTTGCTGTGCGTTGTAATTTTCTTCCTGCTCGTCCGTGTATCATTACAATGATTCCTTTTAGTCGCTGTCTTTCAAATATTTGTCCACATCCATACCGAATGTAAGATTGTTTACTTCCACGATCGCCGATAATTCGGCAAGCGATTTACGTCCGAAGTTACGGAACTTTAACAACTCAGATTCATCCTTACGAACAAGATCGCCGAGTGTTTTGATATCTGCAGCACGCAGACAATTGTGCGAACGGACTGAAAGTTCAAGTTCGTCAACAGGCGTGATTAGGATCTTGCGAATACGTGAGATTTCTTCGTCGCGTTCGTTATCTTCTTTTTCAGTTTCCTGAGTTGCATCAAAATTGATGAAGAATTGAATGTGGTCGCGAAGCACTTTCCCGGCATATGCAACAGAATCTTTCGGAACGATGGAACCGTCTGTTTCCACTTCAAGAATCAATTTTTCATAGTCAGTCTGCTGACCAACGCGTGTTGATTCCACAGTATAGCGGACATTCACAATTGGCGTGAAGATAGAATCTATCGTGATCATGCCGACCGGCTGATCGGGCATTTTGTTTTCTTCTGCAGTCACATACCCTTTGCCGCGTCCGATGCGGAACTCAATCTCGAAATCAGCATCTTTATTCAGTGTTGCAAGGTGAAGATCAGGATTTAATATCTCCACTTCCGGACTTGCCTTTTGAATGTCGCCCGCCAAAAATTTTCCCGGACCTTTCAAATGCACTGTCACTTTGCCAACTTTTTTGTTGGTTGCTTTCAGACGCACTTGTTTAAGATTCAAGATCATATCGGTAACATCTTCAACGATGCCCGGCAGCGCCGTAAATTCATGAACAATGCCTTCGATACGAATTGCCGTAATGGCATACCCAGGAAGGGATGAAAGAAGAACGCGGCGCAATGCATTGCCGATCGTGACTCCGTATCCTTTTTCCAACGGTTGTACGATGAATCGACCGAATCTGTCTGTACTGGATGATTCTTCCAATACAACATTGTCCGGCATTTGAAATTGTGTATTGCTCATAGTTTGGTTCTCACCAAGTAAAGGAAAAATTCAATTAGATTATTTCGAGTACAACTCAACAACGAGTTGTTCGTTTGCAAGCATCGGAATTTCTTCACGTTCCGGCACGCGTAAAAATGTACCAGCCATGGCAGCCTTATCAAGGCTCACCCATGTGTAGACCGAAGCATCTTTTACACGCTTCATAGCGTTATGAATGATGTCCAACTGACGGCTTTTTTCGCGAACAGCAATGACATCACCGGTCTTCATTTGGAATGAAGGAATATTCACTTTTTCCTTATTGATACGGAAGTGACCGTGTGTCACCAATTGACGCGCACTACGACGTGTCGGGGCAAACCCCATACGGTAGACAACGTTGTCAAGACGAAGTTCAAGCAGCTTCACAAGATTATCGCCGGTCTTGCCTTTCATGTGAGACGCTTTTTCAAAATAATTTCTGAATTGCCGCTCAAGAACACCATAGATATACTTCATCTTCTGTTTTTCTTTCAACTGCAGTCCATATTCAGAAACCTTCGTGCGTTTTCCCTTGCCATGCTGGCCGGGGCCGTACGGACGGCGTTCCATGAATTTGTTTGCTTTGTTGCTCAGCGCAATCCCTAACTTGCGGGATTGTTTTGTTACTGATCCGGTATTACGTGCCATTCTGTTTTAATTTCCTTAATTAAAAAGATAAAAAATTACACTCTACGTCGTTTCGGCGGTCGGCAGCCGTTGTGCGGAATTGGTGTCATATCGCGGATGATCGTAACCTCAAGTCCTGCGGTCTGCAAAGAACGGATCGCAGCTTCACGGCCCGAACCGGGACCTTTCACGAATACTTCAACTTTACGAAGTCCGAGATCGTATGCTTCTTTTGCAGCTCCTTCGGCAGAGACCTGCGCTGCGAACGGTGTGTTCTTACGCGAACCCTTAAAAGCATTCTTGCCTGCCGATGACCAAGCGATGGTGTTGCCGTAGGTATCGGTGATAGTGACAATGACATTATTGAATGTCGCTTTCACATACACTTTCCCATTCACGTCAACGTGAATTTTCTTTTTCTTTTTTGCCGCAACTGTCGGTGCAGATTGTTGTTTAGCCACAATATTCCTTTCAGGTATCTAATTACTTCTTAGCGATTGCTTTTTTCTTTCCTGCTACGGTCTTACGTTTGCCTTTGCGTGTACGCGAATTGGTACGTGTGCGCTGACCACGAACCGGCAGGCCTTTACGATGACGCAGTCCGCGATATGCCCCGATGTCCATCAAGCGTTTGATGTTCATCTGGTTCTCAGCACGAAGTGCACCCTCGGTTTTATAATCTGTTTGGATTATTGTACGGATCTTATTGACCTCTTCATCCGTCAACGAACCGATTTTCTTATTTTCATCCACTCCTGCTTTCGCAAGAATCTCTTTCGAAACGGTATCACCGATTCCAAAGATGTATGTCAATCCGATAACGGAACGCTTATTTTTCGGTAGATCTACGCCAGCGATACGAGCCACTGATTACTCTCCTAAATTTTAACCTTGACGTTGCTTGTGTTTTGGATTTTTCTTGCAGATTACCATCACTTTGCCTTTGCGGCGGATGATCTTGCAGTTTTCACAGATCTTTTTTACTGATGCACGAACTTTCATTGTCGTCCCTTTTTAACACTTATTTGTATCGATACGTAATTCTGCCTTTTGTCAAATCATACGGCGAAAGTTCCACTGTTACTTTATCGCCGACCAGAATTTTAATGTAGTGCATTCGCATTTTGCCGGAGATATGCGCCAAAATTTCGTGGCCATTGTCTAACTTTACCCTAAACGATGCGTTCGGCAATGTGTCTGAAATTACTCCGTCAATTTTTATTGCGTCTTGTTTTGCCATTAATGATAGATTGTTAACACTTCTGCTTTACCTTTGCGAACAACCACCGTGTACTCAAAGTGCGCTGAAGGCCTTCCGTCTTGCGTAACGATCGTCCATCTGTCTGGTGCCGTCAACACTTTGTATGTTCCTGCATTCACCATCGGTTCAATCGCGAGTGTCATTCCTTCTTTCAACACTGTCCCTTTTCCCGCTTTCCCGTAATTTGGAACCTGCGGATCTTCGTGTAATTCCCTTCCAACAGCATGTCCAACTAAATCCCGCACCACCGAAAACCCTTCTGACTCTACCAGTGACTGAACAGCGTGTGCAATATCGCCGATCCTATTTCCGTCAACTGCCTTTTCAACCGCACGGTCAAGAGATTCTTTCGTCACCCTCATTAACCGCTTCTTCTCTTCGCTTACTTCCCCAACAGAGAATGTAAAAGCTCCATCTCCGTAAAATCCATTTTTTTTTGCGCCGACATCGATCGAAACAATCTCTCCCTCTTTCAGCACCCTTGTTCCGGGGATCCCATGAACAACTTCATTGTCGATCGAAATACATAATGTAGCAGGAAAAAGATTCTTCGGATCCGAACCGTATCCTTTGAATGCCGGTTCCGCATTACAGCTTCGAATGTAATCTTCCGCCATCGAATCAAGTTGTGCTGTCGAAACTCCCGGCTTCACCTGCGTCCCGATCAATTTGATCACATCACCAACGATCCGACAACTTTCCCGCATTAACTCTATCTCTGCCGCAGACTTAATACTGACTGCCATTACCGACCAATTCGGCCTTTAATCTTGCCGCTCTTCATAAAACCATCATAATGTCTCATCATCAGATGCGATTCGATCTGCTGTAGAGTATCCAATGCTACGCCGACGGAAATCAACAAACTTGTGCCGCCAAAGAAAGAGGCAAAACTTGATGTAATACCAAACTTCACCATGAACGCCGGCAGAATAGCGATGATCGCAAGGAAGATCGAACCAGGCAGCGTAATTTTTGTCAAAATGTTATCAATGAAGTCCGACGTATGTTTTCCGGGACGAATACCTGGGATGAATCCGCCATTCTTCTGCATATTGTCAGCAACATCATTCGGGTTGAATGCAATTGCCGTATAGAAATATGTGAAGAAGACAATCATCAAACCGTAAAAAAACGAATACGTCAGTGATGTATAGCTGAAATATCCTGCGATCGAGCCTACAAATTCGCTTTCAGGAAAAAATGTCAGGACCGTACTAGGGATGAACATCAACGATTGCGCAAAAATGATCGGCATAACTCCGGCCGTATTCACACGCATCGGAATATATTGAGTAACGCCACCGTACACCTTACGACCCACGAGGCGTTTCGCATACTGCACGGGAATACGCCGTGTGCCTTGCGTTACCATTATAACACCGGCAACAATGAGCAGCATCAATCCCCAAATAATTAATTCGATAATGATAGGACGCGCGCCGGATCCGACCAATTGAATTTCATCAAGAACCGCTTGTGGAAAACGTGCGATGATACCAATAAAAATGATCAGTGAAATACCGTTGCCAAGTCCGCGTTCTGTAATCTGTTCGCCAAGCCACATCATAAACATCGTGCCTGCGGTTAAAAAAATCATCGTGCTGAACGAAAAAAACAATCCGTGCACTTCTGCAGGAACAATCGGAATTCCATTAGCATTCAGACTTCCTAAACGCACACTCACGCCCCACGCCTGCATCAATGCAATCAGTACAGTACCGACACGTGTATATTGATTGATTTTTTTCCTGCCGGTTTCCCCTTCCTTTTGCAATTTTTGGAAGAACGGAACAACGGCGCCAAGCAGCTGAATAATGATCGAAGCACTAATATAGGGCATTATGCCAAGAGCAAAAATCGCAGCGTTATGGAATGCACCGCCAACGAAAAGATCGTATAATCCAAAAAGTGAATTACTGTCTTGATTGCGCATGGCCGCAGCAAGAACACCCGCATCAACACCGGGTAATGTAATGTGAGCACCAAGCCTAACAACCATCAACAATCCCCCCGTAAAAAGCAGGCGAGTGCGAAGTTCTTCTATCTTGAAGATATTTCTGAAACTTTCGGTGAATTTACTCATTGTGAATATTCAGATTAAGTTAAGCAGCAACTTTTTCGTTAGAAATTTCTTTTATCGAACCGCCCGCCGCAGTGATTTTTTCCGCAGCTGTCTTGCTGAACTTATGAGCCGTTACGGTTAACTTTGCTTTCAATTCGCCGTCGCCAAGAATTTTCAAAGGCTGATTCTTATCGGAGACTGCACCGATCTTAACGAGGACTTCCGGCGTGATAATACCATCGGTGATCTTTTTGTCGTCAACAAGTTTTTGCAGTATTTCAACATTCATGATCGCATATTCTACACGGTTGCGGGGTGTAAAACCAAATTTCGGCAAACGCCGTACAAGCGGCATCTGTCCGCCTTCGAAATTCCGCTTTAAGCCGGAACCAGACCGTGAGCCCTGTCCTTTATGTCCACGCGTTGATGTTCCGCCGTGCCCTGAACCTTGTCCGCGGCCGATACGTTTTCTTTTTTTGCGTGAACCTGCTGCATATTTTAAGTTGCTGAGAATATTTGCCATTACTGTCTCCTGTGAAGTACTAACGCCCCGGAGCCGGAGCTCGCATCTTCAGTTGAATATTATGATTTAACTTCTTCTACGGTCACCAAATGGCGCACCGAGTTGATCATTCCGCGTATCTGCGGGGTTTCTGTATGAACAACGGAATAATTCGGACGGCCGAGACCGAGCGCTTTGATCGTTGCTTTGTGTTTTGCCAGCGTATCAATAATGCTGACCTTTTGCGTAATCTTAATTTTTTTCGGCGCTGCCATTGTCGCTCACACTTTGTTTGGTTATGAAAAAAGTTCTTGAACGGAAATTCCGCGTTCTGCTGCAACCATTCTTGCATCACGCATTGAGAGCAGCGCACGCAGCGTTGCTTTCACAACGTTATGCGGATTTGCCGATCCCATCTGCTTTGTCAGAATATCTTTCACTCCAGCCATCTCCAGTACGGCACGCACACCTCCGCCGGCGATCAAGCCAGTTCCGGGCGCTGCAGGACGAAGCAATACTTTTCCTGCACCGAATTTTCCAAGGGCCTCGTGTGGAACAGTTCCATTGATAAGCGGAACTTTCACAACATTCTTTTTGGCATCATCAGTCCCTTTGGATATCGCGTCAGCAACTTCATTCGCCTTACCGAGTCCGATCCCTACGTATCCGTTCCCGTCGCCGACAACAACAATTGCATTAAAGCTGAAACGGCGTCCACCCTTCACCACTTTTGCTACGCGGTTGATGTGCACCAATTTGTCTTTCAGATCGAGATCACTTGTTTTAATTCGAGCCAAGGTAAATCCTCACAGTTATTTTTTTTCGTTAAATGTTGCTGTCGTGCCAGGATTCGAACCTAGATTAACGCCTCCAAAGGGCGCTGTCCTGCCATTGGACGACACGACAATTGGACAGCACGACGAGCAGTTTAGAATTTCAATCCGCCTTCGCGAGCACCATCGGCAAACGCCTTCACGCGTCCATGATACAAATACCCGTTACGATCAAACACGACCGCGCTGACATTTTTTTCTATAGCTTTCTTTGCCAGAAGTTTCCCCACCAGCGTACTCTGCGCCACTTTTGTTTTTACACCGGCCACATCCTGTTTCACCTCTTTAGAATTCGTTGAAAGTGAAACGATTGTTTTTCCCGTTACGTCATCAATAATCTGTCCGTAAATTTCATTCAGACTGCGATAGACGGAAAAACGTGGGCGTTCCGTTGATCCAAAAATTTTCTTTTTGATCGTTTTTTTGATCCGAATGCGGCGTTTTGTAGTGTCTTTTTTAATCATAATCTCAATTCACAAATTTATTATTTCGAACTTGCTGCTGTTTTACCGGCTTTACGACGGAGCACTTCACCTTCATATTTTACTCCTTTGCCTTTGTATGGTTCGGGGAGCTTGAACGACCGAATTTTTGCTGCAACAAGTCCGACAAGTTGTTTGTCGAAACCGGCTATAACAATACTTGTTGGTGTCGGCGTTTCGATCTTTATTGAATCAGGAGCACGGAAAATAATCGGATGTGAAAATCCAAGCGCAAGTGCAAGGTTCTTGCCTTTCATTTCCGCCTTGTAACCGACACCCACTAACTCCAATTTTTTGGCAAATCCTTCTGCAACACCCTTGATCATATTCGCAACATTGGCGCGGGACGTTCCGTGAATAGCACGATTCGAACGCTCTTCTGTTTTTCTCGTGAGCGTCACTTCGCTTCCCTTAATGTCAATGCCGACATTCGGATGCAGCTGAGTTTTGAGTTCTCCGTTTTTTCCTTTTACGGTAACAATGCCGTTGTTCACTGCCACTGTTACACCGCTTGGAACTGTAATAAGTTTTTTACCTATACGTGACACGTTCTAAACTCCTTTTACCAGATAAGGCAGAGCACTTCTCCGCCGACATTTTCTTTACGCGCTTGTTTATCAGACATCAAACCTTTTGATGTTGATACAATCGCAAGACCAAGACCGTTGCTGACGCGCGGAAGGTCTTCTACCTGACGATAGACCCTGCGGCCCGGCGTACTGACGCGGCGAGAACCCTTAATCACGTTCGAGCCCGCATAATATTTCAATGCGATGCGAATCGTACCTTGTTTGTCGTCGGCAACAACATCATATTTATTGATGAGTTTGTTCTCCGAGAGGATGCGGGTGATTTCCTTCTTCACATTGGAAGCGGGAATTTCAACTTTCTTGTGCTTCGCCTGGATCGCGTTGCGAAGACGAGTAAGATAATCTGCAATTGGATCTGAATGAGCCATTCTAAAACCTTCTCCTATTGTTACCAGCTTGCTTTCGTAAGACCTGGAATTTTTCCTTCGTGGGCTAATTTTCGAAACGCCATGCGTCCGAGACCGAACTTTCTAAAATATCCGCGTGAACGTCCGGTTTGGAAGCAGCGATTATGCAACCGTGTTGGATTGCTGTCGCGCGGAAGAAGCCGAACGGCATCCATATCGCCTTTTTCAATCAACTCTTTACGTATAGCAGCATACTTTGCTACCAATTTTTCGCGCCGTTTTTGACGGGCAACTGAACTAAGTTTTGCCATAGTGTCCTTTAACTTACTTTCGCTACTGGTTGTTCACGTTTTACAAATGGAACACCGAACAATTTCAGCAATTCCATTGCTTCCATGTCTGTATCCGCAGTGGTCACAAATGTAATATCCATACCGGATATCTTTGTGACACGGTCCGCATCAATTTCAGGGAAAATAATTTGCTCTTTAATACCGAGCGTATAATTTCCGCGTCCGTCGAATGACCGATCGGAAATCCCGCGGAAATCGCGTATCTGCGGCATCGCAAGACTTATTAAGCGGTCCAGGAACTCATACATCATATTGCTGCGCAGCGTAACGCGCGCGCCGATAGCCAATCCCTGACGAAGTTTAAAATTTGAGATAGCTTTTTTCGCTTTGGTAATTGCAGCTTTCTGTCCGGTGATTGTTTCCAATTCGGCAACAGCTACGTCCAGCAATTTCGCATCCTGCGTTGCCTGACCGACACCAACATTCACGGATATCTTTTCAAGCTTCGGAACCTGCATAACGTTCTTATATTTGAACTGTTTCATCATTGCAGGGATGATATCCTTCTTATATTTTTCAGCAAGACGGGGATATACGCCAACTTCGCGGACTCCCGGCCCTTTCTTTTCTTCTTTTTTCTGCTGCTGTTTTTTTTCTTTTGCCATTGTCGTCTATTGTTTGCGTGTTACGTTATTCGCGTAACACCGATGAAAAAATTAAAACATTTCTCCGCTCTTCTGTGCGATACGCATTACTTTCTTTTTGCCGCTGACGGCATCCTTTGTGCGCGAATATCCGATACGGGTCTTCTCGCCGGACTTTGGATCCTTCAGCATCACATTGGATGAATGAATCGGAGCTTCCTTTTGCACTACTCCGCCTTGCGGATTGCTCTGGGAGGGACGTGTATGACGTTTCATAATATTTACGCCTTCCACGATCACTCGATTCTTTTCAGGAAACACTTTCAGCACTTTTCCCTCTTTGCCTCTGGAGTTTCCCGAGATCACAACAACGATATCATTTTTTTTAACGTGCATAATAAGTTCTCTTTCTGAGTTACAAAACTTCCGGAGCTAGTGAAACGATCTTCATAAATTGTCGTTCGCGAAGTTCGCGTGCTACTGGACCGAAAATACGCGTTCCGCGCGGTTCATTCTGCGGATTGATCAGCACAACGGCATTTTCATCAAAGCGGATATACGAACCGTCTTTTCGTCCAATCTCTTTTGTCGTACGAACAACAACCGCCCGCGATACTTCGCCTTTTTTTACGCCGGCACCCGGTATAGCAGACTTTACCGATACCACAACAAGGTCGCCGACTGACGCATAGCGTCGATCATGTCCGCCGAGAACGCGGATACATCGTACCTTCTTTGCACCTGAATTATCTGCAACAACTAAATTGGTTTCTTCTTGGATCATTATCGTCTCCGGACTTTCTATCGTCTATCGATCAAATTATTTGGCTTTTGTAACGATTTCGACCAGGCGCCAGCGTTTCAATTTGCTCAGCGGGCGTGTTTCCATGATCTTCACCATGTCACCCACACCGGCTTCATTCTTCTCGTCATGAGCATAGAACTTCGTTGTCCGCTTAAAATATTTTTTGTACAACGGATGAGCGACTTTGCGCTCGATTGCAACAACAATGCTTTTTGCCATTTTGTTGCTGATGACTTTACCGGTTCTGGTCTTTCGATTGTTCCTTGTTTCCATTGAGTTTTCTCTTCTCTTACTTTGCTGCTGCGTTTGAAGTGCTAAGTTCACGTTCACGAATGATCGTTTTCATTCTCGCAATATCTCTGCGAAGCAACATAAACTTTGATGAATTTTCAACCTGACTGGTTGCTTTTTGGAACTTCATGGTTGCAAGCGCATCGAGATTTTCGTCGATACGTTTCCCGAGTTCTTCATTTGTCATTTGCCGTAATTCTTGTGATTTCATATTCTCTATCCTTACGCTACCAGGTCGATACGTGAAACAAACTTTGTTTTAATAGGAAGTTTGTGTGTTGCAAGTTTCAATGCTTCCTGTGCCGTCGCTTTATTGATGCCACCGACTTCGAACATGATCCGACCGGGCTTCACAACTGCTACCCAGAATTCCGGAGCTCCTTTACCGCTTCCCATACGGGTTTCCGCAGGCTTCTTTGTCACCGGTTTATCCGGAAAAATTCGGATCCAAACCTTACCTTCGCGTTTCATTAAACGTGTGAGAGCAACACGAGCTGCTTCGATCTGACGCGCTGAGATCCAACCCGGTTCCATGGCTTTCAATCCGTAATCACCGAATGCGACCGTTGCTCCGCGTGTTGCCACGCCGCTCATTCGTCCGCGTTGCGCTTTCCTAAACTTAACTCTTTTGGGCATTAACATAATTCAAAACTCCAAATGCAGTTCAACATTATTTTCCAGAACGGTCCAGAACTTCGCCTTTGCAGATCCATACTTTAACGCCTATTTTTCCATAGATCGTTGCGGCTTCTGCGTGAGCGTAATCGATATCGGCACGCAAAGTATGAAGCGGAATACGTCCTTCTTTGTATTGCTCTGTGCGTGCAATTTCTGCGCCGCCTAAACGACCGCCGCATTTCACGCGAATCCCTTCAGCTCCCATTCTCATTGCCGCCGTAATAGCCTGTTTCATTGCACGGCGAAATGCTATGCGTCCTTCAAGCTGAGCTGCAATATTTTCCGCAACCAGTTGAGCATCAAGCTCCGGACGCTTTACTTCGCTGATAAGGATTTTTACTTCTTTGTTTGTTACTTTTTTCAGTTCTTCTTCAAGCTGTCCGATCTCTTTTCCGCTCTTTCCGATCACTACACCGGGACGCGATGTATTGATGGTGATGCGGGCATTTTTCGGCGTACGTTCGATCAGTATTTTAGAAACACCAGCTTTTTTCAGACGGTTTCGAAGGTAGTTCCGAACCATCATATCTTCTTGAAGTTTCCCGGCGTAATTTTTTTCGTCGTACCAATTAGAATCCCAACCCTTGATGATGCCTAAACGAAAACCGACCGGATTAATTTTTTGTCCCAAAGTAACTCCTCAACTGAAAATTATTTTTTTTTGGATGTACGTTTATCGACAATAATTGTTAAATGATGCGAACGTTTTAAGATTTTGTATGCCCGGCCCATCGGCGCGGGAAGGATACGTTTCATTGAAGCTCCCCCGTTCACAAATACTTCCTTCACAATAAGTTCGTCCGTGCTGATTCCCGTATTCGCATCTTTGTTCTGAAAATTTGAAACCGCTGAACGAAGAACTTTTTCTGCGGATTTAGCTGCATGTTTCGGCTGGAAATGAAGGATATTCATTGCTTCACCGACCGACCTGCCACGGATCAAATCAATAACTATGCGCATCTTGCGCGGTGACGTTCCTACAAATCGTTGTAATGCTCTTGCTTCCATGATACTAGACTCCAATTAGAATGATTACGCCGCTGCTTCGGTTTTCAAACCAGGATGCCCGCGGAAAATACGTGTCGGTGCAAATTCCCCGAGCTTATGACCTACCATTGCTTCCTGCACATACACAGGGATGAATTTATTGCCGTTGTGCACAGCAAATGTATGCCCAACAAATTCAGGAGAAATGGTGCAGGCTCGCGCCCACGTTTTAATCACTTGCTTTTTGTTTGACTTATTGAGCGTCTCGACTTTTTTCAGAAGACGCAAATCAATGTATGGACCTTTTTTGAGTGAACGACTCATAATACTCTCTTGATTACTTACGACGCTTTACGATATATTGACTTGATTGTTTTTTGTGCTTGCGTGTCTTCAATCCTTTTGCTTTTTGGCCCCACGGACTAACCGGATGACCGCCACCTGACGTTTTTCCTTCACCACCGCCCATCGGATGATCCACAGGATTCATGGCAACACCGCGAACATATGGACGAATTCCAAACCAGCGTGAACGTCCTGCTTTACCAAAACTGATATTTTCGTGATCCAAATTTCCAATTTGACCGATCGTAGCATAGCATTCCGCAAGAACATTGCGTGCTTCACCGGAAGGGAATTTCAATAGAACAAAACGACCTTCTTTTGCCTGCACTGTTGCAAAATTTCCAGCCCCGCGTGCAACCTGTCCGCCTTTACCGGGACGAAGTTCAATATTATGCACCTGTGTGTTTACAGGAATCGCTTTCAACGGAAGAGCATTGCCAACAAGAATATCTGCAGTTTCGCTCGCAATAATCTTCGTCCCAACTTTCAACCCTTGTGGTGCAATAATATATCGTTTATCGCCATTGACATAATGTATCAACGCAATATATGCTGAACGGTTCGGATCATACTCGATGGAAAAAACCGTTCCTTCGATGTTGTGGTTATCGCGTTTGAAATCAATCAAACGGTAACGTCGCTTATGACCGCCGCCGCGATGACGCGAAGTAACCCGTCCGAGACTGTTGCGCCCGCCAGATTTATTAATTTTTGTAAGAAGTGATTTTTCAGGTGTCGACCTGGTGATCTCTTCAAACGTAGCAATCGAATAGTATCTCGTTGCTGCGGTAGTCGGTTTTAATTTACGTAATGCCATAACTTCTTCTCGTTAAACGTTAGCAAGAAAATCAATTGTTTGTCCATCTTTCAACGTGACGATCGCCTTCTTCCAGTCGCTTCGCTTGCCTGCAATGCGTCCGCGCTTCGTCATTTGCGATTTCATTTTCCCCTTCACGTTCGCTGTGCGTACGCTTGTAACGTTGACATTGAATTTTTTTTCAACGGCTTTAGCGATGGTAATTTTATTCGCGTTCAAATCGACCTTGAATGCGTATTGACGTTTTGCAGTCAATTCCGTCATTTTTTCAGTCAACAATGGTTGTATTAGTATTCCTGTCATAATCGCTGCCGTAACTATTTTTAGTTTGCAAATGTTTTATTTATAACGTCAACACCACTTTTCTGTATCACAACAAAGTTGTTGTTGAGAATATCATACGTCGATGCTTTTGCCGCTTCAAGAATATTAAGAGTGGGAATATTGCGTCCCGATTTCAATACGGCCAGATCCGTTTTCGAAGTTAGAAATAATATTTTCTTTCCGCCGATTTGAAGCGACTTCAAAATCGTGCTCATTTCTTTTGTCTTCGGCGTATCGAACGAAAAATCCTCAACAATCATTATTTGTCCGTCTTTCGCCTTATGCGACCAAGCAGACTTACGCGCCAAACGTTTTACTTTTGCCGGCAATTTCACAACGTAATCATGTGGTTTCGGTCCGAAGATCGAGCCGCCACCAGGCATCAAAGGAGAACGGCTTGTTCCCTGACGGGCACGCCCTGTCTTTTTCTGGCCGAAAGGCTTCTTACCGCCCCCTCGCACTTCGTTCCGTGCTTTCACCTTGTGCGTACCCTGACGCTGGTTCGCCCAATACGAACGCACAGCCTGGTAGATCGCGTGATCGTTCGGCTCAATTTCAAAAATATCCGCCTTCAACTCTACGGTTTGACCGGATTTCGTACCATCTTTTTTTAAGACTTCAATATTCATAGCAGATGCTTCCTGCGATCAAATTACTTTGTAATTGTAACGTAAGTATTTTTTGCTCCTGGAATAGAACCTTTCACAAGGATAAGGTTAGACTCCGGAATAACTTTTAAGACCTTAAGATTCTTAACGGTAACATTGTCAAATCCCATTCTTCCAGCCATCCGCATCCCCTTAAATACACGCGAGGGATACGATGATCCGCCGATGGATCCGGGAGCGCGCTGACGATCAGATTGTCCGTGGGTCTGGCTACCAACACCGCCGAAATGATGCCGACGCACAACCCCCTGAAAACCTTTTCCCTTCGAACGTGCCGATACGTCAACCGTGTCACCCTGCGTGAACATGGTATCAACGCGGACTTCCTGGCCGAGTTCAAATTTAAGGTCATTGAAATTCCGGAATTCGCGGAGCAAACGAAGCGCTTTAGCTCCTGCTTTCGCGAAGTGGCCTTTCAATGGCTCATTGACAAGACGTTCTGCTTTTTGATCAAAGCCCAGCTGAATTGAATCGTATCCGTCTTTATCTTTTGTTTTAATCTGAGTGACAAAGCACGGACCTGCCTCGATGACCGTACACGGAACCGAAACCCCGTTGTCATCATACACGCTAGTCATGCCTATCTTTTTTCCTAAAATTCCACTCACAGGTATATTCTCCTTGAGAACTTTCTAAACTTATTGGTTGAACAAAATTTTTAACACTGCACTACTATTCAACCGGTTACACTTTGATTTCCACATCAACGCCAGCCGGAAGATCAAGTTTCATCAAAGCATCAACGGTCTTCGATCCGGACGAGAGAATGTCAATCAATCGTTTATGTTTTTTAATTTGGAACTGCTCACGCGATTTTTTATCGACGTGCGGAGACCGGTTTACCGTATATACCGATCGCCGAGTCGGGAGCGGAATCGGCCCCGAAACCACAGCACCGGTTGATTTAACGGTTTTGATTATTTTTTCTGCTGACTTGTCGATCAGATTATGATCATACGAGCGCAATTTGATTCGAATTTTTTGACCAGCCAATGTTTCTCTTCTCCTTGTTCAATTTCCCGGCGCGCAACTGAGCTCACCGGGATCTTGACAGAAATGTTTTTTTTATTACTCTACGATCTTTGTTACAACGCCTGCACCCACTGTGCGGCCGCCTTCGCGGATAGCGAAACGAAGACCCTCGTCCATAGCAATGGTCGAGATCAATTCGATCTGCATATTATCCACGTTGTCGCCCGGCATAACCATTTCAACGCCTGTCGGCATTGTTACAACGCCGGTGACATCGGTGGTACGGAAATAAAACTGAGGACGGTATCCGTTCACGAACGGTGTATGACGTCCGCCTTCTTCTTTCTTTAACACGTAGACCTGAGCCAGGAATTTTTTGTGCGGTGTAATGGAACCCGGTTTTGCAACAACCATACCGCGTTCGAGATCATTCTTTTCAACACCCCGCAGAAGTATGCCGGCATTGTCGCCCGCACGCACTTCGTCAAGTTCCTTGCGGAACATTTCTGCGCCGGTGATAACGGTTTTTTTATGAGCTCCCAAACCGATCACTTCAACTTCGTCGCCAACTTTTGCATGACCGCGTTCAACACGACCCGTACCAACGGTACCGCGACCGGTGATCGAAAATACGTCTTCAATCGGCATCAAGAATGGTTTTTCAACATCGCGTTTTGGTTCCGGAATATATGAATCAACCGCAGCCATCAACTCAAGAATCGGCTTGTATGCAGCATCATCAATCGGTTTGTTTGCAGCAAACGCTTCAAGCGCCTTTGTAGCAGAACCGCGGATAATCGGAATTTCATCGCCGGGGAAGTTATACGAAGTTAGAAGCTCACGCAATTCCATTTCCACGAGGTCAAGAAGTTCAGGATCCGCAATATCAACTTTATTCAAGAACACAACCATTTTCGGCACACCAACTTGACGAGCAAGCAGGATATGTTCTTTGGTCTGCGGCATCGGTCCGTCTGTGCCTGCAACAACAAGAATAGCACCGTCCATTTGAGCGGCGCCGGTAATCATATTCTTCACATAGTCAGCGTGACCCGGGCAGTCTACGTGAGCATAATGACGGTTCTCGGTGGAATATTCCACGTGAGCCGTTGCAATTGTAATACCACGTTCACGTTCTTCAGGAGCATTGTCAATTGAATCAAATGTTCTCACTGTCGATAGTCCGCCCCCTTTTAGAGAGAGTGTCATTGTGATCGCTGCAGTCAACGAAGTCTTGCCGTGATCAACGTGTCCGATCGTTCCAATATTTACGTGCGGCTTACTGCGGTCAAATTTTTCTTTTGCCATGAGGATTTCTCCTTATTTTATTATGTGAATGATGAAGTCTACAAATCCAATATTAAGCGTTCTTGCCTTTTACTTTTTCAATGATCTGTTCGGAAACTGATTTCGGTGTTTCATCATAATGATCGAATTGCATTGTATAGAGTGCGCGTCCCTGAGTCATCGACCGCAACTGCGTTGCATAACCAAACATTTCCGAAAGCGGGACCATTGCTTTTATCACCTGCGCATCTTTGCGCGGTGTGATACCTTCAATTTTTCCACGGCGCGAGTTCAAATCGCCCATAACATCTCCAAGATAATCTTCAGGAGAGACAACCTCAACACCCATGATCGGTTCAAGAATTACAGGACTTGCCTTTTTTGCGCCTTCTTGAAAAGCCATCGAGCCGGCAATCTTAAATGCCATTTCCGACGAATCAACATCGTGATATGAACCATCGATCAATTTAACTTTAATATCTTCTACCGGATAACCGGCAAGAATACCGTTCTTCAAAGCTTCCTGAATGCCGGCTGATACCGGCTTAATGAATTCACGCGGAATTACTCCTCCGACGATGGCATCTTCGAATTCATATCCCTTCCCTTTTTCATTTGGTTCCAGCTCGATCCACACGTGACCAAACTGACCTTTACCACCTGATTGACGGATGAATTTACCTTCAGCAGTAACTTTTTTACGGATTGTTTCCTTGTATGCTACCTGCGGTTTACCCACATTCGCTTCTACTTTGAATTCGCGCTTCATTCTGTCTACAAGTATCTCAAGGTGCAACTCACCCATACCGCCGATAATCGTTTGACCGGTTTCCTGATTTGTTGAGACCCTGAATGTAGGATCCTCTTCGGCAAGTTTCGATAAAGCTTCGCCCATTTTTTCCTGATCGGCTTTTGTCTTCGGCTCGATTGCCTGATGGATAACCGGTTCCGGAAAAATCATTTTTTCAAGAATAATCGCTTCGTCTTCACCGCACAATGTGTCGCCCGTGCGAGTGTTCTTAAAACCGATGGCAGCAAGAATATCCCCCGCGTATCCCTCATCAACATCCTCGCGATGGTTTGCATGCATGCGCAATACTCGTCCGATGCGTTCTTTTTTATCGCTGACAGAATTATAAAGATACGATCCTGCTTTTACAGTACCGCTGTAAATACGGAAAAATGTCAAACGGCCAACATACGGATCAGTCATGATCTTGAATGCGAGCGCTGTAAATTTTTCGTTGTCAGCAATATTACGGCTGACCATGTCCTTCATATTCGGATGATGACCTGTAATCATTCCGCCCTGAATATCAAGCGGCGACGGCAGAAAGTTCACAACGGAATCGAGAAGCATCTGCACGCCTTTATTCTTAAACGACGATCCGCACAAAACCGGCACAATCGTTACTTTCAAACATGCACGACGTAAAACATCAATAAGTTCTTTTTCGGAAATTTCTTTTCCTTCAAGATATTTTTCCAACAACGAATCATCCTCATCAGATACCGCTTCCAGCATCTTAGTGCGGTATTCTGCAGCTTGCGCCTGCAGATCATGGGGAATTTCAATTTCGTCCCAAGTCATGCCGTTTGAATGATCGTGAAAAATATGCGCTTTCATTTTTACCAGATCAATAATACCCTTAAACATATCGCCCTGGCCAACGGGAAGTTGGATCGGAACGGCATTTGCACCAAGACGTTCCTTCATCATCTGCACTGCACTAAGAAAATCTGCACCTGTGCGGTCCATCTTGTTGACGAACGCTATGCGCGGAACACCATACTTATCGGCTTGACGCCACACTGTCTCCGATTGGGGCTCAACGCCGCCAACAGAACAAAACAATGCTACAGCACCGTCCAAAACACGGAGTGAACGTTCAACTTCGATCGTAAAATCAACGTGGCCAGGAGTATCGATGATATTAACGCGATGCTCCCGCCAAAAACATGTTGTTGCCGCAGACGTGATAGTTATCCCGCGTTCTTTTTCCTGTTCCATCCAATCCATTGTAGCAGCGCCATCATGCACTTCCCCAACACGGTGCAAAACACCTGTATAAAAGAGTATACGCTCAGTCGTCGTGGTTTTACCAGCGTCGATATGAGCCATAATTCCAATATTACGCGTACGTTCCAATGAATATTTACGAGGCATACTTTTCCTAAACTCTAAAGCGGATAAACGCACCGCTATCGAGTGTAATAACTTAAACGATTAAAATGTCTTTTGAAAATCAAATTACCACTTAAAGTGAGCAAACGCTTTGTTTGCTTCAGCCATGCGGTGCGTATCTTCTTTTTTCTTTACCGCATTGCCCTCGCCGTTAGCAGCCGCGATGAATTCAGCAGCCAATTTTAACGACATCGACTTATCCGAACGTTCTTGCGAATAGTTTATTAACCAACGAATTGCGAGAGCGGTTCGCCGTTCGGGACGAACTTCTGTAGGAACCTGATAGGTTGCTCCGCCGACTCTCCGTGCACGTATTTCAATCACCGGAGAGACGTTATGAACTGCTTTTTTGAATACTTCTATGGGATTTTGCGATTTTGTTCGATCGCCGATAATTTCAATAGCATCATAGAGAATGGTTTGAGCACGATGCTTTTTACCATCTTTCATGATATTATTGATAAAGCGATTAACGAGCAAATCCCCAAATTTGGGGTCAGCTATTGCGATACGTTTCGATGCGTGCTTTTTTCTCATTGGTAAAGGTCAAACTATGATTATTTTGGTCGTTTTGCGCCGTATTTTGAACGGGCCTGTTTACGATCTTGAACACCTTGTGTATCGAGCGTTCCACGAATTATATGGTAACGCACTCCGGGCAAATCCTTTACACGTCCGCCGCGGATCATTACAATAGAGTGCTCTTGTAAATTATGACCTTCACCGGGAATGTAAGCGGTTACCTCAATGTGGTTTGTTAAACGCACACGTGCAACTTTACGAAGTGCTGAATTCGGTTTCTTCGGCGTTGTGGTGTACACTCGCGTGCACACGCCGCGCTTTTGCGGATTGCCTTCAAGCGCCGGAGACTTGCTCTTTACGGCCAGATTTTCGCGACCGAGTCTAACTAATTGATTAATCGTAGGCAACTACGTACTCCAAAAATTGTAATGTTTTTAATGTCTTTTTAAGTTTTACAATATAGCGAAAAAATTCTTTTTTGTCAATCGTCAACGGAAGATTATTTTAAAATCCACCCTAATGAGTTTAAGCTGTTACTTTTGACTTTTTTCTCGCTTTTTTAACAAGAACCACTTCTTCTTCCTTCATTGCATCGGTCGGCTCTTCCACAACCGCCGGTTTTTCCATAACCCGCGAAGGCGTTTTTGATGTAACGAGCACTTCCCGGAATTTTTTTAATCCGGTACCTGCGGGAATAAGATGACCCATAATAACATTTTCTTTTAATCCAAGCAGATGATCGATCTTTCCTTCGATGGCCGCATCGGTGAGAACTTTTGTTGTCTCCTGGAATGACGCCGCAGAGATGAAGCTGTCCGTGGATAATGATGCCGTCGTTATACCAAGAAGAATCGGTTCAGAAAGAGCAGGTTCGGCATCGCGTGCCTCAATAGATTTCTTCTCTTTCTTTTTGAGTTCAATGTTCATCTCTTTCACTTTTTTCTTTTCGCTGAGAGTATTGTTCTTCATTTTTGAATCGCCCTTATTCTCAACGAACACCATTCCTTCGAGACTGCGATTCACTTCTTCAAATTTTACTTTGTCAATGTAATCGCCTTCCAGGAAATGCGTATCGCCCGGATCGGTAACGCGTACCTTCTGCATCATCTGGCGAACAATAATTTCGATATGCTTATCATTGATCTTCACACCCTGCATACGGTATACTTCCTGAATTTCATTCACCAGATATTCCTGCACCGCACTGGTACCTTTGATGCGGAGGATATCATGCGGATCAATAGCACCGTCGCAAAGACGTTCGCCACTGCGGATGAAATCATTTTCCTGAACGAGAACGTGTTTGCCAAGAGCAATCATATACACTTTCCGCTCTTTGCCGTCGTGACTTGTTACGATCACTTCACGGTTACCGCGTTTCTGCGCACCGAACGAAACTACTCCGTCGATTTCGCTGACTACGGCCGGTTCACCCGGAGAACGAGCTTCGAATAATTCCGTCACACGCGGCAGACCGCCGGTGATATCGCGCGTCTTACCGATATCGCGCGGAATCTTTACGAGCACCGTTCCGGCGGGAATCGCCTCTTCATGATCAACAAGAATATGAGCACGCGTCGGAATAATATAACTTGCAATCTTCTTCCCGCTCTTATCCGTTACCATGATTGACGGACTCAGATTCTTATCGCGAGAATCAATAACCACTTTCTGAATGTGACCGGTTTGTTCATCCGGTTCATCGCGGTAAGTGATATTTTCTTTCAGATCCATGTACTTAATCTGTCCGGCATATTCGGAAATGATCGTGGCATTGTACGGATCCCATTCGTAAAGCAATTGACCTTTTTTGACTTGCGCTCCATCGGCAAGTTGAAGAATAGCACCGTAGGGAACGTCATATTTTGTCAGGACTGCATTATCGGAATTCATAACCTGAATTGCGCCGCTGCGGCCGAGAGAAAGCATTTTCTCTCCCTCTTCCGTTGAAATCTTGATTGATTTTACGCTGTCGAATTTCAAGTAACCATCGAATTTCGATGTGATGTGAGACTGGTTAGCAATTAAACTGGCCGTGCCGCCGGTATGGAATGTACGAAGCGTCAGCTGCGTGCCCGGTTCACCGATAGATTGTGCCGCAATGACACCGACTGTTTCACCGACTTCAACGATATTTCCGGTGGTCAAATTACGTCCATAACATTTTGCGCAAACACCGCGTTTTGCCTCGCACGTCAATACAGAACGTATCTCAACTTGTTCAATGGCAGTTTCGGATATCGTCTGTGCCACGTCTTCGTCGATGATCTCTCCTGCTTTGACGAGGATCTTGTTGGTCATTGGATCGCGGACATCATGAACTGAGACACGGCCGACTATACGTTCCGACAACGGTTCTTTAACGTCTTCACCTTCTTTTAACGCGCCGGTGAGTACTCCACGGAATGTTCCGCAATCGACATCGGAAATAATTGCATCCTGAGCAACGTCAACAAGACGGCGCGTAAGATAACCGGCGTCTGCAGTTTTCAATGCGGTGTCCGCCAAACCTTTTCGTGCTCCGTGTGTCGAGATAAAATATTCAAGAATCGAAAGACCTTCACGGAAGTTAGCAATGATAGGATTTTCGATCAATTCTCCGGTCGCACCAGACATTGATTTTTGCGGTTTTGCCATTAGTCCGCGCATACCAGCCAACTGACGCACCTGTTCTTTCGAACCGCGCGCACCGGAATCGATCATCATATAGATGGAGTTGAAACCTTCTTTGGAATTCTGCAGTGAATCGAACAACCGTTCGGCAACACGGCTTGTTGTGCGTGTCCAGACGTCGATCACTTTATTATAGCGCTCACCGTTGGTGATGAAACCGTTCTGATATTGTTTCTCAACCGAATCAACTTCTTTTTGTGCTTTGTGGATCAGTTCTTCCTTTTCTTTCGGTATGGCAACGTCGGCGATATTCACGGAGAGTCCTCCGCGCATTGCATACGTGAAACCGAGCGTCTTCATCGCATCAAGGAATTTAGCCGTGCGCTGATTTCCACTTCGGCGGAATGCCTGCGCAATGATCTGCACAAGGCGCTTCTTGCTGAGCAATTCGTTGATGAAACCGAGTTCCTCCGGAACGATCTGATTGAAGATCACACGACCGGTTGTGGTTTCGATCATCTTTCCTTCAAAACGAACTTTAATGCGCGCATGAAGGTCAAGCTTATTTTCATTGTATGCAATGATCACTTCCTGATCAGAATAGAACAATGTTCCTTCGCCTCTTGCACCGGTGCGTGATTTCGTCAAATAGTAACAACCCAGTACCTGATCCTGCGTCGGAGTGATGACCGGAGCGCCGCTTGCCGGAGAAAGAATGTTATGCGATGACAACATAAGAACACGAGCTTCAAGTTGAGCATCGAATGACAGCGGAATATGAACGGCCATTTGATCGCCGTCAAAGTCGGCATTGAATGCCGTGCAGACCATCGGATGGATACGAAGCGCTTTGCCTTCCACCAGTACAGGCTGAAACGCCTGGATACCAAGCCTGTGCAGTGTAGGAGCGCGGTTCAACAAAATTGGATGTCCGTCAATAATATTTTCAAGAATTTCCCAGATCTCCGGACCCTTCTTCTCAACCATCTTCTTGGCACTCTTCACCGTCTTGGAGAATCCTCGTTCGATCAACTTGCGAATGATGAACGGTTTGAATAATTCAACCGCCATATCTTTCGGCAAACCTGCCTGGTGCAACTGCAGTTCCGGTCCGACCACGATCACCGAACGGCCTGAATAATCTACACGTTTTCCGAGAAGATTCTGACGGAAACGGCCTTGTTTTCCTTTCAGCATATCGGACAGGGATTTCAGCGCGCGGTTGTTATCGCTACGTACCGCATTGTTGCGGCGCGAATTGTCGAAAAGCGAATCGACAGCTTCCTGCAACATCCGTTTTTCGTTGCGCAGTATCACTTCTGGAGCCTTGATGTCGATAAGACGTTTCAAACGATTGTTGCGGATGATTACGCGACGATAGAGATCGTTCAGATCCGACGTTGCGAAACGGCCCCCTTCGAGCGGAACAAGCGGACGAAGTTCCGGCGGAATAATCGGAATAACATCAAGCACCATCCAATCCGGTTTATTCGCCGGGCCGCCTTCACGTTCGCGGAATGCCTCGATCACGCGGAGGCGTTTCAGATGGTCCTGTTTCTTCTGCTGCGATGTTTCAACACGGAGCTGTGCACGAAGTTCAGCAGACAGTATCTCCACATCGACTTTTTTCAAAAGATCTTTGATCGCTTCGCCGCCGATTTTCGCTACGAATTTCTTTTGATCATCATCTTCCAGATCCTGATTCTTCTCGGGAAGTGAGGAAAGGATTTCAAAGTACTGGTCCTCGGTGATGAGATCTTTCTGCTGCAAACCTGTTGTGCCCGGATTGGTGACAACATAAGATTCATAATACACAATCTTCTCAAGATCCTTGTTGCTGATACCGAGAATGTAACTGATCTTGCTCGGCAATGAACGGAAATACCAAATATGAACGATCGGCACCGCGAGCGCTATGTGTCCCATACGTTCACGGCGAACGCTCTTT
Organism: uncultured Ignavibacteriota bacterium; assembly: GCA_903861125.1. Lineage (GTDB taxonomy): Bacteria > Bacteroidota > Ignavibacteria > UBA10030 > UBA8401 > UBA8401. The sequence goes on from CAIOTF010000015.1 coordinate 136,659, forward strand.
TGCGTCACTTCAACGCCGCAACGGTCGCAGATAATCCCCTTATACCGGATACGCTTGTATTTTCCACAATAACATTCCCAGTCGCGCGTCGGACCGAAGATGCGCTCGCAGAACAAACCATCGCGTTCCGGACGGAACGAACGGTAATTAATCGTCTCCGGCTTTGTCACTTCGCCGTATGATCGCGTCAGGATTGCATCGGATGATGCAAGACTGATGCTGATGCGGGAAAATAATTTGGTTGCTTTGCTTTCATTTGAGCGGAACATAGATTCAACTCTCCTAATAGTAGTTGATGAACGGAAAATTCCGTTCATCAATTTTTTCTTTAGTCAATTTTAACTTCGAGGCCGAGGCCCTGTAATTCGCGGACGAGAACATTGAACGATTCAGGTATATTCGCTTCAGGCTGATTTTCACCCTTCACGATCGCCTCGTACACTTTTGCGCGTCCCATCACGTCGTCGGATTTTACCGTCAACATTTCCTGCAGTACGTGTGCAGCACCGTATGCCTGAAGCGCCCACACTTCCATCTCTCCGAAACGTTGACCGCCGAATTGCGCCTTGCCGCCAAGAGGCTGCTGCGTGATCAGCGAATACGGTCCGATCGACCGAGCGTGGATCTTATCGTCAACCAAATGTGATAGCTTGAGCATATAGATCTGCCCGACCGTCACCTGCTGATCGAATGTTTCGCCCGTGCGTCCGTCTAACAGCGTGCTGCGGGAATCAACATTGAGGTTTGCTTTCTTTAATTCCTCCTGAACATCTTCCCAGCTTGCGCCGTCGAAGATAGGGGTTGAGTACCGAATACCAAGCGCTTTTCCAGCCCATCCGAGTGCAGTTTCAAACAGCTGTCCGATGTTCATACGGGAAGGAACGCCGAGGGGGTTCAGCACGATATCAACGGAACGACCGTCCGGAGTGAACGGCATATCTTCCGCCGGTACTACTGCCGCAACAACACCCTTGTTTCCGTGACGGCCAGCCATCTTGTCGCCGACTGAGAGTTTGCGTTTCTTAGCAACATATACTTTTGCAAGCTGTACGATACCCGGTGGCAATTCGTCGCCGATGGTGATCTTATTCTTTTCGTGCTTGAATGCTTCTTCTATATGATTAAGCGTATCGAAATAATTCTGATAGATTTTTTCGATCAAATTATTTTTACGTTTTTCTTCGACCCATTCGTTTTTCGGATCCAGTGTTTCGAGTTTATCGAATCCGACAAATGTTTCCATTTTGAATTGTGTACCGGTGCGGAAGACCATGTCGCCTTCTAGATTCCTTACGCCGGCGGATTTTTCACCTTCAAGCAGCAGGCCAAGTTTACGGCCGAGCTTCTCGCTGTGACCAACCAAGTTCTGTTTATGCATCTTCTCAAGTAGGTCGAGGCGTTTCTTATCTTCTTTTTTTGTATCGGCATCTTTTTTCTTACGGCTGAACAATTTCGTCGAAATCACGATGCCTTTCATGCCCGGAGGAGCTTTCAATGAAGCATCTTTCACATCGCCAGCCTTATCGCCGAAGATCGCTTTCAACAGTTTCTCCTCGGGTGTCGGATCGGTCTCGCCTTTCGGCGTGATCTTCCCAATCAGAATGTCGCCTTCCTTCACTTCGGCACCGATGCGGATGATTCCATTTTCGTCGAGATCTTTTGTTGCCTCTTCGCTGACGTTCGGAATTTCGCGCGTAAGTTCTTCTTCACCGCGCTTTGTATCGCGCACTTGCAATTCGAATTCCTCGATATGAACCGATGTAAAAACGTCCTCTGCAACGATGCGTTCATTCATAATGATGGCATCTTCAAAGTTGTAACCGCGCCACGGCATAAATGCCACTAACAGGTTACGACCAAGCGCCAACTCACCCTGATCCGTTGCACAGCCATCAGCAAGAACATCATTCTTTTTAAAACGCTGTCCGGGAACAACGATCGGCTTTTGATTCAAGCCCGTATCCTGGTTCGTACGGAAGAACTTTACAAGACGATATTCAACGCGACGTTTGTCTTCAAAACTGACGAGCTGTTCTACGTTATCCTCATCAATATCATAGAGTACCGTAATCTTTTCGCCGGATACGTTCTCAACAACTCCACTCCGTTCTGCTATGATGCAGGTACGGGAATCACGGGCGATCTTTTGTTCAAGACCTGTGCCGACAATAGGAGCCTGCGGACGAAGCAGCGGAACTGCCTGGCGTTGCATATTCGATCCCATCAATGCGCGGTTCGCGTCATCATGCTCCAGGAACGGAATAAGTGCCGCAGCAGCACTGACGATCTGCGTCGGCGCTACGTCCATATACTGCATTTCATCCGGTGACTGTACTACGAAGTCGCCGGCTTTTCTTCCTTGAACTTTTTCAGTTAAAAATTTCCCTTTATCATCGATCGGCGCATTCGCCTGCGCGATCGTGAATTCGTCTTCTTTCTCTGCGTTTAAAAATTCGATCTCGTCCGTCACTTTTCCTTTTCTCACAACGCGGTACGGTGTTTCCAGAAAACCGTATTCGTTCACCTTCGCATGCATGGAGAGTGATGAGATAAGACCAATATTCGGACCTTCCGGTGTTTCAATCGGGCAGAGACGGCCGTAATGTGTATAATGAACGTCGCGCACCTCGAAGCCGGCACGTTCACGCGTAAGACCGCCGGGTCCAAGAGCCGACATGCGGCGTTTATTGGTAAGCTCGGCAAGCGGATTTGTTTGATCCATATATTGCGAGAGCTGGTTTGTTCCAAAGAATGTATTGATAACGCTTGTGATCGTTCGTGCATTCACAAGATCACCGGGAGCAATTTTTTCCTGATCACGTACATTCAGGCGTTCACGGATAGTGCGGGTCATACGCGCTAGACCAATATTAAACTGCGCAGAAATCTGTTCGCCCACAGTGCGAATGCGGCGATTTCCAAGATGATCAATATCGTCAACAGAGGTCTTTCCCTGTTTCAGATCGAGCAGGTAGCGGATAATCGCAATAATATCTTCCTTCGTCAGCGTTGTTGTCGTTTCGCTGATGTCCAATTTCAATTTTGCATTGATACGATGACGCCCGACATCGCCGAGATCGTACCGCTTCGGATTAAAGAACAGCTTGTCGATAAGGCTTTTTGCCGTTTCAAGATCTGGTGCATCGCCGGAGCGCAATTGGCGGTAGATCGTTTCCAGCGCATCTTCTTCGCTATGCACAGCATCCTTCATGATGGTGTTCGCGATAACGGAACGGTTGCCTGGTTCTTCCGACTTCAGAAAACGGATCTTCTTGATTTCCGATTTTTTAATCTTCTTAACGGTATCATCGGTAACAAGCGTATCCTTATTGATGATGATCTCGCCTGTTTTCCTGTCGACAACATCGCCGCAGATAATGCGTCCGATATAATCTTTCAGATCGACATCGGCAACCTTCACCTCTTCAACAAGATCGAACAATTCCATAATCTCGTCATCGGATGAATAGCCGAGTGCACGCAGCAGCGTTGTGACCGGAAATTTCTTTTTACGGTCGATATATGCATACATCACATTATTGATGTCGGTCGCAAATTCAACCCATGACCCGCGGAACGGAATGATACGCGCCGAATAAATCGGCGTACCGTTCGGATGGGTTGATTCGCTGAAGAACACCCCGGGCGAACGGTGCAACTGACTGACGATCACGCGTTCCGCACCGTTAATGATGAATGTTCCGCGGTCGGTCATATACGGTAGATTACCAAGATAGACAACATCTTCAATCGTATCCGTATAGCCTTCCCCGTTCTCTGCTTTTTGCGACAGCCGTAATTTTGCCTTCAATGGAACGGCGTATGTCAAACCGCGTTCCTGACATTCCCGCACAGTGTACTTTGCTTTCTCTACATAATATTCAACGAACTCAAGAAGGAAATTCTCTCTCGTATCCGTAATGGGAAAATTCTGGAGGAATACCTGCTGCAAGCCTCTGTTCTTCCGTTTTGCCGGGGTAATTTTTTCCTGCAGGAAGTGCTCGTATGATTCGATCTGCACATTCAGCAGATCGGGATATTCAACGACTTCATTAATTGTTCCAAAACTATGGCGACCTGTTTTCGGGTCGAGATGCAATCTTGATTGGCTCTTCAACTCAATCACTCCTTCGGGACATGAACCCGATGATGATGTTGGTTAGTGATAATTACCGTTCAACGCAAAGCGATGAACTTGTGGGTAAACTTCCTGACCGTCCGCAGATTTTACCAGCGACAGCGCTCCAAATAACCGTGCAGACAAAAGAATACACAAGCCGATATCCCGTTTTTCGAAAAACGGGACGATCGGCTTGGTAGATTTCAGTATTCTATAGAATGTGCGATAGATAGCATTACAGAGTATTGAAAAAAAATCCTTGAACGAATTACTTCAGCGCAACCTTTGCGCCGGCATCTTCAAGTTTCTTTTTCAACGCATCTGCGTCTGCTTTGTTGAGGCCTTCTTTTACGACTTTCGGTGCACCGTCAACCAGATCCTTAGCTTCTTTCAAGCCGAGTCCTGTTGCTTCGCGAACAACTTTAATAACGTTGATCTTTTGTGCTCCGCCTTCGAGCAGTTCCACTGTGAATTCGGTTTGTGCTTCCGCTGCCGGTGCTGCTCCGGCTGCCGGTGCGGCTGCCATCATTACCGGTGCTGCGGCTGATACGCCGAATTTTTCTTCGAGTGCTTTTTTAAGTTCAACAGCTTCAAGAAGGGTGAGTTTTTCGATTTTTTCGACTAATTCTGCTACGACTGACATTGTTATTTCTCCTTATTTCTAGATTATTATGAAAACTTTTTCGTGAGGGATTTTAACATCACGCGGCTTTTTTCTTTTCAATAGCATCGAGAACGCCGACAACATCTCTGACCACAGCGTTGAGTACACCAACAACGCCTGTAATCGGTGAGTTGAGCGAACCGAGAATGCCTGCAATAATTTCCGGACGCGACGGCAGTGCTGCAAGTTCCTTCAATTTGGAACCGTCATACACCTGCTTTTCAACGACACAGATCTTTACCGCAAATTTCTCGTGCTTCTCTTTGAACTTTTGAATGATCTTTGCCGGTGCTGCGGCATCACTGTACGCGAACGCGATCCCGGTCGGACCGACAAGTTTATCATACACCTTGTCGTAGCCGGTTACATTTTGTAATGCTTTTTTCGCGAACGTGTTTTTGACGACTCTATATTCAATACCGGATTTTCGGAATTCACTGCGGAGTTTGGTAATTTCCTCCACATTGATCCCCGCAAAATCAGTAAAGAACATTCCCTGCGCCTTCGATACCATTTCCTGGATCTCGGCTACAATTTGTTCTTTTTCTGATTTATTCATTGTGTTTATTTCTTCCTGTTGATACAATGAGAAGCCCCCGATTTTTTCACGAGGCATCATATCAGGTTTATGGGATTATGAGTGCGTAAATTCTTTTATTTCTCTACGACTGAACAACGGTGCGATCGATCTGAACGCTCGGCCCCATTGTTGTCGAGATGAAAATACTTTTGACGTATTGACCTTTGGATGTAGACGGTTTCAATTTTCCTACCGTTGCGAGAAATGCTTTAATGTTCTCGCCAAGTTTTTCTTTTTCGAAATTCACTTTGCCGACGGTCGAATGAAGGACGCCTGCTTTATCAACACGGAACTCAATCTTTCCCGCTTTCACTTCCTTCACTGCCGTTGCCACATCGAGTGTCACTGTTCCGCTTTTCGGGTTGGGCATCAAACCGCGGGGACCAAGGATCTTTCCAAGTTTGCCGACTTCCACCATCACGTCCGGTGTTGCGATAATAACATCAATGTCCGCCCAACCGCCTTTAATTTTTTCTACATATTCCTCGAGTCCTGCATGATCTGCTCCGGCGGCTTTTGCTTCAGCATCTTTCGGCGGCTTTGCCATCACCAGCACACGCACCGATTTACCAATGCCGTGCGGCAGTGCAACAGTTCCACGAACAGCTTGATCCGCTTTTTTAGGATCAACACCAAGTCGTACAGCAATATCCACCGATTCGGTGAACTTTGCAGAGGCAATATTCTTAATGATCCCGACTGCATCGTCAACAGAATAGATTTTTTTTGCATCAAATTTCTTTACAGCATTCTTAAATTTCTTACCGTGAGCCATGAGTTCTCCTTTGTGGTACAAGCGTTACGTTCAAGACGTAACTCCCACTATTAATAGAATGATTAACCTTCGACTGTGATACCTAAACTTTTCGCCGTTCCTTCGATCATGCTCATTGCTGATTCAATGTCTGAAGTATTGAGATCAGGCATTTTCATCGAGGCAATTTCTTTTACCTGTGCGCGCGTCACTTTTCCAACTTTTATCCGGTTCGGTTCGCCGGATCCTTTTTGCACCTTGGCGGCTTTGATCAGCAGCACAGCAGCAGGAGGTGTTTTGGTGATGAAGGTAAACGATTTATCGGAAAAAACTGTAATGATAACAGGAATGATCAGTCCGGCTGATGCCTGTGTTCTGGCATTGAACTGTTTGCAAAATTCCATGATATTCACCCCTTTTTGACCGAGGGCGGGACCGACTGGAGGAGCAGGATTTGCCTGACCAGCAGGAATTTGCAACTTAATAAAACCAACGACTTTTTTTGCCATAATAATACTCTACTGAGTTAAATTGATAAATTATTTTTCAACTTCTACTTGACTGAAATCGAGTTCGATCGGCGTCTTCCGACCGAAGATACTCACCATCACCTTCAACCGTAATTTTTCCGCATTGATCTCCTGCACAAATCCGGTAAAATTGTGAAACTGACCGCTGATAATCTTTACCGGTTCCCCGATATGGAACGGCACTTCAAACCGTTCGATTTCGGTCCCATCCTCTTTCTTCTCTTCGATCTTTCCGATAAGACGCTTTACTTCGTCCGGCTGCAACGGAACGGGACGATCCTTCGTTCCCACAAAGCTGAGTACCGAGGGAGTGTTCAGGATCAAATGCTTGGTCTTCTCGTCCAATATCGCTTCAACCAGGATATATCCGGGGAAAAAGTTCTTCGTCTTGCTCTTCTTTTTTCCATCCTTCACTTCGAATATTTTTTCGGCCGGGATAAGGATACGGGTGATCTTGTCCGATAAACCCTGCTCTTTCGCTTCGCTCTCCATGGAGAGTTTCACCTTGTTCTCGTGTCCCGAGTAGGTGCGAACGACATACCATCTATGTACAACGGCTGATTCCACCACTTAAAAGATTCCCTTGATAGCTTGACTGACAAGCGTATCCACAACGTAGACGAATAGCGCGATAACGCCGCACACACCGAGAACAACTAAAGTTGATTCCTGGAGTTCTTTTTGTGTTGGCCACGTTACTTTACCCATCTCTTTGTAGACGTCAGTAAAGAAGTTGATGATTTTTTCTTTCATAATAACCTTGACACTTCTGCACGGGTGGAGGGACTCGAACCCCCAACCAACGGTTTTGGAGACCGCTACTCTACCAATTGAGCTACACCCGTACGAAATTTACTTGGTTTCTTTGTGAATTGTGTGTTTGTTGCAGCGGGAGCAATATTTTTTGTACTCAACACGATTCGTCTGTTTCTTTTTGTTCTTCGTGGTTGAATAATTCCGCTCCTTGCAAACGGTGCATTCGAGGGTAATGATATCTCTCATACTTCATTCCTTTTCTGAACTGTAAAACTGTTACTCTATTTTTTTTTCTTGAGCGGAAGACGGGACTCGAACCCGCGACCAACAGCTTGGAAGGCTGTGACTCTACCAACTGAGTTACTTCCGCATCATATACTTTCGGCTGAGCTTGCGACCGGGATTGAACCGGTGACCTCGTCCTTACCAAGGACGTGCTCTACCAACTGAGCTACGCAAGCAAACTTTGCGTTATGTGGGTAGGGAAGGATTCGAACCTCCGAAGCCCGAGGGCGACAGATTTACAGTCTGTTGCGTTTAACCACTTCGCTACCTACCCATACCAGATCTTTGAGCTGGCAATCAGACTTGAACTGATGACCTGCTGATTACAAATCAGCTGCTCTACCAACTGAGCTATGCCAGCAACAAAATTCCAATACACAAATTTTTCTTAGGAAAACCTCAAAAAATGGAGTTTTTCTAAGAATGTATTGTGGCGGAGTTAACAAATATATACTTTTTTGCCACAAAGTCAACAGAATATACGTTAATAATTACTAACGTGGGGAAAGTATTTTAGTGAGATTTCGGAGGCTATTTGATGGTATAATTCTGCAGTACTGTCGCGGCCATACTGCCGTTCGTACGCTTCCCTGCGCAGCAATGCGTTAACCGACAACAATTTTATCTGTTGAGCATAAGTGTCGGATGCAGGAAAGTCTCTATATCTGATACGGGGGAAAGGAACTGCGGTATAGGAAGTATCTTTTTTCAATCGGAATAAGAAACCTTCGGGAATACGGGCATAAAGGGATGTGTACTCGGGTTCAATTTCAGGGGTCACATACAATGCCAATGAATCATTCCTATCAATAAAACTTTTCAATAATGCCGTATATGCTCCCTCTATTATAGTAAAATCGTACGGCAATTCATGTTCAAATTTATATAACTCATTCAAAAATAATGTTATTTCCCTCTTTGACCTCCCGATAAATTCAGGATGCATCTTTCCCAACTGAGGAAAATACCAAGAGCGCCTCAATAATTCCTTGTCAACAACAACAATGTCCGTGCGGAAATTTTTGACATACTGGTAATAGAAAGATGCGGCAACAAAATAATCCCACTGATATGAAATCACGATTGCATTCGGCGGAAGATTACCGAGAATATTTTTCGCATAATCTTCCACAAGATAATTTTGACGCTGATCCACCATTGTAAAGTTTTCCCGTATGTGAACACCGAGAAGAACTATAAAAAAAAATATGACGGCGGATTTGAAATATTTATTCGCACTATTACGCAGAAGAATTTCAACGGCGAACGCAGCAAAAAGTCCGATTGAAATGAATGCAAGCAAAAAATATGAATCGATGTCATGAATGTCGTAATTGATGGAATAAGCAATACAGGTTACAAACAACAGTAAAATTACAAAGAATTTTTTTCTGTCGGAAAAAAGCAGCACAAAGAAACCGGCTGCAGCCACGGCAAGCAGAAGAACATTGAATTCATTCGTTAGATTGCTGATGAAGTAGTTCAATTGTTTTTTTGCAGCATCGCCCGATGAGAACATGAAAACACGGAACTGCTTTCCCGTAACGTGCCACCATAATTTTTCCACTGTTTGCGGATTTCCCCAGTTGAACAGCGGATGCTGTGCCGCACGGACCGGCAGATAGATGTAGAGAGATAAACCTGCTAAAAACGGAACTGCCAGCGCTGCAATCCTCTTAAAGGTATCTTTCCTGAAACCGTGTTCAGCAAAGAACCAGTAAAGCAATGCGGGAGCGAGCAGTACGGTGGTGAGATGATTTGTGAAAGTGAGGCCGAGCGTGAACGAGAACAGAAGCCACCATTGTGCAGTATCTGTTTTGAGCGCCCGTACGAACAGGAATAATACCGTACTGACCAGCAACAGGTGGAGTGAATAGACTTCGATGGCGAGGCCCTGGAACCAGAATGTTCTTGAAAATGCCAATGCCAGCGTTGACATTAGGGAAGCAATGATTACGGAATTCCGCTGTTCTTTCCCGCCGCGGTCTATCAGTTCAATAACGAGAAAGAAAAAAACAGTCGCCGCAAGTGAAGTCAGAAACGCTGAAAATATATTAAGCCGTAGTATCTCATCGCCGGGAATGGGAAGCATGGAAAACAACCGTGCCAACATTGTGAAGAGCGGATATCCCGTAGGATGCGCAATCCCCAATGATACTGCGACGGATGCCAGTTCCCCGCTGTCGATAAAGCCGACCGATGGTGCAAGAGTGCAGAGATAGGCAGCAAACACAACCAACCATATGCACAGGGCGATATAATATTCTTTTTTTTTTATTTCTTGTCGGGTCATAATCTAAAAATAAAACTGCCGCAGCAGCAGAAGGAAAATACGAACATTCTGCATACAGCGGCAATATAAAAATCTGCAAAAATATTTTCTGCCCACCGTCCGGCAGGGATTAATTCCTGCAGATACCACTCACCCGCACTTACCTTATTTTTGTCTGAAGATTTGTTACAATATCTTTTAATTCCTGCATAACAGTAAGGGAGGCAGGACCTTTTGTGATCAATCCAGGAAGCTGTGAGCATATTGCATTTAGTTTTTTTATATCACTTTGCAGCAGTTCTCTTTTTGCCATTTCTGCTCTGGCTATGTGAGAACTTTGTACGCCATTGAGGATTCTTGCGCACAGTTCATCCTCGGTAAACGGTTTAATAACATAATCATTGCAGCCAGAAGTAAATGCGTATACGATATCTTCTGTCATAATCTTACCAGATAGCATAATGACATATAACCACTGGTTTTGCACTTTTTCGCGGATTGTCTTCAACACATCGATCCCTGAACAATCGGTGAATACCCAATCCAACACAAGAACATCCGGTGAAAATGACGAAAGCTGTGTAAGGGCTTTCTTGGGATCGGTCGTGGCATAGACTTCATATTCCCTTTGTGTCAAAAAATATTTTATCTGATCTAGGTACATTGTATCGTCATCAACAACCATAACTCTGTTCGCCATTATACTGCCTTTCACGTTATCAAAATATTAATTAGAAGCCCTATATTATTTGCTCTGCACTTGTGCGGGATATCAACAGATATGTTCATTTTTTGCTAAACAAATTGCAATTTGATCGTCATTTTATTCGAATAGAGCCTTTAACACATATTAACGTGCAGTTATTCATACAACTATGTGTAATGACAATATGTAAAATGTTATTAAGTGTCAACTACGAGAATACGTAATTTTTGTTATATGCGTGCCTTTATCTTTTCTTCTTTTCACAAATTATCTGTTATAATATTTTTCACTATGCCACTACAACCAATGTTACACTCGCAATGGAAGCAATGGGCATTATAAATATCTTGTGCCCGGCGCAGTTGAGTGAGATATACAAGACTGAAAAACCGCTCACCGGAATCAGGTTTTATTAATTTTCAATAAATCATCCCCGCAGCCACGAAGTGGTCCTTCGGACAAGTTGCGGGGTATTTGCCACGTCACCCTAAACTTGTCCCGCTGTACGGGATGCCGTACTGCGGCATTTCAGGGTCCGGAGTATAGATGCCGAAACAAGTTCGGCATGACGATTCATCATACGACCCCACGAGTGGTCCTTCGGACAAGCTGCGGGATATTTACCCATTAGGGGATAAAACCATTGATTCACATTTCCCATACACATGAGACAAAATAAAATTAATCACGGTGATCTATCCGATCCCTTTCAGGAATTCGGTAAGGTCAACATGACTTTCCAGCGCAAGTTTTTTTCTTAGCCGCGTGCGGGCCTTCCGTATTCCTTCATACGAGACAAGGGTCATGTGAGATATTTCTTTGCTGGAAAGGTTCATTCTGAAGAGGAGCGATAACTTCAGATCTTTTTCAGTCAGGTTAGGATTCCGTGCCTTCAATCCGGTTTTGAAGCCGCCGTGATTTTCCAGGAATGTATTCTCAATGGAGGTCCAATGCAGCGTAAACAGATCTTTTTTGAACATGGTAATCTGCCTGTCGATCTCATTTTTGTCCAATTGTTCTGTATTTACTTCGGCGGAATTTTCCGGTGCGGATACCGCACTCTCGGTTCCTCCGTTGGTAAACGCCAACTGATTTGTCAAATCGGTCAGTTCTTTTGCTTTCAGTTCGATATCCATTTGCAGATACTCCTTATACTGTAAAAATACATCCCGTTCACGATCGAGCCGTTTTTTTTGATCTCTGCGTACTTTAAGGATCGCGGAAACGCGTGAAGTAAGTTCCTCGCACACTACCGGTTTCTGTACGATTTCGGCCGCCCTTCCATTGTATGCTGTCTGAACACAGCCAGGGTGGTCCGCTGCACCGGCCATAAATACAACGGGGATCGGAGCAGTTATTTTATTTCCGCGCAGTTTTTTTAAAAGATCCAAGCCGCTCACACCCGGCATGAGCCAGTCCGTTATTATAAGGTCCGGAAGGATGCGCAAAGCTGCAGCGAACGCGTTCACGCTGTTTTTTTCTGCATAGCAGGAATATTTCAGCGGATTAAAATATCGCTGTATGGTTTCGATGTTTTCCTCTTCACCGCCGGTAATGAGAAGCGTATATTGTTTTCCTTTTGTTTTTGCCATGCCTGGTCTTTCTATCAACGCAGAGTTACGATCTATCCCGATATAATTTTTAACACTAAATAATACAAATATGATTACAATTATTCGGCAGACAGGCGGCGGACAAATGCAAAAACGTGGAAATATTTTTTTGAGGACCTTCCGGGTGGAAAGGACTGAAACATCATCAATTTATTGCAGTTATGGGTTTTCATGCGAAAATTAGAATTGACAAAGTTAGGTCAAATTTGTAAAAATAAAACACGGAACGCGGAATATACCGAAAGGCTACCCAATATTTTTCAGAAATTCGGTAAGGTCGATATGGCTTTCGAGTTCAAGTTTTTTTCTCAGCCGCGTGCGGGCCTTTCGTATCCCCTCGTATGAAATGAATGTTATCTCAGAGATCTCTTTATTCGAAAGATCAAGACTGTACAAAAGCGACAGCATTAGATCGTGTTCGGTAAGTCCGGGATAACGCTCTACCAGTTCTTTCTTGAAATCACTCCGGCCGTCCAAAAATTTGTTCTCAATGGCTGTCCAATGCAAAGTAAAGAGTTCTTTCTTGTATTCCGTGATCTGCTTGTCGATCTCGCCCCGACTGAACTGACCGCTGGTACCATCCACGATCTTATCCATAGACGCTATAAATTTTTCGGCAATACGGTTATTGTTTACGAAGCGGAACGACAGATCGGATAATTCCCTCTGCTTTCGTTCTATCTTTTCCTGCAGGTCCTGCTGCTGCCGCACGAATAATTTACGTTCAAGTTCGATCCTGTTATTCTGTTCATCCCTTAGTTCAAGAATGGACGAAACACGGGAATTCAGTTCCAGCGTATCGACCGGTTTCCTGATAAAATCCGCCGCACCGATGTCGAACGCCCGCTGTAGATGTTCCGATTCTTTCATTATTCCCGTCATAATAATGACTGGAATTGAAGCGGCCATCTCGTCCGCTTTGTAGCGTTCCAGCAGTTCAATGCCGCTAAGTCCGGGCATCTGCCAATCCATTACGATCAGGTCCGGACGCTCACGGCAAACCGTATCGAATGCCCGCATGCTGTCCGGCTCACCAATGCAATGGTATGCCGTGCGGAGAAGTTTGCGCTGCACGATCTCGATGTTATCCTCTTCATCATCGATGATAAGAATTTTATAACGTTCCGTTTTCATATGTTCCTTTTTTCAAGCGTTGTGTAATGTAAAACTGAAAATGCTTCCTAAACCTATATTACTTTTGACCTTCAACGACGATCCGTGACGTTCAAGAAAATCCTTCACAATGTATAGTCCGAGCCCTGACCCCCGTTCCGATGCGGTGCCACGTTCGCTGGGCTGCACTTCCTGCACAAGTATCTCATCCGGATTGCCAACCCCTTTCCCGAAATCGATCACGGCAATCTCAACATGATCACCAAGGGCTTCAGCTGAAACGATGATGCTTCCTTTTTTGAATGAATATTTGATCGCATTCGAAATGAGGTTTCGCAGAATAGTCTTGACCATTCTTGTATCTGCAGCCACGAACAGGTCGGCCGGAATTGCGGTTTCTCCTGTCAATCCTTTATCGGACAGTGCGGACTTAAACAGGTCAAGGCACTCCATGGCAAGCGCAAGCACATTCACTTTCTCGGGAACGTAGGTGATCACTTCCATTTCATACACGGACCAGTCCAAAATATTTTCCAGAAAATTGTATGCTCTTTTTGACGACTGCTGTAATTTACGTATGTCGTCCTCAGCGTGTTCATAATGTTGCGCCTTCACGTCGTTCGCGATGAATTCCGCATAACTGATCATGGAATTGAAGATATTCTTCAAATCATGAGCTACGATAGACAATATTTTGTCCTTGGTTTTATTCACCCGGTTCAGTTTCTGCTGCGTTGCCGTTCTGACGCTTATTTCCTGATTCAGCCTTTTCACTGTGGTATGCAGTTCCGCTGTACGCTCTTCGACGAGGTTTTCCATATTGCCGTATAACACTTTCAGTGCTCTTTCGCTGTTGACGGATGTATCCTTCAGTTTCCGTTGTGCGGCCGAAATGATCGTAATCAGAAACAGTGTCAGGAGGAATTGACCATACGGAGTGATATTTGCATACGGCTTTACTTGATAGACAAAATAGTATAGTGAATCGTAAGCCATTGCAGCGAAGTATATCATGATCACAATCAAAAAATACAGAGCAAAGGTGTCGGTTTTCAGTGAGGCATATCGAATGAGGTAGTAGACAATAGAAATAAGAACCGGTATGTGCAAATACATCACCTGAATCTGATACACATGTAAGAGATCAAGATACGTATCCTGAATAATCACGAGAAAAGCACAGATTGCAAACAGAAACGCAAGAGTACCATACGCTGTTATTTTTCTTTTGAATGCATTGGTATATTCAAAAACGAACAGGGCATTCATTAAGATCGTCATGTTGTAACCGGTTTTGGAAAATTTTTCCAGAAGAAGAACATTCGAAAAGTCACTTGAAAAAGCATTGTTCACCTGTGAGAAAGCAGCGGCGAGACTTAGCATTGAAAAATACAGATAATAATTATTGTCCGTCTCGCGCACTGAAAGGTGGAGCGACAAAAAATGGAAGAACGTGAGAGCACTAAAAATGATCAGCGCAAAACTAAAGCCGGGCCCGAGTAAATTCCGGAGAAATTCATTTCTGGCAGCATAATCATATCCGGAAAGATAGATTTGGCCGAACGGTTTATTTGTTTCGCCATAGTGCGGGTACAATTGAACAGTCAGATAATTCACCTCTTCACTTTTTCGCAGTATACAGGAGGACAATAAAAGTGCTTTTGAATAATGAGTTCTATTTGTATACCCAATCCGATCGTCACCTTGCTTACCAATGAGACTTCCGTTCAGATAAATGTTGGCAGCGTATTCAAACGGCGGAAGAAAAAGGGCAAGGGTTTGTCCGGAAAGTTTTGCGCTGATGACAAACCCGGAGACCAGTGTTATCATCCGATTCTTCGGGTCCCTATGCATAGGAAGTGTATCGCCGGCATACGTAACAAATGCAGCAGCAGTATCACCGGGGAACAGAAACTTACCCGGTTCATAATCACTTTCTAATACTCTGAAGTGCATGACCGTTTCCTGGTACGGATCAGTCATCTTTGTTTGCGCAGACAACAGCCCCGCAAAAAAGAAGGCACTTACAACAATAATGAAAGTAGTTTTTGTCATAACATAGTAAGGAGAGCAGTCGGTTGAAAAATATTTTGCTTATAATATTTTCTGCACAACTGCTAAAAACTGAAATTTTATCGTCATTAATCGACAATCTCGCAGCACCTATATGTTTTACAATTATTGAGCCAAAAAATTGTGCTTAATTTGTATAAAAACGAGGCATTTTTTTAGGAAGTGTAAATTAAGATTCACATTAATGTAAACCTATGTTTACACTCAAATTTAAAACGTCTAAATAATGGACAATAGTATCCGGAAACATATTGCAGTTAACAGGATATCCCTGCACAATTTTTTACCGTTCTCTGTGGTCTTGGCGGTGAGAAATTTTCATGTCTGAAGGAAGAGAACTTGACGCGGGAGCAAATTACAATGAGTTGTTTGCCAGTTGGACACTTCTTAAAAAATTTAAAAAGCGGCGACAGTGTAATTACTGCGCCGCTGCAGAAAATTTATTACCAGTGATTGTAAAATCTATTTCTTCTTAATGTCGATATAACCGTTCACCGTTTCCAAGGTGATCGTCTCCCCTCCGCCGTTGAGCAGATATCGGCCACGGATCTCCTGCCGCTCTTCATCTTTTTGATAAGACTCGGCTTTGAAATCTGAACGGATCTCGTACTTTGATTTTCGTGATGACGAACTCCAGTTTTCAGCATCGCGAAGCCGGATTGTTGCTTCAATAGTCGCTTTTACATTTTCGGGAACGGTCAATTTAATGTCGCCGCCTGCCGTCTTCAATTTGCTCTCCCCTTTTCCGCCCGGATTCAGTTCCGCGATCACATTCCCTCCGGCCGTGCTTGCTTCGATGGAACCGGTGATATTCTTCAGTTCAATATCGCCGCCGGATGTTTTTGCTTCAACCGTTCCGTATGCTCCGTTCAGTTTTAAGTCTCCACCCGCCGTGCGAAGATATGCGCTGCCGCTCACCTTCCCCACCCGTACGTCACCACCGGCCGTTGAAAGTGTTGCATCGCCGCCGATATCGCCGGCCTCAATGTCGCCGCCTGAGGTACGCGCGTCGAGTTTCTTCCCAACTTTTTCAATACGGATGTCACCGCCGGATGTGCTGACGGTTGCATCACCGTTGACGCTTACCAAAATAATGTTGCCGCCGGAGGTACGAAGATCCGCTTTGCCGTCGATATCGCCTGCACGCATATCGCCCCCCGATGTTGACATACGCACCGATCCTTTTATTTTTTCAATGATGATATCTCCTCCGGCTGTTGAACCGGCCGCATCACCAATAAGATTTCCCTGTAATTCTATATCACCGCCGGAGGTACGCAATTCAAGTTTTGTTTGTGAAGGGACAGTAATGACAAAACGGCCGTCGCTGTCATTCCCCCACTTCGGCCGGTATGAAACATGGACTTCATCACCGGACTGTTTCATGGTAAGATATTCCAGATCCTCATCATGGATTCCCTCCGCAACAACGCGGATCTCATTCTTATCTGTTGCTTTGATCAAAATCGAACAGCCGGTAACCGAAACGTCGAGCGCACTGCCTTTACCGACATTGAACGTCTGCTCCTTTTTAGATAGACCAGCCGAAGAGCCGGAATGCGCATACGATTTTCCCGATGATCCGGTGGATTCCTGATCGCCAGCAAAAACCTGCGCTACAATCAACAGAGCACATAAACACAGTGATTGAATTTGTTTGGTTTTCATTGATATATCTCCTTAACAAGATTGACCGTACGATTACGGACATAATTATTTTGTTCTTTACCAATTTGGTTTTTCAGAGCATTAATCGTTGCAGCATCGAACCTTATTCCATCCATTTTTGCGGTCTCCAGTGCATTAATCGCTGCAACACGGAGTCCGGAGTTACCATCCTTAGCAATGACAAAGAGCAGCGCATCGCGTATATCGTTGTCGAAAGCACAGCGTTGAAGCACTCGGAGTGCTTCCCTGCGCACGCCAGGGTTTACATCGGATCTCAATGATGTTATCAACGCAGCTTTGACGGCCGGATCAACCGCTTTTGTATTCTCGGTGTTACTGCGGATTGCATTCACGCTTGAAAGGCGCACACCGGCGTTCGATTCGTTCAGCAGCGCGTGTGTCAGCAGTTTCTGTATTTCCGGATCGTCGATGTTCCCTTTCACATGCATCGGCGCAACGGCATCAAATTCAAACTCCACTTCGCCATCGCTGGCATCACCGTCGATAAACCGGATATTGGTTACAGACGTTTTCGCGCTTGTTTCAGCTGAATTCGAAACAGACCGAAAAACGAAACCTCCTTCATCTCCCCCGGGCGAAAAGGAGCAATACCCGATGATGATGCCGAGTGAAAGTATCCCTGCCCCGCTCAACGCGTATGCGGGATGCATCAATTCACCGAGAAAATTTTTTTTAATACGGTCGAATACGGTGACCTTGCTTCGTTCTTTCAGCAATACCGCGCGCAATTCATTCCGAGCATCGCTTAGAAGATCATCCGTAATTTTTGGAACGGTATTCTTCGACATGAATGATCTGAACTTTTTCAGTTCCTGAAATTCTTTATTCATATCCGGATGTTTCTTCAGATATGCGTCGAGCGTCGACTGATCATCCTTATTCAATTCCCCGTAGACGGAAAGATACATCAGTTCTTTGTATTCTTCTTTTTTCATTGTTCACTCATAGATATCGTGCAAACTGGTCCTCATTTTTTGCGTCGCTTCGAACAGATATTTCTTTATTGTCCCTTCTGCACAATTCATTATGGCGGCAATGTCTTTCAGCTTATAATCCTGATAGTGTCGAAGCGTGAAGACGAGTTTCTGCTGAGGAGATAATTTCAGCAATGCGGAATCGATGCGTGTCGAGATTTCGTTTCCAAACAACTGCGAATCTGCTTCATCTTCACCGGATGCATGTACATTGCCAGCATCGCCGTAATTCTCATTGTCGTATGAAACGGTTAGTTCTTTTTTTTTTCGTTCTATATGATTTAGGCAGACATTCGTGGCGATCCGGAACAGCCATGTTGAAAATTCGCTTTTCTGCTGAAATGCCGGTAATCCTTTGAACACGCGAATAAATGTTTCCTGATAGATATCCTTTGCATCTTCCGAACTTCGTGTAAAACGGGCTGCAATATTCAGCACATTCTGATCATAACGATAGATCAGTTGTTCAAAAGCCACATAGTTTCCTGCTTTGGATTGCTCTATCAACTCTTCGTCTGTTTGAGTCATATCACTGCGTTTATATATTAGACCGGTACGTAGTCAAAAAGGTTGTGGTATTGGGTAAATCAAATCACATAATGATCATTCAGCTAAACAATTACTGATGGATGTTACGACAAATCATTCTGACGGTTTCGGATTCTTTGTGATCATTTTCAAAGGAATCTGCGGGCTTCAAACGCCGGCGATTGGCGGAGCAACCACCATAGCCGCGAAGAACCATGAGTGGTTGTCAATAAGGTAAGAAGATCAGACTTCAAATTCTGCCGGCAACAGAGAAAATTTGGGCAAAATCTGCATTGGGACGTTTAAACTCTTCTTAAGAGTTGGAAGAGAGGGTGAACACATTGATGTTGCAGCATACCGTCCACGCATTGAATCGACCGACAAACAATATGTGTTTGAAAGGCCTATGATTTCATGGTGAGTCCCGGTACAGTCACGGAATGCACCGCGACGTACCACATTAACACAAAAAATCAATGTATCCGAATCGATACTATCGAACAGCCGGATTGCTCGACTCAATCAGAAGCACTCTGTGCTTCGGAAAATTTTTCGATTCCTTCAACTGAAACTGAACATCGAAAACAACCTGGGAGCTGCGTTTCTTTCCGTCGTAGGTTTCCGGAATCCACGTTACTTTCCGGAGAGTGGATTTAACAGAATTACTGAACATGCCGGAACCGCCGAAATCGACAGAGACGACTTTACCAAGAGCATCGATCTGAATATTCACTCTCGCAATATCTTCCACACCGGCACGCCGCGCAATTTCGGGATAGACGATAAGACTCTTCAGCGAATCCCAACCGATTTCCGGCCGTGCTTCCACAAGAGTATTCTGAGCATATCCGAACGAGACCAACAGCATCATAGAAACAAAAAACGATTTCATACACTTCTCCTTGTACTGTAATGCGTGAAATGTCCTTGAATTTCGAGAGAGAGTCAAGTTTAAAAAAAATCAGCTCTTTCATTTGGCAATGTCTTCACTTATATTTCTGCAACAAAGTACCGCTGATAACAAAGGAGAGTTTATGGCTTACGAAACATTACTGGTGACGAAAGAAAAAGGATACGCACTGATCCGGATCAATCGTCCGCAAGCGCTGAATGCATTGAATTCACTGGTGCTGAAGGAGATCTATAACGCATTATTCGAGATGGACCACGATGATGAGATCCATTGCTCTATTATAACGGGAAATGAAAAGGCATTTGCCGCCGGCGCGGATATAAAAGAGATGATGGATAAAAATGCCGACGCGATGTTCATGGATAATCAGTTTGAACCGTTTTACAAACTCCGCTCCATTAAAAAACCGATGATAGCAGCTGTAAGCGGATTTGCACTCGGCGGCGGATGCGAACTGGTGATGGCGTGCGATATGGTCATTGCGAGCGAATCGGCAAAGTTTGGTCAGCCGGAGATCAATCTCGGTGTTATCCCGGGAATGGGCGGTTCGCAGCGGTTGACGCGTGCCGTGGGTAAGTACAAAGCACATGAACTGCTGCTGACCGGCGAAATGTTCTCGGCAGAAGAGGCTCTGAAGTGGGGTTTGATTAACAAAATTGTGCCGAATGAATTCTTGTTGGAAGAGGCAGCATCGCTGGCAAAAAAAATCGCGAGTAAACCGTTGATGGCTGTCATCGCTTCCAAAGAAATGGTGAACAAAGCAGATGATTGTACGCTTGATGAAGGGATCAAACTTGAGCGTAGAAAATTTGCCGATCTCTATGATACGGAAGATCAAAAAGAAGGAATGAAAGCATTTACGGAGAAACGAAAAGCGGTATGGAAAAACAGATGATGATCTGCTGTATCTTTCATCCATTATGTGATCAACGTTCGCAACGGACAGATCATTAACAAACATTAATAGGAAGTCTCAGTTTCTTTTTGTATCTTTAAGAGTTGCAAATATGCAACGCCGCATCTGATCCACAGAACATTTTCCGCACGCACCAAGTTGTAACGCGGGTAACGTCGGAAGCGGTAACAACGACACGCTTCTCTGACGGCATTTTCGATTAGGTTCTCCTCTCGCAATTCCTTCGCACAGCAGCGAGTCAATTTTAACATCAATAGTTATTCACCGCAGATTCCGCAGAGGATTTTCTTTTCCATTCTGCTCGGCGCACTCCTCGGGGAACAAACAAATTAAGGAACAACAATGGCTTTTAAAGCTCTTGGTCTTAACGACCGGCTTGTGCAAGGGATTCTTGCGACCGGATACTCCACACCTACAGAAATTCAGGCACGCGCAATACCGCTGGCTGTAGCCGGCAAAGATATTATCGGCAGCGCACAAACAGGAACGGGTAAAACCGCTGCGTTCACACTGCCAATTCTGAACCGCCTTGCGGAACAGACAGAAAAAACACATCATGTTAAAGCACTGATTCTTACCCCAACGCGCGAACTTGCTCAGCAGATAGAAGATGCCGTAAAACAATACGGACGGTTTCTTTCGCTGCGTGCACTTTCCGTCTACGGCGGAACAAACATACAAAATCAATTACGACAGCTCTCCCGCGGCGTGGATATTCTTATTGCAACGCCCGGACGACTGATAGACCATTTGGAACGCAGAAGTGTTAACCTTGCACATGTTGAAGTGCTTGTACTGGACGAAGCGGACAGAATGTTCGACATGGGATTCATCGACGATATGCGCCTGATTATTAAACAAACGCCGGCCACACGGCAGACGCTCCTATTTTCCGCTACCATGGGGAAAGAGGTTCGCGCATTAGTAAAGAACATTCAAAAAAATCCGGAGTTGATCGAAGTCGGCCATCAACGAACGCCGGCAACCACCGTAACACAGCATTTTTATTCCGTGAATGATGATAAAAAATTGAGCCTTCTTCTCCATATCCTTCAAACGAAGGAACTGGACAGCGTGCTAGTTTTTTCGAAAACAAAGATCGGCGCGGAAAAAGTTTCGAACAATCTCTACAAGAACGGCATTAAAGCCGTATCGATCCATTCGGACAGAACGCAGGCACAGCGTCAGCGTGCTCTTGCCGGATTCAAACAGGGACAATACAAAGTGATGGTCGCAACCGACGTTGCCGCACGCGGTATAGACGTTGAAGGAATTTCTCACGTAATCAATTACGACATCCCTACGTATGCGGAAGATTATATCCATCGCATCGGGCGGACCGGCCGTGCGCTTTCAACAGGCGATGCGCTGACTTTCGTTACACGAAGCGAAGCACGTCACGTAAAAAAAATAGAACAGTTCATCGGGAAAAAATTCGAAATTAAAAAATACCCGGACTTTGATTATAATAAAGTGGAAGAAAAACCGGTAAAACAGGCTCATCAGCCTGATGGCGAACACAAGACCGACGACGAACAAAATTTCAACCGCGAACCGCGGGGCGAGAGCCGAGACCGTTTCAAACGCGACGACAGGCGAACAAGCAGCCGTCCGCGACCGAGCGGAAGTACAGACCGGCGCGAAGGATTCAAACGTGATGACCGGCGGGGCGGCGACAGATTCCGCAGCGGCGGAGATTCACGCAAGCGCGAATTCCCGAAATCTGATTCATTCGGCGGAGAACGGAAGTCATTCAGCAATGAGGAACGAAAACCATTCGGCGGAGAGCGGAAGCCATTTAACCGTGATGAACGGAAACCATTCGGCGAAGAACGGGGCAACCGCGATTTTTCAAAACGGAAACCGTTCAGCAATACCGGAAGTGACAGTAATTTTAAGAAACGGGAATCGTTCGGCGGTGAGCGAAGTTTTGTGAAACGCGATTCATTCGGCGGAGGCCGACGCGACGGCGGATCTGCAAAACGGACACCGTTTGGCGGCGACCGCAGAGAAGGAACGCGTGGAAAACGAGATATTTTTGGTCCGAAGAAACATGATTCATTCGGCGGGCAAAAACGGGAACATACATTCAAAAAACAGGAATCGTTCACCGAATCGGGGAGCTTCAGCGGACCAAAACCATATGGTAGTCCGCGACCGCACAGCGGTCCGGATTGGAAACAACTGATCCCCGAAGAACGCGAATACAAACCGCGCGAACATAAAGTGGTAAAAAAGATGGTAAGCAGAAAGAAAAAGGATTAGTAACCCTGTTGATTTATGCTGGTGGGCCGCTTCATCGCTCTGCGACAGAGCGGCCTAACGAAATGAGAGAAGCAACCGTGAATGGTTGCTTCTTTTGTTTTAAAGCGGGATACTTGAACTAATTCATTGATGCTGCGCTATAAGGTAGCTATAAAAATGGTTCGGCGCGTCCCGACAAACAGAATCGGGCCTTGCTCACCATGAACAAAATTTTAGTAGACTACGGCTCGTGGATAGAGCGTAACGCGTGTAATACAATTAATACATTGCATCGCCACTTCGTGCATCAACGTCCACCGCAAAAGGTGGGTGTATAAAATAGGAACCGTTCTATGGAATATTCCACAATCCTGTATTCTGTTTCCAACAACATACTCACCGTCTCATTCAACCGGCCCGATGTTTTCAACGCGGTGAACGAGCAGATGAAAAAGGAACTGCTTGATGCGTTCAAACAAGCGGAAAAAGATCCGGCTGTTCGATGCATTGTGCTTCGCGGTGCCGGTGAAAAGGCATTTAGTTCCGGACAGGATCTGAAAGAGTACAAAGAAGCCAAAAGCTCAATGAAAGAGATGCTGGAAAAGGGATATAACCCTATCATCAAACAGATGCGCACGATCGAGAAACCGATTATCGGCATGATCAACGGCGTTGCGGCCGGAGCGGGATTCAGCATTGCGCTTGCGTGCGACATGCGCATCATGTCCGATAAGGCAAAATTGATACAGGCATTCGTTCGCATCGGTCTGGTTGCGGATTCCGGCAGCCATTGGTTCCTTCCCCGCCTGGTCGGCACCGCAAAGGCATTCGAGTATGCCGCTACGGGAAGAGATATTGATGCTATTGAAGCAAAAGAGGTCGGCCTGGTAAATCATGTTATTGAACACACGAATCTTGAACAATTCACATACAATCTTGCAGGGAAACTGGCACGGGGTGCAACAAAAGCTATTGGCATCATCAAACGGACACTCAATAGATCGCTCACGATGTCCTTTGATGAACTTCTGGCATACGAAGCGATGATGCAGGAAGTGGCCGCACAGTCCGCCGACCACAAAGAAGGGGTTGCGGCATTTATTGAAAAGCGTCCGCCAGTGTTTGAAGGAAAGTAGTAAAACCATCATCAGCGTTCTCAATCCCGAATATGAAATATTTCTCTCATGGATATTGATTCTCATCTTGAACAGATCCCGCAATCGCAAAGCGACCTGCTGCTTCGAACGTGGGGATACGACCTGGTGCGCGAATATTTTTCCGTAGCGCAGCAACTTCCGCAGAGCAGTGCGCCGGTGGTGGAATTGGCGACCGGCACGGGGCGCATGAGTGCAGTGCTCTCCTGCATTTTTACTTCAATAATTTCCGGTGATATCTCGTTCGGCGACCTTCCGCGTGTTCTGCAGCGAATTCCGAAACCGAACATCGGGCGGGTTCATTTCGTACAATTGAATATGGAGAACCTTCCTTTCAGATCAGACAGTATTCCCACTCTTGTCTGCATGAACACACTCCATGAGGTTTCTAATCCTTATCTTTGTCTTCTTGAAATGATTCGTGTCGCACGGCCCGACGGATCGCTGGTAATCGGTGATTTCAACCGAACAGGATTCGATGCAATGCAGAAAATTCATCAAACAGTCTATCATAATGATCATCATGAAGGACTCATCACTCTCGACGAAATAGAAAGAATACTCTCCTTATCATTCCACACTGTTCGGTCTTTCCCAACACCATTAAATGTTACCTACGTTGCATCGGACAAACGATAATCGCTGCACTCGACAAACCATCTCTTCATTTTCGAAAATATTAAATTATGTTTGTTTTTCGCTCCAATTTTTCACAATTTTGTGCGTGTAATCTTTACAAAAAACAGGCAAAACAGCAAAACATCCCTTTGTATCAGTCATAATACTCTTACATCATTTGCACTACAGAAAGGAAACACCATGCGTATCGGAATACTCACCGGCGGCGGAGACGTTCCCGGATTAAATCCCTGCATCAAGGAAGTTGTCTATCATGCAGAAAATGCCGGAGCTGAAGTTTACGGCTTTCGCCGCGGCTGGGGCGGACTTCTGAACTTTAACATTAACGATGTGGAAGATCAGAAAAATTGGTATTTACCATTAACGAGACAGAATACGCGAACCATCGGGCGTTCCGGCGGTACATTCCTTCACACGTCCAGAACCAATCCGCAAAAAGTTAAATGGTCCGATATTCCGAAGTTCCTGCAGGATCCGAAGCGTCCTCCGCAAGACGGAGACCCGATCAGCGATTTTACTCCTCACATACTTAAAGTGCTTGAACATCTCCAGATAGATGTGCTGATCGCCATCGGTGGCGATGACACGCAAAGTTTCGCCGTACGCCTGCACGACGAAAAATTTCCCGTTGTCTCGATCCCGAAAACAATGGATAATGACGTGTACGGAACGGATTACTGCATCGGATTTTCCACTGCCGTAACGCGCAGCGTTGAATTCATCACGAATCTGCGGACATCCGCCGGTTCACACGAACGCATAGCCGTGATCGAACTGTTCGGACGAAACTCCGGCGAGACATCGCTTATTTCAGCGTATCTGGCAGGAGTCGACCGTGCGATCATTTCGGAAGTGCATTTCGATCCCGAAAAACTTGCGGCGTTATTAATGGAAGATAAGAAAGAAAATCCGAGCGGTTATGCCATTATGACGATCTCCGAAGGAGCACAGATGGTCGGCGGCAAAGTTGTTGAATACGGACAGGCCGACGCCTACGGACATAAAAAATTAGGTGGGATCGGACAGATCACCGGAGAAGCAATTCAAAAGATTACCGGAGCCCACATTATCAACCAGCAGGTTGCCTATCTGATGCGAAGCGGCGAGCCGGATGCGCTGGACAGAATGGTAGCAATGTGCTACGCCAATCTTGCCACCGATCTTGTCCTGAAAAAACATACCGGACGGATGGTTGCACTGCGTGATGGAAAATACACCACCATTCCTTTGAAATCGATCATGGACGGAACGAAACGGGTTGATGTTCAGGAATTGTATGATACGGAAAACTATCGTCCGCGCGTGTTCAACGTGATCGGAAAACCGATGTTCTTGTATTAATCGTATACCGGGACCTCCGAGATCAAACAGATTTCGGAGGTCTTCTTTTTTTTCAGAGATTCGCCCACCGCATGCTTGACAAAATTGAAATCACAATAGCAGAAGTCTCGCCGCTTTCTTTGTTACGATTGTAAGTACACATCCCGGAGACAACAATGATCATCCTGTCCCGCAGTTTCACTTTTGCATTATTTTTTTCTCTCATGGTGACACTATCATACGGGCAGGCAGGCAGCAGTGCCGTGCCGTTCCTATTGATATCAACTTCTGTGGAAGCAAACGGAATGGGTGGCATCATGACGGCCGCGAATTCATCGAGTCCGACTTCGATGATGTTTAATCCCGCGCATCTCGGCATCAGCAGCCAAACCGATTTTTTCAGCACGGAGACATTTTCTCATAAGTCGCAATGGCTGCCGCAATTCGGATTGAGCGATTTGTGGATCAATAATTATTCAATGATGTACGGCGTACGGTTTTCCGGTGAGAAGAGTCCAAACATCAGCGTCGGTTTCGGCTACTCGCGGGTATTCCTGAATCTCGGCAGATTTATTGTCACCGGCGAAATGGGTCCGGAACCATTAGCAACTTTTGACGGTTACGAAACCAGCGACAATTTTTGCGTCGGTGTCGGAATAGACCTAGGCGTAACGTTGGCATTCGGATCAACAATAAAAAAAATCACTTCGCAATTGAGTCCGATCGGAACGGCACAGGAACAACCGACAAGCAGTGCTAATGAATGGGCTTCCGATCTTGGTCTTATTGTTAAATTTCCAGTGGTGTCACTCATTACAAAAGAATATGAACATACGATAAATGCTCTTACCCCTTTTTTCGATATCACAACAGCCTACGCTTTGAACAATGTAGGTGGACGCGTCAGTTATCTTAATGCTGCTCAAGCAGATCCGCTTCCGCGTACCGCACGTCTGGGCTGGGCTGCTGAGACAGGATTGCATTACCGTTCGGAACAGATCGATATACCGCTGATCAACGTGACTATTGCACGGGAAGCAGAAAATTTATTGTTGAAACGGGACAATAACGGATCATGGAACTATGATGGTCTTCCTTTAGGGAACATTGATATCTATAATAATCTGATTGCAAGTAAAGCGAACGGATATATATCGGTGCGGCGGGGATTTTCGGTAAATGTATTTGAAACGGCAGCATTCCGGCAAGGTTCATTTGAAGGGGACGGGAATTTATCGTACCAGACTTCGGGATTTTCGATTAGCACACGCGGAATTTCTAAAGTCATCAGTGCTTCGCTCCCCGCTGCTACGGGATTCAATCCTATTGAATTCTTTTTTATGCATCTTGAAATCCGGTACAGCCATAGCGAATACACAGGAAAGAGTCCGTTGAATGGAACGAGTTTTGATAATCTTATTTTTACATTCCATCATTGACGTTCATCGAATTCGCGATTAATAAAAAAGCCGTCCTGCGGGGACGGCTTTTTTTTATTTTAATGACAGAAGCATCTACGCATGATGCGGCGTTTTCAGTTCCTTCTTTTCTGCTCCATTTGTTTTCCATACAAGCAGTCCGCGCTGCTGATACGATGTATGCAATAAATGATGAGACATCTCACCAAGAGGTTCTTTTAGAAATTCGCTATACAATGCCGCGACGTTCGGATTTTCGTGCGATTTGCGCAACGGTTTATTAACATCCTCTGCGTAGATCGACTCAGCTCTTTTCCTTCTGGTCTCCCACGTTGTAGGTATGGGTTGTCCGCCGCCGCCGAGGCATCCGCCGGGGCAGGTCATCACTTCGATGAATGCATACGGCGATTCCCCTTTTTCGATCTGTTCCATTAGTGTCCGTGCATTCTTTAAAGTATGTGCGGCTGCTATTTTTATTTTCATACCATTCAGGTCCACCTCGGCTTCCTTGATACCTTCCATGCCGCGCACCGCGGTGAAATTAATATCAGCAAGAGGATTTCCCGTTATGACTTCGTATGCTGTGCGCATTGCCGCTTCCATCACGCCGCCGGTGGCACCGAAAATGACAGCTGCGCCGGTCGACGCTCCGAGCGGATTATCGAATTCTTCCACCGGAAGAGATGAGAAGGTGATGCCTGTCTCCTTGAACATCCGTGCCAGTTCGCGCGTTGTAAGAACATAGTCGACATCATAAAAAGCATCCTCGCTGGACCAGGCTCGTTTATCCTTCCAATAATCGAATGCACCGCTCATTTCGGGACGGCGCGCTTCATATTTCTTTGCGGTACACGGCATCACCGAAACAACAACGATCTTTCTCGGGTCGATCTCCATCTTAGCAGCATAGTACGTTTTTGCAACGGCTCCGAACATCTGCTGCGGTGATTTGCATGAGGAAAGATGACCAAGCAGATCCGGGAAGAAATGTTCCGCAAACTTGATCCAGCCGGGAGAACAGGATGTGATCATCGGAAGTTTTCCATTGTTCTTTATCCGGTTGATCAATTCATATCCTTCTTCAAGAATCGTAAGGTCGGCAGTGAACTGGGTATCGAAGACTTTCTTGAACCCAAGTTTCCGCAGACCGGCCACCATCTTTCCCGTTACCAGACTTCCCGGATCCATTCCCATTGCTTCACCGATACCGACACGGATCGCCGGCGCTGTCTGCACGATAACGTATTTATCCGGATTGGACATCTCTTCAAAAACACTGTCCGTATCGTCGCGTTCAACAATTGCGCCGGTGGGACAGACAAGCGCACATTGACCGCAATACGTGCACGCCACATTGCCGAGGCCTTTTTCCATGTATGTAGAGATCTTGGATTTGATTCCGCGGCCGGAGAGTCCGATAGCAGAAACTGTCTGCACATTTTGACAAACGGAAATACACCGTCCGCACAAGATACATTTGTTCGGATCGCGGTGAATGGCGATGGAACTTGTATCGCATTTTTCGATCTTCTTCGTACGGACGTATCGTTCTTCTTTCACTCCCAGATCCGATGCAAGGGATTGCAGTTCGCAGTTTTGATTACGAAGGCATGAAAGACAGTCCTTCGGGTGATTCGCAAGCAAAAGTTCGACGCTCGTTTTTCGTGCATCGCGAATACGGGCGGAGTTTGTAGCGATCTCCATTCCCTCATACACACAGGCTGTGCAGGAGCGAAGGAGCGATTTTGCTCCTTTCACTTCAACAACACAGACCGCACACGATGCATTCTTTGAAACATCTTCAAGATAACAGAGCGTCGGAATTCTGATACCTGCCCGCTTGCACGCATCGAGTATCGTTGCGTTGAGCGGGGCTAGATGATTGTCTCCATTTATTTTGATATTGACCATTGTCGTATTCATAGGGGATCCTTACTGATCGTTATATTCATGGCATTTAACATCGCACCGCAGGCAACGGGTTGCCTCGAGCAATGCTTCTTCGCCGGTATATCCGGCGAGAACTTCCTGAAAACTGGAGATGCGCTCTTTGACGGAAACCTTTTTTGGTTCTATCATTTTTGCTTCCTCCGGTTCCTGTTCTACCTCATCCTTGTATTTGAATTCTTTGAAGAGTTTGTGGAACCGTTTTTCCTTCATCAGGTCGTTGTCAATCGCTTCTGCAGCATTACGTGCGATTCCCATTGCTTCCGAAACCGTTGCCGGACCGGTCACTGCATCTCCGCCAGCATACACATTCGGAAGATTTGTCCGGCAGCTCGGCTGATGGATCTTTACCGTGCCGTTCTTTCGCAGTTCCAAACCTGCATCTTTTCCAGCTTCAAACTCGACTTTCTCGCCGATCGCGAGAATAACCGTATCGCATGGAACAATATCTTTCTTTGTTGTTTCAACCGGTTTTTTTCTTCCGGAACTATCGAAACCATCGAACTTCATTCTGATGACTTCAAGTCCCGTCACTTTGCCGTTGTGGCCGCCAATGATCCTATGCGGAGCAGACATGAACATGAAGCGAATATTTTCATCCATCGCATCCTTCACCTCATGTTCGTTTGCCGGCATCTCATCCCTGTCGCGCCGGTAGACGATTGTAACATCGGAACCGCCACGCAGACATGATCGCGCTGCATCGATAGCAACATTTCCCGCACCAACGATCACCACTCTCTTCCCAACACGGAGCCGTCCGCCGATGGCAAGATCTTCAAGGAATTCATATCCCTGCAGAACACCATCGAGCTGATTTCCCTCGATGTGAAGTTCTATATCTTTCTGCGCACCGACGGCGACGAAGACAGCGTCGTTCTGTTTCTGGATCGTCTTGAATGAAATTTCTTTTCCAATCCGTGTGTTGAAAACGAATTTCACGCCGAGTTTTTTGAAGAGTTCCAATTCTTTGTTCACAACATCTTTCGGTAGGCGATACGCAGGAATACCGTATTGAAGAATTCCACCAGCGCGTGCGTGACCATCGTACACTGTTACGGCATGGCCGAGACGAACAAGATAAAAAGCTGCTGTGAGTCCTGCCGGTCCTGCACCGACAATGGCGATCTTCTTCCCGGTGGTTGATAGTTTTTCTCTTATCAGACGCTGATAGATCTCTTTTTCTTTTCCCATCTTATAGATGGTATCGGCAAGATACCGATGGATCTCTCCCTGATTGACAGGATCATCCACCATATCCCTGCGGCACCGCATCTGGCAGTGGAAATAACAGATACGACCGACCGTGCCGGGAAGCGGATTGTCTCGAAGTGTAAGTTCGAACGCTTCTTCGATCCTGCCCTCTTTCAGCAATTGCAGATAGCCGGGAATGTTCATATGCAGAGGACAGCTGTTCTCGCACAATGCCATAAAAAGATTTTCACAGACGCCGGCCTTGCACCGTTTTTCGATGATATGTTTCTCATACTCGTCGCGGAAATAACGGAGCGTGCTCAACACCGGATTTGAACTTGTCTGCCCCAATCCGCAGAGCGATGAATCTTTGATTACGTAGGATAATCGCTCCAGTGTGTCCAGGTCTTCCATTGTTCCTTCACCGCGGGTAATTTTATTGAGAATGGCAAGAGATTGCGACAGACCTTCGCGGCACGGAGTGCATTTACCGCACGATTCGGCTGCCGTTACTTCTATGAAATATCTCGCGACATCCACCATGCAATTATCCTGATCCATCACCACCATGCCGCCGGAACCCATGATGGTTCCGAGTTTCGAAAGCGACTCATAATCCACCGGTGTATTAAAATGTTCCACCGGGATGCAGCCGCCGGATGGACCGCCGGTCTGCACGGCACGTATCTTCTTTTTTGTACCCGTTCCTTCTCCCATCTGATAGATGATCGTTTCCAGTATTGTTCCGAGCGGCAGTTCGACCAATCCCGTATTTTTTATCTTTCCGACAAGAGAGAACACTTTTGTACCGGTACTGGTCTGCGTACCGAATTTTGCAAACGCATCTCCGCCAATAGCGACAATGACGGGGATATTGAACCACGTTTCAACATTATTAATGTTCGTCGGCTTGCCCCATAATCCCTTTTGTGCAGGATACGGAGGACGCGGAACCGGCCTGCCGGCTCTTCCTTCGATGGAAGCGATGAGTGCCGTCTCTTCACCGCAGACGAACGCACCGGCTCCTTCCACATATGACAGATCGAATGTGAATTGCGAGCCGAATATATTCTGACCGAGAAGTCCATGTTCCTTCGCCGCAGCAACTGCCTTTTTAAACCGCTCAACGGCAAGAGGATATTCGGCCCGCACGTACATCACACCTTCCGATGTTCCCATCACAAATGCTCCGATCAGCATCCCTTCAATAAGAGCATGCGGATCGCTTTCGATCTCGTTCCGGTTCATATATGCGCCTGGATCTCCTTCGTCGGCGTTGCAGATGATATATTTTTGGCCGGTCTCAACTTTCTTCATCATTTCCCACTTTATGGCTGTCGGAAATCCTGCTCCGCCTCGTCCGCGCAGTTTCGATTTTTTTATCTCGTCGAGCACGGTGTCCTGTGTCATCTGCGTCAGTGATTTCATCAATGCACTGTAACCGCCGACCGCAATATATTCCTCGATATCTTCCGGATTGATAAGACCCGATTCGCGAAGCACAATTTTTTTCTGTCCCTTAAAGAACGGTATTTCATTCCACACAGGAACGCTGACGATCCCCGTTCCGAACTCGATCTTAGCGGTAAAAAAATCCCATTTTTCTATCTTACAGAGTGCTTTCTTTAACGGCATCA
This sequence comes from uncultured Ignavibacteriota bacterium, assembly GCA_903861125.1. Lineage (GTDB taxonomy): Bacteria > Bacteroidota > Ignavibacteria > UBA10030 > UBA8401 > UBA8401. The sequence goes on from CAIOTF010000015.1 coordinate 168,698, forward strand.
ATCCCTTTGTAAGACTCTCCACAATATTCTCAGCATCTTTCGTCGTTACTTTGTGCAGGATCACCAGAGGCATTCCCGGAATGTAACAGTTCACGAGTACTTCTTCTGCGCAGAATCCAAAACACCCCGTCATAGAAAGCCGTACCGATGCATTCTTCGCTTTAATCGTTTTTTGCAAAGCATCATACACTTCCTTCGCGCCGTTTCCGATACCGCATGTTCCCATACCGACAGAAATTTTCGGGACATCGGGAAGAAGTTTTTTCAAGCCATTTTGCCGCAGTGTTTCAAGCATTGTTCCATCAATGGTTTTCATGGTTTTTCCTCACTTTCGATATGCGCCGGACGAGCATCTGAAGTTTTGATGTTGTCACATTGCTGTAAATAATTCCGTCGATGGCAATAACCGGTGCAAGTGCGCACTGACCGAAACACGCAACCGTGGTGACGGTGAACTGCTTGTCCGGTGTGGTAAAGAACTGCTCACCTTCATCCAATTCTTTTTTGCAGTTCAGGATCAATCCGAGATCGTCCAGCAGCGTGCGCGATCCTTTTGTGTGGCAGGCCGTTCCGCGGCAGACGGTGACGGTATGTTTTCCCTGCGGTTTAAGATTGAAGAACGAATAGAACGTGACAACGTTATACACTCTGGACAGAGGAACACCGGTCCTGAGTGCGACGTGGTTCAGCGCATCTTCCGATAGAAATTTATGTTCATTAAGAATCTGGGATTCTTCGAGAATACCCAGGAGTTCGCCGTGTTTTCCTTTATAGCGCGAGATGACTTCGTCTATCTCCAGCATTTCCTGCTCTAATGTGCGAGATCCATCCATACCTGCTCCTTTTCAATTTGAAAATATCTTTTTCGTTATGTGACAGCATCCGAACGGACACAGCGGTGAGCTCACCGGAAGGTACCGGCAAAATTCTCCGTGTTCATCTGAACAATGATTGTCGACTATCGTGATGTGAAACGTTGGGGAAGACATACAAACGTCCTGCACCCGGGCAAATGGTGAAGTTGAGCAGCGGTTCTTTTTCGCACGTCGGACAGAGACTGCGCATTTGCGCAGCATGCGGAGATGATGAGAAATGAAGTGCAGAGAATCTACACTTTGAGTGTACTCGCAACGATATTGCTTACGACCGGATAAACTGGATTATGAAAAACATTTTTCATTTTAAATTTTCACAGAAGATATCCCGCTTGATACGAGTTCCTTCAAATTCAAAGACGTCGCTTAAACTTCGAGAATGCCCATGGGCATGGTGTAAATATAAATAACTATTGATAGAGAAACAGTAAACGACCACAAAAGAGAAAATTAATTTTTTATAATTAAGACTCAATAGTATTTTATCGGCATTATTATTTTTGAATTTGATGATTGCTAACCGGCAAATCTTTCGCTAAATTTTTTTATCAAATAATCACCTCCGGATATTTTGCCAGCATCCTCTCTTCAGATATTTCAATTTCATCTCACATCAACAACCGCTTCAAAGGTTTTTGGCTTCCGGAATCTGCATCGGAAAATAAATTGTATAATCTTTCAACAGCTCGGCGTATATTTTTTCTACGTTTTCATACTGACATCAATCCTTAATGCACAAACCTATACAATCATCGGCCGTGTTATAGATGCAGCTACACTTTTGCCTGTCTCACACTCCACCGTGTTGCTGATTGAAGCCGGAGAGAAGATGGAAAGCAATGCTGATGGATACTTCCAATTCTCTGGCGGTCCGGGATTACCATATTCTCTTTTGGTTCATCACATTGCCTATGCGGAATGGTCGCAAAGGTTCACCACAGACTCCCGCCCTGCCGACACTGTCATTGTCGCACTCCAGATGAAAGTATATCAAACGGATGACATCATCATTCTCAGCACACGTATCCCGTCGGATGGAGGGAAAACACCGTTCCCCGCACTCGCAATGTTTCCGGATGATCTTGTTCGGCACAATAACGCAACAATCTCCGATGCACTCAGGAACGTGCCGGGAATCTCGCTTGTCCGTGACGGAATGTGGGAAACATCAATTTCTATGCGGGGAATGAGCCGTTCAAACATTATAACCATGGTTGACAATGCAAGGATTGAAACTGCCAGTGATATTTCCGGAGCACTATCTCTATTCAATGTGCATGATCTGGAAAGGATAGAGACAATACGTTCTTCCGGTGCCGTTCTTCATGGCACAGGAGCGCTTGGCGGTATTGTGCATTTATTGACAAAGCGTGCGGCGTTCACAGATGAACAACAAATGCGCGGAGAATTCAGCAGCGAGATCTCCGGTGTAAACAATTGTGTATCTCAATATCTTGCTGTGGAAGGATCATCGGAACAATACGCCGTACGGTTAAGCGGCGGATACCGAAATGCGGATAATACAACCACCCCTTCCGGCGTGATTCCTAATTCCCAATTCACCGATATGAACTTCAACGGATCAATGGAACTGCGTACCACGGAAAGTCAAACGCTGCATCTAACGTATCAGCGCTCTCAAGCGGAGAATACGGGAATTCCGGGAGGATCACCTATTGCCGCATTCGCTGCAGCTACCTATAGACTCATGCGACGCGATCTTTTCGGACTGGAATACACGATCCCGAATATTACACCGACATTTTCGTCATTACAGGTACGTCTCTCTCAGCAAAACATCATCCGAAATGTTGAGATTATACAATCACCAACTCTGACGCTGACCCCACATGCAATTCATTCAACGGCAAGCGCACAGATCGAATCGAAAATCAATATCGCGGAAAATAATTTCCTCGTTTTCGGTGCTGAAGTATGGCAGCGTACATTAGAGAGCAAACGGGAAAAGATCAACACGGCAAACAATACCATCACCGGCGAACGTCCACTCCCTCACTCACGTTTTCTCTCAGCCGGATTCTATGGCCAGCATGAATGGCAATTCGCATCGGACAACGGTTCTCTTATTGTCGGCGCACGATATGACCGTATCCGCATCGGCAATGATGAAACCGTAAATCCGGAATATATCATCACCAACGGAATTCTCAACACTCTCCCCCAACATCAAACACTACTGTGGAAGAACGGAACGGCAAACAATGAATCATGGAGTGTGAATGCAGGGATACAATATTCCATTCATCCCGATCTCGATGTTCTCTTGCTGGCCTCAACGGCGTTTCGTTCCCCATCTCTGGAAGAACGGTATCAATACCTTACGCTCGGTGACGGCATCCATGTCGGGAATCCTGATCTCTCACCGGAACAATGCATCAGCATTAATCCCGGATTCCGCTGGCATGCGGACAACGTGAATGTCCGAGGAGACCTGTTCATTAATCAACTGCGGGACCTTGTTTCGGATGTTCCGGGAATCTTTGAAGGAAACGCAGCATTCATTAAACGCAATATCAGCAATGCCAGGCTTTATGGATACGAATTGACGGCCGAACATCCGGTAACTAAGCAATCTGCACTGAAATACTCGCTGTCATACGTGCGCGGAGAAGATACCGGCAACCGCAAAAATCTTCCGCAGATTCCGCCGCTCCATGGCAGCATCGAATTGACTGCTCATTATCAAAATGCCGGATCACTATCGGTCACTTCAACATTCAGTGCGGCGCAAACAATGACCGCATCAGGAGAAACGCGGAGTTCCGGTTACAGTGTTTTTGATATTGATGTTGTTACACGTTCATTCACGTTTGCGCGTCTCTCTTTTACCGTACGCGGGGGAATTCAGAATATTTTCAATAAAGCATATCACAATCATCTCTCCACACTCCGCGGTTTCGTCACTTCGGAGCCGGGAAGAAATTTCTTCCTTTCGCTAACGTTAACACTTTGAAAAGAAGAAAATAATAAAGGATACAACAGATGTTCTGGTTCGTTTTGGCTACTTGCTCTGCTCTTCTCTCTGCCGCCTCTGCGGTGCTGCAGAAGAAGATACTGTTCCGGCTGAATGCACTGGAATTCTCGTTCTCTGTTTCCCTTGCTGTAGTTCTACTCTCATCATTCATTCCGTTCACCACCGATGTGGTCTCTCTTCCTTCATCAACACTGTTCATCATTATCGGAAAAAGTATACTCGGTGCTGCGGCATTCTTATTGGTGATGCTGTCGCTTCAGCATAACCAGATCAGCAGTGCACTGCCGCTGCTGGGATTAACGCCGGCCGCCGCGGCGATCATTTCCCTACTCGTTCTTGGTGAAGGTCTTCTCTTTATCGAATGGCTTGGGATCGGTTTCGTTATCGCGGGTGCTTATCTGCTGGAAAGGAAACCTGCCGATACGTTCTTCCGGCCGATCGGCGGCATTATACGATCGAAAAATTATTACTATATCTACGGAGCAGTCGGATTATTTGCAGTTTCATCCGTACTGGACAAACTGCTCGTAAGCGGTTTTAAGGTTAGTCCGCCTGTGGTCCTTTTCTATCAGCATATCATTTATGCTCTCCTATATTGTGCCGTTCTTTTGGTCCGCCGCGTTTCCGTAAAAGAGGTCCTTCGTAAAAGTGCAGGTCAATTTCCGCTCATCGTAACCGTTGCACTGTTGACGATAGCGTACCGCTTTACGCAGTTGGAAGCTACCGTACTTGCACCTGTTGCTCTGGTGCTTGCAGTGAAACGAACGTCGATACTATACGCATCATTTTTTGGCGGAAAATTGTTCTCCGAAGAACGACTGGCAACAAAGCTGCTTGGTGCATTGCTGATTGTTACGGCAGGATTTTGTATTCTGAGGAATGTAGGATAACAGAAGCAAATTAGAGAGCTTTTCCCTTTGTATTTCCACCAATCATTCTGTAATTTCATTCCGCAATTAACAGAACACGCAAAGATCGTGTCATACCGTTTTTATTCGTAACAATCAATATTATGGCTATTTCAATAGGAATTGTCGGTGCCGGAACAATGGGGGCGGGAATTGCTCACATTGCCGCGCTGAATAAGTTCACCGTCTCTCTCTACGATATCAACGATGAGGTTATCCGCCGCAGCGTCGAAAAGATCAATTTTGAGATGAAGCGAAGCGTCGATAAGAACAAGATCTCCGACGACGATATGAAACAGGCGCTCACCCGGATAAAAAAACGGACGAACATTAACGACCTTGATACGTGCGACATCATCTTCGAAGCGGTGCTGGAAGATATCAAAGTAAAGAAAGACCTTTTTAAGAAACTCGATCAGATCGCGCATCATACGGCGATCCTGGCAACAAATACATCTACCCTTTCTGTCACATCCATAGCCGCCGCAACAAAAAAACCTGAGCGTGTGGTGGGGATGCATTTTTTCAATCCTGTGCATGAAATACAATTAGTGGAGATCGTCAAAGGAGAGCGCACGTCGGATGAAACAATGAAATCTGCGGCGGCGATCGCCGAGCAGTTGGGCAAGAAGGCCGTGCAGACAAAAGATACGCCGGGTTACATTGTGAACCGGGTTTCGCATCCGTTCTACAACGAAGCGCTGAAGATCCTCGGTGAAAATGCGACAACGTTGGAGGAGATCGACCGTATCGTGAAAAAGAGCGGCGGATTCAAAATGGGACCGTTCGAATTGATGGACCTGACGGGGAATGACGTGAGTCTGTCTGTTGCGGAATCGATTTATGAGCAGATGTATCACGATCCGCGTTTTCAGCCGAGCCGCATACAAAAACAAATGGTTGAAGCGGGAATGTTCGGCAAAAAGAACAAATTGGGATTCTATAATTACGAAGAAAAATGAAAAAACAAATCAAAAATAAAAAAACCAAAGTAACGGCAGCGGTTCGGGAAAAACCGAAGGCTCAACCAGTGAAAAGTAAACCGGCTGAAGTAAAACAATTGATTTGTCTGCTTGGGGATGAACAACTGGTAAAAGAATATTCCGCAGCACTCCAGGAAAAAGGGATAGCAGTTCAGGAACTGCAGAATCTTGCCTCACTGAAGAATTCAGTGAAGAAGATCACCGCTGCGTTCGAATTGACCTTGACGGCAAACGAACAGAAGAAGAAAAATCTGCTCGCCTTGAGCGAAGCATTACCCGCAAATGTGCCGATCATCTCATGCGCCGTTACAGAGACCATCCTGTCGCAGTCGCATCTGCTGAAACACCCGGAACGGTTCATAGGCATTGCCGCTTTCCCAACACTTTTTGCGAATCCGCTTGTTGAACTTGCGCCGTCGCTGCATACCTCCAAAGAAATTGCCGACAACGTAAAGGCACTGTTCGATTCCTTGAAGAAAGAGACAGCAATGGTGCAGGACAGCGTCGGTATGGTGATGCCGAGAATACTCTGCCAGATCATCAATGAAGCGCTTTTCACTTCACAGAATGATGTCGCATCGCCGAATGATATTGATGAAGCAATGAAGCATGGCGCAAATTATCCCCACGGTCCGATCGCCTGGGGCGAAATGATCGGTTTTGCCAATGTCGTTGCGGTGCTGGATGCTCTCTACAATAATCACCACGAGGAACGGTACCGCGTTGCCCCGCTGTTGCGGCAGATGGCGATCGCCGGAGTATTCTGGAGAACAAAGGAATAGCTGATCATTTCCCTGTATTAACGTACAAAAGACTCATAGGAAAACAATCCAATTTCACAACTTGGAGGCTGCTATGAAGATCACCTCAACTGCGTTTCAAAACGGCACATTAATCCCAACGAAATATGCGCATCATGGAGTTGCCGGAGGGAATAATATTTCTCTTCCGTTTTCCTGGAGTGATGTTCCTTCCGAAACAAAATCATTTGCGCTCTCCATCGTTGATCCCCATCCTGTCGCAAATAACTGGGTGCACTGGTTTGTTATAAATATTCCCGCAGGCGCAAACTCGATTTCGGAAGGTGCATCAAAAAAATCTATGCCGCTCGGATGCAAAGAATTATTCAACACGTACGGCACACCGGGATACGGCGGACCGGAACCGCCGAAAGGGTCGGGATCCCATCCGTATGTTGTTACGATCTATGCATTGAGCGTGGAAACGCTTGATCTTTCTGAAAAGAGTTCTCTTTTGGAGTTCAACGCAGCGATGAAAGGGAAAGTGATCCTCACGGCAAAGACCACGGGGTATTTCGAACAAAAATCATAAAATAATTTCCACGCACCGTTATCGCATGGAAATTTTTAGGACGTTATAATTTTCCGCCGGCTGCTTTCAGTGTATTTACCATCAGCATAGCAATCGTCATCGGTCCGACACCGCCGGGGACGGGTGTCATAGCCGATGCAACTTCCTTTACACCATCATAATCAACGTCGCCGACAAGTCTGGTCCCATTCTTTGCAGAAGAATCTTCAATCCGGTTAATCCCTACGTCTATCACAACAACTCCCGGCTTCACCATCTCTTTTGTGATTGCCTTCGCTTTCCCAACAGCAGCGATCAGAATATCTGCCTGTTTTGTATAATAGGAAATATCTTTCGCTCCGGTATGCGCGATGGTTACAACGGCATTTGCCCATTCTTTTTTTTGCACGAGCATATTTGCGATCGGCTTGCCGACAATATTACTGCGTCCGACAACGACAACGTGTTTTCCGGAAGGATCGATATTGCTTCGCTTCAGCAATTCTACGATTCCGTACGGTGTGCAGGGAAAAAATGTATCAATACCGATCATCATCTTACCCACGCTTGCCGGATGAAAACCATCAACATCCTTTAACGGAGAAATTGCTTCGATCACTCTCTGTTCATTGATGTGTTTGGGGAGAGGAAGCTGAACAAGAATTCCGTGGATCTTTGAGTCATTATTGAACCGACCGATCAGGGATAATACTTCATGTTCAGATACCGTTGCCGGCAACCGTTCCGTAACAGAATAAAAACCGATATCCTCACACGCTTTACCTTTACTTTTTACGTATGATTGCGAGGCAGGATTTTCCCCGACAAGAATAAAGGCTAAACCGGGAAAAAACCCATTTTCGAGATTAAATTTACCGGCGGCAATTTTTACCTCGTTCTTAATGTCTTGCGATATCTTCTTTCCGTCTATTATTATCATTGTTTTTATTGGGTTTTTTGAAGTTGAAAGCTTTAATACCCGATTAGTCTCGTAATTTTTGAATGTAGCGTGTCTGATACCCTTCGTGTGCTAAACGTCATGGTTTCAACCCGAAGAAACGTGTACACTTGTAACACTATTATGGGACAACAACAATTACTTCTTATTATTCTCGGTGTTCTAATCGTCGGTGTTGCTGTGGCCGTTGCCATTACTCTTTTTAATGACCATTTGATCGAAGCCAATCGTGACAATCTTCAAAACGATCTGGCACTTATGGCAACACGGGCGCAGGAATATTATTTTAGACCATTACCGATGTCCGGCGGCGGTCACTCTTTTGTCGGAGTAACAGCCGATGCCGCAGGAATGGCAAAAATTTCATCACAGGAATTCGCCGACAATGAACATGGAACATTTATCGTTCAAACAGCAGGGACAACATCACTCGTCATACTTCAAGCGGTCGGCAAAGTTGAACTTCCCGACGGTACCTTTCCGACTTACAATTGCAGAGTGCGTAACCGTAAATATCTGACTCAACGTATCAATTAAGAATGACCGCAATTTCAGACTGCGTGGCCGGACACAAAACGTTTTCCATCAGGGATAGTAATTAAAACTTCGGATAGATAAGCTGTTCGAACTTTACGCATTTCCCTGTTTCCACTTCCACTTCAGCAATCACTCCGCAGAGCCGTATATCATTTTCCGCTGTTTCGTATTTGTGCGGCGTCTGTGTTAAAAACCGTTTTATTGCCAGATCTTTTTTCATTCCGAGAACTGAGTCGTACGGTCCGGTCATACCGACATCCGTAATAAATCCCGTGGCACGCGGAAGAATCCGAGCATCGGCGGTAGGTGTGTGCGTGTGTGTTCCGACTACAACGCTTGCGCGGCCGTCAACGTACCAGCCCATCGCCATTTTTTCTGCTGTCGCTTCGGCGTGAAAATCTATAAATGTGATCTTCGTCTGTTCATTGATCTTGGACAAAGCCCAATCCACCGATCGGAAAGGATCTTCGATCGGCTGCATATACGTTCTTCCCTGCAGATTGATCACTCCCACCTTCACACCGCTTTTCAATTCGTAGACTGTATAACCGATGCCGGCAGTCCCGTGCGGAAAGTTCAGCGGGCGCAGAAGATTCCTGAACGAGGTATACACTTTTCTCATATCCCACCGGTCGAAGGTGTGATTTCCGCCCGTGATAACGTGAACGCCAATGTCGAACAGCTGTTTCACCTGCGCCTCTTCGATCCCTTTTCCATCCGCAGTATTTTCTCCGTTCGCTATGCAGAGATCGATATTATGTTTCTCAAGAAGTCCCTTCAGCAAGCCCGACACAAGTTCAAGTCCGGGTTTGCCGATGATATCGCCGATGAACAGTATATTAATAGTTGAACTCACGGTACCTTTTTATAATTAATGATGAAAAGATAGGCGGCGGACTGATTCTGCCCCATTTGATTCACCGGAACGAATGATCCGGGATATTTCTCTTCGATGGTCTTCATGTATCTGTACACTGTTCCCGCAATATTGTCAAGAATGATATGTGTTACTCCCGCACTGCGTAATTGCTGAAGCAATGTATCCGGATTGGTGGACGGTACGTTATAAATTCCCTGAAACTTTTTTCCTCTGCCATAGATAAATGACACTGATGGTTTTCTGCAGGCTACAAATGTATTTGCACCGAGGCTGTCGGCACACCACTGGCTCAGCCGAAGGTAATTTGCCCATTCGTCAGGATAACCGTTGAATGTATCCCCTTGAAGATTTTTCTGCAGAATCGGAAGGTTGTTTTCCGCCGCCAGCATTGTTGTCACGACATTCACCCCCAATAATCCAATGGTAACAACAACATAGAACATCTTCAGCAGAGGCGTGTTGTTCTTTTTGATAAGGTCATGAATGCCGTACAAGATTGTCATGATAAAAAACGGAGTAAAGATCATGATATACCGAGGCTGTCCCCACGATGTTGCCAGTGCAATGAATGTTGCCATGCTGACACCAAGCGCATATAAGACCATGACCAGCAGTGATTTCTCTTTATTTTTGATCATCCGCACGGCTCCAAAGAGGATCGCACCGGCCACAACACAGGTAAGAAGAACATTCGGTTCCGAATTTTCGCTGCGGAAACCGAGGATCTCCAGAAAACGGGATGACAAAAAGGTTTGGGAATTGACAAAAAACCGGTCGACGAATCCTGCAAGAGTTTCTTGTCCCGAATTCGGATCGTACGGATTCTTCAACAGCATCATTTTCCCCTGTCCTCCATACTGACTGACGATGATATCTCCCCACAGAATTTTTTTCAACGCTTCCACGATCCCCCAGCATACTGCATATGCGCCGGTGACAGCGGCTGCATTCTTGAATTTTCCCTGATAGATAAAATAAAAACAGACAACGGCAACAGCCGATACCGCGATGTTCCGAGTCAACGATAATGCCAGCAGCGACACACCAACGGAAAGCCATCCCGATATATTGCTGCGAATATTTTCGCTCTCAACCGTTTCTTTGTCCAGATGCCGCAGGAAGACGAAGAAAAAAATCGATTGGAGCATCATGAAGAACGATTCCGTGAATGTAAGGCTTGCGTAAGCAAGAATAACGCTGTTGAATGCCGTAACGGCAAACGCCGGAAAGAATACAATTCCGGATACCCTTCCTCTAAAACCACGGTAAAGAAAATAAAGACCCACGGCATAAAAAATTACCGAGAAACCTTTGACGATAAGGAGATTAATCCCGAACAGAGCGATCGGAAGAGCAAGGAACATCACGTAAAGCGCAGCACTGGATGTGAAATAATATCCAAAAAAATCTTTGGCGTAATGATATCCACCTTCAATATAGAGACCGTCGTCTGTTTCCAAAATGCGCGCATTAAACAAAAGCAAAGCACCGAGTATTCCAATACCGATGATCCAATACGCCAGGTGAACAGAGTGTGCCGAAAGCCAACGTTCAATTTTCAGGAACGGTACTGCGGTACTACGGGATTGTTTTCCCGACTCTTTGGAAGTTTTCGATGATTTGGAATATTTCTGATCAGCCATAGCAGGTTATTTTTTCTCGTGTTGAAGTTGTACTAACGGATCGTTACAGTACGTTGCTCAAATCTATTTTACTTTTTCTCTCTCACCATCAAAGCCGAATACAACTGGCCAAGGATATCGTCCAATCCATGCTGATACGACCATGAAGGATAATGAGACTGGAATTTTCTTACATCGCTGACATACCAAATATGATCCCCGATTCTGTTATCATCCGTATAGGTAACATTCATTTTCTTTCCGGTAATCGTTTCACACATCCTAATTGCTTCTTTCATTGAGCAATTGGAAAAACGGCTTCCTCCGGCGTTGTACACTTCGCCGGACCGGGGATTCTGATAATAATGCCAGAACATATTCACCAGATCACTGCTGTGAATATTGTCACGCACCTGTTTGCCCTTGTATCCGAACACGGTATATGAAGAACCATTGACCGCACATTTCATCAGATAGGCCAAAAATCCATGCAGCTGCGTACCGGAATGTCCGGGACCGGTAAGACAACCTCCGCGGAACACGCCGGTATGAAAACCGAAATACTTTCCGTATTCCTGCACCATCACATCGGCCGCAGTTTTTGAGACGCCGAACAGTGAGTGTTTTGTTTGATCAATGCTCATCATCTCATCAATACCATGTTCTGCAAACGGATGGGAACGCTCCACTTCCCAGCGGTCTTCCAGTTCAATCAGGGGCAGATTGTTCGGAGTGTCACCGTACACTTTGTTGGTTGAGGTAAAAATAAAGACCGCCTTCGGCGCAAATTGACGCATCGCTTCGAGCATGACAAGCGTTCCGTTGGCATTTACCGTAAAATCTTTTACCGGATCTTTCGCTGCCCAATCGTGCGACGGCTGCGCTGCGGTATGAATGATCAGTTTAATATCGCTGCCGTATTCACGGAAGAGATTATTCACTGCGGTCTGATCGCGTATATCGATGGAAGAATGTTTGTAATTTGAAATCTCCGATTCCAGCTGTTTCCGCTGCCATTCCGTGGAGGCTTCGGCACCGAAGAATTCCATCCGCATATTGTTGTCGATTCCGACAACGGTGAATCCCTTTTCAGCAAAAAACCGGACTGACTCTGCGCCGATAAGTCCGGCCGAACCTGATATGATTGCAATATTCATTGTATTGTCCTGCGTTAATAGAATTTTATTTTCATCAATGAGACCATGCACATCCGGAGCATAATCCATCCGTTGCGGAACCGGTTGGTCATTTTTGTCTCTCCGTATGTTCTGTCCATATAATGAACCGGAAGGTCGATGATTTTCAGATGCTGTTTGGCGGATCCGAAGATCAGTTCATAATCCCCCCAACGGTCCTGAATGCCCCATGTGCCGCGGAGTTTTTTTATTTTATGATAATCTTCGCGCCACAATACTTTGGTGCCGCACAGTGTATCTTTGATCGTCGTATCGAGGATGTACGAAAAGAAAGTGGAGAAAAATTTATTCCCCAGCATGTTCACCGGTTTCATGGCATCCTTGTGCATCGGATAGACCAACCGCGAACCATTGATGAACTCGCCGTAGTTGCGCGTAATGGCTTCATAGAAATACGGAAGTTCCTCCGGGATCACAGTAAGATCCGCATCAAGAATCATAAGAATATCCCCGCGGGCATGATCAAAACATGTCCAGACATTTTCTGCTTTGCAGATACCCGGACTATCCACAACGTTGATATTCCGTTCCGGATATTTTTTCATCATTTCCATTACTTTTTCTTTTGTTCCGTCGGTCGATTTGTCGTCACCGAAAATAATTTCTGTTCCCTTTCCCATTTCAGGGATGCGGTTCACGGCACTTTCAACGTTGCCGGCTTCATTCTTGCACGGAACAACAACGGTAACGGAATATTCCTTTACCGTCCCGTCGAGCAGCCGCGCAACGGTCATTCGGGTCATGGTCAGTTCACGGAACAACGGAAACCGGGCAACGAACCTGTTAACGACATACGAGATGAGAGGAATGTAAAACGGAAAGAGAACAACCTTCTTGGTATGGACCGGTTCGTAATTTGACAGATGCAGGATATTATTGATGTCGTTCAGCGAGAGCCAGTTATGAAGACGCTGCGGGATCTTCAGGTGAAGCGACTCGGCCAGCTGAACCAGCGGATGCCAGAGATAATTATAGTGCAAAAGGATGAACCGGGTTCCGCGGTGTGCGTTTGATTTCACTGCGTCGAGCACCGCTTTCAGATCGACAATATCTTCTACGGAAGAGATAACGATATAGTCAAAGACCTCTTCCACTTTTGTCTGTTCCGGGGACTGGTGATGAAATGTGAGACCGGGATACGACATTCGCGCAATGTCGATCTGTTTATCGCTGTCATCGATCCCAACGCCTACTGACGGCTTGAGCTCGTTCAGCAGAAATCCGGTGCTGCAGCGTATATGCAGAATGCTTGATCCTTCCGGAATAATGAATCTGAGTGATTTCAGCACTTCTGAATAATAATAGGGATTCCGTTTGATCCATCCCTCCCGCTGCTGAGCAATAGAATTATTTTTTTCACGGATTGAACGGCGGATATCTTCGAATTGAGATGATGGGATCATTGCGATAGGGTCATGGAAGTTCGAAAAAACTTATTCGGAACACGGTCGTGGATCGTTCTCTGTTTGTTCATACAAGACCGCTGTTCCTGAAATATTTCAATAAAATCAATGTAAGAAACTAATAGTTTTGACTCAAGGTATTCCCACGAGGATGATTGTGCCTTGAAATGAAAAAATTTTACAATAAACCGTTTCGCGACCGGTGTATTGATCATTCAGCCAAAGAACATCTCACAACAACGTGCGCAAGCAGCGAACATTACACCATGGTTCCTGCAGGAACTCCGCGATCACTTCCGTCCGGAAATGACCAACGAACCGGCTATTTCCTTGACGAACGGAAGTTTTTCAAGCACTTTGCCGATTCCTGAAACGATGGGAATCAATGATTGCGGCACCATCGGGTGAAGAAAATCGTACGGAAAAACAACAATGCTGCTGAACTGCTGCTGCTGAAGAAGCGATGCAATCTCCCACCGGAAGAAAGCCCGCTCGTCCGGCGAATCACCAAGCATTTTTTTGATGAAGGGAATATTTTTCTGTATTGCGATCTGAGGATTCATCATATTCGGTTCCGCAAAGACACAACGCCCTCCGGGACGAAGCACCCGGTAGGCTTCCTTCAATGCAATCACCGGATCCAAATGGTGGATGATCGAACTTCCTGCAACAACATCGAACGAAGCATCGGGAAACGGAAGGTGTTCGGCATCGCCGACGAGATATGTAATGGGAAGAACGGTCTCTTTCCGTGCATGTTCTATCAGTTCAGGTGATATATCCATGGAAGTCACTACGGCACCGGTCTCGGCAAAGTACCGGCTGAAGATCCCGGTTCCGCAACCGATATCGAGAACGGATGTTCCTTTCCCGATACCGCCGTATTGAATGATAAATTGCGCACGCCGTTTTGCACGTACCTGGCCCGACGGCGATCCCCACCCCCAGATATCGGCTGCATGCTCGGCAATAGCGGCGCCGTGTTTGATCTCGTTTTCTTTACGATTTGACATAATAATGTTGAAATTTATGAACGAAATTCGGTTTTCATTACTTTGCATCGGTGAACGACGGCCGCGGACGGAATCGTGACGAAGAAAATACGATGTATAGCACCCTTTGAAGACCGCATGTGGTAAATATACGAAAGAGTGCCTAGGCGTGCAAGGAAGGACCACCGCAACGATGGAATGACACGATGGACAATGCCGACAATTTTTTACCGTACGACAGAAATGTCATCGACTGAATCTACTGTTGGATCCCACTGGATCTGAACATTTGATTCAACATCATTATTCTTTACAAAACCGCATCAGCGATCTTTCGAAATAATCTCCGCGACTCTTTGCACAAGAGCTTCCGGTTTGTACGGCTTTTGAAAATATCCTGTCGGACGATCAATACCAAACACCGACATCGTTTCCTCTTCCGTGTAGCCCGAACAGAGAAGAACTTTTACATCTTTATTGATCTTCAACAGCTCTTCAAATGCCCCCTTGCCATCCATGATCGGCATTGAATAATCCAGAATGACCATTGCTATGTTCTTCTGATCCCTCCGGTATATCTCAATTCCTTTCAAAGGATCTAACGCGCTTATGACCTTAAAGTTTACTTCTGGCAAAATATCTTCCAGCAATTCTATTAACGATACTTCGTCATCAATGACCAAAATTGTTTTACCTTCTCCATTCGCTGTCGATAATTCTTTCTTCTCCGATACAGCATCCATATGAGATGCAGCAATTAACGGGAAAACAATTTCGAACATTGTTCCTTTCCCTTCTTTACTCTCAATCCGAAGACCTCCATTGTGTCCTTTAATAATTCCAAGAACTGCCGCGAGACCAAGACCTCTGCCGGTAAATTTTGTAGTGAAGAATGGATCGAAGATACGTGTAAGAGTTTGCTGACTGATACCGCTGCCGGTATCAATTACCTGTACTAACGCATACCTGCCGGCGGCAAGTGCTGCTCCGGTGTACTTGGAATACTCACTATTATTGTGTGCGATCTCAATCATGTTTGTGCGAAGTGTGATCAGTCCCGGATTCGGCATTATTGCTTCACCTGCGTTGATGATCAAATTCATAATGACCTGTTGTATCTGACTGATATCACCTTTGATACGAGGCGAAGTAACACCAAGTTCATATCGAAGCTGTGTTGTTTTTGGTATGGAGACTTCGAGCATCTGAATATTTTCTTTTACTAATTTATTAAGATCGATCTCGTCAATAGCAAACCTACCTCTGCCGGAATATGCCAGAAGCTGTTTCGTAAGGTCGGCAATACGCTCTGAGGCTTTTATGGCTTTTGAGATGTGGTTTACAACGGGACTTTCTTTAGGAAGTTTGCCAAGAGCCAGCGAGGCTTGACCCAGGACGGCATTGATTAAATTATTGAAGTCGTGCGCAATACCGCCGGCAAGTGTTCCAATACTTTCCAGTTTTTGTGCCTGACGTAATGCTTGTTCTGAATTTTTACGCTCAGTAATATCAATGCAGATACCAGACATGCGCAACGCTTCACCCCGTTCGTTGTAGAGTGTATCCCCTATAGCATTGATCCATAGAATATCGCCGGAGGCTTTAATGATGCGATATTCATTGATCAGTTGTTGATGATCCCGTATTGAAACATTGATTCTCTCACCCGCAACTTTAACATCATCGGGATGCAGCAGACTGTTCCATACGTCAAATGAAGCATCAGTTTTTGCGGGATCTAATCCGAACAGGCGATACAGTTCCGGTGACCAGTCGAGTTTTCCGCTGAGCATATCCCAATCCCAAACACCCGCACCGGCCGACCGTTGTGCAAGTGCCAATCGATCGTTCGACAGAACGAGTGCTTCTTCTGCGCGTTTGCGTTTATTGATATCTATAAACATAACTCCGAATTGACCTGGTTTTGTCTGGAATGCATTGACGTGATAATATATGTTCAACGGACCGAACATCGCCTCAAAACTTATCGGTTCACCGGTGAGTCCGACTTTTCCATACCGATCGATCCAGTATTGTTCCGAAGTTGGAAACAACTCGCGAAGTGTATGGCCTAACGTGTCTGCATTTTTTAGACCTGTTTGCCGTTCGAAGGCAGGATTTGCATCAACAAAGCGAAGGTCAATCGGTTTGCCGGCGGCATCGCATATAACATCCTGAATAGAAAATCCTTCCGTCATGTTCGCGAAAAGAGACCGCAGACGTTCTTCATTGTTCTGAAGATTCTCTTCCGCCTTCTTGCGATCGGTGATGTTTTTGTCCACACCCCGATACCCTTTTAAGTTTCCATCATGATCCAGAATGGGAACAGCGTTTGTGAGGAGACAAATTTTTTCGCCATCCTTTGTGATGTTCCAATTTTCCAGATCTTTAATAACCCCTTTTTTTGCAGCGATGTCAGAAAATATCCCTGCAACTCTTTGTGCCTCATCCGGCGGCATAAAATCGAATGGAGTCTTTCCGAGAACGTCTTCATTTGATTTTCCGAATAGATCAATTCCCTTTTGCGAACTGTAGGTATAAAATCCTTTCTCATCCGTTTCCCACACCCACTCTGCCATACTGAAAATAATATCTTTCAGCCGTTCTTCATTTTCCCGAAGTTTATCTTCGGCCTGAATACGTTCAATAATCTCCCGTTTTGCTGTCTCATAAAGCCGGGAATTCTCAATTGCAATGGAAGATAAATTTGCAATTGTCCGGCCCATATCAATCTCTGATACAGTAAGCATCCTCGGCTCACCAATATGAGCCACAATAAGAACGCCAATTACATTTTCTTTAACGATAATCGGCAGGTAAAGAATAGAACGTAATCCCCGTTGCTCGCTGATGATCCGTTCCGCCGCAGTGAGATCGACAACGGCCGTATCGTGGATGAAGACAGGCTGCGCAGTGGTGATTGCTTTTTCAATGTGAGGATGGTCTTTCAGCGGCGCGCGGCGCAATTCTTCCGGAAACTGTGCAGGGAGTGCAGGCGAGGTTGCCCCAAGATATAACATCTCTCCCTCAATCAAGTAAATAGCAGCACTCTTTAGATCTGATAATTCGATAATACTATCGGTGGTCGTTTGGAATACCGTATGCATGTCCAACGACGTGGAAAGGTTTTGGCTGGACTTTAACAAGGCCCTTAACTGTTGTGCATGGAGACGAAATTCGTTTTCAGCATTCTTGCGTACGGTAACATCGCGCGCAGCAGCATAAATCAGTTTCCCGGCAGACACCGAATTCCACTCGATCCATTTGTATGAACCGTCTTTACAGCGATAACGATTCTCAAAATTTAAGACGGGCTTTTGCTCATCCAAATGCTTTATGGCGGCTATCGTCGCATCCAAATCCTCGGGGTGAACAAAATCTAAAAACCTGCTTCCATCCAGATCGGCAAGAGAATACCCCAAGGTTTTTTCCCATTGAGGATTTAACCGCCGGAAATACCCATCAGTATCAGATATGCAAAGAAGGTCAAGACTGGAAGAGAAATAACGATCAAGTTCTTCCTTCTTTTCATGCAATTCATCCTCCACTTGTTTGCGTTCGGTAATATTTCTATGAAATGTTTGAATAATTTTTTCATCACCAATAGTCACAAGACTCGATGCTACTTCCAATTGAAGTATGCGTCCATCTTTATGATAATGTTCCACATTGAAGAAGAGTGTTTCACCGGACATCAGGTGCGACATTCTTTCAGATACCCGTTGCGATGTTTCGGGTGTATCTAAATCCTGAATGCTCATGTTCTGCATTTCTTCGACTGTGTATCCATGCATTTTTGCAAATGACTCATTCACCTTTATAATTTTTGCGTTGACCGATAAAAACATAATACCATTGATTGCTTTTTCAAACAGCGTTTGATAGTGCATTCCACTTTTGCGCGATTCTTCTTCCGCACGCAATCGTTGATTAATCTGCCGCAATAGAATCACAAATGATAATCCGAACATGCCTATAATAACAATGATGACCGCTCCTAACGCTATCAGCAAATTGACCGAACGTTTTTCGTACGTATTGACAGCCTGCGCGGTGCGTTTTGACAGCATACCGTAGAACTCGTCAATCGGCCTCATAATGTTGTATTTCATCTGATGGTACGCGTCGTTATTCATTAACCTGATACCCATTTCACGATCAGGTTTATTTTTAATCGTAAATTTTCCGGTACTGTCGGCAAATATTCCTTTCACAGCATTCATCGCAATAATTTCCGTATTAATCAATTCGTCGGAATATGCCTGCGCTTTGGATAATTTTTGGAATTCTTCGTCGGTGAAACCTTCCTGTTTCATCAGATCCTTCAGAGGTATTGCGCTTCCATCGGGACGCGGTTTCCGGTTTTGCGGCAGGACAAGATCCCAGTAGATCCGGTTGTATTCTTCGGGACGGGGAATATTACCATTACGGATATTTACGATAGCCCAGTATCGTCGCTCATATTCTGCGTTTCCGGTAGCAACAAAACTTCGCGCCATTCGTGTTAGATCATCAGAACTTTGACGCAGTTCATCTGCCAGCAGATATGTTCGGTAGTGAACATCCCGATTTTTACTTAGTTCTCGTTGATTCAAAAACAATAAGACGGTAAGAATTACCAGGCCAATACCTAACGCAAATTGTATTCCCAACAGGTTCCGGAACATTTTTTTTAGAGACATAGCAGGTTATTCCTTCAATTATGTATCAATTCCTCGTGGAAAAGAATTAACAGATGTGACATCTGAATAATCTCACATCAATGTCAGAATGACAATGGACAAGCTATTTTTCTGATGTTTCAACATATAAGTTTTGCCGTGTTTTTTTAAACAAAAAACAGCGGTTCATTCTAAAATGCCTCTCAAGCACAGTTTATATATAAGTGGAAAGTAATTAAAAAAGGTAAGATTAACACTGTTAATTTATCTGTACGGTATTTATGTTAATATTTTTCTTAGTGTTTCAGCAGATATTAACGGGCATATATAATTGCAATTTACATACAGTGCGGTAAGGCTCTCGCCTTTCCCTCGTAACCACAGAACGTAACAGTTTTTACGGCGGGGGACTTTGCGAAGACTCGAGGTGCAATAAACGATTTCTTTTATCCATACATACTATTCACCGAAAGCATGGCTGCATTCAGGATTTGTTCCAGTGGTTACGCCGAAAGGCGCACTTGAATGGGGTGAGGTTCCGTCATCGACTGAATCTATTGTGGGGTCAATATTTTGTTCCACTTTTCCAGGACCCTGATTTAACTTCCCGAAGAAGACAATCTGTGTTCACAGATCGTTCGAAACAATCTCCATCACCCTTTGTGCAAGTGTTTCCGGTTTGTACGGCTTTTGGAAAAATCCCATCGGACGCTCTTTTTCAAAGTGCAATAACGTCTCTTCTTCGGTGTATCCTGAACAGAGAAGCACCTTTACGTTTTTATTGATCTGAATGAGCTGCTCAAAAACATCTTTTCCGTTCATATGCGGCATTGAAAAATCAAGAATCACCATTGAGACATTCTGGAATTCCTGACGATAATATTCAATCCCTTGTACCGGATCTGATGAACCTATAACCGTAAAGTGGTATTCGGTGAAAATATCTTCAAGCAGTTGAAATACAAAAGGATCATCATCAATAATTAAAATGGTTTTCCCCTCCCCTGCCAACACTAACGATTTTTCCTTCTCAGGAACATTCATAATCTGGGAAGTATCTACTAATGGTAATACAACCTCAAATTGTGTTCCTGTTCCTACTGTACTCTCGATTCGCATTCCACCTTTATGCCCTTTGATAATACCTAATACTGCGGAAAGCCCAAGACCACGACCGGTGAATTTAGTCGTGAAAAATGGATCAAAAATACGAGTGAGTGTTTCTTGAGACATACCACTGCCGGTATCGCTCACTTGTAACAATGCATACCTACCCGGTAAAAGCGGATGATGTGTATACTCACAATATTTATTGTCATCGTGTGCAAGCTCAATGCTGTTTGTGCGTACGGTTATTACTCCCGGTTTTGTTTCCATTGCATCGCTGGCATTGATAATAAGATTCATAATTATTTGTTGAATCTGGCCGCTATCAGCTATGATACACGGCGCCGGAGTACATAGTTCGTATCGTAATTCTGCATTCTTGGCAACCGAAACTTCGAGTATGCTGATATTTTCTCTGACTAACAGATTGAGATCAATTCTTTCCATCAAAAACTTTCCTCTTCCGGAATAGGCGAGCAATTGCTTGGTAAGATCAGCAGCATGTTCGGATGCTTTTATTGCTTTATTGATATTACCAATGGCTGGATTCTCTTCGGGAATTTTTTTGAGTGCAAGAGATGATTGTCCCATAATTGCATTCAGAAGATTGTTGAAGTCGTGCGCAATACCCCCGGCCAGCGTTCCGATACTTTCAAGTTTCTGTGCGTTACGGAGTGCTTGCTCCATTTGCTTGCGCTCGCTAATGTCTACAAACGTAGCAAGCGAATATTCTTCACCGCCAAATTCCAACGTTTCCCAGGAGCCAGAGGCGGTAATGATTTTTTTATCCTTTGAGTAAAATCGAACTTCAATGTTTCTCAACAGAGAGTCTTTTTTCATTAGTTCAACCAACAGTTTTTCACGCTCATGAAGGTCAACCCAAAGTCCCTTTTGAAAAACTGTGGACCCAATGACTTCATCGCGACTATAACCGAAGATGTTCGTAAAGGATTCATTTACTTCCATGAGCATTCCATCGCTGATTCGTGTTAATGTGATCGCCGATGGGTTTGAACTGAACAATTTTACATATTTTTCTTCGGATAGCTTCAGCGCATTCTGTGCCCTCTTCTGCTCCGTGACGTCGCGTTCGATGACTATAGACAAGTGCTTGCCTCCAATCATCATCTCCTGGGCTCTGACCTCAGTGTCGAAGAACGAGCCGTCTTTGCGTTTGTGACGAATTTCGAAATCCGGAGTCTGCTTTTCATTGCCCCCCCGCTGTCTGGCTTGCACTATGTGCGCTCTGGTTTGAGCCGTTTCCAAAGACAATTCCGGCTCCACAAATGAGGTCGTCTTACCAAGAAGTTCCTCACGAGAATAGCCGAACGATTGGAGTGCCTTGTTATTGGCGTCTCTGATCACCGGTTGTTCATCCGGAAATAGTTCGAGTATCAGGATCAAATCACTCGCATGCTCGAAGAGAGAGCGATATTGTCCTTCACTCTCATGAAGTTTTTCTTTGGCATGTTTCTGCTCCGTGATATCTATCATCGAGGACATAAGATACAGCGGTTTGTTTTGTTGATCACAGCGTAATGATGAGCTTAAATCTACCCAAATAATGGAACCGTTTTTATGAACAAACCTTTTTTCGAACCGGACCGATTTTTTTTTGCCAGAACTGATAGCGTCAATATGGTTTTGTGTCAACTCAATATCGTCGGGATAGGTAATCTCCTGCCATTTTTTTTCTTGCATTTCCTGATGAGAATAGCCCAGCATATCGCAGAGCGCTTTATTCACATTAATCTTACCGTTGAAATAGGTGATTGAATTTCCAATCGTGGAATATTCAAACATATATTTAAATCTGTCTTCACTTTCAATCAATGCATGTTCTGCCAACTTGCGTTCGGTGATGTTGCTGCAAATAGTGAGTATTCGTGTCTCTTCCCCTTCCCCTTCTACCGTAGCACTGATCTCAACCGGAGTAATCCGGCCTGCACCATCAACGTAATCAAGCACTAGGTTTCTGATAAATCCGTCCTTCGCACATCGAGCTACCGCTTCTGCATTTCTCTGCTTTTCATATTCGGCGGTCCATTCTAAAACATTTTTTCCCAGAATTTCGCGAAGTTCATTATGGCCGCTGAGCCGCACATATTCTTCGTTCGCGTCTATAACCGCACCATTCGAATCAATAATAAGATACCCGGTCCCCGTATTCTCGATGAGGGTGCGATACTTCGATTCACTCTGTTTTAGATTATCTTCCGCCCGTTTTCGTTCCGTAATATCCGTCGATATTCCGCAGATACCTTTGACAGTATTATTATTGTCCCATAAAGGAAACTTAATAGAAAGGTAATAATTATTTCCCGTCGCATTTTCAAGTTGTTCTTCTTTTTCTTCAACAACACCAAGTTCCATAACCTCGATATCATGTGTACGGAAATTCTTCCCAGTGTCGCCTGGAAACATTTCTATATCTGTTTTTCCAATGAGCATCTCACGATGGTAACCCGTTGATTCTTCAAATTTTTTATTCACGAGTTCATAACGGCCTTCTCTATCTTTCACATAAATGAGCGCACCGTTATTCTCTATGATGTCGGATAAAAATTGCTCGTTCTCCTTTAATTTATTTTCCACGCGTTTACGCTCGGTAATGTCTTGAAGAAAAACAACTAATCGTCCGCCTTCGATCTGCCGATACTGAACACTGACTTCGACGTTAAAAATAGATCCATCTTTTCGGCGATGTTTCGATTCGAAACGATCTTCTCCTTGATCGATAACTTTTTTAATATGATCTACTGTGGCCACACGTGTTTCTTTACACTCTACATCGGATATTCGCATGGACAGCAACTCGAGCATGGTATATCCGCTCATCCGACAATACGCTTCATTTACTTGCAATAATTTTCCGTTAACATCTGTCAACCAAAACCCATCCATTGCTGTTTGAAGAAGTGTTCGATAACGCTCGTCGTCTTCAAGTATCTTCTTCCGAGTCTCGATCTCTTTCAGATTCTTTAATCCCATTCCGGATATCACTTCTATCAATCCTTTTATGAAAAATAGATAGCTCTTTAATTGTTCCTGTGTCCAAATTGGCACCTTCTTTACCGCTTCGATATATTCATTCTCGTCAAAACCATATTGTTTGGCTTGTGCCCTGAAAAAATCAAGATTTGGCTTTTCCAAAAAAAACTGCCCGGTGAAAAAATTGCCATAGTGAATCCCTTCGATGACAATGGGAGTTGCATTATCAACAAGCCCGTGAGGACAACGATAACTTACGGCCGGGTTAGCTTCTGATAGATGATCTTTAATGTATTGGTCACTTTTGATGCATTCTTTTTCGCATTCTTTATTCGCCCTATGAAATTTCGTGCAAACGTCTTGCCATGCACTAGCGGTAAGAATATTGCCGTCATTATCAATGATTGCTGAAGGAAAGGTATATATATCATTCAGTCTGTCCTGCAACATTTGGAATTGTTGCACATCAATAAGATCTTTTAATGTGTATTTCATAAACACCCCTAATTTATAAAATCACTTTGTTTGATGAATATATTCTTATCTATGGTGAATAACAATATATCCTCGTGAAGGTATTGAACCACAGCGCAAATTTATCCTGATGATGGAGAGTTCACTATTTTTGAGAATCTCTTTATGGTAAAAGAAAGGCTCGCACCTTCTTTTTGTATACTTACCTTTTGTAGCGAGGATTTTGCGGAGGTATTGGACAGACTATCTATACGTTCATCATTGCGTGTTCGCCAATCCACTACGGTATGGTGGCAAAATCAGAATAAGGATCGACATTTAGACGGTTTGATAGAATTATGTCTCATTATCGAAGTAGCAAAGTATTAAAGTTTTATTATGGTGAAATAAAAGAAAATGACGTAGAGATATCTGATAAATTGGTTACCCATTGTCATTCTGAACGAAGTGAAGGATCCAGTTTCTGGATTCTTCAGTCGCTTCGTGCACGACTGACGCCCGCCAGAACGCGAAGCGGACTGGTCGGTCAGGTCCAAAGGATTCCACGGCCCTTTGGGCCTTCGGAGCAGGCGCTCCTTCAGACTGATGCTTTGTCATCCTGACATTGATGTGAGTTTTTTCAGATGTCTCACGTAATAAAAACATCATACGGAAACTCGGTGTCATTCAGGTTTGGGGGTTAGTTTTTCGGTGTCGAGAGGATCAGGCGGCACGAAGCGAGCCGCCGTGTTTGGTTTAGACTCTTTTTGCTCACATATTCTAATGGACAGCAGCCGACAACATTATTCTGTCTTTTTTTTCAGTATCCGTTCAGCGTGTCCGGGAAAATATTTCCCCACACAATCCGGACAAAATCCATGCGAAAATTTGGCATTGGTATGTTTTTGCACGTAAATTTCAACCTGATTCCAAAATCCTTCGTCATCCCTGATCTTTTTGCAGCCCGAACAGATCGGCACAATTCCTTTTAATGTTTTCACTTCGACAAGCGCACTTTGCAGACCTTTAATCAATCGTTCTCGTTCTATTTCGTTTTTTTTGCGGTCGGAAATATCGGTATGGGTGCCAAACATCTTTAGAGGCTCACCTTTGGCGGAACGCGTAACAATCCGGCCGCGGTCCTGTACCCAAACCCAGTGCCCCTGTTTATGCTTAATCCGGCATTCGCAGATGTAGTACGGCAGTTCACCCGCCAAATGGCGTCCGAGTAATTCTGCCGATTTTTTCAGATCGTCGGGGTGTACGAGCTTTTGCCAGGTTGAAATGTTGGAGGAAGAAAGTTCATTAAGACGATAACCGATAATTTCGGCCCATCGCTCATTGTAGACTGTTTCACCGGTCTGAATATTCCATTCCCATGTACCAACATTGGTACCTTCAATGATCCCCTGAAGCCGCACGCGCTTATCCATCAGTATCACTTCGGCCCGCTTACGTTCGGTAATATCAATGACAAACACGGATAATCCCCTGATGATGTTATGCTCATCATATATTGGATTATATCTGTTTTCATAGAAAGTTCTTTTCAATTGTTCAGATCCATATTCTTCTTCATTAACAAACGATTTTCCTTGCAGCGCACTATCAAAATTATGTTTCGCTTTTTCACGATCATCTTTATTGGCAATAAGTTGAAGCATGTTGGTGCCGACAGTAATATCAACCCCCCATAATTCTTTCATTGTGTCCTTATGCAGCTTTGAAAAATCCATGTAGCAATACTCTTTATCCAACGCAAAGAATATCATTCCCTGAGGACTTTCCAGTATTGAATTTTTCAACAACGATATCTTTTTATATTTTTCTTTGGATTCATTAAGTTTTTCTTCAGCCGTAATGCGTTCGGTAATATCTACCGCACTGACAAAACATTCACCTGATTTCTTGTTGGAAATACCGATACACTGAACGGTCATCCGTTCTTTGTTACTCCGAACCAAAGTCACATCGCATAATTGTTTAACGTTGCTGGAGAATACTTTTTCAAGAAACTCATTGAATGCAGGCTTTGTTTCATCGGTAACAAAAAATCCAAACCGCGCATTCAGCAATTGAGAGCGTTCCTTACCGAGCATCCCCGCACCAATATGATTAATTTCTCGTATTTCACCTTCATTGGAAAGGGTAAAATAGCCCGCCGGTGCAAAATCGTACAATTCACCATATTTTTCTGCAGCCTCTTCTGCCCTCTCTTTTGCCCGCATCAGTTCTTCATTCTGCATTTCCAATTCGATTTGGTGCACTTCAAGTTCGTGAACAATTTTCTGCATTTCAATTTCCGAAAGTTTCGCATCGGTTTTCGATGCTTTCATTTTCAGCAGATCTTCTGCTCTTTGGCGGAGAAGAGCGGCGTCTATTTTGCTTGGAGTATTTTTCATATCACGAATTGTAATGTTGTAATACAGTAAACGGGAAATAGATATTTATCTGTTGCTTGTTTGGTCGATGCGAAATTAAATACGGAATCGAAACCCGTAATCATAGTAGATAATCGAACACGATTAACGGCGGAGTGCGGTGTAGACATAGTGTGCGAAGAGTGTGCCAAGTACCGACCCCAAATGATATCCTAAATTGCCGCAAATACTTGGTATAAATATATTATTTTAATTATTAATGTTCTATAAAATATTTTATCGATTTACGCTGCGTGAATTCGTAAAAATTTATTTAAGATACCTCGGGATTTTTTCGATATTTGAATTAAGAATGGTTGGTACGAGTTTTGAAACGAAAATGATAAGGTTTGCATTGATGCGGGCATTCTTAAGGTGGTTTCGCTCTTTTCTTTTTAGATGTGCGCCCCACCAACATGTCTTTTAGTATTCTCTTCTCTTGATCGGGGAGCAAATTTAAGATGTAAATATTCTTTATGTCTTTTATTGCCGAGGATGAATTGAGCACAAAACCGTCGGAAGTAGTTCGCGATAGTCTCAGTTGCAGAGCTTTATGTTATTATACCAACAAAAATAGCTCCCTTCAGAAACGGAACAATTAGTATGACATGATTTATCTTGATTCTTCACTTTGGAAAGTATACATTTTTATAAGTTCATTTGATTAT
Source organism: uncultured Ignavibacteriota bacterium (assembly GCA_903861125.1). Taxonomy (GTDB): domain Bacteria; phylum Bacteroidota; class Ignavibacteria; order UBA10030; family UBA8401; genus UBA8401. Next base: position 195,658 of record CAIOTF010000015.1, read on the forward strand.
TGAAGATAAAGGAATCGGTAATGGCGGGTGCTGCATTTATTGAGTATGAAGGAAAACAAATTCTGTCGATTGATTTTGCCAACGCAGAATTGGAAGAAATTGCCAATATTTCAAAACAGGTGAAACTCCTTATGGCAAAGCAGCCGTTTCAATCTGTACTCACCATTACCAATGTCAGCGGAATTCGTATCGGATTCGGAACGGTAAAAGTATTAAAAGACCTTGCCGTATTCAATAAGCCGTATGTGAAGGCAAGTGCAGCGATCGGATTGAACAGTGTGCAGCAAATTGAACTCGACATCATCATGAAATTTTCGAACCGGACCTTTCCGACGTTCAACAGTTTTCAAGAGGCTGCGGCGTGGCTCGTCAGCCAGAGTGCATAACTGACGAGTTGCCGACAAAAGAGACACGCACTGCAATAAGAACTATCCCTCAACAACTATGAAACAGTCCCTCACGCTATTTTGCATCTTTCTTCTCGCCTCAGCGTCACTTTCATCACAGGGTAAAGTATACATCGTTCTCGGATCGGATACAGCAATCTGGGACGGATTGGATGTCAATAAATATTATTGCACATACAATCTCGGTTTGTATACCGATGTAACACAAAATGCGTATACGGTTATGGATCCTGCGTTCCGGAATCAGTTCAAGGATTCGTACGGACAATCGATGAAAATGACCTGGTGGATGATGGCGGGAAATGTGTACCGTTTTGCAACAAACAATGATATTCCTGTCCCGAATACCATGACACTTCATCTGATGAAACAATATCACGGCACCAATGTAAAACTTCTCGGCGACGAACTGTCGCTGCATTATCATACGTTTACGTGGACAGATTATAATAACGACGGATTATTTTATTGGAATCAGGCAAAATCGTTTAATGAATGCAGAGAAGATTTTGATGTAACCCTGGCGCAATTTCTGCTGGACGAAAATACATTTCCCGTATCGTATCGCAGCGGATGGCATTACATGGATAACGGATGGCAGAACCGTATCGACAGCCTGCTTCCCTATTCGCTGCATAATGATTATCCGGCCAAACGAAACAGCGTTGCTGAACCGATCGACAATGTGTTCGACTGGTCGCGCTCTTCAAAAGAGTTCGTGCCGTTTCATCCTTCCCTTTCCGATTATCAGGTTCCGGGAAACGGAAAAGGGTGGAACACTCGCTCCTATTATATGGCAAGCATGCAGCAAGCTGATATGGATGCGCTCTTCATCAAAGCAATGAACGGTGTAGACCAGGTGCCATGTTTATGGGCGCACTTGCCGGAAGCTGATTTTCCGTACAACATGAAACGTATCGACAGTCTGGCGCACAATGCTGCGGCAAAATATCCGTCGGTAAAGTTTTTGTACTGTTCCGCAACAGAAGCAATGCAGCGCTGGAGGAACGGAAAGGATACTACCTCTCCCGTCTTGTCGATACAGGAAGTATCATCCGGCGAAAATGTTTCTTTTACCATCCAAACGAACGAACGTATCTTCCAGGCAGAGCCATTCGTAGCCGTGAAAGATATTAACGAGCATTATACGGTTTTGCACTGTGCAGCCGTTTCGGCCAATCAATGGACAACAATCGGTACGCTGCCGAAAGCAACCATTGCAAAAGTCGGCGCAGCGGTAACCGATACAATGGGAAATCTTTCAACGCAATTTTTGAACTACCGGGCAGACGATATTTTTATTGATAATCTCGACGACGCTTACAGCGAAATAAGCGGTACATGGACAACAAGCACCGCTAAAGCGTGGGGAATCAATTCGCGGCAATCACTTCTGGGTGTGAAGGATTCTGCTGCGGCACAATGGAAGCCCGGAATAAAAAAAACCGGTCTGTATAATATTTTTCTGCAAATTCCGCCGGTGAGTAACCGCGTGCAGACATTCACAGTAAAAACAATAGTGAACGGCCAGCTGCTTGATAGTGTTCTCGTCAATACTCCCATGACCGAAAAAAACTGGAACTATGTTACAACCGTGCAGCTGCCGGAAAACGGGAATACGGCCATTCAGATGACCGCGTACGGAAAAAACCAGGCAGGAAAGATATTTTGCGCTGATGCCGTGAAACTCTCCGGTCTGGTAAAAGACCGGCAGATCTATACTGCAGCGAAACAGATTCTGCTTGGGCCGATCAGTGAGGGGGATACGATCACCTATCTGCTGCCGTTAGAAAATCATGGAATTAATGATCTATCGGTCAGCGGAATCGTTTCAGTTAACAACCATCTTCTTGCCCGGGTTCAGACACCGCTGACGATTCCGGGAATGAAAAAAATATCAATCCCTTTTTCGTTCACTGCAAAGAATGCCGGAACTTTTTACGATACGGTGACCGTGAAAAGTAATGATCCGTTTACACCAACGCTGACAATTCCGGCAACACTTTCAGTGCTCCCCTATTTTTCCATTATCGACAATGAAGACAGTGTGCAGTATGCCGAATACGGTCCATGGTCAAAAAGCAATGCTCAGATCTGGGGCACAAGCAGCCGGTATGCTTTGTCCGGCAATAATGCACGCGCAACATTTACAACACATGTAAAAAAGAACGGATCGTATGAGATCTTTGAAATTGTTCCGACCACCGTTAATGCACTGAAGAATGCCCTCTATGTTATTCAAAACGGCACCGACACTCTCGGCACTGTAACCATCGATCAGAATATTGGAAGCGGGGCATGGGTTTCCATCGGCCAATATCCGCTCACAACCGCATCTGCCGTTACCGTTACGGTGATGGATAAAGGACCGGCATCCGCTTTTGTGCTGAGAGCTGATGCAGTAAAGTTTCAGCTTCTGCTCCCAGCAAGTGTAGAGCGAACGCCTCAATATGGCATCAGTAATTTTGCACTGGAACAAAATTATCCTAATCCCTTTAATCCGGCAACGACAATATGTTTTTATCTTCCGTATGAGATGCCTGTAACGATTACTGTGTATGATATGCTTGGCCGCGAGGTCCGGACGGTTGTGCGGGAAGTCCGGCAGGAAGGGATGCATGCCGTTCAATTCAACGGGGGTGATCTTTCGAGCGGAATGTATGTGTACAGAATCACCGCCGGAACCCGCATTGAATCCAAAACAATGATGTTATTGAAGTAAATTCTTCACCAGCAGCGCATTCTTTAAAATTTTATTCTTGCGTTCAATTCTTTCCTGCCGTAGATTTAGTATATTATTATGGGTTTTGAAGTATCCCGTACAATAAAGCCTCCAACAATGGAGGCTGTTTTTTTGAATTTTCACCAACATTAAATCTCACAATCAATTACCAAGTAGAAAGATCTCTATGAAACACGTTCTCATTGCAACAACCTGCCTTCTTCTGATGTCATGCGGCGGAGGCAAAAAAGCAGAATTAAAAACCGATAAAGACAGCGTCAGCTACAGCATCGGACTGGATGTCGGAAACACATTCCAGCGCCAGGGAATTGATGTAACTCCCGAAGCATTCCTTCAGGGATTAAAAGATGCCGCGGATACATCGGGAAAACATCTTTTAACCGAAGATCAGATCCGAGCCACCATGATGGCCTTCCAGCAAAAGATGATGGCAAAACAGCAGGAAAAAATGATGAAGCAATCCGGACCTGCAGCAGCCGAAGGAGCAAAGTTCCTGGCTGAGAACAAAACAAAACCGGGTGTTGTAACAACCGCAAGCGGTCTGCAGTACAAAGTGATCAGTGCCGGAAAAGGTAAAAAACCGTCGGCATCGAATGAAGTGAAAGTACACTATCGCGGAACATTGATCAACGGAACTGAATTCGATAATTCCTACAAACGGGGAGAACCGATCTCACTGCCGGTCAGCGGCGTTATTCCCGGCTGGACGGAAGCACTGCAATTAATGCCGATCGGTTCGAAATGGGAATTGTATATTCCTGCTAATCTCGGATACGGCAACAATCCTTCCGGACCGATTCCGCCCGGATCAACATTGATTTTTGAAGTAGAACTGCTGGGTATTGTAAAGTAATTGTAAGAAACTCGATCCGATCAACGATCCCGTCTCCATTCACTGAGACGGGATTTTTTTTTATTCGATCCACTTCACAAAATCGATGACCGGAAACAAGTGCCATTGTCCGCCGAACGGATAATCGCCGTACGTTAGCTTGAATCCGGGCGACAACCTGGATGTCTCCGTGATCTTCCATAGAATATTTCCGGTCGTTTCCGAAAATATATCCTGCTGACCCAATGTATATTCGTTGTCATACCGTTTTGACGGAAACGGAAAAAGGAAAAGCTCAATCTTCATGTGATAGTCAAAAATTGCGCTGATCTCCCCTTCGGATGCAACAGCAGCCGTGAAACCGGCATTCTTATAATAGATGGCGTCGCGCGGAGCTATCAGCGGCAGGTCGATGGACGATCCCGGTTCGAGCGAAGAATTGTTGAGTGCACATTCGAACAGAACTGAACCGCTGATGAAGTGCTGCTCGCCGAGCGGAAGCGTAGCAACAACACCACTCCGTACCGAGAACATGTGAGGAATTGTAAATTCCGGAGAGATGAATCCTCCAATTCCCTTTGCCGCAACAAGTCTCATCAGGAGTGTCGGATAACTGATGCCGGAAACACCCGCAACGGAATACTGATCCGATGTCATCAAAGTGTATTTCACATCTACGGAGGGTGAAAGAAAGAATATAACGGGATGAGCAGAGATCTCAACCGCATCGCTGATGCCGTACGTTGTCTGGCCGAAAATGGAATACTTCAAAGTTCCTTCTCCGGAAGCGATACCGTTAAGATCATAAAAACGGTGACTCTTTTTCATTTCGCCTTCACCGGCAAACAACAGAAATGCGGAACAGAACATCAGCATGAGGACGATCGGCAGTTTTTTCATTTCAACCTCACCAGTGCTGTTACGGGTGCGTGATCCGAATGGATACGCAGATTCTGATGCGCCGTGTGTGAATTTGCGACCCACGGACGGTTGGAGAACAAATGATCGAGTGTCCTGTCCCAATAATATTTCGGATCGGTGGTATGCGTGTAATATTTCCGCTGGTCCGCTTTGTAGATGTTCAGCGGAAGCGACGGATAATATGCGGCAAAGACAGGAGCAAGCCACTCAATTTCCGGTGCATAGTTGCTTCCATCCTTATGGAGCGGCGAGTCGCCGGCAGAATGGAAATGTTCGTTCGGACATTTATCTTTGTCGCAATAATCAAGCGTATCGGAATTCGGCGGGAGAAGATTATAATCGCCGCCGGTAACGAACGGTTTCCCTGCAGCATTCCACTCGTCCAGAACGGAAAGATATTTTTCAAACTGACGTCGTTTTGTATCATCCGTAGAGAATGCCGAAAGGTGCGTGTTGGCAATATTCAAATCCATTCCCGGCGCGGATATTCTGCAGGTCATGACGTTCTCACGCACATAAAAATAACGCGTCAGTGCATCGATATCCCCTCTCAACGGCAGCGGCAGAAGTTGTGTTTCAACAATCGGCCAGCGGGATAATACGGCATTCCCTTCGTCGATGCGTCCGATACCATCACTCGGAATGAATTGCACTTTCCAGTTTGTTGCGTATGAACCGTAACGGAAGTACGATTTGTCCATAATGTAGCGCATCTCATCGATGTATGCCGAGCGTTTGCTGGGCCTGTCGACCTCCTGCAGCATCACAATATCGGGTTTGATCCTGTTGATCTCTTCGATGATCCTGTCCAACCCTACTAAGATTTCTGTCCGCTTCAGTACTGTCCGGTTTCCGCACGCGTCTCCGAACCAGAGTATCTGACTTCCGCATCCGAACCTGATGTTCCAGCTCATGATCAGCAGAGTATCTTTTACAGCCGGCACGCTGTTGGATTCGTTATAAAAAAGCTCGGTCTCTCTCGGCTCATCGATCGTATCGACAAACGGATCACAGGAACTGAACAGCAGCGCAGAGGCGATGATGTATGCAGAACGGATCAAAATATTTTTTAGGAAAACAACGTGCGGGTTCGGGGGAATGAGTGTTGGATTTTTCATACAAAAATAACCTGTACACAATATGATTGAAATACCGGCTGGTATTTTTTTGAACGCATACTGAAGAACGATATTGTGAAGGTACTAAAACAGTGAGATCAAATTCAAGCATTTTCCCGAACGCCGCTGATTCCACATCCGTTCAAGAATCTGGTATCCGCTATTTCCCTGTTTCAATCTGTATCTCATTCCGCCTCATAAACCAAGGCATAAACGGAGGATCGTAGCGCGCAATGACCGGAATACCGGCCGCAGAATATCCGTTATTCTTCATCCATTGTATCAGTTCCTGTTCGTGTTCCGTCATTGAGGATTCGGTCCACCGGCCGGAGAAGCGAATGACGGCAACAATACGGGATGCAATCTCACGAATGCGAATGGTGGTATCGTTTGGTTGCGGCGTTGTTGCGAGGGTAAATTGTAACGGCATAACGAAGGCGATTGTATAACCGTCGGACGACCGCATTGTGGTGACCGGTGCTGTCATCTCAATTTTTTCGGAGCGCGTTGTCGTTACCGGTGCGGTCATGGTAATACCGGAATTGGAGGTGTTGTTTCCCGAAATATATTTGAAGAGTTTTTTGAATCCTGCATTCGCAGCATCATCCATCTCTGCCGCAGCGATGAATGTTTCGGCTACGATGTACGACTGATATTCACGTATCTCTATTGCCCCGTCGGACTTGATTACTTTATATGCTGGTTCATCTATTGCCATACAGACCGATCCCAAATTCATTATTAAGAACATTGATAATATTATATGTTTCATGTCTTATGTTTCTCTCCATAACTTCTCATTCAAATTATTATGACATACATAATCAGTCACGGCAAACTTGCCTGCACTAACAGAGTGACTTCGAAGCGACCATCATTCTAACTGATGTTACGAAAATAATAAATGCTGTTCATGGTGAGCAAGGGCAAACTTAATATATTAGTTCATCCTTCGGCGCATGCAGATAAACAACATCGGCATTTGCTCAGGTCCGCCACAAAGTGGTCCCCTTGGGAAAGGACTCCTACGGAGATGAACATGGTTGTTGCGCCGCGCCTCACGAAGTAATGCCTAAGGCAGATCCATTTTTTACTACTTTCATACTTTCTGCGTAACATTATTTCTAATTATTTTTTCTTGAACCACGGAATGAACGCGCTCGTCGTTCTTTGGTATTCGCGATATAGTTCCCCTCTGTTTCTGATTGCATTCTCTTCGGTGAGCGGAATTCCGGTAACTCGCAGCAGCAGGAACAACATGACCGCAGGTGCAAAGAGCGCAATCCATCCACCATCGGATGCCAGTGCAAAGATGAGATAGGACATCCAGATAAGCCATTCAAAAAAATAATTTGGATGACGAGAATAATTCCACAGACCTACCCGGCATACTTGTCCTTTGTTTGCTTCATTATTCTTAAATGAATTCAGCTGCGCATCTGATACTGTTTGCCCGATCACTGAAATACACCAGATACCAATTCCAATATATTCTAATAACGCTATGCCCGGGGCAGGATTGTTTGCGATGACGATGAATTGAACCGTCACAAATACAATGGCCAATGCCTGATATTGATAGAAGAGAAAATAACGGAACGGAATATTCTTCTTCCATTCTTTTTCCAGCATATCATACCGCGCATCGTGATGACGACCAAGCACGCGCGTAAAGAGCAGATATGATCCGAGACGAATTCCCCAGATTGCCGTCATCGCTCCGATGATCATTCTTCGCGTGATGTCACCGTCACCGAGATAAGCGTAGAACATTCCGATAACAGCAAGACCGAATCCCCAGCCGGCATCAACGATCATCGGTTTGTTGGTTGCGCGGTAGATAAGCCAGAGAATACACATCATCGAGAAGACGAGTGCGTAGCCATAAAGAGATGTTCCCAGAATCTGTACCAACATTTTTTGTTCCTGTCTTTTATCATCTTTCGGCACATTCGTCCCGATTACATCGGGACTCATTTGCTCAAGATGAACAGTAGGTTATCTCCATCCTCAGATGACGAGTCCGCTCTTTAAGCGAGCACACCAAAGGATGAATATTTATTTACGCACTAAAATTTTTTCCAGACCTTCGCCTTTTTTTAATGAAAGGATCTGAATCAGAACGTATCCCGTTACGGCAATACTTCCCAAACCGATGAACAACACGGTCCACAATCCTTTCACGACAATATTCGTTTCTCTGTAATATACCCACATTAATAATACAAAGATATTGGCATAAAAGTCCCAAAGCGTCGCCCGCATCCAAGGAATGCTCAGCAAATAGTTCCACTCCTTAAAAAGATTGCTTTGAACGCTGGTATCAACGACGATATACATCATCCAGATGCAAACAACGGAAAATAGTATTATGAAAAAATTTTTCATCGATATCTCCTTTTTGTGCAATGATAACAATGGAATTAAGAATAAAGTTCAATCTTTTACAGTGTAAAGGATCGAAGTATAGGATTTTTGTTGCACTTTCCAATTTTCCATACAAAGAGAGAGTAATATCAATAATGCTGGTTGACAGTACACATATTAATTGTTATACTCAAAAAGTTCTTAAACAAGATAATTTTGTATGATGAAAATCAGTAATCAAACATTGAACTTTCTTGTCTTCTGGTTTTTAATACTCCCCAGTGCTATATCTTCTCTCTATTCCAAAACACTATTTGTACCGAATCAATATCGAACAATCCAATTTGCCATTAATGGTGCACGCACCGGTGATACTGTTCTGGTCGATGATGGCATATATTACGAAAATCTTCGCATCAACAAGAATATCGTACTCGCCAGCCGCTTTATTATAGACAGAGCCCCTTCCCATGTTTCCAAAACAATTATTGACGGGAGTAAACCGAGCAATGTACTCAAAGCAAGTGTAATCTATATTAGCGGTACAACAGACACCAATTGTGTTATTGTAGGATTTACGCTTAGGCGCGGGACTGGTACATATCTGCATGTTCCTCCAGACCCTATTTGGAATTCCATACCGTACGGTTTTAGTGTACATAATATCGCCGGAGGGGGAATCCTCATCGATAATGCAAGCGCACGTATTGCTTATAACATTGTTACAGAAAACTCACTTTCCACACGATACAAAAATAATTTTTCATTTGGAGCCGGTATTGGATCCAACGATTCAACCTACGGCATAAATATTCCACCGTATATCATTATAGAACATAATACGGTCATTCATAATATTTCGGATGGAGATGAATTCGCTGAAGGGGGAGGTGTTGATATCGGGCAGCCGGGAATTATTCGCTTTAATACGATCACCGATAATCGTACCACTTCGCACAAGCGATCGGTAGGCGGCGGCGTTAATCTTTGTCAAAATTCAAATTTTGATCTTCTCCTCGATGGAAATTATATCTGCGGCAATTATGCAGACATTGGTGCCGGGATGATCGTTTCTTCCGGTTTTATCAGACGCGGGCGGTCGATTGTAACGAACAATATCTTTGTTGACAATGAGGCGTTTGAAGTTGGAGGCGGAGTGCATGTCGGGGGAGATTCGTATGTTCTCTTTATTAACAATACCGTTGTACGAAATACTGCGCTGGCAAGTGGCGGCGGAATCTTTGTGGAAAAAGAATCTCATTGTAGTCTTATCAATAATATCATTTGGGGAAATAATGAAGAAGAGTTATCTGTTCATGGTGATTTCCATGCGATCTCAAATTTAATTGAAGGAGGACATACAGGACGAGACAACATTCGTGACGATCCGAAATTCCTTCCGGACGATTCACTTTATCGACTCTCACCCAATAGTCCATGTATTGGAACAGGAACCGGCCGCATTTCGATCATAGAAAAATCATTTCCAATGCCGGATCATGATTTTTTCGGCCGCCAACGTCCTGTTCCGTACGGCACGTCGTGCGATATCGGAGCGATGGAATCGTCGTTTGAACCTTCTTTTACCGCAACGAAGATTCGGGAAACACGGAATGCGTCGAGTGATTCTAAATTTAAATTCACAATCGTTATTGACCAAATCACTTTAGGTGATCGTGATCCGGTTACTTCCAAAATTATCCGTGCCGGGAAAATGCATACTGTACTCATCGTCAACGATTCCATCCGGTATATACTGAACGATTCTCTGCCTGTTCCTGCATTTGTAATTTCACCGGAGAATAATCTTATAGAACTGGAACTCATCGGCAGGGCAATGCAAAGGAATAAAGGGATCAATGTCTCTTTCTGGATTGAAGGATTAGATTCTTATGTTTCGTTATTACCTAAAGCGCACGAAGTAATATACCGATGCTATTCAGAATTAAAACCTGGAAAGTATAAACTGTTTTTCCAGCCGCAGGATCAGGAAAACATTATTAGATATACCAACAAATTTTTCATAGAAATTATTGTCCAGCCGTACTGGTATCAACGATGGTGGGCGTATGCCGTGTTTGGACTCGGCGTCATAGGTATCACCATCGGATTCTATCAAATGCAGGTTGCGCGAATACGGCTGGCTCAAAAACTTTCACGTGAGCAACTGCAAGCCGACAAGATCACGGAAATGAGCAATGTAAAATCCCGTTTTCTTGCAAATATCTCGCATGAACTGCGGACGCCGCTTACTCTGATCATCGGACCGATCGATGCATTGATCGCGCAGACAAATAATCAGGAATTCAAGGAACAATTAGGATATATTCAGCGAAATAGCCGAAAGCTGCTCCGGCTGATAGAACAGCTGTTACAATTTTCCCGGCTCGAATCAGGGAAAATTAAACTTCGTGTGTCGCCGATGAATGTTATACCGTTCCTCAGAAGAATCACCGGATACTATATAAGCCAGGCGGCAAAAAATCAGATCGACCTGCAGTTCGTCTCTTCTGTTGATACGATTCACGGTATGATCGATGCGGAAAAGATCGAACATATCCTGCAAAACTGTATTTCGAATGCGCTGAAATACACGCACTCCGGAGGGTCCATTACCATTCGCGCATGGCAGGAGAAAAATGAACTTGTCTTTTCCGTCAAGGATACCGGTGACGGGATCGCACCGGAACATCTGCCGCATGTGTTTGACCGCTTTTATCGTGTCGATCCGACGCACAAAATGGAAGGAACAGGGATCGGCCTTTCTCTTTCAAAGGAACTGGCAGAGGTTCACCGTGGATCGATATTTTTGGACAGCGAACTCAGGAAAGGGACAACAGTCACAGTTCGCCTACCGCTCTCAGGGTATACTGAAACGGAATTTTCATCAATACCGTATGTCCCTCAGGAGATTGAAACCATGAACAGTACGTCTTCTCCTCTTCCCGATCCCCCTTCCGGTGAAAAGGATGAGTTACCGATAATTCTGATTGCTGAAGACAATAACGATGCGAGGGGATTTATCCGGTTACAGCTTTCAAAACAATATACCGTGATTGAGGCGTTGGATGGCGAAGATGCGCTGAATAAAACAAAATTTCAGATACCGGATATTGTGATCAGCGACGTGATGATGCCGAAGAAGAACGGATGGGAACTTTGCCGGGAATTGAAAAAGGATGAACGGACATCTCATATTCCGGTCATTTTGTTGACCGCCTTGGCCGAGAAAGATGATAAATTGAAGGGGCTTGATTCCGGAGCTGATGATTATCTTATCAAACCGTTCGACGCCAAGGAACTGCTCACACGCGTACGGAATCTTTTGGAGATTAGAACTAAGCTCCGCGAGTCGTACGGAAAGACGGTTACGCTGAAACTGGGAGAAGTCTTTGTAACATCGCTCGACGATGCATTTCTGTATAAAGCATTCGGCATCGTTGATGCACATCTATCGGAATCCGAATTCAGTGTTGAGGCATTTGCGCACGAGATGTTCCTCAGCAGAACACAACTGCAGCGTAAAATTAAAGCAGTCACAAATTTTTCTCCTAGTGATTTTATCCGGCACCTCCGGTTGCAGCGTGCAAAAGAACTTCTGGAAAAAAATGCCGGTACGGTGGCCGAGATCGCGGACCGTGTCGGATTTAACAATCATTCATACTTCGCAAAATGCTTTCAGGAACAATTCGGAATCCTCCCCAATCACATTCGCAATCCTCATAAATAATACCTTTTTGTCCTGTTTTGTTTAACCCCTCATTGGTAAAGAATGCATCATCAGTGGTATAGTTTGCACCACTGGTGTTAACGCATTGCACTCATCATTTAATATTTTTGGTCAGTTTTGAAATACTCATCACCAACCATTGGAGGCTAGCATGCGTAAACATGTCGTTGTCGATGTTACATTCCTGCTGTTCGCTTTTCTTTTTATTTCAAATGCAACAACACGTAAGGTCCCGCAGGATTATGCAAAAATACAATCGGCGATCAATGCGGCGGTGAATGGTGATACGGTGCTTGTAGCGGAAGGAACATACATCGAAAATATTGTTATCAATAAAAAAATCATTCTTGCAAGCCAATTCTATTTGGATAAAGATACTTCACACATATCAAAAACAATCATCGATGGCAGTACACCAACACATGCGGACAGTGGAACGGTGGTTGTCTTTACTGCGGGAACTGACTCTACAACACTGGTAACCGGATTTACCATCACTAACGGAACCGGTATGAAACTCATTTGGGCGAATTATAACTGCCGCTATGGAGGTGGGGTTGCATATACAGAACTTGGCGGAGGAATTATAAGAAATAATATTATTTCAAAAAATACTGTCACGGTTCCTGCTGGTTTTTATGGCGGAGCAGCAGGCATTGCTGCGTGGGGATCAAATCTACAAACGAGACCACACAAAGCAATCATTGAGAACAATATCATCGAGAATAATATGGTTGTGCCAACGGGAGCAACCAGTTTCACCGAGGTAGGTGGCATAGGAGTATGGGAGGGATATTGCAGGATCACGGGAAACGTTGTTCGAAATAACACGGTTCAATGGCTTCATCAAACAGGTTCTTGTACGGGCGGCGGGATATTGGTAGATTCTGAAAACGGTGGGAACGATTCAATGATCGTCATCGGCAATACTGTTGTCGGAAACAAGTCGCGTCAGGGAGGCGGTATCACGGTCGCTGGCAACGGGAACCGAGCATTAATCCAAAGCAATACCGTCATTGGAAATACTGGGGATATTGCGGGAGGAGGAATCTTCCTTTTTTATAAACTGGTTAATGCAAAAGTAATAAACAATTATGTTTCAAAAAACATTTCTCCGCAAGGCGGCGGTATCCGGATAGATCAGGCTAGTATCTGCTATATCGCCAATAATATCATCACTCAGAATACAGCGAGCACGTCTGGAGGCGGTATAAACCTCATTTCTTCATCCAATATTCAATTGGTCAATAACACCATTGTTGGGAATAGTAATAATGGAGTTGAGGCAATCAACGGTGCATCCGCACAAGCATTCAATAATATCATTTGGAACAATACACCATCGCCTATGACTGGTACGATATACTCATTAAATAATTTAATAAGCGATCCAAAATTTATACCAAACGATTCGCTCTATACTCTTTCAGCGTTAAGTCCGGCTATAGGCGCAGGTAGTACTTCAACAACAGTTGGCTATGTTTTGCTTACCGCACCTGCTTTAGATTATTCTGGTTCTTCCCGTCCGAATCCATCATGGAGCAATCCTGATCTTGGTTCGATGGAATCTTCTCGGGCATTCCCGGGAGGTAACGCAATTCGTGTTCCGCAAGATCAATCCACAATTCAAAAAGGAATAAATGCGGCACAAAATGGCGATGTTGTTCTTGTTTCGGAGGGTACATATAAAGAGAATATTGTCATCACCAAAAAAATAACGGTGGCAAGTCTTTATTTCATTGATAAAGACACGTCACATATTTCAAAAACCATAATTGATGGATCTGCTCCTTCCAGTGTCGATTCCGCTGCTGTTATAACCATTGACGGATCAACAGATACAACTACGATGATCATTGGATTTACAGTCAGTGGCGGCAGAGGCAACCGAAGAGTTACTACTGATCCCTTGGTGTATCGAACAGGAACAGGCATTGACGTCGCCGGCGGAGGCGCAACAATTCGCAAGAACTCCATCACCGCCAACAATGTAACAGCATCGACAAGCGTAAGTGCCGTTGTCAATATCTGGGATGTTACTGATATCAAAGGAATCTCATTTGTTATTGTCGAAGACAATACTATTTCAGACAATGTATTAAATGGCGCTCCATCAGTTGAGGGTGGCGCCCTTGCGATTGGTCATAGTAGCAGAATTATCGGCAACCGGATACTTCGAAATTCCATTATCGGAAAAAGCGCGGGTTTTGGTGCAGCAGCACAAATATGGAATGGCACAATAACATTTGAAAGGAACCTTATTGCGAATAACTATGCCTCTACATGGGGCGGAGCGATACAGACAAATCTGATTGGAGGTATGATCATTCTCCTGGACAACATTATAGCAAACAATTCCGCCGGATTGCAAGGTGGTGCAATATGGGCAAGGTGGGCAACGTCAAAAGTATTTTCAATTAATAATACCATAATCGGAAACACAAGTCCGGCTGGAAGCGGACTCTTTTTCAGGGATACTGCGTCGTTTACAGGAATCAATACCGTCCTTTGGAATACGGGCGGATCGGAGATATCGAACGTAAACAATGGCCGCATTGCACTCTCCTACTCTGATATACAATTCGGTTTTGCAGGGACAGGAAATATTAACAGCGATCCACTCTTAAAATCCACTAATATTGATTCTCTCGGAATGTTGAAATCGGGCAGCCCATGCATCAATGCCGGATCAGGAAGGCAAATAGTGTCAGGCTCAGTGCTTACTGCGCCTCTCATCGATTTTTATGGAAATATTCATGGTGTTACTCAAAGACCGGATATCGGAGCAGTTGAAGATGGAACATTTATTAATGATCCTACATGGGGAGTAAAAGAGCTCCTCACCAATCGTCTTCCGGAAGCATTTGAGTTATCTCAAAATTATCCTAACCCGTTCAATCCATCAACAACAATTCGGTATGCACTCCCCTCCTCTTCACAGGTCAAACTGGTTATCTATGATCTGCTTGGACGGGAAATCACAACGCTTGTTGACGAGGAACAATCGGCGGGATGGAAGGAAGTGGAGTGGAATGCTGGCGGTGCGTCATCAGGAATTTATTTCTATAAAATATCCGCAGGTACGTTTGTTGAAACAAAGAAGATGGTGGTTGTAAAATAAATTTGATGGCACGAATAATGCGAGGTAATAATGTTAAAACCGGGTATTGCCACAATCGTCACGTTATTTAAGACATCATGCTGCCGTGCTGTATTGATAATCATCTTTGTTTCCTCACTGTTGCTTATTCCTTACGAATTATTTTTTATCAATGCTGTCATCGTTTTGATCATACTACGGTTTTTAATGAAAAATGTACGAACGTCTTCCACAGAACTTTCACAAGAGTGATTGGACAACCTTGGGACCTTTAATATCCCGGATGAAGTGAAATTGATCGTCATCGGATTGTTCATAGCAATCCGATGGCTGAACAATTGTTATTTTCTGCCCAATGAGCCGTGATCTTTGTAATAACATTTGAGAACTATATATTTTTTTACTTGATTCAATAATATTATCAACGTACGTTTGTTCCGTTAAAACTGAAATTCGGCGGCTCTTGCCACGAATTGGATCCTGGGAGTCGTACAAAATATTCAGATCCATCATCTTCCCCCTTTCCATCCTCCGGCACAGCCGAAGCGATAAATCCGATACATTCAAGACATTTTTATCCTTTATTTCCCATTGCGTAAACACTGCTTATATGAACATTTGCAATATTTTAAAAAAGTGTCTGTTCCTCATGTTTCTGCTCTTTGCCGGAATTCCTAACCTTAATGCACAGGAACAGACTACTACAAACTTCAGCGCCGAAACAATGAACGGCGAGATCGTTTCTCTCTCCGACTATCTGAAGAACGGTCCGGTCTATGTAAGTTTCTGGACAACGTGGTGCGAACCGTGTAAGGCAGAGCTGAAGATGTTAAAAGCTTTGGCTGATACATACCGTCCCCGCGGACTGACAATCCTTGCTATCAACAAGGATGATCCAAAAACAGCGGCAAAGGTGAAGGCATATGTTCGCTCTCAAAAATTCACTTTTCCCGTTCTTGTCGATCCGGATGAACGGATCTTTAAGCAACTGAACGGGTCACAGGTTCCTTATTCTCTGCTCATCGATACTCATGGAACGGTCGTACGCAGACGGACCGGATACTTGGCCGGTGATGAAAAAACCATCGCGAAGGATTTTGACGATATTCTTTCGGGAAAGACAGAATAGATTGAATAGAATTCATTCCTTACATCTATTTTGTTGTCATTCCAAACGGCTGCATGAACAAAGAAGTCAGGCGGAGAGTCTAGACATGACATTGAATGGTTGCAACACCTCGACTTCGCTCGGTGTGACAATCTTGATTTTATTTTTCTTGATAAGCGTTAACCAAATTTCTGCCCAATCAGTCACAACATCCGTCAGCAATGTGATGAAATACGGACTCGGGAACGAAGTAACGATTAACGGCAAGGAGCGGAAGGAATATGTTGAGAATCTCGCCGATGTCCGTCTTGGATTCAACAATTTAACGGTCGGTTTCCGGCTGGAGCTGAGTGATCCGCCTGAATTCGGTGTCCGGTACCGAGGACTGAAAAAAAAGTTTATCGAATTCAATACTGAAGAAGTAACGCTGCGAGCCGGCGATCTGTACGCACTGTTCAACCGCGGCACGTCGCTTCATCTGTTCGAGAACCGGACATTAGCGTACGATTCGGGGATCGAAGGAGCATATGCACAGTACCGTTCGTCGTGGTTCCGCGCCGCACTTATATCCGGCGTGCTTGATTTTGTCGACCCCGTCACGGTATATCTTCTTTCTCCGCGTCACGATCTGTATTCACTGCGCGGAGCGCTGGCGGAAATTACTCCTTTTCCATTCGTATCGATCGGAGCAAGTTTTGTTTCATCCGATGCGGAGATATCGAACGCCATGACGCTCGTGCCTGACAAAGTCAAAGCGGATCTTCCGGAATTGTTCATGACGGTGCGTACCGGTCCTGTGGATTTCTTTGCTTCATATACGATGCGGAACGTCTATAATAAGAATAAAGCAAAATGGGAAGAGGGAAATGCGTTGTATAGTTCACTGTCACACACGGGTGAGGGATACGGTGTCACGATAGAATATAAAAATTATCGTTTCGATATCGTCGATCCGTCGGGAGCCGATCCTTTCCGCATCACGCGCATGATGCCGTTCCAGAATCCGCCGACCGTTAAAAAAGAACATTCGTATACCACGTTGTCGCGGTATCCGCATCTTGTCGATTTTAACGACGAAGTGGGTGTTCAAACGGATCTCTATTACAGTATCATGGATGGGACTACGCTGAACCTGAGCGGATCGATGGCAAGCCGACATTACCGTTATATTCTGAACAGATCAACATTTGTCTCCGCCCGGAACGAAGCAGGATCTCCACTGCTCCCTTCGCTGGACAAATCCCGGTCGCCGTTCTGGGAAATCACCGCGGACATTGAACATTTTCTGAATGAAGAGGGATCGTATGTGAAAGCCGGATTCGACCGCCGATGCGATTACACATTTTTTGAGTTCGGATCGACCTATATTAACATGACGGGAATTCCGATACAGGTGCAATGGATGCTGGATGAAACGTGGAGCGTAAAGACAACGGTTGAGCAGCAATGGGTGTATCACAGCGCATACCAGACAGACAAATCGTCGTTCGATCTGCTGTTCTCTCTGGAAATCTCCAAATCGCCTGAGTGGTCAGCGGGAATACGCAGAGAATCCACAACAAATCCGTTCGATCCGACCCGCCGCAGTATCTGGATCGCGGTCGACGGATCGTACCGGATAGGACGTTCTCATACGGTATATCTTTCCGTCGGCGATGAACGGGGCGGTCAGGTATGTGCCAACGGCATTTGCCGTCAGATCAATCCGTTCAGCGGCTTCAGATTTTCAATAATCAGTCAATTATAATCAGGTTTTTTTACAAAGGGCTACACAATGTCAAAATTTTTAGTATTTTACCAAAACCTGTCAGGGAGATCACAATGAAACATACTATCATCATCTTACTCATTGGAGTTCTCTGGATCTCTTCACATCCGGCATCGGCGCAAACCCGCACGGTGCTGTGCGAACTCTTCACGAGTACAACGTGTCCGCCGTGCGTCGGGGCAAATCAGGGTTTCGACACCTGGCTAAGTTCATATTCAAAGAAGAACCGTGTAGCCGTTATTAAGTATCATGTCTGGTGGCCCTCACCGGGAAATGATCCGTACTATCTCGCCAATGTTACACATGTGACAACACGGAACACATTCTACGGAAACAATTATGCGCCGCACATGTTCATCAACGGCAGTGATGCCGGATCATCGTACACAAGCTGGAACGGCGCCATCGAAACAGAACTGGCAACGACGCCTCCTCTGGACATCATCATCTCCGGTACGGTAAAGAACACTGATGCAAGTATCATGGTCCAGGTAAAAGCCGGAGCGGCAGCCATTCCTTCCGGCGTACTGAAAGTGTACGTTGCGCTGACGGAATCCGGTCTGCTCTATACCGGTACAAACGGGGATCCCAAACACGAAAGTGTAATGCGGCAGATGGTCGCCGATGCAAACGGTGAGACCTTTTCGATAGCGAATCAGGAAACAAAATCTTTCAAGCGCCCCTTCACATTGGACGCGGGATGGAAATCTTCAAATTGTGCAGTCGTTGCATTCGTGCAAGCGCAGGATTCGAAAGCGATTATTCAGGCAGCGGTAAAAAATGTATCAGACATGATCAGCGAAGTGCGGCAGGAGAACACGGTACCGGATATGTTCTCACTTGAACAGAATTATCCTAATCCGTTCAATCCATCCACCACAATACGCTATTCAATCCCCGCTTCCGGAACGGTGACACTCGCTGTCTATGATCTTCTCGGCAGAGAAGTTGCAACGCTCATCAATGGCGAACAGCCTGCCGGCAGAAGCGAAGTGCAGTGGGACGCATCGCATGCGGGGAGCGGCATCTATTATTACAAAATGCGGGCAGGCAGCTTTACGGATACAAAGAAGATGTTCCTTATAAAATAGTGTCCATACGTTTATTGCACCACTCGTAATAAATATTTTCGCTTGAGAGCAACACGTTCGATCGTGATGTTTGGTATGCGTGGCATTGTTCCATCGAACAAATGAATGCAGGAAAGGAATGACCGGTTGAAAGGGAATGTTTGTCCGCATTGCGGTAAGCACGTTACGCCATACCGCCGCTTTTTGCGTGAAGCTGAACCAAGTAATATTTTCCGGTGCGGCAGCTGCAACGCCGGACTGAAACGAAGTCCGGTAGTGTATATCCATGTCGGGGTGATGTCTCTCCTGCTGGCTTTGATCGGCGCTCCGCTTTCTATCGCAATGATCAAAGCTCTGGTCCCGCAGGGCATAATGTGGGCAGCATTGATCTTACTGCTTGCATTTTGGGTGTTGTTGACGAACTACGCATCGTGGCGGTATATCGGGTGGGTGATCCCCGCCGAAAAAAAAGAAAATAATAATTGAGTAGAGGAACAATGACTTGTCCGTCATGCAATAAAGAAGCGACCGGATTTTATCGGTACGCGTTCACATTACAAGGAGTATCGCCTTTCAAATCAATGCAGGGGTACCTTACATGCCAGCATTGCGGTGTACTGTTGAAGGTAAAGATGTTCAAGAAACAACTGTGGGTATTTCTTTTCGCGGCATTCATCGTTGTATTGTCGTTTGCCTACAAGTTCAGCGATTATGTTCCGAAGTTCGGATTCAATATTATGGCAGAGGTCTGGATTGCAATCGTTACCGGTTTGTTCGTCCTCTTTACAGTAGGGATGAGAAAATATTCACATGTTGAAAAAGCGGAGAAGTAAATGCAATACTAATCGACAGACCGATTGCCGATATTTCGCATTGCAGAAAATTTTTCAACAACATATATAACGGAGGTATTGTGGTTCGAAGTGGTCTGTTCAAAACGGCAACGATTATCTTTGCAGCAATTGCATTGATGCTGTGCAGTTCCTGCATTTCATTCCGTTCGGAAATGGCCGGAATGTACAGCTCCGATTCGCCGAAGACAAATGAACCGGCACCTGTTACAGTATTCTTTCATTTCTCTCATCTTGAGCAGGAAATAGGATTTGATGTTGTGCCTAAGATCGTACAGCCGAGACGCGGGTTCCGCGATATCTTCGGCGAATCGATGAAACAACTCACGAATGTCCGTTCTTTTGCAACCTTCACGGATAATGACAACGACATCGACAATGTTGAACGGAGGAAATTCCGCGACAGCTTGAAAAGCACCAACGATTTCACGATTCACATCACGTTCAGAAGAGAAAATTCGTTTGCGAAACACGTTCTCGGCACCATCTTTACGTGGGGGATGTTTGATATTGTCCCGATCGGGTATTCGTGGAATTATATTGTGAAGGCAGACGTGTGCAACCCGGCGGGGAAAGTCATCCGGTCATATTCCCGTACATCCGATCTGACCACATGGCACAATATTATTTTTCTTTTTGTCTATCCATTCTATCCTTCCGAAATGAAGATTGAGGAAATCTATCTTGAATCGATGCAGAACATTTTCAGACAGATAGACGCGGAAGGGGTTATCACAAAATAAGAACCGAACAACGACGTCATGACAATTTAATAAGCGTGTCATTGGCTGGAGATCAACGGATCCAACACGTTCCGTTCGGCATTTTGCCTGCGGTGATTAGCAAATAAACAGGCATTCTTCGCAAGAATCTCTTCACTCAATGAATGGAGGTTTGTATGAAATCGAACATTGGCGGACGAAAAATCGGCGCGCTAACCTCAGCATGCTGCTGCTGCGGGCTGCTGGCATTTTTTATTACGTCGCTACTGCTGCTGCCGTACGAACTTTTCTTTGTCAGTTCACTCATCATCCTGTACTTTCTGAGAATTCTTGAGAAGAACATCACCGGGAACGGAATATATAAACCGTTACAAAAGAACAATGGCAAAGAGAATTCCTACCAACCGGAACCTCTTTCCGACCGTCACAACGGAATTGTTTCCGGCAATAATGCGCATGCGGTATTTCAAAATACTACGCCTGCTTTCTATGATACCGCTAAAAAAAATGAGGGGACGCAGAATACACCTACGGCGGAGAATGATGAGAAGAAACCTTATCCGTCAGATCCCGTTCACGAAGAATATTTGGTGGTGCAGGATTGATCTCTGCGGACAAGAGGACTATATTCGAAACATCTGAAAACTCTCAATCAATTTCATTGCGAGACGTTTTTTGTCGAAGCAATCTCGTTTTTCGTTTGATTGAATGAGATTGCTTCGTCGCTTCGCTCCTCGTAATGACTTTTTCAGATGTCTCATACTCATTATTTGAGCAAATGAAAAAAATAATGTGCTGGACAGAATAATATTAACACCGTACGTTTTTATGCGTTACGTTCAGAACTCGTCGGCATATGCCGCGAATGGAACCAGGGGAAAGTCACTACTGTTCCAAACATATCAACCCTCCTTCCATCTTCCGGCGCAGCCGGTATTTCAATCCAGGTTTAATAAGAACTATCTATCCTAATAAGAATCACAAGGTATTGTTGGTACTTTTAGAAAAAAGTATGAAGCGCACCGTACGATCCTTTATTTTTATTTTCCTCTTCGCCACTCTTTCCCTAACGGGTCAGTCATTATACCATTTTGAGACTATAGGGATTGAAGATGGATTGTCGCAATCCCGCGTAATGTCGATCGTGCAGGATACAATCGGTTTCCTGTGGTTTGCAACACAGGATGGTCTGAACAGGTATGACGGCCGCCGATTCAAAGTGTTCCGCAGCGTACGGAAAGATTCTTCATCGCTTCCGGCAAATTACATCAGTTCATTGGTTGTTTCAAACAAAGGAACACTCTGGATAGGAACATATACGCGCGGTCTGTGCCATTTTGATCCACTCACAGAATCTTTTGTCCGATGGATCTGTCCGGAACATAAGGATCGATATCTTAATGAACTGGTTATCAGAAGTTTGTGCGAAGACACATCGGGTTGCCTATGGATGGGAACAACAGCAGGAGTTGTAACCTTCGATCCGGTGACGAAGGCCGTCCGACATTTCCGTCATGACCCAACGAATGACAGCAGCATTTCCTCTGACGGAATTCGGGCGATCGCGCGCGACTCCTCGGGCAGAATGTGGTGCGCAACACGCAATGGCGTGAACCGGTTCGATCCTGCCACCGGTCAATTCATCCGCTACACTCACCGGCCGAATGATGCACGAAGCATAGCAAGCAACACCGTCTGGACCGTTCAAACAGACCGGGAGGGAACGTTGTGGTGCGGAACTGCCGACGGACTCAGCCGTTATAATAGAACAACGGATGATTTTACTACATACCGGAACACACTAACCTCATCCCCATCGTTGACAAGCAATAATTCGGGTGTGGTCTATGAAGATTCGCATAATCAACTGTGGTTTGGAATGAATGACAGATTGCACATTCTTCACAAAGTGACCGGCGTTATAGAAGAAGTTTCCCAGAATCCGCTCGTGCCCGGAAGTTTGCCAAGCAATAACGTTGGTTATATTTTCGAGGACAGAAGCGGCGTGTTGTGGTTTGGATTTGGTTCATACGGAATTGCAAAATTCGATCCTGAATTGCTGAACTTCGGAAGCGTTTATTCCATTCCCTTCGATCAAACATCGCTGCCGAAACGAAGTGTCCGCCACTTGTTCGAAGATTCAAAGGGAACACTTTGGGTCTCAACCGACGGCGGAGGGATCAGTTACCGGTTAACCGGCGAACAAATATTCAGACATCTTCCGTTCGATTCGGCGGGAATTCGCGGACTGCCGGTTCCGTTCGTCAACACAATTGTAGAATGGAATGGCGAGATGTGGTTCGGCACGCGCAACAACGGAATAGTTCGTTATAATCCGGTGACAAAAAAATTCCGCACAATCTCTGCAGACACTCACGATACAACAAAACTCGCAAGCGACGTCATCGTAGATCTTTTGGTCGACCGTCACGGTTCTCTCTGGATCACCTCCGGCAGAATTGCAGGCTTGCACCGTCTTGATTCACCGGATGGACCGTTTCACCGTTTTATGCCCGATTCTGCAAATCCGTTCGGACTCAAAACAACTTCCCTCAGTGTACTTTTCGAAGACCGGCGTGGAAGGCTCTGGTGCGGCAGTACTACTGACGGAGCATACATGTACGACAAAACGACCGGCCGTTTCCATTCATTTCTTTTTGAACCTGCCGACGAAACATCCATAAGCGACAACGGCGTTATTTCTATTACTGAGGATATTGACGGAACACTATGGTTCGGAACTTCGGGAAGCGGATTGAACCGGTATAACGAAAAAGAGGGGACGTTTACACGATTCACTACCGATCAGGGGCTGCCGAACAACTACATTTATGGAATCCTCCCTGATGCGCATGGAAATCTTTGGATGAGCACGAACAGCGGAATTGCAAAACTGAATGTCAAATCTCTCGACGTTAAAATCTATGATGTCGATAACAACCTGCAGAGTAATGAATTCAATACAAATTCCCTTAGTGCGGGACGCAGCGGACGGATGTACTTCGGCGGAATCAACGGATTCAACGAATTCCTTCCCGACAGTATCCGTGAACGGAACTATCGTCCTCGCGTGGTAATTATTCAATGCATTGTCAACGACACGATGACGATCCCTCTCGCCGCACAGCCCGATGGATACAGATTGACATTCCCTCACAATCTGAACACAATCGAACTCGAAACAGCATCACTCGATTTTTCAATTCCTCGCCGGATTCAGTACAGATATATTCTGGAAGGATTCGAGGATGAGTTCGTGAATTCCGGAAATCGACGGACCGTGAGATATTCCAATCTTCCTCCTGGTAGTTATACATTCCGCATATTTGTCACCAACAGTGACGGTGTCTGGAATGAACAGGGAACCACGCTCAAAGTGGTCATTGAACCGGCCTACTGGCAGACATGGTGGTTCCGCAGCATCAATATTATTTTATTCCTCAGTCTTATATTGTTGCTTTATCAGCGAGAAGTGGTTCAACTGAGGAAAGATAAACGGACCCGGCTGGAATTTTCGCGGAAACAGATCGAATCTCTGGAAGCGGAACGGAAACATCTTGCTTCCGAACTGCACGACGGACTCGGACAAAATCTGCTGGTTGTAAACATTGAACTACAGCGGTTAATGAACGGACACACAGAACCGCAGGATGATCTTCACCGCATCGCCGAATTGGTGCAGGAATCGGTGGAGAGTGTCCGGGAAATCTCATCCAACCTCCATCCGCACCACATCGAACGGCTCGGATTCACTACGGCGGTGAAGGCATTGACGGAAAATGTTTCACATTCAGCAAAACTAAACATTGCTTTTTCCAGCGACATGCCGGATCATATGATTCCGAAAGAGGTGGAGATTCACCTGTATCGGATCATCCAGGAAGGTTTATCAAACATCGTCCGGCACGCTTCTGCATCGTCGGCACGTGTTGAGATCAGAAAACATCCGCTGTATGTTGAGGTCACCATTGCGGATAATGGGTGCGGATTTAATGCATACGATTTCCGTGAAGACCGGAAACCGGAACCGACCGACGAAGTGATGCGCGGATTCGGATTGGCAAGCATGTCCGAGCGGGCACGGATCATCGGCGGTGCTGTCACGATCGAATCTTCGGCTGAATCGGGGACCACTATTCACCTTACACTCCCTCTTTTATAAAGGATCTCTATGGAATCTACCATTCGGGTAATCATCGCGGACGATCATGAGATCTTCCGGGTCGGTCTTGTAAAAACAATCGAACGCGACACGCAATTTTCCACCATAGCACAAGCCAATAACGGAAAAGAAGCGCTTGAACTGATCAGTTCCATGAAGCCGGACATAGCCGTTCTTGATGTTTCGATGCCGTCGATGAACGGCCTTGAAGTGGGGCGAACCATTTACCGGGAAGCGATGCCGACTGAATTGATCTTTTTAACAATGTATAAGGACATTGCATACTTTAATGCAGCAATGGATATCGGTGCACGAGGATATCTTTTAAAGGACAATGCCAGCACAGATTTACTTGTTTGCCTGCGTACAGTTGCTGAAGGAGACCACTATATCAGTCCCACAATGTCGCATCTGCTTGTTGAGAGATTAAAACATACGGAGAGACTTGCACAGCAGGTCCCTACACTGCATGACCTCTCCCCTGCGGAACGCCAGATATTAAAACTTCTTGCAGATAATCTTACAAGCAAAGATATTGCCGATACATTGTTCGTCAGTATACGTACCGTTGAGAATCACCGCATGCACATATGCCACAAGTTGGGTATTAAAGGGCACCACAGACTGTTGCAGTTTGCTCTGGAAAATAAAGAGGCGCTGTAACGGTATTATTTGCCACAAAGACACCAAGGCACAAAAATAAACACAAATATTCATCTCAATAAATTCTTATTCCCTTCGGGTCTTAGTGCCTTCGTGGCATTATTGCTCTTCCCCTTTAATTCCTTCGTGTCTTCGTCCCTTCGTGGCATTACCGCTTTTCCCATTTATTTCCTTTGTGTCTTCGTGCCTTCGTGGCATTTCTGCTTTCCTTTTAATTCCTTCGTGTCTTAGTGCCTTCGTGGCATTTCTGCTTTTTCCTTTTAATTCCTTCGTGTCTTGGTGCCTCCGTGGCATTATTGCTCTTCACCTTTATTTCCTTTGTGTCTTCGTGCCTTCGTGGCATTATTGCTCTTCACCTTTATTTCCTTTGTGTCTTCGTGCCTTCGTGGCATTATTGCTCTTCACCTTTATTTTCTTTGTGTCTTCGTGCATCCGTGGCATTTCTGCTTTTTCCTTTTAATTCCTTTGTGTCTTAGTGCCTTCGTGGCATTTCAGCTCCTATAAAATGAGTAGTTCTACTCATACCATAATGAGTAGAAGTCTCCATTGTATCTGAACTCTGTTTGACCGACTTTGACCCACCAAAAACAATCTTTGTGACCTTCAATGACATTTCTCATTGCGGAAGATAATCTTCGTATGCGGCACTGCATCATACAATTTCTGCAGAAGCATGTGATGAATCATCACACATTTTACGAAGCGGCTGACGGCGAAGAAGCCGTGACTCTGTACGACCGATTCTTTCCCGACTGGGTCCTGATGGATATTGAAATGAAGCCGGTGGATGGATTTACCGCATCAAAAACAATTCTTGGTTCTCACCCGGGTGCAAAGATTGTTGTTGTGACGAGTTACGATGATACCGGCTACCGTAAAACGGCGCAAGAAGTAGGAGCCATTGCTTTCGTTTCGAAAGACCGCCTTAACGATCTTCCGGAAATATTTTCAGCGTATGCTTAGAAGGAGTATACACAGCTGTCTTGCAGCACGACGCTGCAGTTCAGGACGGTTTATTTTTTTAGAAATATAGTTTTCATTCGTTCATTTAAGATACAAAAGTGTGAGACACATTTGCAGTATATCCTATTTTGATTTTGGATAAACAATCCAAAACTCCAAAATAATCCGGGCTTTATTAACAGTTACGCAGGAGGCAGTATGAGACACATAACGAACATCCTGGCGATCCTGTTTGTGTTGTCATCGCTTTGTGTTGCGCAGCAAGACACACTTACAATTCTGTTCGTCAGCGATACACATTCAAGCCTTGCTCCGGCCGGTCCGCGGTCGGTTGATCTGCAAGGGACCATCGGCGGAATCGCGCGGGCGGCCGCACTAATCAATTCTACAAAAAATACCGAGCCTAACGTGCTGACACTCCACGGCGGCGATATGTTCATGGGTTCAATATTTTTCAATATGTATTTCGGCATCGAAGAAATGAAATTGATGGGGGCAATCGGATTCGATGTGCTGACACTCGGGAATCACGAATTTGATCTCGGTCCGCTGGTTTTGCAGCGAGCATTGCAATCTGCGCTGAGGGAAAATCCAATGACGATCGTCTCTTCGAACATCGAATTCCCGGAGGACGATAAAATTCGATTGCAAAAATATATTTTGCCGTATACCATCAAACAATTCGGATCGACCAAGGTCGGCATCTTCGGCCTGACAACGCCTGAAACAAACGCATTGTCGAGTCCTTCACCTGTCTGCTTCAACGAAAATTGCTGCGAATGTGCAGCAAAGACCATTCAGATTCTCAAAGAGAATGGATGCACATACATCATTTGTCTGTCGCATATCGGATACGCCCACGATATTATGATGGCGTCCAATCTCAACGGAGTCGATCTGATCATCAGCGCACATGACCACAGTTCAAAAGAGATTATAGGGTTTGCAAATCCTTCGGGAAGAATAGCCTGGGTTTCACAAACAGATGCTTTCTATACCGAGATGGGAATGATACAGATGCTCGTTTCCGGTCAAACAACGGAACTTCTTTCAGCAGATCATATCCCTTTGGACAAAAAAATTAAGGAAGATCTGACCATAAAAACCCTGGTCGACAATATGATTGCCAGAATCGAACTTCAGTTCGGGCCGATGTTTACGAAGCAGATCGGCACGGCAACAGAAACTTTCGATGAAGTTCAGAATGATGTTACAAGCATCGGATCGAAAGAAACTGCCGTTGGGAATCTGGTGACCGATGCATTTCGCGCTTACACGATGACCGATATCGCGATCGAGCCAGGCGGATCGACCGCACAGCCGATCTTCAAAGGACCGATCATTGGTGATGACTTGTTCCGAGCAATCGGATATGGTTTCAATGAAAATAATAATCTGGGATTCCGTCTTGTAACATGTACCATCACCGGACAATCGTTGTTGAATGCCCTGGAAAAATGCCTTGAATATTCTCAGGTGAATGATGAGTTCTATCCGCAGGTATCCGGAATGACTTTCTCATCCAGAAGAGTCACCGAAGAAGGATCTAGGGTGAAATGGGTATTTGTCCACGGCGAGGCATTGGATCCGGAAAAGATATACAGTGTTACCACCAATGAACTTGCGCTGAATTTGCTGACATCGATGTTCGGCATTACCGTGTCGGACGTTGTTGTTGACCAGGTCACCGAATATCAGGCATTAAGTGCATATGTGGAAGCACGAGGGACTATTTCTCCGGCCGAAAGATTTTCACCGGGAGTGAAGGACAAAGGACCAATGTTGCATGCCGAAAAGGTGACATCCATGCAGGGGAACGGCATAGCAGCCGTCATACCCGACAAATTCTCACTTGGTCAAAATTATCCTAATCCGTTCAATCCGTCAACAACCATCCGCTATGCTCTCCCTGCATCCTCACAAGTGAAACTTGTCGTGTTCGATCTGCTCGGTCGTGAAATCGCAACATTGGTGAACGAAGAGCAGTCATCCGGATGGAAGGAAGTGATATGGAATGCCGGCAACATATCATCCGGTATCTATTTTTACAAATTAACGGCAGGGACTTTTGTTGAAATGAAAAAGATGTCGCTGATGAAATAAGTATTTCCTGTTTTCACCATCCCGCCTCTATTTAGCGGGAACATAGTTACACTGCAATGACATGTAGATGCAGTTCGCTTCCCTCCAGAGAGAACTTTTACGGAGTCGATGCGGACTGCATCCGTGATACAAAATATTCCGCAAACATTATTCTCATAGGAGGAAGCATGAAATACGTATGCACAATTCTTACGATCATTATTGTCTTGTCGTCATTTTGTTTTGCCCAGCAGGATACCCTTACGATCCTGTTCACCAGTGATACACATTCAAGTCTGGCTCCGATCGGCAGCCGATCGGATGACCTGAGGGGAACTATCGGCGGTATTGCACGGGCGGCCTCGCTTATCGGCAGCGTGAAGATGAATGAACCAAATGTGCTGACGCTTCATGGCGGCGATATGTTCATCGGCGATATTTTCTATAATACCTATTTCGGTATCGCGGAATTAAAATTGATGAGTGCCATCGGGTACGATGTGCTGACACTCGGAAATCATGAATTCGATCTCGGTCCTGCGATGCTGCAGATGGCCTTTGATTCTTCCATGAAGGAAAGTCCAATGAGCATTGTCTCATCGAACATCATTTTCCCGGATGATGAGAAATTTCGTTTGGACCAATATGTCCTCCCCTATACCATCCGGCAGTTCGGTTCTCTTAAGATCGGAATCTTCGGCCTGACAACGCCTGAAACAAATGCATTGTCGAACCCATCGCCTGTCTGCTTCAATGAGAATTGCTGTGACTGTGCGGCAAAAACCGTTCAGGTCCTTAAAGACAGCGGATGCACATTCATCATTTGCCTGTCACATATCGGTTACACTCACGATAGTATGATGGCAGCAAACATTTCCGGAATTGATCTGATTATCAGCGCGCATGACCACAGCTCAAAAGATATTACCGGGTATCCAAATCCTTCGGGAAGAACAACCTGGGTGTCACAAACGGATGCGTTCTATACAGAGATGGGTAAGATACAGTTGCTCATTACCGATCAGTCAACACAGCTTCTTTCTGCCCGGCACATTTCTTTGGACAGCAAAATCGAGGAAGAGCCGACTGTTAAAACCGAGGTCGATAATCTGATCGCGGAAGTTGAACAGAAGTTCGGACCGATGTTCACTAAGGCTGTATCATATGCAACGGACAATTTCACCGAAACATCGGAATACCTTCCCGGCGACGGACCGAAAGAGACTGCCGTCGGAAATCTGGTCACCGATGCTTTTCGCAAATATACCGGCACGGATATCGCCATCGAACCGGGCGGATCGACTGCACAGCCGTTGTTTAGAGGGCCGATCGTCGGCGACGATCTGTTCCGGGCGGTCGGGTACGGTTTCAACAAGAATAATTCTTTGGGATACCGTCTGGTAACATTTACAGTCACCGGAGAATCTCTCGCCGTTGCACTGGAGAA
Source organism: uncultured Ignavibacteriota bacterium (assembly GCA_903861125.1). GTDB lineage: Bacteria > Bacteroidota > Ignavibacteria > UBA10030 > UBA8401 > UBA8401. The sequence goes on from CAIOTF010000015.1 coordinate 225,712, forward strand.
ATGCGCCGCCACTATCGAAACGAACGACGAGTTCTTCCCGCAGGTGTCCGGAATGCAGTATTCCTACAGTCCGAATGCACCGGCAGGCAAACGGATCAGAGATATCAAGGTCAACGACCTGCCGCTTGATCCGGCAAAACGGTACAGCGTTACGACCAATGAACTTGCCGCGGCGTTATTGACAACGATGCTCGGCATTAATGTATCCGACATGACCGTGTTCGAGAATATGTCGGAATATCAGGCGCTGCTCCGGTATGTTTCAAAAGAAGAATCCATCTCACCGGCCATCGAAGGAAGAATCACGGTTGTTCCGATGACACAACTGATCGGAACTTATACCGTCGGCCAAAGCGGAAAATTTGCTACGCTCGAATCTGCTTTTTCTTCCCTGAGCAACAATGGAATTCTCGGACCGGTAACACTCTTTCTTACCGACGAACTGTATGATCTTACAACAACGGCAGCCGGTTCCCTTGTCCTCAACGGTCCGATCGCCGGCGCGTCGTCAAACAACCGCATCACCATTCGTCCGGCAGAAAATACAAACGTTACGATTAAAGGAAACGGCAAAGCGGTGATCCAGTTGAATAATGTAAGCTACTGCACGCTTGACGGCATCGGCGCGGAAAGCAAATCCGGAATGACCGTTCAGGCGCTCATCAATAAAAATTATGCAAACAATCACGGCATAGAGCTCCGCGGAAATAGTGATTTTAATGAAATAAAAAATATTACGGTCGGCACGGATGATTATGCACGGTACAATTCTTTCGCCATCTCACTGATGAACGACAGTATTGAATCTCCCGACTATTGCACCATATCGGGAAATAATGTTACGTCGGGTGATGCAGGCATCATTATCTGGGGAACACGAGAGAAAAAAGCCATCGGAAATATCATTCGATCGAATCAGGTCGGTTCAGCTGCGCATACAACGATAGCCTTCGGCATCGTAGTTATTTTTTCCGAAGCATCATTCGTCGAGTACAACAACGTGGAAAACCTCCGGATCACATCGGATAAATACCAGGTTGGAATTGACGTGGAATACTCCAGAAATGTTATCGTCCGCAATAACAAAGTACATAATCTTCTGTTAACCGATGCGACGATGGCAACAGCTGTCGGTATCGGAGTATTTGGCGGTATTGGGGGTACCGATATCTGGGTCTACAATAACAAAGTGTGGGATATCAAGACGGCCATATCCTCCCGTTGTGCAGTGAGAGGTATATATGCGTGGAATCAAAATTTATTGCGCATAGAGAACAATACTGTCGTGCTGACGAAATCGGATGATGCCAACGCTTCCGCGGGTTCTGATGGCATACGTCTTGCAGCTTCAAATACAAATACCACGATCCGGAACAATATCATTATAAATACCCGCGAGGATTCTCCCGGCCTGGTGACTGCCATAACAATGCTGGCACCTCAATTACTGTCGGATTATAATGATCTTTTTGTCGGTTCAGGCGAGTATTCGTATATCGGATTCACAAACGCGGAATGCAAAACCCTTGACCAATGGAAAACCTCGGGAATGGATATCAACAGCGTCTCGGTACTCCCCCTCTTTACCGGCCCGAATCTGCATATCGACACGACAAATATTTTATCGAATGCTCTTAACGATCTGGGAACTCCCATTACAGGAATCGCCTATGACTTTGATGGCCGTCGACGCGATAAAGTTAATCCCGATATCGGCGCCGATGAATTTGATGAGGTCCTTACCGGTGTGAGCAGCACACGTCCGACGTTACCGGACAGATTTGCACTTGAACAGAATTATCCAAACCCATTCAATCCGTCAACGACAATCCGGTATGCTCTTCCCTCATCCGCGAACGTACAACTCGCGGTGTATGATGTACTCGGAAGAGAGATAGCAACATTGATCAACGAAGAGCAATCCGCAGGTTGGAAGGAAGTAACGTGGAACGCCATACATGTATCAAGCGGAATATATATTTATAAGCTCACTGCCGGTAATTTTACCGAAGTGAAAAAGATGTCGCTGATTCGATAATTCATGATGGATGGTAACGGATTGCTCCGGCAATCCGTTAACCTATGGGGGTTCAATGTGATGGACCACGTTAATAAGCTGCGGAGTGAAGACTCACAAGTGGACGTTCTGTTGCCTATGGCGGAACGGTGATGTTTTTACTCCGCGCTTCATTGTTTCATGGAATATTTTTTTCGAACAATGAAGTATCTGCGAATACGTGATGTTACATTCTTCACCTAGTGCTTAATTTTATTTTTGATCAGAGTTCTCCGGCTTCTGCCGGAAATCGGACCGCGGGATCGTGCAAAAAGATTCCTTCAACACATCTTCCCTCCTTCCATCTCCGGTGCCGCCGGAACATAAATTCATGGAAAGAAACAATGTTCATTTTTTTCTGTTTCAGAAAAGAAGTTCTGCCTCTTAGTGCAAGATGCGGCAGCAAGATCTATCTTATTGCCGAAAGGAGCCCGCTATGAAACAGTATCATTCCATATTCATACTCCTGATATTCTCACTCTTTGCTTCTCTAACACTGACGCAGCAGAATGCAATGAGCCAGACAAAATTCAAAAAGTACAGCGGTAATCCCGTATTGACCGCAGGACCGGCCGGATCGTGGGATGCGGACAATGTCGACTGCGGATCCGTGCTGTATCAGAACTCGATGTATCACATGTGGTACACCGGACAGAATGGCTCGGAATCTTCGATCGGATATGCATTTTCAAGCGACGGCATAACCTGGACAAAATATTCCGGCAATCCGGTACTGCTGCATGGAGCGTCGGAAGATTTCGATGCGCTGATTGGCCTTCCCTCCGTGATATATGACGCCGGTACTTTTCATTTGTGGTACACTGCATTCAACAATTCAACAATTACCATGTTCGGCTATGCTTATTCAACAGACGGAATACAATGGACAAAACATGAGTCGCCAGTTTTTCAGCAAGGAAGCACAGGAAACTGGGATGATTATGATATTTCTGTCGGACCGGTGATCAAAGAAGATTCGGTGCTGAAGATGTTTTACGGAGGAAGAACCTCTGCCGGTTCGTGGAAAACAGGACTGGCCGTTTCGACCGATTCAATACATTGGAGCCGTCAAAACTCCGGAAACCCTGTGCTTGCCGGTGGAGCTCCGGGCGCGTGGGATCAAATAAGTCAACGGGCAACCTCCGCGCTTACATACGGAAGTGTATACCAAATTTGGTACAGCAACTTCCGTCCGTCACCATACAACATTGGGTATGCCACCTCCACCGATGGCGGAATTAATTGGAGCACATATCCAGGTAATCCAATCCTCACTCCGACCACGGGGGAATGGGACGCCGGGTATCTCATCTTTCCGATAGTGCTTCGGGATCCAAACGGCCGGTATACAATGTACTATACCGGAGGAAACAGCAACTGGTCGGCGGAGAACATTGGCCTTGCGATTGACACTGCCATCACACAACTGACGGGAACATACACAGTCGGTATGGGAGGAAATTTTTCCACGCTGGATTCTGCCTTTGCCCGTTTGAACAAGGATGGTGTTCTTGGTCCCGTTACACTATTGCTGACCGATTCGTTGTACGATGCAACATCCCATGAGAGCGGTTCGTTCAGATTAACCGGTCCGATCGCCGGTGCCGGACCCGCAAGCCGCATCACCATACGGCCTGCAGATCATGTTGCATTAACAATACAAGGAAATGGCTCTGCCGCTCTGCATTTCGAACAGGTCAGTTACCTTACGCTCGACGGCATACAACTTCAGGGTGATACACGGTTGAAAGTACGTGCACTGTATAATGGAACATTCTTATACAACGATGCCATCGATTTCTGGGGGAATTGCGATCACAACATTATCCAAAATCTTTCCGTTTGTTCGGACGACATCACGCGGCAAGGTATTGCGGTAGCACTGATCGGTTACGATAACAATTCAGGTTCTCCGGACAGTTGTTTACTGTCGGGCTTATCCATTACATCGGGAGCGTACGGAATATATCTTTATGGACCTGCCTCCATGAAATTAAAAGGAAATGTCATCCGCAATAATCATATCGGATCGCCAATCGACAGTCTTATTGCTTTGGGCATTTACAACGATTTTTCATCCGAAGGAACGGTCATTGAATACAACCACATCGAAAACCTGCGGCTGCCCGGAATTAATGGTCCTTCATCAGTACTCATCGGCATCGCTTTGAACGGAAGCAGAAACTCCATCATTCGAAATAATATTGTCCACAATATCCGCAAGTATGACGCAAATTATGTAACAGGCATCCGCGCAACAGGTCTATCAAATGAACGGGGCTTAAACAATTGGATTTATAACAATAAAGTGTGGGATATTACGAACAGTTCTGAGCAATGCACCGAACTGGCAGGCATACTCGCGAAATATCAGGATTCTCTGAAGGTTGATTACAATACGGTCATCCTTCCGGAATCAGGTGATACACCGCCCTCCGGCGGATCGCAAGCGCTGTGGTTCCAATCAACCGCACTGTATCCGACTGTGCGCAACAACATTCTTGTGAACGCACGAACCGATTCACCTCATGTCTCTGTCGCAATAAAATTTGATACACCGGTACATCTCTCAGAACATAATGATCTCGTTGTCGGAACTTCGGGAAGAGCAAATATCGCGTCGCTCAACTCAGCGCTGTACAAAACGCTTGCCGACTGGCAGGGAACGTTGAATGACGTGCACAGTGTGAGCATATGCCCATGTTTCTGCACTATGCATATGCACATTGATACAACAACTGCAGTTATGAACGCTCTGGAAGGAAAAGGGACTCCGATTGCAGGAATTTTTACCGACTTTGAAGGTCGGGAACGAAGTTCAACATCTCCCGATATCGGAGCTGATGAGTTCGACAAGACCACCGGTGTTTCATCAGACAGGACCGGCATACCGGAAACATTTTCTCTTTCACAGAACTACCCAAATCCATTCAACCCGACAACAACAATTCGCTACGCTCTCCCCTCTTCCGCTAATGTGAAATTGAACGTGTATGATTTACTTGGAAGAGAAATTGCAACGCTCGTTAACGAAGAACAATCTGCGGGATGGAAAGAAGTGGAATGGAACGCACGCCAGACAAACGGCGGGCAGGCGTCGGCGTTCAGTTCTGGAATTTATTTTTATAAACTCGAAGTAGGAAGTTTTGCAGAGGTAAAGAAATTAATACTGCTGAAATAAAAAATGTAGGGACGGATGGAAATCCGTCCCTAAGGCACGGACTTTCGTCCGCGCCTACAAAAATGATGAACAATCCGCCAGCGAGAAAAAAGTGCAGTGGAATGCAGTAGCACGTACCAGCGGAATATATTTTTTTACCGGCTCACAGCACGCAATGCACGAACAGCAACGGAAGTGATCTATGTCGCTCGATTTTTTCCTTAAAGGAGTTGTGACGGGATTCCTGTTGGCGGCACCCATAGGCCCGATAGGGATCCTGTGCATACGGGGGGTCCTCCTCTCCGGACGACGCCGCGGATATATCATCGGGGCAAGCGGTGCATGCGGCGATATCATCTACTCCGCCGCTGCGGCATTCGGAGTGAAACTTATCTTTGATTTTGTTCTGTTACATCAACCGGCCATGCGTCTTGCCGGCGGACTCATGCTCGCCGGAGCCGGTATCGTTACATTTCTCTCCCGTTCCGCAACATCGCTGGATGAACCACGCAGCATAGATGAGAAAGGGATCTTTGCCTCCACCTTCCTGTTGGCACTGACAAATCCCCTGACTCTTTTTGCTTATGCGGCCGCATTTTCTGGTCTCGGCATCAGCATAATTCTTTCGGACTATTTGTCTGTCGCATTGCTTGTCGGTGGCGTCTTCTGCGGATCGCTTCTTTGGTTCTCATTTCTTGTTTGGTTCGCACAGCGCTTCAGGAAGAAAGTAACGGCACGGAGTATCGGTATTATCAATAAAGTTGTCGGATTGTTATTGATTCTTTTTGGTGCCGTCAGTCTTATCCTGGGTTTGAGATCATCATAGAAGATAATATCTAATAATTTTTGACTTGACAAAATATATTAAACCGCGTACGTTTGTGTCAATAATATCTGTATTCGTCGGCTCCTGCCGCGAATTGGATCCAGGGATCTTCCTGCAGATTCCGGCAACACTCCTTCCCTCCTTCCATCCACCGGCTCGCCGGTGCAGCAAATCCAGATTAATCAAGACAGAGTCGTCTAATATTCAAATTCTCCCGGCATTACTATGGGAACGGAAAATATTTTTTTCTGTTAATATTCGTTCTTTATGTACGGAAAGAAGCGAAACACGCAGAATTACAAATATTTTTCTTCCGGAACGACATATTTTCACAACAATAGATTTTTACATGCTTACCATATTACATCACAGGAGGTTATATGCGTAGACACATCTCTATTGCGTTATTTGTACTGCTTTGCTCAATAATTATTTCCAACGCTGCAACCCGCAGAGTGCCGCAGGATTATTCCAAAATACAATTGGCGATCAATGCGGCGGCCAATGGTGACACTGTGGTGATCTCTGAAGGAACATATAAGGAGAATCTTGTTCTTAACAAAAAGATCACACTTGCCGGTTTGTATCTCCTTGACAAAGATACATCGCACATTTCTAAAACGATCATCGACGGTAGCGCGCCGACAAATCCGGACAGTGGGTCCGTGATAGCCGTTGGATCAAGTACTGATTCGACAACAGTGATCACCGGATTAACGATCACCAAAGGGACCGGAACAAAACATGCGAATACTTTTTATGGCGTAAGTATTGTCACCGGAGGAGGTATTGACGTCAATTCCGGTGGAGCAACAATAAAAAATAATATCATCCGGGGAAACACTATTATTATTTTCCCTCCATATACAGAAGCATATGGAGGCGGAATCAGTTTTCTGAATATAGATTGGCCGGTTCCCAACAAATATTCGATCATCGAATCGAACCTCGTATCTGAGAACAATCTTGCGGGAGGAATAAATGCAGCAGGCGGTATCGAATTCTGGAGCGTGGATGGCAGAATCGTCAACAATACTATCCTGAAAAACAACAGTTATTCAGTAGGAGGTGTTGAGGCAGGTAATACTGGGGGATATGGTCTCAAAACGGTAACCATTCAAGGTAATCTGATCCGCGAAAATATTGCCTCGGCTTTTGCAGGCGGTATCTCTATCTCCGGCAAAGGTTCCTCCGGAACTATAAATAATAATATGATCGTCAATAATAAGGCCAACCAAATAGGCGGAATGTTTATTCACGATTCATGTTATGCTGTTATCGATGGTAATTATGTTTCCGGCAATATTGCTCTGAATGGAAATAACGGAGGGATTTATTTTGAGCGTAACCAGAAATATTGCATTGTTCAAAACAACATTGTCAGGAATAATAACGGATGCGGCATTGGAACGAACATGAACTCGGTTGCCCTCATTATTAATAATACAGTTGTAGGAAACAGCAGCTATGGAATCATTGCATATACCGGTTCATATGCATCGGCAATGAATAATATTGTGAGAGGCAATACAGGTGCTGCTTTTGCAGGTTCAATATATTCATCTTCATATTTCACCCTCGATCCACAGTTCGTCACAAATGATACGTTGTACCATCTTACAGATGTAAGTCAGTGTATCGGGAACGGCACCACATCGGCAGTGCTTGGGGGGTTAACATTAAATGCACCAGAGTGGGATTATTTTAATACACTGCGGCCGAGAGCAGCAGGAACAAAACCGGATATCGGCGCGGTTGAACATGACCTGCCATCGGTGATCGGTTCGGTTATAAATATTGCAGATATGCCTGCATTATTCTGTCTTGAACAGAACTATCCCAACCCCTTCAATCCTTCAACCACAATTCGTTACGCTCTCCCCGCTTCAGCACAAGTGAAACTTATTGTGTATGATCTGATCGGAAGAGAGATTGCGATACTTGTGAACGAAGAACAAACGGCAGGATGGAAAGAAGTGCAATGGAATGCCGGCAGCATCTCCAGCAGCATTTATTTTTACAAATTATTCGCCGGTAATTTTTCTGATGCAAAAAAGATGTCGCTGATCCGATAATTCATGATGGAGAGGAACGGATTGCCGAAACAATCCATTTACCATTGTTGCTTCTCTTTGATGAATGTCGTTGAAACGATGCGGAGTGAAAACACACAAGTGGACATTCTGTTGCCTATGGCAGAATGGTGTTGTTTTTACTCCGCGCTTCATTGTTGCAATGAATATTTTTCCATATGAAGAGGTGTGCACTGTTCTCTTGATGGTGCATTGCCTATGTTGTTTTTTTTAGTCACTCCTTGTGCAAATCTGTTTTTGTCCGCTTTACCGATCACCCAAATAGGTAATTCAAAATCAATACAAGATAGTTTTATCCTTTATTTCAATTTCCTTAACATTTTAACACAAAATTCTAGGAAGATATAACGGTATGCATTGCGCTTTTCCGTGAAAATGCAAAATGAGTAGTTCTACTCATAGCATTTTTATTAATCTCTTTTGTATTTGCCATATCCTTGTTCTCCGTAAAATGATAACGGATTCCATAATAATTGTTTTGAAGTAATAGTTTTTACACGCGTAAATCTTGCTTTCTGTGATCTGCTTGAGAGAGAAATCGCAACATTCGTCAACGAAGAACAATCGGCCGGATGGAAGGAATTACAGTGGAACGCCCGCTCCGAAGTCCCAAAGGGCCGTGGAATCCTTTGGACCAGACAAACGGCGGGCAGGCGTCGGCGTTCAGTTCGGGAATTTATTTTTACAAACTGCAGGCGGACAGTTCCAAGAAACGAAGCGGATGTTATTGGTTAAATAAAGAAATAATGTTTCACGGAATTCCACTTTATCGTTGTATTTCAAAACAGAGCGTGATCACAATAATTATGAGGAGATTCATATGAATATCTGTATCCGCATCATACTGCTTTATTTGATTTTCACTTTCGGTTTTTCGGAGATTACCCTTTCACAGAAGAATCGTTTCAAAGACTCAACGCGTTTCGTTCCCCACGAAAGAATTCTGGAGGACTATAAATTAATGCCCGACAAAATAAACACGCTCCGGAAAGTAAATAATTATCGGTCGACAGACTGGCGGAAGGTCATCGATACGTTGTGGGGCCCGGGTCTGCCGACAGCGGAGAAACTGCGGATATTCGATGCATTTTGGGATACCACTAACCAGCAATTCGGCGGTTTCCCGAACCTGGCTGTTAATTGGGATTCCATGCGCACTCGCTACCGGCCCGAAGTAGAAGCCGGTGTGAGCAAAGGAAGATTCTACGCAATAATGACTCAGTTGTCGATGGCTCTGCAGGAAATGCATACGAACGTTCGTGATACGGAAATTGACAATACATTTTTTTCTAATAATAATATCGGATACTGGAAAAGAAGTAAATACTGGCCGATTCCAGGAGTACCTCTTACTACCGCCGGCGGTTGGGAAATAACCTCTACCGGATTTGGAGTCTCACCCCTGCCGGATAGTTCGCTACTGGTTTACCGTGCTGTACCGAATAATCCTTTGGGTATCAAAGCCGGTGACATTGTTCTGGGCTATGAAGGAAAGCGATGGACTCGTATTCTTGATGAACTCGATTCAATTCAGATGCCATGGTTTTTCCCGCTGATCGGCACCCATCCTGAGAGTTTCAAATATTCAAAGATGAATGCTGCGTCATTGAATTGGTTTCTTTTCGACACCATCGATGTCATCCAACAATCTACCGGAAAAACTCTTCATCTTTCAACGCAGCCGCTGGCCGATGCACTGCCCGGATGGGATACGCTGTATTGTACGGACCAACTGCTGGTCCCGGGCGTACCGATGCCGAACGTTTGGAATAATAATTTCCTATCGTGGGGAATTATTGAAGGCACATCAATCGGCTATATCTATGTTTATAATTGGTCTTCATCCATCATACCGTATAAGTTTGCCGAGGCAGTTAGAGATCTAAAAAATAAAACAACAGGAATCATCATAGACTTTCGGTTCGTAATGGGCGGTTATCCGAATTATGCGAATATTGGATTTTCAGAACTCTTTAATGAAGATATTGATAAGTACTATGAACTTGTCCACCGTTCAAGTCTATCGGATCATTTTTTATTTACTCATCAATCAATCGCTTCTTCTTCAGCTGTTTCAGGTATGGGTAGATTTACACCCGGAAATTGGATATACGATCATCCAATCGCTGTGTTGACCGGACCAGCCTGTTTAAGTGCGGGTGATTATAATGCATTCCGGATGAGATTTCATCCGATGGCGCGCTCGTTCGGCAAACGCACAAATGCTGCATTTGTTGATGGTGAAGCTTCAGAGGGAAAACTTGTGAAAGATTCATGGGAGTATGCAATCTCGAAAGGGGGTGTGTATTCAAATTATAACAACGAAGGATATTTGATACACAAAGGTTTTCCTGTCGATGAAGAGGTATGGCTGACACAAGCAGGAGTCGTAAAAGGAGAAGATGATGTGGTAAAGAAGGCAAAAGAATGGATCACGACCTTAACGTATGCTAATAGCGCTTTGGCCGATCGTCCTTTTGTCCGTCCAGGAGTTGATACTGTCTCTATGAAAACGATCCTCTTCAATCGGCTTAACCACCAAAGCAAAATAAGTGCAATTCTCACCGACACAAGCGGGGCTATCCGTGACAGCGCAATCCTCTTTAATGATGGATTGCATGGTGATGGGAACGCCGGCGACAGCGTGTGGGGATGCCGATTTCTTGCACCTGCGGATGAAAACATGTTTGCGGTGACCATTCGTACAGATGATATTACAAACGGTACATACCGCCAGATACCCAATGTTCGGCTCTTCACCACTGCCGGCCCGTTAAAACTGGATAGTTTAGCGAAAAGAAAATTATCAAGTTCATACTTAATAACGCCATATATAAGAAACAAAGGAAAACAATTATCTGTAAGAGGTGCAACCGTTAATCTAAAAAGTAATGACCCGTGGGTTGTTTCAATTACTCAGTCAACACCAACACTTCCCGTTCTTGCTCCGGATTCTGCACGACCGACTGACGGATCATTTTCAGTAAAATTCGATGCGGCGACATTTTTGGGATATTTCAATTTCATAGCTGATATAAGCATAGATGGGTTCACGTATTGGTCTGACTCTACGAAACTCGTGCTGACCGGTGTGGAAGAAAATATAACCTTCATTCCAACAGTGTACAGTTTGGAACAGAATTATCCCAACCCTTTCAATCCTTCAACAACAATTCGCTATGCACTCCCCTCTTCCGCTAATGTGAAACTAAGCGTGTACGATTTGCTCGGCCGAGAAATCGCAACCCTCGTAAACGAGGAACAATCAGCCGGATGGAAGGAAGTGCAGTGGAATGGATCGAATGTTTCATCGGGAATTTATTTTTACAAACTGCAGGCGGAAGGTTTTGCTGAGGTAAAGAAATTAATGCTGCTGAAATAAAAAATGTAGGGACGGATGGAAATCCGTCCCTACGGCATAGACTTTCGTCCGCGTCAACAATATTGAAAACACCTTTTATGCGCGGCGGTGATTTCTTTTTTTTATCAATTACACTACAAACAATAGTATGAACCAACATAAAGGAATAAGGATATGAAAAAGTCGGTATGTATTTCATGTATCATTATTGCTTTTGCTTTTTCAGCAGTGCCTATAATTTCTGCTGTTGCACAAGAACAGATGCAGGATGTTGTCTATCTGAAGAACGGGAGCATTATTCGGGGAATGATCATTGAACAAATTCCGTTCAAGTCTATTAAGATCAAAATGGTTGATAATAGTTTATTTGTCTTTCAAATGGATGAAATTGAACGGATGACCAAAGAACCATTGCTCACCCCGGCATCTTCAACCTCAGTATCGGTGAATACATCGAACAATATGGTGATTGGCACCAATCCTATGGGGGCCATTCTTGGCGGTATATCGTGGATCTCTTTCGAAAAATACATCAACAATAATCTCACATATCAGATCAGAGCAGATCTTTGGCGCTATAATGAATCCGAAAATGATCGAGGCTATTTGTATGAAGAGAAGCAGACTGGTTTTGGTTTCGGCGGATCAGTAAGAGGATATGTGGCAAGTTACCAGCCTTATAGCGGATTATTCGGGGCTATCGGTCTTGATGTAGTGAATACCAGTTGGGACTGGCAAGAACGCGTTACAAGCTATTCATTTACCGTTTCTGGCAATGGAAAAACGACGACAGTTGTGTTTTCTGCTCAGTTTGGGTATGCACTTGCAATTTCGAATGTTCGCATTGAACCTTCTGTTGTAACCGGAAACTTTATCCTTCGTGAAAAAGGTGCCGGTGTTGCCGGAGTATTTGTTGCTCCCTCAGTACAGATTGGAATATTGTTTTAAATAAAATACTGTTCGTCGGATCTCATCGGCCCCATACGTTTCAGTGGAAGATCCTTGCAGCAAATTGAGGAGAATTATTTTTAGGAGATAATAAATAATGAAGGTCAAACAATCTCTCACGTACATTTTCGGTCCGGTCCTGATACTTTCAACAATCGGAATGACCGTATTCAGTCTACTGCGGCTTCCCGGGGGCCATCTTTCAACCTCAGCAAGGATCATAATATATTTGATCACCGTTTCATCTATTTCTGCCTCGCTCTGGCTTTCAAATCAGAAATCGGAAAATAAATTCATCACCTCTATATGTTTTCTCATGTTCTGGATCGGCGCAGCAGGAACGGTTGCCGTAATATCGATACTTTTTTGGGCGCATTCCTGGCTGGCCCTTAAGGATACGACAGTGCAATTTCTATTAAAGTATTCACTTCCCTTCCTTATTGCGGCAGCAGCGGCAGCTGCCGGCATCCGGCGGTATAAAAATAGTTCGTTGATTAAACTCCGTTCCGGCTTCGGATCGGCTGCTGTAATTATTTTGATCGGTATGTTTTTCGTTGACCTCAGCTGGTTAATGTACCGCAACAAACCGGTCGATGCGCTGGCACTTAATCAGGAAGCACCGGAATTTTCTTCAACACTTCGTTCCGGTCAGACATTCTCATTAAAAGATCAGCGCGGCAAAGTGGTCGTACTCGATTTTTGGGCAACGTGGTGCGGCCCCTGCATCTCCGCACTCCCCAACGTGCAGAAAGTCTATGAAAAATATCAGAATACGGCGGATGTGACTATTATTGCCGTGAACTGCTGGGAACATTGCCCGGAGAACGAACGACGTCAGCGAATCGATTCCATGGCGAATGAACTCAAACTAACTCTCCCTATTCTCCTGGCCGATGACGCTGTCGCGCGCCTTTACCGGGTTCAAGGGATTCCCATGCAATTTTACATCGACAAATCCGGCATCATCCGGCACACTATCATTGGCTTTTCGAGCGACAGTATGACCGAAGAAATGTCGGCGGAAATTGAAAAACTGCGCTGAGCAATAAATCTCAATAAGCGGAAAGGTCATAGTTCATGGCAAATTTCAAACAGATACGGAGAACTGCCGAGAATATTATCATTTTTCTCTCGCTGGGAATGTACGGCACCGGCGGCGGAGGAGGAGGTTGTTCGGATGGAGAAGAAAATTTCAACGACCGCATCAATTATCCTCCTATTGCACCGAGCAATCCCGTGCCGTTGAACGGCGCTGCCGGTATTTCAACCTCACCCACAATGAACTGGTCCTGCTCGGATAACAACAATGACCTGTTGACCTATGACCTGTTTTTTGATACCGTTAAACCACCGGCTATAAAAATTGCAACAATAAAGAATACAGTGATACTTTCTCCGCCTCTCATTAAGAATACAATCTATTATTGGAAGGTCAATGCATTCGATGCAGAGGATACAACCGCAGGACCTGTTTGGAATTTTACTACCGGCAATGCGGACAATAATCCCCCGGGTATTCCGTACAATCCCGTTCCGGTAAATGCCGCGACCGGAACCGCTACCATACTTACACTGCACTGGAGTTGTTCCGAACCTGATGGTGAGGCACTTATATATGACGTGTTCTTCGGTATCAGCAATCCGCCTACTGTTCAAGTTTCATTCAGTCAAACGGCAGCATCTTTATACCGTTCCATGCTCTCGCCCGGCACAACGTATTATTGGAAAGTTAAAGCAATCGACAGCAAGGGTGCAGTTGTCATCGGTCCGGTCTGGTCATTCACAACAGACACCGGACCAATATCCCCCGTTATGCTCCCGGTCGCCGGAGGTTCATTCTCCGCGCCGGCTCAGGTAACTATTAGTAGTTTCACAATAGACAAATATGAAGTAACGTACGAGTTATGGTCCGATGTGAGATCATGGGCATTAACGCACGGCTATACCGATTTGACGGCAGGAGAGAACGGACGTCAACCGAACGGCACAAACAATCCGGTGATGAATGTGAATTGGTACGATGCCGTGAAATGGTGCAACGCGCGGTCAGAACGGGAAGGACTCACTCCGGTGTACGGCATTAAATATACGCAGGACTCGATCTATCGGAACGGAGAGATCGATATAAATATTGAAGATGTCAAATGGAGTGTAAACGGTTATCGTCTGCCGACAGAAGCCGAATGGGAATTTGCAGCACGCGGAGGCACCCTCGGTCACGGTTATTCGTACAGCGGCAGCAACAGTATCGGCGGCGTTGCTTGGTATTCCTTAAATTCCGGCGACAGTACACATTCCGTCGCGAAAAAATCTCCCAACGAACTTGGCGTGCACGATATGAGCGGTAATGCATTTGAATGGTGCTGGGATTGGTATGACTCGCTGGGATATAAATATTACGGAACTACCGATCCTAAGGGACCTTCAAATACCGGTTATTACCGGATTGTGCGCGGCGGATCGTACAATAGTTTTTCCTACGATTGTCTCGTTTCAAAACGGACCTGCTTTATTCCGAAAGAGCGCTACGCATACTACGGAGTCGGTTTTCGCTGTGTCCGTAAATAATCTTGGAGATTCCTGTTCTATTCAAGTCCCGATGGCCCGATATTCGACATTCCAGGAGCAGAATTTTTTGTCGGGACGCGTCGACGATTGAACAGGAAACCGGAATTAGTAATTTGTATCACAGTTGTCCAAAATACATGCGGTTTACAATAATCAATGTTAGTAAAAACTAACGCTTGATTACGTACTGTTTTCCAAGTACGTTTGTTACGGCATTACTGCGTACTGCTCCGGCTTTTGCCGTAAAAATCACAGTAACTTTTGGTGCCTGCAGGGCTGATCTTTTCATCTCATCATACCATCACATAATAAACCCAATGGAAATTTTATGAACAATACATTAACTGCTTTTTTACTGCTGATCTGCGTTCTCGTTGCTCCGGCGCAGCAGCAAGGAAGTGACATGAACAGTCTAAATCCGTTCTACAAAGAGTTCGATACTCCGTTCGGCACACCGCCGTTCGACAAGATCAAAAATGAACACTTTATGCCGGCATTCATTAAAGGAATGGAAGTGCAGAAAAAAGAAGTGGATGCGGTCATCACCGATACGCTCCCTCCCACGTTCCACAATACCATCGAGGTGCTGGACAGAACCGGCGATATGCTCGGCAGAGTGAGTGCCGTGTTCTTTACACTGCAGGGAGCAAATACCAATGACGATATCCAGAAGATCGCCAATAACGTGACTCCGCTGCTCACCAAACATCAGGATGATATTAATCTGAATGAAAAATTATTCCGCCGGGTCAAAACCATCTACGATGCGCGCAGTTCGGCCGGCTTGGATGCAGAACAGTTGAAACTTCTTGAAGATTATTACTCCAATTTCGTTCGCGGCGGAGCAAGCCTTCCTGCGGATAAGAAAGATCGCTTCCGCGCGATCAACGAGGAACTCTCTCTCCTCTGTCTTAAATTCGACGAGAACGTTTTAAAAGAAGCCAACAATTTCAAACTTGTGGTCGATAAAAAAAGTGATCTTGCTGGTCTTCCGCAATCGGTGATCGATGCAGCTGCCGAAGCAGCATCGAAAGCCGGCTCAAAAGGCACATGGCTCTTTACCGTAAAAAAACCAAGCATGCTTCCGTTCCTTCAATACGCCAAGAACCGCGCCCTCCGCGAAAAATTATTGAAAGCGTATATCATGCGCGGAGACAATAATAACGAGTCTGATAACAAAATCATCGCCGCTAAGATCGGCGCGCTTCGTGTTGAACGGTCAAATCTGCTGGGATTCAAAACCTACGCCGATTTCTCGCTGGACCGGACAATGGCGAAAACACCGCAGAATGTGTACGACTTGCTGAACAAACTGTGGGAACCGGCGCTGAAGAACGCAAAAAAAGAATGTGAAGAAATGCAGGCGATCGTGAAAAAAGAAGGGGGCAAATTCACCATCCAGCCGTGGGACTGGTGGTATTATGCCGAAAAAGTACGCAAACAAAAATACGATCTGGACGAGAACGAACTCAGACCATATTTCCTGATGGAAAATGTCCGGAAAGGCGTGTTTGATCTTGCCACAACATTGTACGGCATCCGGTTTACCGAACGGAAAGATATTACAACCTATTCCGATGAAGTGACCGTCTTTGAAGTGAAAGAAAAAGATGGAACATCTATCGGCTTACTCTATACCGATTATTATCCCCGTCCCGGAAAACAATCCGGTGCCTGGTGCGGTGCATTTCGTACGCAGGAACGCCGCGGAAATGCTATGATTACACCGCTGGTGACGAACGTCGGTAATTTTTCAAGACCGGTTGGGGATAAACCTTCGTTGTTAAGCAGAGAAGAAGTAGAAACACTCTTTCATGAATTCGGACATGCGCTGAATGCACTTTTCTCCAATGTCACTTACAAAGGATTGTCTACACCCGGTGACATTATTGAACTCCCTTCGCAGATCATGGAAAACTGGGCATTCAATCCGGACGTGATGAAAACATATGCGTTCCATTATAAGACGGGTAAACTGATACCACAAAATCTTATCGATAAAATAGAGAAAAGCAGCAAATTCAATCAGGGATTCATCACCGTGGAATATCTTGCCGCATGCTATCTTGATATGAATTGGCATACTCTGACCTCCACAATTCCGGTAGAAACAAACGCGTTCGAAAAAGAATCGCTGAACAAAATCCGCCTTATTCCGGAGATCGTTTCGCGGTATCGTTCGGCAAATTTTCTCCATATTTTCAGCAGTTCATATTACGCTGCCGGATACTATTATTACATATGGGCCGAAGTCCTGGATGCCGATGCCTTTGAAGCATTTAAAGAAAAAGGATTGTTCGATCAGCAGACGGCAAAAGCGTTCCGTGACAACATTCTTGCACGATTACAGGCGGATGATGCAATGAAGCAATACGAACGGTTCCGCGGGAAGAAGCCGTCCATCGAACCGCTGCTGAAACGGCGGGGATTAGAATGATATAGACTGAAAACAAAAAACCCTGATCACAGATCAGGGTTTTTTATTTCATCCGGCACCAGTATGGCAGGACCGGTTCATACTATTTCATAGAGACATCTGAAAAATCTCACATTTATGTCGGGATGACAATGGACAATCTATTTTTCAGATGTCACTCAAACTAACCCTTCCCCAGCAATGTATCAACAACTGCTAATAATGTTCGGGGACTATGTGGTTTTCGAAGTATCGCGCTCGGCTTATGATCCCCCATAAGATGGACAAGTTCTTCTTCCGAAAATCCGGATGACATCAGTACTTTTACATTCGGATTTATTTTACGCAATTCAATCAGAACTTCTCTGCCGTTCATCTTCGGCATGGAATAATCAAGAATCACCAGATCAATTGTCTGCCATTGATTTCGGTACATCTTTACACCTTCGACAGGATCGGTGGTTGACAGAAGTGTGTACGATGCATTCTTAAATATATCTTCTGTCAATTCAACAATAAATTGTTCGTCATCAATAAGAAGCGTTATGGGTTGGTGAACCGCACCTTCGGCATTCTGATGTTGAAGCGGCAGTGAATCTTTTTCGGACAGATGGAGCGGCAGTATCACCTGAAACACCGTTCCTGCCCCCTCTTTACTGTTCACCAATATACCGCCGTTATGTCCGCGGATAATACCCAGAACGGCTGATAATCCTAATCCACGGCCGACAAATTTCGTGGTAAAGAATGGATCAAACATTTTCGCTATGGTTTCCTCATTCATGCCGATACCGTTATCCGAAACTTGCAGCAGCGCGTACTCCCCGCCTGGCAGCGTTGTATTGTTCAGTCTGCCGTATGGCAATAGTTCTTCTTCGGTGAGCGTTGCCGATAATACCGAAATATTGATAATCCCCTGTTTGTCTCCTATTGCTTCTCCGGCATTAATGATCAAATTCATCACAATCTGTTCTATCTGTCCGGGATCTCCTTTAATCGTTACCGGCGTTGATGAAAGATTCGGAACACATATTACATTTTTTACAAACGACGCTTCAAAGAGATCGATATGTTCCTGCACCACCTTCACTAAATTGATGGCAATAATCTGGAATCTTCCTTTACCGGAAAATGCAAGCATTTGCTTGGTAAGTGTTGCGGCACGTTCCATGGCAGTCATTGTTCTCTGTAAATTCTTTGCCGCCGGATGATCTGCCGGTAATCTTTGTTGCGCCAACGATACATTTCCCATCATTGCGTTAAGCAGATTATTAAAGTCGTGGGCGATGCCGCCGGCCAGCGTTCCGATGCTTTCCAGTTTCTGCATTTGGCGTTGTTTTTCTTCCATGAGCATGCGTTCGGAAACATTGCGGACGATATGTACTGCGCCGACGACGTTGTCTTGGTTGTCCCGAATGGGACTAAAATGCAGTTCGTACCAGTTCCTTTCCAGCTTTGCATTTCCAAATTCATGCGTAACAATAAAATCTTCTCCTCCAAAAGCACGGTCCCAGAATTTTTTTGCATAGGTAAGATCATCGGGAAGATAGGACAATGCCTGCACCATCGAATCTCCAACTTTCAGATCCTGCCCAAATATTTTCTTAAATTCTTCGTGAAATGCAGAATTAAAAAGTGTATACCGGTAATCGGTGTCCATGATTGCGATTACATCTTTGGTGCTCTCCATAACTCTGGTGAGTTGCGTGCTGATTTGTTTAATTGCATTTTCCGCATGCTTGCGCTCAGTAATATCCCGGTGAAATGACTGGATGTATTTTTCCTCTCCAATGGTGATATAACTTGCAGAGATCTCTTGTTGTATTATATTGCCGTCTTTATGGAAATGCTCTGCCTCAAATTGCAGCTTCTCACCGCTCACAATCTTCGACATTCTTTCTTTGATTATTTGAGAGGTCTCGGGAGTATCTAAATCATGGATATTTTTATCGACCACTTCATTGACGCTGTATCCGTGCATTTTTGCATATGATTCATTCACTCCGATAATTTTACCTTCGGTGGTCATATACATTATTCCGTCGCTCGCTTTTTCAAACAGCGTTTGATAGCGCAACTTGCTTAATCGAAGATTTTCTTCTGCTTGCCTGCGTTCGGTAATATCACGGAGCATGACAAGCGCATTCCATTTATTTTCCAACTTAAATTTTGACAGCATCACTTCCATGTCAAATTCAGTACCGTCTTTCCGCACTCCACGGGTGATGTATGCTGTCGGAGCATCCATGCCGGCCGAACGCTTTCGCACATATTCCGTAATGCGTTCATGTTCGCCCGGAACGATGACATTCAAGATCGGAGTTCCAATCAATTCTTCCGGACTTGCGTAACCAAAAAGACGCAATGCCGCAGGATTGCACATCTGCCAAATGCCGTTGATATGCACACCGATGCCGTCATACGAATTGTCGAGGATCGCTTGTAATTTTGATTCACTTAACGTTAATGCTTTTTCTACCTTTTTAAGCTCGGTGATATCTTGATTGGTGCCGCGGGTACCAACAATGCGCCCCGCACTGTCGTACACAACATTGATGCGGACAAGAATATTCCGGATTTCTCCATCACGACGCCGGATAAGGTGCTCATGTTGAATGTGGCTGATTTCTCCGGACAATAACCGGGAGACAGCATCGTGGACGATGGATTGTTCAGCCTGCAGCAAAAATTCACGAACATACACATCGGGTGCCATATGGTAGCCCCCTTCGCGTTCAGCTGTTGTATGATAGAGCTCGTAAAACCGGTCGTTAAATGTAAATGTTCTTGTCGCTGCGTCCATTTCCCAATAGGCAAGGTGCGACTGATCCAATGCCAGAGTAAGCCGTTCTTCGCTTTCCCGCAATGCTTCCATCACCATCCTGCGTTCAGTGATGTCGTAACAATGACCAATGTAACCAACAAATTCACCATTACTGTTGTACCGTGCGGTACCGTCGTCAACGATCCACCGGTATTCCCCGTCGTGCCGTCGCAGACGATACTCCATACTGAAATTCTCGCGGCGGCCAAAAGATTCATTATAAATATCCAAACAGTGCTGCATATCGTCAGGGTGAACACCCTCAGCCCAGCCGTTCCCCAACTCCTGCTCAAGCGTTCGTCCGGTAAATCCAAGCCATACCTTATTGAAATAGACGCACTGTTTATCGGTTCCGGATATCCAGACCAACGTATGACCGGAATCTGCCAGCGTTCGGTAATTTTGCTCACTCTCTTTCAGAGAATCTGTTTTTAACTTGCTCTCTGTAATGTCACTCACACTGCCAATCAACGACTCCGGATTTCCCTGGCGGTCGCACGCCACAATATATTTATCCTGAATCCATCGGTACCGTCCATCTTTATGTTTGAAACGATATTCTAAATAATGGATGCTGCCCGGCGGACTGGCCATTGATTCAGCAATTACTCTTTTTACTGCATCCACATCATCGGGATGCATGAGATCCAAAACGATTGCGAGCGGTAATTGCTTCATTTCATCCGGAGTATATCCTGTGATACCGGCAAAAACCGGACTGAAATATTCATATTCATTGGTTTTAATATTTCGTTTATACGGCGCATCAATCGAATTCTCTATAACTTCTCGAAATCGCAACTCGCTTTCACGTATAACTTCTTCGGTATGTTTGCGTTTTGTAATATCTAATGAAATGCCCCCTAAGTATGGTTCTTTGCCGGGTCGATCGATGAGAAACTTTTGCGTCTCGTAGGTATGCACAGTGCCATCATTAACGGCAGGGACGCTTTCTTCAATTTTTTCATGACCCGTTTTTAATGAATGCATGTCGTCATCATACAATTTTTTACCGAACTCGTTGGGAAACACCTCGAGCATGGTTTTTCCAAGCCATTGGGAAGAACCAACGGTGTCGTTCATGTATTTATTGGTGTAGACGGTTCTTCCTTCGTTGTCTTTAATAAAGACGATGGCGGGTAAATAATCCATGAACAACGAAAATTTCTTCTCGCTCTCGCGCAGTGCTTCTTCTGTATGTTTCTGCTCGGTAATATCAACAGCCGTAATAAAACATTCTTTTTCGTTATCGTGATTAATACCGGTCAGGTGAAGAATCTTGGCGTCACCGCCATGCACAGAGATTTTCACATCGCACGATTCTTTTGTATGGCCGCCGCATATTTTTTCAAAAAAGATATTGAAGGTTGGCCTTGTCTTTTCGCTGATAAAAGCAACAAATAAACATTCGGACACATTTGAGCGCCCTTTGCCAAGCACGTGCGCTCCAACGTGGTTTAATTCTTTAATAATCCCTTCGGCTGAAAGTATAAAATATCCTGTTGGTGCAAAATCAAATAATTCGGTGTATTTATCCGCAGCCGTTTTTGCCATTATGTTCGTTTGCAATAATGCTTCATTCTGCATTTCCAATTCAATCTGGTGCACCTGAAATTCATGAACAAGTTTTGCCATTTCTGCTTCAGAAAGCATCTTGCAATTTATTGTATTGTTCTTTTTCAGCTGCACTTCTGCTTTTCGGCGAAGAGTCGCCACAGATGATTTTTTACCGGGTGTTTTCATATATTCGCTCTTTCCTTGCGGCAATATCTATGCCGCTTATTCATGTATCTATTACCTTCCGATGGGTCGTCGTTCTAAACCAACCTTTTCCAAAAAGCGATTATTGACCTAATAATAATGATTAGCCATACACACAAGCATTAGAGACCTATTGCGTTAACACGAACAAAGCCATTCATGTACTTAATATTGCCTTACAGAGCATTGAATTCCTGCATGTAAAATTCAATAATTCAATGCTATAGGCAATACGCTAAACAGCGTATTTGAATTTCATCAATATTGAAGGGTTTTTTTCTTGCAAAAACGGTCGGCGGACATACATTGTCACTTAGAGTGCGGCTTTATCAATAACGTGTAATTTGTCTCAATGGATTTCTCTTTTTCTATCTGTCGTTTTGATGCTCACTCTCCCCGTCTCATTATTTCCGTGAAATAACGAGGAAACTTTTCCGTCGGATTTGTATATTGATTCATCAAAAATATCGTACGTTCAGCACGGCTTTAATAAATAAGGGACCTTGTATGAAAATGCTTTTTTTAACAATTGTTCTGTCGGTAATATCAATTTTTCCGGCGAACGCACAACCGGTAAACAGTATGAAAGATATTCACTCATTTGCAAATACGCATGAAATTGCGGTGAAGCATCTCGCCCTCGATCTCACGGTCAATTTCGATACGAAAACTCTTTCGGGGAAAGCAACGCTCACGCTCGACAATAAAAAGAAAACAAAACAACTTATTCTCGATACACGCGGCCTTGAGATTGATAAGATAACGCTGGATGAGAAGGAAACCCGCGCAAAGTTCACGCTCGGTGATGAACAAAAGATCTTCGGCAGTCCGCTAACAATTACCATTACGCCGAAAACAAAATTCGTTACAATCTATTACATCACATCCCCTACTGCCGGCGCTTTGCAGTGGCTTGAGCCGTCGCAGACAGCCGGAAAAGGAAAACCATTCCTGTTCACACAATCCGAGGCGATTCTGGCCCGCACATGGGTCCCGTGCATGGATGGTCCCGGCGTACGGATGACCTATTCGGCTACAATTCACACACGCCCCGATCTTGTAGCGGTGATGAGTGCGTCGGGCAATTCCGGAACCAAATCGGCAGACGGGGTTTACAAATTTGAAATGAAACAGCCGATCCCTTCGTACTTGCTGGCACTCGCCGTCGGTGATTTGGAATTCCGTCCGCTCGGTATTCGAAGCGGCGTATACGCCGAACCAAGCGTTGTGGAAAAATCGGCAAACGAATTTGCCGACATCGAAAAAATGATATCGGCTGCCGAAGAATTGTACGGACCGTACCGGTGGGAACGGTATGATCTTCTTGTCCTTCCCCCGAGTTTTCCCTTCGGTGGAATGGAGAATCCGCGCCTTACATTTGCAACGCCAACCATTCTGGCTGGCGACCGCTCGCTTGTTGCTCTCGTAGCGCACGAACTTGCCCATTCGTGGTCCGGCAACCTTGTAACGAACGCAACATGGAACGATTTCTGGATGAACGAAGGATTCACCGTTTATTTTGAACACCGTATCATGGAAAAAGTGTACGGCCGCGATTATTCCGAAATGCTTGCGGTTCTTACACTGAAAGATCTGAAGGAAGAAATTCAATCCATCGGACCGTCCAGCGACGACACGAAATTGAAACTGAACCTTGCCGGCCGCGATCCAGACGACGGAATGACGAATATTGCGTACGACAAAGGATATTTTTTCCTGCGTCTGTGTGAAGAGACGATCGGCCGGGAACAATGGGATGCTTTTCTGAAACAATATTTCGACGGAAATGCATTTAAATCGATGACGACAGAAATGTTCCTTGAACATCTGCAGAAACAATTCAAGATCAAGCAAAATAAGGAGCTCTCATCGGCTCTGTCGATCAATGACTGGGTATACACAGCCGGACTGCCGGCAAATTGCCCGAATCCGCAGTCGAATGAATTTGAGAAAGTAAAGAGTCAGGTAAATGCGTTTATGAACGGCACCCCCGCATCGCAATTGAGTACACAGGGCTGGACAACGCATCATTGGCTCTATTTCCTCCGTAATATTCCAGATTCCATCCGCCTGGAAAAGGTGATCGAACTTGACTACGCATTTTATTTTACCCGCTCCGGAAACTCCGAAATCCTGTGCGAGTGGTTCCTGCGCGCCATAAAATCGGACTATGAAACAGCCTACGGCCCCATGAGAG
Organism: uncultured Ignavibacteriota bacterium; assembly: GCA_903861125.1. Lineage (GTDB taxonomy): Bacteria > Bacteroidota > Ignavibacteria > UBA10030 > UBA8401 > UBA8401. The sequence continues at coordinate 249,922 of CAIOTF010000015.1, forward strand.
GATATCTGATGAATGTCGGACGCAGAAAGCTTGTCAAACCGCTGTATACTGAACTGGCAAAGACCGAAAAAGGAAAAACGTGGGCAAAACAAGTATACGAAAAAGCCCGTCCCGGTTATCATTCCGTTACGTATAATACCATCGACGGCATTTTGAAATAAATATTATTCAAGAGCGTGTGTCATTTTAATTTATTAACTCACGTTACGTAGAAATACAAATGTGCAGCCGTGCGGCATCACGTACAGCGCGACTTCGACTCGGCACATCAATAATAGTCATCCTGAGCAAGCGAGTCCGTTTTGTGGACGAGCGCGTCGAAGGATGAGCAATTGACCTGCCTGCCGATTCGAAAGCTTTAACCTTGGTGCAGGCATGAAATCAAGATGGGAACCTCACCATGAACAGTGTATTTTTTTTAGCCTGCTGCTCGTAGAACGTAACGTCAGTTATTAAAGAAGAAGAGTTCCGCTTGCGTTTGGTAACGGCATGTGAATAATTATTATTATTTTTTCATCTGCTCAATCCTTGACAATCCTTTTTTCCCGCATCATCTGTGGTTTGCTTTTTTATCATAGCCATGCAACAATATTTTTTGAGGCGGTCTGCGTGGCAGCCAAAATCAACCATAGGGACACGATAAACATATTATGAAAATAGTCATCCTCATCGCTGTTCTTTTCCTCTCTTCCTGTTCCAATAAACCCGGACCTTCCCCCGCAAAGACACTTCCCGATTCTCTCCATTCGAAGAACAAATGGATCGAGCGCTCATACCAGATCGGTAAACAATTCTATAACGTCTATTCTCCGGGATGGGAAGGGGCCAACGGTGCCATTGGTGATGCGTATCTGTTCAGAATGACGAATGATTCCTCCCTGCTGAAGCGGTACCTCTATCAATTCGATCTCAAACAAATGGTCAATGGAACCTGGGTTGACGACCGCGCATGGATTTGTCTTGCCGAACTCTACTGGTGGGAATTCTCCGGACGGAAACAAATGCAATGGGTAAATGATGCCGCCCATCGTTATGTGGATGCGCGAAACGAAGGACGCTTATCAAGCCATGAAGGATTTTTCAGTTGGTATAATTATCCACCGAACGCAGATGTCAACGAACAGATCATCACCAATAGCAATATGAACCAGATGGTGAGCGTTGCTTGCAAATTATTTGAAGCAACCGGTGACCGGAGATTTCTGGACGACGCATTGAAAGTATGGAACGGCGACGGCAAGACACCCGGGATTGAAAAGATATTCTATCGCGGCAACGGTATATGGCAGGGAAAAGGCGGACTTGCGGCTTTTGGTAAACAACTGCCGTGGGAATCAGCAAGTTATTTATCCGTTTTGTCATCATTGTACCATGCCACAAAGGATCCCAAATATAAAACGATCGCCATCGCGTCCGCAAAACACATCCTTAATCCGAAGAACAAATGGATCGATTCTACCGATTGTTATCAGATCAATATGGATGGCAACGGCGCGTTCGTTCATTTTTTACTGGATGCATATGAAACGGCGCCTGATGAATTGCCGGAAATTCCTGTGATGGTGGAGAAAATGCTCGAACATGTCTGGACGAACAATCATGGCAGGGCAACAGTACAGCTCCACCGCGAATATGACCACGCCATCCGCAATGGATGGAATCCGCACGGCGGTGAGGATGGATACGGAGTTGATCAGATCGGCACGGTTCACGCTCAATCGCAGGCGTTACGCGCTTTCGCCGTATTCGCTTATTATAAAAATAAATGATTGTGTCGTTGCGCTGAACGCATGTTATTGCAAGGTTCTCATCTTAACTTCTCACTAGCATAAAAGGCCAAAGAACCGGTATCAGGAACTATGCTGCAGGTCAGTAGTTGTTCATGCTGAGCAAGTGTCGCAATCCAATATTATCATTCTTCTGCCAACGGTATCCTCGGGTGGTGCCCCCCATTGAACAATAAATCGGGACTTTCTCAGATAAACAAAAATTGCGACACGCGCCGAAGCATTGTCATTCGTTAACCTTACAGCATTGGGTTTAGGGAGTCAGTTGGACGTGTTCAGGGAGTAGGTTCCGTAATTTATTACACTCATGGCTCAACGTAGTTTATCCCGCCAAAGACGGACTCGCCATGACAGCCCGTAACATTTACAGAAAATTATTGTCACCACGAGCCCCGATATACATCGGGGTAAACTCCAACAAGGCGTGACAGCAGCTACAGCATTGTTATCGCCTGAGCAATCAAATGGTTCAGGTACACCATCGGTAAATACAGAACTAAGCCGGCTATAATACAATTACGCAATACAGCATCCGTCACAGTTCCTTCCTGCCTCACTCTGTTGAACAAATACACCGAAAAAGGAAGATTGCACGCAAGCGCCGTAACCACTCCCGGATTATACATCCCCAGAACAAACACACCGCCGATATGCGGCATAAATGCATTCCAAAAGATGATCGATTGAAGTGTCAGCAACACAGCGTTCTTACGTTGTGCCGGCACGCCGCGGCGGCAAAAATAGGTCAACAGGAACGGCACAACGGTAACGAGGATAAGTGAAAGGTATAATTGTTTCGGCGAGAATTGCAGTTCATCCATCAGCCAGACTTTTTCCCGCAGTTCCCACAGATGAACGGACATCCACTGCGGCATCGTCAGCGCTTCTTCACAGTTATGGATCGCGAGGACAACAGGAATGTACCACCATAACCGTTTCATGTCGGGTGCTGTCATGTAAGAATATACAAACACATTCTTTCACAAAAAAATAATCCCGTCACATCGGACGGGATTGTAATATTCACGGCAAAATAACGTTGCTACTTTATCAGCGTCAGTTTCATCAATTGTGATCTTCCTCCCGATGTAAGCCTGGCAAGATACATTCCGCCGGAAAGATCATGCGCCGCAAACTGTACATGGTTCCGCATCCCGGCCGCTGCTTCACCGTTGAACAGCGTCGCCACTTTCTGTCCGAGCATATTGAATATTGTTAACGTGGCTTGTCCGGTAGAAGGTACCGTAAATTCAATATTCGTTGTCGGATTGAATGGGTTCGGATAATTCTGCATCAGCATGAACATCTTCGGCATTTGCGCGTCCGGTGATTGTACATCAGCAACGCCTGAAGTTTTGAACGTTACAACCGTATCTTTCATAACAACGTTGTTGATGCTTTTAAGATTTAGTATTTGCAGCATATATGTTGTCCCGGATGACAACGCAGGAACCGTTAGCAATAATTTTGAAACATCGTTATTGATTCCCCATGCAACACCGGTCGGATTGCCGATTGCATTATTAATCACAAAATTATTTTTGTTCACGGAAACAGTGGAATCGGTATATCGCGATAAATCAACAATCAGTGTGGTTGATGTAGGATTGGCAACCGACACAACCGACGGCGCCATCGCTGTTTGCCATATTTCCGCGGCAAATTCCGGATGATCAATAAATGGATTTCTGTTCTTTTGAATACCGAAAATGGCATTGTTCCGGTTTATTTCTTTCGTACTTACCGTATCCAGAACATGCCACGAGAACAACAGATTTGCATACCAGGGTAACAGATCAGCTTTGCTAGTACCGTCACTTGCCGACCAGCCTGCATCCTCGGTATAATAGCGGACCGACATATAGAAATGTCCTCGCGCAAGATCCCCTTTGTATTCCGTAATCGGTTCAAACACGATGCCGATGTATCCGGGAAAAGTATTTTGTCCAAGTTTGCTGCCATTTTTCGAGGTCCATGTAGGGGCAGACACATTTCCATAATTGTAATTATTTCTCATCCCGTTCACCTTCCCATCCGTCGGGAAAAGATGGAAAAGATCGGAATACATAGGCGTAAGATCATTAAACCAGCTCTTGGGCCAAGAATGCTCTCTGTTGTAGCAATCACCTTCCACACTGTAGTTTCCGCATTGGTTTGTTGTGTAGGTAAATTCATACGGAGGTGTTCCGCCCGGTATATCGGAATACATATCCCACACTTTGCCGTTTGATTTTTTGTCGGTCGTTTGAAAATGGGTCCACAAAGCATCGTACGTTACGGATGTATGTCCTTTAATAATATTATGCAGCGCTAAGCGCAGATCCGTTCCGGATAATTTGTAGGCGGATTCATAATAGTCGGTCTCGGGCTGCTGCTGCACAAGTGTGGTTTGAGCAAAAACACTTATGGTGCCGATACAAAGAGCAATAATTATTTTTTTCATGAACACTTCTTTTATGTTAGTTAAATGGGACAGGCATTTTTGTCGTTTCAACCGGTATCACTGTTTGTTCGCTTTCGTTTCCCATACGGTCTACTGCAGAAACGGCGATCCTTTTCAAGGTTTCAACGGTTTCGTCAATTTTTATCTCTCCGCCCCGTTGTCGTGTTTCTTTTCGTGCAATTCTGGAAAGCGGCGCAGTAAACGTGCTGTCGTTCATATTGATAATAGTATAATTCCAAACAGTATTGTACTGATAATAAACAACAGTCCGGAAAACATCATTACTGTTTTTATGTGATATCGTAATCCGGATAGTATCATTCGCAATGGCCGATGATGCAACAGGTGCGGTTGGCGCTTCATTATCAAGCCATGGCGACGAAGGCACAATCGCCTGTTTTTGGTACGGTCCGTTCCGTAAAACAGTGTTGAGCATGCTGCTGTCGCGCATGAATGATTTCATACTGAAATGAACATGCCCCGGACCCTCGGGAACAAATCCGCGCGTGATCATAATCTGGTTGAAGATCTCATCCGCTGTTTTTTCGTCTCTCGGTTTAGTAATGATCATACCCGGCCACAGATTCCTTTTCATCGTATTTTCTTTCGCCCACCATCCGAGCAGCACCGGAAAACTCTGAGGGATCTGATTCACCGGCCAATAGAGCTGTGGTGTCCAGTAATCCACCCAGCCGTTGTTCAGCCAAAGCCGCGCGTCGGCATAGAGCATATTATACTGATCATATCCTGCAATGGAGGGAGGATTTTTAGGCCGCCAAATTCCAAAAGGACTCAGTCCGAATTTAACATTCTTCTTTTCTGCTTTGATTCCTTTGTACACCCGTTCGATAAATGCGTTCACGTGCGACCGTCTCCAATCCTCACGCGATGTTGAACCGTCCTTCTTCTGAAATGCCGCCCAATTTTCATCGTCGGGAAATTTACCATCGTTGTACGGATAAAAATAATCGTCAAAGTGGATCCCGTCCACATCATACCGTTTTACCACATCCATCACAACAGCGTACGAAATATCCTGCACCTCTTTGCTCGAGGGATCAAGCCAGTACATTCCGTCGTTGATCTTTTTTGCAATATCCGGACGCCGCCGAACAATGGAAGAATCGCTGATACCGGTTCCCTTTGTTAAGAGCGCTCGGTACGGATTGAACCACGCATGAAGTTCTATCCCCCGTTTATGCGCCTCATCAATCCAAAATTGTAGCGGATCATAGAATGGTTCGGGCGCTTTTCCCTGCGTTCCCGTTAGATACGATGACCATGGCTCCAACGCACTTGCATACATCGCATCACAATGCGGCCGCACTTGAAACACCACAGCATTCATATTCATTGCCGCAACGGTGTCGAGAATGGCAAGCGCTTCACGCTGCTGATCTTCCGTTGAAAGGCCCGGTTTGCTCGGCCAGTCAATGTTCCCCACCGTAGCAACCCATACGCCGCGGAATTCCCTCTCCGCTTTGGGCATCTCGGTTTGCGGCTCTTGAATTCTGCTGATAATGCCGCATCCTGAAACGATGAGTAGGGATAACAAAATAGTGAACGTAACGCGAAATGGTATGGTCATGAGAATCTCACTTTCATCATCATCGGTTTGCTGAAATAAGTAGCAGAGCTGTTGAACAATAAGGTACCACCGATTACGCCAAGTTCAAAATTAAAAAGGAGTAATGATTCCACACTGTTCACTGCACAGAAGCAGTTCGGACATCAGCAAATGTTGCACTTGTTTTCGGCGAAAAAAAAAGTCCCGTGTATCAGTAATACACGGGACTTGAATAAAATTGCCGCTTATGACAGAACTCTATACTTTTTTGAATTCGGTAACAAGTTCCTGCAATACTTTTTTTGCGTCGCCGAACAGCATCTTCGTATTCGGTTCATAAAAGAGAGGATTTTCAATGCCGGCAAATCCGGTCGCCATGGAACGTTTCATCACGATAACAGTTTTCGCCTTGTCAACATTGATGATCGGCATGCCGTAGATCGGACTTCCTTTATCTGTACGCGCTGCCGGATTGACAACATCGTTTGCACCGATAACGATACAGACATCAACCGTGTCCATCGTCGGATTGATCGCTTCCATTTCAAGCAATTGGTCGTACGAGACATTCGCTTCAGCAAGAAGTACATTCATGTGTCCCGGCATACGTCCTGCAACCGGATGGATCGCAAACTCAACTTTGATCCCGCGTTTTTCCAACTCATCGCTCAATTCCCGAACTGTATGTTGTGCCTGTGCAACAGCCATACCATATCCGGGAACAACAACAACGCGTTCAGCCTGTTCCAGAACAAATTTTGTATCTTCAATGCCAAAACGTGTGATCGGACGAGCTTCTGCAAGATTCGTCGTATCAACTTGCGGTGTACCGACCGCGCCGAAAAGAACATTGGCAAACGAACGATTCATCGCCTTACTCATAATGATCGACAGAATGAAACCTGATGACCCGTCCAGCGAACCGGCGATGATCAGCACTTTGTTATCAATCGCAAATCCCGTTGCCGCTGCTGCAAGACCGGCATACGAATTCATCAATGAAATTACAACCGGCATATCCGCTCCGCCGATCGGCAACACAATAAAAATTCCGATAAGCAGTGACAGACCGATCATTGTATAAAAAATTACCGGTTCATACGGGAAGAAAATCAGATACACAAATAATCCGACAGTGACCGCAAAGAGAGAAATGTTGACAACATTTTGTCCCTTGTATGTTATTGGTGCACCTTTGATCATCTCATTCAGTTTCCCGAAAGCCATTAAACTTCCTGTAACGGTTAACGCGCCGAACAGCACTTCAAATCCGATTGCGCCCATTAATCCGCTGTTAAGTTCACCAAGATGACCTTTTTCAATAAATTCATTGATACCGACAAGCACGGCAGCAAGAGCGCCGAATGCATGCGACAGAGCAATTCGCTGCGGCATAGCCGTCATCGGCATGAAAATTGCCATGGCCGCACCGACCGCTGAACCGACAACAATACCGGTAATGATCCATTCCCACGTGATGATCTTTCCGCTCAATAGGGTTCCCACAACGGCAAGCAGCATCCCGACTTCCGCATAATGCATACCGCGGCGTGCTGTTTCCGGATGACTGAGTCCTTTAAGACCCAGGATGAAGAGGATGGAAGAGATGACATAGACAAACTCCATATAATAATTCATGACTTCCTCTCCTTCTTCTTAAACATCTTCAGCATACGCTCCGTGATCATGAATCCGCCGACGACATTGATCGTTGCTGCCGTAACTGCAACAAATCCGAGCAGATGACTGATATCGGAATTCACTCCTCCACCGGCAACACCGGCGGCAACCAGTGAACCGACAAGCGAAATACCCGAGATCGCGTTGGTAGCGGACATCAGCGGCGTGTGCAGGGTCGGTGTGACCTTTTTAATAATCTCAAACCCGACGAATCCCGCCAAGATGAGAATGTAGATTAATTCTATTTGCATGGTTTCTCCTTAAAAGATCTGAATATATACGATGCCGTTCTGTCGGCATCATCTGTAATTACCGTTTTATTTTTTTTTGGGGACAAATGTCGTGTGAACGATATTCCCGCCGTGCGTGATCAGGCAGCTCTTGATGATCTCATCATCGAGTTTCAGGTCGAACTGCTTTGTCTCTTTGTTCCAGAATTCCTCGAGCAGGTTATACAGATTGTTGGAATACATCAGGCTTGCGTTCATTGCAACGCGCGCCGGCATGTTCTTCATTCCAATAATCTTCACTCCATTCTGGACAACGGTCTTTCCGGCAACGGATCCTTCAACATTGCCACCCGTTTCAACGGCAAGATCCACAATAACGCTTCCCGGTTTCATCGCGGCCACCATTTCTTTGGTCACGATGACGGGCGCTTTGCGTCCGAACACCTGCGCAGTGGTAATAACAACGTCTGCCGCAGCGCAATATTGTTTCATCACGTCGCGCTGTTTTTTCAATTGCTCTTCCGTCAATGCCTTTGCATAACCCTGAGCGGTCTGTCCTGTTTCACCAAGATCGACCTCCACGAATTTTGCGCCGAGCGATAGAACATCAGCCTTGGCAATCGGCCGCGTATCAAACGCATCAACCTTTGCACCGAGGCGTTTCGCCGTTGCGATTGCTTGAAGTCCGGCCACACCTGCTCCAATAATAAATACTTTTGATGGCTGTATCGTACCGGCAGGCGTCATCATCATCGGGAAGATCTTTTGGATGTGATTTGCCGCCACAATCACCGCCGCATATCCTGCAAGGCTCGCCTGCGAACTCAGCGCATCCATTTTTTGTGCGCGTGTTGAACGCGGTATCATTTCCATGGAAATGGCTGAAATATTTTTCTTGGCAATCTCCGCAATCAGTTTCGATTCATTGAACGGATCGAGATAACTGATATGGATGGCCCCTTTTTTCAGCAGCGACAGTTCTTTCGATTCCGGTTTACGCAGCCGGAGGACGATATCGCCCTTTGCAAGTAGTTTTTTCCGGTCGGTCACTATGGCCGCACCGGCTTTTTTGTATTCGTCATCGGTGATTCCAAGGGTTGCACCAATCCCTGATTCTACAGAGATTGAAGCTCCTTTTTTCACCAACTTTTCAACTGTTTGCGGCAGCATCGGCACGCGTTCTTCAACAGTCGAATTCTCTTTGGGAATAGATATGATCATAATGTTTTCACTATGGTTGTTGTGTAGGGGTTACTATGATTAATTCATTTAATGGTACAATATTTATTTTCGCTGTGTACGGGGTCGCATCCGGTATTGACTGAAACACACGGTACATCGGAACGGCACCGGCATCATGTTGTGTCATCGGAGGAATTCCGAGAATCAATTCCATCGTTCGCAGCACCGATGTAGTTGTGTACTGAGTATGATCGACTGATCCCCTTTTGATGTACGGACTGATCGCCAGCACGACTGAGCGATGAGCGTCAACATGATCCTGACCGCCATTTGCACTACTTTCCAGAACAAAGATGATCGATGTTTTCCAATATGAGCTGTGAGAAATCCGCTCGACAATCTTTCCCAACGCAAGATCATTATCGGCAACATACGCATTTTGTGTCCTTTTGCCGGCCAACTTACCGCCGGTATGATCGTTCGGCAGCCGTATCATAGAAAATTGCGGCAGCGAATCACCCTTCTCGTAAGCATCAAATTCTCTCATCCATGCCGATACTCTGGTAGTATCATAATAATCCGGATCCCATCCTCGGTAGATCGGAGATGTGCAATCAAATAATCCCGGTGCAAGTGGAATAATCTCACCTCGCTGCGATGCTTCCTCGTCTATGAACATGCCGTAATTTCTCACTGACCGTTTGCTCTTTCGTATGGCATCCCAAATGTACCTGCTCTTCGGAGTGGCAATCCCCTCCCGTTCAAAATCAAACTCTCCGCCTCTTCGTCCGTACAAGGTCGGAACCGTCTTTTCAGTATAGTCGGTGGAATAGGCCGCCGTACTCCATTGCATTCCGTTCACGCTGTTCTGGCCGTTCACATAAAAATTATCGAACAACGCAAACTCTTCCGCAAGCGCATGATGATTTGGTGTAACACTCTTGCCGTATTTAACAAATGCAGAATCTCCGTTGCCGTTTTTTACATCACCAAAAATATCATCATACGATCGCAATTCTTTTACGATATAGAAAACATGTGTAAGAGGGGACTGCTGTTCACCGGAGCGCGGAATGGGATTTTCAGCATTCCATTCCGGAAAGTTCTGCTCGCGGGTGTAAGGATTGTTTGTCAGGACTCTTGCAGTAAATTGTTTCAATTCTTGTTCGGAAGGAATCGGAATGAATGACAACGTCCCTTTCAAATGATCGAACGGATTGACCTTGTTAATATTTTTCCCGGAAGACTCTCCACGGCCGTTGGCAACGATAAGCAAAGAATCAACACATTGCACCGCCGTAGGATACCAACCAGTCGGTATAAATCCTTTAGTTTTTCTCTTCCCTTTGGCAGCGAAATCCACCACCGCTATGGCATTATTGTCCGCCAACGCAACATACAAGGTAGAATCGCCTTTCCCTAATGCAAGAGCATTGGGTGTACTTCCAACTGGAGAATTTTGTTGTAATGCCACATCGATCGTTTCCTCAGCAGTGAGCGTTTGCAGGTTGATCACCGAAACGGTATTCTCCCCCGAATTCGCAACAAACAAGTGCATCCCTGCACTGTCCATAACCATCGCCGAAGGATGATGCCCCGTTTCAATTTCCTGAATTTTGACAAGATCGTCCGAACGAACGATGGAAATTTTCCCGGCGCCCCACTCACTCACATACACACGTTTCCGTTGCTCGTCAAGTAAGCATGTGTACAAGGGGGATTTGAATTCCAATGTTTTTTCAATCGTATTATCGTATGCGTCCAGCTTATAGAGTGCCGGCCTCATTTTCGTTACGGCAAAAATCTTATTGCCTTCGGTGTTCACTGCCAACCCCGTCGGCGATACGTATGCGGCCGGAGCTTCTTCCGCCAGTTTGATCGAATTAAGAAACCACGCGGAATCATTCTTAAAACCGTATCGGTATACTTTATTATCGTTCCCTGCCGTTACAAAAAAATAGTCGCCGAACGGACCCCATGCCGCTCCCATCCACGATTTTCTGATCGATAAAGTCTGTCTTACGCTCTGCGTAACAACACTGACCACCGAAAGTGTTTGTTGATAGTATCCGCTATTCACAATGATTAACGATCGTTTGTCGGGAGAAAGGGCCATGCCAAGAGGAAAATCACCCAGGGGTATAGACCGTCCTGCGGGAGTAATTTCATGTCCGCCGGGAATCCACAGATGACCGGGATGTACATTTTGTGGTGATTGTTTCAGAGTAGTAATTGAAGAACAACCAAAAAGAAAGACACAAAATAAACAGAGTAAGTGTTGTCTCATTAAACCAATGATATTATCAGAATATAATCTATAATATAGCAATCTTCTCATCGGTGAGCAAGGTGAAGATTGCGACTTTAATTTGCCTTTGTTGAAACTCATTTGGGATTTTGCTAAGTTATTGCGGTTAATTTTTTCACATCAACGTAACTTGCACGCTCACAGCAGGCATTATCACGGTGACGGCGGGCAGGCGGTCAATAGAACGAATGTTTCCAATCATCTCCGCGGTCTTTCAACAAGATCCTCGTCATAAGGAATTTGAACAGCAAACACTCCCCCATATGGAGGTGCTGTATAACTATGCCCTTCGTATGACCGGAAATACTGAGGATGCAAAGGATCTGCTTCAGGAGACATTCTTAAAGGCGTATCGTTTTTGGAATAAGTTCGAACAAGGAACGAACTTGCGGGCGTGGTTGTTTAGAATAATGAAAAATACATATATCAACCTCTACCGGAAAGAATCAAAGGAACCGGATAAAGTTGATTATGAAGAGATAGAAGGCTATTACAACCTCATCCGTGACCAGAACAGCGATGACAACGACCTGCAGCAAAGAATGTTCGGACAGTTGCTCGATGATGATGTTTCAAAAGCACTTGAATCTTTGCCGGAAGAGTTCAGAACAGTGGTGATACTTTGCGATATTGAAGGATTGGCGTACGAAGAAATAGCTGAATTCCTGCAAATTCCGGTCGGAACAGTCCGTTCCCGACTGCACCGCGGAAGAAAATTGCTGTATGCACGGTTATATGATTACGCACAACAACGCGGATTCATCAAAAAAGGAACAAATGAATAAATTGGTACAAAGGTAGTCTTGTGAAATGCAGTGAATTTAAAGAGTGTGTCTGCGAGATCGTTGACAAACGTTTGCCTGAAGAACAGACAAATGAATTGATGCAGCATGCACAGGTGTGTCCCCACTGCAATTTTGAATTTACCTCGATGCAGGCAACAAAGACAATTGTCGGGGAAAAATTACACCGGCAAAGTGTTCCTTCCGAAGTCTATTACTCCATTATCAATGCAACTCTGGATTCTGCGGACGGCTCGTGGTTCAGGAAACTGTTCGGATTCAAGTTGAATCCCGCCATCGCCCTTGTTGCGTTTGCATTCATTGCAGTCGGGATCTATTCAATGTTCGTTCCGCAAAAACGCGGTATGCCGGAAGAAGCGAATATCATCTCACAGTCTTTAAAAAATTATCAAGCAGTGATCAGCGGATCAATCAAACCTCAACTTATCAGCACGGAAGATGCCGTACGCACGTTTCTTGCAAAAGAAGTAGGTTTCGATGTCAATGTCCCGAAAATGAAGGGGTGCAGTTCATGCTCAGGAGTGCTCTCCGATTTCAACGGGATCAAACTTGCTCACGTTGTCTACAAGGTTGACGAGAAGAATATTATTTATATCTATCAGGCTTCGATGGACGATGCTATGGATGGATCCACGATCGGTCTACCCGAAGAGGCACGGGAAGAACTGAAACGAACGGATTGGTATGTTCGTGAACTTACTGATAAAACAACGATCGTGATATGGCGTTACAAGAATACTCTCTGTTCCGCCGTGAGCGGCATGGATAAAGATCAAATGATCGCCCTACTTACCGATAAGGAATTGAAATAATGTATCGACTGTTCATCGCATTGACCGCGATCTCGCTGTTTACTTGTCAATCAAAGACCGAACAACAGCAGACAAATCCTCAGCAATCTTCATCTCAATATGATGGAAATGTTTCGCTGCTCATCACAAATGAGAAGGGAATAAACGAACAGGTTCCGGATTTTTTATGGTTTGATCAGAACGGATCCCGGGTCTCCTTCGCTGAATTTTCAAAAGGGAAACCGGTGCTCATTAATTTTTGGGCAACGTGGTGCGGACCGTGCGTAAGAGAAATACCTGATCTTATCTCCCTCAACGAGGAATATGCTGCCAAAGGAGCTCTTATCATCGGCATCTCCGCCGACCGCGATGATAAAGTGCTGTCACTCGTCTCCGGATTCGTGAAAGAACATCACGTAAACTATCAGATTGTGATCGATAATGGCTTTCTGGAAGAGGCGTTTGGCGGATTGCAGGGCTATCCTACCACATTTTATGTCAACAAAGATGGAAAGATCGTCAAGAAATTGATCGGAATGCAATCCAAAGAAACGTTTGCGCAAGAACTCAATGCCATACTTTAATCATTCCCTGCGCCACTTCGTATTTTTATTCCTTCGCACCAAAGTCTAACAGCTTTTTTCTCAGTCAATTTTAAACATTTATCTGCCCGATCGGGATGCTGGTGATTTTCCTTGTTTTTCTTTGTGTCTTAGTGCCTTCGTGGCAATAGAAAATGAGCTACTCCCAACAGGAGTGCTGTTGATCTTCCTTGTTTTTTCTTTGTGTCTTAGTGCCTTCGTGGCAATAGAAAATGAGCTACTCCCAACAGGAGTGCTGTTGATCTTCCTTGTTTTTTCTTTGTGTCTTCATGTCTTCGTGGCAATAGAAAATGAATTACTACCCGCAGGGGTGCTGTTGATCTTCCTTGTTTTTCTTTGTGTCTTAGTGCCTTCGTGGCAACAAAAAATGAACTTTTACCCGCAGGGGTGCTGTTGATCTTTCTTGTTTTTCTTTGTGTCTTAGTGCCTTCGTGGCAACAAAAATGGCAGGGTTGAATAACTGGAGATATTTAAAATAAAAATGCCAAGCTTACTGTATCACACTCGTCAATGGAGGCTGTTGCTTCCTTCCGGACCTGGCAGGATTGTCCATTATAAAGTTGTACAGGGCTTGGCAAAAAAACTTTGAAACTATATAGCTATAAAATTTTTCTCAAAACATAATCAATTCTTAGTGGAGCTGATCGGGATCGAACCGACGACCTATTCGTTGCGAACGAATCGCTCTCCCAACTGAGCTACAGCCCCAAAATTCAAAGAAATCAAAAAAGAGCTAATCCCAAATTGAGTGACGTGGTTTTTTACGTCACGAAATCCCGCCGTTGTCTGGCGGGACTGAGCTACAGCCCCAAATCTTGCTGTAAAGATACAAAAAAATGGGACCGAGTTCAAATGAGGTTTTTCTTCCAAACTTATTTGATTTGCGGCGTTTTGTTTTTCTTATACCACTCAATCGCTTTTTTTAATCCATCATTCAACGCAATTTTTGCTTTCCACCCAAGCGCGTTGATCCTGGAAACATCCAGCAATTTCCTCGGCGTACCGTCCGGTTTCGTTGCATCAAATTCCAGCACTCCTTGAAATCCTACGATCTCTTTGATCATCTGAGCAACTTCAAGAATCGTTACATCCACACCGGTTCCGATATTCACAAATTCTGATCCGTCGTATGTATTCATTAAATAAATGCACGCATCCGCCATATCATCAACATACAAAAACTCGCGGCGTGGTTTCCCGGAGCCCCAGAGTACGACAGAAGGATGATTCTGTTCCTTTGCATCTACAAATTTTCTAATCAATGCCGGCAGCACATGCGAACTCTGCAGATCAAAATTGTCATTCGGTCCGTACAGATTCGTCGGCATTACAGAAATATAATTCGTACCATATTGCCGATTATACGATTTCACCATTTCGATCCCGGCAATCTTTGCAATGGCATACGGCTGATTGGTCGGTTCCAGTTTCCCGTCCAGCAGATAATCTTCTTTCATCGGCTGCGACGCCATCTTCGGATAAATGCACGAACTGCCGAGAAAACAAAGTTTCTTAACACCGTTCAAATAGGAGAAATGGATCACATTGTTTTGCACAGCAAGATTCTGATAGATGAATTCTGCTGGGTATGTGCTGTTGGCGTGTATCCCGCCAACCTTGGCGGCAGCTAAAAATACATATTCCGGTTTTTCGGCTTCGAAAAAAGCTTTTACTTTTGACTGATCCGAAAGATCAAGTTCTTCGAGCGTCCTATAGATCAAGTTTGTATACCCTTGAGCTTGGATCTGACGAAATAAAGCCGAGCCGACTAAACCTTTATGTCCGGCGACATAGATCTTTGCATTCTTTTCCAAATCAATACCCCCGTCGTGTTACCAGTGCGAGATCTGCTTTTGCCATCAATCGAGCAAGGTCGGCAAATTTTGTTTTTGCTTCCCATCCGAGTATTTTTTTTGCTTTTGTTGCATCACCAATCAGCAATTCAACCTCCGTCGGTCGGTAATATTTCGGATCAACGGCTACAAGCACTTTCCCTGTTTTCTTATCGATCCCTTTTTCATTCTCCGCATCACCTTCCCAGCGAAGTTCAATTCCCAGTTCATTGAATGCCGCATTGACGAATGTCCGCACTTCATGCGTTTCGCCGGTGGCCAGTACAAAATCTTCCGGTTTGTCAAGCTGAAGCATGCGCCACATTCCTTCAACATATTCCGGTGCGTAACCCCAGTCTCTTTTTGAGTTCAGATTACCCAGCGTTAGTTTATCCTGAAGTCCCAGTTTGATCTTTGCCGCGGCCATCGTGATCTTCCGCGTCACGAAAGTTTCGCCGCGTCTTGGGGATTCATGGTTGAAGAGGATCCCATTGCATGCAAAAATATTGTACGCTTCGCGATAGTTTACTATAATCCAGTATCCGTAAAGTTTAGCTACGCCATACGGACTTCTTGGATAGAACGGAGTTTTTTCTGTCTGCGGAATCTCCTGCACTTTACCGTAAAGTTCGCTCGTCGAAGCTTGATAAAATTTTGTTGTAATGCCGGTTTCACGAATGGCATCAAGGAAACGCAATGTTCCTACCGCATCAACTTCCGCGGTATATTCAGGTACTTCAAACGATACTTTCACATGGCTCTGAGCTGCAAGGTTGTACACTTCACCCGGTTCGATCTTTTCCAGCAGGCGGTTAATGTTGCTGGTGTCGGTCACGTCGCCGTAATGGAGGAAGAATTTCGATCCGGCAAATTTCGGATCATTGTAAAGATGGTCGATACGTCCGGTATTGAATGAACTGCTGCGGCGTATCACGCCGTGCACTTCATATCCTTTTTCCAGAAGAAGTTCTGCAAGATACGAACCGTCCTGCCCCGTGATTCCCGTAATGAGTGCTACTTTTGCCATGGCTGTTTTATCCTTGTTGATTCCAATATTCGATGAGTTCTGTTAGTGTTTGTTTGAAAGGAATTTCCGCTTTCCATCCCACACTATGGTTCATAGCGTTGGGACTTCCGGCCAAAAGCTGAATATCATAGCCGCGCAGACGTTTTGGTTCTACGTTTAATTCAAATTTTTCGCCGACGATTTCTTCAAAAAGATGGATGATATCTTCAATCGAAAAGATTCTTCCCGAGCACAGATTGAAAATATAATTGTGCTTGTTGTCAATCTGTGAGAGCATCCAATATCCTTTGGCGATATCCCGCACATCGGTAAAATCACGTCTGGCTTTTACATTACCGACCCTCAGAATTTTTGGTGCTTTTGTTTTTTGAATAGTGACAATCTGTTTCGCAATCGAGGAGCAGACAAAGTTTGGTCTCTGTCTCGGACCGGTGTGATTGAACGGACGTGCGATTACAATATTTAATCCTTCAAATTTTTTATATGTCTGCGCGATATAATCCATGCTTGTTTTGCTCGCAGCGTATGGGTTCACCGGCTGCGGGATCGATTGTTCGGTATGTAATCCTGGAAGACCGAAGGTTTCGCCGTAAATTTCTCCGGATGTCACCACGATTATTCTTGGGGAAATTTCAGCAGCTTTCACCGCTTCAAAAATATTGATCGTTCCGATAACATTTGTCTTGAATGTATCGGCCGCATGTTCGAACGAGCTGGGCACAAAGGCCTGACCGGCTACGTGGAAAATGATATCCGGTTTTACTTCTTTAATAATCATGAAGATCGACTGGAAATCAGTAATTTCCCCTCTCGACAAAACGATTTTGTCGCCATGCTGTAAGAGGTTGTCATCTTTTTCAGAATCCCGAAGGACTCCGTAAATTTCAGCGGATGTGTTCGCAGCAATATAATCCGTTAAATGACTTCCGGCAAAACCACCGATTCCTGTAATAAGAACTTTCATGAGTCTCTTTTCAAATTATTTATTAAACGTATTTTTTAAATTGGACATAAAGATACAAATTTTCTTTTTGTCAAAAAAATGAAAACTGCTTCCTGGAATGATGGTTTTATGTCCCCACAAAAAAAAATCCCGTCTCGCTTGCGCGGACGGGATTTATAAATTAAATCAGGCATCGACCTACTCTTCCACACAGTTACCCATGCAGTACCATCGGCTCAGCGGGGCTTAACTTCTCTGTTCGGAATGGGAAGAGGTGTAACACCCGCGACAAAAACACCTGAATTTAAAAAATTCAAATTGAAAAGAAGTTCATATGATGATCTTATAAGTTTATTGATGCACGAATACATGTGTATTCAAAAAAGAATTGGCAAGTCTCACGAATTATTAGTACTACTCGACTCACACATTACTGTGTTTACATCTGTAGCCTATCAACCAAGTCATCTACTTGGATTCTTTAGGGGGCAAGCCCCAGGGAAATCTTATCTTGGAGCGGGTTTCGCACTTAGATGCTTTCAGTGCTTATCCCATCCGGACGTGGCTACTCTGCAATGCCACTGGCGTGACAACAGATTCACCGTCGGTCCGTTCATTCCGGTCCTCTCGTACTAAGAACGAGACTCCTCAAATTTCCTGCGCCCGCATAGGATAGGGACCGAACTGTCTCACGACGTTCTGAACCCAGTTCACGTACCGCTTTAATTGGCGAACAGCCAAACCCTTGGGACCTTCTCCAGCCCCAGGATGCGATGAACCGACATCGAGGTGCCAAACCTTGCCGTCGATATGAACTCTTGGGCAAGATCAGCCTGTTATCCCTAGCGTACCTTTTATCCTTTGAGCGTTGGCCCTTCCACTTGGAACCAACGGATCACTAAATCCTACTTTCGTATCTGCTCGACTTGTCCGTCTCGCAGTCAAGCTCCCTTGTGCTTTTACACTCGCCGCACGATTACCAACCGTGCTGAGGGAACCATTGAGAGCCTCCGTTACAATTTAGGAGGCGACCGCCCCAGTCAAACTACCCGCCTATCACTGTTCCTGTACCGGATTACGGTACTAGGTTAGAATTCCAACAAAGCAAGGGTGGTATTTCACTGTTGACTCCATCGAAGCTAGCGCCCCGACTTCACAGTCTCCCACCTATGCTACACATGCTTTGTCCGAACCCAATAATAGGGTGCAGTAAAGGTGCATAGGGTCTTTCCGTCCATATGCGGGTAACCGGCGTCTTCACCGGTACCACAAGTTCACCGAGCCCGTGGTTGAGACAGTGACCAAGTCGTTACACCATTCGTGCAGGTCGGAACTTACCCGACAAGGAATTTCGCTACCTTAGGACCGTTATAGTTACGGCCGCCATTCACCGGGGCTTAAATTCAGCGCCTCGCCTTGCGGCTAACGCCTCCTTTTGACCTTTCGGCATTGGGCAGGTATCACACCCTATACGTCTTCTTAGACGAATTAGCAGAGTGCTGTGTTTTTGTTAAACAGTCGCCTGGGCCCTTTCACTGCGACTCCCTTCCGCGATCGATGTTCTCGACTACGATAGAGAGTGCCTCTTCTCCCGAAGTTACGAGGCTAGTTTGCAGAGTTCCTTAACGTGAGTTCTCTCGCGCGCCTGAGAATATTCTTCTCACCCACCTGTGTCGGTTTTGGTACGGTCGCCATCGACGGCTAGCGGTTATTTCTTGAAAGTATCGCGCTACGTCATCGGTTCCCCCGAGGGTTCCCCTTGTTTGCTACCTGGCATTGCGCCTGCGGATTTTCCTGCTGGCCTGCCTCATAGCAAAACGGACGTTTCCAATTGTCCGCACGCTTAACTTACTTTGTCATCCCGTTGTCATTGTCTTCGGTGGCGCAGGAA
>CAIOTF010000016.1 GCA_903861125.1 uncultured Ignavibacteriota bacterium
CCCGTTGATATATTTTTTTCGGTGTATGAATATGACTTTGGTGCGTTGGTTGTGCCGTTTCCTTCTACGAAACCGATCTTTGTCCAGTTGCCCTTCCCTACGGGATCGTAGATCGGCGCGTTCGCTTGCTCAGGGTGACCAGTTGTTGTTGTGCGTTCAACTTCGAAACCGTAATTGTTCTTTTCGGTCGCGGTTGTCCAATCCAAACGGATGTTCCTTCCGTTCAATGTAGAAGTGAATGAACTCAACTCAACCGGCAGTACACCCTGTTCGCCCCCTGAGAAGGAACCGAATTCTGTTACGGTTGCGGTCAAACGGTGATTAACGGCATCCGCCTGATTCAAATACGCCCATGAAGTGCCGTTCCATTTTCCAGCCCAGATGCTTGCCTCGGTTCCGGCAACATCGGCCGGCAGATACTGCATTGTAACGCCGCATGAGAATGCGGAAATGCCGCTTGATGTTACGGTCCAATTCCGGTTGAGATAATTTGCGGCGCTGGAATTATTGCCATGTTTTGCATTCGACAATTTAACACCGGCATAGGCCGACGAAAAAGTACCCGAAGTAAAATTGAGCGTTACCGGTGAATACTCCGCAGTAACCGTATTGTCGCCGACAGGGTACGTAAATGAACCGGTGCCGGTAAATGTTTTTCGCAATTCTCCGGATCCCGTTGCCACAATCATGTTCGTTGCGGAAGGAGTTCCGGACACAACGGCGGAACTGCCAAGAGTGAGATTATAATTCCCCAACGTTATCAATCCCGAGGACAATGTCAGAACACCGTTCAGCTGCGCATCTGCACCCAGTGTTAACAAAGTTCCGGATTGCATTTCCAGTGAACCAACGGTGACCGACGATCCTGTGAGAGGCATATTTGCGGAACCGGATTTAATAATAACGTTGGCACCAGAGGCAGGAACACCTCCCGACCAATTTGCAGCAGTTTCCCACGCAGTATTGGTGATGCCGGACCATACATTGTATGTGCCGTCAAATGCTCCCATTGTATTGCTGCTGCGTGTGCTCCCAGTGTAATCCGTTGTAATAACGGTTCCTGAAACTCCCGCCATCGCTACCGCCGGTTTATAATCTCCGGCCGTTGTTCCGCCGGCGTTAACAAATTCGGGAGAAGCATTCAAACTGGATCCATCTTGTACGGTTGCTGTTTTCCAGCTCGCAAGAGAAGTGACATCTGCTCCGTTAAAATAACCGAATGTTCCTCCGTAAATTCCGGATGCATAGTAATCATTGTAGTCTTCAGTCAATCCGGTTGCACTTGATATGATTGAAGGAGTGGTAGTGTAGTAAAAGTATGCCGCATAATGTTTTCCTGTTGCTCCGTTGTTCGACCTTGCATTGTCGAAAATATTATTCCTGAAATCTCTTGTATTTGTTGTAACTGCACTGTATAGCGCATAACTGTTTAATGCACCGCTTGTTGGTGTTCCTCCGATATACACAGTATTGAAATAGAGATTGTTATTGTTGCTGGCGGCACCTGTTTCATAAATACCATACAGAGTTGCTGTAGTATTCCCGCCAAGACTGATAATATTATTGGAGTAGGTTGTGGCGCCGGCATTTATTTTCACACCATAAATATTGGCACTTGTGCTTGCAGCATCCACCGATAAACTGTGTATGAAATTACCCGAAACCGTGCTTGCTGTTGTGCTGCCGTTGTAATAAATTCCTGCCACATTCCCCGAAAATGATGCATATGTATTCGAAAGGTTATAAATAGTATTGGCTGAAATTGTTTGTGCTACGGCTGATGTGTAATTAAATACGATTCCGCCAACCGATGCTGTATGGTTGGTCAGATTATTAGCATTTGCAATGGTCATGTCACGAACAGTATTTCCTGTAATTGTATTTGTACCACTCGAGACATTTATGCCAATAATTAGTCCTGTAGTTGTTGCAGTCGTATTTGTTGTTCCGTTGTTAATATTGGCAATGATATTACCTGAAATTGTGTTAGCACCGGTTCCTGCACTGTTTATACCATATACCGTTTGCGCATTGCCGGATGAAGCTGACGTTGCATTAATGCTGTTTGCTATTGTCGTGCTGCCGATCGTGTTGTTGCTGATGGTTGTTGTACCTGATCCGCTTTTGATTATTCCCATAAAGTTAGTGGATGCAGCTGAGGTGCTATTATCCGCAGTTATCAGGCCGATGGTGTTGTTCCGGCAGTCAACGGTTCCGGTTGAAGTAATCCACATTCCGTAGCAGAATGCACCGGTTGCTCCTCCCGTATAGGTCACCGAAGTGCTTCCTGTTGTTGAGCCTATCGTATTTCCCGCTGTTGTGCCTATGTTTACCGAACCCGCACTACCGGTGAAAATTCCCGTCCAGCCGGCAGCTCCGGAATTTAGCCAGGTAAAGTTTTGGATGGTATTTCCTTGAATATTACTTGCTGTGCCTGCACCGGTTAAAAGGTAAATACCATAAAAAATGTTGTTTGATGTTCCTGATTTTGTCCATGTACCCGCGCAATTCGCCGAACTTCCTCCTATGTAATTATTGCTGATGGTATAATTAAATCCGGTATTATTAATATAAATTCCACTATATATCACGGAACTTGGGTTAAATGAAGTTGTTTCATATAAACTGTTTCCCGAGATCGTCCAGGCGGAATTATAATTACCCAGTTGTACACCATTGGATGCAGCAGTTGAATTTATGTAATCGTAGATTTTATTATTGCTTACTGTATTTTCGCTGTTATCTTTGCCGGCGGTACCGAGTGCATAGATCGCATTCACTGGCCGGTTAGCATTGGTTGAGTTCGTAATATTGTTATTATCTATCAGGTTACCGTCGGAGCCGGTTGTTCCCGTGGTTGTGGAGAAGAATATCACCCCTCCTGATGCGTTTGTTGATGAGCCTTTTATGGTGCAATTCTTTATCGTATTGCGTGTAGCATCATTATAAAATTTTATGGTGGATGCAGAAGCTCCGGTGCTGAGATTGGATATTATTAAGGAATTGCTTTCGGTATTTAATCCATTGATGATAACAGTGTCCGCTCCGTTTAATGAAATCAGCGGGCCGTTCACTGTTCCGGAGACTGTTCTTGCCGCGCCACCTGAAGGGGATATCGTAAGGGTTTTTGTGCCTGGCCACTGTGTAAGCTCAATGCTGCCCGATTCTGACGTAAGATCGGAAGTGATCAGTGCAATAAGGTTGCCGGAAATACCGAAATTGTAAATTGCTTCAAACAAACCCCCTGCATTTGTCAGTGAGGTGTACGTCTGTCCGGTTCCCACGTTGACCGTTCCCGATAAACCTGATGCCGTCATACCGCCAAATTCATGGGCTCCGATGTCGGGTAATGTCGGCGGATACGAAGCATTAACCGGATAACCGACGTTAGGGTAGCGTGCCGTTCCATAATAATCGGCGGTAAAAGCGATGGGTGCGGAAACCACCGATCCTCTGCTTTCGCACCGGGTTGTTGAATCTGTGTTTATTCGCAGGTCATACGGCGAAGAGGATATATTCACAAACGGAGGAAGTTCCGATATCGAAGCGGTATCGCGGGGGGCAATGGTTCCTGCAGTGAATACACCAGTCTTATAAGCATAAAGCGTTTGTGCTGAACTTGTTCCATCGAAATAAATTACATTATATGTTCCTGGTGTTCCGGCGTAAAAATTGTTGTTGGTCGAGGTAGAGGCATAGTTCACCAGGTAACCGGCCGTACCGGGGCCACTTTTGAAAGCAACGGTATAACCTGACCCGTTGGGGGTGGAGTTGTTTACTATGATATTGTTTCGCAGGTCAAGTGCAGACGTGGTGGCAGTTGTGCTGGCGGAATGATAGATGCCGCTGCTCCCGAAGGTTGTTCCGGAGGAGGAGGCGTTCAGATACACAGTGTTGTTATAGACTCCGTAGGTTGAAGGTGCTGTGGTGGAAGTAATGCTGATACCCCTGACGGCATCAAGAACATTTGCTGCCGGTGCTTTCAGTTCACTGATAAAATTATTATACGTATAAACCGTTGTTCCGGCAGAGATAAGCATTCCGTTTACTGCACCGGCCGTTGTTGCAATTGCTCCGCTCTGTGAAAGGTTGTATATATTATTTTTATGTACATTAACGGTCGTTCCGCCCCCTATGTTAATTCCATTCACGATGGGCGATGTTGCTCCTGAACCCGACAACGCGTTAACGGTGTTGGAGTACACATTCACCGTTGTTCCGGCTGTCGAATTTATTCCAAAAATAGTGCACGACGCACCGCTTGATGAAATGGTGCTGATGGTGTTGCCGTTGATATTGGCAGTAGTTGCAGCACCCGTACTCACAATTCCGTATGCTGCCGACGTTGATGCCGTGGTCAGCGTACCGATGGTATTGGTGCTGATATTTAATGCCGTTGGTGAGGCGGTGTTGTAAATACCATAAAGCAAACCTGTTCCCTGAAGCGTTCCGTTCAGTATGTTATTGGTGGAAATGTTCGTGGTCCCGGTGCTTCCGGTGTTGTATATTCCCCAGAATGTTGACCCGCCCGTTCCGTATGCCGAACAGTTCTGTATGGTATTTCCGGTGATGGATACTGTTCCGGTTCCTGTCTGGTTGATGCCGTAAAATGTGCAGACGCCCGATGTTGTGGTACCGCTTGTTCCCACGGCTATTGAGTTGGCCGTGGAGGTGCTGCCGATGGTGTTTCCCGAAATGGTAAAATTGCCAGCCGCGCCTGCGGTGTTGATTCCGTAAAATGTAAATCCGATAGTTGCTGCACCGTTGACACTGATGCTGCCGATTTTGTTGTTTTGGATACCGACTGTTCCTGTTGAAGTTGCATAAATTCCCTGAATCCACGGCGTTCCTGCCGACGGGGTGATCGTGATGGCACCGTTACCGGTTTCAGCACCGATAGTATTGGCCGAGGTTGTTCCAACATTCACCGTGCCCCCTAAAACACTGATGCCCGAAAAAGTACCGGAACCTACTATATTGATGGTTGAGGTTGAAAATGAAATGGCGGTAATGGTGTTTCCTTGAATCTCCGAGGCACTCGATGTTCCTGCCGTCAGCTCAATGGGAATCAGGTTCGCGGTGCCGGTAAATGTGCTTGTGCCGGTTCCCAAAGCAGAACTGTACCCGATAATATTGTTATTGATTACATACCCAACTCCGCTGGCCGTAACGATGTTGATGTCCCGTTGTTTTCCGCTGATGGTACGCGAGGCAGTCTGGAAAAATCTATTTCCCGTAATCGTCCATGCCGAACTGTTGCTGGCAAGGTAGATTCCATTGGGGTATGCACCTGAATAATCCTGAATATTATTGTTGGTGATGGATATTCCGCTGTTGTCAATAGAGGTGCTGGAACCTGCGGAATAGATGGCGTTAATCGGCAGGTTAGACCCTGCTGATGTAATCGTGTTATTCGTAATAACGTTTCCATCATTACCATTTGTTGTTCCCGTCGAAAAAAAGATGGTGCCGTACGTCGATGACGTATTCGAACCCTTTATTGTGCAGTATTTTACAGTATTATTGGAAGCCTCCGCAATAAAACGTATCGTGGATGTATTGGTAGCGTTTGAAGTACTTGCATTGGATATCGTCAGGTCCGCACTTCCCGTTTGGCTCACCCGTCCGTCAATCGTGACGGCGTTGGCTCCGTTCAGGTCGATCAGCGGAGCAGCAATGCTGCCGCTGATGGTAAGAGTGCTTGCCGTTGGGTATAATAGTACCGATGAGTAACTTGACGGAGACGAACTGGCGTTCAGTACCGCACTCGCAGATTCATACGTACTGCGGTCTATCTTTACCGTAATTGTGCCTTGATGCGTTCCCGCGTTGATGGCATCGAAAGCCCCTTTCAGGTTTACATAATCTCCCGATGGTGTCCCTGCCGTCGATGTAACAGAAACATTCCCGGTTACGGTAAATTCATACGCACCCATCGAAGGGAGCAATGTACTTCTGGTTGTCCCTGCATAATCGGTTAAGATTCCCGTCCCCGGCACAGCCGTAAGACTCGGGGCGGTAGGAATATAATTTGTCGCGACGGTTCCTCCGGCGTTCTCAAAAGAAGGGTTTGCAGCAACGCTTCCGTTGTCAGTTCCGGCGATCAAAGGAACCGTGGTTACATCCGCGGAATTGTATCGTCCCAGCACACCGCCTGTTCCGGGAGCATAGTAATCATTATATCCCAGTGTAAGATTTGTCGCCGTTGCGTAGTTGAAAAATGCCGCATAGTGAAAACCTGTTGCACCGTTATTTGAACGTGCATTGCTAAAAATATTATTCCGGAAGTTCCGTGTGTTTGTTGATGCCGCACTGTATAACGCATAGCTGTTTAATGCGCCTGCTGTCGGCACGCCGCCAATATAGACCGTATTATAATACAGACTGTTATTGTTTGATGCAGCCCCGGTTTCGTAGATACCATAAAGCGTCGACAGTGTATTGCCGCCGAGACTAATAATATTATTCGCATAGGTCGTCACTCCGGCATTTATTTTTACACCATAGATGCTTGCCGCTGTACTGCCCGCATCGACAGATAAACCGTTAATAAAGTTACCCGACACCGTGCTTGCAGTTGTGCTGCCGTTGTAATAAATCCCATGAACATTTCCCGCAAATGATGCATATGTATTGGAAAGGTTATAGATAGTATTGCCCGAGATAGTTTGAACAGCAGCAGTTGTATAATTAAATACAATTCCTCCAACAGCTGCTGTATGGTCGGTCAGATTATTAGCATTTGCAATGGTCATGTCACGAACAGTATTTCCTGTAATTGTATTTGTACCACTCGAAACATAAATACCATTGATTCGTCCTAAAGTTGCCGCAGTTGTATTGGTTGTTCCGTTGGTCAGTTTGGAAATTGTATTACCGGAAATTGCTACCGTTCCCGTTCCTGCACTAAGGATTCCATAAACGACCTGTGCATTCGCTGTTGATCCTGAACTGGCATTGATGCTGTTTGCATCCGAGGTACTCCCAATGGTGTTATTGCTTATGGTTGTGGTGCCGGCTGTGGCAGTTTTATTTATTCCGTAAATATTTGCTGCTAACGTTGATGCATTGGCAGCCGTTATTGCCCCGACAGTATTATTTTGGCAAACGACCGTACCGGTTCCTCCAATATTTATCCCGTAGACGTTTGCTCCGGTGGCTGCGGCTGTTATAGCTATTGAACCATTGCCGGTGGTTGCCCCGATGGTATTTGCTGTGACAGTTCCGATGTTAACTGCCCCTGTTGCGGTGGCAGGAATATTGATGGCCGTCCATGCGGATGCTAAGGCAGCAGCATCACCCCAGGTAAAGTTTTTAATGGTATTGCCTTGCACACCGGTTGTGGTGCTTACCGTCGGACCAACGTTTAGGTTGATCGCATTAAACGTATTGGTAAACGCGTTTGTTTTTGTCCAGCTGGTTACACTGCCGGTGGTGCCGCAACTCGGTGCGCTTCCTCCGATGTAGTTTCCGCTGATGGTAACATCGGTCGACGTAAGATCGGAATTATTAATGGGTGTGTAAGTAACGGCAACTGTTGGAGCGAATGACGCCGTTTCGTAAAAACTATTTGTCGAAATGGTCCATCCTGTATTGTTTGCCGCCAATTGTATTCCGTTTGATGCTGTTCCTTTGTTTAAGAAATCGTAAATATTATTATTGCTGATGGTGTTCCCGCTGTTTGTTTTGGCAATCGTTCCCAGTGAATAGATGGCGTTCAAGGGCCTGTTAGCATCGGTTGAGTTCGTGATATTGTTATTATCAATCAGATTGCCGTCATTACCGGTTGTTCCTGTGGTTGTACTGAAAAAGAGTATTCCTCCGCTGGCATCAAGCGTCGAACCCTTTATTGTACAGTATTTCACCGTGTTGTTTGTGGCATCATTAATGAACCTGATTGTCGATGTTCCTCCGGAGCTATATATGCTTGTATTCGTAATCGTTAAGTCCTTCGATGAGCCGCTATGGTTTACTCTGCCATCTATCGTCACATTGTCCGCGCCGTTCAGGTCGATTAAAGGCTTATTAACATTTCCACTAATACTTAGACCTGTTACAGCCGGGTACACTGTTACCGATGTGTAACTGGCCGAACCGGAACTGCTGGCGTTTAACACCGCGGCGTCAATTTCTGTTGTACGGCTGTTCAATTGGAGTATAATGTCACCCTGATGTGTGCCTGCATTGATTGCGTCAAAAGCACTTTTCAGTGATGAATACCCTCCTCCGCTCGCACCTGCTGTAGCGCTTACCGTAATGTTCGAAGTCACCCCAACTTCATAGGCACCTATCGACGGGATTGAACTATTGCGTGATGTTCCTGCATAATCCGTTGTAACACCGGTACCCGTTACCGCCAGCAGATTTGAAGCGGTCGGAATATAGTCCGCCGCCGTAGTGCCCCCTGCACTGGCAAAAGATGGATTCACCTGCAGACTGCTGACATCCTTTCCGGGATACAACGGGAACGTGACAACCCCGCCGGCATTCGGCGCATAATAGTCGTTGTAATCGTAGCTAAACGCCACACCCGGATTCGCAATAATATTTGCCGCATAGTGAAGCGTTGAACCGTTTATTGTGGATCGGGTATTGCTGAAGATGTTGTTCTTTATGTTTACAGTAGTGCCAGCAGAGATATAGAGGGCGTAAGACTTGTTAGTAACTCCTGTGCCCAGACTTCCGCCGATCGAGACCGTATTAAAGTAAAGATTGTTTGCATCGGCAATATTCATACCATAAATTGTTGTCTTGGTATCTCCGCCGAGTGTTACAATATTATTGGCACTGCTGGTATTACGTAAAGCCATTCCGGTGATGCTTGCCGCAGTACTGGCCCCCGAAACCGACAATCCGTAGATAAAATTCTTTGAAACAATATTGGTCTGCCCTGCGGTTCCCAGAAACATTAATCCAAGCACACCACCCGTGAATGAACTATTCGTATTCGACAAATTGTACACCGTATTTCCCTGCACGGTCTGAGGCAAAACTACGGAGTTGAGAAAAATACTGATACCAAGAACGGAATAAGTATCACTACCTATATAATTAGAGCTATTGGCGTTGGCAATCGTAAGATCTCTGACGGTATTATTTTCAATGGTATTTGTTCCGTTCGTTGATTTAATGCCGTAAATAAGTCCGAATGTTGCTGCGTCTGAATTGGTCGATCCGTTTCGCATCTTGGAAACAGTATTTCCTGAAATCGTATTCGTGCCTGCGCCCTGTGAATAAATACCGTACACTGATTGAATATTACCAGCTGTAGGGTTAGTTGCGTTTACATCAATGCTGTTTGTTGTTCCTGCATCTGTGCTGCCAATAGTATTATTACTGATATTGACCGTTCCCGAAGCCCCAGAGTATATTCCATATGTGTTTAATACATATGAAGTACTTGAAGGGGTTATCGAGCCAATAACGTTCTGCCGTACATCCATCGTACCTGCACCATTCAAACTTATGCCATAGAGACTTAATCCGCCAGCATTATAGGTAATTGCTATCGAAGAGTTTCCCGTTCCCGCTCCAATAACGTTCGGTAATGTTGTCCCAATATTGACCTTGCCGACGGCATTTATTCCGTACCAATTTGAGATGTTCGCAAAGGACATGTTCTTTATGGTGTTCCCCTGAATATTACTTGCTGTAGCAGTACCAACACTCATTTGTATTGCATAGAAATTCGCGTAGTATGAGCTGTTTAACCTTGTCCAGGTTCCGCTGCATCCCGACGCATTTCCTCCGATGTAGTTCCCCGACACTGTGAAATTTACACCCGTTGAATAAACGTAAATGACGAACATCGTATTACCATATCCGGCCGTTGGCGTAAAGCTCGACTGTTCATAAAAGCTGTTTCCTGAAATCGTCCAGGCTGAATTGTTAGAGTACAGATAAATGCCGTTTGACCCCAGAGTTCGGCTGTGAAAGTCGTAAATGTTGTTGTTGCTAACAGTATTTTCGCTGTTTTCTTTAGCAGAAGTTCCCACAGAGCCGATTGCGTTCACGGGCCTGTTGGCATCTGCCGCGTTCGTGATAGCATTGTGATCGATCGTATTGCCGTCATTTCCTGTCGTGCCGGTGGTTGTACTGAAAAAGAGTATTCCTCCGTTGGCATCAAGCGTTGAACCTTTTACTGTACAGTATTTAACCGTATTGCTTGTGGCATCATTAATGAACCTGATTGTCGATGTTCCTGCAGTGTTTAAAATACTTGTATTCGTAATCGTCAGGTCTATGGCTGCTCCGGGAACACCTGCCGTGTAGAGCCTTCCGTCTATCGTCACATTGTCCGCACCGTTCAGGTCAATGAGAGGGGTGGCCAGATTACCGCTGATGGTTTTACCTGTAACTGTAGGATAGATAAGCACCGATGTATAGTTGGCACTCCCCGTCAGGCTCGCATTCAACACCGCCGCCGCGGTTTCTGTGGTATTATCGACGACCTGAAGAGTAATGGCCCCGGTGATGGTACCAGCGTTTATTGCATCAAATGCAAGTTTGAGTGTTGTATAATCGGCACCGGTGGCGCCTACGGTTTTCGTGGCATCTGCTTTTGCAGTTTGAACAAAAACTCCGGCTGCAAGAACCAGCAGCAGAAAAAGGGTGGAATATTTTTTCATGATGAACTCCTATGTATAGGTTGTTATATGTGATTGTATTTTCAATGTCAAAAAAAGAACGGATACTACAATTGCTGCGAACTCCTGCAAAAATCTATGCATCAATAAAAACAATTAAACATGACTTTATCGGGAAACTTTATGACGATTTCGGGAAAAAAGTTGACGATTTCGGGAAAAAGTTGACGATTTCGGGAAAAACAGCGTGTTTGTAGTTTGAAAATGGAATATGGTGTGGTTAAGCAACGCGGGAGCGATTAGGAGAAAATCAGATGCTTACAGGCTATGCGCAGTGAAGCAGTGACGAAATGGTTTTGCTGTTTGAGACTTTGCGGCGGAGGATACTAATCTCTGTTGCTCTTGCGGAATGAAGTCGGAGTCAGTCCGGTAAGTTCTTTGAACTGCCGCTGGAATGTAAATTGATTGTTGAAGCCCACTCTGTCGGCAATCTGGTCGTAGGTTAAGTGGTCGCAGTCCGGGTCGGTCAGTATCAGTTTTGCTTCGTTGGTCCGCAGCGTGTTGATGAACCGGCTGAAATTATTCCCGAATCCCACGGAGAATGCTTTCGAGATATATTTTTCGTTCGTGTTGAGCTGCTGCGACAGGTCTGTAACGGAAAGATTCGGATTGAGGTACAATTTGTTTTTGGTGATCCGTTCGTTCAGTTCCCTGTACAGCTTCAGGAAATAGGGATCGCCGCTCTCGGGCGTCATAGCTTCCGAGATGCTCTGCACGTTCGCTTCGCGCGCCATGGCGGAAGAGAGTTCCATATTCCGTTCGAAGAGCGCTTGCCGCTTCTGCCGGATATTTAAGTACAGGTATAGAATAATCGATGACGCCGTAAAGAATATAAAGAGGAGCAGGAGCGAAAGTTTTATGATATGATCCTTGTTCGCGATCTCCGTATCAAGAACGCGGATACGCGCCGATTTCTTTTCATCTTCAAAGATGGTTTTGTACTCTGCTATCTTGTCTGCCGTTTCGCTATTGAAGATTTCCGCCGTTACTTCATCGTACTGACGCAGCGCCGCATCGTGCTGTTGGGTATTACAGGTCATCGAGTACAGCGTAATCAAAATGGAATACGTGTGCCGCAGCTGCGCCGGCATTTTTAATTCCTTAAACGAACGTTCGGCCGAACGTGCATACCGTTCTGCTTTGCCGAAATCTTTACGGAGAAGATAATACCGCCCGAGGTGCAGGGTTATTGTTCCGTCCAATACGCCGTCGTGTATCGACGCATTCTTTTCCGCGATCCGTGCAAAGTGTGCTTCCAGTCCATCGGTCCGGTTCCGGTCCAGCATGGCGCTCACCTTGTTAATCTGCACCTCCAGTGCTCCCCTGGTCTCGCCCGCCTCTTCATACAAGCGGGTTGCTTCGGTATACTGCTTCATTGCCTGATCCGTCTTGCCCTGCCGGATATAAAGAATTCCGTAGTTTTGGCAGGTAAGAGCACTATTATAGATATCCTTTTTCCTGTCGAAATAGAGTTGCGCTTTGTTCAGGTAATTTTCCGCTGCGTCGTAATCGTTTGTTTTGGTGAAGAGCAGGCCCAGATTAATGTACGACTGGTGTATGCTCAGCGAGTCGGCCATATCTTCAGCAAAATGAAGCGAATTCAAATATGCTTTGATCGCATCCTGATACAGATCGTTCAGTTCGTAATTGATGCCGAGATTGTTCCAGCACGACGAGGCAAATTCTGTGTTTGCAACCGCATACATTGTGGCGATCGCCTTCTTATAATAATCGGATGAAACGTAGTAGCGGCTCTTGTAATAATTTACCAGTCCGCAGGTATAGTACGCTTTTGCGATGAGCGAATCCGCTTTCAAGGCAACGCTTTGTTCCAGTGCGGCATGGGCATCGCGGTCGGCCGCGGCAAGATCCGTGGAAATCCGCTCCCTGGCGCTTTTCAGCAGATCCATAACCGCCGCCGCATTTTCGCGTGACTGCGAAAAAAGAGTGGCGGAGAATACAAGAAGGAACGTCAGCAGTTTGTACAATTGAACCTTTCGTTTTACAAACGATGTTGTTTGAGCACGCATGAATCTCTCCGTGTAATGGCAGCAGTACACGGGAAAAAATATATTCCGCTTTTACGCGATGAAGCCAAGCTCTTGCTCACGTCTCAGGTGAGAGTTTTCCTGACTCATCATCAGGTCAGTCTCCGACTCCATCGCGAAGGTATCTCTACGAGCCGTAAAGCCGCTCCAAAGGAGATTGTTCGGAACAGTACCTTGTCAACCGAACCGCTTGAGAGCAATTTCTCCAAAAGAATTTTTTCATAGACATAGCGGATTCCATTTTTTTTCTGTTACACGGTCTGCGAAAGTTTGCTTACTTCCGTCACCGTTATGTTTGTATTACAATTTCTGTACAGCGTTGTCAGTTCTCGATCGCTATCGTATTGCCGGTCTGTGTTACCGAACAGGTCAGCGTGGGAAACGAGCCGGCGGCTGTAGCCACATTTCCGACCCCCTGAAAGACCACCCCGGTAGCCGTGCCGGCAGTTTTAATCGTGTACGTTCCATTGCCGTTGGCCGAGAAATTGGTACTGGCCAGTTTCGACATACCCGACGCGTCGGCCGTTAATCCCACAAAGGAATGTCCGCCGCCGGCAAGTGTGGCCGGTGTATTAAAATATTGTTTCGATTTTGCAGCAATCGTCAGCAGATCGGCAGCCATTGCATCACGGTTGGCGGTGACGGCATTTTCCTGCACCAGCAGAATTGCCACTGCGATCGTAACACCGACGATGATCATTCCTAAAACGATGAGAAGTAATTGATTCTGACCCATACTGCATTCCTTACATATTTAGTGTTGGTCGTTGAATGAGTTGGTACAACGGTTTATTTTTTTAATTTCTTTGCATATTTCGGATACAATTTTTCAACGCAAACCGGACAAATTCCGTGCGAAAATTGTGCTTCGGTATGTTTCTCCACATACGACTCTACCTGCTGCCAAAATCCTTCGTCATCCCTGATCTGTTTGCAGTTGGCACAAATCGGCACGATACCTTTCAAAGTTTTAATCTGTTCAAGGGCTTCCTGCAGTTCTGCGATCATCCGTTCCCGTTCTTCGTCTGCCTTTTTACGCTCGGTAATATCTTCTTTAATCGCGATGTAGTGGGTCGTTTCTCCCTGTGCATTCAGGATCGGGGAGATTGTTGCCAACTCCCAGAACAGTTCACCATTCTTCTTCTTGTTATGGAACTCCCCTTTCCATGTCTTGCCGGATGTAATGTCATTCCACAACCGGATATATTCCTCCGGCGGCATAAGTCCCGATTTTAAGAATCGCGGGTTATTTCCCAGCACTTCGCCGGGATGATACCCTGTTATCTCAACAAACTTGGGATTTACATACCGGAGCAAACCTTCGGTATCGGTGATCATTACCGAAGCAGGACTTTGTTCGACCGCCTGCGAAAGCTGGCGCAGTCTCAACTCCGTATTTTTTCGCTCGGTAATATCTTTCGAGATACAGGAAACGTATAACACCCTTCCCTGATTATCTTTCACCGGATCGGCTGTGGTTACATAATATACCGTTGCGCCTCTTTTATCGACGATCTGAGATTCGACTTCGTTCGTCTCTCTGGTCTTAAACACCTTCCGCACAAGTTCCAGCCGATTTTCAGCTTCATCGTGGAAGAATACGTCGTGCGGTGTTTTTCCGATAAAATCTTCCGGTGTTTTTCCGAAACGCCGAGCAAATGCTTCGTTCACAAATCGGTACGTTTCATCAGGATTAAAACTGAAGATCGGATCGTTGGAATACATCACCAGCCCGCGGTATTTTTCCTCGCGGTCACGCAATTCTTTTTCGGCAAGCATGCGCTCGCTGATGTCGCGTATAACAAACACAAAATGGGTTGTTTGGCGTTGCTCGGTGACCACAGGAGAAATAGTTACTTCGCTCCAAAATGTCCTGCTGTCTTTTCGGTATAAGAGTATTTCACCGAAAAATTGGTTTGATTTTTTCAACGCTTCAAGCAAGGTTTTTACAGTGCCGGATTCGCTGAGCGGACCATGAAACACCTGGCAGTTCACTCCGGTTAAATCGTTACCGGCATAGCCGGTGATTGCTTCAACGGCTTTGTTTGCCGAAAGAATAATACCGTCGTGATCCGTTATGATCACCCCTTGCGATATCGATGAAAGGGCGGCATCGCTCAAGCGGCTCTTTTCCTGCCCGCGTTTTATTTCCGTGATATCCGCAATCAGTACAAAAAATCCTGCCACCCCGTCATGAACGCGGTGTGATATATAATGTACGAGAGTTAATCCGATCGTGCCGTCAACCTTTGTCAACTGGCGTTCAAACATCTGGTCTTCACCGCGAAGAGCATTACGAATAAACAGTTCATTCTTCCGGAATAATTCGTCGCCTAACACATCCTGCATCCGCAATCCAATCATCTCAGCCGGAGTATAGCCAAACCATTCGAGGTAATGCTTGTTTGCAAACGTGCAGACTAATTCTTTGGTCCAGTACCCGACCATACCCGGCATATTGTCGGTGACCTTCCGCAAAAAGTTTTCGCTGTCCAGAAGATCATGTTCCATATTTTTCCGCATGCTGATGTCGCGGACAGTTGCCTGTATCAATCGGCTGCCGCGGTAATTAAACGTCGATAGCATAACATCGGCAAAAAATTCCTCGCCGTTGAGACGGCGGTGCAGCCATTCAAAGTTATCGGTCCCGTTGCGATAGGCCTTTGCAACATGTTTGACTGAAGCCTTTCCGGATTCGGTTCCATCGGGCTGTACTGGAGCAGACAATTGAATCGGTTGGAATTTTGCGAATTCTTCCTTGCTTGATATGCCGAACATTTCAAGTGCTTTTGTATTACACTCAAAGTATCCTTTCTCCGAAAGAAGCATCAGGGCATCATTGGAGTTTTCGAAGACCGACTGAAATTTACCAAGTGAGTCGGTCAACGCGTTCTGCATCTGCATCCGATCCGTAACATCTTCGTGCGCTACCACAACACGGATCGGACCGCTTCCCATAAACCGTGTAACGGTTGCCGTGAATATGCGTTGTTCGTCCGGAGTGTCGCACGCATAATCATGGATATATTTGACCTGATCTCCCTGTATCACAGCACGGATACCGGCAGCAATTGTATGGGCATTTTGAGCCTCGGCACCCGTCACCGCATCACACACCGCAAGATAATTGACCCCTTCGCAAACAGTATCTCCGTTTACCAAATTATTAGTTGCTACATTTCGCCAGGCACTATTGACGGTTATGATCGTGCCGGTTTCATCCAGAGTAGCAATCTGCGAAGAAAGCGAATCCACGATCGACCGGACGAAGCGTTCCGAATTACGCAGTTTATCATTCATTATTTTGCGTTCGGAAATGTCGCGGCAAAACAACTGAATAATTGTTTCATCGTTTATCGTAACAATGCTCGACGAAATTTCTATCGGAATAATGCGGCCGCTCTTATGAATATGTTCCGCCTCAAAGACTGCCATTCCTCCCGAAAGCATTTTGTTTCTCATTGCAGGCATTTGTTTTATCGTTACAAGCGTCTGCAGATCATTCAATTTCAAATTTACAATTTCCTGTTCGGTGTAACCATGCATACGGGTAAACGCTTCGTTCGCCGATATGATGGCATACTCCATGGAGAGATAGAGAACCCCGTCGGTCGCCTTCTGGATAAGCAGATGATACCGTTCCACGCTTTGCCGCAGTGACTTCCTCAGTAATTTCTGTTCGGTAATATTCTTCACGAAACAGACAAAGCCCCCCTCAAAATCAGAACGATACTGCACGCTGACCTCAACGTCATAAACAGTTCCGTTTTTCCGGCGGTGCTGTGTCTCAAAACGCTGTTCACCGTTATTAATAATCAAATCCATATGATTAAGGGTCTGATCATCTCCTTCTATGGCTTCAAGGTCGAAGATGCTCATAGTCAGCAATTCTTTTTTGCTGTAGCCGCTCATCAGGCAATATGTTTCATTTACATCCGTCAGAAAACCCTGGTTATTCACCAACCAAAAACCATCCATCGCCGTATGAAGAACAATCCGGTACTGCTCTTCGCTCTTCCGCAGTTTTTCCTCGGCCGATTTTAGTTCCGTCAATAATTTCCATTCCAGCAACGCATTGCCCACTAAAAGAGTTATATCATTAAAAGTAGTGGGCGATTTAACAATATAATCGAGTGCCCCGGCTTTAATCGCTTGAACAGCCAGATGCTCGTCGCCGTGCGATGTCATCATAACAACCGGGAATAGTCCGGCACCCAAAGTAATCACACTGTCACCGCCTCCGTCCGGAAGGCGGTAATCAACAAGCGCCAGATCGGGCTGCCGTTGTGAAATGAACTCGCGTGCAATGGCAATGGTTGATGCCACGGTCACCCGGTACGTACCGCTCTCCCGTTCAAATCCTCGGCTGAGCAACTCGGCATGTTCCGCTTCATCTTCCACAACCAGGATATGTTTTTCGGTTTCCTGTTTTTTCATTAAAATAATCTTCCGGGTGTTTGATTCATGTTCTTATCTCTCCATGCACTACACTGCACGGTCATTTTGTAGTATCCGGTTTTAGAACTGTTTGCACAGCTTCCATTAGCGCCTCACCGGTAAATGGCTTTTGTAAAAAATAATCGAACAGTTTATTGTCTTTCTCCTGTTCATGGTCGGATTCTCTCATCAGTCCGCTCATGCCGATGATCTTAATGTGAGGATTGATTTTCCGGATGGTCGTACTGGCCGTCTTCCCGTCCATCAATGGCATCATCATATCGATCAGCACAACTTTTGCATTCATCCCGCGCTCAACAAATTTAGCCAGTGCGTCCGCGCCGTTGGTTGCCATGAGCACGGAATAGTTGTAAAAACGGAGCGTCTCCTCGCACATCACCGCAATGGAATGTTCGTCATCCACGAGCAGGATCAATTCGTTATTACCGATGGTAATGGTTTCAGCGGTAACACTCTTTTCCGATTCTTTGTGAGCTGTTGATACCGGAATGTAAACCAGAAAGCTTGTTCCCTCACCTATTACCGAATCCAGGTGTATAAAACCATGATGATGTTTTACAATGCTGAAGACGGTGGAAAGACCGAGGCCGGTTCCCATTCCGGGATCTTTTGTGGTAAAGAACGGATCGAAGATCTTCTGCTGGATATAATCCGGAATACCCGTACCGGTATCACGCACCTCGATCGCCAGATATTTCCCTACGACCGCATCCGGATGATGGGCCAGTTCGCCCGCTCCCAGTTCAACATTCTTGCTGTTCACAATAAGCCGGCCGCCGTGCGGCATGGCATCACGGGCATTCACGCACAGATTCATCAGCACCTGATGGATCTGTGTTGGATCTGCAGTAATCGTCCAGAGTTCTTTTGGGGTATAACACTGTATTTCAATATTCCGCGGGAAAGTCTGTTCGATAATGTTCTTCACCTCGTTGATGATGTGGCGAATCTGCATCACTACCGGTTTGCTGTCCGCGCCGCGGGCAAATCCGAGCACCTGCCGGATAATATCTTTCCCGCGCACGGTCGACGTTTCAATGGTTGTAATAAAACTTTGCAGCGATTCATCCTTCACTTTTCGTTTCAAGATCTGTACCGATAGCAGTATGGGACCGAGGATGTTGTTAAGATCGTGTGCAATGCCGCCGGCCAGCGTTCCGATGCTTTCCATCCGCTGCGAACGGAACAGTTGTGTCTGCATCTCTTTCCGTTCACTGATATCGTCCTTCACAGCTATATAATTGATGATCGTACCGGCATCGTTCTTAACGGGTGCAATAACAACCGATTCCCAATAGTATGTCCCGTCTTTCCGCCTGTTGTGAAACTCGCCGGACCACTCTTTTCCGGCAGTGATGGTCCCCCAGAGATCTTCAAAAAGTTCTCGCGGAGCCGTGTCGGATTTTAAGATCGACGGTTTCTGTCCGATAAGTTCTTCGGCGGAAAATCCGGAACTCCGGACCGATGCTTCATTCACATATTCAATCACACCGTCCACGTCGGTGATCAGTACGCTTGTTGATGCCTGTTGAACGGCAAGGGATAGCTGGCGGACCTGCGCTTCCGATCTCTTCCGTTCGGTGATATCGCGCAGGAACACAACAAACTGACCGCCGTCGTTTGGCCGGTACTTCATGCTTATTTCAACATCAAAAGTGCTTCCGTCTTTCCGGCGGTGTTTGCTTTCAAAACGGTCCTGCCCCTTTTCCACAATCTTCGTCAATTGCAACAAGGTCTCGTCGGCTGCTTCCCGAAGCTTCAGATCGTTCACTTCCATGGTCAGCAATTCCTCAATGCTGTAGCCGCTCATCTGGCTGTATGTTGTGTTTACTTCCAGCATCCGGCCCTTAATGTCTATCAGCCAGAATCCATCCATGGCAGTTTGAAGGATAATGCGGTTTCGCTCCTCGCTTATCCGTAGCAGTTCCTCCGCCTTTTTCCGGTCTACAATAAGACGCCATTCGCGAAGCACATGCTCCACGATAGACGGCAGCGCGTCGAACGACTCAGGTGATTTCGCAATATAATCAAGCGCACCCGATTTGATCGCCTGCACCGCCAGCTGCTGATCGCCGTGCGACGTAAGCATGATGGTGGGAAACAAACCGTCGCCAAAATTAATTATTAAATCGCCCCGTCCGTCCGGTAAATTATAATCAACAATCGCTAAATCGGGAGGCTGCAGAGTAACCGACTCTTTTGCCTCCCTGATCGTTGAAGCGACCGTCACGGAATATTTTCTTTCAGCTCTCTCAAAGCAGCGGCTGATAAGCTCGGCATGGGCCGGTTCATCTTCCACTACAAGGATATTCGTTACGGTTGATTCGTTTTTCATACAGATTGTTTATACATCAGTGTTGTGATAAAATATTTTTTGCGGCCGTCAACGTCCAACCGGATTCACCATGGTACAGGTACAGGCTACCACGGCCTCTTGTTCCATGCAAGCCAGTAATACCCAAGATCTTTTAATAAATTTGCAAGGTTGTCAAAATCCACCGGCTTGGTGATATAACTGTTTGCATGATATTCATACGCCATGGCCATATCGCGTTCCGCATCGGAACTGGTTAAGATCACAACAGGAATGGATTGGAGTTTGGCGTCACTTTTTATCTGTTTCAGCACTTCCAGTCCATCAATACGGGGAAGACGCAAATCCAGCAGGATCAAGTCGGGACGAATAAATTTGCTTTTTGATGCGTACGTTCCGCATTCGCGCAAGTATACGAGTGCCGCCTCACCGTCTTCCACATGATAGATTGTATTGGCTACTCGAAAATCCTCAAGATTTCGTTTTACCAACTCAGCGTGGTCGGGATTATCCTCAACCAGCAATATTACTAATGGTTCTCCGCTCATAGAGCTACTGTTCCTTTCCGTTTTGTTCGTTAGTTTGAAGTGTAAAGCAAAATGTTGTACCGCGGTTAATTCCTTCCGATTCGACCCAGATCCGGCCGCCGTGAACCTCTATAATACGGCGGACAAGCGCAAGACCTATGCCAGTTCCTTCGGTGGATGCATCAAGTTTGTTAAAAAGTCCGAACACTGTCTCATGATACCTGGGATCGATCCCTTTTCCGTTATCACGAATAAAGAAGATTTGGTTACTGACGCCGTTTTTCCGCAATCCAATTTCGATCGTCGGTTCCGGCCGTTCGCCGGTAAACTTCAGTGCGTTCTCAACCAGATTCTGGATCACTTCATGCATCCGTGTCCGGTCTGCATAAATGTCTGGAAGACCTTCTTGGACAACGATATTTGCGTTGCATTTGGTAATGGGTCCCGAAAGCAGCGAGATTACATCGTGCGTTAATTCCCCCATTGAAAATTTTGTCGGCGGATTGACAATGCGCCCGATGCGAGACAGTTCAAGCAGGTTTTCGAGCAGCGAGGTCATCTTGTCCGCCGCCACTGCAATGCGCTTCAGATCGGATTCAAACCGGTCGTGTCTGCCGTTGGAAAGATCGCGGAGAAGCCCGCCTGAATACCCCTTAATGGTAATGAGAGGACTTTTCAGATCGTGAGAGACCGTGTAGGTAAATTGTTCCAGCTCGGTGTTTTTCTGGCGCAATTCCTCTTTGCTTAGCTCAAGTTTTTTCACCGTCTCTTCAATTTGAGTAACAGCTTTCTTGCGTTCCGTAATATCAATGGAAAATCCGCCGATAATTTTTTTATCCCCTAAAATAAATGGGAACTTGATTGTGTTATAAATTCGGCCATTCAATGTCTCTTCAATATTCAGCACGTTTCCGTTGGTGAAGATGGTCCAATCATCAACAACGATCATATCAGCAAAATCCGACGGGAACAATTCGTGCATTGTTTTGCCGATCATCTGCGCACTCGGAATACCGGTTAGTTCGTGAAAATTATCGCTGACATTCAGCACTCGGTTTTCCTTAGTACTCACTTCCTTAATGAAAATATTCACCGGGGAATATTTCAATAACAATACAAGCAGATCATTCTGTTCCCGCAACGCTTCCTCAGCATCTTTTTGATCTGTAATATCCTGACCCTGAGCGATTGTCGCAGCGATCGTAACACCGTCGTCAGCAAGAACATTAGCGGTATTCCAAATTACACTTCTTAATTCCCCGTCTTTCCGCTGTATCATTATTTCAACAGTCTTCAGGTTATTGCCGCTCCCTGTTTTTTTAATAATGTCGATTGAAACTTCTTTGTGTTTGTCCGGAAAGAGTATATCAAGATTTTTGCCGATCACTTCCCCATACTGATATCCGCTCAATTCCTCGAATGCATCATTGAACCGGGTGATCAACAATGAAGGATCCCATGTGATGATTGGCGCATTGGCGTTCCGGAACAACTTATCCAGATATTGACTTGTTTCTCGCAGTTTCTCCTCTTCCTTCAAGCGTTCGGTCACATCAAGCGATACACCCAGAACGCCGATCACATTCCCTTCTTCATCACGCAGAGGAATTTTATTTGTATCAAACCAGATCACACGGCCGCCGACAGCCTTCACTTGTTCGAGCACATTCAGTTTTGGTATTCCACTATTCATCACCTCACTATCAACCGCCCGAAACTTATCGGCGGCCTGAACATCGCTCATTAAATCATAATCTGTTTTACCCGCTATATCGGATGCTCTGCTATGTCCGAACATGCCGGCAAATCCCTGATTAGCTCCGCCATATTTCAGTTCCCTGTCTTTCCAAAAGACAACTCCCGGAAAATTTTCAAGAACAATTTTGAGCATTTGATCGGATTGACGAAGGTCACTTTCGCTGAGCGTTATTTTTTCTTTTTCTTCCTCTACCACTTTGACAAAATGTTTTAACGGACGATAGACAAAAATGAAAATGATAGGAAAGGATGACAAAAACAGTAAAAGTCCATCCAGCAGTGTTTCAACAACCCCCGAGTGCCCGGGGAAAGAGCGCAGGAGCATTGTAGTTACCAACTCATTAACAACGATGGAGATTAAAATAGCCGCGACTATTCGCCTTACAGCATTTACAGAATTGATCTTATTTAGATAGCCCATTGTAAAATATGTTTACGGATTTAGTTGGAAATACTAAGGGAATAGACCTGCCGTTATTTTTCTATTTGCCCTCGAGTTTGTTAATCCAATAATAGTGCCAAAAATATTTCCTTTTTTATTGTCATTTTTAGCCAATATTTTAACAGTTATTCATAGAACGTAAACTTATGTAGACGGTTTTAGCAACGAATGTTTACATGCGGCTTCATACATGTCCAAAATACTTTCGTGCACAAATCATCAGCTTTTTGGCTTTTTATACGGAGGCAAAACTACTTACTAAGCAAGGTGCATCCCTTAAAAAAGTTGCTTTTCTTTCTGTTTTGTCTTGCTATAACGTTTTGACCTGCAAGCGGCATACGATAAGTTTAATCCTGCAGCGGAGAAATAGAAGTGGTGGTAATGAAGTTAATGTAGTAGCTGCAAATATTTCTTTACAGTCTTTATAATACATCACAGTGGCCGTACTGATTTAGAAAAAAAATGATATTCTACTGCAATGTTTACGAGCAACGATGGTGTTTAAAATAAAAAACCCGCCATACGGCGGGTTCTGATTCACTTTATGAAATATTTCAAACTACCAATTACAAGCCGTAACGCAAGCCAACGAGCACTTCAACGCCGCTCGGCATTGTTTCTAATTCTTTTTCGCTTTCGATTGCCATATTAGAAAGGCTATATGTATAATCTACCTTCAGGCTCAATGTGATTTTGTTTGAAAGTTTCAATCCGGCTGCTTCCAAACCAAGGCTAATTCCGTTATTGTTTGCATTCTCTGGTTTTTTAAAATCCGTTGGTGTCCCTTTGACTTCATAGGTTTTAGTAAGGTTATATCCCATTTTAGCACCAACGCATCCTTTAATTGTATATTTATTCTCAGACAGAGCCACCAGCAAATATTTAACATTTACGCCGACATCAACAAGATTATAATTATATGTATACATGATTTTACTGGTTGCACCAGTAAAATCACCAGTTAGGTTTGAATAACCTACTTCGCCACCGATTGCTAATTTTGGCGTTACTTCTTGTTCGTATCCGGCCAAAACCGTTGTTCCGCTAAAATCAGAGGCGACTAAAGCACCACCGGAGACAGTAATAGTTTTGCGAAGTCCTGAAGCCTGAACAGCAACAGCAGGCTTTTGCTGTACGGGAGCAACCGCTTTTTGCGGAGCAGGAGCTGGTGCAGGTGCCGGTGTTGCTGCCGGGGTCGGTGCAGGTGCCGGAGTTGCTACCGGTGTTGGTGCCGGAGCCGGTGTCGGAACAACAGCTGCTGGTTTTTGCGGTTCCGCAGTTTGAGCATACGCAACCGAATTCATTGCAGTTAGAACAAGTGCCACAACGAACACAAAGAACATTTTTTTCATATGGTTTTCTTTCTATTGGTGTATAGATTTGTTAATTAGTGAATTGTTGCTGCTTAAAATATTACCAAAATACAGAACAATTATTGGACCAGAAATTTTATGTCGTTTTTTACGAATATTGAACACTTTTTTATTGCGATGTTACATTTGTTTACTATATTGTAAACAAATGTAGACATATTTGGTAAAAAGCTTTTTTCAACTAAGACTTTTCCGGCAAATTTTCCCTTCAAAAAATGTCTTTAACCCTC
The DNA here is from genome assembly GCA_903861125.1 of uncultured Ignavibacteriota bacterium. Taxonomy (GTDB): domain Bacteria; phylum Bacteroidota; class Ignavibacteria; order UBA10030; family UBA8401; genus UBA8401. Next base: position 23,797 of record CAIOTF010000016.1, read on the forward strand.
ATTTAAGAACCTGTTTGCACCTAATACAAAAATGTTTCCGGTGAAATGCAGACAGGATTTATAGCTCAGACACACAACAGACATTCTACAACGAATTCGATCATTGAACAACCTGACAACGAGCAACATACTGCTTTGTCAACGCCACGGTTATTATATTTCTGCAGTTAATATGACTCTTTTTGAAAATTATTTACTGAACTTAATTGCAGACGACCGATTTTTTTTTTATATTTATAAATTATTCGCTCTGACGGTTGGTTTCTGTATATTTGCCTACCAAACCGTATGCATAAATGCCAATAATTCGTTAAAAAAGCAACCGAAAATTTAATAGAGAATTTAAGCGGTTTTCTCTATATTTGACAGATCAAAAAATGAGTTTGGCGGGGTAGCTCCCCGTAAAAAACACGGGGCAGGCAGTCCCAAAGGGACTTCGCTTTCGCTTCTGAATATAAAAAATAGTTTGGCGGGGTAGCTCCCCGTAAAAAACACGGGGCAGGCAGTCCCAAAGGGACTTCGCTTTCGCTTCTGAATATAAAAAAATAGTTTGGCGGGGTAGCTCAGCTGGTTAGAGCGTCGGAATCATAATCCGTAGGTCGGCGGTTCAAGTCCGCCCCCCGCTACAATAGGAAGACATGATAATCAAGTGGAGCGTTTTTGCGATATCCCGCAGTTCTTTTGCGGGATCCGCCCACGCTACTAAAATGAAAAGTCGAGATTTGTTCTCGACTTTTTTTTTGTACCTTCAAAAGATACGAGCGTAGCATGTTGCCACCTTGCACCCTAATCATAGTAAAAAGGAACCGGCTAAATTGAGATTATTACAACTAAACCGGTAACATTATAAAACGGAAAAGGTTTTATAATTTGCTGATCACACGGTTTCCGGAAATTGTTCAGAACCTATGATCGACCGGTATCTTAAAAATGTATACGGCAAATACCATTGCATCCCAAATACTTGAAACCATACGACATACTATTTCGCGGGAGTCAAGTGCTCATAATTTTGTAACGTTATGGTAGCAATACTTATCTTACTATCGTTGACATAAACAACGTAGCTCCAAATAGGGAGCCGATTGGAGGAATGGAATAATTCATATGTACAAATATATTTGCGGTCTGTTACTAATTACTATTTTAGCTGCGGCAAACCTTTTTGCACAAATTGATTCTTCAGAATTTGAATCTCATGATGGGACAGCAAAGATTGTTCTTACCGATGCACTCCTATTTACCCCATCCGCAATTCTCTTTCTCGGGGTCCATGAGATAGGACATTCTTCGGTCGCATCCATCTTTGGCGGACACGATGTCCGGTTTGGACTTATCCGCACTGCACCCAACGGAAATCACCAGTTGGGTTGGACTGATTGGTCGAACGATATAGGGCATACCGGAAAATCTTTTACATTTTTAAGCGGTGTGCTATTTACCCGTGGATTGGCGGAGGGGTCTGATCTTGTTGTACGCGATATTCCGCTTCCCCGGTGGGGTCAACGATTCTTTTCCATGACGTTTCTACTTGGAAGATTTGATTTCCCCCGTTATGTTGTCATGGATGCTTTAGTTAATACTTTTGGACGACCGGGATCAGACATTAATTTTTTTGTTAAAGAAGTCGCCGGCCAGAATTCGGTATCACGGGTTCTTGTCTATGGAGCACTGTTAGGATTAGCAACAGTTGATTTGGTTTTGGATTGGAACCGGATTAGTACGCATTGGCAGATTCTCACAGGAAAAACACCAATACAATCACCCCTTGGATATCGACAAACCTTACGCATCCATCCCTTGCTTAGTTCGCGTTATCAAGGTGTATGCCTGCAATTGTCTTTCTAATGTTCGACGGCCTGACGATTCGTTTAACAATTTCCGCCAATCACGAAGTGTAGATTATTTATGATTATACATTTTCGCACACTCATTATTCTCCTTGCGGTTACTTTTAGTTTTGCTCAACCGCAGCAGAAAGAATATTACACAACAAAAGTAGTTCCAGTACCTGATTCGTTGAGAATTCAATTCGATACTCTCATCGTCACTAAGATAGATGAGAATAAAATGAATCACGGCTGGATAAAACTCTGTAAAGGAATGTCTGTATCTCAAGTGATAACTCTCATAGGCAAACCTACGGGGATAGAGTATAGTTCATCGGATGCAAGTGTTACGTGGCACTATGGAAAACGAACAGTCGTTTTTGATAACATTAAAGAGACTCTCAGGTATTGGCGGAAGTAAAATGCAGATATTAACCGTAAATATCCGGAAGTGTTGAAATCCGGCATAAAACCAAAAACAATAAACCCCGGCCTATATAAATAACTGCATTGTAATGAATAAAAAGCAGACCACGGATGACACGGAAAAAATGGATTTTCACGGCTATTTCCAGAATTATTCACAAGCCGTAGCCAACGACAACCATTACCGTGGAACAGTTGATTTCAAACCCGCCAAGTTCCTGTGTGAATAGATTATCACCATGCACCTCCGCAATAGAATTTATCTAGTGCTCCGCACCGTGCGCTTTTAAAACGAAAAAGTAGCAAAAGAGTGATGGTGCGGGACGGAATTTTTTGACGATCGCCAGTTTTTGCTTTTCGAACGCTTCGAGGATCTTCGCCATTCCAAAATTCCGTTTCCCCAATTCCCAATAATGTTGACCGTCAAATTTGTGTTTGATCCAGTACGGCACACCTAAAAATAATCCGATCGGTTTAATGCCGGGGAAATTAATCAGAGTGGAAATTCCGACGAACGGTGCCGGCAGTGTAACAATCACATGGCCACGGCTCACCCGCTTCAATTCCGAAAGCACCTTACCGAACTCCGAAAATGGAAGATGCTCGAGAACTTCGGCGGCAATAACGCAGTCAAAGGTATTGTCGTCGCAGGGAATTTCCGTAACATCCCCGATAATATCCGGTTTCACCGATGCATCAAAATCAAGGGTGGTTACATTGAACCCTCTATTTTTTAGCAACCAGGTGGTATGTCCGGAGCCGGGTCCAATCTCCAAAATCTTTCCCCCTTCGGGAGTCACCTCTGCGATTGAATTAGCCTGGTGCCAATGCGTGATCAGGCGGGGCAAGCTCATGTATTTACCGCGTTGATATGCTTCACCAGTTACCTGGACGGGTCGTTTGTTCATGTGATTTCCTCCGTTTGATTTGTTGGTGTCAAGGGTGTGTATCAGTCAATGTATTGATACAAACATATTAAACAGGATCGGTATTTATGTATTTTTTCGACGAACGGGGATTATTAGACGATGAATAATTGAAGGACTTGGGCGGATAAGCTGTTTAACATGGCAGTTTTAGAGAAGTTACAACATCATCCTCCGGCGGTGATCTGCCCGGAGGATGTTTTTCAATTTCTGTTGCGGAAGCTGTTTCGGGAAGTTGTGGTTACTCCGTTACTTTCATCCACATTTTCCATAGGAATAACGATGAGACTGCGGCAACCAGCCACAGTACAGCGGAAAGAAGATACTGAGAATAGATCCAGTATCCGGTTGCGAATAATGCGCTATAGATCGCAAAACAGCCGGCGACCATGCAGGCAATTCCCAGCGGGAAATTATTTTTTCGTATATCCGTATCAATGATCTCGCCGGAGGCTCTTGCCTGATCCAGAATTTTTTTCCAGCCGGGACCCGAAGGTTGAACTTTTTTCAGAAAACCGATCAGTGTTTTTGTGTCTGCCGGCGCAGTCATAAACGTAACAGCCAACCACGTAACAGTCGTTAGCGCAACCCCGATGACAAGTTCCTGCCATTCTTTAAAAGGAGCCACGAGAGCCGTAGCATGTTCAAGACTCATGCCCGAACCGACCAGCGTATCAATCGCGGCCGTATCAATATTTTTTTTCATAAGAAACACCAGCGCAATAACGAAGGAAACAATCATCGCCGATATTTCGCTGAACGCATTGATCCTCCACCAGAACCACCGGAGAATAAATAACAATCCGGTTCCGGCTCCGATCTGCAGCAGAATGTTGAATGCCTGAAGTGCATTCTGAAGATACAGCGAAAGGATGCTTGCAAAAACCATCATCACCACCGTTGATATTCTGCCGACAGCAACAAGTTCTTTTTCATCCGCTTTGGGTTTAATGAATCGCTTGTAACAATCATACACGATATAGGACGATCCCCAGTTCAAACTTGTTGAGATCGTGGACATGTATGCGGCGATCAGTGAAGCGACTGCAAGTCCCATCAAGCCGGGAGGAAGAAACGTAAGCATGGCGGGATACGCCATATCGTTCCCGATCATTGCAGGATCGAGATTCGGGAATGCCGTTCTGATCGACTGGATATCGGGGAACACAATGATCGAGGCGAGCGCGACGATAATCCACGGCCACGGACGCACCGCATAATGTGCGGCGTTAAAAAAGAGGGTCGCTCCAACGGCGTGCTTTTCATCCTTCGCTGCAAACATACGCTGAGCAATAAAACCTCCCCCGCCCGGTTCGGATCCCGGATACCACACACTCCACCATTGAACGGCAAATGGAATAATTAGAACAATAATAACAAGTTCGGGATTTGTAAAATCCGGAAGGAAGGATAATTTGGAAGCAACGTCTGGATGAGACAACAATTTTTGAAGACCGCCGACCTGCGGATGCTGCAGCGCAACGTAAGCCGCGGCAATAGAACCGGTCATAGCAATAATGAATTGAATGAAATCAGTAAGCAGTACGCCGAGTAATCCGCCCATGGAACTATACACGACCGTCACTCCCCCTGCGATGATGATCGTTTGGAGCGGCGAAAGACCAAGCAAAATAGCACCAACTTTCACCGCCGCAAGGGTCACCGATGCAATGATCACAATATTAAAAAAGAATCCCAAATAAATCGACCGGAATGCACGCAGAAGTGCGGCGGGCTTTCCGCTGTAGCGGATCTCGTAGAATTCGTTGTCAGTGGACATGTTGGAGCGCCGCCATAATTTTGCGTAGATAAACACCGTCAGCATTCCGGTCAGGAGAAATGACCACCATACCCAATTTCCGGAAACGCCGTGAACACGGACAATGTTCGTGACTAAATTCGGCGTATCGATTGAGAAGGTTGTTGCGACCATGGAGACACCAAGAAGAAGCCACGGCATATTTCTGCCGGAGAGGAAATATTCCGAAGAACTTTTTCCGGAACGCTTGGTGACCCATATTCCGATAATCACATACACGATCATCAGTCCGATAATGAGCAGCCAGTCGATCATTTCTAAATGCATATGTTTTCCTCTTGTTTTCCCGGCAATACGGCGCAGCGCGTTTTATCTGAGACTTTTGAAATATCTCACATCAATGTCATTTCGAGATGCGAAGCATCGAGAAATCTTGTTTTACCTTCAATATAAAGTTCGAGATTCCTCACTTGCCCTTTTGGGGCTGCGTTCGGAATGACAATTGACAACAAATTATTCAGAAGTATCAAATCGTCATCCCCAACGATCGACGGCCGTGCGAAGCAGTTGTATATGATTACGATCCACACGGGGTGCAATGGAACATGCAGTACTTAAAATAAATCCGCCATTTTTTTTGCCGATCTCAATCCGCAACCGGGCATCTTCAAGAACCTCATTTGCCGTTCCGTTCAGCAGAATATTGACCGAATCAATATTTCCTTTGATGAATCCTTTTTTTCCGATGCGGGTAAAGGCATCCTGAAGTTCTACGTCGCCCAATGGGTACGGGTCAAGACATTCTATTCCGTTCACTTCTGCGTCAAACATCAGTTCCAGCCGGTCATTGATCGAGCCGCATGTATGCGTATAGATCGCTATTCCCTTTGCTCGAACGGCACGCGCCAAAGCTCTTTCATACGGAAGAACAAACGTGCCGTAGAATTCGGGAGAAATAAATGTGGACCCTGCAAACGGAGATGATAGTTTAACGGCATCAATACCGGTATCACACATTCCTTCGGCACACGATGCAATGAGTTTGGTAAAATGGGCAAGGATCGCATGCGCTTTTTCCGGTTCTTCTATCAATCCCAGCAGACCATTTTCATATCCGAAAAGATCAAGATAATAATCGAACGGTGATGTTATTTCCCCGTGAAGCGAATACGAAGCGCCGACCTTTTTTTTGAGAATATGGAATATGTCGTACGGATGGTTTTGATCAATATGAAAATGCAATCCTTGGGAGACAGGAATATACGTCAGCGCTGTGGGAAGAAATTGCAGATCGAATTCCGAAAGAAGAACAGTGTCCGGAGCGCGCGAGGGAATATGACGCGGAAGATCATCGAACACATGCTGCGTTGTATCGCCATTCTTCCACACGATCTCTTCGAACTCGGCGGCTATTCTGCGCGAACGAATGTGTTCTTTCCAATGCGGGTCGTGTCCGTGCAGGCTTACTAAAATTCCGTCGAAATCATACGCTTCTCGCATGGCAGCAAGTCCGCCGGCAAATACATCAACATCATGCCAAAAATCTGCGGGGGAACATTTCAGCTGAATCTGCATATGGCCGATGCTCATCTGACACATCAGCGGAATCTTATCGACCGGCTTCAGATCCATTGCGGCGCATATTCGTTCACGCGGAGTCATCACTGTTCGCTAATAATTATGAGTGAGTGCTGGTCATTCATTGGATGGATATTTTTTCCATCCGCAGACAAGTGCAAGAAGATACGAAATCAAAGCATTACTTTCTTATTCAAACAGATAGATTCTCAATGTCCTCCCTGCCTGCGGCAGGCAGATGTGAGCTCCGTGGCGTGTGCTTTTTATTGTTATTTCAAACATTTTTTTTTCTTTAAAAATAACAAGACGGACTTCCATCCGTCCTTACAAATTTTCTCTGCGTGCTTTGCGCCCTTTGCGGTGACCCTTCGGCGCTGGCGCTAAAGCGCCATTGCTCAGGGTGAACATCTTCTTAAATTCTCCGTGGTCTCCGTGGTGTCAGCTTTTATTGTCATTTCGATCGTTTACTTTTTTCTTTAAAAATAACAAGGACGGACTTCCGTCCGTCCCTACAAATTTTCTCTGCGTGCTTTGCGTTCTCTGCGGTGAGTGATTAAATCATACAGGCGGAAGATCAATGACTCACTTTAGCAGCATCAGTTTCCGCACTGCGGAGAACGGACCGGCCCTCATCAGATAAAAATAGACTCCGCTAGTATTCCCCGCGGCATTCCAGGTAACGAAGTGCATGCCCGGCCGCTGCGTGCCATTCACCAACAGGGCCACTTCGCGCCCCAGCAGATCGTACACACGGAGTGAAACTGTGTAATCCGTGCCGCTCTGCGGCACAGCATACGATATGGTGGTTGCGGGATTGAACGGATTCGGATAGTTCTGTTGCAGCGAAAATTCCGACGGCAGTGCTGTCAGAGCATTATTATAGAGAAGAGAGGTGACGAAAACGGTCGGATCGGGAATACCATCTCCATTTTTATCCACGGTGACCGTTGCAAGAATTTTCAGGCTGTCCGGACCGGCATTGCCGTCCACATCGGCGTTATCCGGCATTGCGTCGCCGGAACCGAAATCGGATCCCCCGGAAGCCAGTGCCACAAGATTGAGTACTGCATTTTTTTCAACCATTCCGTTCCCAAGTTTGTAGATGTCGTTCCACCCAATGGATGCTTCCATTCCTCGCGACAGAGCTCCGCGGAAGCGTGAAGAGAGAGAAGAAATGTTGACGCTCTGGTTCCCTTCCACTCGAAAAACGGAAGGCGTTTCCTGATTGTATGCCGCAACGAAAAAGTCGATACCGTTCTGCGGAAGAAATCTGTTGTTCTTCGGATAATCGCCGTTGTATCCCTGCGTAGAAAGAAAATTTTTGACGCCGGCGTTTCGGAGCGCGTCGACATACAGCATCAGCATGTTGTTCTTGTCGTTGATCAGGTAATCAACACCCAGATAGAGCGAATCGGCATCCCACGTTACAAGAAGCGAATACAATTCGTTGTTCACCACACCGGTCAAACGGTCCCACCACATGCTGTCGCTGTCCTTATCCGTGCATACTGTCCACTCTTTTCGCCAATCGTTGACGAACGAGATTGAACCGTCAATCACCGGTTTACGGTATGTTCCGATCACGGAATCTTTTGCCGGTTTCACGGTGAGCGTGAAATGCGATGAGTCCAACCCCCCTTTTCCATCTTCGGCCTTTATCACCACTGCATACGAACCGGTATCGGCAACGGAAGGCGTTCCACTGAGCAGTCCGCTCAGCCCACCGACGGAAAGCCACAACGGTTTTTTTGTCAGCGAAAAATAGAGCGTATCACCGTCGGCATCCGAGGCGGATAGTGTGCGCACAAAACGCCGGGCTGCAACAACTGTTGTATCGGAGAGAAGTGAAATCACCGGTGGACGGTTTCGTTTCACGGAGATATAAAATGTATCGGCATCAAACGCGCCGTACGGATCGGATGCTTTCAGCACCACTTTCGCCGATCCGGTGTCCGATGCTAAAGGCGTGCCGCTCAAATATCCGTTCTGCACTTTCAGCCAGAAAGGATTTCCGGTCAGCGAGAGTGTAATGGGATCTCCGTTGGCATCACTTACTTCGATCTTTGTATTGACCGGCGTTCCGGTATAATATTGCACCGGTTCATGTGTCGTCCGTTTTTTCAAAACGGGAGGATGATTCAATCGTGTTAAAGTATCGGGAACATAGATCACGTAACTGCGCGGAGGCGCCCAGAGATCAATCCGTCCGTCCGCCTGTGCCGGCTTAATATTGTTGTTAATATCGTGACGGGTGAAATCCTTAAACGACTTGTTCGGATAATCGGTGTTGACCCACACGCCGCGCCACTCGGTTGCATTATCGTTGATGACGATGTATGCGGCCGGTTTTCCGCCGCCGCCGTCACGCCGCGCTACAAAAATATCCTGCGCAAGAGCATCCTGTGTTCCGGTTCCGCCGATGTAGTACGGATTCAGTCCGCTCCGTTTTGTGGTGCCGCCGTACAAAAAGTTCTGCCGTATCCAGATAAGCGTATCAATTGCGCCGCCGTATCCGTACGAAAAATAATCCTTAAAAAATACGCACGGACGTCCTTCGGAAAAAATGATGTATGCATATGCAAGTTGCTTATCGGTCAGCACCGGATCGTGTCCGTTATCGGTTGTTCCGTCCGAGCCGATGCGGTCAAAGTCGTGGTTCTCAACGAACGTGGAGATGTCGAATCCGGAAATTCCCGCTCCGGCAAGTCCGGCATTATCAAGAGTGCGCATATCAAATCCGCCGCCGGTGTTGTTGCACATTTCTTTCAGCGTGTACCGGAGTGGAAAGTCGAACATGGCAACCTTTGCACCGTTCACATTCTTTGCGGTATTCAGCCAGCTTCCGATATCGGACGCACTGCTCCAAAGTTCTGCCACCGCATAGCCGTTGCCGTTTGACCCTTTCAGAAATGCCGCTAAAAATGCCGGATCAACCGACTTCACCGCATCGATACGGAATCCGTCAAACTTCAGATCGTTGCGGAGATAGGAACCCCATGCAATAAGACTGTCGCGCACACTCTGCTTGTTATGGTCCAGCCACTCGCCGAAGCGGAACAGCGGATCGGTCTGAACGAACAACGGATCGACAAAACAATTTTGTGAATTGGGATAGAACTCGGCGGCGCTCTTCCGGAAACGTCCGGAGCCGTTGGGATAATTGAAGATGAGATATGCGGAATCGGAAACGATCTTCGTTCCATTATTCATCGGGATACATTGGTAGGCGGTGCGTTGTTCTCCCCCCATCATGTGGCGCATCACCGCATCGGCGTAGACTTCAATTCCCGCCGCGTGTAATGTGCCGATCGCATTCACCAGTTCCGCCCTGCTGCCGAAGCGCGTTTCTTTGCTTCCCTTCTGCAGATACTCACCGAAATCATAATGGTCGTACGGATCGTATCCCATCGAGAATCCGCCGCCGGCCCCTTTTACCGGAGAGGGGAACCACACCGCGCCGAATCCGGCTGAAGCAAGTCTGGGAGCAAGCGAAGCGAGCGAATCGTACCAGATACCGCCGGGAGGGGAGTTCCAGTAGAATCCTTGCATGTACACATCGGATGCGGAGGAAAGAGAAATTTTATCCTGCGAGGTGAGCGTTGAGATTACGAGTAGAACCAGAAGGAGGATTTTTTTCATATTCTGCAGCAACAATTTTAACGAAAAGAAAAATCCCCGGAACAGCAAACGATCCCGGGGATTCAGATCATATGGATGTATTTGTCACAGTTACTTTATCAAAGACATTTTTTTGGTTGTGGTGAACGAGCTTGTCTGCAACGTATAGAAGTAGATGCCGCTCGGCATATGCGACGCGTCGAACTGCACATTCTTCACTCCTGCATCCTGCATGCCGTTGACCAGCGTTGCCACTTCCCTGCCAACCATGTCGTACACTTTCAGCGAGACATGACCCGGTGCGGCGATCTGATATTGGATGCTGGTTGAAGGATTAAACGGATTGGGATGATTCTGCAACAGCGCAAATTCTTTCGGCGCACTTGCTACGTTCACTTCAACGGTTTGCGAATATTCAAACTTGCCGTCCCGGTCGATCTGTTTTAAGCGGTACGATGTTTTACCCGATGCGGAGTTGTCTACAAATGAATATGATTTCGGCGCGTTGGTGGTGCCGTTTCCTTCCACGAAGCCGATCTTGCTCCAATCTTCATCCCGAGCGGAGACGAGGGATGACTGTTTTCTTTCTATTTCAAACCCGTAGTTGTTCACTTCGGTTGCGGTGTTCCAGTGAAGTGTAGCAACTGAAGCATTTGTTATTGCGCTAAAAGATATGAGTTCAACCGGTAATGCGCTTTCCGCATTCGCTTTCAGGCGCGGATAGCTCGTGCCGACCATTTCCCAAATTGGAGTGGTAGTAAAATCCCAGCTGACGCTTGTAAATGTGCTTTGAGTCTTCATCAATAATGTCGATTTTCCAGTGCCGCAATTATTGTTCGTTGTGTAGATCGTATTGTCATAGAAACATGCTGTTATCGTTGCCCCTCCACCTTTCTCACCGGCAACTCCCCCATACGAAGCTTGAGAGGTCACAGTCGAACAGCTTCCATAACAATTCGTCAGCGTTGTTGTCCCTTGCAAACTCCCGACGACGCCTCCCGCACCCTGTGTCACAGCAGAGACTGAACACGAGGAATAACAATTATTAATGTTCGCATTGAAGCTATAACCTGCGATACCCCCGACCATGCTGTGTCCGCTGATAATCACACCCGATGCGTAGCATTGAGTGATTTGGGAAGAAGCAGATGCATTGCCGCAGACTGCTGCCGTATAATCATACCCCTGAACGGATCCTCCGGAAACATAGCAATTCTGAACAAGAGCCCCTGATAATGCCCAACCCGTAAGCGCGGCAACAGCATTCTGCGTTGTCGATCTCACACTTGGATTAATGATGCCAAGATTTTTTATTGTTCCCCCCAAATATCCGGCAAATAGTCCGATTCCTGATGTTGACGTTTCGTTTGATATATATAAATTTGATATTTTTTTATTATTGCCGTCATACACACCGCTGAATGATGTTGAGCCATTGCCGATGCAGGGCCAACCAGAACCCGAATTGTACGGACTGACATTCAAATCCAGATCCGCGGTCTGTTGAAAATAAATTCCGCTTTGCGTTGCTCCGCTGTTCACCGCTGTCGCCAGGGCTGCTAAGTCCGTAACCGACGAAATACGATACGGAAGTCCCAATGTGCCGGAACCTCCACTATACTGAGCCATGATGCCGGAAGGGACGCAGAGAACAAATGCGAATACAACTATTACCAGGTTTTTCATACTGTATTTCTTTCTGCTAATGTTAACAACTTATTTTGGAATTAATTGATATCTAATAGGTATTTTGAAACACTTTTTATAGCGAGGCGGCCAAGGCTTGGTGGCAATTCTGTTGGAAGAATTTGAGACCACCCCGACACACCCCCTTCTTCGATCGAATAATATTGCATTGCTCTGAATGTGACACCACCGTGCCACATTTCAGAAATTCAATTCCATCATTTCCTCAATGTTTTACAGATTTATTTACAGACAGAATGCTACCTCTATCTCATATTTGCTAATTGGAACATAGTAGCCATCACGACGTACAGAGGTAGATCGACGCACGTGAAGCCAAATCTGTGTTGTGCAATAATCGTACCGCAGAAAAATGGCTACTTTAGCCAAAATTCGCATATGTATAATTGAATATGTAAACATACGTTGATGTTTTGGAATCTAATAGTTTACAAATAAGTCTGAATGGTGAAGGTAAAAAAAACGCTTTAGAGTTCTACTAGGGTATCAAGAATACTCAACAGCTATTGCTTCAGGGAAATCACTAAGGCACTAAGAAATATATTCGATGGCCTGCTCTAAACATTACCCTTCGGCGCGCTCGGCGTAAACAACACGCCATCGCTTGCTCAGAGTGAACATTATTTTTGATCCCTGACAAGGTCTCGAAACAATTATTTCATCAACAATAATTTCCGTATCTGTGTTTTGTTGTCCGATGTAAGCTTGGCAAAGTATATTCCGCTGGATAATATTGCACCGTCGAACTGCGCGGTATATGTTCCCGCATCTTTTACTTCGTTCACTAATGTTGCTACTTCTCTGCCGATTGCATCATACACTTTTAACGATGTAAAGCCGTTTGCTGTGAGCTGATAGACGATTGCTGTTGCGGGATTAAACGGATTAGGATAATTCTGTTCCAGTCCGAATTCTTTCGGCGCACTTGCTACGTTCACTTCAACGGTTTGCGAATATTCAAACTTGCCGTCGCGGTCGATTTGTTTTAAGCGGTACGATGTTTTACCCGATGCGGAGTTGTCTACAAATGAATATGATTTCGGCGCGTTGGTGGTGCCGTTTCCTTCCACGAAGCCGATCTTGCTCCAATCGTCATCCCGAGCAAAGACGAGGGATGACATTTTTCTTTCTACTTCAAATCCATAGTTATTTGTTTCGTTTGCCGTGTGCCAAGCCAGTTCAACCCCTTTTCCTTTCGCGATTGCGTTGAATGAGGTGAGTTCGACGGGGAGGGTTTGGTCAAAATTACCGGGAGCGTTTGGGGTAACGCCTGTTGTTAAATTTAACCCCAGCCAATGATTACTAAAAGTAATTGCACCTTGCGACGTTGTATTTGCAAATAAATTGCTTGGTACTCCAAGTGATATATTCCCACTGTCCCAATCTTCTTCTGCATACGAACAAAGATAAATTTTTGCAGGAGAACCCAGATCACTTCGTAAAATACTTAATTCCCAAGTTCCAATGTTAGGATCACTAGCTTTCTTCCAATTAGATGTTGTTAAAGTTGTGTTGTTCCAACCGCTTGAATATATTCTTTTATATTCGCTATTGTCTGCCGTCTTAAAAGCATAATGATAATTTGCTGTGAATGGTAGTGTTGGTGCCCATCTCCAACTTTCTCCGGTAGTCGTACCGGTTCCTGATGTAGGAGTTAACTGAGGGTCTGTATCAATATAGATATGAATAATTCTACCGCCATCTGTCAATAATCCGTTAGGTGTTTGACCTCGATACCCAATATATAATTTGGTAGCATCCCAGGTTACATAAAAACTTTGCCACAATTCAGAATTGCCACCGCTTGTTGTAGCAAATGCTTCAGTGCTTGGAGTAAAATCTATTGAACCATCGATGTTAATTGTATGGTTAGATTGCGAACGAAGGGACAAAGGAAATAATAATAAAAATAGTAACGTTTTTTTCATGCACGCCTCCTAAATTAATTCATTATGGTTTTATTGTTATACATAGTTAACGTTAAATATCATTCCACGCTGCTCAAAAAAACTGGCCGGGGGTGAGCCGCGGCTGTAAATCGTTTCTTCTAACAGCAGAACTGTTAGTGTTGGTAAACAACAATGAGAACGAAATAGCATGGCGTTTTTATGCAATGACTGTCCCTTTTTTTCGGAAATAATGTGTTTGTTGGCACTCATTATTTTATCAGCGTCATTCTTTTTGTTGCACTGAAATCACCGCACCTCATCGTATAAAAATAGATGCCGCTGGTCAGGTGCGACGCGTCGAACTGCACATTCTTCACTCCCGCATCCTGCATGCCGTTGACCACTGTTGCCACTTCCCTGCCGATCATGTCGTACACTTTCAGCGTAACATGGCCCGGTGCGGCCAGCGAATATCGAATGGTGGTCATTGGATTGAATGGATTAGGATAGCAGTGATCCAATGAGGTGCACTCCGGCAGCACCGGCTCTTCGTTTTTTGCACCGGTAAGTGTCGACGTGATCTCAAAATGATGCGTGCCGGCAATGGTAAAATTATAGACGGAAGTATTCTTCATGGAGACCGTTTGTCCGGCCGTCAGATCATACAAGTCCAAACTTCTGCCGGATGAAAGTGCGGCGGCATTCCAACTGAGCGTAACCGCTCCGCCCGAAGATGTGTTCACGGTAAAGCGCCACGATCCGCCTGTTTTCACAAAATCATACGCAACCCGCTCGCCGAACGGAAGCTGCCATTCGGGATGATTGAAATATGTTTCAATATAATTTGCCGCAGGTCCTCGCGGCGGTTTCGGCGCATCAAACTGGTCGTAGCTGTTGCTTGCATTTGCCTTCACGCCGAACCGAAGAAGATCATCCGTTAGTCCGTTGAACCTTGCTGTGATCTGCACTGCAAAATCGTTCGGATTGGAAACCAGCGGTGCTGTTGGTGCCGCATACGCAGCAGACGGTACAGCCGGCTTAAACACAACCGAAACTCCCGATTGCAGAACGCCAATCCAATATCCGCCGAACAGTTTTACGGTGTCGGCACTTGTATAATTTCCCGACGAATACCCATAGAGCTGCGACGAAATCCATCCCCCCGACACTGCCCCCTGAAATGCCGCACGCGAACCTCCCTTTGTAAAAACCAATTCGTCGCGAAGTATGGGAATTACGAACGGATCGGAAATAAGATTGAATCCCTGAGCGAGCGGAAGGAGAACAGAATCTCCGCCGGCGTAGGGAGTGCCTTTTACATAATATTTTTTTCCGCTTTGAAGTCCGATCCAATATCCCGTCCCGTCGGAAAGTCCGTTTGAAATTGCGTAGCCGGACGCAGGCGCATAGCCGAATAGAAATCCGTTGCCGCCGCTCAGCTGCGATGATAATGAGGAATATCCACCTGCAAGCGGCGAACCAAAAAGATTCCATCCTTGCGCAAGAGTGACGGCAAGCGAATCGCCCACAATGGTGAAACGGTGCGCAGAATAGCCTGCGGCAGTGTTGCCGAGAACATCGGTCAGCTGCGCGCGAATCTTCCCTTGCGTATTGTAATAGTATGAAGGGACCGTCCAGGCATACGTTGTCGTACTGCCGTGGATAGCACCGATCCTCGAATACGTTGAACCGTTATCGGCGGAGAATGAAAGAATAACCGAGTCGGTGGCGGCCGCGCCGGTGCGGCTGAATGAGATTGTTTGCGCCGAACCCGACCGGAAAATTTCGCCGCCATTCGGAGATACGAGCGTAACGGTTGCATTAAGCGTATCGACCAGAACGAGCGCGAACTTTCGAACACCGGGAGAGGAACCCGAATTATACGTATAGGTGAAATTTACCATCGTTAGATTGATCATGGTACCGGCATTCTCTGAACTGTCGATCAGAAAAACTCCGAGATTGGAAGGGATACGTCCATCCGGTGCCGCAGTAAGCGTTACGGTGCTGCCGGCAACATTTGTTGTGACCTGAAATCCCCAGGAGACATTCGCACCGGTTGATGAAAAATTTGCCCTGATATCATTGGTATAATCCGGTCCGAGGAATGAAGAAAATTCGGGATGCGGGAAAAAGAGCCTTACATAATTTCCAGGAATAACGGGAGGTTTCGGCGTATCAAAATCCGGATCGTACCCATTCGTGGCGGCTGCTGCCGTGCCGAGCAGATTGTTATTGTCGCTTACGGAACTGACCGATGCGGCAAGATTCAGCAGAAATGCGGTCGGCACCGGTGTCATGGACGAATCGGCCGCAACGGTTGCCGGAGCTACTGCCGCCGGAAGCGAACTGAAATGATAAGCACGCTCGCCGGTCACCGTAAGAGAAAGATCTCCCTGCGTATTGCTGCCGGGTGCCACGCGGTACGGCTTATCCTGCGATGCGCCGGAGATCCAGAGAAGCAGCCGTACCGGATTGGTTGATGCGTATGCGGATGACCCTGTTGCACCCTGAAGTGCGCTGAGCGGGATCTTCACTTTCATATTCGAGCCGTTCGATCCGTCGCCATACTGGCCGAATCCGCTTGCCGATGCCGAATTCCATGAGCCGTTCTGATTCTGAAAAAACGTTGCGCTTCCTGTTCCGATCACCTGCACAATGTAATCCGGAAGATGTCCGCCAAGGGGAAAGCGCAGTCCGGAAAACGGAACCGTTGTTCCCGCACTTCCGGCAGGATCGGTGTCGATTGCAATATTGAAACGGTCAATAGTACTGTTGCACGTACCGGAAAAGGCGACATATAGATACTGCGCATCCCACGTAACAAAAAAATCAGTCCCGCCGACTGTTGCAAGTTTTTCATTTGCACGGAATCCGTTGGTAAGCGGAGTGCCGGAAGTTAATGCGGGTGTGTTGTACGTTGTGGCGCCATTATTCGTGACTGTATAACTATAGTTTGAATTATTGTTATTCCCGAACTCCAACGTATAATAGTCGATTGTGGAGGCAAAAGGTGACGCAAGCGTTGTTGTAAAAGTATAGAACGATATCGTTGCACCGGGGGATTGCGGAGGAATAATGGCTTTGCCGGTATTCCCCGTGAATGATGTTATCTCGACAAAAGTTGATGTTGAAAAATTATCGGCGGACCACCGGACAAAAAGATGTTCGCCGGCGTTCTTCGTTCCGCTGAGTGCTACCGACACCGTATCGTTTTGCGCGCTGTTCGGTGCAGAGGGTGAGAATGAAACATTAGTGATCGCAGCAGGGTTGAACGATGTTTCGAGCACGGAGAAATCTTTATCTCCCGATGTGTTCCCCTTCTGCACAATAAACGTATAATAGAGTGCGTCGGTAACAGGCAGTGAGATATCAAGTGCACCATTTAGCGCCGCCCCTCCTGCGTATCTTGAATTTTTTGTAAACAACGATGCAGAATTGGTTGCCCATTTCGTTGAATAGTTTGCTGTTCCAAGATGCCAGAGAAATTTACCAGTCTGCGTACCAACTGCCTGGTACCGGTAAGTAAAAACAGCTCCGCGGTCTTGAACAGCAGTTCCGCCGGAGACGAATGTACCGTTGTTAAGGTTGTGAGTGATGGCGCCGATATCCTGTGCGTAAGAAAATGCAGTGAACAAAAGCAGTGAGGAAAAAACCGTAGTAAGTTTCATCGGTATCAACTTTCCATGTTCAGTAAAATATTTTCGGATCAACATACACTGATTCCACCTTACCAATCCCATGCGCCGTATATTCACGGGTTGAGATGCATCTGCAAAGCGGTTCTTCGAATAGCGTATCTTCCGGTATGATGTATGAACAAGAATTGGACCAAAAAGAAAAGGGCTTTTTATGCAAAACAAGGGGTTATTCTTTGCAGCGTATACACTTTTGTTTACTATTGTGTAAACAAAAGTATACAGTGGTAATTTGACAGAGTCCGTGGTTTACAATGCCCATTTGGCGTGATTTGGATGAAAAAATATATCTGTCATCATTTGACGGCCGGGCATACGCGGTTGAGAATTATATTTTTGAATTTCTCGGTGAGCATTGATGATTTCGATTAAAATATTTTTTTACAAGCGTGTTTGACTCAAGCGATTGTCCACTTTGGATCATGTAATAAAAATATCGTTCAACATACGGTCAATTATGTACAGGGAACAAAAAAGCATTGCAATAAATCATACCCGTAGTCACGAAGTGGTCTTTTGGACAAGTGTCGGGGTATTTAACCATTAGGAAATAATTATTTCTGCAGTGCAGATGTTTATCGGAGTATCCTATCCTAATTGCGCCAATTAATTCTGTTCTTTTGTTTTTTCATTTCCTATCTTACTAAAGTTTCAATCACCACTGCGAACAAGAGCCGGTCAGTTCCCTCTCTTCTCCTGCTGTGCATCATGCAACTGCTGACAACACCGCTTCGCAGAAATATTTTCATCATCCCTAAATAATTTTTTCTTTTGTAACGACAATTATCTATTCCTTATCAGCCATGATTACTCTTCAACAACGCACACTTCGGTTCCTGATCGACAACAGTGCTTCACGATATCCGGAACGTACCGCCCTCTCCATGATAGGGGGCTTATCGTATACATATTCCGATCTTCATCAAAAGATCAAAACGATCTCCACAGCACTGCATGACCGCGGCATCATCACCGGAGACCGCGTGGCGATTCTTGGAGAGAACAGGCCGGAATGGGGAATCTCGTATTTTTCCATTACCACCATGGGAGCGGTTGCTGTTCCGATCCTGCCGGAATTTCATCACACCGAGATCCTTCACATACTCCGTCACTCGGAGAGCAAAGCACTTTTTGTTTCAAAAAAATATCTCCCGAAGATTGAAGAAAATCTTCCCGCAAATATTACAACAATTATTCTTCTGGATGACTTTACGCTAATCCCCGACGAAAAAAAATCGAACATCCTCTCGCAACTTATTCAGCAGGGAGAACAGGGATTTTCGATCTTGAAAGAAGCAGCGATGAAGTTCATTGGAAAAATTCCGAACGATGTAACGCCGGATCTTCTTGCCGCCATTGTCTATACCTCCGGCACAACCGGTCACTCTAAAGGTGTGATGCTGACCCATAATAATATCGTCTCGGATGTGATCGGAACGACACATATCGTTGACCTTCAAGCGTCCGACAGACTTTTATCCATTCTTCCGCTTGCGCACACGTATGAATGTACGCTCGGACTTACCACGGCACTGGCCGTCGGCGCAACGATCTATTACCTGGACAAACTGCCGACTGCCAATGCACTCCTCCCTGCCATGAAGGAAGTGAAACCGACCGTAATGCTTTCCGTTCCGCTGGTGATCGAAAAGATATTCAAAATGAGGATCCATCCGCAGCTGAACAGCAGTTTTATTAAACGGCGTATCCAGAAGATCCAATTCCTGAGAAAACGGATCAATAGAATTGCGGGGAAAAAGCTACTCACGTCGTTCGGCGGGAATCTGCGGTTATTCTGTATCGGCGGCGCACCGCTTGCACCCGATGTGGAGCAATTTCTGCGTGAAGCAAACTTCCCGTACGCCATGGGATACGGTTTGACGGAAACAGCACCGCTGATAGCTGGAACGAATTCCGCACTGACAAAGTACCGTGCAACCGGAAAGTCGCTCCCCGAAACGGAGATCCGCATTGCAGAACCCGATCCGGAGAACGGAGAAGGCGAAATCATAGTAAAAGGACCGACGGTGATGAGAGGATATTATAAGGACGAGGAACGGACGCAGGCGGCGTTCACTGCAGACGGGTGGTTCAAAACCGGCGACCTTGGTGTGATCGATCCAGATGGATACATCTACATTAAAGGACGCTCTAAAAATATGATCCTTGGTTCCAACGGCAAGAATATTTATCCCGAAGAGATCGAATCGATCATCAACGAATTCGATCTTGTGCTGGAGTCACTCGTATATGAAAAAGATCACCAGATCACTGCACGAATCTATCTGGATTACGACAAAGTCGAGGAGATGCTGAAGGACGATGAATCTTCGGAATCGAAGACGCGCGAGGGGATTAAGGAATTGCTGAAAGATCTGAAACAACAGATCAACGACAGACTTTCTTCGTATTCAAGGATCATGGAAATTTTCGAACAGACCGAACCGTTCGAGAAAACTCCGACGCAAAAGATCAAGCGTCATTTATATGCATAATAGTTCATCCCCGGAATCACGGTGGTTCCGGGGATGACTGTTCCAACATCTACTTCAGTATACCCAACTGCTTATACTTCTCCTGATATTTTTTCCATAGTTCCGTGTGACGGCTGCGAAGATCGATCTTCCGCCCTTGTATAAATTCCATTTCCACGTTTGACATAATCTCCAGCGGATCGCCCGTTGTTACGATGAGCGTTGCATCCTTCCCCACATCAAGCGAACCGACCACGGAATCGATACCGAGCAGTTTTGCGGCATACAGCGTTATCGATCGCAGTGCTTCTTCTTTCGGAAGTCCGTAGGAAGATGCGGTGGCTGCCTGGAAACCGATATTTCGTTCCGACATGGTAGAATTGCCGCCGCCGGAGATTGCGAACAAAACTCCCGCAGCGTATAATTTCAACGGCACCGTGAACGGATTGTCGTAATCCTCCCACCGTCTGTTCGGAAGATCGTGCACCGGTTCAACAATAACGCCTACATTATTCTCTTTCAGCAGGCCGGCAACTTTCCATGAATCACGTCCGCCGTGAATAATAAGATCCACATTCTGCTCCTTCGCAAATTGCACTGCGGACTCAATCTGCGATACTTCATCAGCACCAGCGATCAGCGCCATCTTCCGTTCGAATAACGGAGCGAATGCTTCCCACCGTAGATCGGTCTGGTGTTTTTCACCGTCCGCTTTTTTTGCTTTCAGGTAAGCGCGTGCATCGTCAAACGCACTGCGCAGTTCTTTCATGCTGCTTTCGATCCCCTTCTTTTGCTCCTCCTCGGTTTGGCGGGAGTACGGGGAACGGTTTACACGAAGATTCGGCCAGTGAACGTAAAGACCAACCGGCGCTTTCAGCGTCATTTCCTCAAATGTCCAGCCATCCATCATCATTGCGGCAGTCTTCCCTGCAATGAGACTTCCGCCCGGCATAACGTGCGATACCGTTACACCATTAGCTCGTGTCGTGGGGAAAAGTTCACTTTCCGGATTCACCGCAACTTCGGCGCGAACATTGGAATTGATCCGTCCGGTCTCGCTGATATCAACGGTGGATCGGACCGATTCTATTTCATTCAGCCCGATATTGGATGCCGCATTGATAAGTCCCGGGTAGATTTGTTTTCCGGTAACGTCGATCCGTTCTACGTTCTCTGGAAGTTCAAAACTAACTCCTACTGCTATGATCTTTCCCTTGTCGAACAGGATCATCCCTTTTTCGATAACGGCTCCACTCACTGTGTGAATTGTTCCGCCTATTAGGACGATCGGTCTCTCCTGTTTTTTTGCCGGCACAGGAGTTGATGCTATTGATAGCTGGAAACTAAACATCAATAAAAATATAATCATAACGCTGGAATACTTACGTCCGGAAAAATATTTTACAAATTGTATTTTCATTGTCCCACCTCGTTCTCAAATGTCTTTGCGTGGTTCTCTTCATGACAGGAATAATTTGAAGACCGGCGGACCACCGGCGGTGAACCGGAGCCTTTCTTTTTGGACTTCAATGCTTTTTGTACGAGCTCCGCTTTTTTCTTTGCGATATCATCGCGCATCAGTGTATCTTCGCTGCGGTCAAAGAATTTTTTTCCGTCGATCCATGTCTGTTCGCAGATGGTGTACGTGGAAAGGGGATTTCCGCTCCAGATGACAAAATCCGCATCCTTCCCTATTTCGAGAGAGCCGACACGGTTATCAATGCGCAGTTGTTTTGCGGGATTGATCGTCACAAATTTCAACGCTTCGATCTCACTCAATCCGCCATATCTCACCGCTTTGGCCGCTTCGGTGTTCAATCGCCGCGCCATTTCGTTGCTATCGGAATTATATGAAACAAGAACGCCGGCATCGTGCATCAGTTTCCCGGCATACGGGATTGCATCGATCACTTCGTATTTATAGGCCCACCAATCGCTGAACGCCGATGCGCCTACTCCTCGTTTCGCCATTTCGTCGGCGACTTTGTATCCTTCAAGAATATGCTGAAGTGTGCCGATCTGGAATCCGAAATCATCGGAGACTTTCATCAGCATCATGATCTCGTCCTGACGGTAGCAATGCGAATGGATGAGACGTTTTCTGTTCAGGATCTCTGCAACCGTTTCCAATTCAAGATCGCGCCGTGGCGGAATGAGATTCGGATTCGTTTTTGCCGCAGCCATTGCTTTATCATATTCGCGGGCGGCGGTAAATTCATCCCGTATGATCTGTTCTACACCCATGCGTGTTTGCGGGTACCGTGTGGTATATTTGTCCCCCCAGTTCGCCTGTTTCGGATTTTCGCCGAGTGCAAATTTTATTCCGGGCATCGCTCCCTCAAATTTCATCTGTTCCGGAAGCATTCCCCACCGCAGTTTCGATACCTGATTCTGTCCGCCAATAGCATTTGCCGAACCGTGCAATTGATTGATTGTAGTTACACCGCCGGCAAGCTGACGGTAGATATTGATATCATCAGCATTGATAACATCGCCGATGCGAACCTCGGCAGAGATCGCCTGTCCCGATTCGTTCACCCCTTCCGAAATTGCCGTGTGCGAATGCGCATCGATCAGACCTGCCGTTACATGTTTTCCGGCTGCATCAATTACCAGTACTCCGGCCGGCGCGGAAAGAGCTTTGCCGATCTTCATAATCTTTCCTTTGCTTACCAAAAGATCGGATTCATCAAGATTTCCCTGCGGACCGCCGGTCCAAATCGTGGCATTTTTTACGAGAACATCCTGTTGTTTGGGGAGCGCGGCGCGTCCAAACGCACCATCAGGAAAGAGCAGTTCATTTGTTGAACAAAGCGGGACAGACGGCTTTACCGTATCAGGTTTTTCCACAAATAACTTCACCCGGCTTGCATTCCAGTTACCCGATTGTCCATCCGGCAAATCGAACAGACCGGCGATCACCTCTCCATTCGCAACGCCGGAAAGCCGCACAACACCTTTCATGCCGAGCGTATCGCCGTCGAACGTGAGAGAAAATTGTTTCTGCGCGACCGAAGCGGAGGACGCCTTAATTTTTTGCATTCCTTTCAGCACTGTTACCGTTAACCCATCGATCTCGCCGGAAATATCGAGCGAACCTGTGTCCGTTTTCATATCGGACCGCTTTACGGAATAACTCCACACACCCCGCACATCGGCGGACGGTGCAGTTTTTACCTCGTACCGGTTTCCTTCGATCCACGTTTCGCGGATTTTTGTTTTTTCTGCAAAGAGTTCACCGTCGGCAAGAACTATGTTTGCAATTTTTCCTGCCTCGATCATTCCAAGAAGTTTCTCCATCCCTGCAATCTGCGCCGGAATTGCTGTCACAGAAGCAAGCGCATCGTCAGAACTTAGTCCGCAATCGATCGCACTTTTTACCATCGTACGGAATTTTGAAGGATCCTTTAATTGATTCGCCGTCAAAGCAAAGGTCACGCCTGCTTTTTTCAGGCGGGAAGGATTTTCCGATGCGAAATCCCAGTTACGCAGTTCTTCGTATCCGGTATTGAATGCATCTTCCGGTGATTCAACGGTCGGCGCATCGGGAAAATTTACCGGCACGATCACCGGAACGTTCAGAGCCCGTATTGCATCAATGCGGCGGTACTCATATCCGCTTCCCCGGAGGATCCACTGAAGGGAAAATTCCTTTGCAATATTATCTGCGCGCAAAGCCTTCAGTTCATCATTTGTTTCTATAACAAGCCGCTGTTTACCGGCAACAATATTTTCCAAAGCCGCAAGCGTTCTATTATCATCAGGATGCGGTTGATTCGGATTCTTTGCATAGATTTTCTGTGCGTTGGCATACCATTGCGCGTCGATCATTGTCTGGCGGATAAGTGCGATTGTTCCCATGTGCGAATCAGGATATCCGTCGCCGAAATTCTGATAGGCAAGATTCGCATGCTGGAATACGTTCGACCGAAGAAGCTGCGTATTCGGCAGATCATCGCCAAGATCCACCAGTGCGCTGCTCCCCTTCATGACTCCGTTTTGCGGAACGGAAAGCACTGTTGTAAATCCGGCAGCACGAAGTTTTTCCGCCCCCTCTTTTTCCGGAAGAAAATTATCAGCAACGGAATACTCCGCCTTCACATTCGGATTCCAGTAGTTCGATCCGCGGGTAGGTTCCGCCTGCCCGCCTTGCGGTTTTGATTTCGCTTGACCATAATCGGACGCGAGATCGATCATTCCGGCATACGCCGTTAATCCCGTGCAATCCCATTCGCGCGCATCGGCAGGAATCGGAATATTTGCACCGACGGATTGAATGATCCCGTCGCGAATGATGATTGTCCCTTTTTGGATCTTTTTGCCCGGCGAAGGAATAATGGTAAGATTTTTCAGCGCGTGTACGGCCGGAGTGTTCTTGCGAATCCCTTCAGGCGGCACTGTTGACTGTGCGGACAACATGGTCAAAAAAATGCAAATCAACAGCAACACGAATAGTTTTTTCATAGTGCTCCTTGGATGAACGATGCTGAGAGATGTATTATTATTCTTTATGGGTCGGGATCATGAAAATGTGTATCGACACTCCGATCGCAACCGCAAGCAGAACAAGATGTATCGGAAGTGAATTCGTTACGAATATAGAATAAAGAATTCCGCCCCACAAGATGACAATTGTAGCAATCTTTGAGGAACGGGTGATCCCTTTTCCTTCACGGTAACTCTTCAGGTATTTTCCGAAGTATCTGTTGTGGTGGAGCCAATCGTAGAATTTTTGGGAACTGCGTGCATAACACCACGCCGCCATCAGGAAAAAGACGGTTGTCGGCAGTAATGGGAGGAATATTCCGAGGATGCCGATACCGACCAGTACGGTTCCGGCAAACATCAGCGTCCAGCGAACGAGTGGCCGCTGCGAGATGTTTATTTCTGAAATTGTCTCTTCGTTTTGCATTAACAGATTTAGTTGATGGCTCCGAGGCCGAAGGTTTGTGTTTCACACAATTTGTCCCACATGATACGAAAAATGTTCCGTATTATGAAGAATTGCTTCACGTCCGGTGAAGAACCGTTACCGTTCAAACCAGCTTGTTCTTCCGCTTTTCATATTTGGAGCAACGACAGGGACGGAATATTTTTTCGGCACCGGCTGCATCCACGAAACGGTATTGAAACGGGATGTATTCCATTCGGTTGATAACGAGTCCGAAACCAGCCATGTTCGGTCCGATGCGATCACCTGAGTAGTTCCGGCGGAAGAAACGATCTCGCCGTACACATTAATCCCTGCGGAACCATTCTCCTGGAAATTCTGCGCCTCCACTCCGATCACATTCGTAGAATCGGTCAGGAACGGCGCAATATCATAGATCTTTGCGCGCTGATTCTCAACCGTTAATGAAAGCGACCGGCGAGCAGCCACTTCACCGACCGCTTTACCGTTCACCGATAATTTCGCCCACGTATCTCCAAGCAGTTGCACATTGGCAGATCTCACATTTTTATCTGCGACGAACGTTGTGCGGAAGAATGCCCTGGAAATCTGCAGCGAATCCTTCACCCCCGGATTTGCTTTGGGATGATAGATCCACTGACTCTTTAACGTAGGATCAATATCGCCGCGCTGTACAAGTTCCGGCAGTTCATTCCAATATGCCGTTTGACGGTCATACCGCTCCAGCAGAAGACTGATCGACTCAGTCTTATTTGTGGTATGCCATACTTTTTCAAAATCGCTCTTTACCGCCGCCAGTTCTTCCGTAATTTTTTTGCTGACTGCAGTAATCTTCGTAACTTTATCATTCCGTAATATGACGGTATCCTTCAGCAAAAACCGAATCCGTTCCTGAGCTTCGACCTTTGCCGCAAACCAAAGATTCAATTTTGCAGCGAAGGTAAGATACTGTAAATGATCGTTGTTCCGTGTTATTGTCTTTGCAGAATGTTCAAGAAGTTCCAGAACCAGCGGCATGGTTGAATTGATGCTCTGCATCCGCTGCATCAGCGGAAGACGCTTCTCCCAAACCATATCGTCGCGGTTGGGCAGCATAGGATGACGCCACAGTTCGAACCAGTGGTACTGATTTGCAGGATCGCTTAAAAGCGCATACACGGAACGGATGTTGTCTGTTTCACGAGTGCCGAAAAAATCGGCAAAGAATTTTTTGCCGAACAATTCCTGATCCGCTGCCGGTGGATTCCACGCACACTCAGCATTCCACGCGTATCCGTAATAATTCAATTCGCGCAGCGCTTCGCCGCCAAAATCGTTCCAACTGGAACAGAGTATTCCCTGCGAACCATTTTGATAACCATCCATATTCAGGTTCTGTATGTTCAGGAATGTGTTGAGGTAATTCGGAAAAGGACCTGTAAAATTCCAGACGGCCGGAGATACAACATAGGGAAATCCTGCATTCTTAAATATTTCGGGACTCGTATAATCGAATGATGTGCCATAGTGCCAGTCCACCATCACAACATCCTGCGGAATTTTGGAAAGAATTTCCGGATGGTCTAGAATGATGTCGCCGTACATCATCGGCTTTTTGCCGTGTTTCTTCACTATATCGAATATCCGTTTGTAATGTTCGGCATGAACGGTTGCAAGGTCGCTTTTCTTCACACGCGCTTTGTTCACTCCCAGGCCCACATCCCACGATTCATCCGCAGCGATATTGAAATACGGCGAGCTGAAACAGGAAGCGATCTCGCCGATCATTTCATCGAGCATTGCATACACTTTTTCATCCGAAACATTCACCGTATGCGCACCGGGAAATTCGGCATACTTTTCATATTTGGGCTGAATAAGGATATTTTCCCAATGACCGAGTGTTTCAAAGATCGGTACAACGTCTACAAAATATTTTTTTCCGTAGGCATCAAGTTCCCTGCATTCAGCAGCCGTGAGAGTGCCGCGGTTCTTGCCGATCTCCGGATGTTTTTTGAATTGGAACACATCCTCGATGTACGGTGAGTAGACATTCATTTTATATCGCGCACAGAAACGGACGATCTTCTTGAAGTTTGCTAATGTTGATATCTGCCCGCGGCTGATGTCGTCCGTGATGCCGCGAATCTTCTGCAACGGATAATCATGGATCGCCGCGCCGCTCACCACCAAACTCCGTTTCTCCATCCGCATCATTTGCAGCAGAGACATTGCGCCATAGAACAATCCTTTATCCGACTCCGCTATGATGACAATCCCTTTTGCATCAACATCCAGAAAATACCCTTCGGATTTCATCTCCTGCGTCAGTTTTCCCTTCCGTTCGGCAAGTAATTTTTTTCCGTATTCCGTTGCCGGTTTACCAATGAAGATGTAATTGGAGGTCAATTTGCGGAGCGAATGTTCTGTGGTAATTTTAAGCTGTGTCCCTTTATGCGCCGATATTTCTTCGTTCAGCTGTTCGGCAATGAATTGTTTTGCCGGATCATCGTTACTGATAATGATCTTCGTTGCCGAAGAGATCTTGAACAGAGTGTTCTTTTCAATGACCGAGTGCGGTTCGGGAATGATCTGCGGAATTTCGGCCGAAACAATTGAAGAAAGAAAAAGAATGGAATAGATCGGTTTCATAATGTTCCTTTGCTAATGACATTCAAAAGATACCCGTATTGGATCTGCGGTTCAACAAAAAAGTATTGGCAGCAGAGAGCCGCCGTTCAGTTCCGAAGGATGGTATGATTGCGGGGATCCGAACGATACATTCTACGGTTTCTTATATTTACTCATCACATCTCCGTACAGCGCCTGCATGCAATCCGGGCAAATTCCGTGCGAAAATTTTACTTCGCTGTGTTTCGAGATATATTGTTCAATCTGCTCCCATCCTCCCTGGTCATCCCTTATCTTTTTACAATTGGCACAGATCGGAAGCAGACCGGTAAGAAGCTGTATCTCGCCTATTTTCTGTTGAAGTTGATCATTCAATACTTTCAATTCTTTATTCTTTTGTTCGACCGTTTTTTTATTGCTCTGTGTCCGGCGAATATTAAAAATAAGGTATCCGATCAACACAATGGACACTATGACACCGGCGTATAGTTCCTTCGTCTGAAGGTTCTGTTTTTCCGTATTCAACTCGGAGATCATCTTTTCCTTCTGAAGAAGTTCGATGATCCGCTGTTGTTGGGCCATCTCGTGATTAATGACGATCTCGGCGATTCTTTTCGATTCGTTGGAATTAAGCAACGAATCCTTCGCTTCAGAATAAAGCCGGTAGAATTGGAATGCTTTTGACATCGGACCGGTCTTATTATAGACAGTATAGAGGTTCTCATAGCTGATTTTTAACTGGTCCGGCGCGTTGATCTGTGACGACAGCAGAACGGCGCGATCGAGATACTGAATTGATTTTTCATATTGTGCCGTTTTGAAATATGCCGTTCCGAGTGCATTCAAGAGCTGCACAATCCCGTACTTTTGTCCGAGTTCTTCGTAATTGCTTAAAGAATGATGAAGATAATCCAGCGCTTTATTATAATCCTTTTTCTCGGAATGCATGATGCCGAGATTGAAATAGATATACGCAAGCATTCCAGTGTAATGCGATTTCTCCGCTATGGCTAACGCTTCGGTGTGATATTTCATTGCACCATCAAAATTTCCACGCTTGAATTCGGAATATCCGATGTTGGTCAGATAATGCACCCTGCCGAGTTCGCTTAATGCGGCACCATGACGTTCCTGCGCACGTTTGTAATATTCAATTGCTTTATCGTATTGACCGATATTGTGGTACAGAATCCCGATGTTGTTCAATGTTGCCGCCGTTGGAATTGCAAGGTTCAATTGTTCACGGAGACGAAGTGCCGCAAGATGATATTCAAGCGCTTTACTGTACTGTCCTATGTAGACGTAAGCAATGCCAAGCGTGCTGTTTGCGCTGGCGATCTTCTTCTTATCGTTGACCTTCGTGCTTACTTCAAGCGACAGATAACCATATTTCAGTGATTGAGCAAAATTTCCGAGCTCACTGGAACTGAATGCCAGGGATGAATAAAGTGTTGCCAGCGAAGCAGAGTCGCCCAATTCCTGTGCGATCGATACGCCCTCTTTACCGTAGTCATATGCTTGCATTGGCGCAACCCCTTCCAATTTATTGGAGAGTGCATACAATACTTCAAGCCGGGCTTTTCCGCTGACGGATGGAAGAACTTGTTTCAGCGAATCTATCTGCCTTGTTTGTGAAACAACAATCGTTGAGAAGATGAGGAACAGGAATAGTTTTGCAACAGAGGAGAGGAATGAATGCATTTAATTTTCGTCGCTCAGTGGAATGGTGATAAAAAAGGTTGGATTAAATTTATAAGGTAATCAATATAGAATGTTTCTCCGTCATCGGCAATCGCTCGCAAATAACCGTCACATTTCGATGGAAAATCCGACTGTATTCAATATTCGATGCTGCAGATAGAACTGACCGCGTTCATCGAGACCGGTCCTATACTGGTACAGCACACGAAGTATTTTTCCTCTCTGCATCGGCAGGGCGACCCCCAGCTGGAGCGTATTCGTCGCGGCAAATCCCGCTTCCTGCCGCACTTTGCAATCAGCGGCTGCATAAAGAGTTATGTCAGGATGCAATTCGGCAAGCGATATCTTTCCGCCTGTCTGCAATGTCCATCTCTTGAATGTTCTCAGTCCGTTGACAGTAAAGATATACGCATAATCCGCGCCAAGATAGAATTGATCGTTCGCACCGGTCTCGCGAATCATAAATAATTTAACGTAATCGCGGGAGTAGCGGATCGCCGCCGTCAGTTTCAATCGCTCATACCAATTATCGCTGAGATGGTGGCTTGTGTGTCCGGTAACGAACCGTGCAAAATAATTTTGATGCACCGGAATATCAAGCAGAAGATAATCGACATAGTAATCGTTGGAAACGACATGAGCTTGCCCCATCGGATGCAACTCAAAATGGACTGATGCCGCCAGGTTTGCCTGAACCGTTGTTCCGAACATATCAATGGCAACGATCGGAAAGAGTCCACCCATTGAAGCCCGTTCGTTCTTCGTTAAAACGATATTTTCGATCATCATGCGATGTGCATGTGCATCAGCGGCGAACGCGGAGACATACGTCGTTTCCGGAAAGAAGTGCAAGCGTTCCAGGTACTGCGCGGAAAGTAAATTGATGCCGGCGCAACACCATGCCGCAATAAAAAATATATTCTTCATAGATTGATTGCGCAAATTTTTGGAAGATTGACTGATCGGTCCATTCCCCGCACCATTATGCGAGCACTCCTTTTCCCCGTAAGATATTTTGCACCGCTTCGGAATTCTCCGCCGTAAAGCCGCTCCGCACCCATTCCTTCTTCAGCTTGATAACAAAAATTGTGTCCCGCGTGTTCCTCGCATTATCAAGCGGGAACCACGTTCGGATATCGCCTGTGCCGAAGAATCTCCATTTCCCATTCCATATCGTTGGGTGTTTCGCTTCCACTTTTTCAATGGAATTAAATGCGATAATTCTCTCTTTAAATCCGGGAAAGTAATAATTTTTCAGGATGATCGATTCATTCGAGATTTCAACCAATGAATCCTGATACAACATGGTATTGGTCATAGCGCATATAATTATTTAAGTGCAACATCGAGTCTGGACCATTGTTCCATGATTACAGCCATAATCGATCGAATTTATTTCATCCACTGTTGGTGAAATTGCAGATGCGCCTGCTGGTCGTGGAGCGTCTCCGTGCCCGGAACAAGAGAAGCGATCACCTCGTTCGGGTAACCGCTTTGAATTTCGCTGATCGAAACATTTTTCCCGGATATTGCATACAGCACACGCCACGATTTAATGGCGATCACGAATCCGCCGGCATCGTTCGTCATGATCCGCCGATAAGAATGCGGAAACGGATCGAATGAAAGGATGTCCGTCGCTCGGTCCAGAAGATGAATGCCGTGCAGACGGATAAGCCATTCGGCCTGTTCACGTGCCGTATCCGATACGGTAACTGCGTACGGCGATTCCTCCGCATTTTCCGCCTCCGCCAGCCATCCGATTTCGGCATCGGGGAACGCTTCGGCATACGGAATGTACGGTTTGATATCGAGAATGGGGGTTCCGTCGAGCAGATCGGGATTCTCTACGCGTATAACTCTCCCCTTCACATCGATCAACTTACATAACGAAAGTCCTATCGGATTCGGCCGGTGCGGCGACCGTGTGGCAAAGACTCCGCGCTTGGTTCTGCCGCTGCGCGGCGGAAGTACTTTCGGTTTCCAATCCGCGTTCTTATGGAACCACGAAATAATCCACACGCGCTCAAATCCGTTCAGATCTTCCAGCGCCTGATCAAAATTTTTGTCGGGATACAGTTCAATCGTGCCGATGATTAAATTTTTATCAACGCCCGGCTGACGAGGAGCATGCTGCTTTTCCAGGTACGGCGTGCGGATGATGCCGATGGGTATAATTGTGAGTGGTTGCAAATGACCGTTTCTTTATTTTTGCAGAAGATAGAACAGAATATAAAATAATCCTTCAAACGATGAAGTTCAAAGTTGCTTTCTTAACATCTGACAGCGTGCGCAAAATGCGCCGGAACAAAAAACATTTCAGACACTATCCCGCTAATTTTTCACATTGCCAATGTGGTCACTTCAGAATTTATAACGGTAACTAAAGGAGAATGAATAAACCTCAACATATTCCCCTAAGCTGAAACTCAATTCTTGTCTGGTATAATCAGCAGCGATATTCAATAACGAATAGACCCCTAGCGGTTTCTGCCAGCCGATTCCGAACGACCGGGCTTTGAGCAGATAAATATTTCCGCTGGTAGGATCATAGTTCCGTTCGTCCGGAGAAAAACCGGCTCCGGCTTTCATCGAAGCGTATTCTTCGGCTGTTCCGTCGTAATACCAACGCGTTGTTGCACTGAGCGACCGTGAAAAACTTACACTGCCGGGTGTGACGAACGGACGAAGCGAGAACCAATAGTCCTTATAATAGTAACCGAGTGAGCCGGTATAGATTGTAATATCGCTTCCGGGTCCAAAATTCAAATACCGTGCGCCGAAAGAACCTTCAAAACTTGACGGCAGTTTTACAAATCCCTCAAGGCCTGCCCGATGCTGCGAAAACAGTGATGAGGACGAACCGGCAAAACCATAGCTGACATACGCATACACACCGCTTATGATCCTCGGATACGCATCAATCTCAAACTGCAATCCATCCTTGCCTCGTGTGTTGCGGTAGTTCAAACGCCCGATGACCGAGCCGAAATACGTCGACCGGTTGTACTGAACCGCTACAAGGTGATTGGGATCAAACACCTTGCTGTACCGGTCATATGTTTCGCCGACACTGATTCCCTGCATAACGAAATCCGATTTTATTGATTCACGTATCCTGGGAACTTCCGGATTCGACGGATTAAGATCCTCCAAAATTGCCAGCGTAATCAATGCTTCATCCTCCCGCTTCAGGCTCCGAAGGATCTTAGCTTTGTTGACAAGGAATTGTTCATTGTTTGGATATTTTCTCAGCCCTGTTACACAGATCCTTAGTGCTTCCTCCGGTGCATCGTCCCAGAGTTCTACATCAATCGCAAAGAGTAAGGCTTCCACGTTGAATGGTTTTTGATCTAGTACCATCCGGAGTTCTTTTCGCGCCTCGTTTCTCATGCCATCCCACGCAAGCGTACGAGCATAGAAAATTCGTATATCCGCATAATTCGGACTCTGCCGCAACGCAATCGTCAGAAGCACTCTTGCCGAATCCCGCCGGCTGTTGAAAGCCAGGTCGCGTGCACGCCGGAACAATTCTTCGGTACCAAGCGAATCCAACGATGTTTGCGCCGGAACGAATTGCGCCGCTGTCAGTATCGTCAATAGAAGTATAAGTTTAATTTTCATAATGGTACAATGAAGTAATTGAAGAACATTTTCACACTATGCATCACGAAACGGATCACGCCGAAAGAATCATCGTCTTCTCATTGCTCCTGCGATCTTCAGTTCCAATGCTTTTGCGTCGGCAAGCTGCGGAGACTGTTTAAGAACTACTTTCACTTCCCGCTGTGCCTCCGCGTTTTGTCCTTTCTCGAACAGGATCTTTGCTTTCATTAATCGTGCGTACGTATTTTCAGGGAGCAGATCCACGGCATGTGCCGCATGCTTCAGTGCCTCGTCGGCATTACCGGACCAATATTCCGTTTGCGCAAGACCAAAATATGCATCGGAATAATTCGGTGAGCGTCGGATCACTTCCGTGAATGCTGCCGTTGCTTCCGCGTACCGGTGCTCCCAGGCAAAGGTCCTTCCCATCAATGTCCGTACATCGTGATAATCGGGATTGAGGGCAAGCAGCCTTCTGCAAATTCCGCGCGATTCCTCGTAAAATCCTTTGAATGCGGTATCCCGCGCAATATTAAACCATTGATCGCTGTTCCTGTCCATGCGGTCGATCGCCGCAAACAGCGAATCGTCGTTTGTTGATACCGCCGCAAATCGTTTCAAATTATCGGAAGGATAAATTTTATTCGAGGAGCAGACATAGGCGCAGAGCGATACATACGCAGAGCGCTTTGCTTCGAGCGTCTTCCTGATATCGTCATTCTTAATCTCCTCGATCCGCAGACCGTCAAATACTTCAAACAGCCGGTCGCCGGAAAGGTAATACTTTCCGTCAAGATAATCCGAGATCTCTCCTTTGAACGGCATGAACGCCCGCGAACGGAGATTGCGGTAATCTTTTGCCGTGTCCATGATCGTACCGACCCAGTGCGATTCTTTGGGAAGATTCATAGCATAGTTTTTCTTTAAAAATCCGAGGATCGTCGGAACAAAATCGGCATGCGTCGAAACGGAGAGAATCTCCGCCGGTTGCTTCAGCATCGGAGAAAAAATGATGAATGGAACTCTGTACCGGTCGATCTTCGTATCGGCCGGAACGGGTATTAAGCGGTGGTCACCGGTAATAACAAAAATCGTGTTGCTGAAGTCGCTGCGCTTTTTATACGCTTCAATGAAATGCCGTATAGCGTCATCAGAGTACAGCAGCGCGGAATAGATCTCCTTGTACTGTCCATAGCCCGTTTTCTTTTCCCCGCTCAGGTTCATCGTGTCGAGCATTCGCTCGAACAATTTCTGGTATTGCTCCCAATGCGGCGGTTTGAACGGTTCATGCGTTGAAAGTGTCAGATACAGATCCAAACGCGGAACAAAATTTGCCTCGTTGATATCCTGCAGAGAACGTTTGAAAAGATCATCATCGGCATACCCCCACGAAAAACCGGTCTCCGTTGGCGGGGATTTTTCATACGGCGGCAGAAAATCCCCTTCATCGATGATGTTCCTGATCTGCTGCCGTTCGAGGAAGATATTCTGCTTGTCGAAATTGATCCGTCCGCCGTAATAGAACGAAGAGCGATAGCCGTTCTGCTCCAACAGAGTAAAGAGTGAACGGTGATCCGGCATGTCTGACGCCAGTTCCATGAATCCTTTTTCACTGAACGGCAATGATGCCGTCAGCGACGGGAGCACTCCGAATGTGCGTCCGGTTGTGCTGAGAAAATTTTTAAAGAAAAGACTTCTCCGCGAGAGTGAATCGATAAACGGCATGAATCCGGCGTGGTTCCCGCCATTCACGAACGAACTTCCCATCCCTTCAACGATGACGATTACGATGTTCGGTTTTGCTTGCTGAACGTTCATAAAATTTCCCAGAACGTCGGTATAGTCAGCGGTATGGAGGAACGGATATTCCTTCTCCGAATATCCTGTACCGCCGAACACCTTTTGAACGAAGTACTGCGCAGACTCTCTGGTGAAATGAAGCGTTTTATTTTCCGCAATATTGAATTCTACCTCGCTCCCGAAACTTCCCGGTGACGGTTCAAAAATAAACAGCAGCGGAAACGATAGAACGGACAAACCGTAAAAACCCTGCACAAGAAATTTTGGAGAAGGTAGCTTTAATGCAATTGCCGGTAACGCTGCGATGAACACTCCGATCGCAATGAAAAAGAGAGCGATAAAAGGACTGACACCGCCGGAGGCACTGACGGTTTCCCGAATATCGCTCAATGAATATCCGTACAGATCCGCACTGAGAGGAAGCAGGGTAACGGTAAAATATTGCGTCAACCCCAAAGTGAGAAAGACGAAGAACATCAACAGCGCAAGATGCACCCGCATGGCAACAACAACGTTCGCAGCATTCGACAGCAGATGGTACACTATGGAAAGCACGAACATTACACAGGCAATAAAAATTATATCTGCAACAAAGGACCAGAAGATAATATTTGCAAACGACGCATCGGCAGGGACTGCATGACCGACAGCAATGAGTTCATACAGACGGATAAGGAGCAGCAATATTCCCGCAAAGAAATTCACCGCCACAAACGGATGTGAATTGTACAGCAAACGGTTCCCCGTTCTTTCAACGACTGATTGATCAGGCATGGTCAATTTTTATAAATATTGAGAGACATTAAATTTATTTTTATTATTTCCTCTTAAATCCTACGCGCGTCATCACGCCCCACGATTGTACGCCGCGGGCATAATCCCAGAATGCCTTGATCCGCCACCAGACGGTGATCTGCCGGTATCCGAAATTTTCAACAACAGCAAGCACAAGCAACTTCAACAGATCCTGCGTTCGCGGATAACGGTGGAATGATATCTCTTCAAGAATAACAGAACTTATCGAGAACATCACACCATAGATGACCGAGACAACAAAAAAGAGGGTAAAGATTTCGGCGTTCACCATTCCGAAATAAAATCCAAGACCGACAGCAACATACCCGATCGCTTCAATCACCGGCCCCAATAATTCTATGAAGACAAAATACGGCACGCTGACGAGCCCGAGCACCTTATACCGTTTATTGAAGAGCATTTTCTTGTGAATCAGCAGCGTATCAAGCAATCCGCGATGCCAGCGATTCCGCTGCCGGCCGAGTATTTTCAGCGTTTCCGGCGCTTCCGTCCAGCAGACCGGATCGGGAACAAATTCCACGCTATAGGGGATATTGTTCTCCAGGCAATACCGGTGCATCCGCACAATCAATTCCATATCCTCACCGACGGTATTATGTTTGTATCCCCCCACCTTGAGCACGATCTCTCTGCTGAATAGTCCGAAGGCTCCGGAAATAATCAAAAGACCGTTGATTGCTCCCCACCCCATTCTGCCCGAAAGATATGCGCGGTAATATTCTATCACCTGAAAGGACGGGATTAATTTTTTCGACAGACGCACATCCAAAACATGTCCTCGTTCGATCTTGCATCCGTTTGCAATGCGCACAATTCCGCCCACGGCAATCACCCGGTCATCATCCAAAAACGGTTTGGCTACTTTCAACAGTGCATCGCTTTCAAGGATCGAATCGGCATCGATGGCACAGACAAGCGGATAGCGAGAGACATTGATTCCGACATTCAATGCGTCCGCTTTGCCGCCGTTCACTTTGTCGACAACAATCAGATTCCTGTATTCCGTCTTTCGCGATACGTAGATGCCGCGAACCTCCTTCGTTGCAATCGCAGGAATGTATGCCCGTTCCGTTTTTATCAGATCGAATTCTATTATCATTATTTCGAGCGTATTGTCCCTGCTTCCATCGTTAATGAAAAGGACTTCCGCTGTCGGATAGTTCAGCTTCAGCAGCGAGATCACGCTTTCAACGCATGTTGCGGATTCATTGAATGCCGGTGCAAGGATCGAAACGGGAGGAGCCAATTCGGACTGCATGATCACCCGGTAGTCACAGAATTCGTGACGGCGTAAATAGGTAATGATGGCGCCAAACGAGATGGCATACATGGAAAAATAGAACACGTTCACGAAAACAAAAAATCCGATGATAAACAACGCATAGGTGTTCAGCACAAGATTGGTGAACTCAATAAAAAGTTCCATCATACGTTATCCTCATCAATCGTTGAGGTATCCACCGGTAATCCCGCCTCATGCAGGAACTGCATCGCGATCATCCGCACTTCAGCATCATCAAGCGTCACTGCATAGGTCAAACTTTTAATCCCTAATTTTCCGGAACGGGCCAACGCCTCTGCGGCGGCAAACTTCACTTTCAGCGTATCCTTCACCAGCATCCAATAGAGATCGTACGCCATGGACGGCGTAGAAAGATTCCCCGCAGCTTTGGCCGCATCAACGCGCAATTGCTCATCCTCAGAAAATAAAAACCGTTGTATGACAGGAATACTTCGTTCATCGCCGATCCTTCCCAGCGCAATCAGACTCTTGTGTTTCACATCGCGGACCGAATAGTCAATATATTCAAGCAATGTGGGGGTTGCCTTGATGTCGCCCAAAATACCAAGCATTTCAACGCTAAATCCCTGTATTTTCGGATATTTTGACTGCATCGCCGTTACTAAATGAGGGACCGAATTCTCGCCAAATGCGAGAATGGACCGCGACAGTCTCACCTGCATCCACGGCGTCATCTCCTTCAGCCGCATCAGAATCGGACCGAGGATTTCCACTCCGGCTATATCAAGCATCGCCTGTGCTGCTTCGGTCCTGACATCGTCGTTCTGATCATCAAGGCATTTTTCAAGGTACGGCAGCGACGATTCATTCATCATCAATCCCGCATTTTTGCTTCCTTTCGCGCGGATCCACCAGCGGTCATCCTGAAGGGATTTGTTCGTTTCATCCACAAAACCGAAATAATGAAATGCGTGGGTCAGCCGTACAAGCGTTTCGCCGATCACTTCTGTTGTCAGTTGGAGCATGACACGTTTCAACGATCGTTTGCGGGGATTGTTCCTTGAGACGTTTACGATTTCGAGTCCGTTTTCCAGTTGAACGAGATACGGCTGGAGGCGCCGGATAAATTCGGCACGGTGTGTATTGACATCGTCGGTATCGATGTCGGCAAAGAGATATTCGTTAAGGAGCGCACGAGTGTGGGTATCGTTGCGGTCCAATTTCGTTTCAATGGATCCGGCACGCACCTTCGAAACGATCAGAGCGATCGATCCCAAGGCGATCAAAAAGAGCGCAAGAAATGTAGTAACAAGTACAAAAAGGAAAAAAATGGCGGTGTCCCTTCCCGGTCACGTGTGAATCAATGACGGATCGCGGCAATTACCGCGTCCGACCCGACTGTTGTCTCACCGATTCGTGCAGTATTTGTTTCATCATCGGAAGATAGAATTTCCAAAAGAAACGTGTCTGATCGGAAACATAATAGAACGAAAATAATTTACTCAGCACAAACTCAACATTCCAATATTCGGCAAGAAGCGTTTCAACACGGTTATCGGCAAAGTCACCCGCGAAATAGATATTGCGTTCCGTCGAATCCGAGACCACCACGGCAGGAAACGATAGCGGCAATCCGGCGGTGATCATCTTCTCTTTTCCCTCCTGATTGCATTGAATTTCATATTGCGCTATCGTCCGTGCAGACGAATCGACATTCATAATCTCAAAGAAATAATAATACGGAACATTGTCTTCGGTGTCCGTTAGCAGATGATGTTCGCTGTTCCGGATGATCACCGGTGTATGTGCAAGATCGTGTGATTCAAGCACAATAATGGCCGGTTTTTCATCGCCGAGTTTTCGTTTAACGGTGATAATGAGCCCCCGTCCCGAAAAATCCCACTGCCGGCGGTATTGTTTCTCATACAGGTCTTTCATCCATCGCGCGGCGGTGTTCACATCGTCGTAATAGCGGCCGAGTGCTCCGGTGAACCGGACGCCGAACATCCGTTCGAGCCGTATCTGTACCGGCCTGTCGTCCAGCTGCGGATCCTGCATCGTATTGAATTCCGCAATCGACATTCTACCGAGCGAATCATACTGTTCGATCATTTGCATCTCATCGCTGCTCATTCCCCCGTACTTAAGAGAAATGGGAATATACGTTTCGGGGATCAGCCGTTCATACCGGGCGTATTCCATCGGATAGTCATACACTCCGTACGTATCGACGATGTATAACAGATTGGCATGCTGAAGTTGTAACTGCGAGAGTGAACTGTAGGAACTGTCTTTCGGCTGGAAGCCGTAGTAGTCTTTTTCCTCGTCGTAAAATTCGTTCGTACGCGGTTCAACGATCCTCCAGTGACGCAGCAGCCACATGAAAGAACGATGCTCGCGATAATCTTCGCCGGCGGTCTTGTCAATCACCACAACGGAAAGAGGTGTCGTGGGTTTAAGAAACCAATAGATATACGGAAGGACGAATACAACAATAAGGAGAACAACGATAACGGAGATGATCTTGTGAGTGTAAATAAAACGCTTTTTCGTTCGTCGCATGGATAGCACCGTTAGGTCTTAATGCGCGCCAGGACAGTTTTCACGCGAACAAGAAGTTCCTGAGGACTGAAAGGTTTTTTTATGTAATCTTCCACTCCGAGTGAAAATCCTTCAACAACCTCTTTTTCTAATGTGCGAGATGTGAGCATGATAATCGGTATGGATTTATTTTTTGGATCCTTCTTCAGTTCAATAACCAGTTCTTTTCCATTCATGATCGGCATCATCACGTCGGTAATGACAAGATTGACGATGGTATTTTTTAAAAATTCTATCGCTTCCGCGCCGTTATGGGCGGTAAATACCTCGTATCCTGAGTTCTTCAGTTTAAAGGTAACAAGCTGCTCTATGTTGCTGTCGTCTTCAACGACAAGAATTTTTTCTGCCATATATTTTAACAAATATACAAAAAAAGCTAAGGGAAAGCACTCCGCCTTCCCTTAGCTTTAGAGCGAGAGACGGGGATCGAACCCGCGACGTCAAGCTTGGGAAGCTTGCATTCTACCACTGAATTACTCTCGCAATACCTTATAAAGTACAATATTTTTACATATATTGCATCGGTAAAAATGGAAACTTTTTCTCATCCATTCCGGTTACAGATGTCATATCACCACTATCAAAAGGGGTTATTATGAAAACACTTGCAATTCTTTTCTACTCGCTTCTTTTTCTTGCCGTCAGTGCTGAAGCACAGCAGCCGCAGGTAAAACTACTCAGACTCAGTCAATACGCTACGGTCTCGCAAACAGTCGGCGTTACCGATATGACCGTTTATTACCACCGTCCCGGTGTGAAGGGACGTGAGATTTGGAATAAGCTCGTTCCGTTCGGACAGGTATGGCGTGCAGGAGCAAATAACGCAACAACGTTCGAATTTTCTCAGGATGTAACGATTGGCGGGACTACTTTAAAGGCGGGGAAATATGAATTCTTCGTCATTCCGGCAGAAACGGAATGGACGGTGATCTTCAACTCAGCGCAGGATCAATGGGGCGCATATTCATACGATTCCACCAAGAATGTTCTTAAACTCAACGTTACACCGGAAGCGATACCCAATGAAGAATGGCTTTCATATAGCTTTTCCGATCTCACCATTTCATCCGCAAAGATCTCGATGAAGTGGGAAAAATATTCCGTCTCTTTCACAGTCACTACCAATACGGAAGAGATTGTGAAAAAACTTGAGACAAACTATTCCTCCCTTGCCGCACAGCAGGCCGCAACATTTGCACGCTACTCATTCGATAACAAATCCGACTGGGAAAAAGGAATGGCAGCCATCGATCGCGCTATTGCCGTGACCCCGAATTTTTCGAATCTCTCGTTGAAAGCGAATCTCTTTGCACAAAAAGAGCAGTGGAGCGATGCGGTAAAAGCAGGCGAAGAGGCGCTGAAAGCCGGAAAAGCCGGAAACGCAAATACCGGTACGTTTGAAAAGAGTGTGGCAGGATGGAAAGAAAAAATTCCGCCGGCAAAATGGAAGAAAAAATAATTGCTCGTCCACTGCTGACGATCAACTAAAACAAAAGGCGAGCATTGCTCGCCTTTCTTTTTTACCGTCTGCCGGACAAGTTTTTATTTTCGGAAAAGAACAATCCTGTTCGAATTTGTCCCTTTGGAATTATTTGAAATGCCCCAAATATTTGCCGTCTTGGTAAACTGCTGCTGATTGATCATGATCCCTTCGCAGTTGAATCCTGCATCAACACCCAGTTTCACAACAGACTCTTCCAGTTTAATCTTTCCGTTCCGCACTTCACCCACTTCGAATGCGACACATCCGTTCTTTTGGGTAATGCGGAAGAGTTCCCGGAAAACACCGCTCATCACGCCGTTCCACTCTTCCATCGTGCGCGACATGGTGATCGTCTTCCCGACTTCCTCCGCGTCTATACCATTGAACCAGCACCGCAGCCAGTTATCCTGCGCATACTGCACAACATCCAGGAACGGCGGCGAAGTGACGGTCAATTGAACGGAATCATACTTAATGTCCCCCGTAGCGCGGGCATCACCTGTTAAAAATTGCGACTTGCTGCAGATAGTACGCAGTGTATCCCGTTGGAACAAATTCAAATCTTTCAGCAGCTGCGCACTCTTTTTCCGAATGATTGTCCGGACATTCCTGTATTCGGGCTGCTGATTTCTTTTGCTGTTTATCTTTACCTGTGCCGCAGCCGACGTTGCCTGGTTCGGCGGAAGAGTGTATACAGAAAAAAAGCCGTTCGAGTGTCCGGTCAATCTGTTGGTGGCTACCATTCGTATCCACGAATCGATCTCATCAGGATTTTCTTTCCCCAAGTACGAACGGAGCGATATCATCTCGTCCAAGGTACGCTTATGAAAAAACATGGAAAGATCTACATTG
The DNA here is from genome assembly GCA_903861125.1 of uncultured Ignavibacteriota bacterium. Lineage (GTDB taxonomy): Bacteria > Bacteroidota > Ignavibacteria > UBA10030 > UBA8401 > UBA8401. Next base: position 65,325 of record CAIOTF010000016.1, read on the forward strand.
GATTCTTCTTCGGATGAAAGATCAATCTCCTCCAATCGATCTGCAACTTCAGCGACAGTGGGGGGAGATATTCTTGGCCTGGAGAGCAACGCACTTAATGGACTGACATCGTTGGCAATTACATTCCTTCCGCACAAAGCGGCTTCGAGCATCGTTGTTCCGCGTCCGGAAAAAGGATCATAAACAACATCGCCGGCCCGGGTCAACCGTTCGATGAAAAAGCGTGGCAATTGCGGCTTGAAACAGGCGCGATACGACACTTCGTGAAGAGAATGCGCCTGCCGTTGTTTCGATGTCCAGAATTCGTTGGTGAATACCGGTATCGTTACGCCGGCAATCGTTTGCTCCTCAACAAGTGTGCGGGATTGTTTTCCTTCTTCCTGGAAGACAAAATCGGCGAGAAGTGTTTGCAGCGTTGTTGTCATAGAACATTTTTATGAAAGTGAATGAACCGTATTCAGTGCAAAGAAAATTACTGCACGAAAATCTACCTCTCTCTGGCTCCAATGCTGTCTGGTTAATAGTTGTTCACGGCTGAACAAAGTGAAGGTTGCAGTTTCTGGATTCTTCAGTCGCTTCGCTCCTTCAGAATGACAATTGCTTTGTCGTACTGAATGCAGTGAAGGATTAACTTTCTGGATTCTTTCAATTCACTTTGTTCGACGTAAGAATGATCATGTCTTGTCATCCTGAACGCAGCCCCAAAGGGGCAAGTGAAGGATCCAG
>CAIOTF010000017.1 GCA_903861125.1 uncultured Ignavibacteriota bacterium
TGGGTGAAGGTTGGTTTGGCGGATGGGAGAACAGGATACATTCAGCAATCCTTCGTGATCGATTATGAAAAATGGGGAACAACACTTACTCCCGTGGCTGACAATATCGAACGGACGGGAAAATATCTTCTTGGCGTGCCGTATTTGTGGGGAGGCACTTCGACAAAAGGGGTAGACTGTTCCGGTTTTACAAAAACAGTTTATTTGCTCAACGGCCAAATGTTGCGTCGGGATGCAAATCAGCAGGCGGAAGAGGGGGAGGCTATAGAACCGGGTGAAAAATTTGAGAACTTAAAAAAGGGTGACCTGCTCTTTTTTGGGAGAAAAGCAGAGTATGGAAAATCAGAAAAGATCGTTCATGTCGCGATATTTCTCGGCAATAGAAAATATATCCATTCATCAGGCAGTGTGCGTATTAACAGTTTCGATCCAGATTCTCCTCTCTTTAATGAAGGAAATTTGAACCGCTTTGTCCGCGCACGAAGGGTGATCGCCTCTACGCCAAAAGTGGCAGAAGTGAAGATGAAATAAAAGATACATCATGTTCGAAGAGGGAAGTGCGTTATTATGTGCTAAAAGCAACCACGGATTGCACGGAAAGAACTGATTTGCTCGGTTAAAAGCAACCACGGATTACATGGAAAGAACTGATTCGCATTGTTAAATGTAATCACGGATTAAATGAAAAGAACGAATTAACACGAATTATCGTAGCAGAAAACATTTGATTTATTCAAAACCCGCAGTTAAATAAATCCAAATAAATTAATAGTCATGTAGTATTTAATTATTTTTGGATTATGATCTATGTCGTTACAATTCCTCTTTATTGACTTCAATGCATTCTTTGCGTCGGTTGAACAGCAGGAGCGTCCGGAACTTCGGGGAAAACCTGTTGTCGTGCTCCCGGTGATGGCAGAGAATACCGCCTGTATCGCAGCAAGTTACGAAGCTAAAAAATATGGTATTAAGACCGGCACCTCGGCAAAAGAAGCACGTAATCTATGTCCGGAGATAATCATACTCGCTGCACGTCCTTCTCTTTATGTGCAATATCATAAACGTCTGATTGAAACGGTAGAATCGTGTATTCCCGTCCATACAGTTAAATCCATTGATGAAATGGCGTGTGAACTGAGCGGCAGTCAGAAGTTGAAAGAGAATGCCATTGCACTGGCGCAAAAGATTAAACAGACCATTGCAGAAAATGTCGGCGAATACATGCGTGCATCAATCGGTATTGCGCCGAACATCTTTCTTGCAAAAACTGCATCCGATATGCAAAAGCCGAACGGACTGATCGTGATCGAACAGAAAGACCTTCCGCAGATACTCTATAGACTGGAATTGCAGGAACTGACCGGCATCGGACGTAACATGGTGAAGCGATTGTACCGCGATGGAATATACACAGTGGAGCAGTTATGTTCGGCAGACAAAGAACTGCTTCGTAAAGTGTGGCATGGTGTTGAAGGTGAGCGGATGTATGAACGTCTGCGCGGTATCGAACCGCCGCTTCCGCCGACACATCATACAACCATCGGACATTCCCATATGCTCACGCCGAACGAGAGAAATACCGAAGGGGCGAACGCTGTGATGCATAGGATGCTTCAAAAGGCAGCAATGCGTTTACGGAATATGAAGTACCGGACAAAGACGATGCATGCCGGTATCCGCTATTATAATGATCAGCAATGGAGTGACGAACTTACGTTCGATGACACATCTGATACGATGAAATTAACGCAGGCACTTACCAAACTTCTTGAAAGAAAACCGGATATACAGGAAAAGCCGCTGCAGGTATCGATCACTCTCATAAATCTTACGCCGCAAGAAGAACACACACCATCCCTATTTGAAAATGAAGAGCGCAACTCCGCTCTGAATACCGCCGTTGATGAGTTGAATCTCCGTTTCGGTAAAACAGCGCTGTATTTTGGCGATGCACATAACGCACTGGAATCATCGCCGGCTCGTATAGCATTTAATCATATCCCTGATATTGAAATTGAAGATGGAAAAGGGGGAAGGGCAAAACAAAAAAAGAAACAGGAAAAAAGAGAAACAGACTTAACGGAAGAGATCGATCCATTGTAGCGAAGAAATTCGTTCAGGACGATTGTTCAGAGATGTATAGCCCTTTGGTTTCCCTTAGCTAAAATTGGCTTTAGCCATTATCTCATTTCCACAATTACGCGAGATTCTGATATGAAAAAAAAATCCCGACCTATAGCCGGGATTTTTAGCATGAAGAGTTACAATTGAATTATTTCTCCCGCTCCATCACAAAATCGATGAAGAATTCGAGAGATTCTTTTGCATCTGAAGGGGGGAGCGTTTTCAGGCATTCGCGCGCGGCATTGCCGTAAGCATGTGCACACTGTTCAGCGTATTGAATTCCGCCATTCTTCTTTACAAAATCAACAATAAATTCAACATCCTTATCCTTTGCTCCGCTTTTTATCATTTTCAACACTTTGCGGGCATCCTGCTTCGATGATTGTTTTAATGCATGGATCAGCGGCAGTGTGATCTTCTTTTCCTTCATATCTCCGCCGATAGGTTTTCCCAGGATACTTTTTCGCGATGTAAAATCCAAAATATCGTCGCGGATCTGGAATGCCATACCGACATTCTCTCCATACTCTTTCATCGCTTTGCGCACTGCGGCATTTTCCGTTACGCTGGCCGCACCGATCTCGGAGCAGGTTGAAAGAAGTGATGCAGTTTTATTGGAAATGATCTTGAGATAGGTCGATTCGTCTATGTTCAGTTCACGGCTTTTTTGGATCTGCAGGATCTCGCCTTCACTCATTCTGCGGACAGAATCAGAGGTTACCTTGAGGAAGTAAACATCATCGTGATTCAGCGAGATCATCAATCCCGTTGAAAGAAGGTAGTCGCCCATTAAAACAGCGATCTTATTTTTCCACACCGCATTGATCGAAGCCAGGCCGCGACGCATATCAGCATCATCCACAACATCATCATGGACAAGAGTTGCGGTATGGAGGATCTCGACCAGCGTAGCGCCGCGGAACGTGCTCGGATTGATTGTGCCGCATGCCTTAGCGCAGAGGAACACTACGATCGGACGGATCCGTTTCCCTTTTTGTTTGACGATATACCGCGCGATCGTGTCCACAAGAGAGACATTCGAACGCATCGCATTCTTGAAGAAAACGGAAAATTCTTTGATCTCTTTGTCGACAGGAGCTTTAATATCATCAAGCGAATGTGTGACTGCTTTTCCCATGAAATTCTTTTCTACGCGGATTCTTTCGCGGATTTTTTCTGTGCAAACATTGAGATGAAAATGCTGAGTTCATATAAAATAATCATAGGTGCAGCCAGAAGACTTTGTGTCAGCATATCCGGTGTTGGAGTGACAATAGCCGAAATGATGAGAATGACAACGATGGCATGCCGGCGGTATTTCCTCATAAACTTCGGGTTCAGGATACCGATTTTCGTGAGGAAATAGGCGATCATCGGAAGTTCGAAAACCAGTCCGGAACCAAGGATGAGGCTCAGCATAAAGCTGATATATTCGTTGATAGCAATATTCAGTTGAAAGACATCGGTGCCGAAGGTTGAAAAGAATTTAAGTGCTGTCGGCACAAGAATGAAATACGCGAACGAGATTCCGGAAAGGAAACATAATGAAGTGAAGAAGACGATCCAGAACGCATACTTCCGTTCATTCGGCATCAGTCCCGGCGAAACGAACTTCCATAATTCATATAAGATCACCGGCATTGCTCCGATAATCCCCACAACAATTACAACCTGCATGTACGTGAGCATAATACCGTACGGCGTCAGCACCTGTGCTTTTAGACCAACGGCAAGCAAAGGACCGAGCAGTACATCTTTAACCAGAAAATCTGCAAAGAATGCCGCGATGATGGAGATGATCAGGACGGACATTACAGCAACGAGAATTCTTACGCGCAATTCCTCAAGATGATCGAGGAATCCCATTTCTCTTTCTTCGGTATTTGGCTGATCGTTCGGCATTAGATAAGTTTCTTATACAGAGGGAAACCTGTGCAGAGATCGGCGACTTTTTTCTTCACGGATTCATAGACATCTGTTTTTCCGATATTCCGGAGCACTTCGTCAATCAAATCACCGACGATCTTCATTTCGTTTTCTTTCATACCGCGTGTTGTCAGCGCCGGCGTGCCTATGCGGATACCGCTTGTGATAAGCGGGGACTTGTCGTCGAACGGAACGCCGTTTTTGTTCACGGTAATTCCGGCTTCATCCAATGCTTCCTGAGCATCTTTACCGGTAACATTTTTATTTCGCAGATCAAGAAGCATCAAGTGATTGTCTGTTCCGTTGGAGCAGACCATATATCCTTTTGACATTAAATGCGATGAAAGCGCCTGAGCATTTTTTATAATCTGCTCTGCATACGTTTTGAATTCGGGTTGGAGAGCTTCTTTGAATGCAATCGCTTTAGCGGCGATAATGTGCATCAATGGTCCTCCCTGAATGCCCGGTATAACCATAGAATCGAGCAGTTCGGAGATCATTTTTTTTCTTCCCGATTTCGGAGCGACGATTCCGAACGGATTTTCATAATCTTTTCCGACAAGAATAATTCCGCCGCGCGGTCCGCGGAGAGTTTTGTGCGTTGTAGAAGTCACGACGTGACAATGGGGGATCGGATCGTTCAACAGATCGGCTGCGATCAGTCCGGCCGGATGAGCGATATCGGCAAAAAGGAATGCACCGACCTTATCGGCGATCTCACGGAATTTTTTATAATCAATGTTGCGGGAATAGGCGCTTGCACCGACGGTGATGAGTTTCGGTTTCTCTCGCTTCGCAACGTCTTCAACTTCGTTGTAATCGATAAAGCCGGTCTCTTTTTTTACGCCGTATGCTGAAAAATTATACAACTGTCCGGAAAAATTCACTGCGGCGCCGTGCGTTAAATGTCCGCCGTGCGAAAGGTTCATTCCGACAACTTTATCACCCGGTTTAATAAAGGTGAAATACACTGCGGTATTTGCCTGCGAGCCGGAGTGAGGCTGTACGTTGGCGTATTCTGCGCCAAACAATTGCTTCACGCGGTCCCGTGCAATATTCTCTACCACATCCACATATTCGCAGCCGCCGTAATAGCGTTTACCCGGATATCCTTCAGCGTATTTATTTGTCAGAACGGATCCTGCGGCTTCCAGCACTGCCTGTGAAACAAAATTTTCAGATGCGATCAGCTCAAGTTTGGTATTCTGCCGATTCTGTTCGTTCTGAATAGCCGAGTAGATCTCCGGATCGAATTGTTTTACGTTGTTCATTTTTACCGTCCCGTTAATGAGTGGATTTTTTCAACTCTTCGCGTATGCCGTCCTGCTTCAAAATTTGTATTCAGGAAAACAGTGATCATTTCTTCTGCAACACCCCAGCCAACAAGCCGTTCGCCGAAACAAAGTACATTTGCATTATTATGCTTGCGGGAAAGTTCTGCTGCCGTAACCGATTCGCAGGCGGCGGCGCGGACACCTTTATGTTTGTTTGCAACAATAGAAACACCTATGCCTGACCCACAAATGAAGATACCCTGATCGCAAAGTCCACTTGAGACCGCTTCCGAGGCGGCATGTGCAAAGTCAGGATAGTCGACAGGTTCAGGGGAGTGTGTTCCAAAATCCTTGCATTCAAGTTTCATCTGAAGAAGGAGGGCTTTCACCTTTTCTTTATAATGAAATCCCCCGTGGTCGCTCGCAATGGCAATCATAATTGTTATTCAATTGGTGGCTGAATGAACATCATTTCCGAAGCGGAAACAGAGAGGGTGAAACGGAGCATCGAATCTTTTATGAGTGCAGACGATGTCGTTCCGCGGATGCCGTATTCAAGTCCGAGATGGAGACGCGTTTCAATGCTCATCGGCAGACTTATACCTGCGGACACGAACATTTCATTGATCGATTGGCCCTTCATATTCAGATTGGTGACACGGTAGTAACCGCCGAAACGGTACGAGAGTCGTTTCATAAGATCGTCGCTGACGAAATCCGACGACGGTAAAAATTCCACTCCGCCGCTGTAACGAATGCTGTTCTGTATCTCGGCAGGATGCACGCCGCCGACTTTGAAATTATCCCAATTCTGGAAATGAACATCTGCAGCATAAACGGTCCGGTTCTTCAAGTAAGCCAGTCCATACGAGAATCCGAAGGGAAGATCCATGCTTTTGTCCGCCGGACTGACTGTATCCTGATTGATCGGGAAATTCCGGAGAGTCTGCACATGGTAATTAAGCGATGAACCGCTGAAAAGTGTTGCTCCAATATTCAATTGTTTTGTATCGGATAAACCGAGTGCTTTATCTACGCCGGAATAGATACCGCCGAGAGTGAGGGCTACACCGCTGAGTGAATATGTCTGGTTGAATGATCCGCCGAAATATGTCCCGGTTAAAAATGTGATACTTTGGTCGCGGTAGATCGATCCGAAAAGATAGTGGGCCGTGAGTCCGACAATGAAATCCGGATCAACTGAATACGATGCACTTATTTGTCCCGAGGAAACACCGCCGCGTCCGTCAAATGATTGAACAAATTTATTCCCTGATCTTGTTGTATCGCTGAAGGACTGTTCGTACCCCACCGAAGAGAAGGGAAGAATTCCAAGCGTGACGACAATTTTTTTCGGAGCATATACCGGGAACGCCAGGGCGAACGAACTGATGTTGCCTGTACCAAAGATTGATGAACCGGAAGCATCTTGTGAATTGAAATTGCTGTATTGATATGATGCCGACAAGATTGTAGTCGTGATATTTGCTGATGAAGCCGGGTTCAGCAAACTGATATGCGTTTCACCGAACATTGCAACGCCGGTATTACCCATGCCGACATTTTTTCCGCTCAGGAAAGGATTGATATCGCCGATCCCGTATCGGGAATAGATCGAGCCTTTGCCGGCGAAAGCGTACGATACCAGAAACAGAAGAACGAAAAGTCTTTTCATGTTATTTTTTTGCATAAGTGATTTTCAACTTCGGACGTTTGGTGATATCGGTGTTTGCAGTGGAATAGAATACCGCTTTTTCCACTGTTCCATACTCTGAGGCCCATCGCAATGTGATTCCATAATTTGGATTGACTGCGCGAACCCAGCGATCGGCGATGGATGTCAGTTTAATTGAATACACCGGCGGCTGGCCGGCGGCCGTATTGGTTCTGAAACCATACGCATAAATAGTTGAATCGGATTGGTCGGTAATTGTGTTCGACATTCCCAGCAGCGCGGTAATGGTATCCGGCGAGAAACCACCGAACGAACTTGCTGCTGTATCCAGCGTAAGTTCAAGCGAAGCATTATTGACGATCGGTTTGTCAACAAGCGAACTGATGTCGAAGCGGATTTTAGAACGGATGCCGAATCCTCCACGGACGATCAAAGGGGAATACGTGGTTGGACCTGTATATTTGGTTGCATACGTGTCCTGACCGCTGTAAAATGTCAGTGAATCTCTTCTGCCGTTCCTAGTGTAACGGATAAAAATCTGAGGAACGAAACTGACAAAATCATCGAATGTGCTGAATCCTATAATGCCGTTCGTTACTCCGGAGGGAGCCTGAATAGCAAAGCCGTAAAATTTCGGCTGAAGGGTGTCGATGTAGGAATTAGCCCATTTCCTGATCTCGAGTGTATCTAATCGGGCCATAGATGTTACGGTATAATTCATGGTGTCGGAAAAGGTTCCGATAATTTTCGTTCCCAGCGTCAGTGATGCGAGCGAATCAGAAGTAAAAGTGGATTGCGACCAAGACCGCTGCACTTCAACAACATTAAAAACTACAGGGACGGCAGAAGATTTATACCGGTAATTGACCGTCAATCTGAATTCTACCGTATCGATCTTCGCACCTTTTAGAGAATCGATCGAAGCATCGGGAAGAAAATTTACGAGCGAAACGGCCTCTTCGGTTGCAGAGATTCTTCCGGCAAGGTTGCTGAGTCCGGATCCTTTTGCAAACGTAACCGCATAGGTTGTTTCACTTGCAGCGTAGAATGTCGTATCGGTGATATTGAAAACGCCGTCGATGTTTGGCAAACCGTTCCCGACGGATTTTGGTTTCTCTGCGCAACCGAAGAACAGAATGAGGAAAAGGAATGCAAGTCGTGTGTGTATTTTCATTGGTTCAGTTTTGTTTTAATAAATTGCACTGCATCATACAGATCCAGTGCATAATAATCACGAAGTTCGTTGCACAATTCTTTTTCCGCCGCACCATATCCGGTCGCGACCTGCACTGAAACAGCGCCAACTGATTTGCCCGTCTGTACATCAACACATTTATCGCCGACAACAAACGAACGTTTCAGATCGAAACCGAAATCTTTTTGTGCTTCCAACAGCATGCCCGCATTCGGTTTCCGGCATTCACATTTTTTTACAAACGGCGCGATTCCGTCCGTGGGATGATGCGGGCAGTAATAATATGCCAGGATCGTCGCCTGCGAAGATCGGAGCATGGTATCCATCGCATCATGAACAGCTTCAAGATCTTCTTCGGAATAGAAACCGCGCGCAATACCCGACTGGTTCGTAATGACAACGACGGGAATATTGAGTTCGTTCAATTCTCGAATTGCATCAGCACTTCGGGGAATAAGTTGAATCTGGCTCGGGGAAGAGAGATAATCCACATCCACATTGATTGTGCCGTCACGATCAACAAACACAGCAAAGTTCGCGTGCGCCATTTTCTGCTATTTCAACAAACTGCGGTACAGGTTGATATATTTTTTCGCTGATGATTCCCACGAAAAATCTTTCGCCATTCCGTTGCGCATCACCTTTTGCCATGTTTTCTGGTCGCCATACATCTTCACGGCGCGCTGGATTGTTTTGAGCAGCTCTTTCCCCTCATACTTCTGGAACTTAAAGCCAGTACCGTTCCCTGTTGTGCCTACATCCTGGATCGTATCGTCCAGTCCGCCGGTAGCGCGGACGATCGGTACTGTTCCGTATTTCAGACTGTAGAGTTGATTCAGCCCGCACGGTTCATATCGTGAAGGCATAAGATACATATCGCTGCCTGCTTCGATCAGATGCGCAATCTCTTCGCTCATGCCGAACATGATCCCGGCTTTTTTTGCATGTTTCTTTTTCAGCGTTTCAAAATATTCGTGGTAACGTTTCTCTCCCTGTCCGATCATAATGAACTGAACGTCGAGTTTCAGCATATCGTCGGCGATCTCCTTTATCAGGTCGATCCCTTTTTGATCCACAAGTCGTGTAATGCAACCGATGACCGGAACGCCTGCTTTGTACTGCAGTCCGAACTTCGTGCATAATGCCATCTTGTTCTGTTCTTTTCCTTCCAGCGACTGAATATCGTAACGCTGATCGATGACCGGGTCTGTTTCCGGATTCCAGACTGTATAATCTATCCCGTTCACAATTCCGAAAAGGTCTTTCTTCCTTTTTTTCAGGATTCCTTCCATTCCGGCGCCGAACTCTTCATTGGTCGTGATCTCTTGCGCGTATTTTTCGCTGACGGTCGTTATGATATCTGAATAGACGAGTCCCGCCTTCATAAAGTTCAATTTTCCGTAGAACTCTACCCCTTCGTGATGGAACGCTGTTCCCGGGAGACCTGTTTTATCGAACGCTTTATCGTCAAATGCCCCTTGATATCCGAGGTTATGGACGGTAAAAACGGTCTTGATATTTTTGAATGTCGGTTCATCCTTGTAGATCGTTTTCATATACGCCGGGATGAGACCTGACTGCCAATCGTTGCAATGGATGATATCGGGCTGCCAGCCGAGTTTTTTCAGTGTTTCCAGTACGCCGCGGCAGAAGAAGATAAACCGTTCGTCGTTGTCGGCATAATCCTTGTTCGATTTGGGGTCAGTATAGAGCCCTGCGCGGTAGTACATATCCTTATTCGCAAGGAAATAGACCTGTACTTTTGCTTTTAGACTGGAAATGAACGAAGAATTGACACTGGCTACTTTTGTTTCAGTCCCGACCGGGATCTGAATTTCACGAAGCCGGATGACGTCGTGAAGTTTAAATTTTCGTTCGCTGATTGTACCATAACGAGGCGTCATGATACGTATATCATGGCCTAATTCGCGGATCATTTTGGGAAGTGCGCTTGATACATCTGCTAGTCCGCCGGTTTTTGAAAAAGGTTCTGCTTCGCTGGTAATAAAGAGGATATTAAGGGGTTTCGACATACGTCCTTTATCTTGTGAAGAACTGACTTTACTTCACTAAGATACGGAAATTTTGCGGAATTTACAAGAATGATGCACTTTAGAAAGAAATCCCTAAGACAACAGTATAAATAGAGACGGATTGCCGATAGGTTGAAAGTGGAAGTGTGGGATGAAGGACCGAAGGATCCAACAATTCAGGATTGCTCAGCGCTGTTACAGGGAGCGATGGTTCCGAATGAAAATATTTAATTCCGAATGTAAAAAAATCAAACACGGCGCCGCCGATAGAAACGGAATATCCCGATTGCGTGCCCGAATTTGACGGCGAGGTTAAGGCACTATATTTATCGGAAAGGAATATAACGGGAGACCGTACCGTTGCCCACCCATAGTTCACACTTGCATACAATGATACATTACCAAGCGTTGTCTGCGAGCGCACGCCCGGCAGTATCCATAGACAAGTCCAATTCTCAATCCGGGTTGTAATTGTTGCGGGAATATTATTTAATCGAAACGATCCCTCGTCGACACCGTTACTGATTACGGCAACTGTTGCATTGACGTATAACGACCGTATGAGAGGAAAATTTACTTCAGCTCCGATAATCGTTCCTGATGTTGCATAGCCTGCTGCAGAATGGCTGTTATCGCCGAATTCATCTGCCGGCAGGGCAAGACCGGCAAAGAGGGAATACGTAATTCCGCGCGCGTAAATAGTTGTGTCGGTTGTTTCGGAATAATAATCCATCCGTTCATTCCCGACATAAGAAATATCGGCATAGGTGATGGTGTAAACAACATTTTCACCGGTTATGATTTTCAATTGCTGATCAGGAATGATCTCAATGATTGTTCCGGAAATGATGCGCCCGTTCTTAAGATATACAACGTTCTTCTTCCTGTCCTGCGAAATAAGATTGAAGGTGAGAACGATAACCAGAAAAACCATTGCAATAGGGCGTGAAATCATCTCTTGACGTCCCACGATTCTTTCAGCCATTCTTCATAGATCGCTTTCTGTAGTGCGGTCGGCGAAGCAATTTTTTTCACCGCATAATTTATTGTGCCGGAGTAACCGAGTTGTACCTTCAACTCTTTTAATCGGTCGTTTCTGAAGATCGTCAGTATGATCTCATCACCGGCGTTCATGGAGGAAATTCGTTCATAAAAATCGTTTGTCCGAACGCGGTATCCGTTAAGTGCAACGATTTCATCATAGATCTCAAGCCCTGCTTTTTCTCCGGGAGAATCCGGAGTGATACCGGATATCCTTGTGCTTTCACCGGCATCCTGTGTTGTTATTCCAATACTAATTCTTTTCGTAGAATCGCGCCGAGTGATCTCAAGTCCCGCGTAGGAAAGTGTTTGATCCCACGGAAGAGAAACAGTGGAGAAGACATAGTCATGGAAGAACTCACGGAAGCTGCCGCCGCCGAATTCTTCGCATGTTTTTTGAAGATCGGCATTCGTAAATCCTTGGGTCGGCGTAAACCGTTTGAACATTGCCCGCATCACATCGTCCAGGGAATGGACATTCTTTGAACGCTGACGGATTTCAAGATCGAGAAGCAGACTTACCTGCGAACCCTTTCCATAATAATCGCTTTCGGCATTCTGGGCATTCTGTCTTCCGCGCCAGTATTTTATCCACGCATCAAAACTTGCTTCGGCAACGGATTGAATGGTATTGCCGTAGCGCATGCGTTCGTTCGTCACCATTTGACCGACCTTGTCCAGATACGACCGAGCATCCGAAAATTTTGCACGCAATATTATGAGATCATCAAAATACGATGTTGTGCCTTCGCTCACCCAGAGTTCTTCGGAATAATTTTCTTTCGAAAAATCGTAGGGTGCGATCGCTTTCGGCCTCAGGCGTTTCACGTTCCATGTATGGAAATATTCGTGGGAAATCAATCCGAGAAAACCTTTATAGGCAGCGGGATTTGAAAAAATGAACGGACGAACGCCCATAATGGTGGAGTTCAGATGTTCCGTTCCCCCTCCGGCGTTCGGCTGACAGTGGATCTGGAAAATGAATTTCTTATACGGCAGTTCACCCCAGAATTCCTTATTGGCAATGACGATCTTGGTCACATCGTTGATCAGCGTATCGATGTTCCAATTTCCTTCGCCGTAAATGCTGATGATATGTCTTTTCCCGTCAACAAAAAAATCGAAATCTTTTTGATGGCCGATCTCAAGAGGACAATCGCCGAAATGCTCGAAGGTGGGAGCTGAAAATGTGAACGGTGCACCGTCCGATTCATCAAGACCTGTTGTTACCTTCCAGTCGCCAAACGGTACGACAGTCAGTTGAAGGGGCTTATTTTTTAATTCGTCAACATACATGAAAACTGAGAGGGGATCGACAAATGCATGTTCGCTGTTCAATTCGCGGGTCCGCATATTGAATTCATTTGCATATACCTTGTACCGTGCGGTCACCGATTTTGAACTTCCTTGTTCGATCCGCCAGGTATCTTTATCGGTTTTCTTGTAAGGAAGGAGATTGTTCTTTTCATCAACCGCGGAAAATTCCTGCACGCCTCCGGAAAAATCCAGCAGAAGGTACCGTCCTGTCCGCCATGCCGGCATATGAAGATCCAGAATTTTAGTTTTATGATTCTCTATACGAATCTCTACTTCAAACAGATGAGTGGCCGGTTTGGGCATTGAGAGTCTATAAAAGACCGCAGGTTGTGAATGTGCCATAAGGGTTGTGAGTATGAGAAGAAATTGGAATATTTTCATAAGAAGAGTTTGGCTTAACCTAAAAGACAGCAAAACGATATTTCGTCCGGTCTGACGGTATGGCAGAATTTTTCGGGATGGCAAAAAAGACACTAATCCGTTTTTTCGCTGTCATACGTCCGGTATAAAGACAATGTAGGGCGTATGCTGTCTTCATAGATACGGTTCAGGAATAATCTACCGAAAGTGACTTCGGAGAGCAAGAAAAAATCCCTTTGAAAAAACAGTTGACAAACAAAACATGCTTCTCTATATTTGTAGGAGAAGTTCATCAAACATAAGGAGCAACAAGTATAGATTTTTTGTTAAAGGTTGTAGGTCAGCTAATGGTCGTTTGACACCTTTAACGTTTATACTCGTTGCTTTTTTATTGTACCGAGCGTGAAGGTGTATCTGCAACTCATGATTCGGTATTTTATTATGTTCAAACAATCAATTTTATTTTTGTTTTTTTTCTGCGCTTACCTTGTTGCGCAGAACACTTCAACGTATTCCGATGTCAGGGTCATTGAGTCTGATGAGAAGGGAATCACGCTGGAGTTCCGTCCGCACTATCTTGCCAATAGGCTGATCACTGCCGAGGGAAAAACATTTGAGATACCGCAGTTCACATCAGGCATAATGGTCGGCCGGAATGAACCCGGCAGAGAAGATATTCGAAGCAGGATACTATCCGTTGCACTTCCGTCGTATCAGGGAAACACGGTTACTGTTACAGCCTCCGATTTTGAAAGGATACAATCATTTCCCCTCGCACCGATTCCTACAGTGGAAGCATACGATAATTTAGGACCATCAAAGTACGGATACTCTGCAAATTTTATTTCCAAACAGAATTTCTATCCTGCTCAGATCGCTGAATTGAAGAACATCGGTAAAGTAAAAGGAATTGTGACGGGAAATATTGTTGTTTCTCCCACCCAATTCCAATCTGCTACAAGCACCCTGAAACGGTATTCCCGTATTGTTATTCGTATTGATTTCGGTGCAAAGGATGCTCTTATCGAAAATTCAGGAAACGACGAATGGGCCCAGGCATCGCTGCTAAATTATTCTATGGTGAAAAAATGGAGTATGCCGGCACTGATGCGGAAAGTTTCTACTGTCAGTTCGGTGCTTTCTTCCGGAACGTGGTTCAAGATGGAAGTGGTCGATGAGGGGATGTACAAAATCACTGCTGCGTATTTGCGTGCAGCGGGTATTGAACCCGGATCTCTTTCATCGATCTATGACGTGAAAATATTCGGAGCGGACGGGAGAAGAATTCCCGAGAGTCTCGTAGCTGTCCGGCCTGCCGATCTTCCTCAAGCAGCCGTTGAATATGTAGATAATAATTCCAATTCAAAGTTTGACGCCGATGACTATATTCTGTTCTACGGACAGGGAGTGAATGGTTGGAACTACGATCCTGTTCAGAAGCAATTTCAGAATTACGTTAATCCGTACACATTCAGCAACTACTATTTTTTCAGTGTCGGCGCCAATGTTCCTGTAAAACAGATCGTATCTGTTTCGGTTCCCGGCACAACCGGCGGATCTGTTTCGCAAACGCTCGGGAAAGTTTTCTTTAACGAACAAAAATATAATCTCAATGCATCCGGCCAGCAATGGTTCAGTCCGCCGATGAATGCAAATGAATCGCGCGTACTAAGCAATAAGTTGACAGGAAGGATCACTGGAACACCGGTTACGTACCGATACAGCCTGCTATCCCGTTCGAATGCAACGTCGCAATTCATTCTGGAAGAGACCGGCACTCCGGTTTCAACGGAATCCATATCCGGAAAACCGGACTATAATCTTAACTCTCCAATAGAAACGTATGCCGAAGTCAGCGGTCCTCGTCAGGCGACGATCGTTCCCGTACTGAGCGATGACCGCAGTAATTTAAAATTGACATATTCCGTTCCGTCCACAGTTGCCTTTGGTTTTATCGATTGGGTGAATATCTTCTACCGGCAGGGCTTAACGGCATCAAACGATTTGCTGCAGTTCTCCTCGCCGGATTCCAGCGGAACAGTAGAATATTCGGCAACAGGTTTTTCCACAAATGCAGTAAAAGTGTATGAAGTGTCCAGCGTGAACAGCGTGCGTAGGATATCCTCCCGTTCAGATCTTGTGCTTGGATCGATCCTTTTTAAGGATACATTGAGCGCGGGAAAGATCCGCAAATACTGGGCCGGCACGGAAGCAAAATATCTTACTCCGAAGTCGATTGTGAAGATTCCCAATTCGGACCTGCACGGATTCAGCGGTGCGGAATTTATTATTATCACGCACGCTGATTTCAAGTCGGAAGCTGTTCGTTTGAAGAACCACAAGGAGAATCTTCCGGGGACGAAAAAAATCACGACAACCGTCGTAGACGTTGATACCATCTACAATGAATTCGGAATAGGCATGCCCGATCCGACCGCATTGCGCGATTTTATCCGTTACGCTTCGAACAATTGGAGTGTGAAGCCGAAATATGTTCTCCTTTTTGGCGATGCAAGTTATGATTACCGTTCAATTCTGCAGAACGACCGGTCATTTGTTCCCACATACGAAACGTTGGAATCGAACAGCAAGATTTCGACACTGAACAACGAGGACTATTTTACGTACATCGACGTACAGAATACGGTTTCCATAGCACAAGGTCGATTAACGCCCCGCACGTCTGAAGAGGCCCGGGTGATCGTAGACAAAATTATTATGTACGAATCGGCAATTCCCAAAGGGACATGGAAGAACTTGATCACGATTGTTGCCGACGACAAGTGGTCAACGGATGATCAAAATGAAGGTGACCATACAACCCAGGCGGAGGATCTTGCTACGTTTTATACTCCAAAAGATTTTGAAATCAAAAAAATATTTATGGAGGAATATCCGGTTGTCTATACGTCATCGGGAAGAAGGAAACCGGATGCACGGAAAGCAATGCTCGACCAGGTGAACAATGGAACGCTGATCCTGAATTTTGTAGGGCACGGTAACCCCAAAGTATGGGCTCACGAGAATATTCTTACGCTTGATGATGTTCGTACGCAATTCCTCAATCAGGATAAGGAGACTTTTATTGTAGCGGCAACGTGTGACTGGGGACGGTTTGACGAAGCCGGCGAATCAAGTTCGGCCGAAGAGGTTGTAATCAATAAAAAAGGGGGAGCAATCGGCGTGCTGAGTGCAACACGAGCGGTCTATGCAAGTTACAATGCCGCAACGAATCAAAGTTTCTATCAATATGTCTTTTCGCAAAAGCCTTCCATGCGCATTGGCGATGCATATATGCTGACGATGAATGCTCCAAACGATCTAGAAAACAAGCAGAAATATTTTTTATTAGGTGATCCGACGCTTCGGCTCGCCGTTCCATCCGAGGTAATCGTCATCGATTCTCTCCAAACGGAAACCACTACCGTTGCCGATACGCTGCACGCACTGGAAAAGATCAATGTGAAGGCAACGGTACGGGATATGGCGAATGCCATTTCAACTAATTTTTCCGGCAGCGCACAAATCACCGTGTTCGACGCCGATAGAAAAAAAACGATATCAACGATGCCGGGGTGGGATTATGAAGACAACGGCGGCATCATCTATAAGGGGGAAAATTCCATTAAAAATGGAGTGCTGAATGCGGCATTCATCGTACCTAAAGATATTGCGTACCAGAACAAAAATGGACGTATTTCAGTCTATTTTTCGGATGCATCGTCCGACGGACGGGGATATACAAGAAACTTCATCGTCGGTGGTGCCAGCAGAAATGTTCGTCCGGATTCACTTGGTCCGGACATTGCCATCTATTTAGACAATACAAATTTCCGTGCAGGCGATGTTGTTACTGAGAATCCCACGCTGATTGTTACGTTGATCGATAGCAGCGGTATCAATTCATCAACGAACAGCATCGGTCACAGGCTTGAGGCATGGATCGATGGGAATGCGAAGAGTGTTGATCTGACAGAATTCTATAAGGGAAAGATTGACAGCTATCAGGGAGGATCTGCGGAATATTCGATGAGTAATCTTTCCTTGGGGAACCATACCATTAAAGTGCGGGCTTGGGATGTACATAACAATTCCTCTACGGCTGAATCGTATTTTATGGTTGCATCCGGAAGCGGATTGTCGATCCAGCAGTTGTATAATTTCCCGAATCCGGTGACAACGGCTACGACATTCACCTTTCAGCACAATCAACTTACGCCGGTCGATGTTACAGTAAATATCTATACCGTCGCCGGTCGTTTGATACGAACGATCGAACGGTTCGCCGTTCCGGATCGCTTCGTGAAGATCGATTGGAACAGGACCGATTCCGACGGCGATGAAATCGGGAATGGAATATATTTCTACAAGGTTATTGCAAAGACAATTGATGGAAAATATTCAAGCGAAGCATTGGGGAAAATGGCAATTGTCCGGTAATGGAACATTGCTGGTAACGTAAAGCAACTATAGTATTAAATTTTTTTATTAACTATATTTTATAAAGGAAATAACCATTGAGGAGCTATAAAATGAAAAAGGCGTTCAGTACTGTCGGCGCGGTACTATTAATGTTCAGCGTCACGCAATCGGTGTTTGCTCAGGCAGGATCGACAGCAGTTCCGTTTTTGATGATCTCACCAAATTCCCGTGCCAGCGGCATGGGTGAAGCAGGCACAGGAATTGCGGATGATGCAGCGTCCATCCACTGGAATCCCGCAGGACTTGCTTTCCAAAAAGGTGGGGAAGTAAGCATTACGCATTCGAACTGGCTTCCGCAGTTCAATCTCTCTGACCTGTTTTACGATTATTTCAATATTAAACAGGAGATGCCGGAATACGGCGGAACATTCGGTGCCAGTATTACATATCTGAATCTCGGTGAGTTTATTGTTACCACAGAAAAAGGTCCTGATGCTGTCGATAAATTTAAGGGTTTTGAGTTTGCCGTCACTGCGGGGTACGGAACACAAGTGACCGATGATTTTGGTCTTGGATTAAATCTGCGGTATATCAACTCCAGTCTGTCACCGATCGGAACAGCGCAGGAAAAAGGATCCGGCATTGCCAATGATTTTAGTTTTGATCTTGGATTTTTATACCGTCCGAAGTCGCTGATTATTCCGGTGGTCGATGAAGATATCGGTGGACTGTTCAGTGTAGGGGTCAATGTAACAAATCTTGGTCCGAAAGTGACATACATCGATGCTGCGCAGGCTGATCCGCTTCCAACGCAATTACGGGTCGGTTTCGGTATCACGCCGATGAAAGATCAGTATAACAGCTTAACGCTGGCGGTCGATTTTGCAAAACTTCTTGTCTATCGTGAACCGAACGGAGCTTCGCACGAACTTCCTAAGTCTATAATAACTTCATTCAGCCAAAATTCGTTGGACCAGAATATTAAATACGTTAATACATCTGTCGGTCTTGAATATTGGTACGATAAAAAAGTGGCGCTGCGTATGGGATACTTCTTTGAAGATCCGTTGAACGGAAACCGTAATTTCATGACGTTCGGTGCCGGTTTACGGTATGATATCTACGGATTTGATTTTAGTTACATCTCCGCGAAAGAAGAAAACCATCCGCTCTCCGAAACCCTTCGTTTTACACTGCTCATTTTGTGGAACGAAATCTTATAAGATTTCCTGAATGATTCAGGCGGCGCGATAGTTATCAGCGCGCCGCTGTGCCGGTGTTCTTTCAATGTTGGATCGAAATGAAAAATAAAATAATACTTGCTGCACTTCTATTGCTCCAGCTTCTTTTCTCACAAAAGCTGTCCCATACCCTGCGTGCGGCTTCCAATAGTGCCGTGGCGAATCCGGCGGTGAACACTTTTCCCGATACGCTGAATGTTCTGGCGATCCGCGTGCAGTTCCAGACCGATAATGATTCGCGGACGTCGGGGAACGGACAATTCGATCTCTCCGCTGCGGGTGAACGAATCATCGATGCAGCGCCTCACGATTCCGCATACTTCAGCGATCATTTTGTTTTTGCCCATAACTATTTTTTCAAGGCATCCAACGGTAAACAGCATATTCGAACAACCGTGTTGGGAAAAGTTATTACCGTAAAAAAGCAGATGAAAGAGTACGCTCCGGTCAGCGGAAATCTGCCTATGGCTCAACTGATTGAAGAAGCGTGGAGAGCGGCGGATTCGTTGTACCCAGGATATCAATTCCAGAAGTACGATCTGTTCACACTCTTTCATGCCGGCGTTGGTAGAGATATCGATCTTCGGGCAGCACTCGGGTACGACCCAACACCGCTTGATCTTCCTTCACTCTATTTTAATTTGAACTCGCTGAAAACGCTCTTTGGAAATTCGTATCAGGGAGTTGTGCTGAACAACTCGTCATTCAAAATTCCTAATTGCGTGGTGCTGCCTGAAACGGAAGTGCGCCGCATACCTTCCGTTGGAGGTGATTTTATATTAAAGTTAGGAATTAACGGACTGCTTGTGGCGAGCATCGGTAGTCATTTGGGACTTCCTGATCTCTTCGATACAAAGACAGGCAAATCCGGGATCGGTCGATTTGGTTTAATGGATGGACAGGCGATCTTCAGTTTTTCCGGTATTGCTCCGCCGGAACCGAGTGCGTGGGAAAAAATTTATCTCGGATGGACTACGCCGATCGAAATAACAGGAACAAAAACTTTACGCGTTCCGGCGGCAGGACTATATTCGTCGGGAAACGACACGATCTACAAGATCCCGATCAGTGCCAAGGAATATTTTCTTGTTGAGAACAGATGCCGCGATGCAAAGGAAAACAATCATTCCATCACAACAAAATGGAACGGTCAGGTGTTGACCAGACAATTTTCGCAGGATGAGGAGTATTTTTCCAATTCGAACATCGATTCCGCCTACGGCGTAATAACGGATGTTGATGAATTGGACTGGAGTCTGCCGGGACTGATCAACGCGAATAACAGCTACAAGGGAGGAATCCTTGTCTGGCATATCGATGAAACGATCATTGAGAAAAATTTTGCCGCAAACACCATCAATGCAGATCCGGCGAAGCGCGGAGTCGATCTTGAGGAAGCGGACGGTTCACAGGATATCGGTCAAACATATGATTTCGGATCTGCCGGTTCGGGCACCGAGGATGGATCGCCGCTCGATTACTGGTTCAGCGGAAATATTTTCCCGCAATACACGAACGAATTTTCGGGAACGACAAATCCGAATTCGCTCAGCAACACTATGTCTAAATCCCATATAACACTCAAGAATTATTCGGGCAGAGCGTCGCTCATGACGTTTGATGCAGTTGTCGGCGATGCCGATGTTCAATTGGTAAAAACGGTCAAACGACGCAATCTGAAATTGAATAATAACGATGCACCGCTTGCCTCCGATCTGAACGGCGACGGGAAACAGGAGTTGATCTATACCAGCGGCGATTCGATCTTCGTGCTGAAGGATGATCTGACTCCGTATCTTAACAATTTGACCGGATTATTTTCTGCAGTAGGAGGGCGGTTTCAACCTGCTCCGCTGAGAATCTATTCCTCATCGGAAAATGCGCTGATCGGTGTGCAGGACAAAAAAGTATATCTTCTTTCTTCTAAAGACAACAATGCTGATGGTCTCGCTGATACGATTCGGACATTCACAGTCTCTTCCGCTCTGACGATGCCACCTTCAACTTATCAGGATACACAAAGCGGTCAAAGCCTTATTATTGCAGGTGACAGTGCGGGCCGGAGGGTTATGTTTGCGAATATAAACCCGTCGGTATGGATTAAGGATTCTACGTCGTATTTTAAATCTCCAGTGATCGGCCAATCGATTGCGATCACCTATTCTCAGGATTCAGTCTCTCTCTCAGGGGTCAAGATCGGCTTTCAGGGAAAAAAGATTAAAGCCGTTGCTTCACGATACCAGGTAAACAACGACATTCTTTTTGATGATAATACATTCGGGACCATTCTCTCGAATGCAGTTTCAAATACAATGAAGACTTTTACTGTCCCGGATCAGGTCACCGGTTCATTCGCAGTGTATGATGTCAATAATGACGGGAGTTCTGATTTTGTCATAGGTGCAGGGAACAAACTCTATGCATACAATTCCAACGGTGTTCTGATTGAAAATTTCCCTTTCCAAACAAAAGACGGTGGGTCGGTCGTCGGCAGTCCGGTTATTGCAAAACAGAAAAACGGGAGTGACATTCTGATTATTTTTGGTTCAACAAACGGACAGATGTATGCAATTGATTCGAAAGCAAAGTTAGCGTCGGGATTTCCGCTGCAAACCGGCGGCATTGTTTCATCCCCCTTATTATGGAATGACTTCCTTGCCGTGGCATCAACGGATAGTTCCATCTACATCTGGAAAATTCCGGGGCTTGCTGACACGTCAAAGATTTATTGGAAAGGTTTTTTGGCGGACTATTCTCACAGTAATTATGTGAATAATTCTACTGCATCGAACCCGAAATCATCCGAACTGCTTCCGAAAAAATTAGCATACAACTGGCCGAATCCGGTGTACAGCGGCGTGACGAATATCCGGTATTATTTGGGCAAACCGGCGACGGTGAAAATAAAAATCGTGAATCTGGCCGGCGAACTTGTAGAAGAACTTCGCGGAACAAATTATGCCGGACTTGATAATGAAGTGCAGTGGAATATTACCAACGTGCAGAGTGGAATTTATTTTGCACAGATCACCGCCAGCGGAAGCGGGGAAGAGATGAGTCAGATTGTGAAAATTGCGGTGGTGAAATGATGGTGAGCAATAAAAGATTTTTCCATATTATTCTTGTGCTATGTGTGCTCCTTCCTTTTTCTTTTCTCTTCCCTCAGGAGAATCACTACAATCACGGCGAACTGGAATGGAGAACGATCGAGACGCAGCATTTCTTCATCAATTACCATAAAGGGGCAGAACGGACTGCGAATGTAATTGCCAAGGTCGCTGAAGATATTTACGGTCCGGTAACATCGCTGTATCAACACGAGCCGGACCATAAGGTGAGTTTCATCATTAAAGATTTCGATGACTACTCAAATGGTGCAGCATATTTTTACGACAATAAGATCGAGATATGGGCTCCGTCGCTGGATTTTGTTTTTCGCGGATCACATAACTGGCTGCGCAATGTTATCACACACGAATTTACGCATATCATTCAGATACAAACATCCATGAAATTCGGCCGGCGGTTTCCCGGATTGTATCTTCAATGGCTTAATTACGAAGAAGAACGGCGTCAGGATGTTCTGTACGGATATCCGAATACCGTCGTCTCGTATCCGTTGTCGGGCTTCGTTATACCAAGCTGGTTTGCAGAAGGGGTTGCGCAATATAACCGTCCGGAACTCAGTTATGATTTTTGGGATTCTCACCGGGATATGATCTTGCGGTCATATGTCCTTGATTCGTGTATGCTCTCCTGGAGCGAAATGAGCGTCTTCGGCAAAACATCGCTCGGTAACGAATCTTCATACAATGCCGGTTTTGCATTGTCAAAATATATTTCAGAAAAATATGGTCAGGATGCGATTCCGAAGATCGCCAAAAATATTTCCCGCGTCGATAATGTGATGATCGATCAGGCAATCGAACGGGCTTTGGGAATTAGCGGGCAGACGCTGTATAATGAATGGAAAGACACACTGACAGTGCGCTATCAACGTCAGACTTCAGCTATTGCGAATAATCTTGTTGAGGGACGGAAAATTTTCCTTAATGACGAAGATAGCATTGTCACAGGAATCGGTTTTGGAAATCTCAATCCTTCGTTTTCGCCTACGGAAAATCAGTTCGTCTATACTTCAAATAAGGACCAGGATTATCTTGGTAATTCGGGAGTATTTCTTGCAAACTTTGAAACTAAAAAAGAAAAACAGTTGGTAAGTGGTGTCCGTTCGAGATTATCCTGGTCGCCTGACGGAAAAAAAATCTATTACACGAAGCATTCTAATGAGAATCCTAACGGATCCGAAGTTTCCGATATCTATGTGTATGACATTGCTCAGGATGAAGAAACACGGATCACTTATGGCATGAGGGCCATCAGCGCAACGATGTCGCCTGACGGATCGAAGATCGTATTTACGTTTGAACATGACGGGACAATGAACCTGGCTACAGTGGACAGCGCAGGAAAGAATTTCCGACAGCTCACACCGTTTGCAAACGGTGAACAGACGTATCATCCCAACTGGTCGCCGGACGGCAAAACAATCGTGTTCGGTTATTCGGCAAATGATGGTCAGGATGTTGCACGTATTTCCGGCGACAGCAGCGCCGTTGATTTTCTTGTCCCGGGAGAAGATGATTCACGGGATCCCGTCTATTCGGCGGACGGCTCTGCGATAATATTTTCATCCGACAGGACAGGCATCTTCAATCTCTATCGTTTAGAATTATCAAACGGGACTATCTCACAGCTTACCAACGTTCTCGGCGGAACATTTATGCCGGCTGTTGACCGGAACGGTTCGGTTTTGTACGCCGGATATACTTCCGGAGGATATAAATTAAGGTTGCTCGATAATCCGCGTCCGCATGATTTTTCCACCGTTTCTTATGCCTATACGAAACCTGGTCCCAAAACAGAAATAGATGCATCGCTTCCACGCAATCAGTTTGATTTTACTTCGTTAAGAAAATACGATGATACAAACCTGCTTGGTAAAGAGAGCAGAACCTATACGAATATTTTCAGCAGCCTTTCAATCATTCCTTTTCTGCGGATCGACAACTATAACACGAAAAGCAGCGGACTCGATTTTCTGAAACCGGGTTTCTATTTTGTCTCCGGCGACATGCTTGAAAAATTCAATATGTTCGGCGGTGCAGCGATCAACCATATATTGGAACGCGACCTGTTCCTGATCTTTGAATACCGCGACCACCTGATCGGTCTCCACCAGCTGGGATGGCATCCGACTCTGTCGCTTGAGATCTATAATGTTTCGCGCAAACGGACGAATGAAAAGATTACGATCGTGGAACAGTTCGAAGAGACAACAGCCGATGTCACCTATAGTCTGTTCGAAGTGGATCTTTTTTTGAAGCAGCATATTTTAGGACAGTTTGATCTATTGACACTCGGATTCACGTACAGCCAATACAGCAGTGCATTGAGTTCTTTTCTGGTAAAGAGCAGTTCACTTCTTGTTCCTGCTTCTTCCGAAGTGTATTTCAGCGGAAAGAATCTGTCGATGCTGTATAATATTTCTGCGATACTTCCGTCTAGAACGAGCGAAATCAATCCAGTCGGCCGTTCTTTATCCCTTAAACTCGATAACGAATTCGCTCACTTTGTTTCGGAAGATTCGACCGGAGCATCAGAATTTGAAGCGACCGGTACGGGAATAAAGTTAAAACTTATTCCGTTCACGGTCCGCCGTGCAGAGGTGAGGTATACGGAACATCTCAAACTGCCGTTCTGGAAACATACGCTATCGTTTACGTTACGCGGTGGCACAATTTTCGGAAGGAAGGTTCCTGACTTTTTTGACTTCTATGCAGGCGGTCTTGTCGGGATGAAAGGGTATCCATTCTATTCAATCAGCGGAAATGAAATAACGACGCTGAATATCGCTTACCGTTTCCCGATTTGGGAAAACATCGATTTCAGGATCCTGCAATTATATTTTGACCGATTGTACGGAGAATTCCATGCCGATTATGGTAATGCGTGGGACGGACTGCCCGATATCCGCGACTTCAAACGTGATGCTGGATTTGAATTGCGGCTCGATGCATTCTCATGGTATGCATATCCTACGAGGATCTTTGTGAACGGAACATACGGACTTGATGCATTTACTTATCAGCGACGTACGGTGACGGCAAATTACGGCAAAGAATGGCGGTTCTATTTCGGTGTACTCTTTGGATTTGATTTCAGCAACGACATACAACGATTGGTGAGGAATATCGATGGGTTCTAAAATTGTTTTTTTGTTTTTGTTCATCGGCGTGTATTTCGCGTTCAGCGGAGATAAAAATATTACGGGAAATTTCCGTTGGGACATTCTGCAACTGCAGCAGGATACAGCTGCAGCCGAAAAATCTGTTGTCATTCATTCGGATCGCCATCAGAATGCGTTTATGAATGGATTATTTTCTCTGGTAATTCCCGGTGCGGGCCAATTTCGGACAGAACGATATACGAAAGCAGCTATCTTTTTTGCAGCTGAGATAGCACTTGCTACATATGCGGTGGTCAAGACTCACAGCGGTGATACTAAAACGACTGAATTCCAAACGTATGCTGAAGCGCATTGGGATGCAGTGCGGTACGCAAAGTGGATCGAAACATATGGCAAGGCTGAATATGGGCCATCGAATGTGACGTTCACTCAAACGGATTATGATATTATCCAGAACGCCAAGGATTTTTCAAAGATAAATGCCTGGGAACAAGGGGCGCATAAATTGGGATTTTCACACCAACTACCCAAATTTCGAGAGCAACAATACTTTGAACTGATTGGAAAATACAATCAATTCAAATTCGGATGGGATGAGTATCCACGTGACGCGAACGGAGTTCCCATCTCCGATGCAGGACGATACGACGATCTTATTCCACAGCAGCTAAAGAACTATGCGGTGGAGAGAGGGAAGGCGAACGATTATTATTATGCAGCAAGTTTTGCCATGAGTGCTCTTGTTATCAACCACGTTCTCAGTGCCGTTGATGCATTATTATTTACGAAGAGCTATAATAATGAGGTTACTGCGTCTCTGAATATGAAACC
Organism: uncultured Ignavibacteriota bacterium; assembly: GCA_903861125.1. Lineage (GTDB taxonomy): Bacteria > Bacteroidota > Ignavibacteria > UBA10030 > UBA8401 > UBA8401. The sequence continues at coordinate 25,690 of CAIOTF010000017.1, forward strand.
GGTTGATGGGTTCGAAGGGAAGAGGTTGTTATCGGAGCTGACGATCAGTGTTGGTCTTTAGTAATCGCTATTACCAATATTTAATTTGCAAATCAATTCGTATCTCTGTAATTGTCATACCAAGCGGAGACAAGGTATGACAAACCTGCCTGAATAAATTATTTTCCGTTGATCTAATGCTATTTTAACAGCACAACGAAGATGATTTTATTTTTGAGAAACCAGCCGTTTATTTATTCACCCGCAAAATATTCACCACCCCGGCCGTAAAGAAGATAATGTTCGCAAGCCACGCCGTCAATAAAGGATTAAGATCCCCGTTATAGCCGAACACATTGCTGATCTTCATGAAGACCATGTAGATAAAAACAACTGCGGCCGAGATGCCAACTTGAATGGCGATTCCTCCTTTTCGTTTCCCAAAGGAGAACGGTATTCCGAACAATACAACAATAACGCTAGCAAAGGGGAAAGAAACTTTGCCGTAATAATCGACCATCCATCGGGCAACATCGTTGCCGCTGTTTTGCTGGTGAGTGATGAACTCTCGCAATTCAGTAAAATTCATCTCTTCCGGCTTCTCCACTTTTTTGATGATGTCTTTTGGCGAAAATGAAAGATCGTTGAATGTGAATTCGTCAAATTGATTGAAGCGTTCGCCGGTTGGCGTTACAATTCTGTGTTGACCGACGCGCAACGTCCATTGCTGCTTGGTACTGTCCCACGAGAACTGCAGTCCGTCCCAACGCTGCGAAATACTGATCAGACTTGTATCGCTGAATTCCTGGATCGAAGCACGCGTACCGTTGCCGTTCGTTCTGTCAAAATATGAGATATAGACGATTCTCCGCTTGCCGTCCTGGAGATAGATATTCGTTCTCGCAGTCGTTTCCAGATTCTTGTTCAAATATCTCCGCTCGATTGCCAGTTTATGTTGATTGGCGTACGGTACGATCCATCCATTAAAATAAACAGAAAGAATGCTGACGATAAATGCAACGCTCACCAGCGGCAGCATATATCGGTAGATGCTCATCCCTCCGGCTTTCATAGCCGTTAGTTCATTGTTTGAGGCTAGTTTTCCGGTGGTAAACAGACTTGCCAGAAGTACTGCAACCGGAGTCATCAGTTTAATGATCTCGGGTAAAAAGGCAATGTAATATTGCACGATGATCGGATTGGCGACATTGTTGTCAAGAAAATCGTCAAGATTCTCCATCAGATCAATGATCAGGAATATCGCCATAAAAGTGATTAATCCGAAGATTGTCGTTACAATGAACTGTTTCAAAAGATATCGATCGAAGATTTTCACCGGGTACTCCAATCGATCAGTTTCTTCGGCACAAGTTTTTTGAACCAGTCAAAGTTCAGCTCGATATTTTCTTTCCCGACTTTATAGGTCAGATACATGCCCAACACTCCGATGAAAATGTTTGCGCCCCACATGCCAACCCATGGTTCGATCACGTGACGATCGGCAAGTTTTTCTCCTCCGATCAGGGATGACCAATATAAAAGAAAGAATCCCAGGCTCAGAGACGCCGCTATTCCAAATCCGCCGCGCCGTGCCATAACCCCCAGCGGAGCGCCGACAAGGATGAAGACGAAGCACGCAACAGGAATGGAATATTTTTTGTGGATCTCTACGAGATATTCCCGTATCTGTTTTTCCTGATATTCGTAATTTGAGATCTCGCTTTCAATATTATTCCGGTAGAACATCATTTGGCTCTTCATATCCGAATATTGCTCAATATTTTTCCAAAAATCTTTTGATGGCAGCCGCGGATCTACAGATCCGGTGAAGAGTTTTGCTTCCAAACCGGCCGTGTACTGATCGATCCGAAGTTCTATCTCTTTCGTCAAACCTTCGAGACTGTCCACCATGTACCGCATTTCGCCGGAACTGAGTTCCCGGTCACCTCTGGAAAATTTATCAACCTCTGATCGTTCAAAGTCGAATCCTTCGGTGACTGTTGTTATCCTCTGACGGTGAAATTGAATCACGCGGTACATCTTCGGACGCGAATGATCCAATTCATGAATCTCGCCTTCATAGAGATCCATCACCAACTTTCTGTAATCCTGAGAAAAGGAGAGTAGTCCGTGTTTAGCGGTGATCACTGTATTTTTATTCGGATCGGAGTGATTATAGATTGTTACCCCTTCGAGCTCATTCGATTCTTCAAATGTCTTACGCACTAGCATGCTCATGCCGGGCATATCCTGATTGAATAATCCCGGAACAAGAGAGAGGGTCGGCTTTTTTCTACGGATGTCGATCGTCAGTGATTTAGAGCGGTGGTTTGCTTCCGGCAGCACTTTATTGTTGAACTCAATCATCAAATATGTTACGATCATCGCGGCAATGGCTACGGGGAACATCATTCTAAATAGACTGACACCGCCGGCTTTCATCGCCGTTACCTCGTTTGTTGAGGCCATTGCACCGAAGGCCATGAGTGTTGCAACAAGTACCGCCATCGGTACGGCAAGAACCACCATCCAGGCAAGGTTCAGCATCATCAATTCCGCGATCACAGCTCCGCTCAATCCTTTTCCGACAAGCTGATCCATGAATTTCATCACGAATTGCAGCACGAAGACGGACATCAGAAATAGGAATGAACCGAAGAAAGGTGCCCCGTGACGCTTAAGAATATAGAGTGAAAGTATCATGCTACAAGATACCTCTCAATTGGTTTGACAATCAAGAAAATATTTCTAATTTACAGCACAATTTTCATCACGGGAGAGGGTGCTCTGGAAATTATCCTTCACGGTCAATGTATGACATTTCGTGATACGGTAAACAAAAATACAAACGTGAAGGCAGGCGGAATAAACTCAGCAATTCTTGGATGTTGCCGTATGGCACGAAGAGCTGAACGCACACTTTCGTTCTTACATAAACGATCACCGATACTATCAAGTGGGAAATATTCCCAATATTATTTGAATATGAAACGTTTCAGATCAGTCTCTATCATAAAATGGAAATAATACTAATATGAAAAAAATACGGTACGGAATCATCGGCTTTGGAACTTTTGCAGAACTGTTTATCATGCCGGCTATACGGGCCGCAAATAATTCCGAACTTGTTGCAATACAAAAGCGTTCGATTGATGCTGCAAAAATGAAAGCATCGGAACATTCGATTCCATTATATTTTGATTCCGTGGAAGCACTTGTTGCATCAAAGGAAGTTGATGCGGTGTTCATTGTCTCTGCAAATTCACAGCATCATGCCGAAACGCTCGCAGCGGCAGCAGCTGGGAAACATGTTCTTGTGGAAAAACCGATGGCGGTAAGTTATGCTCAAGCACAGGAAATGACCGATGCGTGCGACCGTGCCGGTGTTACATTCATGGTGGCACACATGCTTCGCTTCTCTCCGCTTCTCCGGCGGATGAAAGATATCATTCAGTCCGGTCTGATCGGCGATGTAACGTTTGCGCAATCTCACTTTATTTATGACGTTCGAAATTCTAAGCGGAACTGGGTCTTGGATAAACACGCTGCCGGAGGGGGGCCGCTGTTTGATATTGCCATTCATTGTCTTGACTCACTCCGTTTCGTCCTGAATGACGATCGCATTCAATCCGTGAAAAGTATTTTAATGCCGGTCCATTCCGCTGGGAACGTTGAAATGACGAGTGTTCTTTCCCTGCAGTTTTCAACGGGAATACTTTCAACTATTTATTCTTCCTATCAATCATCATACCGGCAGGGTTTCATAGAGTTTTTCGGCACGAAAGGATCGGTCTCTGCATACCAATTCACTCCAAGCAATGTTGATGCGCAGCTTGAGATCAAGTTCGGTAAAGAAGGGAAGATCGAGAGAGTGGAGAAGGAAGATATCCATGTCCCGAATCTCTACATAAGTGAGATCGAACATTTTTCCGAATGCATTTTGAATAACACAAAACCAGTTGTAACGGCGATGAACTCGCTGCATAATCAGGAAATTCTTGAAATGGCGCTGAATGATTCTAAAAAATAGCTTTTAAAAGTTATCAAATTTTCTTACATTGTGATGTCAAAACTGGAGAGTAATTAGAAAATATGTCAACCAAAAAAGTTAAACGACTTGGAATATTGACCGGCGGCGGAGATTGTCCGGGATTAAATGCAGTTATCCGCGGCGTGGCAAAACCTGCCATGAATGACCATGGTCTTACCATAGTCGGTATTGAGGATGGATTTGAAGGATTTGTTGAAGGTAAAATGAGAGAGATCTCCCGCGATGATATTGCGGGGATTATCGGACAGGGAGGAACGATACTCGGAACATCGAATAAAGGGGACCCATTCCATTATCCGATGGAAGGGCAGAACGGTATTGAGATCGTTGATGCATCACACCGTGTGATGAAACATTACAAAGGCTGGGGACTTGATGCACTGATCACCATCGGCGGTGATGGCACAATGCATATTTCAAATAAGTTGGCAGATCTTGGAATGAATATCGTTGGCGTGCCGAAAACGATCGACAATGATCTTGATGCAACGGATCAGACGTTTGGATTTGATACCGCTCTTTCCATCGCGACCGAAGCGATCGATCGTTTGCATACAACCGCCTCTGCGCATCACCGTGTTATGGTGATCGAAGTAATGGGCCGTTATGCCGGGTGGATTGCATTGGAAGCCGGACTTGCCGGCGGGGCAGATATTATTCTGATTCCGGAAATGCCGTTCAAATGGGAGAGCGTAATGCGCCGGGTGATTGAGCGCAGTACGCGGGGTAACCGGTATTCCATTATCTGTATCGCTGAAGGTGCAAAGGCGGCAGACGAAGCAATTGTTATTAAGGAAACAGATGTGAAACGAACGGATCCAATCCGTTTCGGTGGCATCGGTGAACATGTCGGCCGTCATATTTCTCTAGAGACCGGACTGGAGACGCGTACAACGATTCTCGGACATTTGCAGCGCGGCGGAAGCCCAACGGCATTCGATCGTGTTCTTGCTACACGGTATGGTACAAAAGCGGTTGAACTTGCCGTGAATGGAGAATTCGGACGTATGGTGAGTTTACGCGGCTTGACCGTAACAAGCGTAACGATCAAGGATGCGATCTCGAAACAGCGTCTTGTTCCTGTTGACGGCGAGATCATCAATACAGCCCGTGCGGTCGGAACAAGTTTTGGCGACGAATAATGTCCGCTGAAACGACTCTGTAGATTTCAATTATCTTTAATGCCGAGTTCTTCATATTACATGGAAACTCGGCATTGGATTTTAGGACTGTGAGAACAATTTCAGCATTATCGAACGGTGCAAAGATTATTGATGGGCAGTTTCTGCTGAAAGCCTATTGCAACGGACTGTTCCCAATGGCTGACGGCAGGGATGGTGACATACATTGGTTCTCACCTGAACGACGCGGGATCATCCCTCTGGATGGTCTGATAATATCTCGCAGCCTACGTCAGACGATCCGCAAAAAAATATTTGAAACGCGTATAGATACCGATTTTGAATTGACCATCCGTTCCTGTGCAGAACGGGACGAGGTCTGGATATCAGAAACAATTGTTCAAAGTTATTTGCATCTTCATCAGATCGGGTTTGCTCACTCCGTAGAATGCTGGAACAATAACACGATGGTTGGCGGTCTGTACGGTGTTGCGATCGGGGGTGCATTTTTCGGAGTATCGATGTTCAGCAGAATGACCGATGCTTCAAAGGTAGCACTTGTCTGCTTGGTAGAACGGCTGAATGCAAATGGATTTTCACTTCTGGACACGCAGTATGTCAATCCGCATCTTGCCACACTAGGATGCGTTGAGATATCACAACAGGATTATCTAGACCAGCTGAACAATGCACTGCAACGGCAATGCAATTTTGTATAAGGAAAATGTATGCGCGTACTGACCGAAACAAATTTCCCCGAATTATCATTCCTTAAACGCGGCAAGGTGAGAGATATTTATGATGCCGGGGAATATCTTCTGTTCGTAGCTACGGATCGTTTATCCGCTTTCGATGTTGTTATGCCGCAGGGAATCCCGGGCAAAGGGAAAGTTCTCACCCAGATTTCGGCATTCTGGTTTGAACAAACGAAGGATATTATACAGAATCACGTTGTGTCGACGAATGTCGACGATTTTCCGGCTGAGTGCATTCCATATAAGGAAGACCTGCGCGGGAGGAGTATGCTCGTAAAGAAAACGGATCCTCTTTCGGTTGAATGCATCATCCGCGGTTATATTTCAGGTTCCGGCTGGACTGACTACAAGAACAGCGGCGCTATATGCGGGATTCGGCTTCCCGGCGGTTTGGTTGAAAGCCAGAAACTTCCCACACCGATCTTTACCCCCTCAACAAAAGCGGAATTAGGCGTGCACGACGAGAACATCTCTTTCGAAGAAATGATCGCAAAAGAAGGGAAGGAACGGAGCGAACAAGTGCGTGACGTTGCCACAAGGGTCTTCCTGCGTGCGTCGGAGATAGCTGAATCAAAGGGAATCATAATAGCAGACACCAAGATGGAATATGGAATGAAGGATGGGAAATTAATGTTGATCGATGAACTGCTGACCCCCGATTCGTCACGGTTCTGGCCGAAAGCCTCCTATGTTTCCGGTAAAGCTCAACAAAGTTACGATAAACAGTTTGTCCGCGATTATCTTCTCTCGATCGACTTCAACAAAAAGCCCCCCGGACCGATGATGCCGGAAGACATTTTACAAAAAACAGCGGATCTTTATCAGCAAGCGTTGTTTTTATTGACGGGAAAAACTATAGAATGAAAATGTTCTTCTGCACCGTCATTGTAGTTTCGATTTCTTTTGCGCAATTCGGAAATCGCTCGACCGAATTGCCTCAGGATACTCTGGCTAAGATCGGTTCGCATATCGTTACCGCTTCGGATTTTTTGGAACGGTTTGAATTGATGCCGTGGCCGAATAAAGAGCAAGCGTCAAGAATTGAGTTTTCCAAACTGCAATTTCTATATTCAATGGTGGCAGAAAAATTACTTGCCATAGAGGCCTCAGCCCAGAACATCGGCAACGATTCGACTTCGCTGAACTTTCAGCGCAACCTGGAGCGGCTGCTGGTCCGCGACGAATTGTATAAACAAGAAGTCCTTCCGAATGTCTCCATTTCCGATGCGGAACGGTCGGAAGGTATGCATCGTTTTCCGCTGACAATCGAAACACAGATATTAGGAATAATTTCGCGGCAAGAAGGGGAAATGCTGAGAAAAAAAATTCTATCCAGCAGGAACAAAAATGCTGCGTTTAAACGTTTCTATGATTCATTGTATGTTCCGCTTGATACACTGGAAATGACATTTGGTTATGCAGATAAGAAAATCGAAGACGCAATATTTTCCATGGAAAAGGATAGCATATCGTTGCCGGTGGAAATGGAGCGGTATGGTTTGGTGATGTTCCGGCTGCTGAAACGATATTCCCATCCGGAAAACTCGCGTCTGTCAATTCCGGACAGACTCCATAAGGTTGAAAATATTATTTCACGCCGGAAGGAAGATTCTCTGGCTGTCAGAACGTTTGCTGCAATTACCTCGCCTCAACGAGCGGAGGCGGATACGAAGATATTCCTGCGGCTTGCAGACTCAGTGCTATCAATTCTGAAATCCGATTCGATGAACTATCAGTCAAACGGAATATACAAATTCCCCGCGACAGCCGTTAATCTTCTGGCTAAAGAATTTGCTCCGGATCTTTCTCAACAATTTGTTACGATCGCTTCCGGTGCGATGACGATCGGTGACGTGCTGCAGGGATTAGGCAATAATAATATTGTGTTTCCGTCGTTGAATCATGACCATATACGGATCGTTCTGAATAAAAACATAAAGACCGTCATACAGAACGAATTGCTTTCCAGGGAAGGAATGAAAAATAATCTTCAGCAGTCGAAAACCGTGAGGCACGATGTTGCAACGTGGATGGACAGTAAGAAAAGCTGGCTATTGACGCGTGCGGTAATCGATTCCGTTCGGGTTACCGGCGAAGAGATAGAAGCAGAATATCAAAAACATCCTCAGATGTATGGAGCAACGGTAATGGCACGCGTGCGCGAGATACTTGTTGATAGTATCAAACTCGCAAAAGAGATCAGAGCGAGACTCAATAACGGTGAAGCATTTTCAACACTTGCAAAACAATATTCAAAAAGAAAAGAATGGGCTCTTCAGGGGGGCGAATCTCCATGGTTCAACGTAACTTCCTACGGTGAGTTGGGAATGTATGCGTCAGCGGCGAAGATCGGAGAGATGAACGGTCCGTTACGGATAAGCAATGGTTTGACAATTTATTCGGTGATTGAGAAAAAAATCATTGATGATTCATTAAGGGAAAATTTTGGAAAGACAACATCTGCCATCGAACATAAGCTGTTAGCTGAAAAACAAAAGCAGTCACTTGACAAATATATCGGAACATTAGCAAAAAAATATAATGTTGCGATCCGTGAGTCTGCGCTGCGGAATGTAAAGACGACAACAACAAGTATGGTCACCTGGCGTAATATCGGTTTTGGAGGGAAGATCGTTGCCGTGCCGCAGATGATCCCTCAAACGGAATGGGTGTATGAATGGCTAAAACAACAACAACTGAATCAGTAATGTAATTTATAAAAAGGAAAACAATGAGTTCTTTGAACAGCGAAAATATTCTCAGCGCACTTCGTGCGGTTCGTGATCCGGATCTGAACCGCGACATTGTCGCACTGAATTTTGTAAAAGATATCAAGATCGATGGAAAGAATGTCAGTTTCTCGATCGAGTTGACAACTCCGGCATGTCCCGTAAAAGATCAAATGAAGGCACAGGCGGAACTTGTTGTTAAGCAATCGATCCCGGAGATTGAAAAGCTGACTGTGACAATGACGGCAAGCGTCTCGAAGCGGGCGAATATGCAGGTGACGCCGGTACTGACAGGCGTAAAAAATACGATTGCTGTTGCAAGCGGTAAAGGAGGCGTAGGAAAATCCACTGTTGCCGTGAATCTTGCCGTTGCTCTTGCCAAGGAAGGAGCCAGTGTCGGGCTGATTGATTGTGATATCTATGGTCCGAGCATTCCGTTGATGTTCAACATCAATGAAAAACCGGGAATGCATAATCAAAAACTCCTTCCGCTGGAAAAATACGGCGTCAAAGTGATGTCCATCGGTTTTCTTATCGATGCAACCCAGGCGGTGATCTGGCGCGGACCGATGGCAAGCGGGGCTGTGAAACAGTTCATGACGGACGTTGAATGGGGCGAACTGGATTATCTCGTGTTCGATCTTCCTCCGGGAACCGGAGATATTCAATTGACTATCGTTCAGCAGATTCCGTTGACCGGTGCAGTCATCGTTACCACGCCGCAGGAAATGTCGCTGGCAGATGCCCGCCGCGGAATGGCAATGTTTCAAAAGGTGAGTGTGCCGATCCTCGGCGTTGTTGAAAATATGAGTTATTTCGTCAGTGCAAACGGCGAAAGAGAAAATATTTTTGATAACGGTGGCGGAAAAATTGTTGCTGAACAATTCAAAGTTCCGTTCCTGGGTGAGATCCCAATCTATACGAAGATCCGTATCGGTGGTGATACCGGAAGACCGATAACCGATTCCGAACCGCTTAGTGAGCCGGCGAAAATCTTCAGCAATATCGCAAAGAATCTTGCTGCGCAGATCAGCATCAGTAACTATTCAAAACAAGCTGCACCGATTGAAATATCACTGGGGAATAATAACCAATAATAATTTAATGGCATGACGGCGTTCGTGCCGTCATGCGGCTGTTTCTTATGACCCTGAATGAAAGAGTCTTGAAATCACTTGATTCGGTCCGTCCGTTCCTGCAGGCAGACGGCGGTGATGTTGAATTGGTCCGCGTAACCGATGACGGCTTTGTGGAGGTGCGACTTATCGGTTCATGTCTCTTATGCCCAATGTCGAAAATGACACTGCGCGCAGGCGTTGAACGGAAACTATTGAAAGATATTCCGGAGATACGGCGTGTGGAGCAGGTACCGTAGAGGGGACTGTTTCAAAATCGGATGGTTACTGCTTTAGCTGAACTTCTCTTACTTGCCAATCCTTAATCTGCATAATCTTTCCCTGCGCTTTTCTTACCAGATCATAATTGTGCGTTGTCATCAGCACGGCGGTTCCCTTATGGTTGATATCGAGCAGCAATTTTAAGATTTCCAAAGATGTTCCGGGATCAAGATTACCGGTTGGTTCGTCCGCCAGGATTAAAAACGGCTCATTCACTAATGCCCGGGCTATGCACACACGCTGCTGCTCGCCGCCGGAAAGTTGGTGAGGCATTGCATTCCTCTTATGGCTTAAACCAACCTGCGTTAATACCGTAACAACTTTTTTCTTGATCTCATTTGATGATGCTCCGGTAACGTGCAATGCAAAAGCGACATTGTCATACACATTACGGTCTTCCATCAGTTTAAAATCCTGGAACACTATGCCGAGCTTACGACGCAGAAATGGAACCTGCTGGGAGGTGATGGTTTTTGAAGAGAATTCACCGACAGTTACCACGCCGTTCGTTGGCATTAAATCCATATACATCAACCGCAGCAGACTACTTTTCCCTGACCCCGATTCGCCGACGAAAGAAACAAAATCACCGGGTTCGATAAGAAGATTGATATCGCGAAGGATCGAATGGCGGTCGAATGATACGCTGACATCTTCAAATTTTACGAGCATTATTTTTTCCGTTGTTCAATGATTGATGCTGCCAGTTGGATAGCCGAGATCATGCTTCCGGGATTTGCGATGTTTTTTCCGGCAATGTCGAACGCAGTTCCATGATCGGGTGAGGTTCGAATGATCTTTAATCCGGCAGAAAAATTCACTCCTTCATCAAATCCGCTCATCTTTAAAGGGATCAAGCCCTGGTCATGATACATTGCAAGAATTGCATCATATTTTTTGTATGAGTGGGAAGCAAAAAATCCGTCAGCGGGGAATGGACCCATGACATTGATCTCTTTATCCTGTGCTTTCTTAATGGCAGGTATGATTATTTCCAGTTCTTCTGTTCCGATCGCACCGTTTTCACCCGCGTGCGGATTCAAGCCGAGGACAGCAATGGAAGGCTTCGCTATTCCTAAATCACGTCTCAGCGACGTACTGACAGTGTCAAGTTTCTCTATGATGCGGTCGATAAAAAGATTCTCGGGGACTTTTTTTATCGGTACGTGAACTGTCGCTAATGCCACGCGCATTGTTTTTGAAATCAGCATCATTGTTACTCTGTCCGAACGGGTCAGCATTGCAAGCATTTCTGTTTGCCCGGGAAAATTGTAACCGGCAAAATGCAACGCTTCCTTTGAAACGGGGGCCGTAACCATAGCATCAACTTCTTTATCGAGGCAGAGCTTTATCGCACGCTCTATCGAAGCGCCTGCACATACCCCGGCGTCCGGTGACGTTATTCCTATCTGAATATTTTTGACCGTTGCGTTATGAACGGTGATTACCGGGATCGATCCGCTTTTGTATTTCGTAGTGATGTTGTTAACGGGAACAAGGTCCGCTTTAATCTTCAATTTCTTTGCATAATATTGGAAGATATCGTACGATCCGATGAGAACAGGCTGGATAGAGTTGACGATTATTTTTGATGTAATGCTTTTCAGGACAACTTCAGGGCCGATGCCGTTAAAATCTCCGATGGTGATTGCAATGGTAGGTTTCATTTATTCTCTGCGAGTTTATAATTCCCTTGTTTACTGGGGTCTTCAAATGTGAATGTTTTATTCAATGAATTGTATTTCCAAATCTCTCGCGGCGCACCGTCGGGATTTAACAGCCGTTCTGTACTGCCTGGTTTTCCATACAAGAGATAGATTTTGCCTCTGTCCGTGATTACGCCGTTCATATCACGTAATGTTCTAAACGCCGTCATAGAAAAATCGACCCGTCGATAGAATTCGTGCATCACTTCGTTATATGCTGTCAGCGGTGTTGTATCTTTTTTCTTCCAAAACTCTTCAAAACGTTTTATCCGTGTTTCTCTGCTCCCTTTGCGGAGATCGGAATATTCACTTTTCGTTGTGATGAATTGTATCGGTTCAGTTGCGAGATCAAGATCATTAAGGGAAACGGGCATATCCTGCCATCGCGCAGCAAAAGTAGTCTTTATTTTTGTTGAATCTGGCAACGTCAAGGTCAATTCATACCGTCCTTGACGCAGGAGCAATCCATTAAAAACAGCGTAATGAATGTTGCTTCCCTTAACTCCCTGGCACGACAGTGACACCGTGTTGTTGCTCTCCATCGATCCGGTGATTGTTTGATTCTGAAACAGTGTTAGGGGAGTAGTTACGTTCGTGTCAATAATATCCTTCTGCTCTTCATCCAATTGAAGTTTTGAGAGTGAATAGGATGCAGTCGTGAACACTTTTTGTGAGAGAAAAACAAATCCATAATTCTGAGAGAACAATACGTCACCGCCAAGATTGAACAGCGAGAACTTTTGAGCTTTCATATCCTGAACCGGAATGAGTCCCGACAGTATTGAATCCGTCTTCGGAATGGTGATTCTTTTCTTATCGTCCACGAATTGCCGCTTCGATTCCTTGTCTTCCACCTTGAATACGATTGAATACCGTCCGCTCGGCAGGTGAAACGTGAAAAGATTCTGAGTGAATTGTTCACGTAATGAAGATGATGTGTTTTCTTTCGCCGTGACGACGATCTGTTGGATACTGCGTGCAACGGATGTTCCTGTTGAATCGAGCAGTTCTACTGCCACTTCACCATGTGCGGAAAAAAGTTCTACTGCGGATGTTAACGATCGGGTGAAAACAAAGAAATCATAACGGATGCGGAAGGGAATGATAACGGAATTCGTAGAATCCTGAGCAATATAATGCTGCTCGAATTGTATGGCATTTGCCCCCGTCTGCTCTCGTACGACCTTCTCCTGCGCTATAATGGCACTTAAAGAGCCCATCAGCAGCACCAAAACGATTGTCATACACTTCTTCATGGAATTACCTGAATGGTAGTTAAATCCGTCATTTGCATTAAAACTGTGTGTAATATGAAGTAAAGTCGATTCAATGCTCAAAGATAATGAAATTGTGTAAAAGGATGAAGGGAATTTATTCGAACAGTGTGATCTGCTTCCCGACCTCGGCTGCATGGAGTTTTACGTGAGGGAATTGTTTCATAATGGAATATCCCATCCAATCGATCGATTCGTGTTCACCGTGAACTAATATAACGGTGGAAGGGCGGAGACGTTCGACGATGGAAAGTATGCCGTCGCGGTTGCTGTGAGCCGAAAAACGGAAACGCTCAATATCACAGGAAACATTCTGCGGTTCATGGGTATCGGTCAATTGAATGAGATTTCCCTTGTTGGAATTGCTGATGCGGAACCCGGGAGTTTCCTGATCCATGTAGCCTACAGTGAAGATGCCGGCTTTCGGATTCGTCAGCCACCTCTGTGCCAATTTAAATGAAAGGGTATTTTGTATCACCATTCCGCTGCCGGCAAGCACGATGCATTGATGCCGAAGAAGATCATCGATCTGTTCTACTTCATAGAGATCCCTCTGCGGTATATCGGAGAGAACAAAATCGGTATCATTATAGCCCACTGTATAACGATTTTTATCATACACACTGCATAATTTCTTCCCAACTCCGCCGGTATAAATATCGGTCTTTGCAATTGCACCTTTCAGCATCAGTTTCCAGAACAGAGAAAGCATTTCCTGCATTTTCCCCAGTGCAAATACAGGTACAAGGATCGAGCCTCCGCGATTCAGAATTTTATTTGTCGTTGTTGCAAGCCTTGCCAGTTCTGATGTGCGCGACGGAAGCAATGATGAATCAGTAGCACCGTGCGTACATTCCATGATCAGAACATCGACATGCTTTTTCGGCAGAACAGCTCCGGCGAGGAGCGATTGTTTTTCAAGATTGACGTCGCCTGTATAGAAGAACGATCGGCCGTTATGTTCTATCAACATTCCCGCAGAACCGAGGATATGTCCGGCATCAAAAAATGTTGCATGCACAGGATCTGCACTTTCGTGGCGGTAGCCATTCACCGTGAATTGTTTCTCATACTCCTGCCATTCCACGCTTTGGATAAGAAGGTCGATCTCTTCGTGTGTGTACGCCCGCATCGTCATCTCATCCTTCAGCTGTTCCTGGAGAATGTTGACGGTATTGTGAAGGGTGATCTCGGCAACAGCTCTTGTTTGCGGAGTTGTCACGATCCGAATGTAGGGATGATGCTGAACAAGATACGGGAGTGAATCTATATGGTCCTGATGTGCATGCGAGATCAGTGCAACATCAACATTTTTTTCTTTCAGTAGTTCAAAACGGGGGAGAGAGTCGATGCCTGATTTGCGCGGATGAGTTCCGCTGTCCAGTATGATTCCTGTTCCTTCAACGTTGAGGTAAAAACATGAAGAGCCGATATCACTTGCACCGCCAAGAGGTAGGAAAGAGATCATACTATTACACTACTAGATGCTGTATTTTTGGATGATGTCATCCGGTAATTTTTCCGCACGACCTGTTTTGAGATTGATTAGCGTATATTCAAAATACCCGTCGGCAGATAGCTTGTTCGTCTCTTTCCTGAAGATCTCAAATCCTACTTTGGCCGAATGTGTTCCATATTCCATAATCCCTGTCTTTACAACAGCCGTATCGCCAAGAACAAGAGCGCGTTTGAATTGAATGAAACAAGCACTGACAACCCAGCCAAGTCCACGCTGGATGAAATCATCCATGGACATCTTATAATCGCGCGTCATTTGTTCATATCGAGCTGCCAGTACCAGATCGAGATATTTCGAATTATGCACATGATTGTTCATGTCAATATCGTCCGGACGAACGAGAACTTCCGATATAAAGTGTGAATACGCCATAATCTTTATTGCAGTTAATAAATCTTGAAAAAGTGTTGTCTATTTCCAGTTTCGCAAGAATTCTATGAGCAATCGTACGCCGGCGCCGGAACCACCACGGGGAATGTAGTCCTGATTCGCTTCCTGGATCGCCGTTCCTGCAATATCAAGATGTACCCATTTATAATCACCGATGAATTTCTTCAGGAACCATCCGGCGGTTATTGCACCGGCCCACCGTCCACCCACATTTTTAACATCGGCTATGTCGCTCTTGATCAGTTTCTCATATTCATCGAACATCGGAAGTTGCCAAACACGGTCGTATGTTTTTTCGCCGGCAGTTTCCAGTGCGTCCATCACTTCCTGGTCATTACCCATCATTCCGCTAGCGTAATGTCCGAGCGCTACAACGCATGCGCCGGTCAGTGTCGCCAAATCGATAACAACGCTCGGTTTGTATGTGGAGGCATACGAAAGTGCATCGGCTAGGATCAAACGGCCTTCAGCATCGGTATTATCTACTTCAGAGGTTTTTCCATTGTAATGACGAATGATATCTCCCGGCTTTACTGCGGAACCGCTCGGCATATTTTCCACGGAGGGAATAAGTCCGATAACGTGTCTCTTCAATTTCAATTCCGGCAGTGCGTGGAAAGTTCCGATCACGGCTGCACCGCCGGCCATATCCATCTTCATCTCCGCCATTCCGGCAGAAGGCTTAATGGATATTCCGCCTGTATCGAATGTGACCCCTTTACCGACTAAAATAATCGTACCGCGTTTTTTGTATTGCTTTCCGTATTCCATAATAATAAAACGAGGGTCTTTATCGCTTCCTTTGCTGACGCCTATCAATCCCCCCATGCGAAGACTGAGTATCTTTTTCTTATCAAACACCGTAACAGAAAATCCCATTTTTCTGCCGAGTTGTTTCGCATCGTTTGCAAGCGTTTCAGGATAGATTTCACTTCCGGGTGCGTTGGAGAGATCGCGAGCATGAATTGTTGCTTCTGCAATGGTCTGACCCTGGCGGACTCCCTGTTGGATCTCGCTTGTATATTTTGAAGCGGTAATAAATTCTATTCGTGATAATTTTTTACCATCCTTCGCTTTGGAAATATATTTATCATATTTATACAGAGAGAGGAGGGATGCTTCAGACATTGCCAAAGCAACATCTTCTATCGATTCAGGAAGCACTACCTCAGTATCAGGTATTTCGATACCTACAGAGGTAACCTTCAATGAATTTCCTTTTTTTGCCGCTGTGGCTGCTGCACGCCGAAGTTTTTCAATAGTAAATTTTTTCGATTCGCCGAGACCTACAACGAACAATCGCGGAGACCGTTTGTTTCCGGTATACAGGTGTAATGTCTCTCCTTCTTTTCCGGAAAAATCTTTTGATGAGAGTGCCGATTGCAGTGGTGCTCCAAAAAGTGAGATGAGATCATCGGATTTTTGTTTGAACAGTCTTTCATCCTGAAAAATAAATGCTGTCAGAAGGTCTGTTGAAATTTTGCCGATGGATGATTTCACCGCAGATACGATCATTATTGCTCCTTGATTATAAGATTTCTTTTGTTTTTTCGATGACTGCTTCCACTGCTTCGCGTAACCCGATATTTTTAAGACGCGCGCCTGAAGCGTTCATATGGCCGCCGCCGCCGAATTGTTTCGCTACTGTATTGATGGCAATATTGCCTTTCGACCGGAAACTGACCTTTACTCCCTCATCAAGTTCTATAAAGACAAGGCCCACTACCACATTTTTGATGGATAACACATACTGCGTAAGATTCTCAACATCGGCTTCATTGGTTTTCGTTTCGTTGAAGACCGAACGGGGTAGAACCATTGAAGCTATCAATCCGTTATGACAGACTTCTATCCGCTCCAGCGCCTTTCCGAGCAAATGAAGATTGTTGATCTCACCGCTTTCAAAAACGGATTGGTAGATCGAATACGGATCGACTCCGCGTTTCAACAGATCAGCGGTGATGATGTGTGTCTCAGCGTCCGTCTTTGGGAATTTGAACGAACCAGTATCGGTCATAATACCGGTGTACAAAGCGTCGGCGATCGGTTTTGTGATGGACTCCGGATTATCGGATTTGAATATTCGATAGAGCAATTCACTTGTTGCCGGTACATCGGTGTCAACAATATACTGATCGGCAAAGTGTTCCTGCTCAAGATGATGGTCAATACAGATTTTATATGCTTTGCTCTTGTGGACCGCATCCGCCAGCGCGCTGAACCGTTTCGGGGAATTTGTATCTACGACACAAAAACAATCGGTGTTCAGTATATGGTGATCAAGCGAACCGCTATAGATCTTCACGGGAAAAAAATCAGTCAAGAAAAGCAGGTGGTCCGGTGTTTCGCTTTGGTTGATGATTGTTACTTTTTTCCCTTTGTTGCTTAGGAACAAGGCTAACGCAACTTCGCTTCCGATCGCGTCTCCGTCCGGATTGACATGTGTGGTAATAACAAAAGATTGTTTGGAATTGAAAATGGTGTGAAGATTGGCAAATTGTTCAGTCATATAAACAAAATACGAAAAAATGAGTTGGCTTCAAAGATTGGCGAAGGCATAAAACGATCATGCCCGACTTTCGTCAGGCATGATCGTTTACGTACTACACTACTTTGAGCAGTCTTACTGAATCACCCACGTATCGCCCGAGTTCAGCAGTTTTTCCAAAGCGCCTTTTCCACGCTTTGAAATGGCAGAATCGATCTGTTTTTCCATTTCTACTTCGTATCGGGGCCGATCAATCGCTAAAAATATTCCAACGGGTCTCGGAAGGTCATGGTTGTAGGTCATATTTGCCAAGATGAATGCAAGTGTTGAATCAGTTTCGTTATGCACCAGCAGATCATTCACCGAATGACTTCCATCCTTTAATGAAACTACAACGGGGGAGAATCCATCGAGTTTTATCCCTTTATCGCCATCTTTACCAAAGACCAGAGGTTTGCCGTGCTCCAGGAAAACGACGGTGTCGGATTTCGTTTCTTTTTCGGTGAACTGAAAGAATGCACCATCGTTGAACACGTTACAGTTCTGATAGATTTCGACGAATGACGTTCCTTTATGTTCTGCCGCACGTTTGATGATGGTCTGCATATGCTTCGGATCACGATCCAAAGAACGGGCTACAAATGTTCCGCCGGAACCGAGCGCCAACGCTGCGGGATTGAAGGGCATATCAACGGAACCAAACGGAGATGATTTTGTTATTTTTCCCATCTCAGACGTCGGCGAGTATTGACCTTTGGTCAAGCCGTAGATCTGATTGTTGAACATGAGGATATTCACATCTACATTGCGCCGTAGAATATGGATCATGTGATTTCCGCCGATCGAAAGACCGTCACCGTCGCCGGTGGCTACCCAGACGCTCAGGTCAGGGCGGGCAATTTTAAGACCGGATGCAATGGCTGTTGCGCGTCCGTGAATGCTGTGGAAACCGTATGTGTTCATGTAGTACGGGAAACGGCTTGAACAGCCGATCCCCGAAATGAAGACGATCTTTTCTTTCGGAATGTTCAGGTCAGGCATAACACGCTGCACCTGTGCGAGGATGGAATAATCGCCGCAACCTGGACACCATCGTACATCCTGATCGGAGCTGAATTCTTTTGCCGTATACTTTACTGAAGGAACCGTTGATTTATTGATAACGCCGTTTACTAAAGTGCTCATTATTTTTTTCCTCCTAAGATCTCGTCAATTTTCTGTTCGATTTCGATCGAACGGAATGGTAATCCCTGAACTTTATTTAATCCGATTGCCGGCACGAGAAATTTCTCGCGCAAAATCTTGATCAGTTGTCCAAGATTGATCTCGGGAACAAGGATCGTTTTGTATTGAGAGAGAATCTCTCCGACATTTTTCGGCAGCGGATTGATGTAGTGAAGATGCAAATGTGTGACCGATTTTCCTTCTTTTCGTTTTTTCTCGACCGCTGTTTTGATCGTTCCATACGTACCGCCCCATCCGACAACAAGCACATCGCCGCTTTTATCTCCTTCAACTTCTGCAAGAGGAATATCGTTCGCAATGCGTTCAATTTTTTCCGCCCGCAGTTTAATCATTTTGTCATGATTTTCCGGTTCATAGTTGATGTTACCGGTCTTATCCTGTTTTTCCAATCCGCCGATGCGGTGTTCAAGTCCGGGTGTTCCCGGTATTGCCCATTCGCGGGAAAGTGTTACATCATCGCGCATATACGGCAGATAGTTTACGGGATCGGTGCGGAATTTTACAGGGATCTCTTTAAGGTCTTTTGCTTCAGGAATAAGCCACGGTTCGGAACCATTGGCGATGTACCCGTCCGTTAAAAGAATGACCGGTGTCATATATTTTAAGGCAATGCGTGATGCTTCAAATGCGCCATAGAAACAATCGGAGGGTGATGAAGAGGCGATCACCGGAACCGGCGCTTCGCCGTTCCTTCCGTACACAGCCTGAAGCAGGTCTGCTTGTTCTGTTTTTGTCGGCAATCCGGTACTCGGTCCGCCGCGCTGAACGTTCACGATCACCAACGGAAGTTCCGTCATCACTGCAAGTCCGATCGCTTCGGTCTTCAGTGCAACACCGGGACCGCTCGTTGTCGTAATTGCCAGTGAACCGCCGAACGCAGCGCCGATTGCGCTTGTGATGCCTGCGATCTCATCTTCGCATTGGAATGTCTTGACGCCGAAATTCTTGAAATAGGAAAGTTCATGCAGAATATCGCTCGCCGGTGTAATGGGATAGGAACCGAGGAAGAGGGGGAGATTTGATTTTTCTGCTGCAGCAACAAATCCAAGTGCCGTTGCCTGGTTGCCATTGATGTTGCGGTATTTTCCCGGTTTCAATGGTGCCGGCTTTACGTCGTACTTCACGGCAAAGATATCCGTTGTTTCGCCGTAATTCCATCCCGCTTTCATCACCCGCGTATTGGCTTCGATCAATTCAGGCTTCTTCTCAAATTTTTCCGTGATCCATTGAATGGTATTGTCCAGTGTCCGGTTGAACATCCAATACATCATTCCCAGCGCAAAAAAGTTCTTCGTCTTATCCACAACCTTCTGGTTAAGATTCAAATCGGCCAGAGCAAGGTTCGTCAATTTGGTGATGTCGACTTGAAAGACCTGAAATTTTGAAAGTGAATCATCGGCAAGCGGACTTTGCGTATATCCTGCAAGTTTTAAATTCTTATCACCGAAACCGTCGGTGTTCACGATAATGATACCGCCGTCGATCAACGAACGAAGATTCACTTTAAGTGATGCAGCATTCATCGCAACGAGAATATCGCAGTGATCGCCCGGAGTGTTGATCTCCGTAGTACCGAAATGAATTTGAAATCCGCTGACGCCGTATGTGGTTCCAATTGGAGCACGGATCTCAGCAGGATAATCAGGAAACGTTGATAGATCGTTTCCCATGGCTGCGGAAGTATTGGTAAATTGACCGCCGGTCAATTGCATACCGTCGCCGGAATCTCCGGCAAAGCGTATCGTTACTTCATCAAGAACACGAGTTTCTTTTTCCATATTCACGTCTTTCTTAATATTTTGCCATTTCCCGATTAGTTGTAAACACTTTTCGGAAAGGCGATGAAAAAAATGTTATAAACACTTATAAAAAGATCGGATTCTTACTGCACCCAATTGCCTATAATGTAACAAAAAAGGCCCTATTCACAGCATCTATTATGCAAAAGCCGAGCCAAAAGTAAAAGCACCTAAAATGCCGAGTTTTTTCTCCTGTAAAAGGAATCATTTTTCATTAGTGAGAAATTAAGACATTAAAATCGCACTCATATGAAGTATTTTGAACATTGGAGGGCATTATCTTATCTGTTGCCCTAATGTTCACCCCATAATGTAGAAGATTGTGTAGTCAGTTTCAAGGTTGCGTCTGACAATGGGTTGTTTCACACAAACACAGAAAAGGAATTAGAGTTGAAATATTCCATATTAAATTAATACAAATTAGTCTGATTTAGAGGTATATTGTATTGTAAACAGTTTTTTTTGATTTGCATCTGCTATTTTTTATGGAGTGAAAAATGTCTATACGTTCTGTTAAACGAATTGTGCAAGCCCAGCCGACATTGGAAGGAGCCGGTGTTCATCTGCGTCGAGCATTTGGATTCGGTGATCCCGGTGAATTCGATCCGTTTCTGCTGCTCGATGATTTTCGCAATGATGTTCCAGAAAAATATCTGGCAGGATTTCCGTGGCACCCACATCGCGGGATAGAAACGATAACGTACGTATTGGCAGGAAACGTTGAACACAGTGACAGTTTGGGAAATAACGGCTCGCTTGGTGCAGGGGATGTGCAGTGGATGACAGCGGGACGCGGTATCCTTCACCAGGAAATGCCGCATGGTGATATGAATGGCAGAATGCATGGGTTTCAGCTGTGGGCAAATCTTCCTTCATCAATGAAAATGACTGCGCCGAGATATCAAGATGTGAATGCAAAAGAAATTCCTGTTGTTACTGACGATGACGGAACAATTGTAAAAATCATTTGCGGAGATTTTTGGGGAAAGAAAGGACCGGTGGATGGTATTGCAGCTGATCCCCGATATCTTGATGTATTTGTTCCGCCGGGAAAACGGAAGACGCTGAAAGTAGAAACAAACAGGCACGCTTTTGCCTATATCTTCGAGGGAACGGGAACATTCCGCGATGCGTCACTGCCGCAGGATACGCTGAGAGAAACGCTTCAGATGAATGGCGATGAAAGAATCGAATGGTCCGGCAATCGTTCACTGATACTTTTTGACAACGGTGACGATGTAACCGTTCAAGCAGGCGAGAATGGAATTCGATTTCTGCTTGTTTCCGGGAAGCCGTTGAAGGAACCGGTTGCATGGGGCGGACCGATCGTGATGAACACACAGCAGGAATTACAACAGGCCTTTGTTGAGTTGAGGAATGGAACTTTCATAAAATAATTTATTAGCACTTTCGTAAAATAAAAAACCGAAGATTGCTCTTCGGTTTTTTTTATTTGTTATACCTCGAACAGAATTTATTTTTTACGTTTGAGAGCTTTTTTTACCTTCGCGAACTTTTCTTTGTTTACACGGCTATATGTTTTTAACGGCAGACCGTAGATCTTGATGAATCCTTCAGCAGCTGAATGATCGAACTTGTCCTCAATAGTATAGGTTGCAAGTTTCATATCATACAACGAGAAGGGTGATGTCCGTCCGGCAATTTCGATATTCCCTTTGTAGAGTTTCAGTTTAACGATACCGGTTACATTTTTCTGGGTTTCGTTGATGAAACCATCCAGCGCTTTTTTAAGTGGCGAGAACCAGAGTCCGTTGTAGATGATGTTGGCGTAGTCGTTTGCTAATTTAATTTTGTAATGCGTCACTTCTTTGTCCAACGTCAGTCGTTCCAATTCGCGGTGTGCAAAATGGAGAGTGACGGCAGCGGGTGCTTCGTAGATTTCGCGTGATTTGATGCCGACCAAACGGTTCTCAACAAGATCAAGACGGCCGACGCCATTGGCACCGGCGATCTCATTCAATTTGTGGATCAGCGACACGCCATCCATTTTCTTTCCGTTCATGGCGATTGGTACACCGGCTTTGAATTCAAGCGTTACATATGTTGGTTTATCCGGCGCATTTTCCGGTGACACGGTGCGCTGATACGCATCCTGCGGAGCGACTTCCATCGGATCTTCAAGAATTCCGCATTCGATACTTGTTCCCCAGATGTTTTCATCGATCGAATAGGGACTATCCTTTGTCGCACTAACCGGGATATCATGTTTTTGGCAGTAATCGACCTCTTCTTCGCGTGATTTGAATTCCCACTCGCGAAGCGGTGCAATTACCTTCATATCCGGTGCGAGGGACATAACGGCAACCTCAAAACGGACCTGGTCATTTCCTTTTCCGGTGCAGCCGTGAGCCACAGCCGTGCAGTGTTCCCGTTTTGCTACATCAACGAGCGCTTTTGCCAGCAGCGGTCGGCCGAGTGATGTTGCCATCGGATAGGTATGCTCATAAAGTGCGCCTGCTTTGAGTGCGGGGAAGATATAGTCATAGACAAATTCTTTTTCAAGATTCTGCATGAATACTTTTTTTGCTCCGGATTTATACGCTTTTTCCGGTACGCCGATCAGTTCTTTTTTCTGTCCTAAATTTCCTGTGACGGTGATGACATCGGCATTATATTTTTCCTGAAGCCACTTCACGATGACCGAAGTATCAAGACCGCCGGAATATGCGACAGCAATTTTTTCTTTTTTCATTTTTTTCTTCTTTCTTATTGTTTGAGTTGTACGTAACCGTGGTTGTACGGATGACGGTATATAATTATTCGAACAGCAGTTCTTTTATTTGTTTTATTAATGCCGGTATTTTTTTTACGGAAGCCGGTGTGACCAATACTGTATCATCTCCCGCCAGCGTTCCCAGGATCAAACGATTGCGCGTGGAGTCGATATACGATGCTACGCCGCCGGCGCGTCCGGGCAGCGTGCGGACCACGATTACCGATTCATTCGATTCGATACCAACAACCTCATGTGTGACAAGCGGCGTTATGGATGTATCTTCAGTTTGCGTAGAGAGTGAATATTTTGTTTTCCCGCCGGAATGGATCCGGACAATACCGAGCATCGCAAAATCGCGGGAAAGAGTTGCCTGTGTGACCATCGTACCGCGTTTTTTCAATAGCGCAACAAGTTCTTCCTGATTCGCTATGTCGTGGTCCTGAATGATCTCTTTGATGATAAATTGCCGTTGATTTTTGTTCATGACATTTTTCCGATCAATGTTGCCATGATGGCTTTTTGAATGTGCAGACGATTCTCTGCCTGATCGTTCACGACGGATTGTTTGCCGTCCAATACATCGTTTGTAATTTCCTCACCGCGATGGGCAGGGAGACAATGCATTACAATGACATCCTTTTTTGCCTGACGTACCAACGATGCATTCACCTGGTATTCCCAGAAATCAAAAATTCGTTTGGTCTTCTCTTTCTCACGATCCAAACTTGTCCATGCATCGGTGTATACAACATCCGCTTTGTTCACCGCATTTCTGGGGTCGCGGATGATTTCGACCTTGCTGACATTTGCCTGAACGGCTTTTTCGAAGAGTGACGAATCCGGTTCATAGCCGAACGGGATTGCAAGCGTTAGATGGATCGGAATAATGGAGGCTAACTCCAGCCATGAATTGACAATGTTATTTCCGTCTCCAACATACGCGATCTTTACATGGTCGCGCAACTTGCCGTGCTGGCGGATGGTGTACAGGTCTGCAAGAATCTGGCACGGATGCGAAAGATCGGAAAGTGCGTTGATGACGGGAACGGTTGCGTATTGTGCAAGTTCCAACAATAACCGGTGGTCGTACACACGGGCAATGATCGCATCGTTAAAACGCGACAGCACATTGGCAACATCTGCGGCTGATTCCCGCGCACCGAGTCCGACGCTTTCATCGGTCAGGAAGATTGTTTGTCCGCCAAGTTGAATCACTCCAACCTCAAAAGAGACGCGAGTGCGGAGTGACGGTTTCTGAAAGATCATCGCTACCGTTTTACCGGAGAGCGGTTTGATATCTTTTTGGGTTTTCAGAGAGTCGGCAAGAGCAAGAAGTTGAAACACTTCCTCTTTTGTTAATTCTGCGATAGATAGAAAATCTTTTTTCATGCTGTTTTAAATATTTCCAAAGTAACGGTACTTTGCTAAGTCATTTGGTTCTGAAGTGAATCTTCAGTTTACAAAACAAGTTCCGTTCCGATTCCTTCATCGGTAAAGATCTCGAGGAGCAGGGAGTGTTTCTTCCGTCCGTCGATCATATGCACTTTTTTCACTCCTGCGTGAAGCGTGGAGAATGCCGACTTTACTTTTGGTATCATGCCGCCGTTGATGATTCCTTCGCCGAATAATTCGCGCGCATGCTGCTCCGTCAATGTCGATACAAGTTGTTTGTTGGCGATAACACCTTCAACATCGCTGAGATAGACAAGTTTTTCAGCCTTTAACGCGGAAGCTACAGCTGCAGCGGCAAGGTCTGCATTTACATTGTATATCGTCCCGTCCGTGCCAACGCCGAATGGAGCGATTACCGGCATCAATCTGTTCGTTAGGAACATTTGAAGAAAGGGGATGTTTACATCCACAATGTGTCCGACCAGGCCGATATCCTGACCATCTTCAAAATATTTTTCTGCGGTGAGAAGATTGTTGTCAACGCCGCTGATCCCCACCGATTCACCGTCGTTCTGGTTGATAAGGTTGACGATCTCTTTATTGATCTTTCCTGCAAGAACCATTTGAACGACATCAACCATTTTTTTGTCGGTAAATCGGTGTCCGTTCACAAACTGCGTTTCGATCCCGAGTTTATAGGCTGTGTCGGTAATCTCTTTTCCGCCGCCGTGAACAATTACGATATTGATGCCGATCTTTTTTAGGATCGTAACGTCTTTAGCAAACCGGTGCTTCAGTTCCGTTTCGGTTTGCGCGGCACCGCCGTATTTCACAACGAATGTTTTCCCCTCATATTTTTGAATGTAGGGAAGGGCTTCGATCAGTATTTCTTCTTTAGATTGTGACATATTCATTAAAATTAAACGCCAATAAGATGTACGGTAACGGAGTAATACGGTTCACTTTTAACTCCGGTAAGAACCATTAATCCTTACATACTCCGCCGAAAGATCGCAGGTCCAGAATGTTGCCGAATGCTTGCCGCTGTTCAAGTTGACGGTGACTGTGATCTCTTTTTGCTGAAGGATCTTTTTTGCATTTTCTTCTGAAAAACTGATGTCATAGTTCTTTCCGAGGATCCTCAGTTCGTCAAAATAAATCTCGGTTGTGTCAGGATTAAAATGAATTCCTGAACGTCCTGCAGCGGCGAGAATTCTTCCCCAATTCGCATCTTCGCCGTGTATGGCTGTTTTCACCAGCGGTGAATTGCAGATTGTTCTGCAGGCAAGTTCTGCGTCCTGTTTGGATTTAGCGCCGCACACAGTGATTTCCACAAACTTTGTTGCCCCTTCGCCGTCTTTTACAATCAATTTTGAAAGGTGGATCAGCATATGTTCCAGCGCGGCATAGAATTTCCTGTAATCGGAAGTCCCTTCGCGGATCTCGACGTTCTCTGCTTTCCCATTGGCGAGAATAAGGGACATATCATTAGTGCTGGTGTCACCGTCAACGGTGATCCTGTTAAACGACATGTTGTTTGCTTCAGCAAATGCTTTTTTCAAGGCACCGTATGAAATTCTTGCATCTGTTGTAATGAAGGCGAGCATGGTGGCCATATTAGGAGCGATCATTCCCGAACCTTTCGCCATTCCTCCGATACGTACGGTGGCGCCGCCGATCTCGATTTCAATCGCATATTCTTTGGGGAATGTATCGGTAGTGCAGATACCTTCGGCAGCATCGCTGTTGCCGTCATTCCGCAAGTGTTTTGCCGCATCATTAATCCCCGATATCATTTTTTCCATCGGAAGGAATTGTCCGATAACACCGGTGGATGCCGTTAGGACATTCGATTCTTTGATGCCAAGCGCATCGGCTACAGCAGTAACGGATTGTTTTGCATTCAGCATTCCCCGTTTGCCGGTGCACGCGTTTGCATTGCCGCTATTAACGAGAATTGCCTGAGCAGTTCTGGAGCGCTTTAATTGTTTTTGATTAAGGGTGACACAGGCGGCAACGGTTGCACTTTGCGTGAAAACGCCGGCTGCGAACGCAGGAATTTCGGAGAAGATGATTGCAATATCTTTTTTCGATTTTTTTATTCCTGCGCGGATCCCCGATGCAAAGAATCCATTGGGTGCACAGACACCGCCGTCAATATGTTTTATTTTTTTTGTTTTCATCTGTTATTACATTCTCTTCATTTGTTACGCGAAATCAATACTACAAGAGACCTGCGGTTTCACCAAATCCAAATCTAAGATTCATATTTTGAACCGCCTGTCCGGCAGCACCCTTTACAAGGTTATCGATGACGGAGTGAAGAATGATTTGATTGTTTCTTTCATAAATTTTCCAGCCGATGTCGCAAAAATTGGTATGCTGAACATGTTTAATTTCGGGCGCGGCACTGCCGATCATGCGTACAAACGGCGCTCCGGAATAATATTTTTCAAAAGCTGATTCGATCTGATCCTTTGAAACCGACCCTCTCGGGGTGACAAAAATTGAAGAATAAATCCCGCGCGTAATCGGTATCAAATGTGGAACAAAAGTGACCGTGGATTGCATTCCTCCCAAATCGTGCAACAGCGTTTCAATTTCCGGAGTGTGCTGGTGAATGCCGGTTTTGTAAGCCTTTACTGTTTCATTTGCTTCTGAAAATGAAAGGTCAATGGACACGCTTCGTCCTGCACCGGAAACGCCGGATAATGAACTGATGGTGATTCCTTTTGTTTCTATCAGTTCCTCTTTTACAAGAGGCAGCAGAGGAAGAAGCACGCTTGTGACATAGCATCCGGGATTTGCGATCAATTGAGCAGAACGGATATTAGCGCTATTCCACTCCGGCAGTCCATAGACAGCATCGGAAAGGTAGCGCGATGCTGTATGATCGTGTTTATAATATTTTGTGTAGAGCAGGGGATCATGCAACCGGAAATCTCCGCCAAGGTCGATCACATTCTTACCCACATCGATCAATGACGGAACGACTTTCATCGCTTCTCCGGAAGGGAGGGCAATGAAGATAAGATCGTCATTGATAACTTTCTCGATTGAGTATTCTTCAAATACAAGACCTGTGAGTGAACGGAAATGCGGATAGAGTTCGTCCGCCCGTTTTCCCGCCGACGAATTTGCGAACACGCGGGTCACCGCAACGTCAGGGTGACGAAGAAGGATCTTTAATAATTCTGCGCCTGAATAACCCGAAGCGCCGATAATGGAAATGTTCTTTTTCATTGGTGCATAATTATACTGAAAAATGGATAATTATGCAATAGTGTGCATGAAAAATTCTGTGCCTGGAATGACCAGGTGGTACAATGCCGGCTTTTTTGGAACCCCTGCAATTTTTCCGTATCTTAATCAATAGTTTACGCCAAAGCATCTTTGGCATTCGATCATTGTTAAATGGTATTTGAACATGGGTTTTAATTGCGGTATTGTCGGACTTCCAAATGTCGGTAAATCAACTCTTTTTAATGCGATCACAGCCGCTGGAGCGGAAGCCGCTAACTATCCTTTCTGCACGATCGAACCGAACGTAGGCGTTGTTCTTGTTGCCGATGAAAGGATCGATAAGCTTGTAAGCGTGTACGGTTCAAAAAAAATTGTTCCGTCATCGATCGAATTTGTTGATATTGCCGGATTGGTAAAAGGAGCGAGCAAAGGCGAAGGACTCGGGAATCAATTTCTTTCGCATATTCGTGATGTTGATGCCATTGCACACGTGGTGCGGTGTTTCGACGATCCGAATGTGATCCACGTAGACGGAAGCGTCAATCCGAAACGGGATATTGAAGTGATCGAAACGGAACTGATCCTGAAAGATCTTGATACGATCGACAAGAAATCGAGAGATGCAGAGCATCGGGCGAAGAACGATAAGAAAGCGCGTCCCGAAGCGGATTTTTACATCAAGGTGAAAGACCATCTCGCCACCGGACGTCTTGCCCGTTATGTTGTTGTGCACAATGAGGAGGAAAAATTATTCCTGCGCGATATGCATCTGCTGACGAATAAACCGGTGATGTATGTGTGCAATGTTCACGAAAAAGAAATTTCTGTCGGCAATGCATATGTTGAAGAAGTTCGGGAGATTGCTGCAAAAGAAGGTGCTAAGGTTGTTATCGTGAGTGCGGCCGTTGAGGCCGAAGTTGCCGAACTTCCCGCAGAAGAGCGTTCAGGTTTCCTTGAAGGTTTAGGTCTAAAAGAATCAGGTCTTCAGCAAGTAGTGCGAGAAGGGATGGAATTGCTGGGTTTGATCACCTTCTTTACGGCTGGACCGAAAGAAGTTCATGCATGGACGCTTCGCAAAGGGGCGATGGCGCCGGAAGCAGCAGGAGTGATCCACACAGATTTCGAAAAAGGTTTTATCCGTGCGGAAATTATGAAATGCGATGATCTGTTCCGCCTGAAGACAGAAGCGGCCGTGAAAGAAAACGGATTACTGCATGTAGAAGGGCGCGACTATGTGATGGAAGACGGGGATATTTGTCATTTTCGGTTTAACGTTTAATTGCAGCCGTCAAGGCTGCCAAGGCTATCATGAAATACTGCCCGGAATGCAAAACAGAATATACTAATGATGCGATCTTTTGTTCCGATTGCGATATCCTCCTTGTTGAAACACTGCCCGTTCCTTTGCCAATGAACCAATGCGATAAATGCAGCGGTGAGGTCGATCTTGATTCCGATTTCTGTCCGCAATGCGGAACATTATATGCAGAAGATCAATATTCATGCACCAATCATCCTACAGGAGTAGCAGCCGGGGTTTGTGTTGTCTGTCAGAAATTATTCTGCGCTGAATGTCTTACCGAAAAGAAAAATCGGTTCTATTGCAGTGATCACGCAAATATTGAAACACTGGAAGGGTGGACGGTAATATTCACCTCGTCGGATTATTATGAGGCCGAGATTGTCCGAGGAAAGTTGGACAGTGCCGGGATTACGACACATTCTACGAATACCACGAACATAGGCGTGCTTGCCGACGGATTTATGGACAACGCCCTTGGACGTACGATCTTCAAATATCCGATCAAGGTTTTTGTCCCTGCCGATCAGCATCTTGCAGCATTAGAAATTCTATCCGAAAATCCTGCCGTTAATGATACAGAAGATTAAATTTGGAAACGATGGCTGGCGAGCGTTGGTCGGCGACTATTTCAACGAAACGAATCTTTTCCGCGTTGCCGAAGCATTTGTCCGTTATCTCCGTTCAGAAAACCTTGCATCAAAACCGGTTGCAGTCGGTTTTGACGGGCGTATCAATTCCAAACAATATGCCGAACTTTTTGCAGGAGTACTATCTGCAAACGATGTGACTGTGTTTCTCTCAGACCGAATAATACCAACGCCGGTTCTTTCCTTTGCAGTGAAGCATCGTAATTGCGGCGCCGGGATCATGATTACGGCAAGCCATAATCCGTCAACCTATAACGGTGTGAAATTCAAAGCGGGTTACGGCGGCCCCTTCGTTGTTGAAGAAACGCGCAAAGTTGCAGGATTCGTCCGCGACGAGGCAGAAAAAAAACGAAGTGCGGATAATATTATCTCAGCCGATTTCCTTCCGGAATACCTTGCACATCTGAACACAATCATCGACTTCACATCAATGCGGTTATATGCGGAAGATCCGAAGAACAATCCAAGTGTTATGATTGATTCGATGGGTGGGGCAGGACAATCGATTATTGAAGACATACTGAATAGCGTCGGGTGGCGCGCACAGACTATCTTCGGAACGGCAGAATCGAATTTTTACGACCGGCATCCCGAACCGATAGAAAAAAATCTTGAGCCGTTGTTCTATAATGTGAGCGTTACCGATGCGATCATCGGGATTGCGACAGACGGTGATGCAGACCGGTGCGCCGTCTGTTTTGAAGATGGCAAATGGATTTCTGTTCAGCAAACGATTCTGCTTCTGCTGTGGCATCTGCATCAGTATAAAAATTTGAGCGGCGCAGTGATTAAATCTGTACCGGTGACGGATAAGGTTCGTGTTCTTGCGGAGCGATGGAAGCTGCCGTATTATGATGTGAATGTCAGTTTCCAAAATATTACTGACATTATGATGAAGACTGATTACCTGATCGGCGTGGAAGAGAGTGCAGGTTTCGGCATAAAGGGTCATCTGCCTGAACGGGATGGGATACTTTCCGGATTATTATTTTGCGAACTGCTTGCGAAAAGCGGCAAATCTCTCTATGAACTTTGGGAAGAGATAAAAGCTATCGTCGGTGAATTGCATTATCAGAGACTGGATATTCCTGCCGGTACGATGGACAGAGGCGAGATCATGTCACACTGCGAACATTTCAAACCGTCAAAGAACCTTGAGGAATTCTTTATCGAAAAAGTCCGCAAGTTGTATGACAAAGAGGCATTGCACGGTATTAAGTACCTTTTCGGCGATTCCCGCTGGCTTCTTATTCGCGCTTCGCAGACCGAGCCGATGATACGGATCTATGCTGAAGGAAGAAGTGACGATGAATTGAAAAGACTCCTGCAGGAGGGAAGAGACCTTGTAGGTATCTAGAAATTAGTGAACCGCACGCCGACCGAAATTCCTCTTTCACTTTCCTTTCCGACCCTGCCGTTGAGAAATAAAAATTTATTTTCCTGAAATGGGAATTCAATTTGCGCGGCAGCTCCCGGAGTATCGTAAGGAATTACATTTGAACCGAACCACATGCTTGTGCCGGAATCCTTCAATCGTAATCCGAAACCAGCGCGGATTGCACCTTTTCCCGATTGAAACGGCGGCTGATCAAGCCATTTGCCTTCAAGGTAGAATTCATTCCGTGATCCTATCCGAATGCCTGTTGTACCAAGTGAAAACATCTTCCAGTCAAGTGCCAGATCAGGAAAGGCAAAAAGGACCGTTTGCTCACTGCCGTTCGACCACGTACCGGCTGCGAGACCTATTCTGTATGGCCCTTCGAATTTTTTGCCCACGTACACACCGGCATCGTTAAACTGACGTGTATGTGAGCCGGAACAATCATGGTAAACATATTGTCCGGTACCTACGGCAATAAGTGCTTCTGTATATGCCGAGGTTGAATCGGATGTGAATCCGACAATGTAGGGGAAGAGGAGTATGAAAATAAAAAGCGGAGTAAGACTATGCCGCTTTTGTTCTCGTGATGACCTTTTTAATGTCATAAAGCGTTCCTCGCTGTACTGCATCAAAACCGGATTCATGAATAAGCTGAATGCATTCTTCCGTATTGGTCTTGTTCACAAAGTTTGCTGCTGCATGAACGTTCTCTTCAAGCAGCGTTCCGCCGAAGTCGTCCGCGCCGAAGTGGAGTGCTATCTGTCCTGTCTTTTTTCCTTCGCTGAACCACGACGCCTGAACATGGTCGAAGTTATCAAGATAGATTCTTGAAAAAGCGATCATTTCCAGATAGCGTTTTGGTGTTGCATAGGTAGGGATAATTTTTTCTAACGGTGTATTTCCCGGTTTGAAACTCCACGGCACGAATGCGGTGAAGCCGTGGAACTCATCCTGCAATTGCCGGACCACTTCCAGGTGCTCAATAATATCTTCATCTTTTTCCAAATGTCCGTACATCATTGTTGCCGTCGATTTGAAACCGATCTTGTGGGCCTCACGCATAACATTCAGCCAGTCTGCCGATGTTCCTTTTTGACTGCTGATCTTTTTCTTTACGCGGTCGGAAAGAATTTCTGCGCCTCCTCCGGGAATGGATCGCTGACCGGCATCCCATAACCGTTGAAGTACTTGTGTAAGGGTCAAACCCGAAACGCGTGCCATCTCGATAATTTCTGAAGTAGAAAAAAAGTGCGGATAGACTTCCGGAACTTCTTTTACCGTACGCTCGACCATTTCAACATAATATTCAAAAGGCAAGTTCGGATTCACACCGCCCTGCAGAAGTATCGTTGTAATACCTTTCGCGGCGGATTCCTTGAACTTCTGCAGCATCTGATCGACGGTGAAGGTGTATTCACCTTTTTCGCCGGGATGCCGGTAAAAAGCACAAAAGATACAATCAATGGTACAGATGTTAGAATAGTTAGGATTGGAGTCGAGAACGAATGTCACCTGCGGGTCAGGATTCTTCTTGAAGCGAATCTCGTTTGCAAGATCGCCAAGATCGAGCAGCTGTGCATTTCGGAAAAGAAATAATCCTTCTTCGCGGTCGATGCGCCGGCCGCTGCGGATTTTGGAGTAGATTTCTGTAAGAGTCATAGTAAAAAAACCTTTCAAAGGGTGTAACGCTTTGAAAGGTTGCGTGTTAATCGAATTCAATTAAAATGTTACGGTATATCCTGCAGCTTTAAGATCCTTCATAAGACTGAAACTAATCTCTTCCAGTTTTACAACGATCTCTTTGTAGATGATTCCCGGGAGCCCTTTCGGCGGAGCATCATCTTTTTTATGAATGCAGCAGACGTGGTTAGATCCAATCTTCCCGACAAGGAACCCAAGTTCAAACATTGCACTGTTAATGTCAGCCGGGTTGTAAATATAAAACGCATATTTCACCGTTGGGTATTGTTCCAAAAATCCGGTGACTGTATTCTCAGCTGTTCCGCGTTGAAACATAACTCCATCGATTCCCATTTCTTTCAGCAGAGTTGATAACTGATTCTGCTGTTCAGTTTGTGATGAAGCAAGAATGAGAACATTCTTGCTTGACACGGACTCAGCGATATTTATTTTTTCCTGCGGCGGAACCGGTGCCTCAGATTTTGACACTTCCGGTTTTACAACAACTGGTGCTTGCTGCGGTGCCGGCTTTGGTTGTACCGGTAACGGTTTTTGCACAGCCGGTGCAGGCGCAGGTTTTGGGGGCGGAGGTGAATTTTTTTTCAGTTCCGCTTCTGCAAGCGGAATAGATAGTTTTACAGCTTCAAGAATTAACTGAGCTGAATTTTGATAAAAATAAGCTCCGTTCTCATCTTTAGTGATCTTCTCTCTCAGATGAGTTGCTTTTTCACCGATCTTTGTAATTACATCAAGGCACGACTTCCGCCAGATCAAATATTGACCTTGCATCTTCGCATTGTACCCGGAAAATTCATGGCCGCCTTCCGGCGCCAATTTTTCCCCTTGAAGAAGTAATTCCTGAAGTTTCGTAAATGTTTGTTGATCCATTATCCCAATCGAATTTTATATAGTCAAGTTATGAAATTACCTCAACTTCTTCAATAAGTTTCTTGAAAATGCTCATTGCTTCTTTTTCGCGTTCTCCAAGATGATAATTGAATCCTTCAAGATATTCCGACGTTTCGTGTTTTGTAAGCGTGATTGCCTGACCATGAACCTTTCCGATAGTATCAAGGTGGCTTTCTCCTTTTTCGAGTGATTGCTGAACAATTTCCAGAAGTTCCGACCTCTTCTCAACTGTTAAAGACTTTTTGTGAGCCCACACGGCAAAGACAAAAGGAAGTTTTTTCCAATCGTACCATTCTTTTGCGAGATCGAACACAAGATCGTATCCCGATAGTCCTGTCTTGTTTGCCTTTAGTGCTTCATCGCCGATTAAAAGCACCGCATCGTATAGTGAATGATCGTTCACGCTTGCATGCATACGGACGAACTGTGCTTTTACATCGTATTTTTTTTCCAGCAGCACCTGCAACAGCCGTACCGACGTTGCGGTATCATCGATGATACCGATCTTCTTGCCATTTAATCCCTGCCATCCCTCTTTTGAAAAAAGCATCACGCTCTTTACCTGATCGCGTGTAGCTATGCAGTAATTCATCAGTTCCAGCGAAGTCTCTTGCGCGAAATAATCCATCAGCGAGAATAATCCGGCATCGATCTGGCCCTTTTGAGAAAGCTGTCCCATTCTTCTCGGAACAATAGGAAGAATTTTGAATTGACGCTTTTCAAAATGTGTGTAAAATGGGACGGAGTTGAGATAGGGGATCTTGCCGATAACATTTTCGGTATTCACATTCAGCGCATTATAATACACATCGCGCTCGACGGGAATTTTTCCTGCATCGTTGATGATCTTGATCAATTTGTCTTTTGCCATCGTCATCGGACTGGTGGCGCCGGCATCATGCGCAATCTTTTCACCGCCGACTGTTCCGTCCATATCATCAGCTCCGAAATTAAGAGCAACGGATGCGACCTCTTCCGTCAGCATCACCCAGTATGCTTTGATATGCGGAAAATTGTCGAGCATCAGCCGCGAGATCGCAATTGTTTTAAGATCCTCGATAGCTGAGGTAAAATCATTCTTTGGTTTGATACCCGTGTCGCCCGGCTGGAATGCAAGTGGAATGAACGAAAGGAATCCATGAGTTTCATCCTGTGCTTTGCGCAATTTTACCATGTGCATCACACGTTCTTCATACGTCTCTATGTGTCCGTATAATAGTGTGGCATTTGAAGGAATGCCGAGTTTGTGCGCCGTTGTGTGAACTTCAAACCACGTTTTAGCGCCGATCTTTTGATTGAAGAGCAGTTTGCGGATCCTTTCAGAAAATACTTCTGCGCCGCCTCCCGGCATGGTGCGTAGTCCGGCTGCATACAACTGCCGTAGGATTTCATCGATCGGCATCTTAAATTTTTTGTGAAAGAAATCAATCTCTACTGCCGTAAATGCTTTCACATCGACTTGCGGAAAATTCTTTTTAATGTCCCGTACCATTCCCAGATAATATTCCCACGGCCAGTCCGGATGCAGACCCCCGGTGATGTGAACTTCGTGAACATCGGAGTTGAGCTTCGAAAGGATCTCTGCGATCGTCATTTCGTATGCATTGGCCGAACCTTGTTTCACGGCAAAGTCGCAGAATGTACAGGAGAGGACGCAGATGTTCGTCGGTTCGATCTTCTGGTTGACGACGTAATAAACGGCATCGCCGCTTTTTAACTGCTGCACGGCATGCGCCATCTTTCCGATTGAAATCAGATCCTGCGAACGGAACATCGTTACGCCGTCTTCCAATGTCAGGCGTTGGCCGTTTTGAACTTTATCCCAAATAGGGAAGAGATTATTGTCTCTAAAATGTATTGATGTATTCATATTACTATTCTTGTTATAATTATCTCCAGTAACTGTCCCAGCGTTCATCCACTTTTTTAATGACCGCATCATCCATCGTCAGGGGATTCGGATACCCTTTTTTCCACGTTGCGTCGATTCCCAGAATACCTTTGTAGATAGGAGAGATACCGATCAACTTTTGTTCGGTAAATGTAATATCACGTTCACAATCGAAACGGGTGAAAACACCCCACAGGTAACTCTCCTGTTCGTTGATGTCTACATCGAAACTGACTGCGGCGGCAAGTTTCACGCCTTCAAGACCGGGATGTTGTACGATCTTTTTAATGACCGCAGCGCCGTCTTTCTTTACTTTTATCAGAAGAAGTGAGCCTTCAATAAGGCGAGCATCAATGATCCGTCTGTCGTAAGCAGAAAGAGATTTCACGACGTCTGTGAGTTTCTTTACATTCACCTTTTGTTTCGGTTTTTTCTTTTCAGTTGCATCAACGATCATCTTGCTGCCGAGATTCATTTTGAGTGACGTAAAATCGAGCGTGTCGAGCGGTACCTTCGGTATCATAATGAAATCAAAATGCGGGTCGAAATTATCGCGGACCGCTTTCAGCACGTCATTGAAATTTCTGACGTCAACGTTTTCGGAGACAGTGATCAGGCATTTGGTGAGCGATAACTGCCCTGTTCCCATGAGACCTAACGCAGCCTTCATCGCTTCTTTTTGATACCGTTCATTCACAGAAACTACAAGCAAGTTGTGGAATCCCGTTTCGTAATAGGCCCAGACATTCTTCACTTCATGGTGGATCAACCGAGCCAACGGTGCAAGAATCTGTTGCGTTGCATCGCCGATAAACTTGTCTTCCATCGGAGGGATGCCGACAATTGTTGCCGGATAGATCGGATCTTTTCTGCGCGTTGCAGTTTGAATATGGAACACCGGGAATTCTGCTGCATTGGAATAGTGTCCGAAATGATCGCCGAACGGTCCTTCCATTTTTCGTTCGCGCGGCTTGACGATTCCTTCAAAAATAAACTCCGCATTGGCCGGGACGGCTATATTAAGCGAACGTGCACTGACGAATTCCGTTGGTTTGCCGCGCAAGAAACCGGCGAACATAGCTTCATCGATCCCTTCGGGAAGTGCAGCTACCGTTGCAAGAAGAAGTGCGGGATCGCTGCCGATGATAAGGGCAACTTCCAACGGCACATTCATTTTTTCCGCAGTGTGATAATGATATCCGCCTCCTTTGCCGATCTGCCAGTGCATTCCGGTGGTCTGGTCGTCGAATTTCTGGATGCGGTACATGCCTATATTCCGTTTTCCGCTTTTCGGATCATAGGTGATCACTTGCGGAAGCGTAACGAATCGTCCACCGTCTTCGGGCCAGGTCTTCAAAATGGGAAGAGAGGAGAGGTTCGGTTTTTCGATCACCGCCTGCGAGCGTGCAAGCGTAACATTTTTTGGTCTGGAATTATAGATACGGCGGATCATCGCCGATTCTTCAAAAAGAATCTTTGGTGATGGAGGCATTACTTTTTCCGCGAAGGAAATAAGCTGTTCGCCAAGTTCGTCCGGATGTTTTCCGAGTGCCAGTTCTATACGGCGTTCACTTGCTAAAATATTGATGACAAGCGGAAAGTCTGCTCCTTTAACATTTTCGAACAGCAATGCCGGCTTGCCGAGATGCAACGCACGCGTTGCAATTTCGGTAATCTCCAAATCGGGATCCACTTCAACTTTTACGCGGTGAAGTTCGCCGTTCTTTTCGAGATGCTTTACAAAATCCTGCAGGTTATCGAACATTGTCAGTCTTGAGTAAAATTATTTTCTATGCTAAACATTATTCAAACTCTTCCGCTCGCCAGCCCTTGCTCCGTTTTTCTCCGATTACGCCGAGAACTTTATCCGTAAAGGCACCGACATATTCATCAACGCTTTTCGGAACGAAATACAGCGGCGATGAAATCGGCATGATGACTGCGCCGTAACTTGAGAGTTTGCTCAATTGTTCCAGTGTTAACGTTGACAGCGGTGTCTCGCGTACGCAGATCACCAGTTTATACCGTTCTTTTAATGCGACCTGCGCAGTCCGCGTGATCAGTGAATCGCCGATGCCGGACGCGATCTTCCCGATCGTTGATGTGGAACAGGGAAGGATGACATATGCATCGAAAAAGTTTGAACCGGAAGCGATCGGCGCCGTGAGATCCTTATCGTCGAACCGGCGTTTCACAAAAGGATCGAGATCGGTCTCGTCCATGTTCAATTCGTCTTTCAGCAACGCTTTGCCCCATTTGCTGACGACGAGGAATTTATCCGAATCTGATTTTTTAAGAAAATCAAGTGCGTATACTGCGCCGGAACTTCCTGTGATGCCTAAAACTATTTTCATAATAAAGCGGGTATTCAATACATGGTGTTAGCTATTAGGAAGAACTTTGGTCAACAGGAACCACCTAATGCCTTTTAGATACTCATAAGAATCATAAACAGAACACTGAACCCAACCACAATGTTGATCTTAAAAAATGCCAGTTCAACATCTTCCGCTTTATGCTGTTCAAACCAGAGAAGAAATCCGCTCAGCAGCAGGAATGGTAAAGCTATCAAAGCCTTTAACGAAATCAAAACAAGGGCTAGAAGGACCAAAAATGCCAGAATATGCAGAACTCCGGAAATTTGTAAAGCCTTCTTTTTCCCAAACCGTGAAGGAAACGAGAATAAACCGGCTTTTTTGTCGAACTCTTCATCAAGGGTAGAATAGATGATGTCAAATCCCGTTGCCCAAAATAGATTGAATAGAGGGAGCAAAAGAGCTATTCCAATATGTTCTACGGAACCAGTTACCGCAAAGAAACCGCCTAATGGACCCATTGCTAATCCCATACCAACGCCAAAATGTGCAAGAGGCGTAAACCGTTTTAAATACGGATAGATGATAAAAACAACCAGCGGAATGGGGGAAAGATAGAAGCAAAAATCCGAGATCATTTTCGCCGAGATCAGATACAACACTAATCCAAACAAAAGAACGCCGTAACTTTCTTTTAAGTTCATTGTGCCGCTTGGCAGTTCACGCTTGATTGTGCGGGGATTGTGCTTGTCTATTTCACGGTCGATAATGCGATTCAGAGTCATGGCAACAAGTCTTGCGCCGACGGCCGCTGTTAGAACGAGTACCAGTAGTAGAATTCGGGGTCTTTCTTTTGAAGCCAGGAACACACCGCTATAAATCATTGGAAGCGAGAAGAGCGTATGTTCAATTTTAATAAACGATAGATATTTTTTCAAATTTTCACAGATAGTTGTTAAGAAATCTTTTAAAGGTACCGAAATTTTGCCGTTTAACAAAGGTGATTTTTTGAACAGTGCTCTCTTCTTTGTTCACATTCTATAATTTCTTATATTCATTAAAATTTTGAATAAGAGGAGACGAATGCACAATATTACACTCATTCCGGGAGATGGAATAGGTCCGAGTATTACGGAAGCAACAGTTCGTGTTATCGAAGCGACCGGTGTTGATATCCGGT
Source organism: uncultured Ignavibacteriota bacterium (assembly GCA_903861125.1). GTDB lineage: Bacteria > Bacteroidota > Ignavibacteria > UBA10030 > UBA8401 > UBA8401. The sequence goes on from CAIOTF010000017.1 coordinate 64,821, forward strand.
GGGATGAACAATATGCCGGAATGGCGGGAATTGAAAAGCATAAGGATCCTATTCCGGAGCAGACAATAGCTTCATTATCGCTGAACAAAGTGGCATTGAAAGGTCCGTTGACAACGCAGTTGGGAAAAGGATTCCGCAGCGTGAATGTTGCGTTGCGTAAAGAATTTGACCTTTATGTGAATCTGCGTCCTGCTAAATCGTTCGAAGGTGTACCGTCACGGTACGCCGATGTTGATATCGTGATGTTCCGCGAGAACATCGAAGAATTTTATTCGGGGATCGAGCATTACATTGATGCGCAAAAGAGTGCCGCAGAGACGATTGGCATTATTACACGATACGGCAGTGAGCGTATAGTGCGTGCAGCATTTGATTATGCGCGAAAGTTCAACCGGAAGAAAGTTTCGATCGTTCATAAAGCGAATATTATGAAATTCACCGGAGGCCTTTTTCTTGAAGTGGCGAAAAAGGTTGCGGAAGAATTTCCGGAAATACAATGCAACGACGTTATTATCGACAATATGGCGATGCAGCTTGTGCTGAATCCGAATCAATATGATGTGATCGTTACAACAAATTTATTCGGCGACATTCTTTCCGATCTCTGCTCGGGTTTGGTTGGCGGACTTGGTGTTGCTCCCGGTGCAAATATCGGCAGGGATGCGGCGATATTCGAAGCTGTCCACGGCAGTGCACCCGATATCGCAGGAAAGGATATTGCGAATCCATCCGCATTGATCCTTGCGTCGGCAATGATGCTGGATCATATTGGAGAACACGCTGCTGCAGAAAAAATCTATAAAGCAATTCGCGAAACATTGAGAAATCCCAAAGAAGTGACGAAGGATCTGAATCCGGCATCAAACGTGGGAACGAAACAGTTCGCTGAATTTATTGTTCAGCACATCAAATCAAATTAAACAATCACTCAGCAAACACACGCTACGGTAGAACTGCAATACGACAATAATGAACATTGGTAAAATACATATTGATCGCCCGTTGATCCTTGCCCCAATGGAAGATGTTACGGATATGCCATTCCGTTTGGTCTGTAAAAAACTGGGCGCAGATATCATGTATTCTGAATTTGTCAATTCGGATGGATTGGTACGCAACAACAAAAAAACGTTTGAAAAGATGAAGTTCCTTGAAGAAGAACGAGTATTCGGAATTCAGCTTTACGGTGGTGATGAAAATGCCATGGAAGGGGCTGCAGAAATGGCGGATACGCTCAATCCGGATCTGATCGACATCAACTGCGGATGCTGGGTGAAAAAAGTTGCCGGCCGGGGAGCAGGGGCAGGATTGTTGAAAGATCTTCCGCGTATGGAACGCATTGTTGCGAATGTGGTAAAATCAACCCGGCTTCCGGTAACGGTAAAGACGCGTCTGGGCTGGGATGAAAATTCGATCAAGATAGTTGAAGTTGCAAAGATGCTGGAAGGTATTGGAGTGCAGGGCCTTACGGTTCATTGCCGTACGCGATCGCAGGGACACAGTGGTGACCCTGATTATTCCTGGATTTCCAAAGTGAAGCAGGCGGTGAGTATGCCGGTTTTTATAAACGGCAGCCTGGTCGAACCGAAACAGATCAAAGAAGTATTCGAAGATACCGGATGCGACGGTGTGATGATCGGACGGGGAGCGATCGATAATCCCTGGATCTTTGCCGATACGAAACATTATTTTGCAACTGGAGAACTTACACCAAAACGGACCCTTGCAGAACGGATTGATAAATGTGTTGAGCTGCTCACACTTTCCGTTGAGTATAAGGGTGAAAAACGTGCCGTGACTGAAATGCGGAAATTCTACATCGGATATTTGAAAGGTGAGCCGAATGCGGCAAAACTACGGAATCATTTAATGCATTTTTTCGAGGCTGCTCCGATCGTCGATATTCTTTATTCCGTAAAAGAAAAAGGCTTAATCGATGATGAAAGATTTCCACACGTGCAATCTGCCGCTTGATTTATACTGAATCCATCATCTGAAATATGCGGATTGAAATTTCCGGCTTGCACTTTCCTGTAAACTTCCTTATCTATTATGGAATTCCCGCACTAATTTAAGGTAGGTAATGATCGCTTTTGCTGTCGGTTTAATTATCGGTTATGTTACAACGATACCCATAGGTCCGATCAATCTTGCCGTTGTCATGAAGGCTTTGCGGAACCATACAGCGCAGGCATTGATGATAGGGGCCGGTTCTGCATTGATGGATGTTTTGTATTGTGCCGCCGCTGTCTTCGGCATTGGTTCTCTTGTCTCAGATCCGACGATAGATTCTATCTTTCGTGTGTCGACATTTGCGATTTTTTTTGTCTATGGATTAAAGACAACCTTCGGGAAACTTCCCGAGACGCATTTCCAGCCGAATGATGAGGATGTACCGGGATTTAAACGGTATTTTATTCTTGGAATGGCAATGTATTTTTCCAATCCCTCTTTTTTCGCGTATTGGATCACCATCGGCGGCATAGTTCATGGCTATCGTGTCATTGAACCAACTTTGATTGATAATACGCTGTTTGCCGTCGGAACGGGTGTAGGTGTTACGGCGTGGTTCTTTACGCTGGTGGAACTGGTAGAACGGCAAAAAATGAAATTTGAAATTGATCGGATCAGAAAGATCACGCGATTTTTCGGTATGATTCTGCTTACTGTCAGTGCAGTGTTAGGGTGGAATCTTTTTAAGGAATTTTGGCTTAACCGGTGATGTGTGACTCGGGATCATGGGTCATAAAATAAAAAACCGTGCGAAAGTGTTATCAGAAAGAAAAGATAAAAACCTTCGCACGGTATAATAGCAGTCGATCCTACTCTTCCAACGTTGAAATATCTCCTTCGCTCATTCCTTGCGCACGTGCTTTAAGCACCCTCCTCATAATTTTGCCGCTTCTTGTTTTTGGCAGAGAAGTGACAAATTCGATTTTTTCCGGTTTTGCAATCGGACCAAGTTCATGAGAAATATGTTTACGCAGATCTTCCACAAGTGCTTCGTTAGCCTCATTTCCTGCTTTTAATATCAGATAGGCGTGGATCGCCATTCCTTTAATTTCATGCGGAAGTCCGATAACTGCGGCTTCGGCAACCGAGTGATGTGTAATAAATGCTGATTCGATCTCTGCCGTGCCCAGGCGGTAGCCGCTTACTTTAATAACATCGTCAACACGGCCGATCACCCAGAAATATCCGTCTTTATCTTTTCTCGCAGAATCACCCGCAAAATAATATCCGGGATAAGTACTCCAATATGTTTTTACATACCGTTCCGGATCTTTGAAAATGGTTCTCATCATTGCAGGCCATGGATTTTTCAGTATAAGGAATCCTTCTTCACCGGGAGCAACAGATTTTCCCTCGGCATTCACTACATCGGCATCAATTCCAGGGAACGGTTTCGTTGCGGAACCCGGTTTTAAAGGCTGTGCCGGCATCGGGGCCATCATGAACATGCCAGTTTCGGTTTGCCACCATGTATCCATAATCGGACATTTTTCTTTTCCAATAACTTTATAGAACCAGCGCCATGCTTCCGGATTAATCGGTTCGCCAACGCTCCCCAGCAAGCGAAGGGAAGAGAGATCATGGCGATTTGCCCACGATTCGCCGAAACGCATTAAACCACGAATAGCAGTCGGAGTGGAATAGAAGATCGTTACCCCATATTTTTCGATGATGGACCACCAGCGATCCGGATACGGATACGTCGGCGCACCTTCATACATGACCGATGTTGCTCCTGCAATCAGCGGTCCATACACGATATACGAATGTCCGGTGATCCATCCCGGATCGGCCGTGCACCACCAGCGGTCTTCTTCCTTCAAGTCGAACACATCTTTGAGCGTTGCGTGAACGCCTACGGAATATCCACCGTGTGTGTGCAGAATCGCCTTTGGTTTTCCGGTGGTTCCCGAAGTATATAAAATGAACAGCGGATCTTCGGCATCCATCTCGACCGTTTCACACTTCACTCCATTTTTTGAAATCGGCAGCGTCATTAGTTCGTGATACCAGAAATCGCGTCCCTGCTCCATCATAACATCGATACCAAGATGTTTAATGACGACAACGTGCTCCGGAGCCCCGCTGCGCTGCAACGCTTCGTCAACGATCTTTTTCAGTTCAATCTTTTTTCCGTTCATATTTCCGCCGTCGGCGGTGATAACAACTTTCGAACCGCTGTCTTCGATCCTGCCATGCAGCGCTTCTACGGAAAATCCTCCATACACGACCGAGTGCACAGCACCTATCTTTGCAGTTGCCAGCATAGCGATCACCGTTTCGGGAATTCGGGGCATATAGATCGTTACAAGATCGCCCTTAATAACTCCCATACTTTTTAGGACGTTGGCAAACTTGCATACTTCGCGATTCAATGCATGATACGAGAATGTCCGGACCTCACCTTTTTCGCCTTCCCATATCAGTGCCAGTTTATTTCTTTTCCAGGTCTTTACATGGCGGTCCAACGCGTTCAGAACAATATTGGTCTTGCCACCGGTGAACCATTTGTAGAAAGGTTTATTCGAGTCATCCAGAACTGTATCCCATTTTTTGTACCAATCCAATTCCTCAGCACGCTTTGCCCAATAGGCTTGAATATCCTTTGCAGCCTCCAAGCGTGCCGCTTCGGGATCTTTGACGTTTGCCTGAGCAATTATTTCAGGGGAGGGATGGTAAAAATCGCTTGTGTTCTGTACGATCGGTTTTTCTTCCTTCATGTAAAGTATTCCTTATAATAGATTGAAAGTGAAATTGATCAGTCCAAAAGTTTTGAAATAATACGTAAGAGCATTGAATATTGCAAGGAAAGAGGACTACTAATTTTGTAAAAAGAAACGCCGCTACCCCGGAAAGGGATAGCGGCGTTCATTATTTCCATACTATGATTTGAACTATTTTGGGCAGGATGCTCCGTCTTCACCCGCACAACCCACTTCGCAATTCTCTTCTTCGGTTTTAGACTGCTTTTTCATTTTGGTCTTCGGTGCAGCTGTTCCTTCATTGGCAGTAAAGCCGGCATCGCTGACAGCTTTGATCAATACAGCAGTGTTAACCTTTGCACTGGCAAACATAACGGTTGCTTTATTGTTTTTAAGATCCACTTTTGCTTCCTTAACGCCTTTAACGCTTTTCAATGCTTTTTCCACAGTGCTCACACACGATTGGCATGTCATGCCTGTGATATTCAACGAAACGGACTTTGTTTTATCCGCCGAGAAAAGAGAAAATGTGAAAGCGAGGGTGAAGAACAAAATCATGTATTTCATAAGTACTCCTTGATTAATGGTTGATGATAAAAAATATTACGTGTGTCAAAAATTCATTCGGCTCAGCCGCTGTAAAACAAATGCTTTCCTTTGAAGAACGGATATTCGTCCGTGTAAGTTCCTTTGCCGTGCTACAGTTCTTTTACGATCCTGAATCCGCCGTCATCGACCTTGCTGTTTGGTGTATAGGCATAGCGTGTTTCCACGCGACATTCAGAATCTGCAAGACCGTAGTCGAACCACGATCCGCCTCTGAATACTTTGTTTGATCCGCCGGCAGGTCCTGTTGGATTTGTCTGCGGATAAGAAGGATATGTTCCGGTCCAGTCGGAACACCACTCCCACGCATTTCCGCTCATATCAAAAATACCAAGCTCATTCGGTTTTTTCAAGCCGCAATTGTATATTCGTCCGTTTGCATTCAAAAAATACCACGCAACATCGCCGATGGAATTACTTCCGCTGTATGTATATTGCAGCGAATTTTTCCCGCCCCGCGCGGCATATTCCCATTCGGCTTCCGTGGTCATACGGATTTTTTTTCCGGTCGTGCTATCCATCCAAACACAAAAGTCTTTCGCATCATTCCAACTGACATTTACCATCGGGTCTTTATCATTCCATCCCCATGATGGCGCAGTAGGGAATATCCGATTCGTGGCAATAGTAAAATTGCGATACTCTTTTACGGTTACTTCAAATTTGCTGATATAATAGCTCGACAGCGTTACGTTGTGAATCGGTCGTTCATCCCGATACGGGCTGTTTCTTCCCATTGAAAATGTGCCCCCCGCAACAAATACCCAAGGACCGAGCGTACGTGCTTCCGCATTTGAATATGCCGACCTATTTTTTGAAGTTTTAGCATATACTCTGAAAGAAAAAGTCTTGGTCGAATCAAATAATCCTGTTAATGTTTTTGAAGTGGTGTTCGCTGCGGTGCTGTCTATGGCAGAATATGCCGATGCATCGATACTCTGTTCTATAATAAAACCAGTTTCAATTGAGCTATTGTCTTTCCAACTCAGCATTGCGCTTGTTAAAGAAAATGAGACTATGGCGAAATTGTTCGGAGGCGGGAACAATGTCTGCCGGACGACGTTCGATGCAGTGCTCGTGTAAGTTGTATTTTTAGCCTTTACACGAAAATAATATGTATTTGTTGTGAGGAACGTTCCCGAAATAGTTGCTGAATCGATATTGGCATTTACCGTTTTAATGGTGAAGAAATTTGTGGTGTCAAGACCCTGTTCAATGATAAAAGAAGTTTCTGATGTGCTGTTATCGTTCCAGTGCAGTTTAATTTCGCTCTCCGTCATAGAAATCAGCTGCATATTACTCGGAGCAGCGGGTGCAGTCTCCGTTGGTGGTACGTTTGTCGGCGGCGGTTCTGTCGGAGTTTCCTTTTTACATGAGGAAATCAACACTATTTGAAAAAAAATGGCAATAAAAAAATATCTATGAATAGAAAACATTGATTTCTTTCAATATGCTAAGGCGAAAAGCTTTAAGGTTCAGCATGAATAAAAAATGATGCGTCATCAAGCGATAATTATAATACAAGTATCGTGAAAAATTAATCAAAATGCTAAAATTTGTGCTCTTTAGGACAAAAAGTGATGTGTTTAAAAAAATATGCTGTATTATTTAGTTAATTTTAGAAATATGTTTTCTGGAAAGTGGTTTTGAGTTTTCAACGACTTCCAATATTTTTTTGCAAATTTAGAGGATTACACAGATGATTAGTGACTTATTATCCCACTAAGTATCATTGAGAGATTATTGCAGCATTGTTATTGAACAACTTACGGCAGGTACTTGTGAATTAACATTGAACAGGATGAACCATTGAACGGAGCCATTACTTAAACGAACGGTCCGCAGTTTTCTGAAATTAGGCAACAATAATTTTTGAAATTACCGATGTGAAAATGGTTTGCGTTGTCCGAATATTCTCCTCCGGATCGCCGGCGGATTGATGACTCGTTCTCTATTGCCGAAATTTATTCACCGGGAAAAAAAATGCAATTTCGTTCTTGCGCTCTATTTTTATCTTGCCTATATTTTCCAGCCGTCATTTTATCTTCTTAATCAAATCAATGTCAAAAGTTTACTGCACATCATTCGACTCCAAGATCGGAACCATCTATATCGCCTCGACCGAAAAAGGGGTCTGCAAGATATGTATTCCGAAAGAGACAAAGAAAGATTTCTTTTCGTGGCTTCGGGAGAACTTTAATGACGAAGATGTCGTAGACAACAAAAGCCGCAACAAAGAAGTTATCGATCAACTGACACGGTACTTCAATGGAAAGCTTGCAAAATTTTCTTCTCCCATCGATCTACTCGGTACATCATTCCAGCTTCGTGTGTGGAAAGAGCTCCGCAACATACCGTATGGAACGACCATTTCGTACAAACAACTTGCGCGCCGTGTCGGTGTTCCGCGCGGATTCCAGGCAGTCGGTCTTGCAAACAGTTGCAATCCTGTTCCGATCATTGTCCCTTGTCATCGTGTCATCGGTTCCGATGGATCGTTGACGGGGTATGCATCCGGGATCAAAACAAAGGAATTCCTTCTCCGTGCGGAAGGCGCAATTTTACTTTAGCGCTTTCATGACATTCGTTGCATCGCCTCTCTTAATTCCGTATTTTCTATCTCAATTATTACTCTTCTTTGTTCCATAACCGTAATTGTTAAATCCGTCGAATGTCTTTATTGAATCAATTGAATCCCGTTCAACGCAGCGCGGCGTCCGTCATCGAAGGACCGGTGATGATCGTAGCAGGTGCCGGAAGCGGTAAGACCCGAGTTCTCACTTTTCGTATTGCCCATCTCCTAGCTTCAGGCATTTCACCGCACGAGATACTTGCACTGACTTTCACCAACAAAGCCGCAAAAGAGATGAAAGGGCGTATCGAACGTCTCATCGGTCATCAGGCGCATCAAGTGTGGGCCGGAACATTTCATGGTATCTTTGCGCGTATTCTGCGCCAGGAATGCGAGCCATTGGGATATTCGCGTTCATTCACGATTTATGATACAGATGATTCGCTCGGTGTGATTAAAAACATCATGAACGGGATGAACATCTCACAGCAGCAGTTTAATCCGCGTGCTGTTATGTCGCGTATCAGCGGAGCGAAGAACCAGATGGTCTCGCCGGCCGAATATGCGAATGTTGCAAAGGAATTTTTTGAGGTAAAAGTAGCCGAAATTTATCCCGAATATGTACAGAAACTGCGAAAATGTAATGCAATGGATTTTGACGATCTTTTGTTAAATCCTATTGAACTGTTCAAGAAACATGAACGCGTGTTGGAAAAATATCAGTACCGGTTCAAATATCTTCTTGTGGATGAATATCAGGATACGAATCGTGCGCAGTACATATTGATTAATATGATCGCACAGAAGTTCAAAAATATCTGTGTGGTCGGCGACGATGCCCAGAGTATCTATGCATTCCGCGGTGCCGACATTAAAAATATTTTGGATTTTGAGCGGGACTATCCCGCAGCAAAAGTTTTTCGTCTGGAACAGAACTACCGTTCCACCAAAACGATTCTTGCTGCGGCCGATTCTGTCATCAAAAATAACCGCAATCAGATACAAAAAACATTGTGGACCGATAATCCGAACGGTGAGAAGATCACCGTGATTGAAGCGGAAGACGATAAGGCCGAGGGGATACAGATAGCCCACCGCATTCAGGAAAATATCACTAAAGAAAAACTCGATCTGAAACATTTTGCCATTCTCTACCGAACGAACGCTCAGTCCCGTTCGATCGAAGATGCAATGCGCCGTGCCGGAATTCCGTATGTGATCATCGGTGGAGTGGCATTCTATCAGCGGAAAGAGATCAAAGATGTGCTCGCGTATCTCCGGCTCGTCGTTAATCCGAAGGATGAAGAAAGCCTGACGCGGGTTATAAATTATCCTGCCCGCGGTATTGGTGATACAACCTTGGAGAAATTGATCGAGCACTCTGCCAGGACGAACATCTCACTCTTCGAAACCGTGAAGAATCCCGGTACAGTCACGACGCTTTCGGACAGGTCGAAGAATTCCGTTATGCAGTTCGGTGCATTGATAACGAAGTATGTGGAATTACGCAGCCAAATGTCCGTCAGTGAACTTGCGCGTGCCGTGGTGGATGAACTCGGCATTCTCCGTCTGTACAAAGATGAACAGACCCCTGAATCGCTTGGCCGTTGGGAGAATGTGCAGGAATTACTCTCGGCTATTACGGAGTTCACCGATCAGAACAAAGAAAAGGCAACGCTTGAGAATTTTCTGGAAGAGGTTGCGCTTGTCTCGGCGATCGATTCGATGGTCGACGAAAAGAATGCGGTAACGCTTATGACACTGCATGCTGCGAAAGGATTGGAGTTTCCGGTCGTGTTCGTGGCAGGGGTGGAAGAAGGGTTGTTTCCGTTGTATCAGATCACCCCTGATCCGGCGGAACTTGAAGAAGAACGTCGTCTTTGCTATGTCGGCATAACGCGTGCAATGAAAAAATTGTATATCACCTACGCGCGGATCCGGTACCGGTACGGCGATGTGACATATCCTGTTGTTTCCCGGTTCATTTCTGAAATCAGCGAAACATTGCTTGAGCGGGAGTCGGTCCGCCGTCCTGCTAATACTGCCAATGTTGTTTCATCGCTGCAGAGTGCACGCGAACGGTATCATAGTTCTCTTCAGCAGAAAAAAAGAGCAAAAAACGATGCATTCACTCCCGACGAAGAAGTAGACTATGATAAAGAATCGCAGGACGAAATACGTTTGAAAGTAGGAGTCTTTGTGGAACACGAAGTGTTCGGTCGCGGAAAGGTCACGAATTTGAGCGGCAGGGGAGAGTCTGCAAAAGCGATCGTGAATTTTCAAAGCGTTGGGCCTAAAAATCTGATGATAAAATTTGCACGCTTGCGTGTATTGGGTGCATAATGAACAGCCGCCAACTTCCGACATCGGCCGTAAATAAATTCCTCTCCTTTGCAGGGGTAAGCATTGTATGTTATGCTGTAGTATGGGCTTCGCCCATTACGTTCTTTTCTAACCTTTTTTCATTCGGACACTCATATTTTTTTCTCCAGTTCGAACGACATTTCTGGCAATACCTTTTTGCATTCGTCGCTGTTGTGATACTTTCCCGAGGGCATTTGTGGAGTTATGGCATCAATTCGCAGAACCTGAAAACATCAATGGTCTGGCTTATGCGGCTGTACGCTGCAACAATTATTATCACATTTCTGTGGATGGTGTTTGGGAATGAAATTCTTCCGGTCGATGCGTCGGTGCTACAAGGGGGAAAGAATCATACCATTATTGCACTGCTTGTTTATTGGATGTCATCTCCGGTGGCAAACCAGATATTGTTCTTCAGTTTTGCTCAATCTGTTTTGATGAAACAATGGGGTGATTCCCCGAGCATCGCCGGTATTCCGGTTGTCGTTCTTTTCTCAGCACTGTTGTTCACGCTCGGCGCAACGACATCGCAATTCTCAATAGGTTTGTGGTCGCCTCTGTTCACATTCGCACTCGGAATATTCTGCGGAACAGTCTATTGGAAAACAAATAGCCTTATCACACCGATGCTGGGCCAGGCATTCTATTTTGGTTTTCCGCTGTTCATCCATATTATTCGGACGGCGATCTTCAAATGAAAAAATTCATTCTGATATTTCTCTTTACCGGAATCCTGTCCGCCCAAAAATTGGACAATACTCCTTTGGTTACGGTCGGCGGCATCACCATCACCAAAAAAGAATTTCTTTCGCGATACGAATTGACACCGGGAATAAACCGCCGCAAGAACGACACCGAGGCGAACAAAGGGGAATTTTTGCTCTCCATGATTGCCGAAAAGCTTCTTTTACTAAAAGCAAAGCAGAACGGGATGGAAAACGATTCGATCACGAACGCAGCTGTTCAAGAGATTGAACGGGCACTTGTGCGTGATGAATTATACCGCAGGGAAATACAACAGCGTATCTCGATCACCGAAGCGGAGATGAATACCGGAATGCAGCGTTCTCTGAACGACAGGAAAGTGTATTTCCTTTTTGCGAAGACAAAGGAAGGGGCCGACTTTCTTTCTTCGCAGATCAAACGGGGAAAAGTGCTGGAGAGTTTTTCATTTACAATCGAATCGAAGGATGAGTTTGAAGGACCTGATTCCGCCATAGCGCGCTGGGGCGACATTGACGAACGAATGGAAAACGTCATCTACAACCTGAAACTAAGTGAGACATCGAAACCGCTGCAGCTCGACGACGGCTGGTATATTGTGAAATTGATGGGGAAAACGGTTACGGTCATGGTGGGCGAAAAGGAACGGAAAGGTCAGCTCGAAAAAGTGGAAACGATCCTCCGTAAACGCAAAGAACTGCGGCGAATGACGGAGTATATGAACAAAGAATTGAAACAGATCAAAACAGTGATCAATACTAGGCTGCTGAAAAGCACTGTCATTCATTTGTGGGAGATTGCGCAACGCAAAAATCCTGTTAGGACCGATTCGACCATGTTCTTTGTGGATAGAAGCGTCATTGATAGTCTCAGGGAACGAATGAGAGATTCAATGAACTATCCTTTCGTCACTTTTCCGCATATCAATTGGTCGCTGGAGATAACACTCTACAAGATTGCAGAAACGAATCTGGCAACGATGGCACCTTCGCCAAAAAAAATCCGTATGGACCTTGAACAACGTCTGCATGATATCATCGATCAGGAATACATTGTGCAGGCCGGATATAAACAAGGACTTCACCAATCAGCCGCTGTGCGGAACGATCTGAAGGTTTGGCGTGATGTCTATGTCTCTAATAGTGTCAGGAAAATGGCCGAAGATACAATTACTGTTTCGCAGAACGATATTGAGGAATTGAGAAGGGTCTTCCGGACCGATACGGCAATTGTAAACAATAATGATGTTGCCAGAGAGAAATTGAAACAATTAAAAACGGACGATATACTGAACAGAGCAATCGGCGAAGTTGCGAACGGAACTGAGATCACATTCTATGAAAAGAATTTCAAGGAAGTCCAGGTCGGAACGGCGGCCTCGCTGGTCTACCGCTACTTAGGTTTTGGAGGAAGGATGTTCGCAGTTCCTTTTGTAACGCCGCAACTCGGCTGGATCAACTACTGGAAGAATAAAGATGTCATACTACCTTGATTTTTTACAAAAAACATTTTTTTACGACATACGATATCCGTCCGTAACCCTAATCATCATTCTCTTTTCTTTTTTGAATTCATTCTTTCTTGTTGGGCAAGTAAAATATGCCCGAAACAACGAAGGAATGCTCTCGTACAGTGCATCAGCTACTTCAATAAACAGCAGTTCAGCATTAAGCGGACAAATATCATACAGCCCGAAAGGGAAACAAGGGATAGGGTTGATGTATTTATACAATATGAGTCCGGAGATAAATGGACTCGGAATACTGTTGGAACAATATCTCTTTAGACCGATTGATGGTGCTGGCATTGGTATCAATATAATTGCGTCGGCAGCAAAAACGTGGTCCACAGTAACGGAGACTATAGTTTACGGGTATGTCAACGGCAGTTTCAAACAAAGTCAATCCGAATATAGCGTAAAAGGTCAATCGGTTATGTTAGGCCTTGAATTATTTCTTCATCTTCCCGACAGAGTTTTTGCTCCGGAACCGTTCCTTCAAATAAGCAGAACATTCTCTAAAGCAGGTTCTTCGAAAAGAACTATCACATCCAACGACAATTCATATGTCTTTGGAATTGATAGTATTATAGGAAGGATGAATAAGAATTTCGACTCTGTTGCTTTCGGTTATGTCATTCATGACAAATTTAAACCGACATTTACGGTTAATGTATCGTTACTGCACGTAATTTTGTGAATTACCTGCTTGCGGAATCTTCTTGCCACATTTGTTTGGATATCATTATCGGTTTAGGTATGGCGAAATCTATTCTACTTTCGGTGAGTTGAGTACTTTTTCATAATGGCGTTCGTATTCACCGACGATCTTATCAAGATTGAACATCTCCACAGCCCGCTTACGTCCCTCTTTTGCAAACATTCCGCGCTTTGTTTCGTTGGTCAATAATTCCACTGCATATTTTGCCATCCGTTCAACGTCACCGATTTCTGCAATGTACCCTGTCTGGTTATGCACTACAAGTTCTGGCAATCCACCGACACTAGAGGAGATCACCGGTACTTCACACGCCATCGCTTCCAATGCAGAAAGGCCGAAACTTTCCGACTGACTCGGCATCAGGAAGAGATCGGCAGCCGAAAGAATTTCCGGCAGTTCATTCTGTTTTCCGAGAAATTTTACCGAATGCTGCAGGCCAAGTTCGCGTACCAGCATTTCGCAATTAGAACGTTCCGGTCCGTCGCCGACGAGAATAAGGGCTGATGGAATTTTTTTTTGAACAATGTCGAATATTTTTACGACATCCATGACTCTCTTGACGGGACGAAAATTGGAAACATGCACCAGTATCCGTTTATCATCCAATGAAAATTTTTTCCGTATGCAGGAATCGTCCACATGACGGTATTCCTCCACATCAACAAAGTTCGGAATGACATCGATCTCTTTGTTGATCGCATAATTCGTCAATGTTTTTTCTTTCAGATGCCGTGACACAGCCGTAACGCCATCACTTTTTTCAATGCTGAACTTCATCACTGAAAGGAAACTCGGTTCAAGTCCAACCAGCGTAATATCAGTACCATGCAGCGTTGTAACAACACGGAACTTATCGTTTTGAATCATTTTTTTTGCAAGGTATGCGCTCGTTGCATGCGGTATGGCATAGTGAACGTGCAGAAGGTCAAGTCCTTCGAAGTCTGCCACCTCGACCATTTTACTTGCTAAAGCAGGAGTATAAAGTGGAAACTCAAAGACTGGATAGGTAGTCATCTCCACTTCGTGATAAAAAATATTATTATCAAATCCGCCGTTCAGCCTCATCGGCATCGCATAACTGATGAAATGAATCTGATGTCCACGTTTTGCGAGTGCTTTTCCCAGTTCGGTTGCCAATACGCCGCTGCCGCCATAGGTTGGATAACATGTGATACCGATTTTCATTGTAATCCCTTGATAAATTCTAACGCAAACTTACGATTATTCGTTAGAAGAACCAAACCATTATACAGTTGCTTAGCGATTGAAAAAAGATTACTTTTTTGATAATAAAATAAAGCGGTTATTCATCTGTAAAAGTATAATGCTTCTGTCCAGTATTTTGAGTAAAGATCAGTTCTAAAATACGACAGAGCATTTCCGACCGGCATAATTACTAAGTTGTCATAAACTAAAATATACCCTGCCTATGCGCCGGGGTACAAAAACGCCAATCCATTACAGGGCTTTAGCCTTGTCTTCATCATTCACAATTATTCACTCAATAATTATTTCTCTCATCAATAAAAGGGGCGAACATGAAAAAAATATTTTTACTATACCTCGTATTATTTTTCACACTCCTTATGGCTGCCCAGCAAAAACAGGTTGTGAAGATTCAACAAGCAAAACCTTTAGAACAGGTTCAGGAAAGCGCTTCGGGAAAATTTACCGGAATGATATTCAATGATTATTTTTATATAGTCAAAGAACCGAATCCAATTGATGTCACGACCGGTATTTCTGGCAGAAATGCTTTTGTGATGCGCCGCGCCTTTATCGGGTATGACTATTCGTTTACCAGGGATGTTTCCGCTACTGTGGTCTATGACGCAAGCACTAATCTTTTAACCCAGGGTTTTGCGGAGATAAAAAATTTGGTTCCGTTGATGGATATGAAAGTAGGATTAAGCCAGACCCTTTCGTCGGACATTGTTGAAAAGATATGGGAATACCGCTCCCTTGATGCAACAATACTCGATAAAAAAGGATTGACCAATGAATTTGACATGGGATTGACTTTAACCGGACGAACCAATGCACAAGGAACATCCTATGCCAGTGTTGCCATGTATAATGGCACCGGACCGGCAGTCGAAAATAATAAAGTAAAAAAATACGCCATGGCAGCCGGAAATTGGTTCAACAAATCTACTGTTCTTGAATTGTATGCTGATTATGAAAATGTGGGGGGCGGAAAGAGCACGGTTACAGGAAAGTTGTTCTTTGGAATGAGCACACTAAAATATGCTTTCGGCGCCGAAGCGTTTTATCGGATGAACCGGAAATTTGCGGGTACTACGGATGTGACACCTGCCGGCGGTTCGGTCTTCGGTTGGTTTGAAATGATGAAATCATTGCGGGCTGTTATTCGCGTTGATGCCGCGGATGAAGATATGAGAGTGACAACTACAGGGTATCGAGATGTTTACCTCAATGCCGGACTGGACTACATGCCGGTGCCGGAAGTTCATCTGATCCCGAATATTGAATATGGAACATTAATTAAGAAAGGCGGGGCAGTTGCGGTGATTGCTGATGATATCACGGTACGATTGACAACCTCCGTAAATTTTAAATAATGGATGAAGTATATTCTTCCGTTCTGACGGAAACCTCTGCGCAAATAAAAGTAGAAGGATCTCGGTTCATTGCCGATGTTTTTCCCGCGACGGATGAAGAATCGGCAAAAACTATTTTAGAATCTGTCCGCAAAAAATATTATGATGCGACTCACCATTGTTATGCGTACGTCATCGGAGCGGAGAAAAAGAACGTTCGTTACTCCGATGACGGCGAACCATCGGGTACTGCAGGCATCAAGATCCATTCTGCAATACAAGCAAAGAACCTTTCCGACATTCTTGTTGTCGTAACCCGGTATTTTGGTGGAACGAAACTCGGCGTCGGCGGATTGGGAAGGGCATATTTTGAATCCGCAGAGAATGGAATCGCTCACATAAAGATCGTATCAAAAGCATTGGTGAAAGAACTGCATGTTGCATTTCCTTTTTCGGAAACAAATCCTGTTATGAATGTGATCAACTCTCAAAAACTAAAGATCGCGCGGACCGATTACACAGCTGACCGGTCAATTATCACGCTTCATATATTGCCCTCACAACTGGTGCCGGTGCAATTGCTCTTCACGAATGCAACGCGAGGCCTGGCGGAAATATCCTCCGGCAATTCAATAACGGTGGTGTGGCAATGATGGATTCCCTTTTACTATTATTTGTTGGTATCATCGTCGGATTTTTTGGCACGGTAGTGGGAGTGGGAGGGGGATTCATTGTTGTTCCATTTCTCACACTGATCTATAATGTCTCGCCGCAAATTGCTGTTGGTACCTCAATGTGCATTGTGGCATTTAATTCGATCTCCGGAGCCATTTCGTATGCACGCCAGCGCAGGATAGATTATCGGACAGGGGTTATCTTTTCACTTGCGATGTTTCCCGGTGCATTTCTTGGCGCATACCTTTTGCAGAGGGTTTCAAAACCAGCATTCGACATTGGATTCGGAATTTTTCTTCTCTGTATAGCCGCGTATACCGTCTTCAGGGAAAATAAAGATTCAAAAAGCGATGCTATCGTTCCCGTTGAATTTGTCCGTCCGCACTTTAATATTCTGCTGGGCATTGCGATCAGTTTCTTTGTCGGATTCTATGCGAGCATGGCCGGTGTTGGGGGCGGATTGATCCATGTGCCGGCAATGATCTACTTGTTCAATTTCCATCCTTATTTCGCCATACCGACTTCAATCTTCATACTTGCCATCTCTTCAACATTTGCGGTCGGAAGTCACATGATGGTCGGGTTAATTGAATGGTCGTATGTACCTTTTTTGGGTGCCGGTGCAATTATTGGAGCACAGATAGGTGGGAGACTATCAAAAAGGATAAAAAGTAAGTGGTTGATCCGTGTGCTTGTTGCGGCTATTGTTCTTGCTGCGGTGCGGCTGTTTTCGCGGTATTTGTAGGTTGTATCCCGCGGAATGAACAGTCTCCGCGGGATTTGCTAACCATCATTTCTTCTTTGTGTTCTTCACGATCTCTTTTGTTTCAAGTGCAATCATCAATTCCTCGTTTGTCGGGATGACATACACTACTGCCTTCGATTTGGCGGTAGTGATCGCTTTTTCTTTATCTTTGTTGTTGTTGGCGGTTTTGTCGAACTCAATCCCGAGATATTCCAGATTATCGCAGATTGCTTTCCGGACGTCGGGCGAATTTTCGCCGATGCCGCCGGTAAAGACGAGAGCATCAAGTCCGCCGAGTGCTGCGATATAAGATCCCACGTATTTCTTAACGCGGTAACAGAAGATATCGAATGCAAGTTTTGCTTTTTTATTTCCTTCATTCATTTCAGTGATGACTTCGCGCATATCACTGCTTACGCCGGAGATCCCCTGCAGTCCGCTGTGTTTGTTCAGCAGCGTGTTCGCTTCGGAATAGTTCAATCCTTCTTTCGCCATGACGTAGAGAATAATGGAGACATCGATGTCGCCGGAACGTGTTCCCATCAGCAGGCCTTCCAGCGGTGTGAATCCCATGGACGTATCAATGGAAATTCCTTTATCAATTGCCGCTATGCTGCATCCGTTTCCGAGATGACAGGTGATGACCTTTAATTTTTTTAGATCCTTCTTCAGCAGTTCACTGGCACGGTGTGCTACGTATGCGTGACTGGTTCCGTGGAAACCGTAACGGCGGATCTTGTATTGCGAGTATAACGAATATGGTATTCCATAAATGTATGCGTGTGGCGGCATGTCGTGATGGAACGCCGTATCGAAAACGCCGACCTGCGGAATGTTCGGCAGGTGAACCTGACACGCGTTGATTCCGCGAAGGTTGTGCGGATTGTGAAGCGGTGCAATCTCGAAATTGTCCCGTATTCCTTTAATGACGCTATCATCAATAAGAACGGAACCGGTGAATGTTTCGCCGCCGTGAACAACGCGGTGTCCGACAGCGTGGATCTCAGATTTTGAGGTAATAACGCCGTGATTCTTGCTGAGAAGCACCGCAAGAATATATTCTATCGCTGTGGTGTGGTCAAGGATGTCGCCGGTGATCTTGATCTCGTCACCATCGGAACGGGTGTTCGTAAGAACAGCTCCGCTCATGCCGACGCGGTCGACACTTCCCTTTGCAAGGAATGTTTTTTTATCAACTTCTATTAATTGATATTTTACCGAGGAACTTCCGCAATTCAAAACTAATATGTTCATACTTTCTTTCCGTGATCGTCGTATTTAAAGAAACCTTCTCCCATTTTCTTCCCCAGTTTTCCTTTTCGTACCATCTGCCGCAACAAAGGGCAGGGGCGGTACTTTGCATCGCCAAGTTCATGAAAGAGTGAATCCATCCATGCCAGTACTTCATCGAGACCCATCATATCCGCAAGTTCGAGCGGTCCGTACCGGAATTCATAGCCGAGCCGCATTGCAGTATCGATGCTCTCCGCTGCCGCAACACCTTCCATAAGGATGTACATCGCTTCGTTCACAAGCGGAATGATGATGCGTGTTGTAACAAATCCAGGATATTCGAACACTTCAATCGGGGTCTTACCAAGTCGCTGTGCAAGTTTTTGTATCGCATGGAATGTTTCATCGGATGTTTTCATCCCGCGCACAAGTTCAACAAGAGGAACTTTGGGAACCGGATTCAGAAAATGCATTCCGATCACTTTATCCGCCCGCTTTGTTGCTGCAGCCAACTTTGAAAGGTTGAGCGTAGAGGTGTTTGAAACTAATATTGTGGACGGAGTGCACAGTTGGTCCAATTCATGGAACAACTTTTTTTTCAATTCAAAGTTTTCGTCCACCGCTTCTATAATAATCGGAATATTTGCGACGATGGAGATATCGGTTGTGCCTTTGATCCGTGAAAGGATGGCTCGCTTTTCGCTTTTCGTCATTGTCCATCGATGGATGTCGTTTTCAAGCGATTCTTCCATCGATTTTATCTGATGGGCCAGTTTTTTTTCTGATTTTTCTACCGTTACAACTTCAATGCCGGCTGTGGCAATGGATTGTGCGATTCCTTGTCCCATAACTCCCAAACCGACCACCGCGATGGTATGGAATCCGTCGGAGTCTTTTTTGGATAGCTGAATATCGCCTAAAATTTCTGAAAATGGATTATTGGTCATATGCTTTTTATGCTGAAAAAAATGTGGAATGTGTATTGCGGTAAAGAATATCGCAATTTCTACGCCAAGTTTCTCATTTTTATTAATTTACAAAAGCTTTGAATTTTAGGTCAAAAAGAGCTATATTTATGCAGTAAGAAGAACCGTGAAACAATTTTGTTCGCAACATTGTTAATTATTTCAAGTTCTTCTATTTTTTTGGAATCAAATAGGACTACACAAGGCGTATATAGAATGCTGAAGTTATCGAAAAAAGTGGAATATGGATTGATCGCGATCAGGCACATTGCTTCGGTGAACAATCATATCTCCACCGTGAAAGAGATCTCCGAAAAATACATTATACCGGTTGACGTGCTTGCAAAAGTGATGCAGAAATTGACGAAGGGGAAAATAATTACTTCGTATCAAGGAGCAATGGGCGGTTATACACTTGCCCGAAAGGCTGAAGAAATTTCGGTGATGGATGTGATCTCTGTGATCGAGGGGACACAGGTCGGAATTGCGCAATGTTTTTCCGAGGTGCCGGAAAATTGTTCCATATACACGAATTGTACAATCAAGAATCCGCTCGGAAAAATTCAACATAACCTTGAGCATGTTTTCAGTTCTATGAAAGTTTCTGAAATTGTCTGATGCAAAACTTGCCTGTCTATATGGATTATCATGCAACAACACCTGTTGACGCACGCGTGCTTGATGCTATGATGCCGTTCTTTTCCGAACATTTTGGAAATGCTGCAAGTCTTCAACATCGCTTTGGTTGGATTGCAAAAGAATCGGTAGACATTGCCCGGAAAAAAATCGCCGATGCCATTAATGCACAGCCGAAGGAGATAATATTTACCAGCGGCGCAACGGAATCGAACAATTGCGCGGTCAAAGGTGCGGCTGAAGCGAACCGCTCCAAAGGAAATCACATCATCACGACACAGATCGAACACTCGTGCGTAATGGAATCGTGCAGAAGACTTGAGAGAAATGGATTTTCAGTAACGTATCTTCCTGTTGATGCATTCGGAAACGTGAGTGTTGATAAACTTGCAAACGCAATCACCGATAAGACCATTCTTGTATCGGTGATGACGGCGAACAACGAGATCGGAACGATCCAGCCTGTTTCCACAATCGGAAAAATGTGCGCCGCACGCGGCATTCTTTTTCATACAGATGCAACACAAGCAGTGGGCAGATTGCCGATTGATGTTGAAACGATGAATATACATCTTCTGTCATTTTCATCACACAAGATGTATGGACCAAAGGGGATAGGTGCGTTGTATATACGGTCAAAAAATCCGCGAGTAGCCGTCACCGCGCAGATCGATGGTGCGGGACATGAATACGGTATGCGTTCCGGAACATTAAATGTTGCCGGTATTGCCGGATTTGGTAAAGCTGTGCAGATAGCGATGGAAGAAATGGATGTGGAGAATGAAAGAATATTCCGGTTACGGAATCGTCTTCAGGAACAATTGCTGAAGATCGGTGGAGCTACGGTGAACGGAAACTGTGCAGAGCGTCTGCCAAACAATTTAAGCGTAACGTTTAATGGCGTTAATGCAGACCAGCTGATGACAGAAATGAATGATGTTGCGGTTTCGGCCGGTTCTGCCTGCACCTCCGAAGAGACCGGCGATATTCAATACTCCCGGGTTTTGCATGCTATCGGGTTGGATGAGAATGCAGGTAAGTCTACGATACGGTTCGGGCTTGGAAGATTTACGACCGAAGAAGAGGTCGATTATGCAGCGAACAGAATTCAATCAGTAGTGGTGCAACGTAGAGAACAAACAGAGGTGGTATACAATGAACATCAAATTTAAAAAATCGCAATACATCATCGGCAACCAGGTCGAATTTCTTAATTTCATGAAGACGCACGCGCAGCTGATCCATCTTTCGAACGTGTTTTTCCGTGACCTCCATTTTGCGATTATGGAATTTTTGAAAAAAAAGAATGTGAAGATCGGCCAGACCGAAGCGGAAATGGTTGCGCGGGAAGTGGCTCTGCATTTCGAGAAAAAAAATATCTTTAAAAAACTGAATATGCAGACCTGGATGCTGAACTATACAGATTACGCAAATAAAAAAGCAGTATAAAAATAACGGAGAAAGAATTATGTCGGAAGTTATGACGGCAACAATGGCACAAACCACGGAAGAAGATATCGTCCTGACCGAACGTGCAGCGCAGGAAGTATTTTCGATCAAGGAAAAGAACAATATTCCTGCAACGCATTCCCTTCGGCTCGGAGTAAAAGGGGGCGGATGTTCAGGTTTATCCTATGTCCTTGCATTCGATGATGTTATTAAAGAAAAAGATCTGATCCTTGAAAAACACGGAGTAAAGATCGTGGTTGATCAAAAAAGCATGTTCTATCTTTCCGGCACAACGCTGGATTTTTCGGACGGTCTGAACGGCCGTGGATTTGTGTTCAACAATCCGCAAGCAGCAAAAACATGCGGGTGCGGCAGTTCATTTGGCGTGTAAATATTTTATTGGCCGTGTTCATAACGGCTGTTATAATAAAAAGGATAAAGAATGTCAGAAACAATTGAAGAATTAGTATCGCAGGAATATAAATACGGTTTCACCACCGATATTGAATCGGAAACGATCGCCCCTGGATTGAGCGAGGATGTTGTTCGCATCATCTCGAAGAAAAAAAATGAACCGGAATGGCTGACAGAATGGCGTTTAAAAGCATACCGCATGTGGCTTACGATGGAAGAACCCCGATGGCCGAACCTGAAATATGCAAAGATCAATTATCAATCGATCAGTTATTACTCCGCGCCGAAACAAGTTAAGAAACTGAACAGCCTGGATGAAGTCGATCCGATTCTGCTGGAGACCTATGAAAAACTCGGTATCTCGCTGACGGAACAAAAACGACTGAACGGTGTTGCCGTTGACGCGGTGTTCGATTCTGTCTCCGTTGCCACGACATTCAAGGAAACGCTGAAGGAGAAAGGGATCATTTTCTGTTCGTTCTCCGATGCCGTCAAGGATCATCCCGACCTTATAAAAAAATATCTTGGCTCTGTTGTTCCTTCCGCCGATAATTATTTTGCTGCATTAAATTCGGCGGTGTTCAGCGACGGTTCATTTGTCTTTATTCCAAAAGGTGTTCGCTGTCCGATGGAACTCTCAACGTACTTCCGCATCAACGCATCCAACACCGGACAATTTGAAAGAACTCTTATCGTTGCTGAAGAGGGAGCGTATGTGAGCTACCTTGAAGGATGCACCGCGCCGATGCGCGACGAGAACCAGCTGCACGCAGCCGTTGTTGAACTTGTTGCGCTGGACAATGCAGAAGTAAAATATTCCACCGTGCAGAACTGGTATGCGGGGGATAAGGATGGCAAAGGGGGCATTTATAATTTTGTGACGAAACGGGGAAAATGTCAGGGAGTCAATTCAAAGATTTCGTGGACACAGGTCGAAACCGGTTCTGCTATCACGTGGAAATATCCGTCCGTCATCCTGCAGGGTGATAACTCCATCGGCGAATTTTATTCCGTCGCAGTGGTGAACAACCGCCAGGATGCGGATACCGGTACGAAGATGCTTCATATCGGCAAGAATACGCGAAGCACCATTGTATCGAAAGGTATTTCGGCAGGACGGGGAAACAACACGTACCGCGGACTGGTTAGTATCGGAAAAAATGCAGTGAATTCAAGAAATTATACGCAATGCGATTCGATGCTGATTGGAAACAAATGTAGCGCTAATACCTTTCCATACATTGAAGTGAAAAATTCTTCATCGAGCGTTGAGCATGAAGCGTCTACATCGAAGATCGGCGAAGATCAGATCTTCTACTGCAAACAGCGCGGTATCAATACCGAGAATGCGATCTCAATGATCATCAACGGATTTGCAAAAGAAGTATTCAAAAATTTACCGATGGAATTTGCCGTGGAAGCGCAAAAGCTGCTCGGCATCAGTTTAGAAGGCAGTGTCGGATAAACAACTAACCGTAAAAACCAACGAGAGAAAAAATGATCGAAATTAAAAATTTACATGCTTCAGTCAACGGAAAAGAGATTCTGAAAGGGATCAATCTAAAAGTCAATGCGGGAGAGGTTCACGCCATCATGGGACCGAACGGTTCAGGGAAAAGCACACTGGCACAGGTCCTTTCCGGTCATCCTGCATATACTGTCACGCAAGGTGAAGTGATCTTTGAAGGACAAAATCTTCTTGATCTGGAACCGGAAAAACGCGCGCATGCCGGAGTATTTCTTGCATTCCAGTATCCGGTCGAAATTCCCGGTGTCAGCAACAGTTATTTTCTGAAGGCAGGACTGAACGAGATCCGCAAATCGCGCGGTGAGGAGGAATTGGATTCGATGCAGTTTCTGAAAATGCTCAAAGTGAAAATGAAAATAGTGGAGATGGACCCGAGTTTCATTCATCGTCCCGTGAACGAAGGATTCTCCGGCGGCGAAAAGAAGCGAAATGAAATTCTGCAGATGGCCGTGCTTGAACCGAAACTGGCGATTCTGGATGAAACGGATTCCGGACTCGATATCGATGCATTGAAGATCGTTTCCAGCGGTGTGAATAAATTGAAATCGCCGCAGAATGCGACGATTGTTGTAACGCATTATCAGCGATTGCTGAATTATATCGTGCCGGATTTTGTGCATGTGCTTGTGAACGGGCGCATTGTGAAATCGGGCGGAAAAGAACTCGCTATGGAACTCGAAGCTAACGGCTACGATTTTATCCGCGAAGAAATGCTGCAGGCATCGTAATGGACGAAAAGATTATGCCGAACAAGAACGACCACTATGTTTCAGAATTCGAGGCGTTCCAAAAGAACGGTGCATCAAAAAGTCCGTTGTGGGTGAATGATGTGCGCACATCGGCACTTTCGGTTTTCGCAGAACGGGGATTCCCGACAACAAAAGAGGAAGACTGGAAGTATACTAATGTTTCCGCAATTGCAAAATCGCCGTTCACATATTCATCCGGAACATCCGGCATTCCTGCCGGTCTTGTAGCTTCTCTGCTGGTTAAAGATCTTGAACAGTATGTTATTGTGTTTATCAACGGTCATGTATCCAAAGAACATTCGAACGTAGAAGGATTGCCGGACGGTGCCGCTGTAAAGAATCTGATCGAAGCCTATGTAACGCACACTGACATTGTGAAGGAACATCTTGCAAAATATGTTCCGTTCAATAAAAATCCTTTCACGGCACTTAATACGGCATTCATCAATGATGGTGCTTTTATCCATATTCCGGCACATGTAGAAGTTGCCAAACCTATTCATCTTCTCTTTATCTCCACACAAAAAGAGGGTAAACAGATCGCTTCACATATCCGCAACCTTATCGTCGTTGAAGAGGGTGCGAAGGTGAATATTGCTCACAGTTTCTATTCAGCACAGGCAAACAGTAATCTGACCAACGTAGTAACGGAAGTTGTCGCGAAAAAAAGAAGCACTGTTGAATTGGTGAAAGTGCAGTGCGAAAGTGATTTGTCGTATCATTTTGAGAATCTTTACGTTCATCAATCTCACGAAAGCCGTGTCCATGTATTTTCGCTTGCGGTCGGCGGAGCGATAGCACGGAATGATATGAGCGTTATCATTGACGGCGAATCGACTGAATGTAATCTGAACGGATTATATATCACCTCCGGTGAACAGTTGATCGATCATCATACATTCATGCATCATATCCATCCGAATTGTCCGAGTCATGAATTGTTCAAGGGGATTCTGATGGACAAATCACGAGCGGTGTTCAACGGAAAAGTATACGTTGAACCGGAAGCCCAGAAGACCGATTCCAAGCAGACGAACCGTAATCTATTGTTATCCGACGATGCCGTAGTTGACACGAAACCGGAACTTGAGATCTTTGCCGATGATGTAAAATGTACACACGGTGCAGCAGTCGGCGGGATGAACGAAACGCATTCATTTTATTTAAAGACGCGCGGCATCACCGAAGGAAGCGCGCGGGGAATTCTGACCGTTGGTTTCGCCGCTGAAGCGACACAAAAAATTGTTCATCCGGAATTGCGGCATCATGTAGATGTGATCGTTGTGGATCACCTTCGTACGAAATTCGGTACCGCAAATCTGCCTGATATTGTTCATGCATAAATATTATTGTGCATCAATAAATTGGTGAAATATTGAAGATGCTGAATAACAAAATGAATATATCTGAAAATAAAATATTGCTTGATATAGAAAATATCCGAAAGGACTTCCCGATCCTTTCTACGCTTGTCCATAGCACGCCGCTCGTCTATCTTGATAATGCAGCTACAACCCAAAAGCCGAATGCTGTTCTGGACATGCAGAATGTCTATTACAAAGAACAGAATGCGAACATCCACCGCGGCGTGCATCATTTAAGTGAGACCGCAACATTCGAATATGAGAAGGCCCGGGGAAAAATAAAAAATTTTATCAACGCAGCCGATAATAAAGAAATTATATTTACCGCTGGGACAACGGCAGGAATCAATTTGGTAGCGCATAGTTTCGGGAAGACATTTCTGAAAGCCGGCGACGAGGTGATTATTTCCGCCATGGAGCATCATTCCAACATTGTCCCCTGGCAAATGATCTGCGAAGAACAAGGTGCACATCTGCGCATCATTCCGATGAATGATGACGGCGAATTGCTGCTTGACGAATATAAAAAGCTGCTGACGCCCAAAACGAAGATTGTTTCCGTTGTTTATATTTCCAATTCACTTGGTACGATCAATCCGGTGAAGAAGATTATCGAACTGGCGCACCATAACGGATCTAAAGTACTGATCGATGGCGCTCAGGCTGTTGCGCACACCAAAGTCGATGTGCGCGAACTGGATTGTGACTTTTTCGTTTTTTCGGGGCACAAAATCTTCGGACCGACAGGGATCGGAGTTTTATACGGGAAAGCGTCTTTACTAGAACAGATGAAGCCGTATCAGGGGGGAGGAGACATGATCCTTTCCGTGACTTTCGAAAAAACAACATTCAATGACCTTCCATATAAATTTGAAGCCGGCACTCCGAACATTGCCGGCGTTATAGGTCTCGGTGCTGCTATCGATTATGTTAATGGTATTGGTCTTGATGCGATTGCAGAATACGAACAGAGCCTGCTTCACTACGGCACCGGTTTGCTGCGTTCTATTAAAGGACTTCGTTTGATCGGAACGGCGAAGGAGAAAGCAGGTATTCTGTCATTTGTTCTTGAGAATGCGCATCCGCACGATATAGGAACGATTCTGGACCGCCAGGGAATAGCCATCCGCACTGGACATCATTGCACGCAGCCGGTAATGCAGCGATTCGGAATTCCTGCAACGGCACGAGCATCGATTTCCTTCTATAACACAAAGACAGAACTTGATGTTTTGGTCCGCGGCATCGAAAAAGTGAAGGAGATCTTTGAATGAGTGAGTTGAATGAATTATATCAGCAATTGATTCTTGAGCACAATAAGACTCCGCGTAACTTTATAAAGCCGGAACAGTTCACGCATGATGCCGATGGATATAATCCGCTCTGCGGCGATCATTATCACATATGGCTGAAACTGGATGGAGAAACAATATCCGATATCGGTTTTCAGGGGAGCGGATGTGCGATCTCGAAATCATCGGCTTCTATGATGACATCAGCATTGAAAGGTGCAAGTCTAAGTCAGGCGAAAGAACTGTTTGAAAAATTCCATTCCGTTATCATGACCAAGATCGGCGATGAGATACCGGAAGCAACAATAGAGGAGCTGGGCAGTTTGGGTGCATTGGCCGGTGTGCGTGAGTTTCCCGCCCGGATTAAATGTGCAAGTCTGGCGTGGCACGCACTGAATGCAGCATTGACAAAAACGGAAAAATCCATTTCAACAGAAATAGAGAAAAAGTAACGTATGGAAACAAATCATCTGCCGGCGGAACGCCAATTAAGTTCAATTGAAAAAATGCTTATCAAGGAGCAAGTGACGGAACAGATCCGCACAGTATATGATCCCGAGATTCCGGTGGATATCTATGAACTGGGTCTTGTCTATAATGTGGAAGTAAACGATCGTGGTCTTGTTGATATCACAATGACACTGACGTCACCGGCATGTCCTGCCGCGCAATCGATTCCCGTAGAAGTAAAACAAAAATCCGAAATGGTG
This sequence comes from uncultured Ignavibacteriota bacterium, assembly GCA_903861125.1. GTDB lineage: Bacteria > Bacteroidota > Ignavibacteria > UBA10030 > UBA8401 > UBA8401. Next base: position 92,341 of record CAIOTF010000017.1, read on the forward strand.
AAAGGAGTAACAGAAGCAAATGTGAATATCGTCTGGGAACCGCGCTGGGAGACGAGTATGATGAGCGAAGAAGCACGATTAACACTGGGAATGTAATTTTTTAACATTCGTCGCCGGATTGCTGCAAGCGATTTGACGGCCACAATAATAAATTTATGGAAACGAACAGAAGAACATTTTTACGAACATCATCGACGCTTGTGCTTGGTTCATTGGCGGCGTCGGTTACAATGAGTGCAGACGATACATTTAATAATATACCATCACTTAATAAGGAGAACACAACTATGGCACACGAACTTGCTCCGCTACCATATGCGTTAGACGCGCTTGAACCGTTCATCGATGCAAAGACAATGGAGATCCACCACGGAAAACACCATGCAGCATACGTGACGAATCTGAACAATGCATTGAAGGATTATGCCGATCTGCAGTCAAAATCTGCACTGGAACTGATCTCAAATCTCAATGCCGTGCCGGATGCAATCCGCACAGCAGTGCGCAACAACGCCGGCGGACATGTGAATCATACAATGTTCTGGCAGCAGCTGAAAAAAGATGTAGCATTCCCGGCTTCCAGCAAATTCGGAAGTGCATTAACTTCAACCTTCGGAACGCTTGATGCGTTCAAAGAACAATTCAATAAAGCCGGTCTCGGCCGTTTTGGTTCCGGCTGGGCATGGCTTATCGTTGACGGCGGAAAACTTGTTATTACGTCCACACCGAACCAGGACAGTCCGGTTATGGACGGGAAGAAACCGATTCTGGGCGTTGATGTGTGGGAACATGCATATTATTTGAAATATCAGAATCGCCGTGCAGATTACCTCGGAGCAGTCTGGAATGTGGTGAATTGGGATGATGTCGTTGCGCGTTATGAACAAGCGATCAAATAATTTTCAATCATAAACTTCCGGGGTCGCAAAGACCTCGGAAGTTCTTTTTTTAATCATGTCCTTTCCTGAAAATCCGAACGAAATACTGCCGCTGTTTCCGCTGAATGTTGTGTTGTTTCCGCAGTCTCTTCTGCATTTGCACATCTTTGAAGATCGGTATAAAATTCTCATCGGCGAATGCATTACGTACGATTCCGACTTCGGCATCGTTCTCGTTCATGAACAGGAGGTTCGGACCATAGGTTGCACTGCCGTGGTGAAGGAAGTGGTGAAACGGTACGATGATGGAAGAATGGATATTGTAGTGGAAGGAATGCGGCGGTTTCAGCTGCATAATTTTGTAGAAGCTCCGCACCCGTATTATTCCGGACGTGTATCTTGGTTCAACGATATGATCGAAGATGTCGATGAAAAACTGCGTATCCGTGCAGTGAATTTGTATAATGAGTTTGTCAAAACCGTTTTTGCCGGAATTGTTCAACAGGTGGAAAGCAGCGATATCCGCCGGACGAGAGCATTTCATCTTGTGCAAAAGTCGGGGATGGAACTGATCCAGCGTCAGGTGTTTCTTGCGATGAATTCCGAGAACAAGCGTCTGCAATTTCTTATCCAGCATCTTGAAGCATTACTGCCGCTCCTGACATCCAAGAAGACGGTTGAGGAATTGGCGAAGAACGACGGATATATCCAAACATGAATGACGCATGGAAGTCGGCGGATACAAGCAGCACGAATAAAAAAATCTTGCTTTCAACTTTTCACTTCGTTAAGTTAGTAACGCAACAGAGATTTGAAAGAACAAAATCGAAGAGATCCCGTTGCTGTTGAAGTTCGGTATCGCGGAATTTCACATTGAAATTTGAAAATTGTACAAGAACTATTGCATGATATACGGAACACGGCGCGACTGACGCACATGCTAAGCGTTCTTTTCTTCAAACTGATTGTATCATTATTGCACTGAACCATAATCTAAAACCAAAGGAGTCGTTGTGAACAAAAAAGGATACCGGGTTACAAAAAAGCACCGTAGGAAACGTGCAAAGAGCAAAGAAAAAGCAAAAGCAATGCGCGCAAAAAAGAAAGCAGTATAAGTTCGTTAGTAACAATAACCCGCAGATGATGCGGGTTTTTTATTGTTGTTAGGAGTAATTCTTTTGCATCTCCGTTAAGGTTTCGATATTTTGTTTGAAATGGAGACTGATTCTGTGATTATGGAACCGATGAAGATCGGGAAAAAGACATTCGATTTTTCCGTACGGACCACTGTGATGGGAATTCTGAATGTAACGCCCGATTCATTTTCGGACGGAGGGAAATATCTTTCTAAAGAACGTGCGTTTGATCGTGCTATGGAAATGATAGAAGAAGGAGCCGATATCATCGATATCGGAGGAGAGTCCACCCGTCCAAGCGGAGTGTACGGCGAGAATAAAAAAATCTCTGCGGATGAAGAGTCGGACCGTGTTTTACCGGTGATCGAACGGATCGCTAATGCATCGGATACCGTTATTTCGATTGATACGACAAAATCAACGGTTGCAGAGGCTGCGCTGAATGCAGGTGCATCAATCGTGAACGACATCAGCGGATTACAATTCGATGACAGGATCGCAGATGTTGCGGCGAGACACGGTGCAGCGCTTGTTGTCATGCATATTCAGGGAACGCCTGAAACGATGCAGCAAAATCCGGTGTATCATGATGTTGTGGCAGAAGTCAAAGAGGGATTGCACCAGTCAGCAGAAAAAGCAAAACGTGCCGGAGTCCGGAATATTATTATCGATCCCGGTATTGGATTCGGAAAAAATCTTGAACACAATTTAATGCTATTAAAAAATTTGCGGGCTTTCCGGGAACTTGGTTATCCGATTCTGATTGGTACGTCGCGTAAGGGATTCATCGGAACAATATTGAACACCACCGTTGATGACCGTATGGAAGGGACTGCTGCAAGCGTTGCTGTTTCGATTATGAACGGTGCACAAATCATACGTGTGCACGATGTTAAAGAAATGAAACGTGTCGCATCCGTTGTTGATGCAATAATGAAAATATAATCCGGAAGACCGCCAATGACGACGGTCCGAACACACACACTATGGAACTGCTGAAAATCGGATTTCTGACGATTACGCTGGTGGATGTCATCGATATTCTTTTGGTGACATTTATCGTCTATGAATTGTACCGCGGCGTACGCGGAACGATCGCGGCGCAGATCCTCGTCGGTTTGGTGATTATTGTAATCCTGTCCGTATTGGCACAAATGGTCAACATGAAAGCGATGGGGTGGATCCTTCGGACACTGACGGATATCTGGGTTGTGGCATTCATCATCATCTTTCAACCGGAGATCCGGCGGATGCTTTCAACGATCGCACGGAACAGGCTGGTGAGATTATTTCTCCGGATCAATGTCACCGAATCAATCGAAGAGATATCCGCAACGGCATTGGAACTTTCCAAGAAAAAACAGGGAGCACTCATTATTATTGCCCGCGGTACTGGAATGAAGTCGTTCACGGAAACAGGAATTATTCTCAGCGCGCAGATCAGCCGTTCGTTGTTATTGTCCATCTTCAATCCGCGGTCGCCGCTCCACGACGGCGCAGTGATCGTGAACGACCGGATCATCGAGGCGGCCCGTTGTACGCTTCCGCTGTCTGCAACCACACGTATTGGAGATCTTGCGTTAGGTACTCGTCACCGGGCGGGTTTGGGAGTTACGGAGCAAACTGACGCTGTTGCAGTAATCGTTTCCGAAGAGACCGGTGCCGTTTCGATTGCGGATAACGGAGAACTTCTGTATAAAATATCTGTCAAAGATCTTAGAAAAGAATTACGTGAACGTCTGGTACTTTCCGTGCAGCGCACGGTTCAAAATGTGAAGGAGGCAATTCGTCCTCAATAATGAACGCTGCCGTCCTTATTCCCGCATTAAACGCCGCCGAATCTCTCCCAGCCTTGCTTGAGCGGACACTGCAGTTTGTATCCTGTAATTCTGTTTTTGTCATTAACGACGGGTCAGGTGATGCTACGAAAACCGCTGCGGAAAAATTCGGCGTGAACGTTATTTCACACGAGATGAATCGAGGGAAAGGCGCGGCACTGCAGACAGGATTCGATACTGTTTTGAAAGGACCGTTTGATGCTGTGGTGACGATGGATGCCGATCTTCAGCATCGTCCGGAAGAGATACCGAATTTTTTTACATTTCACTCGGTGACCAAAAAAGATGTTATCATCGGAAGCAGGATGCACAATACAAAACAGATGCCCTTTCACCGTATTCTCTCCAACACCATGACCTCTGCACTGGTGCGAATGAGGACCGGTGCAGCGATCTCGGACAGTCAATCGGGATTTCGTTTTATAACGAGAGCGGTGCTTGAACACGTACGCCTGGAATCCGCCGGTTTTGAAGCGGAGACTGAGTTTCTGATTAAAGCTGCGGCACGCGGATTCACGTTCGGGTCAATACCGATTGATACGATCTATGCCGGAGAACGAAGTCACATGACCCATGTTCAAACAACGGTCAATTTCATCAAAGTATTATTGAAGCAGTATTGATATGGGAAGATTAGAAACGGAACGGAAAGAACTTATTGAAATGCTGCGGAGCAAAGGAATTACCGATGAACTTGTTCTCACTGCAATGTCAAAAATAGAACGGCATTTGTTCGTTGATAAGATGCATTTGAATCGTGCGTATGAAGACAGTGCACTTCCGATCGGAAGCCAGCAAACCATATCTCAGCCGTACACTGTTGCGTTTATGACACAAGCACTGAAATTGAACAAGGATATGAAAGTGCTCGAGATCGGAACCGGATCGGGTTATCAGGCGTCAGTGCTGGCAATGATGGGATGCCGCGTGTTTACCATCGAACGGCATTTAAGTTTACTTAACAGTGCTCGAAAAATGTTCGAATCGCAGAATCTTATGGTTGCATCGAAAGGTGGAGACGGAACTGTAGGATGGTCTGAACACGCTCCGTATGATGCGATTATTGTTACGGCCGGCGCTCCGCATGTTCCGGAGACGCTGGTGAATCAGTTGAAAGATGGAGGCCGCCTTGCAATTCCGGTCGGCGACCGTGAATCGCAGGAGCTCGTGATCGGAACGAAGATCAATGGGAAACTTGAGACGATGATCGTTGAAGGATTTAAGTTTGTTCCGCTGATAGGAAAGAATGGATGGAATTGATGCACAGGGTTATCGTTATTTTCAGCTGTATGCTGATTGTGTTCTTCCAGAACACCGATGCACAAAAGGCCGATGTTCGCGGTGTTGTTACCGACAGTGCCTCAGGAGAAAAAATTCCGTACGCATCGATCACCGTCATTGGTACGGCGCGCGGCGCCGTTACCAACAATAATGGTTTTTATTTGTTGGCAAACCTTCCGCACGGAACATATCAAATCGTTGCTACATCCATGGGATTTGAACAGCTGACAAAAACGATCACGGTGAAGGGGAAAGAACCGATGACGCTGAATTTCAATCTTTTTTCCAAACCGGTTGAAGTGAATGAAGTCCTTATCACCGGCGGCAGAAAAAGGGAACTGGAAGAAATCAGCACGAGCGTGCATGTGTTCGATCAAAAAGAACTGCAGCGTGTTCCTGTTACGGCGCAGGGAGACCTTTTCCGGTCCATTCAGATCATTCCCGGCATTGTTTCTTCCGCAGATGTAAGCTCAAAGTTTTTCGTGCGCGGCGGAGCCGGCGACCAGAATCTGATCTACCTGGACGGTATGAAGATTTATAATCCGTACCATGCGTTCGGAATATTTTCCATCTTTGATCCTGATATTGTTAAGACAACGGAGGTTTATACCGGCGCGTTTCCTCCGGGATACGGCGGACGGCTTTCCTCCGTTATCAATATTAATTCGCGGAACGGTAGTACCACCGGCATTCACGGCGATGTTTCGGCAAATTTTGTTTCGGGCAAACTCCATCTGGAAGGTCCGTTCAAAGGGAACAACAGCTGGATCATCAGCGGACGAAAATCTCTCTTCAATGACACGTTCAGCAAATTTTTGCGCAATCCTTCTCCCATCTCGTTCTATGATCTTTTTGCCAAGGCGAATTTCGGCGGCAGCGAGTACGGTCGTTACAGCGTTCAAACATTTTTAAGTGCCGACGATGTTACCTCCCCCGATGTGAATGAAGCCGATCACCATTGGCGGAGTACTTCGTTCGCAGCAACGGTCTCCGATCTTGTTGAGAACCGGATCTATGTAGATGCCGTTGTGTATGGAAGCAACTTCACAATCACGCGCGATGCAAAACAATCCAAAGTAGTACAGCCGGCCGAATCGAAGATCAGCGACGGCGGCATACGGGCGGAACTGACTTTGTATACGGAATCCCGCGATCTTTATTTTATCGGATTTGATGTAAATGTTCCTCGGTATACGTACAGCTTCGTTTCAACATCCAACACACATGTTGTTGTGGATGATGCAGCCATCGAAACGTGGGCGTGGTTCCGCTACCAGCTCAATTATGAACGGCTGAAAGCGGATCTCGGATTCCATTCGGATATCATCTCTCTCTTCAGCGGAAAAAGTATGAGGACAACGCTTCAACCGCGATTGAACCTCAGTTATCTGTTCGAATCAGATTGGCGTATTAAATTCTCGTACGGTCTCTTCTCGCAGAATCTTATCACGTTAACGAACGAGGATGACATCGTTTCATTGTTCGAAGCATGGATATACATTCCTGAAAAGCTGGAGCCCGAAACGGCAACGCATTATATCGCCGGAATCAGCGGAAATATTTTCTCCGAACTGTCTCTTGAAGTGCAGACCTATTACAAGGATTATTCTTCACTCGTCGTTTATAATCGCGAAAAAAAATTCTTTACCGAACCGGACTACATCAACGGCAAGGGTGCCTCATACGGCATCGAGACTTTATTCCGTTATAAATATTCTTTTCTGGATCTGTATCTGGCATATACTCTCGGGTGGACCAATGTTACGATCAATTCATTCACGTACCAGCCGCGTTATGATCGCAGGCATACGCTGAACATTCTTAATGTTACCCGATTGACGGACGATATCGATCTTTCTATCCGTTGGGAACTTGGCAGCGGATATCCCTACAGTCAAACCGTAGGATTCTATGACCGCTTAACGATATCCGATATCGGCAGGGAATCGATTCTTGGAGATCAGGGTAAGCCCTATTCTATTCTCGGCGAGAAAAATGCCGGCCGGCTTCCCACATATCACCGGCTTGATCTGACGGCGACGTATAAATTTCTCTTTCCGTACGGAAGCGGGCATATCGGCGTCAGCCTGATCAATGCGTACAACAGCAAAAATATTTTGTACTACGACCGGAAAACGCTGCAGAAAATCACGATGCTGCCGATTCTGCCAAGTGCATTTGCTAAATTGGAATTTTAAAAATGAAAAAATCAGCTTTGATACTTTTGTTTCTTCTTCTCGCCGGTTGTTCGGATGATTTCAGTCCGAACGGCGAATACCGTAAACGGCTGATCGTCTATGCCGTGATGGACGGAAGTTCTTCCACGCAGTTGTTCCGTGTCTATTCTACGTTCAGTCCGGAAGTGTATGATCCTTTAAAGTCATCACCTGTTACCGACATACCAAATGCATTGGTGAAGATCGTAGACGGATATGTTACGTATCAATTCCATGATACGCTAATCACTGTCAGCAATCCGTCCGGCGGAACAAATCAGGTCAGAGTGTATGTCAATTACGGTCTGCTGCCGGTTGAAAAAAAGGTGTACGCACTGACCGTGTTTGCACCCGGATTTGATACAGTAAAAAGTTCGATCTCTAGTATGTATTCCGGTGATATTATTCCGGGCAACCCCGGCCTGTTTGCAAAACCTGCAACGGAAAAATATATCCCTCTCCGTGTTTCATCGGGTGTCAATGCAAAGGCATATCTGGCAATGATTTTTCTGGAGTATGTTGTTTCCGGCGATACGCTTAAACGTGAAGTTCCGGTATTGGTAACGAAAGATATTGCTGGAGTAGTGACGGAACGGTTCTATCCCAAGATCACGTTCAGGGATGCCTCAACGAACCTCGCCAGTTCATACGAAACAGTCACATTCGAAAGCGCTGCATACATCTCTACGATTTCTGATATCAAAAAACAGTATCAGGGTGCAACAGTAAAATTTCAGCGAGCCATTTTAACGCTGGTGCAGTTCGACAATAGTCTCTACACCTACTACAGCATTACCAATGCATTCGGGGGTGGTTCGACAATACGGCTGGATGAACCGGATTATACTAACATCAGCAACGGATTCGGAGTGTTTGGCATGATGACGAAACAAGAACGTTCCTACGGATTACCCGCCGATTTATAACGCATGGAGACCCTTCCCACAGTAATCGTGATCGTCGGTCCGACAGCATCGGGAAAAACCGCACTTGCACTGGAAATTGCAAAACATATATCGTCTGAAATCCTCTCTGCGGATTCACGTCAGATCTATAAGCATCTCAACATCGGTACAGCGAAACCATCCCCCCATGAACTGGAAATGGTTCCGCATCATTTTATTGATGCCCTTGAACCGGACCGGAAGTTCAATGCCGGAGATTTTCAGGAACAGGGAAGAAAAGTGATTGCGGAAATTCTTGAACGTAAAAAACTTCCTTTTATCGTCGGCGGTACAGGTTTGTACGTTCAGGCGGTCATCGACGGATTTTTTGACCAGCCTGAAATATCGGGTGAAGTCCGCGAACAGTTGGAAAAGCGGCTGGCGCGTGAAGGGAAAGAGGCGCTCTACAAAGAACTGAAGACCGTCGATCCGGATTCGGCCGCATCCATGGATGCAACAAAATATCGTAGAGTGATCCGTGCCCTGGAAGTCTATTATGAAACTGGTACGCCGATCTCTGAATTTCATAGGCAACATGATGTGAAAAAAATCTATCATGCAAAATATTTTGGATTGAATTGGGAGCGAAGCAAATTATATGAACGAATCAACTCCCGAGTAGAAAAGATGCTGGCCAATGGATTCTTGGACGAAGTGAAACAATTGCGGAAAATGGGATTTGATGACCGTTTTCAATCCCTGCAGACCGTCGGATATAAAGAGGCATTTGCTTTCCTTCGGAATGAGATCTCCAAAGAACGTATGATTGAGCTGATGAAACAAAATACCCGCCGATTCGCCAAACGTCAGATGACCTGGTTCCGCAGGGAACACCGTATCACCTGGTTTGATATTTCCGGAGAAGATCAGATCAATATGATTTCACAGAAAATTATTGAAACATTGTGACTGTTAAATTATTTTCTCTTTTACATCCTTCATCACTTGGGTTCACAGATATTCAGTTAATATCGGATATTTTCATATCCGTGATAATCCGTTCTTTCCGTGCGATCCGTGAGTTTGTTCCTAAAGTTCTTGCAAATTATTTAATAAAAGCATAGCTATAGAAAATTATTATCTTTCATTGTAGGTGCGGACGGCAGTCCGCGCCAAAAGCAAAAACGGAACGGTCTTCCGACCGTTCCTACATGAGGATATGAACTATAAAAGACACAAACAGTATCGTTTGCCTTATTTCAATTATGCTTCTACCGGTTTGTATTTTGTGACTATATGTTCTCATCACCGGGAAAATATCTTCGGAACTGTTGTAAACCGAGAAGTCGTCTTGTCAAAAATTGGTCTGTGTATTTTTGATTGCTTGAATAATCTTCCATTGAAATTATCGTATGTGACACTTGATGAATTTGTTATCATGCCAAATCATCTGCATGCAATTATCCAAATTGTTAACCCAAACATTGATCGGACGTTACATGAAAAAAGATTCCAACCTGAGAAAGCTTCATTGTCGATAATAATTCGCAATATAAAATCAACCGTTACATTATTAATAAGAAGAGATCTCGCGGAAGCGAAAGTATGGCAACCCCGATTTCATGATCGAATTATTAGAAATGATCGTGAATTACATTCAATACGGAAATATATTCAGGACAATCCGATGCAATGGGAGGAAGATAGAAATAATCCTGAAAATATAATGATGTAATTATGTCTTTTATCAACAGTTTTTTTAGTCCGGTGCATTTCTAATACCATTGAAGGGAAAATATATTTTCATTTTTTCCTCACTTTTCGGTATATTCATTCATGCAAGTTCAAATACATACGTAACTACCTCAGCCTTCATCTTCAGCCGACAACACCGTTCGTCAACATCATCCATTTTTCATAGAACCTTACTTATTACTATAATATCATGAGCATTTTGAAACAAATTCAAAATCGAAAAACGTTTGCCATTATCAGCCATCCGGACGCCGGGAAAACAACGCTGACGGAAAAATTGCTGCTCTATGGCGGAGCAATTCAAATCGCCGGCGCCGTTAAATCCAACAAGATCAAAAAAACGGCGACATCGGATTTTATGGAAATCGAAAAGCAGCGTGGAATTTCGGTCTCAACATCCGTGATGACCTTTTCGTACAATAACATGACGATCAATCTGCTGGATACGCCGGGTCATAAAGATTTTGCCGAAGATACTTATCGGACTTTAACAGCGGTGGACAGCGTTATCCTTGTTATCGATTGCGTAAAAGGGGTTGAAGAACAGACGGAAAAGCTGATGAACGTTTGCCGGATGAGAAATACTCCCGTTATCGTGTTCATCAACAAACTGGACCGTGAAGGGCGCGATCCGATTGAATTGCTGGATGAGATCGAAGAAAAACTGAACATCCACGTCCGACCATTATCGTGGCCGATGGGAATCGGATCGAATTTCCGCGGTGTGTTTAACATTCATGAAAACACATTCAATTTTTTCACTCCGAACAAACAGCGAGTAGAAGAAGATATTGAAACATTCAGCGGTGTTGATGATCCGAAATTGCTGGACCAGTTCGGCAAACAGGCGGTTCAGTTGAAGCATGATATTGAACTAATTCGCGGAGTCTATCCAGAATTTGATGTGGATGATTATCTTGCCGGAAATTCCGCCGCGGTATTCTTCGGCAGCGCGCTGAATAATTTTGGTGTGAAGGAACTTCTTGAAACATTCGTGAAGATCGCGCCGGCTCCGCAGCCTCGTGAAACAACTCGCGGTTTTATTGAGCCGATGAGCGAAAAATTCTCCGGATTTGTTTTTAAGCTTCACGCGAACCTCGATCCCAGACATCGTGACAGGATCGCGTTCCTCCGCATATGCTCCGGCATATTCGAGCGGAATAAATTTTATTATCATGTCCGGCTGAAACGGGAATTGAAATTTGCTAACCCGACTTCATTCATGGCGCAGGATAAGAGCGTTGTTGATGTTGCCTATCCGGGCGACGTAATCGGTCTTTACGATTCCGGAAATTTCAAGATCGGCGATACGCTGACGGAAGGGGACCAGCTGATGTATAAAGGGATCCCGACATTCTCACCGGAAATATTCAAAGAACTGCAATTGACCGACCCGTTCAAATCAAAACAATTGGAAAAAGGGATCCGTCAGTTAACGGATGAAGGTCTCGCGCAGGTATTTCTCCAGAATCAGGGAAACCGGAAGGTCGTCGGAACAGTGGGTGATCTTCAATTTGATGTGATACAATACCGACTTGAAAATGAATACGGTGCGCCGTGTATGTTCCGTCCTCTCAGTTTGTATAAAGCGTCGTGGGTGCAGTACGAAAAGGAAGTAGATATCGATTGGCTGAAAACGATCCATCCCGGTTCATTGTTTTTGGACAAGCACGATAATCTTGTTTTCATCTCGGAGTCAAAATATGCTTTGCAGAGGGCGATCGATAATAATCCGAAAGCGAAATTTCTTTTCAGCATCGAGCATAACACCGAAACTCACGAAATGACCGAGGAGTAAGATCGTTTGGGCGGCAACATTATTTAATGTCACTGCACAGTGGTAATCTTATATTTGGTTGAGGCTGGTAACTAATTCCTGTTTTATCCGTGAAAATCCGTTCTTTCCGTGTCATCCGTGGTCTGCTTTTTTATCATCACGGTTCAGCTAATATTTTTCGTTTTATTGGGTTTCTAGCATTAATAAGTAATTACAATATTTTGTAAATACTTCTCCCTTTTGTATATTCATGCAATCACTCTCTTCGGATTTACAATTGCCATACGTTGTTTCTCAAAGCGGAAGCTCTATTAGAACTCCGCTATAAAACTATTTGATATCACTTTTTAGTGTGTCTCTAATGAACTTCCAGCACATTACTCTTTCCATCGAAAACCACATCGCACGCGTTACGCTCAACCGTCCACCAGTGAATGCGTTGAACAAAGAACTCGTTGCTGAACTGGTAAACGTAGCGCATTTGTTCAAATCAAATGATGATGTCTGGGTTGTTGCCGTTACAACCGCAGGGAAAAATTTCTGCGCAGGGGCCGATTTGAAAGAACGTGCCGGAGTTTCACAGGAAAACGTGATCGATTTTGTCAGTGGAATTCAGTCTGCAGTCGCCGCCTGGTGCGAAATACCTCAGCCGGTGATAATGGGAATCAACGGAGCGGCGCTTGGCGGGGGACTGGAATTTGCCCTTTCCGGCGACATCATCGCTGCAAGTGATACGGCAATGCTTGGATTACCGGAAACGAGTTTAGGAATAATTCCGGCAGCAGGTGGAACGCAGCGTCTTGCCCAACGGACATCGTCCGGCACGGCAAAAAAATGGATCTTGACGGCGAAAAAATTTACGGCACAAGAAGCAAAAGATGACGGAGTTATTGATTACATCTTTTCTGCCGAATCGTTCATTGGTGAGTTTGAAAAAATTGTTCTACAGGTCGCATCCAATGCGCCGCTTGCACTCCGCCAGGCAAAAAAAGCTATAGAATCATCGTATAGTGACTGGCTTATGGACGGCTTTGAAAATGAAAGAACGTATTACCAGCCGCTGATCCCGACCGACGATAGACTTGAAGCATTGAAAGCATTCGGAGAAAAACGAAAACCGGAATGGAAAGGGAAGTGACCGTTTTATAATAGAGTAAAGAAAAGTGCCGCAAGAAATCCCACGATCGTAGCAAGACCGACCTCAGCACCACCGTCCTCATATGCCTCGGGCATCATAACCGAAGCAACCATAGCAAGAATACCGCCGCCGGCCAATGCTTCAACAAGCGTTATAATTGTTGGTGCGGCAGTTAAAAGAAAAATATTTCCGAGTGCTGCCGCTGCGATTCCCACAACGATCAATGCTGTCCACAACAGAAAAATCTTCGATGTTCTGTACCCGGCTTCGATCATGTTCATGGAACTGCCGATTGACTCAGGAAGATTTGACAGAAAGACCGCAAGAAGAAATGTGAAGGAATAGGTCTCAAGCGAAAAAAATCCAGCACCGATAATGATCGATTCCGGAATGGTATCCATCATCACTCCCATAAACAGCGCGAGAGGATTTCCGGAAATGACACTCCTCTTCATATACGTAAGTTCTTCCGCTTTCGACAACCGTTTGATATTCGATGCGGCAACCTTGCGCCAATGCTGAGCTGCGATCATGCCGCGCAGATTCCGTACGTTGTGTCGTATCCGTTTGGAGTTCAGCTGTTCAACGGAACGTCGTAATCCCGGCGAGATTTCCATCAGCGCATCGAATTGTTCTTTTCCGATCTTCCATAATTGCGAATCCTCTTTTGCCGCCGCAGTTGCCGTTCGGGTATCGTTATGCAGCAGCGCCATCTCTCCGAATGATTGTCCGGGACCGAGTGTAGCAATTACTGTCGGTTCACTTTCGGATCCGGTGATGATCTCGATCATTCCCTGACTGATCAGATACAGAGCATTGCCGTGATCTCCCTGACGGAATAAAATTTCTCCTGCTTTTACCTGTACCGGTTCAACGCACGTCAGCACTCCTTCCATCTCTTCCGGAGGGAGTGAGCGGACAAGTTCTACTTTCGATAGTTGCCGAAGAATAATGCTCGAGTCCTGCCGTTTCTGCCGCAGGTAATAGAACTTTGCAAGAGCCGGGTGACGGATAGCCGCACCTTTTTTTTCCAGCCATTTGTTCACCAAATAATAGATCAATCCGCCGATAATAAAACCCGATGCCACCCATATCCATGCATCCACACCGCTGAAGTGAGCTTTGTCGGTAAGACGGCGTGCTCCTTTAAATGCAAGTTCAATCGCCAGCGCTTGTATCAATGCGCCGGTGCCGAATGCCATAATAATGGCATTGGTGCGCTGTGTCGGTTTTGCGTAAACACCAATGGTGGTTCCGATGATCATGGATACCATGGAGAGGGCTGCCAAACCGGCCGCAAGAAGAACTCTGGTAATATCGAATGTTATTAATTCCATTATGGTGAGGATAATATAAAAATATATCCAAATGAGTGTTATAATATTCGGAAAAATTATTTAGGGATTATTTCTTAACAAAAAAAGGGGATTTATGATGCGAGACATCTGAAAAATCTCAAATTTATGATAGGATGACAATGGACAATCTATTTTTCAGATGTCACGATGCATTATTTGTATTCATCGTTATTGGTTTTGCTGTCATAATTGTAATGTTTAGATGCTGTTACAGTGGTGCTTGATAAAGATTTTTATTGATTTACCATACACGGACGCAACAAATTGCACAACACAGAATATAGGAGAAATGTATCATTGAATTGGAATATACGATTTCCCCTGATTGAAGAATAATATTCAATTGCATATCTTCCATGAAATCACCTATCCGTAGTGAGAGCATTACAACGTAAAAAACGTTCATATATTTTTGTACCCCTAAACAAAAAACATATGCAAACAAATCGGATCGTAAAATTGATTGTGCTGTTTCTTCTCCAGTCGGCTGCAATAGCAGATGACCTCTATCTGAAAAACGGCTTACTCTACACGAACGTACTTGTATTGGATACAACAGGCGTTACAATTTATTTTGTGCGGGATAGTGTTACGATAAGCATTGGTTCAGAGTTGATCGAAAAAATAGAAAAAAAAGATGTCATCCCGAACCTGCGATCAACAAGGGAAATTTACTCCCAATCAAAATATGATGAGTTCCGGCTGCTCAACCAACAAATAGCACTATTACACGATAAAGAAAAAAACAGACCGGTCGAAGATTCTGTGGCTAAAGTAAATCAGCGGCTGGACAGGCTTCAGCCTTGGCGCAGCTCCGTTTTTATGGCAATTGGTTATGGAACTCCGCAAGGGATGCGTTGTGAACTCGGATATAATATTGGCTCTAAGTTAAGTATGGCATTTACATTTGGGATTGGTGACCAATGGTCTCGTGATCCTCAGGAAGGAATGCCGGGTGTCTCTCTTACAATTCGGATTCCAAATTTTAATTCTGCCGCTGCACCGTATGTTTCAATAATGCGGGGAACCACACTCACTATCTTCGGCGGACCGGATAGTTACACTCAATTATGTTTTGGATTCATCACTCCTTTAGCCTCTGCATTTCAACTGCGTCCAGAAATAGGGGTCGCATTTACTTCAAGGCACGTATCCGGAGGAACAAGTTTGTTTGGTGGAACTACGCCGGAAGTATACAACGAGAGGACATTATTTTACATTCACGTTGCATTGGAAATTGATTTCCGTCAATTTTAATAATTGATGCGGTAACAACAAAATAATAACAATGTATCAAGAAAACGGAGACCACATCGAGTCTCCGTTTTTTATTTCCAAATAGTTCTTTGGGGATCCGTAATTCCAAAGTTATTCAATCTCAGATAAGAGCAATCCCAGTGATATTTATAGGTGCTGATTATTTGTCATTGCTGTGTTGACAGGGAACCTAAGAGTGTGTATATTGTTAACGATAACGTTAAACGTTAGCGTTAAACGAAATCGTTAGCGCTGAAAAGGAGTTTCTGCATGGATACTAAACAAAAAATAGTGCAAGCCGCAGTGGAAATATTCGCCGAACGGGGAAGGCATGGAGCGCGCATGGAAGAGATTGCGGCCAGGGCAGAAGTGAATAAGGCGATGGTCTATTACTACTTCACGACAAAAGAAAACCTCTTTCATGAAGTTATCGTTCTGGTGATGCGTGAACTCTACCAGACTATCTTTGAGCAATTAGGAAAACCCGGTACGGAAAATGACAATCCGCTGGACCGCATCCGCCGTATGGTAACATCGCACTTTGAGGCATTTGCGTTGCATGAAAACTACGCAAAGGTGTTCGTGCAGGCAATAACACACGATCCGGATGAAGTAAAGAATACAATGGATATGTTCCGCAAAGCAAACTCCAACATGAATCCGCAAACATTCCTATCCGTGTTTGAAGAAGGAAAAGAAAAAAATATTTTCCGCACGATCGATACGCAGCAGGCCCTAATGTGTCTGATGGGTATGAGTATGATCCTCTTCTTCGGGAAACCGATGGCGGAAGTGATGTTCCATTCGATGCCTGGCGCACCGGATGTTCAGGGAGCAAGCGGAGAAACAATTACGGATCTTTTTCTGTACGGGATTGTGAAAAGAACATGACAACCGCACAAGCGAACAATAGAAAGGTACTTGCATGAAATTCAGATTTTTTCTCTCATTATTATTTCCGTTGATCGTGTTTGCTCAGGAGAAGCAGCCGTTAACAATTGAAGAATGCATTCAGATAGGAATGAACAGCAGTAAATCGCTTCAGATCTCGAAATTGAAAGCGGCAGCAGCCGATGCCAAGTCGGGCGAGACGAATGCTTCGCTTCTTCCGTCGCTGAAACTCAGCGCGACGTATTCACGGTTGAGTGCTGTCAATCCGTTTGAGATCCAGATCGGACAAAGCCGCCTCTCTATCTCACCGTCGATCTTGAACAATTATCAGGCGCGTCTCACGCTCTCACAGCCGATCTTCACCGGCAATCGATTGTCCGGTACTGCGCAGCTGTCGGAATACAACGCAGGTGCTTCGCAGGAAGATTTGAACAAGGAAAAATCCCAGGTTGTTTTCGATGTCATCAACGCATATTGGTCGTATTACAAAGCGATCGAATTTAAACGTTCGGTGGAAGAAAATCTTACGCAGATACAATCGCACCTGCTGGATATTGTGAACATGCAGAAACAGGGAATGGCCACAACGAACGATGTATTGAAAGTAAAAGTGCAGTTGAACAACATCGAGCTGCTGCTCATCGATGCGGACAACGCCATGCAGCTTGCTTTGATCGGACTCAACAGCACGCTCGGTCTTCCGCTTTCCACAAATATTTTTATTACTTCCTCGCCGTCCGTTCAAGCGCATGATACTCCGCCGGCAGGTGTTCTTGTAGAACAGGCAATGGCCGTTCGGCCCGAACTGAAAGGAATGGAACTGCGGCTGAAGGCAAGTGAAGAAGGAGTGACAATTGCCAAATCCTCATGGTACCCACAGGTGATGGCCGGCGCTAATTATCTTTATGCAAATCCGAATCAGCGGATTTTCCCGTCGAAAGATCAGTTCAACGGAACGTGGGATGTCGGCCTGTCGCTCTCATTCGACATCTGGAACTGGCAGACAGCTTCTTATCAGACGGCTCAGGCTGAGGCGGCAAGGGATCAGTCGCAGACGGCGCTTGCCCAAGCAAAAGATGCAGTCATTCTTGATGTTACATCAAGTTATCTCACAGCTCTTAAAGCGAAACACAAAATGGGGAAGGCGGAGGAAGGTGTGCAGCAGGCGGAAGAAAATTACCGTGTCACCAATGGTAAGTTCAAATCGGGGATGGCGATCAATTCGGATCTACTGGATGCCGAAAGCGCATTGCTGCAGGCAAAAGTAAATTCGACTGCAGCTGTTGTTGATTATCTGATTGCGCTTGCCAAACTCGATAAAGCTACCGGAAAATAGTCTTGTCACTTTGAAAATCAAAAAAGAGGAAACCATGAACACATCACGCACCACAATACGCCGCACAATCATCGTCATAGCCGTGATCAGTGCAACTCTTATTCTTCTCTTCTATAATAAATCACGAATGCAGGCGAAGGTGAAAAATAACGAGATTCAGGTTGCCGCTTCCGTTACGGTAACAAAAGCGCTCCTGAAATCAGTTCCGGTAACACTCTCCATGGTCGGAACAACATTTCCGGACAGAGAAGTGGTTATTGTTTCGGAAACGCAGGGGAAAGTCGTTTCAGTGCATGCAAATACGGGTGATCGTGTCGTTGCAGGTGCGCTGATCGCAAAAGTGGACGACGAACTACGGCGTGCTGCATTGGCAAGCGCCGAGATCAATTTCGAAAAAGCAAAAAGTGATCGCGACCGTTTCGAGCAGCTGCATAAGGATTCTTCCGTAAGCGATGCACAACTGGAAGGGGCGCGCCTTGCCGCCAAAGCTGCCGAAGTACAATTCATTACGGCACGCCGCCAATTGAACGATACAAAAATTGTTGCACCGTTTACCGGAACGATTACATCGCGTACGATCGAAGTCGGATCAGTACTGGGGAACAATACCCCGGTTGCCGGCATCGTGGATATCAGTCAGCTGAAGATTAAACTGAGCATTGCGGAAAAAGATGCCTTTCGTTTGAAGGTGGGCGACCGCGTTGTGGTAACAACGGATATTTATCCATCCGCTGAATTCACCGGCACGATCAGAAACATCAATGCCAAAGGGGACGATGCACACGCGTACCCGATAGAAATAACACTTCCCAATAATCCGAAGCAGCCGCTTAGGGCAGGCATGTTTGCCCGTGTTACATTCACATCGCTCGGTACGGACAAAGCAATCGTTATTCCCCGCGATGCACTGGTCGGATCCATCCGCGACCCAAAAGTTTTCGTTGTCGAGAACAATTGTGCCATGCTGAAAAACGTTGTCATCAGAGCGGATGTCGGCAGCACGCTGGAGATCATCAGCGGCATTGCCGAAGGGGATGTTGTTGTGACAAACGGACAGATCAATTTAAAAGACCGCGCGGCGGTGACCATTCTGCAATAATTTGAACTGAGGAATACATTCATGACTATCACTGAACTCGCAATCAAACGGCCGTCGCTCGTTGTCGTTGTATTTTCATCGCTTGCTGTGCTTGGAATTTTCGGATTCTCCCAGCTCAAATATGAATTGATGCCGAAAATGACACCGCCGATTGTTACCATCACCACCATTTATCCCGGCGGCTCACCGAACGAAGTCGAAACCTCCGTTACCAAACTGATCGAGGATGCCGTTACCGGACTCGATAAAATTTCCGCCATTCGCGGCACATCATCCGAAAGCCGTTCTTTCGTGATGATCGAATTCGATCAGACGGTGGATGTCAATCAGTCACTTCAGGATGCGCAGCGCAAAGTTAATGAAGTTGCCGACCGTCTGCCGGCAAGTGCGCGCAAACCGATTATTTCGAAACTTGCCTTCGACGAGATTCCTGTACTCCGTATGGCAGTGCGAAGTTCGATGCCGTCAAAAGAATTTTACCGTTTCGTGCAGGACAATATTCAACCGCGTATATCCAAAGTGGGTGGAGTCGGTATGGTCGCTCTGCTCGGCGGCGATGCGCGCGAGATCAATGTTAACATCGATGCGCAGAAACTGAAAAGCTGCGGCCTTTCACTTTTCCTTGTTACTCAGGCGATCAAAGGTGCCAATATTGATTTTCCCACCGGGAAGATCAAAGAAAACAGCAGTCAGTTCACCGTGCGTATCGCCGGCAAATTTTCATCAATTGAAGATCTGAGCGAACTGGTTGTCGGCCGTTCGAAACAGGGGAGCGAAATATGTCTGCGCGATGTTGCCGACGTGAAGGATGCTGTCATCGAAACATTCAATATCAACCGGCTCAACGGAGTTTCCTCTATCGGTATTTTGGTGCAGAAATCAAGCGATGCGAATTCTGTTGAGGTGAGCAAATATGTGCGTCAGGAACTTGCCGGGATGGAAAAAGATTATGCGAACATCCAGCTGTCATTCACAATCGCACAGGACGGCAGCACATTCACCATGGATTCAGCCAATGCGGTGAAAGAAGATCTCGCCATTGCCGTAGTGCTTGTTGCTATGGTGATGCTCGTGTTCCTGCACAGTATCCGCAATTCGCTGATCGTCATGGTGGCCATTCCCTCGTCGCTCGTGTCGGTGTTTTTTGCGATGTATCTTTTTGATTTTTCTTTGAATCTGATGACGCTCCTCGCCATGTCCCTTGTGATCGGCATTCTGGTGGATGATTCCATCGTCGTGCTCGAGAATATTTATCGCCATCTGGAACAGGGGGAAGAGCAGCGCTCAGCCGCATTAAAAGGAAGAAATGAAATTGGTTTCGCAGCGCTGTCGATTACATTTGTCGATGTAGTGGTCTTTCTGCCGCTGGCCCTGATCACCGGCATGATCGGAAGCTTTTTGCGTCAGTATGCGCTTGTTGTTGTATTTTCTACACTCATGAGTCTGCTGGTTTCCTTTACCATTACGCCGATGCTCGCTTCACGGTTCACAAAACTGGAGCATGTTTCCGATACTTCAATGATGGGACGATTCGGTCTCTGGTTTGAGAAACAATTCAATATTCTGGTCGGCAAATATGCTTCGCTGCTCCGCTGGGCTCTTGCCAACGGCGGAAAAGTTGCCGTGCTCACTACATTACTTTTTCTCTCGTCATTTCTGCTGGTCGGATTCGGATTCATCGGCAACGAATTTATTCCCGTGGTCGATCGCGGTGAACTGATTATCACTATCGAACTGGCTCCTGGCGCCACCATCGAGAAGACAAACGAGATTTCCCGTCAGGTAGAAAATTTGCTGAGTAAAATGCCCGAGGTGCAGAGTGTGCTCTCGAATGTCGGCGCATCATCGGAAGGACTGATCGGTGTATTCTCCAACAATGCTGCCGAACTCAATGTTACACTGATCGATAAGAGCCGCCGTTCTGAACCAACGGATATTATCGGACAGCGGATCAAACGTTCCATCCTGCAGATTCCCGGTGTCAGCGTGCGCGTTAATCCGGTAAGTCTCATGGGTACGTCTAACCGCACTCCGATACAGATACTCATAAACGGAACGAAGTACGACGATGTTATGAAGAGCGCACAGATTGTTGCGAATGTGATTCGCACGGTGCCGGGAACTACCGACGTGCGGCTCTCATCGGAAGAGGGGAAACCGGAATTGCGCGTGGAGATCGACCGGAAGAAAATGGCGGCGCTCGGCCTCACCATTAATGATGTCGGTCAGAATCTGCGCATTGCGCTGACCGGCGATGATGATTCAAAATATCGTGAAGGCGTTCAGGAATACGCGATCCGTGTGCGGTTGGATGAATACGACCGTTCCAATACATCCACGCTCGGCAATCTTTCATTCCTCAATAATCGCGGACAGCAGATTGAATTGAAACAGTTCGCTGCGATCTATCAAACCACCGGACCGACAAAACTGGAACGCGAAAACCGCATCGGGGCCATTAATGTGTACTCGCAGATCTTCGGCACAACCAGCGGAGCCGTTGCGACGGCGATCAGAGGGAAGATGGAATCTGTCACGCTGCCAACAGGCGTAACGTGGGCATTTACCGGCGATCAGAAAAACATGGCGGATTCATTCCGGAGTCTGCTCCTGGCTCTCTTTGCCGGAATTCTTTTTGTGTATATGATTATGGTTGCACTTTACGACTCGTATGTTTATCCGTTCGTTGTGCTCTTTTCAATTCCGGTGGCGATCGTCGGGGCACTCTTTGCGTTGGCGCTGACGTCGAAGAGCATCAGCATTTATTCGATGCTCGGCATTATTATGCTTGTGGGTCTTGTGGCCAAGAATGCCATATTGCTTGTGGATCGTGCAAATCAAATGAAGGATGAAAAAGGATTTACATCCTACGACGCATTGCTCGAGGCAGGTCAAACGCGGCTTCGTCCGATTCTTATGACAACAATGGCCATGGTCATCGGCATGATGCCGATTGCGCTCTCTACATCCGCCGGTTCTGAAGCAAAGTCCGGACTTGCGGTTGTTCTTATCGGCGGACTGCTCAGCTCCATGCTTCTTACGCTTGTGGTCGTACCAGTTGTCTTTGCACGTGTGGACAAAATGAAAGCACGTGTGCAGGCATATTTCGCCAAGTAACGAAAGTTTTTTTCAACGAGTTGTTTTAAAATAGCTGCCTGAAAAATATTCTTCTTTAATCTTAATGAGGGTGTTAATTTTTTTGGGATACGCAATCTTGTACTAAAAACAATATTGCTGTTCCGAAGATGTAAAGACACCTCCCGCCGTAATAACTCCATTAAACATTGGATAGTTAAAGGATTTCGTTCTATTAAC
Source organism: uncultured Ignavibacteriota bacterium (assembly GCA_903861125.1). GTDB lineage: Bacteria > Bacteroidota > Ignavibacteria > UBA10030 > UBA8401 > UBA8401. The sequence goes on from CAIOTF010000017.1 coordinate 114,500, forward strand.
GCCTAATGTACCAGCTGTAATTAATTAATATGATAGTATTAACGAATATTGTGTTGTAGTTGTAGTCGGCGTTGTCTATCTTCTAAAGACAAATTTGTCTGATTTAAGTAAGGTTTTTGCTATGGTGCTATTATCATGTAAGCACTATAGCAAATCGGAATCAATAAGACGTTCATTTAAAGTTCCCGCCAATAAGAATCACTCTGTTTTTAATTTTTACAACACATCGTTCTGAAGAACTAAATTTATTTTCAAGATTTGGTTTCACTCAGGGAGTATTCTTGAAACACAGAAAACTTTTATTTTCAAACTAATACATCGGATAGAAAAGTAATTCACTAAACATATCACATCTCATTAGGGGTCCTTTATGAAAGCATTATTGCATCTCGCAGCATTGTATTTGATATTTTTGGCAACATCAAATAATTGTTTCTCACAAACGTGGAATTCACAATCAAGCCCATCGGGATTTATATTGCGTGGCGTTTCATTTATTGATGCAAATAACGGAATTGCTGTAGGTACAAGTGGATTACCAGGAATTATAAGAACTACAAACGGTGGCGCAAATTGGATAGCAGCAACAACGGCACCCAATTGGGGGTTTTATAGTGTTTCCTTTGTGACCGGCACACCTATAGCAGTTGCTGTAGGTGTAAGTGGATCGATTGATAAAACGACAGATGGTGGTGTTACGTGGGTCGACCAAACAAGTCCAAATGCACAAACTTTGTGGGCTGTTTCCTTTACAAGTACAAATATCGGAACGGCAGTTGGTAATTTAGGAACAATTATTAGAACCACAGATGGTGGTGCGAATTGGACAGCACAAACAAGCAATACAACAAACGGCTTGTATAGCGTTTCATTTACGGATGCAAATAATGGCACCGTTGTAGGTGAAAGCGGAATAATCCTTAGAACAACAAATGGTGGTACGAATTGGACAGCACAAACAAGTAATACGGTGAATAATTTATATGGTGTTTCTTTTATAGATGCAAATAACGGTACAGCTGTTGGCATAGGCGCAACAATCGCAAAAACCACAAATGGCGGAACGGCCTGGACGGTAAAAACAAGTGGTTCAAATGATTTATTCGGCGTTTCCTTTACAGATGCGAATAACGGTACGGCTGTCGGCACTAATGGTACAATTCTTAGAACCACAAACGGTGGAACAAACTGGTCAGGACAGACAAACAATGCGGGAGTGTATTCTTTATTTGGTGTTTCCTTTACCGATGCAAATATCGGTACAGCTGTAGGTCAAACTGGAATAATCGAAAGAACAACAAATGGAGCTTTACCTGTTGAACTTATTTCATTTACTGGTCTGTTAAATGGGAGCGAAGTTGTGTTAAGTTGGAAAACAGCAACAGAGACGAATAATTATGGTTTTGAAGTTGAAAAAAAACAGGTTAGCATTCAGTCTTCAGTGATTCATTGGCAAAAAGTTGGCTTCGTTGAAGGCAGCGGCACAACAAACTCGCCCAAAAAATATTCATTTACTGAAACAAATTTGACATCAGGAAAATATTCCTATCGTTTAAAACAAATCGACCGTGATGGTAAGATTGAATATTCAAAAGAAGTTGAAGTAACCGTAGCAAATGCACCGAAAGAATTTACTCTCTCTCAGAATTATCCAAATCCTTTCAATCCTTCAACAGTCATCAGTTATCAAATACCAGTGAACGATCACGTATCATTAACAATTTATGATGCACTTGGCAGAGAAGTGGGAATATTGGTGAACGAGACGAAGGAGGCGGGATATTATTCTGCCGCATTTGATGCTTCAAAACTTTCCAGCGGAATATATTTTGCACGATTGCAGAGCGGAGAAAGAACGCAGCTCAAGAAAATGCAATTATTGAAATAATGTAACACGCTTGATTGTTGCAACGCGGATTAGTGCCGGTTGGTTGGTCGAAATATTCACATTGTAAAATTTATTATGAGAAAAAGTATGAACGATACCAAACGTCGGTTGCTCTGGAACGGAATGTTCTTATTCTTGTTGGGCTTAATTACGGGTTTAATCGAACAGAAGTTCATTAACCCTCGGATGGGACTTGCCGCACACTTGGAAGGTGTGATGAACGGAACTTTTCTCATTGCGCTGGGTGCAGCCTGGACGGAGGTAAGGCTGTCACCGAGACTGAATGCTGTGGCATACTGGAGTGCTTTGTATGGCACTTACGTAAACTGGGTAATAACCGCCTTAGCTGCGATATTTGGTACGGCGGCTATGACCCCGATTACTGGTGCAGGATTCAACGGTCAGCTCTGGCAAGAGAACCTCGTAACTTATGGCTTTACGAGCGTTGGACTGGGGATAATAGCTGCTTCAATTTTGGTCCTCTGGGGTCTGCGTAAAAACGCCCTGTCGTGATTGTCGACGTTATCTTGCCGCCTTAGTCAAGTCGTTCACTACGAAAATATTGATTGGGCAGGCAAGATAACGTTGCAACATCCTGCAAAGAAATATCATTGAAGTGATACAATTTCAATGGTGTCATGCCTTTTCTTAGGAAGAAAGTGCACATAAATTTGTTGACACAGTTTTAGTTAAATAACCTACACGCCTCAATTGTAACATGCCCGCCCCTGAAATAAGATTCTGAAAAGCATTCTAAAAATATTTTTCAGAAAAAATTTAGGTAAGAATTAAAAGGAAGATTTTAGAATTGGAAAATTCTGATATTGAATTCTGATGGCGGATTTATTATATTGTTGAGCAATTAAAATGTGTAAAACTTCCGAACCATAAAATTATTATTGCCTTCTTTCACATTGCAACAGCATCGGAAGTGCTGACACGAGGTGACCGAGGGCAGTTTTTTTTATGATGGGGACTGTAAGAAGAATCGTAAGAAGAATCGTAAGAAGAATAAGAAGAAAAATTCTCTTGCAGAAAAAATAAGTGTCGAAATTAGCGAAATTTCCGAAGGAGAGCTGGCAGAACGGTCCCGCTAAACAACAGCGGGATTTCGCAAAAAACGCTCAACTATTGCTTTTGTTGTAATTTGTTAAAAGAAAAATTTGGAGAGCTGGCAGAACGGCTATTGCACCAGTCTTGAAAACTGGCGCCCTGACGGGCTTGTAGGTTCGAATCCTACGCTCTCCGCAAAACAGAATTAAACTCATAGTAGATAACAACTTAGTATTCGAACGCCAGAAGCAGTTTCCAAATAGTGTCCACTTTTTCTAAAACTAACCGGATTATGTGGCGTCCTACCGTGTAAACCTCGTTAAGATCAAAAGAAAAAAAAGATTCATCTATAAACTTGAATATCGATTTGATATTTTATTTACCATTATTGTTTGAATTTCATTAACCAGCTATGCAGTGTTTGCATATTCAATGCAGAATTTGCATTGGTTTATTCAAAAAACGGATAAAATGGTCTGATTTTGACCTTTTTTTCTGGCACTGTGTATGTAATACCGTAAGTATTAATCTTAAAACGTATTTAAATAATTGGTCGAATAAAGACAGCATCAAGTGTGGATTAAAAAATAGCTAACAACTTTACAAAATAACATTGGGGTGTGCCTATGAAACAACGTTACCATTTTTTTTTCGTTTTCATTCTCATACTGGTTCTTGGAAGAGAAACATTTGCAATAACAAAAACAAGTTCACTATCCGGTAACTGGAGTGCACCGGCCACCTGGGGCGGCGGCTCGGTTCCTACCGCAGGCGATGATGTAATCATCAACGGAGGATGTTCTGTGACCGTTGATGTTTCAAATGCAGCTTGTCTCAGCATCCAGCTCGGTGGATCTGCGTTGAACACAGGTACGGGAACATTGTCGTTCGCGAGCGGTTCTCAGTTGATGGTCTCGGGAATGGTAAATATTGGACCATTCAACAGCAACAGCACCGCGGGCAGTTTCATAATGACGAATAACGGAACTCTCATTTGTGAAGGTTTGACGTTACTTAAGCTCGGAACCTGGACAGCGGTCAGTGGAACTATTGAACTGACTGCGACAAATATTATTCCATCCGACAACAATATCAATTTTAACAATTTGACTTTGAGTGGAGGCACCACCAGTCTTCCGCGTAATGTTACTGTTAACGGGAATCTGGTTATCAATACCGGCGCCACACTTAACGGAGGAGCAAATACACTAAGTGTCGGAGGCAATTGGATTAACAACGGTACATTCACGGGCAACACCGGAACAGTCTCCTTTATCAAGAACGGTAATCAAACGATTACTGGAACCGGGTTAAACAACTTTAACCTTATCCGAGTTAACATGGGAACAAGCATCAGTAACACACTGGAAGTTTTATCGGCGAACTTTAGTGCTGCTGACCCATTCCTCACGATCACCAACGGTACATTCAAACTTTCCGGAACATTTACATTTGCCAATACTTTCACAATTGGACCTTCGTACAATATTGATCCAACCGCAGGATTTTGGATCAACAATCCAAACGCGACAGTGAATGCACAAGCCGGAAATGTATCCGTGAAAGGGTTACTGCGACTATCAGCGGGAACATACAACGTCGGAACAAGCCCGGATAATTCCCTCACGTATGTGGCGGGTTCAGCAATAATTATGGAAGGTGGCACGCTCCACATTGCCGGTCAACTGACGCGTAACAATGCAACCGCCACGACTTCGTACACGCAAAGTGGCGGTATTGTTTCGGTAGTGGAACGAGGGTCAACGGATCCAACATTTGCCGGTTTTGATCTTGGCGCGGTGGGCTCAAGTTATACGATGTCCGGCGGCACTATCGTAATCAGAAATGCCACCAGCGCACCAGCGGATTATGTGAATGCATCATCTGTATCAAGCGTAACCGGAGGTACGCTGCAGATTGGTGATGAGAATACAATAGATGCCCAGACGTTCAGAATTCAAAGTGCCCGTCCCATTGGTAATCTTTTTATTTCTAATTCAACGTTGCAAACCACGAAACCAACAGTCCAACTTCTCACAAGTCTCAATGCTGTCGGGAATATATCGATAAAGTCTGGTACAACACTTAATGCAGGCGGATTCAATGTTACCCTCGGAGGCGATTGGTCTAATGATGGTATATTCTCCAACGTGAATAATGTTGCATTCAATGGAACAGGTGCACAGGTACTTTCAAACCCGAGCGGTGAGACATTTGGCAATCTTACAGTCAATAAAATTACCGGTACACTTTCATTAAATAACTCAGTAACAGTGACCAATACATTTGCATTCACGCAAGGTACAATTGCTGTCGGTGTAAATACCTTCACGTTGAATGGTACGGTCACGGGAGCAGGCACAATCACAAGTTCCATTACAGGAACAGTCAATTACAATCAAAACAGTGCCGGGCAAAATGTCTTTACCGGAAATTATGGTAATCTTATTTTTAGCGATCAAAATAAAACACTTGCCGCAACAGATACAATCGGTATTGCTGGTACGTTCACGCCCGGTCTTGCCGCTGGACACACGGTTGCGGGCAGCACTTTTAATTTTAACGGATCATCTCAAATCATTCCCGCATTTTCATACAACAATCTGCGTCTAAGCGGCAGTGGCACAAAAACTGGTTCAGGAACTTTGACAGTAAGTGGGAACTTGATAAACGGTTCGGGAGTGATCTTCTCCGGAACGGATTCTCTTCATCTCATTGGAACAACGCATACAAATAACGGTACACTGAATACGTCAATACTTTCGGTTGGAACAGGTGCGACACTTACTAACAACGGAGCTATCACTGTTAGTACTAGACTCAATGGGACGGGTACACTTTTACAAGGAACAACCGGTGTATTAAACATCGGTGGAACTACCGCAATAACAACACTCAATACTTCTGCTGTTGGTAACATGGTGAACTATACCGGTACGGGACAAACAGTAACACCGTTGACCTATCATCATCTCACACTTTCCGGAACGGGAACACCGAACCTCACGGGAGTCAGTACAATCAATGGCAACTTCACTCTTACCGGTACAGTTGCACCCTCGGCTGCAACAGGAATGTCCATTGGCGGAAATGTTACGATTGGTTCAGGAACATCATTCGATGCTGGATCATTCTCTCATTTTGTGAAGGGGAATTGGAGCAATGCCGGAACGTTTAATGCAGGGACAAGTACAATAACGTTGAATAGCACGAGCGCCCAGACAATTAATGGCTCAACGTTTTATAATCTCGTCGTAAACAATGCCGCCGGTATTTCAATGTTGAGTGATGAAACGATTACGAACGCGATTGTACTTTCAAACGGTACATTAACTATCGGCGGACATACGCTGACGCTCAACGATACACTTATGGTGGGAAGCGGCACTATTGTCGGAGGAACATCGTCGAATATTATTATTGCCGGATCCGGCACCGGCACAATTCTTCCAGCTGTTACGTTGAACAATCTATTGTTAAATCGCGCAAGTGGTTGTTTGCTGACCGGTGATGTTACAATCAATGGCACTCTGACAATTACCAATGGTATTTTCTCCACCGGTGCCAATAGTGTAATTCTTTCATCCGGTGGAAGTATTACTGAAGTAGCTGGAAAGCCAATAGTCGGCACGGTCAAAACAACGCGGAACATTTCCGCAACAACAGGGAAAGAGTTTTTCGGCAACATTGGAGTTGATATTATTCTCAATGGAGTTGCACTTGGTAACACAACAGTGTTGCGGAAAACCGCAGTTGCGTCAACTGGAAATGGACACAGTTCAATAAAGCGCTACTTTGATATTACCCCGGCAACAAACACGAGTTTAAATGCCGGACTCGTATTCCATTATGATACTACCGATGTAGTCGGACAGAATTCAAGCACGCTTGAAATGTACAAATCCAGTGATAATGGCGTAACATGGCATAACTATGGCGGTATCGTGAATACAGTGTTGAAAACAATTAGCATGACAGGTGTGGATGATTTTTCCCGATGGACAGCCTCGGACACGAGCAACCGTGTTGGCAGTACGCCTGCTCCGGCAACGGTCTCCATCAATCCGGCTTCACGAACTATTGGCGGAACTGGGTTTACACTTACGGTGAATGGTTCCGGATTTGTAAACGGCAAATCAGTGGTACGGTACAATGGCAGCGTGAGAGCCACATCGTTTATTAGTTCAGTACAATTAACAACTTCAATTCTGTCAAGCGATCTGCAGATTGCAGGAACATATCCGTTAACGGTTTTCAATATCGATGGCGGCGGATTGTCGAATTCACAGACATTTACAGTGAACCCCTTACCATCCGTAAAAGTACAGGTGGAGACGGCAGCGAACGGATCTGGTACCATAGTTCCATCGCAAATTCTAATTTCAGGATCATCGATTACTGTGTACACAATTTCGAGAGATAGCCTGAACAACTTTGTTGCAAATGTTCCTGCCGATTCATGGAGCCTAAAGAATATCATAGGAGGAATTGTTGCAGGTGATCTTGTCTTATCGCCAGATCACAAAAGTGCGGTGTTCACTGGTCACCGGATTGGTAGTGCGGACATCAATGCCACTTCAGGACAATTAGTAACAGCCCCATCGGGTACAATTTCAGTCACACATGGCGCTGCGTCAAAAATAATTGTTGAGACAGCTGCAAATGGTTCAGGGAAAGTAGTTCCGGCAGATACGCTCGTATCGGGTTCCTCAATTACTGTTTACGCAATTACAAGAGATAGTATGGACAATTTTGTGGCGAATGTTGCTGCCGACGCTTGGTCTCTACAAAATATTGTAGGGAGTGTTGTTGCAACCGATCTGGTGCCGGCATCTGATAACAAGAGTGCAGTATTCACAGGTCATGCGGCAGGCAGTGCAAAAATTATGGCCACCTCCGGAACGATCGCAAGAATTTTGTCTGGGACATTAACAATTTCACCCGTGACAGGTGTGGGAGAAGAAATGCAGCCTCGATCTTTTTCATTAATGCAAAATTTTCCTAATCCGTTTAATCCCACAACAGCGATCGGTTATCAGCTTTCTACAAGCGGCTTAACAACCTTAAACATCTACGATGCGATCGGCAGAGAAGTATCAACGCTGGTGAACGAAGCGAAAGAAGCAGGATATTATACAGTCCAATTCGACGGTGCAAAGTTATCGAGCGGAATATATTATGCTCGGCTTACATCGAGCGGGAAAACGCAAACGAGGAAATTATTATTGATGAAGTGATCGTTTTAAGAAAAAAAAATCAAGCCTGCTCTTACCAAGCAGGTTTTTTTTTGCTAATGTTGTTCGAAATTAAACCTCGTTGGAATCGCCGGTACCGAGTGTGTAACGGACAGAAGGGGAACGGATAATATTTACAACACGGCAAGGAAATTAAATTTCTGCACTACAGTAAAGATTCCGGAAGATATTGATGATGTCTATGAAACATTTAAGAATGGACCGATGGGGAAAATCATCAAGAAGAATCATAAACGAAAATCAGTGAACGAAAAATAGAAAAGTTGAAAAAGAAAATTATAATCTCTATATTCAATTAGAAATTAGCGTCAGTGGTCGGATTTATAAAGTGTCCACGGTAAGTCAAAATTTAAGGATAAGTAAGGGATGCTTTCAGTCCAAATTATCCGGGAAAAAATTGTTGTAAGAAGTTGTAATGCAGTGATTGAGTGAAATATTTTTCCAAAAAAGCTGGCGGGTTCGTCCTTCGCTTTCCGCAAAGAGATTCAGCTATTAGTTCCACCGAAGGCGGTCCCACGAAAGTTTGAATAATAGGTTATCCGATTATTGCTCATGAAGACATGGGCAATTTTTCTTTTTACGATGAGAATCACCGGTCATACCAATGAATTCTTCTCGTAACATTGAAATAAGCGGCAACAGATGAGGGTAATACGTTCACGGCTTGATTTTTGCCGCTCAATTTGTATATTTAATTATTAAGAATAGTTCCCCATATAAAAAGGACCGTGTATTGAAAAAAATATCTGTGGTTTTGCTTGTTTCTGTGCTGTGGGCCGGCTGTACAAATACAACTCCTCAACGATCTGAATATCAGTCCTCTTTTCCCGCCGTCAAAAATACGTACCGAAACTCAATGGTTCTGGCATCTTCTTCCGGATTTTTCACTGCATCCGATACGGTGCAGACCCGTCCGAATCAGTCGGTGGACGTTGTTGATTCCACTGCTGCCGATTCAGCCGGCGAAATGAACGAAAAACAGATCGCTGAATTACTGGAACGGGCGCGCGAACATTATCTGCTGGCGTTGCAGGCGCAAGCCGAAGGGGATTCGCTGATGTCTGCCGACGAATTTGAAGAGACGATCAAGCATCTGAATGAAGCAAGCTATTTCCCCAATATAGAAGAGAACACAGATTTTAACGAACTCACGCGAAGTGTTGTTGAAGACTATGAAAAATATATAGCAACCATCGATAGTCTTGGTGCAAACAGTTCAATTTTTGCTTTGCGCGAAAAAATGAATCTGGAGATCGAAAAGATCGACATCACCAACATTCAGATTCCGGCCTCACTCATACCAAAGACCGAAGTTCCTCTTCTGGTAAATGAATATACCAAACGCACGCTCTCTTTCTTTATGGGAAAAGGGCGTACGCATATGGAGAACTGGATCTACCGGTCGGGAAAATATTTTCCCATCATGTCGCGCATCTTTGCCGAAGAAGGGCTGCCGCCGGAATTGATGATCCTGTCACTGCCGGAAAGCGGATTGAATCCTACGGCCAGGTCGTGGGCAAAAGCAGTTGGATTGTGGCAGTTTATGAAAGCGACCGGCTCGTTGTACGGCCTGCGCTCGAATTATTGGTACGACGAACGCCGTGATTTTGAAAAAGCAACAAGGGCAGCGGCGCGCCACATGAAAGATCTGTATAGAGAGTTCAACGATTGGCATCTTGTATTTGTTGCCTACAATGCTGGCGGAGGCTGGGTGAGGAAAGGTATACGCAGATCCGGATCGACCGATTACTGGGAAATGCGCCGCCGTTTACCAAGGGAAACACGAAACTATGTGCCGCAATACATTGCTGTTGCTCTTATCGTCATGCGTCCCGAAGCATTTGGTTTCGGCGATGTTCAGAAAGCCGATTCACTGACGTTTGACTATACAACGGTTAATGATTGTATCGATCTGGGCATCCTGGCCGAGTGCGCCGAAACAGACCTTGAGACAATAAAAGAATTGAATCCGGAATTGACGCAATGGTGCACGCCGCCGAATTATCCGGGATATAAACTCCGTGTTCCGATAGGAAAAGCCGCTATCTTTGCCGAAAATTACGCGAAGATCCCCGAAGATAAAAAGTTCGATTTTGCAACGCACACCATCCGGCGCGGTGAAACGGTGGGACAGATTGCAAGCAGGTACAAAATTACATCGGCAGTGCTGTTGGAAGTGAACAAACTTTCCCGTTCAAAACGGCTGAAAGTGGGAGCCACGCTCGTTATACCGGTGAAATCGAATTCCGCATCGGCGATCGTGGAAGCACAAAAGAAAAAAGAGAAGGATGATATAGAGAGGTCGAATAGATTGAAAGAAGAGGGGAGAAAGTTTACGGCCTCAACCGCTTCTGCATCAACAGTTCAGCCGAAGATGAAACGTAAGCCGACTCCGCGACAGGCAGCATACGAACCGAAAGGAAGAGAAAAAGTCACCTACGTAGTTAAGAGCGGAGAAACGCTCGGGCATATTGCTGAGTGGTTCAATGTACGCGCAAGCCACATCAGAAACTGGAATGATATTTCGTACGGAAGACATATCTATAAAGGACAACGCCTGGCGATCTGGGTTCCTGAAGAAAAATATGAACAGTATAAATTGATCGCGAGTGGATCCTCGACCGAGAAACAGAAAGTGCTCTCTCAATCGTCAAAGAAAAAAATAAGTAGCGATCATTCCGATAAAATCACCCCGGGTTGGATACAGCATGTGGTGAAAAAAGGGGAAACGCTTGAAAAAATCGCCTCGGTCTACGACGTTGCAATCGTCGACTTGAAGAGCTGGAACAAACTAAGGACAAGCCGGATCAACGCCGGAGATGTTTTGGAAGTGTATGCGCCGGATCAGACAGAAGAACCGGCTGTTGAACAGGTGAAAAAGAAAAAAACGATTTCAGCAGTTCCATCAAAACCAATATCGTATGTGGTTCGTCGCGGCGACACGCTCGAAAAAATTGCTGAACGATACAGCATTAGTATTCCCGATTTGAAAAAGTGGAATGATCTGAAAAACACACGGCTCACCGTGGGACAAAAGTTGAAGATACAAAGCTAATCTATCGTTCTTCAAAGTACTGCTCCAGGTTCTCATCGTAATAACTGCGTACTCTTGTGATGGAATATCACAAATAAAAGTAATGTAATGGACTCTTGAGAGCAAAGATGCGGTGTATGAATTACCCGTAATATTTCTTTGCTTGAGGCCGGATATTTGTTTGATCCCTAAGATCAGCGCGAAATTGGAGGGGTAAGTCCGCTTCTCATGGTTGCTTCTCAAAACGAACCTTGTTTTTCGCTGTAATAGGACGTATATTTTTTCAGTCAATCGATTAAAATCACGGAACGAAATACTCCCTTGCTACGACGCTTTATACCCCTTTATTTACTACTTACAGTCATCCTCGGCATAATTCCGCTGTTTGGTCAATCACTCCGAAAAGTAACCGACGATGATGACACAAAATACACCTCAATTGGCAACCTCAATGTCACCATTACTAATTTTGGCCAAATAGGTAATCGTTTCAAAAAATGGCCGACGCAGCCTTCCCTGGAATATCCGAAAGGCTCCGGTATTGAACATCTTTCTGTCGGCGGAATTTGGGTTGGCGGCATACTCCGCAATGAAACTGTTGCCCGTGTTTCTACGGCAGGAATGGATAGAGCTACGACATCCAATCCTCTGGAAGGTTTGGAAATTACAAATAATATCGGTTCGGTTATCTCTCAGCGTTCCACACTTCTGGAGTCACCATACTTCGACCTCAATGCGGTCAGCCATCAGGATCTTGTGATGGATTTTACAGACAAAAATGATACGCTGCCGGGTTCAACATTGGCAATTCCGCTGCACAAACCTTTGGGCGTGAATATTCATCTGGAAAGTTACGCATGGAATTATCCGTTTGCGGATTTTTTTGTGATCCTTAATTATACAATCAAAAATGTCAGTACAACGATCATCGACAGTCTGCATTTTGGTTTATGGAACAACGGCGCGGTGAGGAATACAAAATTAACCGGCAACCCTTCTGCTGCGAGTCAGTTCTTCAGTCATTCTGCCCGCGGATACGTTGATAGTCTGCGAATGAGTTACGTTTTTGATTTCGACGGCGCACCGTACGGACCTCCTGCAAACAGTTATCTGGGAATCAAAGTATTGGGTACGACTCCGTTTCCGTTAAAAAAAGATTCTCTCGGTAATGCAAAAACGACCGAACTTGATTCGATCGGCGATCTGGCGATTGATACATACTATAATGGATGGAGATTCGGATCGAGCGGTTCCGGAAATTCATTGTACGCATTTCCGGATATCGAAGATAATCCCGGCGATCCGTATCGCGGAAGGTATCAGCGGTTGTCGCGGAAGATGCCCAAACCGAACATTGAAGCACTCGGTCGGTATAACAATATTCTTACATCGGATGGTGTGACATTCGGAGAATTGCCGGCAAGTTTAAGTGATCTGCTTTCGGTCGGACCATTCAAATCCCTTGCGCCGGGAGAAAGCGTCCAGGTTGTGTTCGCACTGATTGGAGCAAAAAAATCAGGAAGCAGCGCGGCCAGCCTTGATTACAACACGCCTCAGCTTCGATCGCGTCTATATGCTAATGCCGCATGGGCACAGCAAACGTACAACGGCGAAGATCTCAACGGTAACAATCGGCTGGATGCCGGCGAAGATATTAATGACAACGGAAAATTGGACCGGTTCACGTTGCCGCAGCCGCCGCGTCAGCCAAGGGTATTTTCCGTTGTGCAGAATCAGCGCGTTACGTTGTATTGGGACAGTGTCCGGTCTGAACAAAGTTTCGATCCCATCAGCCGTAAATACGATTTTGAAGGATACAGAGTATACCGCTCGTCGCCCGGTGCTGATATCGTCAGTCCGGAAAATTTTTTGTTATCAATGCAGATGATCGGCGAGTTCGACCGCAACGACAATGCGATCGGATATAATACCGGATTTGCAAGCATACGCCTCGACACACCGAAAATATTCATCAGCGGTACAGACACTGTTCTCTGCCGGTATCAATTTCCGCCAAAGAATGATCCAATAACGAATTTGAACGGATGGCAATATCTGTATGGTGTTTCTGCGTTTGATGGCGGCGATTCGATCAACGGCCTGCCGAGTTTGGAAAGTGCTAAGATTGTGAAGCGTGTCGTTCCGGGCGTAACGCCGACGTCGGATAAAAATACGGATGTGATCGTGTATCCGAATCCATACTATGCGAAATCTGCGTGGGATGGTAGCGGCGAACGGTCACGGAAAATCTATTTCCGCAATCTGCCGGCACGGGCGGAGATCAAGATTTTTACCCTGACAGGTGATCTGGTAGCACAATTGGATCATACTGCATCAACGTACGAAGGCTCCGGAATTAAATGGTTCGATGACTTCAAGACCATCGGTGTTCCGGCGGAATTTGCCGGCGGCGAACATGCTTGGGACCTGATCACAAAATACGATCAGGCCATTGCAACAGGATTGTATCTGTTTACCGTAAAAAATTTAGATAATAATGATATCAAGCGCGGAAAGTTTGCGATCATAAAATAATTATGTCAGTGATTACGATTACCGTATGACTGAGCAGTACCATGGAAGACTGAATTTTAGTATTACTAGTACATTAACAATTAACGCATACATGATAGAGGAGGAGAAATGAAAAAACTTTTGTTGTTGTTGATCATTGCAGGAATGACCAATCTTTTTGCTCAACCAGTATATCCGGTTAAGACTATTCGTCAGATCCAAACCGTGAGTTTGGATTCACTGAAACTTGCCGATTCACTCGGCATAGGTTCTACCCGATGGCTGACGCAGACATCACCGATATTTAAGACCAATACGGCTTTGCGTGAGACTGTAACTATTATTGCTCTCGTCACCATACAGCCACGTGTTATCTCTTATACGGGTGTTGGAAAGACATTGTGTTTGCGTGATACGGGAACAGCTGCATCAAGTCCTTTTGCCGGAATTTTTGTACGCTGGTCCGGTGATTCAGCTTCGGCTGATGCAAGCGGATTATATAATATTGAGCGCGGTGATATTATTAAGATCACCGGTTATATCGATGAATTCCCGGCAAGCAGCATGAATAGCTTAACTCAATTCACGCCAATATTAACGTATAAAGATGGATCAGGAACGACTGTGCCGTTTCCAATTGACATTTTATCGTCCGGAAACAAGATTCCTGCTCCGTTGAAAAAGAGTATCACCGATTTCAACGTTGGAGCTAATCCCGGCGGTGTTACTAAATTCTCCACCGGAGAACCATATGAAGCAATGGAAGTGGAGTTTACCAATCTTACCGTTACGGCAATCGTGAACTCGTCGCGCGGTACATGGGCTGTTACAGACGCGAACGGAAACACTCTATCTGATTACGATTGGTCATATTATTTTACGATCGGTAACGGTTCCATCATCGTACCCGGCGATCCGAATTTTAAGGTGCCCCCAGTTGGCACACAGATCGATACGATGCGCGGGTATATCACCACGTCATCGGGAGCCGAGTCAAACAGAGGGTACAGAATTTGTCCGATTTTCCCCGGCGATGTTGTGTATGGAAAAATATCTCCCGGCGTAACAACACACCGACGCAATCCTGTAATTGTTGCAAAGGAGAGCCTGGCTGTTATATCTGCAAAGATATACAAGCAGACCTCGGCAGTTGTTAGCGGAGCAAATTTATCTACTCTCTTGCTGATGTACAGCGTCAATAACGGTGCATGGCAACAGATAACAATGTCGACACCTTCAATAGTGGATTCTACGTCGTTAGCATCGATTCCTGCGCAGGTTCCAGGCAGTACGGTTCGTTATTTTGTCAAGGTAACCGATGCTGCAAATCAGGTAACAATGCTCGCAAACAGCGGTTCGTTAACGCAGTATGATACATCGAAGGGATTTTTCTTTTATACTGTCATCGACCGTTTTGCTAAACCGGTGCTTGCTCCAAGTGATATTCAAAAAACAATCTATGCTAACGGCCGCAGTCCGTACATCGGTGCAATTGATTCCGTTGGTGGAATTATTACGGCGGACAGCTCTGCATTACGGATGACACCGCTCTCTACCGGCGGAACCAATGTTTACTATATGCAAAGCGGCAATGCTCCGTTCGCCGGCTTATGGATTGTCGGACCTGATTCGATCATGACAAAAATGAAGATGGGGGACAGTGTTGTTGTAACAGGTTCCATCCAGGAAAATTTTGATGTTACGCGTCTGGCAAATATTACAAAAGGAAGAATCGTTGCGTCAGGGAAAACACCACCAGCTCCCGTAAAATTAAAGACAGAGATATTTGGTGACGGTGCAAGTAATGGAAATCTTGTTGCTGAGCCGTATGAAGGAATGCTTGTTTCGTTCGATTCGGTTAAGGTTACAAGCATCGATCCTGTCTTTTCTGAACCGACGGAATTTTGGATTAGCAATAGTTCGCAGGCAGTTCTTGTCCGCCGTGACGGAAAGAACAAATATTCCAACGCACCCGCCGATACGGTTGTCGGACTTACCATCGTAAAAGTGGCAAATTCATTCGCGAACGTTACCGGGATTCTTTATTACAGCGGCGGCCGCTACAAGGTCACTCCGCGAACCAATACGGACTTTACCGGATTCAATCCGTCAACAGTCCGACGTGAAAATCTTGTTGCAAAGGAATTTGCGCTTGAACAGAATTTCCCGAATCCTTTCAATCCGGCAACAACGCTGCGCTATTCGCTGCCGCGTGAAGGAATGGTTACTCTGAATGTTTATAATATTCTTGGTCAGCATGTTGCAACGCTTGTCAATGAATATCAATCAACCGGTCTGTATTCCGTGAAATTTGATGCATCGAAATTGTCCAGCGGTATGTATCTCTACCGGATTACTTCGGGAGATTTCTCTCAGGTAAAAAAGATGATGTTGATTAAATAGTTCTCTTACCTTATCAAGGTTTGAAGCCTTGATAAGGTTCTAAATAATGAAAAAAATATTTCAAAATATTATTCTTGTTGTTGCCGGACTCGTCATCGGATCCTGTCAAAAAGATCTGCCGAACGAACCCAAAACAAATCAGTCACCGTCGACCCGCTTATGGCTATCGTCTTCGGTAACGCTGAACGAGACTTCGTCGCGTCAGCATGCCTATTGGTATGGAGAGGATCCTGACGGCTTCGTAAGGGGATATCTGATTGCAACACCGGAATCATTGGCTGCATCGAGTGTTGCATTCCCGGATACTTTCGCGTATGCATGGACGACAAAAACTGACAGCATCATTTCGCTGCCGCTGGTGAAAGCACGAAGTATCTTTACTATTGTTGTACGTGCCGTCGACAATACATTCAAAGAAAATACTTCTCTTCCCGAAGGTGCTAACATCCGTTTGCTGCCGCAGCCGTATTGGGATAAAAATAGCAACGGAATGTATGATAGCGGAGACGTGTTACTCTCAACACTAAATTCGTCAATTGACAGAAAAAGTGCTGCACAACTGCTTCCGATCCGTAATACGCCGCCGAAAGTATTCTATTCGGTCAATCCAGTCGATTCCGCCACGATACAGCAGCCGGACACGACATTTACTGTTGCCACTTTCTCGTGGT
This sequence comes from uncultured Ignavibacteriota bacterium, assembly GCA_903861125.1. GTDB lineage: Bacteria > Bacteroidota > Ignavibacteria > UBA10030 > UBA8401 > UBA8401. Next base: position 131,318 of record CAIOTF010000017.1, read on the forward strand.
ATGGAACCGATCTTGATGGTGACAATACCATTTCTGCTTACCGTATTGCGTTGAATGATTCAGGTCCGAATAAACGATGGCTCTCTATCAGTGCATCAGTAAAATTAATCACTCTGATTGCTCCGCGTTCGGTGACGAACGGTGCAACGGGCGAAGTAGATGCCGATGTCTATACCGGAACATTCCCGTCAATGCAGTTTCGCGGAAAGATTTCCGGTCTGAAACTGGACGCAACTAATATACTGTATTTGCAGGCACGCGATGTTGCCGGAGACAGCAGTGCAACAATTACCATGCCTTCCAATCCCGCAACAAAAAAATGGTACGTAAAAAAACCAAAGAGTAAGATGCTTATTGTTACTGATTACAACCAGACCGACCGTGCCGCCGCATTAAATACGTACAGGACCGCCATAGAAAGTGCAATGCCGGGAAAAGATTATAGTGCATTCGACATCTTTGATGTTGGGTATGGGCTTTCTTCCATTGACAAACAGAATCAGTTGGTCAACCAAAAATACGGATCTCTCGTGCCGGTGAATATGAATCCGGCATTGATCCACACGTTGAAACTTTTTGATGTCGTACTGTGGATGAGCGATCTGTATCCCAGTTACCTGCCTGCGCAAATCGGACTGTTCAATTATACGCTGACAGGCGGGAAAGTGATCTTTACAACAACATTCGCTGCGAATGTTGTCTTTGCAGAAATAAGAGCTTTAAATGATTTTGCGCCCATTGATAGTGTCTCTACCGATGCCAATTCAACCACCGCTATTCATACGAATGCGGACGGCAGAATGCCGATACGCACAAAAGTATTGTCTCTCAATACTAACTTCCCCGAAATGGAATTTGATACGATCACATCCGGTTCATTTCACACGTTCAACTGGCGCCGCATCTATAAACGTACCGATGCACAATACCTCTATCAGTTAGATTCATCGAAGTTATATACAACGCCGTTTCGGTACACAGGCAGGCCTGAAATCGGTGTGATGAATAACGATAAGAATTTCGTTCTGATCGCCTTGCCGCTGCATAAGCTGAATGGCGGCAGTAAAAATCTTTCCATATTCCTTAAACGTGTATTGGTTAACGAGTTTGGTTTGAATTAATGCGTTCGATTATACACATATCGTCTCTTTTAGTTTTGTTGCTCTGCGCAAAGCTGTCGGCACAAGTGCTGGACCAGATGCGCGATAAGCAGCAGGATGGCACATCCGGCAGAATCGTCGGCCGCACCACCGATGAGAATAACGGCGATGGTTTGCCGAGCGTGAATGTGCTCATCAAGGGAACATACTACGGGGCATCATCGGATTTTGACGGCAACTTCAAGATTGAAAAATTGAATCCGGGCACGTATAACATTGATGTCACTCTTCTTGGATATAAGACGGTGCAATACTCTGCAATAAAAGTAGAGGGAGGAAAAACCGTTACGCTCAATGTAAAAATGGCCGAATCAGTTCTCTCGCTTGGACAGGAAGTGGTGATCATCGGAGAAAAAAGATTATTTGATGTAGAAGAAACATCAAGCAAACGGACGATCAAATCCGAGGATATCACTGTATCAGCCGTTACCAATGTGAAAGACGTTGTTGGTTTGCAAACCGGTGTTGTACAATCTGATAATGAGATACATATCCGGGGAAGCCGCGGTTATGAGAACGCTTATCTCGTTGACGGTGTTTCGGTGCAGGACGTTCTTGGAGGCTCGGGATTCGGTTTGCAGATCAGTCCGGACGCGATCCAGGAAATGGAAGTCATCACCGGCGGATATAATGCTGAGTACGGACAGGCAACTTCCGGAGTGGTAAACATCACAACAAAAGAGGGGAGCGATAAATATAACGGCGGCATATCCTATAAAACAGACCGCGTGGCAGGTACACAATCGCGTCACTTTTTTAACTCCGATCAGATCGAAGGAAATATCAGCGGACCGTTACCGTTGGCAACGCAGCTGCTGCCGGGGACGGTGAGTTTCTTTGCTAATGTGTCTGCTAATGTCACCGACGGTTACACACGGTGGAGCGAGCGTACCATCAAAGGTGTTCCGACTGGGCAGTATAATAAATACGTGCCTCATCAACTTGTCTCTTCAATCTTTAACGGTTCTGATTTTGCACTGCGGCTGGCAAACAGTTATTCTGTCTCTACGAAAGTAACGTGGAAGCCATCGCCGACGTACAAGATATCGTATGCGTTTAATCAATCGGTATCCATAGATCAGAACTCGGCGACAATTAAGACGTCGCTCGAACGAGAAGAACCGCAGCCGGGCTATCAGTATGAATATCAGAATATTCTCGACAGTGCCAATACATTTACACAGATCAATATTCAACACACGCTCTCATTGACCCATACCATTTCTCCGCAGGCATTTTTTGATTTTCGTGTCAGCAGATATACCGCTCATGTGCGCGGTGATGCGAATGGAAAAGGATATAAATCGGTTTATAATCCGTTGACACACAATTACGATGCAGTCTTTTCGTACAATGAGCCCAAAGATATTGTCACGCTCCCCATCGAATATTATTATCCTGATACGAATAGAATAGGCGTAATTCCGGGTGATGGTTTCTATGACCTCGGAAGTCCGTTCAGTTGGCGCGACCACTACATTGATGATTACACTGTGAAATTCGATTTCACCAATCACTTCACCGAAAAGAACAAGTTCAAGACAGGTATTGAGATGAAGTTTCAGCAGTTGCAGATGATCGATATCTCGCAGCCGTGGATCAAACCGCTCGGCCTGAATAATGATATCTATAAAGTAAGTCCGGCATCAGGTGCATTGTATGCGCAGGACAATATCTCTATCAGCGGCATGGTATTGAATTTTGGAATGCGTTTTGATTATTGGTTCCCCGGAAAATTTGTTGATGATGCGATCGAAAATCCCAACGTGGCACTGGCATCGGAGGATATACGGGATCAATACCGTTCGCAAACCTCCACACTGTTTGGCCGCCGCTGGAAAGGACGATTGAGTCCTCGTCTCGGTATTTCGCATCCTGTTTCCGATAACCAGACACTGTTCTTTTCATACGGACATTTCTCAAAACTGCCGCGGCCGACGTATGTGTATTCCAAACTGACTGAAAGCAGCGCCCGTTCGTCCGTTCAAACTGTCGGCAATCCGAATCTGAATCCTGAAACAACAGTTGCGTATGAACTTGGTCTGCGGAATCAGATCACCGAAAACGACGTGCTGACACTGACGGCGTATTACAAAGATATTTTCGATTATATAACGGCGCGAAGCGTGCGTGCGACAAGCGCCCGTTTCTCAAGAGGAACGTACACCACGTACGTTAATTCCGATTATGCAAGAACCCGCGGATTTGAATTTGATTATACACATCGCTTCACAACACAGTTCAGGACCACGTTTGCCGGATCATATTCAATTGCAACAGGAAAAAGTTCATCTGCGACGGAGGCGTTGTTCAATCTTACCACCGGCAGCGGCGATGCAACGATTAAAGAAAATTTTGTTTCATGGGATCGTCCGTGGCAGGCAAATGTGACATCCATTCTGAGTGTAAAAAAGAATGAACCATTATATGAATTTGCTCCCGGCATTCTTGATGATTATACAGTCTATGCCAGAGCATTTTTCCAATCAGGCAAACGGTACACTGAGCAGATATACACCGGTGTGGATGCCGACGGCAGACCGCAGTATAGAAGTAAGATTGAAGATCCACTGCAGGAACTGGCAGAATATTGGTTCTATATCAATATGAACATTGAAAAATATTTTGATCTCGGTTTTGCAAGACTCACAATAAGTTTGGAGATCCAAAATCTGCTGGATAATAAAAATTCGCAGATCATCAACTCCGTTACTGGAAAAGCATACGAGTATGGTGATAATACACCGGCGTCGTTCAACGATCCGCGATTTCCGGATCTTCAGGGAACAATTTCTCCATATCCGTACAATCCTGCACGGTATCTTGCACCGCGTACAGCTCGGCTGGGTGTAGCACTGCGTTTTTAATGTGAATAAAATTTTGTGAACATACGAAAGACCATATTGACCCTGATCAGACATGCAGCTTTGCTGTTGTTTGCCGCAGTGTGTGTGCTGCAGAATTCGACTGCGCAATTGGTGCCGAATCTCGGCAGTCAGCGTTCGGGCATATCGTCGTTCCAATTCTTAAAGATCGGAGCCGATGCACGCGGTGCGGCAATGGGTGAAGCGGTTGTAGCTGTATCGAACGATGTTTCGGCATTATATTGGAATCCGGCAGGACTCACAAATTCAGCATCCAATCAGGCGGTGTTTTCACATTCCGAATGGCTCATCGATCTTCAGCATGAGTTCTTTGGTATCAGTTATTCACTCGGAGGAAATGATTTTGTCGGATTTTCATTCATGTCGCTTCATACCGATCCGATGCCAATCACAACGGAATATCAGCCGACAGGAAACGGAAACTATTTCAATTTCAGCGACATTGCAGTCGGCGGAACGTATGCTCGGAAAATGACGGACCAGTTCAGTTTCGGTATCACTGCCCGCTATGTGCGTGAGAATATCGCGGAACTCCACACAGATGCGGTGTTGATTGATATTGGAACATATTATTTCATGGGCTTGGGCAGTTCAAGATTTTCTGTTGTTGTTTCGAATTTCGGAGATAATGTAAAGCCGTCGGGTTCAACGCTGAATGGTGCCGGCGATAAAGTTACTTCGTTCCAGGATTTTTCGCCGCCGACTCTGTTCAAACTCGGCTATGCATTTGAACCGTGGAAGGATGAAACCAACCGTTTAACGGCATCGATTCAGCTTAATCATCCGAACGATAATGCCGAGAACATCCGTCTTGGCGCGGAATATGAATATGATGCAATGTTCTTTCTGCGGGCAGGTGTAAAACGCACCATCGGCGAATCGCTTTTGGGAAAATCAGTTTCTTCCGCTGAAGATTATTCATTCGGTGGCGGAGTAAGAATTCCTCTCGGTATTACCGTTGCTAATGTAGATTACGCGTTTTCAAATTTCAATGAACTGGGTTCTGTTCACAGAATTACGGTGATGTTAACGTATTGACCATGAACAAAATAGTTTTCCATAGCATTGTAATAAGCATTATGTCGGCGTGGCTGTTTCTTGCGGGTTGTGAGAAACCGATACAGACACCTACCGGTACTGTGATACCGCAAATCGGCGACACAGCCTACGTAGAAAAAAATACATGGTCCGGGATCTTCAACAAACCCCGTACGATCATGTATGGTTTGGACCAACTGGTTTACGTAACTGACACCGAAAATAATCGTGTGGTGATGTTGAATCTGGCCGGACAAATTTTGAGCGTCAGCAAGCCGATCCGAAAACCGATCTCGATTGCGCAGGATCTGAAACTCGATCTGCTGGTCGGTGCTGAAACGATCGAACCGACCACCGGCGATACCATCGGAGTACTTTTACGAATTAAACTTGTAGCCGCAAGTCATAATTTGAACAATGCACAGATCGATACAGTCTGGAAAGAACCGGCAAGACCAAAACGCCGGTTTGTAGGAATCGGTATTATTTTGAACAACGAATACCTGGTTGTGCGTGACGGTCCGGACAACAGCAGTATTGTCGATCCGGATGCACGTGTTCTCCGGTTCAGATACCGTCCAAACGCGGTGACAAAAAAGGATTCTTTCATCACGCCGCTGGGTGAATTACAATCCGGTGCCGGCAGTTCAATCACGAATATCAATCATCCGACCGGGATCGCAACATTTCCCAATAGCGGTGATTTTATTATCTCCCAGCGATCCGACGGAGTACAATATTCCGCAATCTGGATGGCGTTTACAAAAAATCTGGACTTTGAGGGATGGCTGCCCAAATTCGATCCGACCAATGTCGATCAGCGGTCGATAGAATTCATCAGTCCGAACAGGTTCAAGAACGCTGCCGGAGTCGGAATCGACCGCATACGGCGAGACATCTTTATTGTTGATACTGAATTGGACAGTGTAGCCAAATTCAATAACCGAGGAAAATTCAAGATCGAATCATTCGGAAATAAAACCCGTGGGATAACGCTCGCAAATCCCGGCGGAGCAGCTGTTGCAGAGAACACACTTCTTGTTTGTGATACAGATAATAATCGCATTGTTCTCTATCGTCTCACTACCGATAATTAACATCATACGTCATTGATTCAGCATAGGACGGACACCGATGTCTGTCCTTTCTCTTTTATGAACATTGTCATCTTCAGCGGTGCCGGACTTTCAACTGAAAGCGGGATCCCTACATTCCGCGACAGCGGTGGATTGTGGGAACAGCATCGCATCGAGGATGTTGCCTCGCCGGAAGGATGGGGGAGAGATAAAAAGCTCGTTCTTGATTTTTACGCCATGCGTTTCGTGAAACAGGCGGAATGTCTTCCTAATCCGGCACATCAGGCGATAGCTGAACTTTCCAAGCGTTTCTCCGTCACCAACATCACGCAGAACATCGATACACTGCTCGAACGGGCGGGGTGCGAAGATGTGTGGCATCTTCACGGAAGGATCGATCTGCAGAAATGTGAGTTCCATCATTCCCTGTCATTTCCGTTTGACACTCAGTTTGAATGTGATTATAAATCGCGGATCTTTCATCCCATTAAGTTCGGTGATCAATGTCCGAAATGCGGCGGGCAGTTACGTCCCGACATTGTATGGTTCGGTGAGCCTGTTGATATGCGCGATGAGCATCTGATGCAGTTGGTGAAGGCTGCGGATATTTTCATCGGTGTGGGAACGTCGGCGCAAGTATATCCTGCCGCAGGATTATTGCCGATGTTTCGGAAGACGAAAGAAAAATATTTTATTGATCCTCATCCCAACGAAGAACTGTTGAACGGATTCACTATTCTTCAGGGAAGCGCGAGCGAACAACTTCCACTTTTAGTGAAAAAATTATTGTAATATCTAAAAGTGCGACTCACTTTTTAAGTGAGTCGCACCGTTCAAATTGTAGCATCTATCCTGTGTTCCGTAATCCCGCAGCAATACCATTGATACAAAGAAAAATCACTTCTTCCAATTCATTTCGTTGTGCATCGGAAAGCATTTCAGAACGAAGCCGCTTCAATAATTCAACCTGCATCAGGCTCATCGGATCAACGTACGGATTGCGCAGCATGATGGAACGCTGCAGCACTGCGTTGTTGTCCAGAATATTTTTCTGACCTGAGATCCTGATGAGAAGTTCTTTTGTCTGGTCAAAATGGTTACGTAGACTTGAAAATGTTTCATCTCTCAGAGTTTTCGGATGGACGAGATCAGCATAATGTTCCGCAATTTCAAAATCCGCCTTTGCAACGATCATCTGAATATTATCGATCATCACCCTGAAGAAGTTCCAGTGTGTATACATTCTCTGAAGTGCAGCAATACGTGTTGATGCTTTGCGTCCTGTTATTCCGTCAACGCCGAGCCAGCCGGGAAGATTATGCCTGCTCTGCATCCATGCAAAGACCCATGGAATAGCGCGGAGATCTTCGATTCGTTCCGTATTCATCCGTTTTGCAGGACGTGAGCCGATCTTCATTTTTGTAATCTCTTTTAATGGCGTTGCCTGGAAATAGTATTGTACAAGGTCGGGATCGTCATAGACAACGCTCCGGTATTGTTCATAACATTCCTGAGAGATCACGGACATCGTTTCCAGCCATTGCGGATGATTTGCCACCTTGATTCTATGGAGGTTTGTTTTATCGAAATATTTTAACAGCATAGCGGATGTTGTTAATTCCAGGGTCCGCTGTGCAATTTCACGGTGGGAATATTTCAGCGATATCACTTCGCCCTGTTCCGTGATCTTGATCTTGCCGTTGATGGAATGTCCGTTCAATGCCATCACAGCCTGAAATTCCGGTCCGCCGCCCCGTCCCACAGTGCCTCCGCGGCCATGGAAGAACATCCAATCGATCGAATATTTTTTCGAACATTTCGCTAATGCGCGTTGGGCTTTGTATAATTCCCAATTCGACGTAACAATACCGCCATCTTTGCTGCTGTCCGAATATCCAAGCATGATCTCCTGATGGTTGTTCCGCATTGTAAGATGCTGACGGTAAGCCGGATTCTCATACAACCGTTCCATAATCGATACGGAAGTGCGGAGATCTCCGATGGTCTCAAAAAGAGGAACAATATTTATCGCGCTGCGGTTTTCCGATAATGAATATAATCCTGTCAGTTTCATTAGGAGCAATACTTCCAGAACATCGGCTGCGGATTCGGTCATACTGATAATGTATGAACGAATCGCGCGGTGATCGATCTCCGTTAACGCGCGGCCAATCATTCTGAATGTGGCCAGCACTTCTTTTGTTTGGGTCGAAAGCGGATCTTCAGAGAAAGAAATGTCTGCATCACCGTTGATCATTTTTGTCAGCCAGTTCAGCCGTTCTTCATCCGTGAAGGAAGAATAGTGAACCAGCGACTGCGCACAAATCTCACTGACGGCAGCCGTATGTACTTTCTTGTGCTGTCGGACATCGAGAGCGGCGAGCTGAAATCCGAAAGTCTCTACGTTACGGATCAGATCTTTCAGCGTACCGGTGGCAAGAGATTTTCCTTTATTATGTTCAAGGCTTGTCCGTATCAACGAAAGATCAGTCAGAAGTTCGGCGGATGTCGAATAGGTTGATTCATTTCCGGAGAGTGTTCCGTCCAGTTTTTTCTTGAAACGAAGAAGTTTCCGGTAGATCAATGCAATCTTGATCCGGTAGATCTCGTTCTTATTCCTGATTCCAGGGGGGAATTGTTCGTTACGAATTGTGATATCATCGTCGATTGAATGTTCTAATTCCGGATCAACGGAAATACTTATTTTCGATTCACTTCGTACCACATACAGGTCATCAAGCATCTTCAGATACATATCGATGACGGTATGGGATTGACGTTTTAATGCGGACCAGGTTACATCCGCCGTTACAAACGGATTCCCGTCCCTGTCTCCTCCGATCCAGGATCCAAACTGCAGGAATGAAGGGATATTGCCGATCAATGCCGGATACGTTTCTGCCAGTGCATGTTCAAGCTCGTGGTAGAATGCTGGGATCGTGTATTGAAGCACTTGCGTAAAATAAAAAAGGCCGTTCGTAACCTCATCCAGCGGAGTGATATCGTAACTTCTGGTTTCTTCCGTTTGCCACAGACTGGTAATATTCCTTTTTACCGACAATAACATTTCTTCGCGCTCGCTCGGCAGCAGGTTCTTTTGATCGAATTTTTCCAGTATCTGCCAGATGCGCGAATGCTTTTCGAGCATGGTCCGCCGCAATGCCTCGGTCGGATGTGCAGTGAAAACGGGGGAGATGGACAATTGCGAAAGGAACCGGCGGATCTCTGCCTCAGTAACTTTTTTCTTCTTTGCAAACAGCAGCGTATGCCGCAGCGAGCCTTGCGGGTAGTGGGATGTTCCGTGCATCTTCTGATCCCTCATCCGCTGTATGCGGTGATGCTGTTCCGCAATGTTGATCAGTTGAAAATATGTCGAAAACGCACGGATGAGTCTGCGCATTGAGGAGACATTGAGCGAGGCGATCTTCTTTGACAATCGTTTCTGTATCTCGACATTGCGAGTTGAACGGTACTCTTTTGTCGATTGACGGATGAATTCCTCAAGCTCAAAAAAAGTGGTTCCTTCCTGTTCTTTAATCACTTCTCCAAGGATGTTTCCCAGAAGACGGATATTAGAACGGAGTTGTGCATCGGATGATGAAGGTGCCGGTATCTCTTTCACGGTTTATTTTTCTTCCCCTGCAATTCAGCGATCCGCTGCAGGATGAGTTTGATTTCCTTATCCCAGAATTTCCAGTCGTGTCCGCCGGCAGTTTCATGCATCTCAAATTCTATCCCTTTTTTCCGGAGAGCTGCAGCGAGATCGTGCGTCAGCCCGACGATCTCCATGATGCCATCCTGTGAACCGACAGAGAGATAGAAATACGGGAATGATTTTCCCGTCGTTTTTTCGGCAAGAAAGAATATGTCATTATCATTCCATGAATCGGTCCGCGTTTGTCCGAATAATTCCCGCAGATTGGTCGTGGATGTCTTCGACCAGCGGGCAACGATGGCCGAATCTTCCAGTCCGCCCGGAAATTGGATGGATGGACTGATCCCTCCGATAAAGAAGAACTTTCCGGGATATTTCAGACCGAATTTAACCGCACCGTATCCTCCCATAGACAGGCCGGCAATGGCTCTGTTGTATTTTGTCTGGATGATTCTGTATTTTTTTTCGACACCGGGGATCACATCATTCAATATCAGATTCTCGTAGTTTGCATTTTGGACGAACGGAGAATTGGTATACCACCCATTTCTGGCGTCCGGAGTGACAATAATCAGGCGATATTCGCGGGCGTAATGAACCAGATCCGTCAATTTCACCCAATTGGTATAATCCCCACCCAATCCATGCAGAAGATATAAGACCGGATACCGTTCGTGACCTTTTGAATACCCTTCAGGTAATATCACATTGAACTTTGAATATGCATTAAGGGAAGGCGAAAACAGACTGTCTTCAACGACCGTTCCTTGTGAGGACGCTAACTGAAGAAGAAGTATGAAAATAATGAAACAATATTTTTTCATAGTATATCCTATGTAATGTGTTATAGAGTGTACGTGTTTACTTTTGCCGATCGCATTTCTTTGTTCTTTGTAAACACTAAAATCAACCAGTTTCAGACGTAATGGCTACATAATCATAATGAAAGATTTCTCTTCAAACAACGCAAATTTGACGAGTTAGAATTAATTGGTATATTCAATCAGAGAAAAAATTTATTCAACTGCGGGGTGTTATGAAAAAAATTGGAATACTCTACGGACAGGAAAATACCTTTCCTCCGGCATTTATTGAACGGGTCAATGCAAAAAATGAACGGGACATTATCGCTGAATCTGTCACCATCGATAAAGTGATGCAAGGAGAACCGACGGAATATGCCGTGATCATAGACCGCATCTCGCAGGACATACCGTTCTACCGCGCCTATCTGAAAAATGCCGCATTGAACGGTACAGCCGTTATCAACAATCCGTTCTGGTGGAGTGCCGACGAAAAATTCTTTAACAACTGTCTGGCAACGAAGATCGGCGTTGCCGTTCCCAAAACAGTCATCCTTCCTTCAAATCAGCATCCGCCAGATACAACTGAACGTTCGATGCGGAATCTTGCTTATCCTCTTAATTGGGAAGCAATCTTCCGTTACATCGGCTTTCCGGCATACTTCAAACCGTTCGCCGGCGGTGGCTGGAAAAATGTTTACAAAATTCACAACGCCGAACAATTCTTTAGGACCTACAACGAAACTGGCCAACTGGTGATGATGCTGCAGGAAGAGATAACATTCACGGAATATTTTCGCTGTTACAGTATTGATTGCAGAGATGTGCATATTATGCAGTACGAACCGCGCAATCCTCACAATATGCGCTACGTGAAGAATGGCCCTCCCGTTGCGCAGAAAATTATTGATACAGTAAAAAGCGGAGTCCTTTCGCTGAATGAATATCTTGGATATGATTTTAATACAGTGGAATTTGCAATTCGTGACGGCATTCCGTACGCAATCGATTTCTGCAATCCAGCGCCGGATGCCGATATCAATTCCGTTGGTGAAGAAAATTTTGAATGGATCGTGGAGGCAGCCTCCGCAATGGCGATTCGGAGGGCGAAAGTACACCGGGAGGGGAAAAATAATTTACGTTGGGGGACATTCGTCACGTCGTTTGCTTCGGGTAAAGGAATAGAATGAAATCAAAATTGTTCACATTAGGAATTGAAGAAGAATTCCAGATTGTCGATCCCGTTTCGCGCGATCTGCGTTCGCACATCGAGGAGATACTCGAAGAAGGAAAGATCATCCTCCGCGAGAATATCAAACCGGAGATGCATCAGTCCGTTGTGGAAGTAGGAACAGAGATTTGCGAGAATGTTCAGGATGCACGCCGTGAAGTAAAAAAATTGCGAAGCACGCTCGCTCAACTGGCACAGAAAAAAGATTTGAGGATTGCAGCTGCCGGAACACATCCTTTTGCTCGATGGGATGCGCAAAAGATCACCGACCATGCGCGGTACCACGAGATCGTAGAGGATATGCAGCAGGTGGCTCGCGCGAATCTGATCTTCGGTCTTCACGTGCATGTTGGCATGCCGGACCGTGAAACGGCCATTCATGTTATGAATACTGCACGGTATTTTCTTCCGCACATCTTCGCTTTATCGACCAACTCGCCGTTCTGGATGGGGAATAACACCGGTTTCAAATCGTACCGGATCAAAATATTTGAACGCTTTCCGCGTACCGGCATTCCTGATATTTTCGAATCATTATCGGACTACGAAGATTACATCAAACTGCTGATGAAGACGAAATGCATCGATAATCCGAAACGGATCTGGTGGGATATCCGGCTGCATCCGTTTTTCGATACGATAGAATGGAGGGTGTGCGACATTCCGATGCGTGTGGACGAAACGATCGCGCTTGCGGCACTGATGCAGGCGGTCACTGCGAAACTGTATAAATTGTTCAAGAAGAATCTCGGTTTCCGTATCTATAAAACCCGATTATTGAACGAAAACCGCTGGCGCGCTGCACGGTATGGTGTTCAGGGAAAATTGATCGACTTTGGGAAACAGGAAGAGGTTCCGTTCACCAGTTTGGTTGATGAACTGCTTGAATTTGTCGATGATGAGATCGACGAACTGGGAAGCCGAAAAGAAGTGGAATATGTTAAAGAGATCCTCGCCATGGGTACAGGGGCTGACCGTCAGTTGAAGGTATGGAACGAAACGAATGACATGAACGCCGTGGTCGATTTGATCATTAAAGAAACAACAATGGGATTATAGCAGGCTCATTTGTCGTTGCCGCGTTAACCATTTATTTTGTAATTCTAATATTGAGAAAGAGCATAATTGTTTGACTACAGAAATTCGTTCCATTGAATTTGACACATCATTGAGTATGGGAGCGCGCAATGCTGTGCGCGATTGCCTTCGTTTACAGTCATCGGAACGGATTACCATCATCACCGATAATGTATGTGCTGAAATTGCTGCATCTCTTGTTCACGAGGTGGAAAAGATAGGCTCGGAATACAGCGTATTTGTCATGGAGGAACATGCAGAACGTCCGTTGAAAGAAATGCCGCAGATCATCCTTGATGATCTTGGCCGCTCTCAGGTGAGCATTTTTGCCGCCATTACTCAGACCGGAGAACTCGGTTCCCGCATTCAGATGACAAGTATTGTCAACAAGAACAAGATCCGTCATGGGCACATGGTGAATATCAATAAGCAGATCATGATGGAAGGAATGTGCGCGGACTTTCTTGAAGTGGACCGGATCAGCCAGCGACTAATAGAGAAAGCCATACGAACAAAAATCATAAAAGCGAAAACACCCGCAGGGACAGATATTACAGCCGAGTTTTCGCCGCATTTAAAATGGCTGAAGACGAGCGGCATCATCTCACCTGATAAATGGGGAAACCTTCCGGGGGGCGAGATATTCACTTCGCCGAATAATTCAAATGGGATTTTTGTCGTTGACGGTGTTGTCGGAGATTATCTGTGCCAGAAGTGGGGCGATATCCAAAAGCATCCTCTGTTCATCGAGATCGTTGAGAACAGGATCAGATCGGTGGAATGTTCAAATAAAGAATTGTTAAAGGAATTTCTCGATTACACACACACCGATGAAAACAGCGACCGCGTCGGCGAATTCGCCATCGGAACGAACATCGCTTTGAAGAGCATTATCGGACATATTCTGCAGGACGAAAAATTTCCAGGTATTCATATCGCGTTTGGCCATCCGTACGCCGATCATACCGGACAAAATTGGATCTCCACAACACACATTGATTGTGTCGGCCGGAATTTCGATATCTGGATGGACGATGTGCAGGTGATGGAAAAAGGGAAGTTTATTTTTGAGAATTTCTAATCCCGCGTTTGAATCCGCGAAGCGACAATGTGTTGACGATGTTCATATATTATGATTCCCGATATAAGAAAAAAAATAAATTCAGAGTTTACGGATGCAAAATACAGTTCATTTATAAGTGAACTGAATACCACGTACAAATACGCCGTCGAATTCCGGCCGGCGGAAACCCCGGTGTTCCTGACCAAAGATGTTAAGCGTCAATTGGTGGAAGCGTGCAGCGATATCGTCGGACAACTGCAGACCGAACTGTTTAAAAACCATTCCTCTACCGCGATACCGGAAGGTCTTTCGGTGCCGAACGAAACGCCTCATCCGGTATTCCTTCAGATTGATTTCGGTATCTGTACGGATGCACATGGAAACTTCATTCCGCAATTGATAGAGCTTCAGGGATTTCCATCGCTGTATGGATATCAGGCGTTCCTAAATGATACGATCAGAAAACATTTCTCCATACCGCCGACGTACGGCGCATCGTTCAACGGTTTTGTCAGGGAATCGTATGAAAAATTACTGCGCGAAGTGATCGTCGGAGATTCCGATCCGGCAAATGTCGTATTATTGGAGATCGAACCGGAGAAACAAAAGACCCGAATCGATTTTGTTATCATGGAACGAATGCTCGGCATCCGGACGGTATGTCTGACAAAGGTATTAAAGCGCGGGAAACAATTGTTTTATTATGACGATGGAAAAGAGATCCGCATAGAACGGATCTATAACCGTGTTATTTTCGATGAATTGATACGGAAAAAAATCCGTTCTGAATTCACATTAACAGATGATGTGGATGTTCATTGGGTCGGACATCCCAATTGGTATTTCCGCGTCAGTAAGCAGACTCTTCCATTGCTTCGGGGCAGGTATGTTCCGGAATGTCACTTCGTCCATGAATTGCATGAATATCCTTCAGACCTTCATAATTATGTTTTAAAGCCGCTCTATTCATTTGCCGGAATTGGTGTTGATGTTGATGTGACAAAAGAAAAGCTGAACAGTTTGACGGATAAGTCGCAATATCTGCTCCAGCGCAAGGTGGAATATGCCGATCTAATTGCAACACCAAACGGGTATGCAAAAGCAGAGGTCCGGATGATGTTCGTCTGGCCGGAAGGACCAAACTCCGTAGCAGCAGTGAACAAAGGGCCGATCCTTGTCAAGAATCTCGTCCGTTTAAGCAAAGGGAAAATGATGGGGGTCGATTTTAACAAGGACAAAACATGGGTTGGTTCAACCATTGCATACCACGAACCATTGTAAAAAAATCATGCCAAAATCCAAAACTAAAAAAATATATGTTAAGCACATGGTGTGCGAACGTTGTATCCGTGTTGTACGCGAAGAACTTCAAAAATTCGGTCTTGATGTGCGTACTGTTGAACTTGGCGAAGTTGAGGTTGTTCAAACTCCGCGGTCAAACGATATCAATTCGATCAAAAAGATACTTGAACAGAACGGGTTTGAACTGATCGAGGATAAAAATGCAAAGACCATTGAAGCGGTAAAGACAGCGATTATTCGTCTTGTGCATCATAACCACGATACGGAACCGATGAAACTGAAGTATTCTGAATATATTGCACAAAAAATCGGGAAGGACTATCACTCGATCAGCGCACTGTTTTCATCGGTTGAGAACGTGACAATAGAGCAATATATCATTAAGCAAAAGATTGAACGGGTGAAAGAACTGCTAAAATACGATGATCGCTCGCTGAGTCAGATTGCAGAGATAATGGGGTACAGCAGTGTTCAGCATCTTTCCAATCAGTTCAAATCCGTTACAGGTTTTACTCCCGGTTCATTCAAAAGATTGAACCCGAAACATCAGCATCGTATTCCGCTCGATAAAGTACGGTAAAAGAGTCCTTCCGAATTTTGCACAAAAATTTCCATAAAATATAAAGAATCAGTAGGGTTAACTGTGTACATTCTTGTCACCAATAAAAGGAGAAACAATGAATACAAAAAAATTAACAATTAACGGAATGAGCTGCGGTCATTGCGTTATGTCTCTTAAAAAAGAATTATCCAAAATGCAGGGCGTTACCATCAATATGGTGAGTATTGGTTCAGCCGAAGTGGTCGTCGATGAATCAACGGTAACGGATCTGGCGCTTCAGCATGCGGTTGAAGAAGCCGGATATTCTGTTACTTCTATTCAGTAAAAAACTAAAATGACCGTTACCAAATTTCGGTCGTACATATAAGGAACATATGGAGACAAAGATCCAAACACTTTCGCTTCCTGTTGAAGGGATGACCTGCGCCAGTTGTGTGGCACGAGTGGAAAAAGTTCTAGCACGGATCGATGGTGTAGAAAAAGCCACGGTGAATCTTGCAACGGAAAAAGCGACGATACAATTCAAACCATCTGTTGCCACGGCGGAGCAACTTGCGAAAGCGGTGGAAGAGGCGGGGTATAAGCTTGTGATTGACACTGTAAAGCCATCCGGTGATGCTTCGTCGTTGGACAGCTATATAAAACTTAAGAAAGAATTCATCCTTAGCCTGATTTTTGCAGTGCCGGTAATCGTTCTGAGCATGATCAGTATGACCGGCTGGTTCGTGAAAATATCTCCGTTGGGAATGCAGGAAGTGAATACACTTCTCTTTCTCGGTGCAACGGTCGTTATGGTCGTCTCCGGTAAGAGATTTTTCCTTATTGCATGGAAATTGGCGAAACATTTCGAAGCGGATATGAATACACTTGTTGCCGTCGGAACCGGTGTAGCATATCTTTTCAGCACCATCGTCGTATTGTTCCCGGACTGGCTTCCGGAAACGGTCGATGTGATGGATGTCTATTTTGATACGGCAGTTTCCATTATCACGCTGATCCTTCTTGGAAAAGTATTGGAAGCGCGTGCAAAGAAACGTGCATCGGATGCAATGCGAAATCTAATTTCCGTTCAGCCCAGAACCGCACGTGTGTTTCGGAACAATGAATATTCCGATATGGAGATCAACCATGTGGTAAAGAATGACATGATTCTTGTCCGTCCGGGAGAAAAAATTCCTGTTGACGGAATCATCGAAAAAGGTGAATCGTCGATCGATGAATCGATGATGACGGGGGAAAGTATTCCGGTGCCGAAAAAGAAGGGGGATAGTGTTATCGGCGGCACAATCAACGCCATGGGGAGCATAGAATTTCGGGCAACGGCGGTCGGAAGCGATACCATGCTTGCACAGATCGTTCGTTTGGTTGAAGAAGCGCAAGGTTCAAAGGCGCCGATTCAATCGCTTGCAGATACGATCGCATCGGTTTTTGTTCCGGTTGTCATCGGAATTTCTCTTCTCACGTTCACGCTGGGTATGGTTGTGTGGAATTTGGAATTTTCATCCGCCATGATCCATGCGATCGCCGTTTTGATCATCGCCTGCCCGTGTGCTCTTGGACTTGCCACACCGACGGCGATTATGGTCGGAACAGGCCGCGGTGCATCTTCAGGAATATTGATTAAGAATGCAGAAAGTCTTGAACGGGCCGGTTCGATTACCACCGTAGTTTTTGATAAGACCGGCACGATCACGGAGGGGAAACCATCTGTCACGGATCTTTTTCTGTTCAATGATTGCAGCAGAGAAGAGTTGATGATGCTTGCTGCATCGGTTGAACATAAATCAGAACACCCGCTTTCGAAAGCGATTGTTGAATATGCAGAAGCGAATAATATCTCTCTGCAGCCTGTTGATTCATTTCTGGCGAATCCGGGATATGGCATTACCGGAAAGGTGGATGGGAAAAATATCGTGATCGGAAAAGAGGAGATCATGCGCGAGTCGTTGGTGAATATTACTGCCGCCGAACAGACGGTTGCACGTCTGCAGCAGGATGGGAAGACGGTGGTGTTTGTGGGAGTAAACCGAAAACTGGCCGGAGTAATTGCCGTTGCTGATACGCTCCGTGAATCATCAAAAGAAGCAGTTCGAACTCTTCAGCAGATGCATATCAACATTGTGCTGCTGACAGGCGATAATAAAACTACGGCGGAATCAATTGCAAAAAAAGTGGGGATCACTACGGTGGTTGCCAATGTGTCGCCTAAAGACAAAGCAGAATATATTAAACAGCTGCAGGAAAAGAATGAGATCGTCGCAATGGTCGGAGACGGTATCAATGATGCACCGGCGCTTGCACAGGCGAATGTCAGTCTGGCAATGGCTTCCGGTACCGATGTAGCGCTGGAAACCGCTGATGTTGCATTGATGCGCCATGATTTGACAGCTGTGGTGAGAGCCATAACATTATCACGCAGAACCATCCGCACGATCAAAGAAAATCTTTTTTGGGCATTTATCTATAACGTAGTCGGCATACCGCTTGCAGCGTTCGGAATGCTGAATCCGACATTTGCCGCCGGGGCGATGGCATTCAGTTCGGTGAGTGTGATAAGTAATTCTCTGAGGTTGAAAACAAAAAAAATATGAATATAAAAAATTTATGTTAATGTCTGCGGGATTCAATCTCCTGCAGCACATTGCTGATAGCGTTACAGAAATGGCAAGGTATCTCTCTTCAATTCATTCAACAGCACCGCTTCAATAAGATATTCTTTCAGAAGACGTTTTTTTATATCGGACGCTCGTCTGATCTCTATGTGTCTGATGTTTTTCAAATCCTTTCCGGAAAATATTCCGCTTTCATCGGACATTAAATATCCTTTAGCAAAACCTATATACATTCCGTCTTTTTTCTTCAATGGACTAAGGTAGCAGAGAAGCCCCTTTCTTGAGTAAAAAGGGACAGTATATTTGATCGTTTCCTCAGCATCTGGGATTACCTTCCGTATAATGTCGCGTACTTCCGACATGAGAATGGAAATGTGAGGTGGACTTTGCAGAAGGTATGCGTCAACATCTACGGCTCGTATTGCCATGGGATCGATGGGTGGAAAATTATTTTGAGGAGTATTGCAGAGCGCGTTTAATCAGTTCTTCAATGGAGATCGTTTTTCCATTTGTATCGTTCAGTACGCCGCGAAGTGATTGTTCTGCCTTTTCCCGCGAGAAGCCGAGCGATATCAGTGCAGTCAATGCTTCGGACCGTATCGAAGCGCCGGTATTCGGCAAATCGATTATTTTTTCGGATCCTTCCATCTTTGCAACTTTATCCTTCAGTTCAAGAACCATTCTCTCGGCAGTTTTTTTCCCGACGCCGGGTATTGCGGTTAATGTAGAGATCGCACCGACCGCTATTGTTCTGACGAGTTCATCCGTGCGGATTCCCGAGAGAATAGTTTGCGCCATTTTTGGTCCGATTCCGGAGACTCCAATCAGAAGACGGAACATCTCCCGTTCAGTTTCCGTTGCAAATCCGTACAACAGCTGAGCATCTTCGCGGATATGATGATGCGTAAGAATTTGCACTTCAGTATTGATCTCCGGCAGTTGTTCGTACGTGGAAAGGGAGATGTTAACGGAATATCCCAATCCCGCAATATCAATAATGATCTCGGTGGGAGATTTTTTTGTCAGGATTCCTTTAAGGTATGAGATCATGAGATTATTATTGGCAATGCAATGGCACGATGTTCCGTTTTGATGTAATGCCGCTTTTATTTTTTTGAATATGAAATGACCTTTTCCGGATGAGCGGCGACAAATGTCTTCCAATTCTTGAATCCGGAACGCGGCGCCGAGATCTTGTACGCATGGCAGACGGCAACGGCAAGAGCATCGGTTGAGTCGAAATGTTTCGGTGTTGCCTTTAAGTTCAGCATCGCCATCATCATATACTGAACCTGTTCCTTCGATGCCGCCCCTTTGCCCGTGACCGCTTTTTTGATTTCACGGGGAGAATATTCCGTCACCGGAATTTCGTGGTTCACACCTGCCAATATTGAAACACCCCGGGCCTGCCCGATCTTCAATGCTGATTGTGCATTTTTGGAATAGAACGCCGTTTCAATTGCGAATTCATCCGGATGAAATCTATCAATAACCGAGCACAAAGTCGAATAGATTTTTTTTAGTCGCAGCGGCATCGAAACATCGGCGGCGTTCTTGATCACCCCGACATCGAGCAGGGAGATGATCTTCCCATTCCGTTCGATTACGCCGTATCCTGCAATCAAAGTTCCCGGATCTATGCCGATGATGATCATTTAAGGTCTTTAATCTTTAATTGTGTTAAACTGACGCCCGTAAAATCGTTCTCATCGATCGAAAAAACAAGATCGAGATTGTTTGATTTTTCTTTTACTAATCCGATCATTGACCCGAGACCAAATCCGATAGTGTCAAATGTTACATTATTTTTTTTGATCTTGAACCGCAAATGGTCCTTCCCGACGATACGTGGCAATCCCACCACTTGAACCCCTTTGGCAAGAAACGTCGGACGCATATTTTGCGGGCCGAACGGTGCGCACTGTTTCAAAATGCGGAGATATTTGGGCGTTAGTTCGGCAAGATCGATCTCCGAATCAATGTGGATTACCGGAGTCAGCAGTTCTTCCGTCAGCATTCCTTTAATTACCGCATTGAATGCAATCCGGAATTCATCAACTCTGTCCAGATCAATGCTCAATCCTGCAGCGTATTTGTGTCCTCCGAACTGCAGCAGTTTATCCTCAACCATTTTGAGTGCTTGGTGAATGTTAACTCCCGAGATGCTGCGTGCTGATCCTTTGGCAACACCTTCCAGTGTTGTCAGCATAACAGCCGGACGATAATATTTTTCCACCATTCGCGATGCAACAATGCCGACCACACCCGGATGCCATTGTTCTCGATGCATCACAATCGCTCCGTCACCGTTATCCTTAAAATATTGTTCTACCAGACTTTGTGCTTCGGTAAAGACCCCTTCATCGATCTTCCGCCGGGTGAGATTTTCCTGTTCTAATACTTTTGCAAACGAGATTGAATCTTCATAATCGTCGCTCACAAGAAGTTCCACGGCACGTTTCGCGTCGCCGAGACGCCCGACCGCGTTGATACGGGGAGCCATGGAAAAAACAATCTGACCGGTAGTAATTGCACCGATTTTCAGGTCGGCACTTTCCAACAATGCCCGGATGCCCGGACGGGTATTTGAATTGATCCGTTCAAGTCCGAGACGCACAAAGATCCTGTTCTCATCAATCAGCGGAACAATGTCCGCGGTTGTCGCCAGGGCAACAAAGTCGACATATTTCTCGATCTTCTCTTCATGACCAAGCGTACGGGCGACAGCCTGGATATATTTGTATCCCACACCGGTTCCGCAAAGACTTTTAAAGGGATAACGGCAATTTGGTTTCAATGCGTCCAGAATTGCAACGGCATTCGGAAGTTCGTCAGCCGGTTCGTGATGGTCGCAGATAATAACGTCTATGCCGAGTTGACTTGCATATTCCACCTGGGCAAGTGCAGTGATCCCGCAGTCGATCGCAATGAGGAGTGTTACTCCTTCTTTTTTTGCAAACTCAACTCCGGGTTGGGAAATTCCATATCCTTCGGTCAAACGGTCGGGAATGTAATAGGTGACATCGCAGCCGATCTCTTTGAAATACAGAAAGAGCATACCGGCGCCGTTCGTGCCGTCAACATCATAATCGCCGTAAACAAGGATTTTTTCAGCGTTGTTCTTTGCGCGAAGCAAACGGTCAACAGCAATATACATACCGTCCATAAGGAACGGATCGTGGAGCTGGTCGATCGAAGGTCGGAAATATTTTTTTGCCTTTTCGAACGTATCAATCCCGCGGTTAATAAGGACTGACACAAGCGATGAGGAAATGGTAAGTTCGTCAGACAGTTGTTTGACGAGTTCAGATGGCGGAGCGGGAGCGACCGTCCACCGGTATTCTTTTTTTGACGTCAATGCAATTCTCCAATGTGATGACGTTAATTGTCATCGTGTGAGAGAATGCATCTTTCATTCTTACATGTTGTACAAAGCCAACAAAGTGCTGGGCTTGCCGATAAGCCGAATTTTGTCTGTTCGTTGATGTTATCGCAGAAGAGGCAATCATTTCTCTTGATCATACATTGCTGCATGATTCTAGCGACCTACCCGTTTCGTCTCGGTAAAGAATTGAGCGGACATCTCTTTTTCCACGAATGGAAAACGAAACTTACGCGGTCTTGCTCTCAGTGGGGTTTGTCGTGTCCCGCAAGCGGGATCCTTTTCGGACCGGCAGCATTACTGCTGCCGCGGTGCGCTCTTACATTAAGTACGCTTGATCGCATACCGCACCTTTTCACCCTTATCCCGATGCAGAGCACCGGGACGGTATTTTTTCTGTGACACTTTCCGTATCCCGACGGATCGGGACCCCGGATGTTATCCGGCACTGTGTCCATCCCGAAGCGCCTGACGGCGTTTCGGGAAAGAGTTCGGACTTTCCTCCATAATTCGTGAATGAATTACAGCGATTGCCTGGCGTACCACGGCAGCTTGTTGGCTTTGCACAACATTTCGCTGATGAGAATGAATAGATGATGAATTAAAAACTTGTACTGGCCGATCGATCGAGCGAAGGGCCATAATCATCAGAATGAACGTGATGATAAAAATTATTTGCATAGTCTATTTACGGTTTTGTGTCTATCGCTTCATTGGCCAACGCATCCGCTTCTGCATTCTGCGAGCGGGGGATATGGCTTATTAAAAATTTGAATAATGAAGATCCCAACGCCGCCTTCACTTTTTGGTGCATTACTTTCAAACCGGGATCTTTCACTTTATACTGCCCGTTCATTTGACGGGCCATCAGTTCGCTGTCCGTCTGTACAACAAGAACAGAGCAGCGAAAAGTTTCAGAATCTCTGACAAGTTCGACGCACTCGAGCAGCGCAGTATATTCGGCAACATTGTTGGTTGTTGTTCCAAGAAACCGTTTATGACTTTGAATCGTTGTGCCATTCTCGTCCTTGATCACTATTCCAATGGCCGCATCGCCGGGATTACCGCGCGATGCTCCGTCAGTGAATGCCGTCAGTTTCATTAAACGGCGTTCGCAGTTTGTGCCAATTCATCCGAAACAATAATGCGTCCGCAATGCTGGCAAAGATAAATCTTGTCGTTACGCCGGATCTCCATGATGTGTTGGGGGGGAACCCTGTTGCCGCATCCGCTGCACGATTGTTTACGTATCGTTGATACTGCTTTTCCGCGTCCGGACCTGATCTTATCATACCGTCCGATAATATCCTTGTTTAGTCGTGCGACGATCTTTTCGCGTTCATGGTTGTATTTCAGTTCTTCGTCTTCCGTTTCTTTGGAAACCACTGCGAGTTCATCTGCGTGTTCCTTCAGCGTTTCATTCAGTTCGTTCAACGTGTTTTGGTATTCTTCCTGTTCACTCTTCGCAATCGACATCTGATTTTCAAAATCCTCGAACTGTTTGGTGAGGGTCTTCACGGTCTCTTCGGCAAAGTCAATCTCCTTAGTGATCGCATCGTATTCCTTATTATTACGGACCTGATACTGCTGCTCTTTATACTTCTTTAATTTTTCCTCGAAATCTTTGATGTCGTTGTCTGCCGTATTGCGCGAGGCAACAAATTCATCAATAAATTTCTGTTTTGCATCCGCCTTTTCCGTCAGTTCTGCGATTTTCTTCTTCAGATCCCTCACGGTTTCCGGCAGATCGCCTTTTAATTCTTCCACGTCGTCCAGATTGCTGTCAACTTTTTGCAGTAGATATAATAACCGAAGCGTTTCTTCCAATTGATACTCCTTGCTTAGAATATATGTACGGGATTTGTGCTGTGTTTTGTTATATAAACTTTTCCGGAATGGTTGTTCCGTTTAAACATCTCCTGGATCTTTTTTTCAAGAGCAGGCAAGACGACGTTTTCTGTTTCGTAATGTCCTGCATCAACAAGAAGGATGTTCTCTTCAAAATCCTGGAATGTATGATACTTCAGGTCCGCCGTTACCATCGCATCGGCGTTCCGAGAGACCGCATCCGGGATGCAATCACTGCCGGAACCTCCGCAAACGGCTACCCGGCGAATAATTTTTGAATTTCCTGAATACCGCAATGCGTTCACACCTAGTCTCTTCTTCACAAGAGTTAAAAATTCTTTCTGCGTAATTCCTTTCGCAAGAGTACCGATCGCACCGAGTCCGTATTCGGTATTCCGGTTGAGAAGAGGGAAGATGTCATATGCAACCTCTTCGTACGGGTGCGCTTTTATCATTGCCGATATGACGGTACCGGTTTTCCAAGTTTCCGCCAGCATTTCCAACCGCACTTCACGCACTCGCTCAAGTTTTCCGACTTTGCCGAGGAACGGCTTTGCGTCGCTCATACCGCGAAATGTTCCGGTCCCTTCGCCTCGAAAGCTGCATTGGTCGTATTTTGTGAACATTCCTGCTCCGGCTTCGTGCATCGCGCTAGCCACCGCTTCAACATGATCCTCCGGTACAAATACGACAACAGCAGTTAAACTTTCTTTGATGGGGGAGAGAATCTGCACATCGGTCAATCCTAATTTCCCCGCCAGCGCAAAGTTCACTCCCCATTTCACACTGTCCAGATTTGTATGGGCAGCGAAAAGATTTATTTTGTTTTCCGTAAGAAAGAGCACCAACTCGCCGATACGAGATGAAGCCGTAATATTCTGCAGCGGATTGAACAGCAATGGATGATGAGTAACAATGAAATTTGAATCTTTCTTCCTTGCTTCTTCTGCTACATCCATAGTCAGATCGAGCGCAACAATGATATTCCGTATTGTATCGTTCTCACGTCCGATAAGGAGTCCGATGTTGTCTCGT
This sequence comes from uncultured Ignavibacteriota bacterium, assembly GCA_903861125.1. Taxonomy (GTDB): domain Bacteria; phylum Bacteroidota; class Ignavibacteria; order UBA10030; family UBA8401; genus UBA8401. Next base: position 156,047 of record CAIOTF010000017.1, read on the forward strand.
TTCCAAGCGATAGCCGACGGCGCTATTTGTTCAAACTGTTTTTGGAATTCTCTAATTTTCACTCGTTACTGTAAGGTGACGGCAAAAAAAAAGTCCCGTTGGATATTCGGGACGATTCTTTTTATTGAAAAAGTTTGATGAATAATTTTTTCTTTTGCACTATTAATTTCGTAGGTGTTGGAGTCATAGTCCGGTTTATTTTCTACTCTAAAGTAGCAAAACTATCGAAAATATGCAAGATTGACTTTGCCTCATTTTTTCGGTAAGTTTATGTCGAAAAAGTTATCGTTTGCCGGTTTCTCTCAACCAAATCTTAATCCTTCGGAGTGTAACGTATTGATTACTGAGTATGGCTATGACGTTTTTTTCTCTGTTACCGCTTTTTGTCTTATCCTTGGTCTGGGAGCATATTACTTCATCGATCAAGCCATAGTTAAATTGGTATTGATCTCGCTTTCAATTCTGCTGTTCATTTTCACACTTAATTTTTTCAGGGACCCCGACCGCGCATCTCCGCAAGGCGATACTCTTGTCCTTTCTCCTGCCGACGGCACCGTGATTAAAATCGAACATGTTGTTGAAGATACGTATATCAAAGGGGAAGCCACCCTGGTGTGCATCTTTATGTCTCCGGTAAATGTTCATGTGAACCGGAATCCCGTCACCGGAACAGTCGGATATTATGAATATGTGAAAGGGGAGTTTTTTGCGGCGTTTGAAGATAAAGCATCATTGAAAAATGAGCAGACCCACATTGGAATTGAAAATTCACATGGAAAAGTTTATTTCAAACAGATCGCCGGATTTATTGCCCGAAGGATCGTAGCAAATGTGAAGGTAGGGGATCAAGTAGAGCGGGGAAAACGCTTCGGGATGATAAAATTTGGCTCGCGAGTAGACATTTATGTCCCGAAAAATTCGGAGGTCAAAGTGGTGTTGAACCAAAAGACCGTTGCCGGTGAAACAATTGTAGCGGAGATGAAGTGAGAATAACGCGCGCAGTCGTACCGACGCTCTTCACCGTACTGAATATGTTCTGCGGTCTGCTTTCCATTGTGCAGGCGAGCGAAGGAAAATTTGTTGAAGCATCGTATTTCATTATTCTTGCCGGAGTCTTTGATGCTCTGGACGGTGTGATGGCACGGCTTACAAAATCGAGCAGCCAATTCGGTGTTGAGATCGATTCTCTTTCGGATATCGTTTCATTTGGCGCTGCGCCCGCGTTCCTTGTCTACAAAATTCATTTGTTCCATTTCAATGAGTGGGGTTTGATCATTAGTTCTCTACTGATGATCATGGGGGGAATTCGTCTTGCACGGTTTAACGTTCAGTTGGTAGGATTTGACAAGGATTATTTCACCGGTCTTCCTATACCGTCAAGTGCATTTGCGGTCGTTTCATTCATCCTTACATTCAACGTTGACGGAAATCGCCTGGAAGGAATTCCTGCGATGATGCTAGCACCGTTGAGCATTGCCATGTCGCTGATTATGGTAAGCAAAATAAAATATGATACACTGCCGAAATTTTCCGCAAAAGAACTCAAGAAGCATCCGGTAAAATCAATTTCATTTTTCTTCTCCATGCTGTTGATCATCTTTACTAAAGGAATGGCCCTTTTCTATCTGTTTGCGGCATTCGTGACATTCGGACTTTTGCGATATGTCTATCTGCTGTTCGCCGCACCAGATCATAAAGAGGCCAAAGACATGGATCCCGAAGAAGCCCCGAGTTACGATATCTGATTGGATAAAATAATTATGTATCAATCGACCATTACAATAACACTTCGGCCATCGATCCTCGATGTTCAGGGCAAAGCGGTGGAACTTGGGATCCATACGTTGGGAATGAAGGAAGTCGAAAATGTCCGCATCGGAAAATCTATCCAAATGACGGTGAATGCAGCGTCCGACGATGATGCAAAACGTATCACCGAGGAAGCGTGCAAAAAACTGCTTGCCAATTCCGTTATGGAAGACTATTCCTTTACGATTAAAAAATTATGAGTGCGTCGAAGTTAAAATTTGGAATTGTTGTGTTCCCCGGTTCTAACTGCGATCACGATGCATATCACGCGGCTAAACATGTGATGAACCAGGATGCCGAATTCCTCTGGCACAAAGAACCTGATTTGAAACACTCTGATGTGATAATCCTTCCGGGCGGGTTTTCGTACGGAGATTATCTCCGCACCGGTGCGATCGCACGTTTCTCTCCGATAATGAATGAAGTGATCACATTTGCCAACAACGGCGGAATAGTTGTAGGCATTTGCAACGGTTTCCAGATCCTCTGCGAGTCGGGTCTGCTTCCCGGCGTTCTTCTGCGGAACCGGTCACTGCTGTTCTCCAGCAAACATGTGAATATTAGAGTTGAGCATTCGGAATCACGATTTACAAACGATCTGACCGCAGGTGATATCCTGAGCACTCCAATCGCACACGGTGAAGGGAATTATTTTGCCGAACAGGAAACCATCAATGCAATTGAAGAGAATGGTCAGGTTCTGTTTCGCTACTGCGATGAATTCGGCGAGGTCACGGACGGCTCAAATCCGAACGGCTCGATCAATAATATTGCAGGCATTATGAACAAGAACGGAAATGTAATGGGAATGATGCCGCATCCTGAACGCGCATGCGAAACTCAGCTTGGTTCGGCTGATGGGAAAAGGATTTTTGAATCACTGATAAAAAGTTTTATACTACAAACAAATTAATAGTGCAAAAAAATATTTGTCAATAACGTATTATTAAGGAAGGAAGATGGTATGATGGGACTCGGAACGCAGGAAATAATTCTAATACTTCTGGTTGTTTTGATTTTCTTTGGTGCAAAAAAAATCCCTGAACTTGCAAAAGGACTTGGCAAAGGTGTCAGCGAATTCAAAAAAGGGATGAATGATATCCAATCCGAATTGCAGAAGGAAGAAAGCAAAGAGGATGATTTGAAACGCAGAGAATCCGAACTTGCACGCCGTGAAGCGGAATTGAATAAACGGTTGGAAGAAAAAAAATAACGGATCGTTGCCCGTAGTGTTTTTTGTTACACCGGCGGCCGGCTTGTTGAACTCCCAAACGGGGAATTATTAGCGGACTATTTTGAACATTCAGGAATCATACATCTCTTACCGCAACAGAGTGCTATCGGGCGAGGAAACCGTTGAAGGACGCGTTGAGTCGCATCTATCCGTTATTTCCGCACGAAAAAACCTTAACGCTTTTCTTTCGGTATTTAACGACGAAGCGCTGATGTCTGCCCGGGACGTTGACCGAAAGATAAAGAACGGCTCAGCGGGTCCGTTAGCCGGCATGGTAATAGCGGTGAAAGATGTGCTGTGCATGACAGGCAAGATCACCACGTGCGGTTCGAAGATGCTTCAGAATTTCGAATCGATATACGATGCAACAGTGATCAGGAAATTGAAGGAAGCAGATGCAGTGTTTATCGGCAAGACGAACATGGATGAATTTGCGATGGGTTCGTCCGGTGAAAATTCGGCATACGGTGCAACAAAACATCCGATCGACGAGACGAGAGTGCCGGGCGGTTCAAGCAGCGGATCGTGTGTGGCCGTAGCTGCAGGAATGTCGACTGCTTCGCTCGGGACAGATACCGGAGGTTCCATCAGACAGCCGGCAGGACTGTGCGGAATTGTGGGATTGAAACCGACGTACGGAAGAGTATCGCGCTATGGGCTAGTAGCATTCGCTTCGTCGTTCGATCAGATCGGTCCGTTTACGAATTCTGTCCGTGATGCCGCAGCAATACTACAAGTGATCGCAGGTAAGGATGAGAATGACTCAACGTCGGCGGATATTCCGGTTCCGGACTATGCGTCCAAGATGAATCGTTCTGTGAACGGACTGAAGATCGGCTTGCCGAAAGAATATTTTTCAGATGCACTCAATCCGGAAATCCGCTCGGTACTGCAAGCGAAGATTGATGCATTAAAGAAAGCAGGGGCGAAGATTGTAGAAGTATCACTGCCGAATTCGGAATACACGGTCTCAACATATTATATTCTCGCAACGGCAGAAGCATCATCGAATCTTGCCCGCTATGACGGCGCACGATACGGCTACCGATCGCCGCATTCGACGGATCTGCAAAGTATGTATGTCCGATCGCGGAGTGAAGGTTTCGGTGATGAAGTGAAACGAAGGATCATGCTTGGCACGTATGTGCTTTCGTCCGGTTATTACGATGCATACTATCGCAAGGCGCAGCAGGTGCGCCGATTGATCCAGAATGATTTTGTTAATGCGTTCAAAGAAGTGGATTGTCTGTTAACGCCGATCTCGCCAACATCAGCATTTAAACTTGGGGAGAAGATGGATGATCCGCTTCAGATGTATCTGAATGATATTTATACTGTGTCGGCAAATCTTGCCGGTATACCCGGAATAAGCATTCCCGCCGGTACCGATAAGAACGGATTGCCGGTCGGTGTTCAGCTTCTCGGGAAGCAATTCGACGAAGCGACGATTTTGAAAGTAGGAGATTTTCTCGAAACCGTTAATTAATAATTTTCCACACTATTAAAAATAAAATCTATGAGTATTCTTGTAAATAAAAAGACCAGACTTGTTGTGCAGGGTATTACCGGCGGTGAAGGAACTTTCCACACATCGCAAATGCTTGCGTACGGAACAAATGTTGTCGCAGGTGTAACACCGGGTAAAGGCGGTTCACGGTACAAAGGAAATGAAAAGGATAAGTTTAATCGCGAAGTGCCTGTGTTCAACACTGTTGCCGATGCCGTGAAAGAAGAAGGAGCAAACACATCAATTATTTACGTCCCCGCAGGATTTGCCGGCGATGCAATTATGGAAGCGGCTGACAGCGGTGTGCAGCTTATTGTCTGTATCACGGAAGGAATCCCGATTAAAGATATGGTGCAGGCATTTGAATATGTAACAAAAAAAGGAGTTCGCCTTATCGGTCCGAACTGTCCCGGTATCATCACGCCGGGAGAAGCGAAAGTTGGTATCATGCCGGCATTCATTCATAAACCGGGCCGGGTTGGAGTCGTATCGCGCAGCGGAACACTAACTTACGAATCCGTTTGGCAATTAACAGAACGCGGTATCGGACAGTCAACATGCATCGGCATAGGCGGCGATCCGATCATCGGAACACAATTTATCGATGCGGTGCGGTTGTTCAACGAGGACGACAAGACCGATGGAATCATTATGATCGGTGAGATAGGCGGCAGCGCGGAAGAAGAAGCCGCCGCGTATATCAAAAAATATGTCTCAAAGCCGGTCGTTGGTTTCATTGCCGGAAGAACAGCTCCTGCCGGAAGAAGAATGGGTCATGCAGGAGCGATCATCTCCGGAGGGAAAGGAACGGCAGCGGAAAAAATGAAAGCGATGAAGAGTGCGGGAATTTTTGTTGTTGATTCTCCGGCATCCATGGGAGAAACAATGAAACAGGCGCTGGCGAAAAAATACAAGGCCACCTATACGATTCATGCAAAGAAAAAGACGGTAAAGAAAAAAAGTGCCGTAAAGAAAAAATCAATAGCAAAGAAGAAAAAATAAACGCTGAGCGGTCAATATTCGGGGATCAGTTTTTTTATAGTCGCCCGAATGCTGGACAATTATCAGCGTGCAGAACTATCCATCACTATAAAACAAATAAGGAAAAACAATGGCTGTCGAAAGAACACTTTGTATCATGAAACCGGACTGCGTTCGCAAAGGATTGCAGGGAACGGTACTATCACACATTCAAAAAGCCGGATTCAAGGTTCTGGGTTTCAAGCAGATCCGTTTGACAAAAGAACAAGCCGGTGCGTTCTATGCAGTGCATAAGGAACGTCCGTTTTATCCTTCGCTTGTCGAATTCATGACCTCCGGACCGGTTGTTCCGGTCGCATTGGAAAAAGAAAATGCCATCGCCGACTATCGTACTCTTATCGGCGCTACCGATCCGAAAGATGCAGCGGCTGGAACAATCCGCAAACTGTATGCGGACAATAAAGGGGAAAATATCGTTCACGGTTCAGATTCCGTTGAAAATGGAAAGATCGAAGTAGGATTTTTCTTCGCTGAAAGCGAATTGGTCTGACGGAAACAATGCATCAATAATAATAAAAAATACAACGGTCGGTGAATAACCGGCCGTTTTTTTTAATTGTGAGATCAACATGCTGAAACGCTGGAAACAACTCTCGTCGAAAGTAGTCTTTAAGAATTCATGGTGGACGTATAAGCAGGACTCATTCCAAATTCCTAACGGGGTGGCCGGTGAGTATCATTACGTTCACACTAACGGCGCAAGCATGATCGTTCCGGTCACTGCCGATGGAAAGATCATCCTTGTCAATCAATATCGCTTTCTCTGCGATAAGGAAAGCATTGAACTACCGTGCGGCGGCGTGAAAGTAGGAAAGTCATACGAGGAAATGGCACACATCGAATTGGAAGAAGAGACAGGTTTCCGTTCGGATGATTTGAAATATGCGGCGGAGTTTAATCCGTTCAACGGCGTGACGAATGAAATATGCAAAGTGTTTTTAGCGAAAAATCTTATTCAGTCAAAAGCGGTACCCGATTCTACGGAAGAATTCGAAATCCTATTCAAAACAGCCGACGAGGTGGATGAATTGATACGCAGTAATATTGTATGGGATGGGATGACAATTGCTGCTTGGATGTTGGTACGGTCAAAATTATAAAGGCATCAATATGAAAAAAATATTTTTCTTTTTGCTCTGCGCTTCGCTCATTGTTGCAAAACCTGCGAAAAAATTAAAAACGGGAGCGGATGTTCTGTTTGAAAGCAGGACCGAATTGATCAAAGGAAAAAAAATAGGACTGATCACGAATCATACGGCGAAACTATCCAACGGGAAACATCTTGCCGATGCACTGCATGAATTTGCCGGCGCAACCCTGGTTGTTTTATTTGGTCCGGAACACGGCGTGCGGGGCGATGCACCCGACGGCCGTACAGTCCGGGATACGACCGATGAAAAGACAGGAGTTCCGGTCTATTCGCTGTATGGTAAGGTGAATAAACCGACTCCTGAAATGCTGAAGAATGTTGATGTACTGATCTTCGATATTCAGGATGTCGGTGCGCGATTCTATACTTTCATCAGTACGATGTTTTTGGGAATGGAAGCAGCAGCTGAAAATAATATTCCGTTCATTGTGCTTGACCGTCCGAATCCTATCACCGGCGTGAGAGTAGAAGGACCGGTTCGTATCGATTCGCTGAAATCATTCGTCGGATGGGTTCCCATCCCAATCGCTCACGGAATGACGGTGGGAGAACTTGCCGTTATGGCGAATCTGCAGGGATGGCTGAAGAACCGCAAACCGGCAAAATTGACTGTGGTGGAAATGGAAAACTGGAAACGTTCACAATGGTTCGATGAAACATTGCTTACATGGATCAAACCGTCGCCGAATATGATAACGACCCGCACAGCCGCGGTGTATCCCGGATCGTGTATGATCGAAGGGACAAATGTGTCGGAAGGACGCGGCACTGATAAACCGTTCGAATATATTGGTGCACCATGGATCAACGGGAAGGAACTTGCAAAACTGCTGAACGAACAGCATTTACCGGGAGTGAAATTTGAACCGGTTGAATTCACACCGGTGGAAATACCGAACGTAGCCTCACATCCAAAATATTCGGATCACGTGTGCGGCGGGGTGTATGTAAATGTGACCAATCGGATAAAATTTGAATCGGTCAAAACAGGAATTGCAGTTATTTGGGGAATCCATTCCCTCTTTAATGATTCTCTGACATTTCGTGAACGGGGATTTGACCGTTTAGCGGGAACGCCGGTGATCCGCGAGATGATCCTTCAAGGTAAGACGGTGAACGAGATAGAAGAGACGTGGAAAGAAGAATTGCAGGCGTTCATGAAATTGCGTAAAGAGTCATTATTGTATCTAAAATAATTGCGTACATCATACAGGAAGCAAATGAAAACCATAGCGTTAATAGCACATGACGGCAAGAAAGCCGACATTCTTCAATTTGCCAACGATAATAAAAAGGTGCTCGCGAAATGCAAATTGATCGCCACGCGAACCACGGGAAAGCTGATGAAAGAAAAAGTCGGGCTGAAAGTGAAATGTTATATGTCCGGTCCGATGGGAGGCGATGCTGAAATTGCGGCGCTGGTTGCCAACAAAAAAGTCCATGCGGTGATTTTCATTACTGATCCGCTTGATGCGCATCCGCATGATCCGGATATCCATGGATTATTGCGTGTATGTAATGTCCACAATATTCCGCTCGCAACAAATATTGCGACAGCGCAGATGATCATTTCGCGGAAAGGACTATTCTCCGACGAAGGAATGATGGAATAACGTTCGCAAGGGTTGCTTATGAAATCTTTGCTAATGCCTGTTTCAAATCATCAATAATATCTTCCACATCTTCGATTCCTACGGAAATTCGTACCAACCCGTCCGTCACGCCGTTCTTTATCCTATCCGCTTTTGGTACCGACGCATGTGTCATTGTTGCAGGATGGGAGATAAGCGTTTCTACTCCGCCAAGCGATTCGGCCAGCGCACAGATCCTTACTGCTTTCAGGAATTTTTTTGCATTTGCCAGACTTCCCAGTTCGAACGAGATCATCCCTCCGAAACCACTCATCTGTTTCCTGGCAAGTTCGTGCTGAGGATGGTGTTTCAGTCCCGGGTAATTCACTTTCCGTATTTTATTTTGTGCATCAAGCCATTCTGCAATCTGCATTGCACTTTCACAATGCTGACGCATACGTACTGCCAGCGTTTTTGTACCGCGCAGACAGAGCCATGCATCGAACGGACTCATGATCCCGCCGGTTGCTTTCTGCAGGAAACGAAGCCGCTCGATCACTTTTTTATTGCTTGTGCCGACAAATCCGCCGAGCATGTCGCTGTGTCCGTTTAAGTATTTCGTGACACTGTGAATCACAACGTCGATACCAATATCCAGCGGCCGCTGAAGATATGGCGTGGCAAAAGTATTATCGACAACGGAAAGAATCTTCCGTTCTTTTGCGAATTTCGCGATCGCTTTCAGGTCGGTGATCTTCATCGTCGGATTCGTCGGTGTCTCCACAAAAATCATTTTCGTGTTAGGCCGGAATGCTTTTACAATATTATCGATGACCGTGGTATCCACAAAGTCAAACTGAAGGCCGTAATTTTCCAGAACAAGTTTCCCGATGCGGTATGTTCCACCATATACGTCGTTCGTTACAATTACGTGGTCGCCGGGATTCAAGAGACGGAAAATGGCATCTTCGGCAGCCATTCCCGATGCAAAGGCCATTCCTTCATCGGCATTTTCCAGCGCGGCGATGTTCTTCTCGAGTGCTGTTCTGGTTGGATTCGAAACGCGGGAATATTCGTATCCTTTGTTCTTGCCGAGTCCTTCCTGTACATACGTCGATGTCAAAAAAACAGGCGTCATCACTGCGCCTGTTGATGGATCAGGAGATTGTCCTGCATGAATTGCTTTTGTGGAAAACTTCATTGTGTCTTTCAGGTTGAAGGATAGTTGAGAAAATCTTTTTCAGTGAGTTGATGTTCTTCCAGAATCAAGAGACCTTCGCCGGTCAATTTATGCGAACGTGCCCGCAGGAATCCAAGCACCGCCTCTTTTGACGTTACATGAGGGGTTTTGCGCACGGCAGCATATTTTTCTGCGTGCGATTGTGCATTGCTTTTTATCACCGTACGAAACGGATCGCGTACGACGGAGACGAGTTTTTCTAAAGTGTCGGATGCATTTTTATCCCACTGCATATAGTGTGTCCGGTTAGTGAGACATATATTCTAATACATCAAATCGCGTGATGATGCCGATCGGTTTCTCATGATCCATAATAATTACGGCGGGTGCTTTCTGCATGAAATACTTCAGGGCCATGCTGACCTCTTCGTTCATATGAATTTCCGGAAGAGGATGTTCCATCGCAGTGGATACACTTTTTTCGAAGTTTGCGGCATCATCAACGACGCTGGAGAGTAAATTCGATTCTGTAACAAGACCGATCGATTTTCCGCGTTCAATTACCGGCAGTTGTGAGATGCCGTGTTTCTTGATCAATTCAATTGCCTGGCGAATGGTTGACGATTTATCAACACTGATCAGACTTTCCAGTAAGGAATCCTTGCTGTCGAGAATATATTTGAGCGTTATACGTTCCGGTTTCAGGAATCCGTTTTCACGCATCCATACGTCGTTGTACATCTTGCTCACATAACGGCTGCCGCTGTCGGGAAGGAGAATGACGACGATGGAGTCTTCCGGAATATTTTTGCAAAACTCAAGTCCCGCGTGGATTGCCGTACCGCTCGATCCGCCGCCGAAGATTCCTTCTTCACGCGTCAGTCTGCGTGCGGCAATGAATGATTCACGATCATCCGCAATGATCACTTCATCAATATAATTGAAGTCCAGCGTTTTCGGAATGTAATCCTGGCCGATCCCTTCTACCTTGTATGTTTTGAATACCGGGTCATATTTCTTTTTGTAAAAATATTCCTGCAGGATAGAACCTTTGATATCAACGCCGATGACTTTGATGTTCGGATTTTTTTCTTTCAAATATTTAGCCGCCCCGGTAATCGTGCCGCCGGTGCCGAGACCGCAAATAAAATAATCAATCTGTCCGCCGGTCTGTTTCCAGATCTCCGGCCCGGTGGTTTTATAATGAGCTTCCGGATTTTTCGGATTCTCGTACTGGTCGGCAAGAATGGAATTCGGTGTTTCACGAACACGCTGTTTTGCCACTTCCGTGTAGCTTTCGGGAGACTCATGCGGAACAGCAGTCGGGGTGACAATCACTTCAGCACCAAAAGCACGCAGATTACTTATCTTCTCTGCACTCATTTTATCCGGCATGGTAAAGACGGTCTTGTATCCTTTCACAGCCGCGGCGATCGCCAAACCCATACCCGTATTTCCCGAGGTCGACTCAACAATAGTCCCACCCGGTTTTATTCTCCCGGTTCGCTCTGCATCCTCAATAATTTCTACGCCGATTCTGTCTTTAACGGATCCGCCGGGATTGAACGCTTCAACCTTTACAAAAATGTGCGGTTTCAGTCCTTTAGTGATCTTGTTCAGGCGGATCAGGGGTGTATTGCCGATCGTTTCGAGAATGTTGTTATAGTAGGTGACTTTGGTGAGGTCTTTTGACATGCTGTCCTTTATTTTATGCAATATAGTTTTTTTGATAAGGAGAATCAAGAAACGATTCCGCTAAATTCCTCTAAATTCAATATGTTACGGCAATTTCGTTCGTTGACTTACCATACCATTTTTTGTAAATTTAGAAATAGAAAGTGAGAGCACCGTGCAAAATTATCTTTTTTCTTTGATCATAAGCTATCTCATCGGTTCGATTCCTACAGCATACCTTGTTGTGAAGGGAACATCGAATGTCGATATCCGAAAGGCCGGCAGCGGTAATGTTGGGGGAAGGAATGCCCTTGAAGTGACAGGGAAAAAATGGATCGGGGCCGTAGTAACGGTTTTCGATCTTTTTAAAGGAGCGCTGAGCGTTATTGCTGCAAGTATGTTCTTTAAGGATCAATCAGCGGCAGTTTCAGCGGCGATGTTTGGATCTGTTCTTGGTCATTGTTATCCGGTATGGCTGAAATTCCACGGCGGAAGAGGACTTGCAACAGGCGCAGGATCGCTACTGGTAACAAGTTGGATTTGGGTGGCTGTATGGCTTGCCGTCTATTTTGGTTCCGAAAAAATCACAAAAAATGTCCATGCATCCAGCGTGATCGCGCTTGCCGGACTTCCGCTGTTCATTTGGTGTGTTCCTGACCAATGGCTGGTGAAAATTATTCCCGGTTATTTTACTCCGTCCGATTTTTTTACTGCCGCAAGCATGATCGCAGCAGTCTGTCTCTCGCGTCATATTGAACCCTTAAAAGAATACTTCAATGAATCGAATCCGTAATATTTTTTTCGTACTTGCTGCAGCCGGCATTGTTACGTCTGCGCAGACCGCGAACGACGAAATATCTTCGTCACGTCAGAATGCAATTACCCGTACCGTTGATGCCGTCAGCTCATCGGTTGTGGGAATCAATGTCATAGAAGTGCGGGAATACCGCGATCCCTTCTCTAATTTTTTCGGTAGCGATCCGTTTTTCAATCAGTTCTTCGGCAACAGAAATTATAAGCAGGAAGTGAAGGGCCTCGGGTCCGGATTCATCGTATCGTCGGACGGATATGTGGTTACCAACGATCACGTTGCCGGGAATGCGAAGGAGATCACTGTGACGATGACGAACGGAAAAAAATATCAGGCTGCGATCATCGGAACAGATCTTGTCACCGATATTTGTCTTTTGAAACTCACTCCCGAAAAGGGAGAAACATTTCCTTTTGTAAAACTCGGGAATTCCGACAACGTGCTGATCGGCGAATGGGTGATCGCATTTGGTAATCCGTTCGGCTTATTCGATAACATCGATAAACCAATTGTTACGGTCGGAGTGATCAGTTCAAAAGGAATGAACTTGAGCGTTGATAATAACAGATCGTACCGGGGGTTGCTGCAGACCGACGCAGTGATCAACTCCGGCAACAGCGGTGGTCCGCTGGTCAATAGTGTCGGCGAGGTTATCGGGATCAATACACTGATCTACACCGCCGGTGTGAGTCAAGCGTATATTGGTTATGGCTTTGCACTGCCGATTAATCGCGTGAAGACGATCGTGGACGAACTGCAGCATAAAGGGAAAGTGGAACGTAATTTCTGGACCGGTATGGACGTCCGTGCTGTTGACGTGCAGATTGCGCGGTACTTCGGTCTGAAGCAGGCGCAGGGAATGATTGTGAGTGACATTCAAAAGAACAGTCCGGCCGAACGTGCCGGCATTCTTATTGCGGACATAATCGTTGAAATCAATGGCGAACGGATCATCAATAACGACAATCTTATCAGTCTCATGCAGGAAAGCCGCGCCGGCGACACATGGAAGGTGAAAGTGTATCGCGATAAAAAAATCATTAATGTGGAACTACCATTGGAGAAACAAAAATAAATGATCACCCGATACACACGTCCCGAAATGGGAAATATCTTTACGGATGAACATCGTTATTCTATTTGGTTGGAAATAGAACTGCTTGCATGCGAAGCGCAAGCGGAATTGGGATCGATCCCCGAAGATGCCGTGAGGACGATACGCGAGAAGGCAAAATTCAATATTGATCGGATCAACGAGATTGAAGCGGAAGTGAAGCACGATGTGATTGCATTCCTGACCAGTGTGGGCGAATCTGTCGGGCCGGATGCACGGTTCATTCATCTTGGTATGACATCGTCGGATGTTGTCGATACGGCACTCTCCGTTCAAATGAAACAGGCTGCAACGTTGTTGATGAAAGACCTGACCGGTTTGCGGGATGTTCTTGCGCGGAGGGCGAAAGAATTTAAAATGACCGTTATGATCGGCCGTTCGCACGGGATCCATGCAGAGCCAACAACATTCGGTTTGAAACTTGCCTTGTGGTATGACGAAACACGCAGGAATATTAAAAGGCTGCAAGCGGCATTGGATACGATCTCCGTTGGGCAGATTTCAGGTGCCGTTGGAACATATGCTCATTTAAGTCCTGAGATTGAAGAGTTTGTCTGCACGAAACTCGGTTTGAAACCGGCACCTGTTTCAACGCAGGTGATTCAGCGGGACCGTCACGCAGAATTCCTGACGACGTTAGCCGTCATCGGAAGTTCGCTTGATAAATTTGCAACGGAGATCCGTCACCTTCAGCGTACCGAAGTGCTTGAAGCGGAGGAATATTTTTCGGAAAAACAAAAAGGCTCATCGGCCATGCCGCATAAGCGCAATCCGATCACCTGCGAACAGATATCAGGTCTTGCAAGAATATTGCGCGGCAATGCGCAGGCGGCACTGGAGAATGTTGCACTATGGCATGAGCGCGATATTTCGCATTCATCGGTGGAGCGGGTGATTGTTCCGGATTCCTGCATTCTTCTTGACCACATGCTGGTAAAGTTCACCGATATCATTGATAAGCTGCTGGTGTATCCGGAGAATATGAAAAAGAATTTGGATATTACGCACGGACTTCTCTATTCACAGCCGGTTCTGCTTGCACTCACCAAAAAAGGGATGAAGCGGGAGGATGCGTATCGTATTGTCCAGCGAAATGCAATGGATGTCTGGAAATCCAAAAAGAATTTTATGGAAATGCTGAAAGCGGATCCGGAGGTTTCGGCCGTTCTTAATGATTCGGAATTCAGCGAAGCGTTCGATCCGAAAAAAAGTCTTAATAATGTTGATTATATTTTTAAAAGGGTCGGACTGGATTAAGCATGACAAAAGAAGAAATATTTCAGAAATGATAACAATTAAGGGAACGAAAAAAAAGATCGAACAGGATAAACAGCATTGGCTTCTGCATCTCATGGATTTTGTCGATGATTTTAGATACTACAAAGATAGTTATGCCGTTGAACAGCCTTTTGAATGTTCCGATGAAAAGATCGATGCGATGCTTGCTTCGACAAATGATTATCTCTGTTCTGAATTGAAACTGGAGTATCCGAAGTGGAGCATGACCATCCCCGCTGTTAAAGATCCGTGGTTCGTTTCCGGTATCGAAAATTTGAAAGCTATTTCGTTGGTTGAAAGTCCATTGCATTTCAGGAAACGGAAAATATTTGTATTAGAAAATTTCATGCAACGTGTTTAGTTCATCATTTACTTTAACAGGAGAATCATTGTGGCACAAAAATTTCAAAATCTTATCAATGGAAAATGGGTCGATGCACATTCCGGCCGAACATTTGAGAACCGTAATCCCGCAAATTGGGAAGAAGTTGTAGGAATATTCCCGAAATCGGGGAAAGAGGATGTTAACGATGCCGTAAAAGCGGCCCGCACTGCGTTTGAAAAATGGAGATTGGTACCGGCGCCGAAACGGGGCGATATCATGCGTGCTATTGGCGACCTGATGGTAAAACGGAAAGAGGAAATCTCAATTGAAATGACCCGCGAGATGGGAAAAGTGCTTGCAGAAACCCGCGGCGATGTTCAGGAAGGTATCGACACGGCATATTATGCTGCTACCGAAGGTCGACGATTGTTCGGCTACACGGTTCCGTCCGAACTTCCCAATAAATTTGCAATGTCCATCCGCGTTCCAATCGGCGTAGCAGGCATCATCACGCCATGGAATTTTCCGATGGCGATTCCTACCTGGAAAATATTCCCTGCCATTCTCTCCGGTAATACGTGCGTGTTCAAACCGGCAACCGATACGCCAAGAACGGCAGCTTTGCTTGTTGAGATCATGATGGATGCAGGTGTTCCCGAAGGTGTGATCAATATTGTTCACGGCGGCGGCGGCGAGGTCGGCAATGCGATCGTTTCACATCCGGATGTTGATCTGATCTCATTCACCGGTTCTACCGGAGTGGGAAAACAGATAACGCGGGATGCTGCTGATACATTAAAGCGCGTTTCGCTGGAACTCGGCGGAAAAAATGCGCAGATCGTTCTTGCCGATGCAGACCTCGATCTTGCACTCGAAGCAGTTCTTTGGGGTGCCTTTGGTACAACAGGTCAGCGCTGCACCGCAACAAGCAGACTGATACTTGAAGAGAAAATTTATGACAAGTTCATGTCCATGCTTATCGACCGCACCAATAAACTGAAATTGGGAGACGGACTTCTTGCCGAATCGCAGGTTGGTCCATGCGTAAACGAAAGCCAGCGAAAGACCGTTCAGGAGTATGTTGAAATCGGCAAGAATGAAGGAGCAAAACTTGTTGCCGGAGGAAACATTGTTACCGAAGGAGCACTTTCGAAAGGCTGGTTCCATCAGCCGACAATTTTCGGCGATGTAACACCGGAAATGCGGATTGCAAAAGAGGAAATTTTCGGACCGGTGCTTTCTGTTATCCGCACGAAAAATTTTGATGAATCGATTCGTATTCTCAACAATACAGAATATGGATTGTCATCCTCTGTTTTCACTACGGACGTGAACAAAGCATTTACAGCTATGCGTGACATTCAGTCCGGAATTACGTATATTAATGCAGCAACGATCGGTGCCGAGGCACATTTGCCGTTCGGCGGAGTGAAAAAGACCGGAAACGGTCACCGCGAGGGTGGTTGGGCTGTGTATGACTTCTATACGGAGTGGAAAGCAGTGTATGTTGATTATTCCGGAAAACTTCAGCGGGCACAGATCGATAACTACTAATAAGAGATCAGTCATCTTCCGGGTGTGAAAACCCGGAAGTTGTTCTTCCATACCAATGCACATTCGCAGGCAAAAAAATACGTTCTTGAAAGGAATAGATGGCCGTCCGTACATCGTGTCAATGTACGAGCATCAAGAATTTTACTGAGTTCCCGTATACTTTTTTTATTTAATTTTTTTTATCTAAAAGTATGAAAGGGGACTTCAATGTCTGCAACACTGACCCAAGCTAAAGAAACGACCGTTTCATCCAACGGAAAGAAAACTCCATTTTCCCCCGTCCACATCGCTCCAACCGATGTCCATAAATCGCTCTCCCGGCATTTGCTTGCGGACGGTTTCGACATGGTCATAGACCTGAAAAAAAGCCAGGGTGCCTATATCTACGATTCCCGGTACGGGAAAAAATTCCTCGACTTCTTTTCATTTTTCGGTTCATCTGCACTCGGAATGAATCATCCGAAATTGACAACGCCGGAGTTCATGGAAAAACTTGCGTATGTTGCCGTGAACAAACCGTCCAATTCCGATGTCTATTCTGTGGAGATGGCGGAGTTCGTAGAAACATTCGGACAGCTTGTCCAGCCGGAATATATGCCGTATGCATTTTTTATCGACGGAGGCGCTCTTGCCAACGAGAATGCGATGAAGACCGCATTCGACTGGAAAGTGAGAAAGAATTTTGCGAAAGGTTACACAACCGAAAAAGGTCATCAGGTGATCCATTTCCGTCATTCGTTTCACGGCAGAAGCGGTTATACAATGTCGCTGACAAATACCGATCCGACCAAAACGAATTATTTCCCCAAATTCAAATGGCCGCGGGTTCACAACCCTTCAATTAAATTTCCTCTCAACGAAGAAAATCTTAAGCTGGTCATAGAAGAAGAAAAACTCGCCATCAAACAGATTAAGGAAGCGATCATCAACAATACCGATGATATTGCGGCGATCATCATCGAACCGATCCAGGCAGAGGGGGGAGACAATCATTTCCGGAAAGAATTCCTTCAGGAACTTCGCACGATCTGCGATGAGAGCGAGATCCTGCTGATATTTGACGAAGTGCAGACCGGTATCGGTCTTACAGGAAAGATGTGGGCGCACGAACATTTTGTGAAGCCAGACTTGTTGTCGTTCGGTAAAAAAACGCATATCTGTGGTTTTATGGCAAGTACGCGTATCGACGACATACTCGACAACGTTTTCAAAAAAGCAAGCCGCATCAATTCTACGTTCGGCGGAAATCTTGTCGACATGGTTCGTGCAAAAAGGATCTTCGAGATCATTCACGAAGATAATCTTGTGGAAAATGCGCGTGTGCAGGGTGAATATCTTCTGGGTCAAGTGAACGGGCTGGTGCAGGAATTTCCAAAACTTGCATCGAATGCACGCGGACGCGGACTCATGTGCGCATTCGATCTTGATTCAGCACAGAACCGGAATCAATTGATCGACAAAGCATACGAAGAAGGATTGATCCTGATCGGATGCGGCGACCGGTCGATCCGTTTTAGAACACCGCTGACGATCAAACAGGAAGAGTTGAATGAAGGTCTTGCGATCATTAAAAATGCGCTGAAGAAATTGAGCATTGGAGAATTGTAAAGAAAGCAACGCTACATTTTAATAAACAACATCATACTGTCATGCCGAGCGAAGACGAGGCATGACTTTTTTAACGATGTGATAACACAATGGAAACTACCGAACAACATAACGACAATCCGTTGGCATTGAACATGCGTACTGTGCGCTTGATGCTTGTTCAGTTTATAAGGGATGAAGTAAAGAATGCAGGATTCTCCAAAGCTGTGATAGGTCTTTCCGGCGGGATCGATTCTGCAGTCTCCGCCTATCTTGCCGTTGAAGCGCTCGGTGCAAAGAATGTGACCACGGTAATGATGCCGTACAAAACCAGCAGTCCGGAAAGCAAAGCCGATGCTGAGGTCGTTGCAAAAGCACTTGGTGTAAGAAACGAACTGATCGAGATTACGGCAATGGTTGATCCATTGTTTGAATCGCAAAAGATCACGGATAATTTGCGCAAAGGGAACATCATGGCACGTCAGCGAATGATCGTTCTGTATGATGTTTCACAGAAGGAAAAAGCGCTGGTGATCGGAACGTCCAATAAGACCGAATCGATGCTTGGTTACGGAACGCTTTTCGGTGACATGGCTTGTGCGATCAATCCTTTAGGAGATCTGTATAAAACGCATATCTGGGACTTGGCGGAAGAATTGGGCGTTTCGGAGAAGATCATTAAAAAGAAACCGACGGCCGATTTGTGGCAGGGGCAGACCGATGAGGGAGAACTCGGTTTCAGCTACCGTGATGCTGATAAGCTGTTGTATTTTATGGTTGATGAAAGGCGAACTGACGAGGAACTGGAGATGCGAGGATTTGCTAAACCATTTATTGCAACGGTGCGCAGGAAGATTCAGATCAATCAATTCAAACGCCGTCCTCCGCTGATCGCGAAGATTTCTCACCGGACTGTTAATATCGACTTTCGGTATGTACGGGATTGGGGGATTTAGTGGCAGAGGAAATCCTTCGCGGCACATTATATATCGTTCCAACACCGATCGGGAATCTTGAGGATATCACGCTTCGTGCGCTGAATGTGCTGAAAGGTGTTGATGTGATCGCTGCGGAAGATACGCGCACGACAAAAATTCTGCTCGATCATTACGCAATTCAAAAACCGCTGCTCAGTTTTTATTCTCAGAACGAACAGGTCCGCGTTCCGCAAATTATTCAAAGACTCAAGGGGGGTGATTCGGTTGCGCTGGTTTCCGACGCGGGTACGCCGGGAATATCCGATCCGGCTCATTCAATCATCACCGCATCCATTGAGAACAACATCCACATCGTTCCGCTGCCGGGCGCAACAGCGTTCGTTCCTGCGCTGGTCATCAGCGGATTCGCTACGCACGAATTCGTCTTTGAAGGATTTCTTCCGCACAAGAAGGGAAGAAGGACAAAGTTGCTGCGTTTGAAAGATGAGGAGAGGACGATCATATTGTATGAATCAGTTCACCGCATTCAAAAGACTCTGCAGGAAGTGCTCGAACATTTCGGCGACAGGAATGTTGTTGTCGTACGTGAACTGACGAAGGTATTCGAAGAGATCACCCGCGGAAAAGTTTCTTCGGTCCTACAGGAATTTTCTTCAAGGGTCATGAAGGGTGAGTTCGTGCTGGTGATAGAAGGGAATAATGGCCGCAATGAAATTTAGGAATTGCTTCTCAATTGTTTTGCATCTATATTTTTTAGATTATTTTAGTTCGCGTTCTCTTACAAAATTGTCTATACGACGCTTCATGGTTAAACCATTCTTTTTATTTTTCTTCCTTTGTGTCTCCAGCAGCACATTGTTATTCGGCACGGTTGATTCGCTGGTCTATTCATTCTCTTTCAGCGATACGACCCGCTACGATAAGACTCTCTCTACTGATATCGATTTAAAAACACAAGCAGGGAAAATATTGTTGGCATCTGGTGACCAAAAGAATCTTGTGACCAGCGCCCGCGTCTATGCAAACTATGTTGGGACACTTCCTCCATCGAATGATCCTCAGAAACCCGATACCACAAAGATGAATCCTCTTTATATCAAGGATAATAATTATTTTTCTGTGGTATCATTTCCTACGCCGAACAATATAGGGTCGGGCATTAAATTCGATCTGAACGGAATTCGTAAGGTAACGAAGATCATTGCTGTGAATCTCGGTAATGCACCGTTCTCATTCAATACCAGGCCGATCGCATTCTCCTATTATGCCGGAATAGATTCTACGCGTTTAGGACGTATCTATCAGGAATTCAACAATACCGATTCCTCCCGTCACACGGCATACATTTCGGAACCGCAGCCCGTGCAATTTCTGTCATTCGTAATCGACAAACAGGATCCGCGAAATGCCACAGTAATTTCCGAATTTCAAATATTTGGAGAGGGATACGTCGAAGAAGGAACGTATGTCTCGGCAGTGGACTCTGTAGGAATCGGGAATGCAAATTTTGCCAATACGGTTATTGATGCCGACATCGTTGCCGGAACGTACGTGTCCGTTGAATTCCGGACAGGCAGTAAAAAAAATATCGACAGTCTGCATTGGTCGAACTGGTCTTCGCCGATCTTTTTCCATTCAAGGAATGAAGCCCTTGCCGGTTCAATGGTGAATGTTGCTGAACCACGACGGTTTTTTCAATATCGCATAAAATTATATACGACGAATCTCGAAACTCCGAAAGTGAGCGGGATAAAAATAGTTTATCAAAAAAATTTGGTTGTAGATTCTGCAACGGTGTTCATAACTCCGCAGGATGTACCGGTTCTCAGTCCGGTTATGCTGACGTATACGATTCAATCTTCGGTATCGGCCTCCTCATTAGGGATTGATACAATAAAAATTGCAACGCCCGGTCCTTCCGTTGTGCGCAGTGTGACATTGAATGGAACAGCGGTTCAATTCTCATATATACCCGCGCCGGATAAGATGGTCATCGGTTTCCCGCAAACGTTGAAAAGTTCGGGAACAGTTAATGTTACATTCTCAACAAAAATGATCACCGGCGGGAGTTTTCCTTCTGTAATCATCAGTAAAAGTTCACCGTGGAATCCGCAGCGCCTTGACCCATCTGTAACGGCGGCCGGCGACGGATGGCTGGTGAACGCTACGGGTGTTCCGATTACGCCATTGGTCGATGTACGAATTGATCCGAATCCGTTTACACCCAACGACGACGGGAAAAACGATGCCACGATCATAGATTTTTCCGTGGCAAATATCAGCAGTCCGAAACCGCTCAGAATTTCGATTATGGATCTTACCGGAAGGAAAGTAAGAACATTAGTTGATATTCGTTCGGGAATCAATCCGTTCTTTGGAGATCCGAGAAGCGGAGGGAAAGGATTTTTATGGGATGGACGTGATGATAATGGAAAAAAATTGCTCCCCGGTCTTTATATCGTTCAAATCTCGCTGGATGTTGATAACGGCGGACAAGTTGTGACAAAATCGGTTGTAATAGCCTACTAAAAATGTGAAATATCTATTGCGCATATGCTTCATCTTACTTCTTTCATCGGCGGCTTATTCGCAAGCGTTTGTCGATAAGGGATATAATGCAAAAATTACTTCGCTCGGCAAAGCCGCTACAGCTTTGACGAATGATGCCGCATTGATCTATTATAATCCCGCAGCCATAGGATTCGAAACTTCTTCCAATATCTTCACCAACTTCTCCAATCTGTATCCCGATGTCATCGACGAAAATATGAATGTTATTTCAGCGGGTGGTGTCTATGCGTTCGAAGGGATTGGTGTGGTTGGTCTTGGTGTGACCCAGTTCGCGCCGAAGTTGTGGAGTGAACGTACGATTACAGGATCATTCGCTACCAGGATGTTCAGCGAAAATCTTTCTCTGGGATTGAATGCGAAATTACTGATGTGGAGTGCAGAAGCACCGAGAGGGGAAAACGCAGTACCCGAACCGGCATTGTCGTTCAACGGCATTACATTCGATCTTGGCGCCACATATCAATTTAAGGAGATCGCTGAAGAGAACGATTTGAATGTCGGTGTTTCTATAATGAATTTTACCCAACCGTCTGTTGCCAGTAACGGATCCTCCGATGCCGCGCTGCCGATGGATTTGAACTTTGGGGCAGCGTTTATTTCACACAAATATCATTACACAATTTTAAATACCGTAACAGTTGTTGACGGCGATGTGAAGATCTCGGCCGGCACAGAAATATTGGCAATGGAAACATCCGTCGTTGGCCTGAAGAGTGAATTCACCGTTCGCCTCGGCGGCGGCCGCGTGATGGCAAAAGACTCGCAGGGTGATTACAACGGAGGTTTCGGATTGAAGCTCGGTGATTTTACGCTGGATTATTCCTATTCGTATCAGGCGTTTATTCAGCATGTAGGCGGTATATCGTCAATTTCTATTGGATATCATTTTTGATGACACGTATTTTTATATCGCTCACGCTCTTACTTGTCATCATTGCTGTAGCAGCACAAGCGCAATTCATAAACCGGGATCAGGTTAAAGGGAACGAATCGTACTCTAATTATGCTGGACGGAATTACGAAAATTACAGCGTTCAATTTAACAAGAGAAAGATCTACGATAACTTCGGCAATTTTTTAGTCGACGGTCTTTCTGTATACGAACTTGGCGAATCGCAAAGCGAGGTTGTCAACGGATTGGGAGGACTGAGCAACGTTCAGAAATCAAAATATTATAATCTGTGGTTCAACAACCTTCTGATCGGCAACGATTCCTACGGAGGATTTAATTCGCGTATCATGCTTGGTGAAGCGATACGCACAAAGTTTACTTCGCTGACGCTTGATAAAGCCCGATTCAACGGCATACGCTGGGATGCATCCACAAATAAATACCGGGGAACAGTCGTTGCTTCCCGCGTTTCTGATCCGGTGAGGATCCGTTTTGATGCAAGTGCTTTACCCTCTTCCATAGCACGTCCGCGTGACTGGCCGGCATATATGTTCGGAGCCCATGCTGAAACGGATGTTGGTGATGTATTGACCGTGGGCGCAACGTACGTTAATCAGCATCAACGCCACAATTCGATTGACAGCAAGGCAAGTTCCATCAAAGGGGATGTTGCGAATACGATTCCGAGAGTAATCTTCATCCGGGTGAAGGATGATTCGCCGAACGACCTCTCGGGGCCGATTGTGTACGGCACTCCGCAAGTGATCATCAACGGGAAACAATATCCTCTTTTGAATATTAATGGACGCGTCCCAAGCGATATCAATACCAATCTTAATAATCCAATTCAGTATTATGTCTTCAAGAATTATTATATGGTGAACAGTTTGTATCTGGAAGGGGCAAAATCTGTTGTCGATCCTTTGACCGGACAGGAAATTCCGGCGAACAAAACGTCGTACAATCTCTACCGGTATAATTATGGTATGTCCGCGCCGCCGGAATATCCGGTAGAGATTAAAGGAAAATCAAATCTCACGTATGCGTTTGTAATGCCGTTCGGTGTTCAATCAGCGACATTCAAAATACTTCTTGCAAATGATTATGCTCTAGAATCCGCGCAGGACTGGGTGCTTCGCATGGATGAATATCCGACGGAAAAATTGAATCTCTATCCGAACCATTATGACAGTACAAGACTTGGAAAACCGACCCAATTTTTTACCGTTGAACGGGCTCAGGGCAACGTGCAGGACGTTTCGAACAAACGGTATGTTACATATACGTATGGTCTGAATACGGGCATGTCGATCTACGGAATGAATTTCAGTTTTGACTGGAATGGATTTTCCATTGAGGGTGAATTTGACAGAAGCACCACCTACAGAAAATATCCGATTCTTGCTTCCCCATATTCTGAATTACAGGGGAATGCCTTTTTCATCCGGGGGACCAAAAAAATTGGCCGGCTTACTATTGGCGGTGAGCGGTATAGAATCGATCCGACATATTCAACGGCGTTGAACCTCTATACTCTGGAAAATAGTTATTTCAGTCAGCCCGGAACGGAAGGATTGATCAATTATACACCGCCGGATGTTATGGGTTATTATGCCGATGATCCGAACAAATCCCTGCCTGATCTATTGTTGCCGGGCGGCGCGTATTTTTCACTGGTTGATGACAATGACGACAACGACCGATGGGAGGACGGATATTATCTGTACAATGCAGTGCCCCCGTCATCGTCGGGTATTCCGTATTTTGCCGATAACCGAGATGTTATTAATGCAGGTGCAGATGATGAAAGTGAAGTCAATCCGTTTAAGTTAGGGTACCGCCAGAATATCAACGAACTTTCCGGGCTGACCGATATTATACGGAAACCGGATGCGGGTATCTTTCCCGGCAAAGATAAGGACCGCGATGGTATTCCCGATGACGATAGAAATTCGAACGGTTTGCCTGACTATGCCGAAGATTTTATGACCTACTACAGCGATCCGCCGCAGTTTGAAGCTGGCGATGATTGGAATAATAATGGCATCATTGATGTGCAGGAAAATGATATTTTGCCGGACTATCCGTATAGTCCTGATATAGACGGGTACCATTATTTTGCAACATTGGAACTGATGAAGAATCTGGACGCAGGATTCGGCGTAATCAGAGAGAACGGTATTGCACGCGGCGGACACAATAATGTGAATTATTTCAAATCGTCATTTGCTCTTACTGCTGCGCGGTTTGGATCGCTGGATGTGTACTATACAGTAAAAAGAGTGAGAGACGATATCAAAAATGACAGCTATATTTTTGATGGCGTGGTGAAATCTACACCGAAGTATGAGAAGGATGTGTTATTATACAGAAACAGCCTTTCTCATACGTTGTATGTAGGAACACGGTACAATCAGATACCAAATCTGAATATTGAAAACAATGTCCGTTTCGAACTTAACAATCAATATACGGTCGGAACACCGACACTTGATGAGGTCAGGCTCGGTCAATTCGTTGACGAACAGTTCGAAGGTGTGAGAACGTCGATGGGTTTAGTGAACAAGATTGATTATACATTCTCAATGCTGAATAACCGCGTTAAACTCCGGCCGCAATATAAAATCCGGACGCTGAAAGTGATCACAAAAAATACATTTGATGACGGCACAAAAGCTACATTCATTTCCACCCACACACAATCGTTCCTTCCCATTTTCCGGCTGGATTATAAACTAACGGAAAATACTGAACTGCATTTTGGAGTGCAGGGAACACGATTGTTCGGGCTTTCCAATGCGCTCTTGGTCCGGAACAGATATTTACGCGATGGTGTCGGCGATTTTGATGCCAATACAACCGCTTTCTCGGTAACAAACAGGTCGCAGTACAGCGGCTATAATATTGTCATCGATTTAGGGTACAAAGTGACGGATAAAAATTATGTCCGGACAATTGAGCAGCGGTACAACACGCAGGCTGCTGTAATTTACTTCACAATTTTTGCGGGATATTGATTGTCGCGGATTCGACTACATACGTTAACCGCAATTGTTGTTTTCCTTGGATGGTTTAGTCAGGGATGCGACAGCGTCTATCACTATGTTGTGTATCCTCCGCTGCGGCTCGAATACATGCTGGTGCCGGACGAACAATTGACTGCGCGGTCCGGGGATTCGCGTTTTAAGATCAGTGCTGATAAACAAACGGTTTCGTACGATGCAAAAGATTATAAGATCGAAATAAAATATATGACGGACTCCCATTTGAATATGGCGGAGTTTCCCGATCAGTCACAATCCGGTCTGTACTCGACCAATCCGTTCACCTACGGGAATTGGGTCGATCCGGATCTTGGTTATATTCCGAATCGATTCACGGTGTTTAAGGTTACGATCTTTAATTATGCTGCAAGCAAGGTCAATTTCGATCCTGAAAATTCATTCGTCAAGACCGACAAAGGAGAAAGTTATTCTGCGTATGGAAGGGAAGAAAAAAACAGCCGGAATCAGAGTTTGGAAGCATACTTCAAACGAAAGAAGGGGACTTCGGGAATAGATGATGACGTATTTGAGAGCAGAATGGGTATTGTGCGCCGCACGGTTCATTACCTGGGTAAACCGGTCTTTCGCGGTGATGTGCGTGATGGGTTGATTGTTTTCGAGCCGCTCACAGACGGTGTTGAACAATTAAAATTGACGGTAAAGAATTTTATTCTCGGCTACGATGAAAATAACCAGCCTTCCGAATTTACAACGCTGGAATTTTTCTTTAAGCGTGTTGAATACACTCCGCCGGTTCAATCATTGAACGGTTCGGCGAAACATGACAGTTCGAACGTTGTCCTCAAAACATTCGATGCGAATGCCCGGCCATCGGCTGAACTGAACATTGCAGTGAAGACAACAAACGTTATGGCCATCGATGAATTGATGAAACCGCTGGCAGATTATTTTGGTGAGCATACTGATTGTAAGGTAACATTCACAAGGTCTTCATTATTAGATGATGAACTGAAAAGATCAAATATTGTCCTCATCTTGGCGGATGAAGGGAAAATCAGTTTTTCTGAATCCAATGAAACAGCCGCGGCAAATTTTATCAATCGCGGAGGATTTATTCTTATCGATGAACGTTCCTCATCATCGAACAGCGAAAACTGGCAGGCGATTTCGAATTTTATGGATAATGTTTCAGCGAAATTGGGTGATGGAGTCATTAACGCCAGGATACCATCGGACCACAAAATGTATTCTATTTGGAAACGGTTTCCCGAATTGCCGCCGGTCGATGAAAATCTGTTGAGTGTTCAGGGACGTGAAGTAAGGCCGTATCTGATGGGAATCTCACATAAGGACAGAACGATTGCTATTTTAAGTAACCGCGGTTATTCGATCGCATGGGGAGAGTTCGGACCGGTAGAATTACGCCAGGGAAAAGATTTTACTCGTCAAAGAGAATTACTTGCAAATATTTTATTATATGCACGTGAGACAGGGAAGAATGGTAAATAAAAAACATATCATACAGTCGCTGCTGTTCATCGCACTGTTCCTGCATTCATCGTTGGCCGGTGACAGGCCCGGTATTGCTTCGCTCTATCTTCCGGTGCAGCAGTTGGCAGATTCGCAGCAAACGGTATTACCGGTGCAATATGGTCAGAATTCATCGCGGCACTCCACAGCGCTGATCTATTCGTGCGTGATGCCCGGCGCAGGACAGACAATGCTCGGACACACGTATAAAGGATTAGGATTCACTCTTTCTGCATTCGGATCATTGCTTACTGCCGTTATCTCTCATAATAATTTTGTTGCCCGCGGTGAACGGCTTGATGCACTTGAATTTCAATATTTGTACGCCACAAACTGGGTCACTGCCGATGCCATCTATGTTTCCATGCGGGAAGCGCATGGACAAATGAAGACCGATAAAAACAGGCGGGATGTGTTTCTGGCGGTTGCCGCCATTATCTGGACAGCAAATATTGTTGACGTATTGTATAATACGGAAGACGAAGGAGAGACGATGTTCTCTTTAATCGATAAGCCATACGATACAACGCTGCCGATTATTGCCAGCCGGCATAATCCGTTATTAAGTATTTCACTACGATTACCATAAGACTATGAATAACGTATTGGTGTTCTTCTTTTTGTGTGCCATGATACTCTTTGCCTCCTGTGAGGCAGAACGTAATATTGTGCCGGACACACATTCCACACGCGTACCGGATATTATCGGTTTAACGTTTAAGGTGGACAGCAGTGCCGCTACAAAAAGAAAGATCGTAAAGATAACGTGGGGTTATGATTCAATCCAGTTCGGTACGGAGCGCATTAAGGCAAACATGCGTGATTGGGAAATTTACAGGGCAGTAGATGATACAACGTTGTTGATTTCGCGCGGCAAAACATTCTTTCCGGTATGGAGCGATTCTTCCAACGATGTACAACTTGGTGCAAAAGACAGTGTTGTACTGTATTATAAATTGTTCCCAAACGGATATCCTGTCGATAATATTTCGTTTGTTGGAAAACCGACGAGTATAAAACAGATTATTATTAGAAAAAAGAATTAACATTTATTTAATCATTTCATAAGGAGATGTCGCATGAAACAATTACACTCAACGTTTCTTATTGCGATCACGGTGCTGTGTATTGTTCCGTTTTCTTTCGCTCAGCAAATATTGGATCCTGCCAATTACTATACGGTCAATAATCCCGGCGGAGAGCCGGCGGGTGGAACCGCAAATACGGCCGAATATAAGGAAATAGGTCCGTGGTGGAGCGGTACATCAGCATCCGCATGGGGTGGAAATTATCGACAAACATCGCAGCTCGGCGGTGAAGTGATCGCCGGGCGTTCGGCGACATGGATCACAGCAATTCCTCCTGGAAAAGCCGGCACCTATCTTATCTACAATTATGTTCTTCAGGCGGCAAACAATGCATCGAATGTCTATTATACAGTTCAACGCGAATTTGAATCGTATATTCTCGATTCAGTGCGGCATGATCTTCGGCGTTCAGCGTGGAATCTGAACGTCGCGGTAGGTCCAGGTACCTGGGTGCCGATCATGATCGATACGTTAAATGTGGGAAATGTGTTCCTTACAGTCGGTGCTGACTCGAACTCGGGTTCCGCGATTATGCGTGCAGATGCAATGCGTTTGCTCCGAAGCTCAGCCACCGGAGCTGATCTGGAATTCGGCCGACGGTCGCAGAATGGATTTGATGCAACCCGTGTCGGTGAATACTGGCCGGATTCCCCATTAGGTGTTGTAACATACAGGGAAATTCCGTTGTATAACCTCGGGTCGCAGGATCTTATCGTTACAAAAGTAATTGCTTCCTTTGTTCCCAGCCGATGGGATATACGGCTACAGAATGAACTCACATTTCCGTTGACCATAAAACCGGGTCAAAAGAAAAATATCGTTGTCGGGTTCCGTCCTTTCCAGGAAGAGACTATTGCCGATACGCTTGTTATATTCAGCAATGACTCTCTGGAAATTGAAGCAAAAATTCCGATCGGCGGCACCGGGATTAACTATAATTTCATTTTGAATGCAAGCAAAACAAACGAACCGCATTATAATGCACCATTCGACCGTTTGGGGGATTCGCGGCGTCCGTTGGTTACATTTGTAGCAGGAACATGGAGCCCGAGCGGTACCGGTATCTCTTCTTTTCCGTATCCTATTGCCGGCGGAAATCTTCAGGGAACTTTTTCGTCAGACGCAATTGCAAGTGTGGAATACCGCTTTCAGCTTCCTGATAGTGTGAATGGTAAGCCGGGATCTTCCGGAAACTATTTTGTGGAACACGGCGCAATTCCGTTCACATCGAATTCTGAGACTAACACTCAGGTTTCCATCATCTCGGCATTCTCTATTGACACCTTCTTTACTTCATATAACCAGAGCGGATTGGCAGTTCCTCCGTTCTTTTATCCGTTCGGCAACAAGCCGCTTCAATTGAATCAAGGAGATTTCTGCAAGGTCACGATCAGCAGGACTGTAGCGACTGCTGCAGTGCTTCGCGCAGATCTTCTACGTATCCGTAAGATTCCCACGGGACCGACATTGGCAGCAACTCCTCAAATCAACTTTGGAGATGTATCCATGTATGAGGCTGAACGGAATGCAAAAGACAATTATCGGAAAGAGCTAGAGATAAACAGCGGAGGAGAATCGGCGCTTCGTGTGGACAGCGTTGTGGTTGTCTCACCACGCCGCTATCAGCTGTTTAATCCGCCGACCTTCCCGATATTATTACCGGCTGTTAACGGATCGTTGAAAGTGAGCGTTGCATTCTTACCAGATACTATTGCTGTCGGTTTGTATACAAGCATCAGAATCTATACAAATGATTCAACAAAAAATCCCTTCACGGTAATTGTTACCGGAAACGGCGTGGGGACCGGATTACTGGTTGAGGAAGTTGATCTGCAAGGTTCGTATTCCTATCCGCAGACTCCCGTAACGTTCCCGGATTATGCCAACATGTCGAAATGGCAAAAGAACACTACGACAGCGGCAAGCGGCGGTTCGAATCTTCTTGGCTATATCTATTATCTTAATGCCGATCCGGTCACAAAAACTTCCTATGTGGAATATTTTCCATCGGTACCGACACTGTCAGGACAAGGGCCGGCTCTTGATACATTTAATGTGTATGCAGTAATGCCGATTGGTTCGCCAAACTCATCTCCGGCTGCCAAATACACTATTTTCCAGGCCGGCGGACAAGCATCGAAAGAAGTTATTGCAAGCCAGAACAACCGTTCCGGTAGACTGTTCCTCGGAAACGCGGTATTTTTACGTTCGAATTCGCGCGACGGTCACGGCGGCGGAGCCATCAACGGATATATCCGTGTGGAGAATGATACCAATCTGGTCAATTTGGTTTATAAAGATTCGCTTGTCAACACGGCGAAAAAAGATAGTTTCGTGCTCCGTGCTGATGCCATCATTCTTTTGGAAACATTGACCGGAGTTGAATACACTGTTCTGCCCAATGTTCCGAATTCATATTCGTTAAGTCAAAACTATCCCAATCCGTTCAACCCAACTACGAAGATTCAGTTTGGTCTGCCGCTGGCGGAGAATGTGCAACTGACCATCTACGATATTCTGGGCAGAGAGATCCGTACGCTCGTGAATGAACGGTACGAGGCAGGTTCGTATTCCGTGCAGTGGGACGGCAAGAATAACGCCGGAAAATACATTGCATCGGGTATGTACCTCTACCGGATCCATGCGGGAAATTTTGTCTCCACGAAAAAAATGATGATGATGAAATAATTCCGGCTGTCAGTTTTGATGTAGTCAGTAGTCGCAACAGATGCTGGACTGCTGACTACTTTTGTTTTAGGGATATTGCATGTCATTCCAAATCATAATTACGATCCTGATCGCTGTGAGCGGGTTTGCGTATTTTATTCCCACGCCGCAGGAATTACGCGACTCGTTCGTGTCCGGTCAGAATTATTTTGCCGCCCGTAATTATCCGAAAGCGATCGAACAGTACAATAAAGTGCTGACGACCGAAAGCGATCTTCTCACGGCAGACAGTGTGCGCGTGACCTTATTAAATGGTGAATTGACTGTCGGCGTCCGTTCGGCAGCCATTTATCAAAAAGCAAATTCATACCGCACTCTTGGATTGATCGATTCAGCAATTGCAACATTTCGCATTGCAGTCTCACGCACAGATTCTCCCAAACTTCCGGTACTCTCGCGGTATCAGATCTATGATCTTTTCTTCCAAAAGAAGGAATACGACAGCGCCATCACCGGAGCGCGCGATCTTATCAGACAGCATCCGTTCGACGAGAAGGTGGAACAGGCATACTACGATATCGGCTGGGCATTCCGTTTCCTGAAACAGTACGACAGTTCCTCCGCTGCATTTCAGCATCTTTCCGATACATATAAACAAAGCAACTACCGCGTGAAGGCGATGTACCAAACCGGACAAAATGCCCTCGACGCGAAAGAGTGGAAGCGTGCTGTCCGTGCTTTTTCACTTCTCGTCAGCGAATATAAACCCGAATCATTCTCTCGTGCGGATTTCCAGAACATGGAACTGCGCGCAAACCGCGAGCGCCAGATCTTCGATGCATCTTCGAACCGCGAAGAGGATAACATGAACCTCGAGTTGGTATCGAAAGGTGAATTTAAGATCGCCGAAGCGTTCGAACAGATGAATGAGGTCGATTCCGCTGTCGCTCGTTATCAGTATATCATCCGCACATATACGCTCTTGCCGACGCTGATCGAGATCTCGTACATACGGTGGGCAGAACTATTGCTGCGGGAGAGAAATCTTGAACAATGCATTGCTGTTTATCGCAAGGCCATCGATGATAATTTCCAGAACAAAGTATTTCAGGCAAGGATGCAGTACAAAATTGCACGGACACTGCAGGATCAAAAAGAGTTTGAACATTCTGCCAACGAATATGACTTCTACGTAAAAGCATACAGAGAATTTGCAGAACAGGCTGAATTTACTCTGGAAAATGCGCGATTCTTTTCTGTGTTGAATTACAATGCAGCAAAAAATTATCAAAGTGTCGTCGCATCGTCCGATTCTTTTCTGACGAATCATGCCGGCAGCGAATTTACCACAAAGGCATTGGTGATCCGCGGGAATGCATTCCTTAGTTTGCGCCAATACGATAATGCGCGTATGTCGTTCCGGACTGTCTCCGGCAATTTCCCCAATGCGGAAGAAGCACCTCACGCCCGCATGCAATACGCAAAATCCTACTATGATGAAAAAAAATTCACTGATGCAGTCAGGGAATACACTCTTCTGGTACATTCGATCACCACAGAACAATTATTGAGTGAGACCTTCTATTATTTGGGGATGTCCTTTTTTTATACGGGACAAAACGACAGTGCACTTATCTCGCTGAAAAACGTAAAGCCATCATCGCAGTTCTATCCGTTTGCGTTCGGACGGAGTTCAAAGATCTACGCGGCCCAGGGTAAATTTGCCGAAGGTGAGGCGTTTATATTGCAGATCCTTGCCGAGTTACCCGATTCTTCTCAATTTAAACCGTATGCTCATTTAACGTACGGCGAACTGCTTGCCGCTACCGGAAAATTCGACAAAGCGATCGATGAAATGTCGATTGTTTTGAATGATTCTCTGGTCGTAGAGAATGCGCGGATACAAGCGCGATTTGCCCGGGGTTCACTCTATCAGCAGTCTAAAAAATTCAACGAAGCGATCACGGATCTTGAATACTGCCTGAAGCAGAGTGCATTCGCACAAAACTTTTCATCCTCCGTTCCAGCGGCAAACGAAAAGCTGGCGCTGTCGTACCTCGGCGTTGGCAGAAAAAAAGAAGCAGTTGAAAAGATAGAGGCGCTGCTCAAGCAGGTAACGTCGCAACCGGTGAGAGTGAAATATCTCTCGGCGCTGACCGAATTGTATGTTCAGCTGAACGAGTATCAAAAAATTATTGAAGTCGGGACACAGGTAATCCGAGCGGACAGTGCCGACGATAATTCAAAAGCAAAAGCGTATGCCGCACTCTCCAATGCATACGGCAATCTGATGAACCTGGATAAAGTTGTGGAAACGCTCCGCGAAGCTGCCGATTCGCTCACGTTGCATCCGTTCATCAAGGATATTATTTGGCAGACTGCCTCGCTGATGTACGACGGAGAAGGATTTGTGTATGCGGAGAAACTATACGCGATCTATCTTGAAAAATACCCGAACGATCCGAAATGCGAAACAGCATTGTATAATCGTTCTGTCAGTGTTCTAAAAATAGGCAGGATTGACGAAGGTGTTGGACTAAAAAGAAAATATATACGCAGTTATCCGGCAAACGAACGGATCGCGCAGGTGCAATATGAAATAGCAGAGGCATTCTATAATGCGGAACGGTTCGATCTGGCTGCGCAGGAGTATGCGCATACTTCAAACGATTATCCAAAATCGGAATATGCCGTAAGTGCCGCATACAATAAAGCTTGGTGCTTCTACCGGATCGGCGATACAGTGCGCATGGTTGAAGAACTGCACCGTTTTATCCGCACCTATCCGAACAGTACGCAGACGCCCGATGCATACTTTAGTATTGGGGACTATTATTACAATAATAAAGAATACCAGAAAGCAAAAGAAGCATATCAGGTTATCCTTGAGCGATTTAAGACCTATCCGCGGTTTGATGAAGCAAAGAACCTTGTGCATGAACTTGACCAGATAAATTCGTATCAGGCGTATGCGCGGGCGATGATCTTTTTTGATAATCAGGATTTCAGTCGTGCCATACCGCTTCTGGAAGAAGTGATAAAAACATATCCGGATGCCGATGTACGGTACGCAAGCGAAGCAAATATTGCGTCGGCCTATTCTGAATTGGGTGATAAGAAAAAAGCATTGCAGTTATTTAATTCGATCATTGAAAAATATTCAGGCACAACGCAGGCACAAATGATCGTATTTTTCGCAGAACAACACAAACGGTGGCTTGAATCAAAACAGAACCAGTGACATTGGCGCAGAAATTAAAATCCATTGCCCGAAACGGGGTAATAGGGATTGTTGCATCCGCACTTCTGCATCTTTCCATCGGTACGGTGATTCTGATCGTCGGCGGTGAAAAAGGAGAGCGTATCGTCAGTGTTGATCTGCATATGTACGATGTAGTAAAACCACCGGTCAAATTCGAAGCTCAGCCTCCGCGGTTTGTTAAATCGTTCGATCTTGCGAAGAATGTGGATTATACTCCGCTCACTACGGCTCGGCAGATCGTTTTTGCACGGGCCCAGGCTCCGGTTCCCAATGCACCGGTAAACAACGCTCCTGCGTCGACCGGTAGCAGAGCCGGAGAAGGAAGTGTATTCTTCGGCGCACTCACGGCATCAACCGGAGCATCCGATCTGGGCTGGGGTCTTCCCGGCGGTGCAACAAGTTATGGAAGAAGTTTCGGCGTTGGCGGCGCAGGCGGATGGGGTGCAGGACCGGGGGATGGAAAAGAATGGGGACCGAATTTTGCCAGTGATGTTGAAAATACGCGCAGCGGCGGCGGTGGTGGACTCTCGGCAATGCGGGACAACCTGATCTCATCCGAAAATTTTGAAGACCGGTTTGACGGTTTCATTGAAGTGAATCCGAAAAACAAAAAAGATATTCGTGGTTTTCTGAACATCTACCAGCTGGAATATAATTCGTCTAAACTGGAAAAATCTCCGGCCACCGGCTGGGATGTGGTAGACGGTCAGCCGTCATGGAACTGCGTCCCTCAGGCACTGCCGAGTTTGGCAAAATACGCCAACGATAGCACGAAACTGCGTGTGTCTATTCGCGGCACTATCAGACTCGATTCAAAGGAGTTGACTACCGTACCGTTCTTATATATGATGGGATTTCAGTCTTCCGTACGGTATACAAAAGAAGAAGCACGTAATATCGGGAACTACCTGCGCAACGGTGGATTTATTCTTATCGATGACGGGAATGCATATCAGTCGGGCGCATTCAATATAACTGCCCGGCAAATGCTGAAAGATGCCCTCGGTTACGATGCGGTGTTCGAACGCGTTCCGAATTCACATCCTATGTATACCGTGTGGGAAAATTTCAGCGCACCACCTTCGGGCGAAGATATGATGCGGTACGACAAACGGGTGCGTGAAATAAAAGAAGTATACCCGTACGTGGAAGCGATCTTTATTAACGGCAGAATGGTTGCCTTGGTCTCGAACCGAGGATATAATTTTGCCTGGGGTTACTGGAAATTCCTTCCCACCGCTGCAGGCGGCCCGTATGATAATACCCGTCAATTACAATTCGGATTGAATATTGTTGTGTACGCGTTGACTCAGCGCGGAGGGATCGTCGATCAAAACAGAACAAAAATTGCTACAGAACAAAAACGTTAATAATGGAAAAGGTTCGAATGAAAAATATTCTTATAGGTTGTATTCTTTTTGTAATTCCGCTGATCGCACAAAACAAACTTCCGGCCGCTCTGCACGAAGAGGAGAGAGAACTATACAACACATATTTTGAACAGGCTGCTGCTGAATTCGGCGTTCCTGCCGACCTCCTCCGCGGTATTTCGTTCTCTGAGACGCGCTGGACCCACATGAAATGGAATGAGAATGATACAGCTTCAAATTGCACCGGTATTCCCCGCGTGTATGGCGTGATGGGATTGTGGGACAACAATTATTTCGGACATTCACTGAAGGAAGCGGCAAAGGAAATTAACGTATCTGTGCAGGAGTTGAAAGAAAGTCCTCTGCAGAATATTCGTGGAGCTGCTGCGCTGTTAAAAAAATATTACGATGAAATTCCAAAGCCGTCCGAATTCAGCGCCGGTGCAATTGAAAGTTGGCAAAATGCCATTGCAAAATTCAGCGGATTCCCGCAGGAAGATATTGCAGGGAAAAGAGGATTGGAAGTGTATTCGATTCTTTCAACCGGTTATCAGCGGGATAGAATTTTAATACAGAAAAGAGCTATCGATCTTCAAATAATTCAGCATCTTGTCAAAGATCTTGAATTGAAGGCTGCAGCAAATTCAAAAATGCCGCTGCCGGAAAATTCTGCAAGCACGCCCGACTATCCGCTGGCAAAATGGAATGCGGCATATGCCGGTAACTTTGGAACGGACCTTATCCAGCAAAAGTTTGTTGTCCTTCACGATGTTGAAGGATCCTATCTCGGTTGCATTTCCTGGTTCAAAAATGCCGCCGCCGGTGTGAGTTCGCAGTTTGTTCTCAATTCACATCCCAATGGTGTGTCTGGAACATCTCCGGGCAGTACACCTGATGCACCGGTTGGCGAAGTGACGCAGATGGTTGAGGAAAAATACCGCGCGTGGCATGTTGGCTGCTGGAATTCGTTTATGGTCGGAATTGAGCACGAAGGATATGCTTCTGTTAATGGTTGGTATACTGCCGAATGTTATGCATCGTCGGCAAATCTGGTGAAATATCTTTGCAATAAATATAATATTCCGAAGGACCGTAATCATGTTATCGCTCATCAGGAATGGCAGAATGCGGCATGGAAATCCTGGGTGACATCGACCGGTCAGGGATTCGACCCGACATGCAATACACATACAGACCCGGGCATTTACTGGAATTGGACCACGTATATGAACCTCGTAACTTCGGCTGATACTGTCCGTCCGGTTGTTACAAGTTCTCTTCCTCAGTCAAATCTTAATGCATTCCCTGCGTATAAGGAAATCATCGTCACGTTCAATACTGCCATGGATGTTACATCAACGAACGCCGCATTTTCCCTGACGCCGAATGTTGCCGGTACCAAAGTATGGAGTTCCGATAACAAGACTCTTACGTTCGATCCAACGTTGATGCTGCCGTGGAGCACAACATTTACCGTGAAGATAGATACGAGTGCTAAGAATGTCGCAAAATCCAGGAACCTTGGCACCGTTCCTTATACTGCCTCGTTCACCACCGTTCCGATTGATACAGTAGGACCGGCTGTGATCAGGTCGTATCCGTCTACGCACGAAACCGGAGTGTCGTCATATACCGATGTGGTGCTTAATCTGGACGAACCGGTGCAGACTTCCTCACTCTCTACAACGATAAAAATGGTTGACGAAAATAATCTTAATGTGTCGCTGGCAAATGCAAAAAATGAGGTGCTCTTCGATAAAGGAATCATTTCGTTTATTCCGTCAAACTTGCAGCCGAAGAAAACCTACACCGTAAAACTTCTGGCGGGATTAAAAGATCTGTATAATAACGTATCAAAGTCCGATCTGTTCATTCAATTCACAACTTCGCCCGAAGTGTTCACGGCAGGTCTGCCGGTGGACAATATGGATGCAAATACAAAAATATGGCTGCAGCCGAATCAATCCGCGCGAACCAGATTTACCGATACGTTATTAACGAACTGGTCATTTACCAATGAAAAAATTAAAGCCGGAACAGGCGCCGCAAAATTATCCTACAAATTTACATCGTCGGATAGCGGCGTTATTGAAATAAAAGCAGGTGCTTTTCCACCGCTTGATTTCAGTTCGACTATTGGATTGTGGGTTTCAGGCGATGCATCCGGCAACCGCGTTGAACTCCATTTCTCTCCGAATGACCAGATCCTTAATGTGGGGAAAATTTATTGGCGCGGGTGGAAATTTATTCAATTCCCGATCTCATCGCTGACCGGTCCGAACAAGATAATGACATCTATTGTGGTTGTACAGGATCCGGGTTTCATAACGGAAAGCAAGATGTACTTCGATGAGATCCAGGTGGATGCATCACTGACAGGTGTGCAGGAAAAAAGTACTGCTGTTCCGGCAGACTATGTTCTGTACCAGAACTATCCGAATCCGTTTAATCCAAGCACCGATATTTCATTTGCCGTTCCGCGCTCCGGCCATGTGCTTCTGAAAGTGTTCGATCTGCTCGGAAGGGAAATCTCCACGCTCGTTCACGAAGTGCGTGCTGCCGGAGTTCATCACGTTGCATTCGATGCATCGCGTCTGCCGAGTGGTGTGTATTATTATACGCTGCAGGCCGGGAATTCCGTTCAATCACGCAAAATGATCTTGTTGAAATAAGGATATACATTGAATTCGTCGTCATAGAACCCGAACGGATTGAACTCCGCTCGGGTTTTTTTTATATTGGTGCAAGAGTAAAGGAGAGGTTAGTATGGTAAGATTAGCATTGTTTCTTCTATTGTTTCAATCTGCACTTAATTCCCAAATACGTGTTGTCGCATCGGAAAAACTTCCTGTACCCAAGAGCGAGCGTTGGAGTAATGCAGTTTTCTCTCCTTCGGGAGAAGAGATCTATATAACAAATTCAGATTACAACGGTATCTGGCAATATTCAATTACAAAAAAAATATTGAAAGAGATCACGCGGGATAAACATTCCGGATATAATTTTGTTCTCTCTGATGACGGATCCACGATAGCGTACCGCAGAACGGCGGTCGAAGGAGATCACCGCACCCGGATTCAAGAAACAGTGGAAATGAAAGTGCGGACAATGCAACAGACTGTTATTGAAAAAGGTAATTCTGTTGCAACACCTGTTTTTGTCCAGGACCGGATATCCCAAACTCAAAAAGTGTTTAGCAGTAAAAACTCTCCAGTGCAGGACCAAACCGTACCACATATATTAGGGATTGAAGAGACAAAGATCGCTCTTCTTATGAACGGAGTGAAAAAGATCGTTGATCCTTTGCAAAATGGTCAATATATCTGGCCTGTTCTTTCTCCGGATAAATCCAGAATTGCTGCAGTGGAAATGGAGAAGGGTGCATTCATTTCAGGCCTGGACGGGACGAATATTGTTATGCTTGGCAAATGCAATGCGCCGCAATGGACACAAGACGGAAAATGGATTATCGGTATGGATGATAAGGATGACGGACGTTCGATCTATGCATCCGAGATCATTGCGGTCTCATCCGATGGTTCAAAACGGATAACATTAACGGATACTCCGTCACGTATTGAAATGTTCCCCGCACTGTCGCCGTCCGGCAACAGGATTGTTGTTACAACCACGGATGGCGAAGTAATTGTGCTGACGATTGAGGAGGGAGAATAATATGAAAAAATTAATATTACTTACCATCGTTATGTCGGCGTTCTCTTTCTCACAACTGGCAAATTTAAACGGAATTAAAATTTGTATCGATCCCGGGCACGGTGGCAACAATCCTGATAATGACCGGTATGTGGTGCCGGATCCGGGTTCAGATTTTTGGGAATCGGAAAGTAACTTCCAAAAAGCGCTGCTGCTTCGTCCGTTGTTAAAAGCACGTGGTGCAACTGTGTACCTTACACGTGAAACAAATACCTATCCGACCGATGTCGATCCGACGCTGACGGAACGTTGGCAGTATGCCAATGCCAATAATGTCCATTGGTTCCATTCTATTCATAGTAATGCAACAGGTGGAACAAATACTGCAACAAACTACACGATGGTGCTGTTGAAGGAGAGTCAAACAACGCGCCAGCCGGTTTTTCCTGCCGCCGTTGATATGTCTTCATTGATCTATACAAACATCAGAGCGAAGAACAGAACCACCGCTTCCTCCGGCAATATCGCCGGGAAACCGGGCGTGTATATGGATTATACGTTCTACGGAGGAACAAGCGGGGGATTCAATCTCGGAGTTCTGAACGGATTGACCATGCCCGGAGAACTTTCAGAAGGTTCGTTCCACGATTATTTTCCTGAAACGCGTCGACTTCTGAATAACAGTTACCGCAAGGTTGAAGCGTACGGTATCTATAACGGTTTTGTCGAATATTATAATATTCCGTATGACACACTGGGAATCATTTGCGGCACGCAGAAAAACGGGACTGTCCCGCTCAACAATATTGCTGTTCGTCTGCTGCCGTTGAACAAGGTCTATACGGGCGATGCGTACAACAACGGATATTTCATGTTCGATTCGCTCGCACCAGGAAATTACAAAGTGGTGTATGAAACTCCCGGATATTCTCAGGATACTGTTAGTGTTGTTCTTTCCGCTGTCGGAAGGATTGCTTCGATGAGTCCAACAAATAATTCCGTTTCGGTCCCGCGTAATGCCGTTGTTACATGTAATTTCATCAAACCAATGGATACGGCATTCGTCCGCACTGTTTTTTCAGTATATCCTCCGGTTGATGGAGCTATCACGTGGAACGCAGAGAATACCGTAATGACATTCACGCCAAAAAGTTTGCTGGGATATAAAATTAATTACATCGTTTCGCTCGCCGGACTTGGAAATACGCTTCAACCGACGGTTTTTGTCGACAATAAAACGGTGACATCCAATGTTGCGGCTAAACCGCTCTCGCTTTCGTTTACCACTGTTGCATTGCCGCCAAGCGTTCAGTTAACGCAGCCGCAGCCGAATGACACGAACTTTTCTGTGACGCAAAATGTCGGATTCCGTTTTTCAGAATCGATGGACACTGCAAGCGTCAGAGCTGCGTTTCAGATCACTCCGTCAACGGTCGGCACGTTTACCTGGACATCAACCACATCGCTGTTCAATACATTTTTGTGGAAGCCGGTCTCCGGTTCGCTGCAATATGAGACAAACTACACCATTACGATCGGGAGCGGCGCCAAATCGGCAATCAATCTGTTGCTCGACGGCAATAAAGATTCCGTAGGGGGAGACCAGTTTGTGCTGCAGTTCCGCACGCAAAAACTTCCGTCGTCGGTTGCAGATGCGGGATCAATGCCTCTCCGGTTTACATTGGAACAGAACTATCCCAATCCGTTCAATCCAACAACAGTGATCGGCTTTCAGTTGTCAGAGAACAGATTTACAACTCTCAAAATATATGATGCAATCGGCAGAGAAGTGGCAACGTTAGTGAACGACGCGATGGAAGCAGGAATATACTCCGTGCAGTTTGATGGAACGAAACTTTCCAGCGGAATATATTTTGCGAAACTTACGTCGGGCACGAAAACGCAGATGCGAAAATTACTTTTAGTGAAATAAGTTAAGATGTTTTTTGAAATAAACGTTCCGTTGTAAACCCGAACCACGTTAATGATAGCGTATGCGCGACGTAAGCAGCCCTCTTCGGAGGGTTGCTGCTTTTTAAAGGTAACTGTCACATAGCAATGGAACATTCACCCTTCTTGGATTCGTGAATATTAAGAGGACCCATTCTTTGCATATTTTGTTCGAGACTGTTTTGTCTTTAATACGGTAGCCTAAGTTGCTTCCCTCTTGATATAGTGGTACATTTTTGCACGTACTCATCAGCATGGCCTACTGTTATGTCATTAACCGATAGAATTTCACTTCAGATTTATCCTTCAAAGACTCCAATGCATTTTAAAAAATGACAGAACGTTTCAACGCTGAAAGTAAGTAACACATAAATAATCCACATCTCCATTTCTTACACTCGAGGAGGTACCTATGCGTCTCACTTTAATGGTTCTTTGTATTGTTGTAACTGCGTCTGCACAATTCCCTAATTCAAGTTTCGAAAACTGGACAAACGTAAATCCTGATTCCTGCTGGGTGAACAATTCAGTAGTGATACCAGTGTTAAAAACAACGGTAAGTTATAAGGGCAATTTTGCGCTCAGGGGTGAAGTTGTATCATATGTAGGCGTGCCGTTTGCTCCTCAACTTACCATAGGGAGTATAATGGGTTTTGCTTATACCGGCCGTCCCGCAAGCGTTCAATTTTATTATCAGTTCTCTCCACAGGGAGGAGACAAGTTTGAAGCAAGTATCACTTTACGAAAAAACAATCCAATTAAAATTATTGCTGCCGGCCCTCCTGTAAAGATCACTACAGCTGCCTCAGCATATACTCTTGTCACCGTTCCTTTGGAATATTTTTATCCTGAATCGCCTGATGTGTGCGTGGCAACGTTTCTTATCACTAATTCTGCTACGGAACACATTGGTTCATATTACCATTTGGATGAAATATCTTTTGTCGGTACGGCAACCGATGTTGATAAAATTGATTTACAAACGCCTGCTGCGTTTGAGTTGAAACAAAACTATCCAAACCCATTCAATCCTTCAACAACAATACGCTATGCTCTCCCTTCGTCCGCAAACGTAACACTTACCGTTTTCGATATGCTCGGAAGAGAAATAACTACTCTTGTGAACGAAGAACAAAATGCGGGATGGAAGGAAGTTGAATGGAAAGCGGCGGATCTATCGAGCGGAATGTATTTTTACAAGCTGACGGCCGGAACTTATGTTGAAGTTAAAAAATTAATGCTTTTAAAATAAAAATGTGTGCAGCCTTCCCGCTGAATTTCGCGGGAAGGCTGATGCATTTGTGTAAAAAAGGGCCCATGTAATGAATCCGCAATGATTTTCCCATTCTAAACGCAAAACTTTATATTTCAAAAATTAATTCCCGTCGTTACAGTTTTGTGAGAAAATGCATCTATCAATGCTTCACTCCGCAAGAAATTCCGAGCATCAAAATTCAATAACGTACAGTTACTGTAGACTTTTAATTGTCATAACACACTGCAGTATCTAACCCGAATACCGTTTAGATTCTTGAAGTAGCGATTTTATGGAAGTATTTTACTTTGCACATGAGTAAAAAAAAGTGCTGCGCTTGCTTGCCTTACGAACGAAGGTTATCTATCTTTAAATTCAACGACTGTATTACTTAAACGAGACATCTGATAAATAGGTTGTCCATTGTCATCCTGAACGAAGCCCCAAAGGGGCAAGTGAAGGATCCAGTTTCTGGATTCTTCAGTCGCTTCCTGCCCGACTGACGCCAGCCAGAACGCGAAGCGGGCTGGTCGGTAAGGTCCAAAGGATTCCACGGCCCTTTGCGCCTTCGGAGCGGGCGCTCCTTCAGAATGACTGTTGCTTTGTCAACCTGAATTTGAAGTGAGACTTTTCAGATGTCTCTAATCTTTAATTAGATTGGGGCAAATAGGTAGTTGCCAAATTGGTTCCAATGGGGTTATATTTTTGCTATTTTTATAAAATTAAATTGTAAAAATGCCCAATTCGGTAAAAATTAACCGTTCTCGTAGTTCAAGTGGATAGAACCGGAGTTTCCTAAACTTCTAATCGCAGTTCGAGTCTGCGCGAGAACACAAACATCGTAGCGTCAGTGAACAGTGGAAGTTCCGCGCTGTGCAGTATTATTCGGACATACGTTTTTCTTAGGGGAGAGAAATAATGTCCATTCTCAGAGGCAAGGATAGTGCATATCGAAAAAAAATCAGAAGCCGTACTCCTTCGCCAAAAAGCGGAAGAACTGCTGAGAACAAAATCTAATAAGGAAAATGTATCTCCTTCTGAAGCCGAACTGCTAAAGATTTTTCACGAACTTGATGTATACCAGATAGAACTGGAAATGCAGAACGTGGAACTGCAGACGGCAAAAGAACAAGCAGAGGTAGCCTCCTATAAATATTCAGAGCTGTACGAATCCGCCCCATCCGGTTATTTCATTCTTTCCAGAGAGAGCATTATCAGCGAGTTGAATCGTACCGGTTCAACCATACTCGGCCGTGCTCGTTCACAAATCACCAACAAGCGTTTTGATCAGTTTGTGACCGATGAAACAAGGATCATCTTCAACCTTTTTCTCTCCTCGGTCTTCGAAAGTAGATCAAGAAAGCAGTGTGATGTAGCCGTTTCATTGGGGCAAACCGTTCCGAAAAAAATTCATCTTACCGGAATAGTTTCCAGTAAAGGTGAACAATGCTTCCTTACAGCTGTCGATATCACCGATATCAGCAGAACAACGGAACTTCTGCAGGAAAATGTTGAACGGTTCAAAGCTGTATCGCAGTCGGCAAACGATGCTATCATTACCATTTCAAGTGGCAGAAAAATAGTAGACTGGAATCTTGCAGCTAAGAGAATATTTGGTTATTCGGAAGAGGAAGTGATTGGGACTGAGATTTCAGTGATCATTCCAAACAGATTTATTGAAAACCACGTAAAAAATATTGACCGTATCCTGGAAGGGGGCGAATACCATATTATCGGTAAAACTGCCGAACTGTACGCTTTACACCGAAATGGCAATGAGATACCGATTGAATTGTCGCTCTCCGAATGGAGAACGTCGTCGGGAGTTTTCTTTACCGGAATTATCCGCGATATCACCGAACGCAAACGGGCTCAGGAAGAACGCGAACGGATGATTAAAGATCTGAAGAACGCCCTTGAACAGATTAAAACATTGAGCGGCATTATTCCAATCTGCGCCCATTGCAAAAAAGTGCGTGACGATGCCGGATTCTGGCAGCAGGTGGAATCGTATGTTGAAAAGAACTCCACTGCACAGTTTTCCCACGCGCTGTGCCCTCAATGTGCCGATAAATATTTCCCGAGAACTCCTAAGAAAGTATGAATGATATAGGCATTTTCTTCGCCGTAATGCTTCCCAGTTGTTTTCCTGCAGTAACGAAATCCCTTTTCGCCAATAACGCTTCTGAACGAGTGAAATACCACGGTTTTACCCCTGCAAAAACACGTGTAAATTTCGTGGAAATTGATACGATAAAAAATTACCTTACAGAAATGCCAATATATTGAGTATTGTTGCAGGTTCACTCTTTTTAGTGTGGCAGATACTTAATAATAATCAAGTAATTTTTGTACCGGAACCGACTGGAAAATTCTGTTTCGGTATCATTACGATAAATATTTTTTTGTAAAAATTGCGTATTCATATAGTTTGTGGAGATTTGCGATGAAAAATAAATCGGAAAAAGCATCCGTAAAAAAGAATAAACTGCCTAAACGTATTGCAAAACCTGCAAGGACGGGGCTAAGAGTGAAAATGGCGGGTGATGTGAAGAATTCCGTCGATTTTCCAATAGTGGGTATCGGTGCCTCCGCCGGCGGTCTTGAAGCATTGGA
Source organism: uncultured Ignavibacteriota bacterium (assembly GCA_903861125.1). Taxonomy (GTDB): domain Bacteria; phylum Bacteroidota; class Ignavibacteria; order UBA10030; family UBA8401; genus UBA8401. The sequence continues at coordinate 200,680 of CAIOTF010000017.1, forward strand.
ACAATTTTTTATTCATTTGCCGAAGGACAACGGCATCGGCTTCGTGATCATTCAGCATCTCGATCCAACCCACGTCGGCATTATGCCCGAACTGCTTCAACGGATCACCCCCATGAAAGTGCTGCAGGCTACGGACCAGTTAAAGGTAAAACCGAACTGCGTATATGTCATCCCCCCCAATAAGAGTCTTTCACTCCTGAACGGTGCACTGCATCTCTTCGATCCGGTTGAAACACGCGGCCTGCGTTTACCGATTGATATTTTTTTCCGATCACTGGCGGATGACCGTCAGGAAAATAGCATCGGCATTATCCTTTCGGGCATGGGGAGCGACGGCAGCCTGGGTCTGAAAGCAATTAAAGAAAAGAACGGTGCGGTGTTAGTGCAGGATCCGGCAACGGCAAAGTTTGACGGCATGCCCCGCAGCGCCGTCGAGGCTGTCATCGCCGATATTATTGCACCGGCGGATGAACTGCCGATGAAACTTCTCACATTTCTGAAATATATTCCTGTCATAAAAAAAGAACCTGAAATTGACAGCAAAGATAAAAGTAATCTTGAAAAGATCATCATTCTGCTCCGCGAACAGTCCGGACACGATTTTTCACTGTATAAAAAGAACACGCTCTTCCGCCGCATCGAACGGCGGAAAGGGATCCACCAGATAGAAAAAATCAGGAATTATGTCCGTTTTTTACAGGAGAATCCGAAAGAGGTCGAGATACTCTTTAAGGAATTGCTGATCGGTGTTACAAATTTTTTCCGCGACAACGTTGTATGGGAAAAATTAAGGGACCATGTTTTTCCCCGCATGTTTGAAGATATGCCGAACGGGTACGTTATGCGTGCTTGGGTGCCCGGTTGTTCGTCCGGCGAAGAGGCCTATTCGCTCGCAATTATTTTTAAGGAAGCGCTCGAGAAAATAAAGAGTCCGAAGAATATTACGCTGCAGATTTTTGCCACCGATCTGGACTCCGATGCCATTGAGGTTGCACGAAAAGGTATTTTCTCGAAGAACATAATCAACGATGTATCGCCTGAACGACTTAAACGGTTTTTTACCATCGATGGCGAACAATTCCGCGTGAATACTCCCATACGCGAAATGGTTGTGTTCGCTCCGCAGAATGTTACTAAGGATCCGCCGTTTACCAAATTGGATATTCTTACATGCAGGAATATGCTGATCTATTTTGAACCGGAACTGCAGAAAAAACTGATGGCGTTATTCAACTACAGTCTGAATCCCGGAGGGATTTTGGTTCTTGGCACCGCCGAAACTCTTGGCGTGCGTCAGGAAGGGTTTGATGAAATTGATATGAAACTGAAAATATTCAAACGTACGGTCTCGCCGATTCTTCCGGAACTGGTCGACTTCCCGAGTTCTTTCCACCGGCCGAAAAAGGTAACGAATGTCAATCGAGTGAATACAAAAAATGTCGAAAACATTCAGATCATAGCGGACCAGATATTGCTGCAGCATTTTGCACCGGCAAGCGTGCTGGTAAACAATTCCGGCGATATTTTGTATATCACCGGCAATACGGGAAAATATCTTAGTCCTGCTGCAGGTAAAGCCAACTGGAACATTCACGTCATGGCCCGCGATGGTCTGCGTGATACCCTTCCGGGAGTATTCCGCAAAGTAATGCAAAGCTATGAACAGGTCTCTGTCCGCAATGTAAAAATAGGCACCAACGGCGGAACGCAATTGGTAAATCTGACCGTTCAGCGCATCGAAAAACCGGATTCACTGCGCGGTATGATTATGATCGTCTTTACCGATGTACCGGCAATTGTTGAGCACGATCTTGCGGCACCCAAGAAAGGCAAAAAAAGCAAAAATGCACGTCAGAAAGAATTGGAACTGGAACTGCAGCGGAGTTATGAGGATCTGCAAAGCACCCGTGAAGAGATGCAGACATCGCAAGAAGAACTGAAATCAACCAACGAGGAGCTCCAATCAACCAACGAAGAACTGCAGTCGACGAACGAGGAACTTACAACGTCCAAAGAGGAGATGCAGAGCCTGAACGAAGAAATGCAGACCATCAATATTGAACTGCAAAGCAAGGTGAACGACTTTGTGCAGGCGAATAACGACATGAAGAACCTGCTGAACAGTACCGAGATTGCCACCCTTTTCCTCGACAAGGAATTGAACATCCGCCGTTTTACCGATTCGGTGAGCACCATTATTAAACTGCGGCACGGTGATATCGGCCGGCCGTTTACCGAATTGGTCAGCGATCTGCTCTATCCCGAGATAGATGATCATGCGCGGATGGTTCTGAGGACGTTAACAACGATTGAAACGCCTATTTCAACGACTGACGATCGGTGGTTTACCGTCCGTATCATGCCGTACCGGACTTACGATGACCACATTGATGGCTTGGTGATTACATTCACCGATATTACATTGTCGAAACACATGGAATTTGAACTGAAGAAAGCGAATGAAAAATTGCGCGAAAATCGGAAAGAGTCCGACGAAAAATAATTGTAAGGAGACGTGATGAAAAGTATAGAACCGGCATCGGAATCTGCCACGCTGCGTCGCACGAAGGCGGAAGAGATGCTGATAAAGAAAAAGTCGAATAGTCGTTCAAAAATATCGGAGCACGATACTCTAAAACTCATTCACGAACTGGAGGTTCATCAGATAGAACTGGAGCTGCAGAACGAAGAACTCACCTTGGCACACGCCGATGCAGTAAATGTTGGAGAGAAATATTCACATCTGTATGATTTTGCTCCGATCGGATATTTCACTCTTTCCAAAGAAAGCACCATACTTGAACTGAATTTTATCGGTTCACAAATGCTCGGATACAACCGTTCATATACAAAAAATAAACGGTTCGATGTCTTTGTATTAAAAAGCGATGAGTTGAACTTCCATTCCTTTTTAAATAATATTATCACGAGTAAAATACAGCAGTCATGCGATGTTACACTAACAAGTAACAATGGGAAACTGATCAATGTTCATCTTACCGGTATTCTTGAAGAGAATAGTTCGCAATGCTTAATTACCGCAGTGGATTTTACCGAAAGGAAACAGGCAGAAGATGCTCTGGCGTCTGAAAGGAAAAGATTATCTATTATTCTTGAAGGGACGAATGCCGGAACATGGGAATGGAATATCCGGACGGGAGAAACTGTTTTTAATGAACGGTGGGCGGAAATTCTGGGATATACGTTAGATGAATTATTACCCGTGAGTATAGAAACGTGGACCAAATTAACTCATTCGGATGATCTAAAGATAGCCAATGAATTGCTGCAAAAGCATTTTAAAGGCGAAACGGACTTTTATTATTGCGATACCAGAATGAAGCATAAAAACGGCGATTGGGTGTGGATCATGGATAAGGGAAGAGTGAACGGTTGGGATGATGACGGTAAACCGTTGTTGATGTCAGGTACTCACCAGGAAATTACTGCTCACAAAAATGCGGAAATGAACCTGAGAGAAAGTAAAGAAAGATACCGTCATGCGGTCATGGATCTTAACGAAGCCCAGTCCATATCCCACATTGGAAGCTGGAAATGGCACTTAAAAGAGGGGGATGTTGTCTGGTCCGATGAAATGTACCGCATTTTTGGCATTGACAAATACACGTATACCGGACGGCTTGGGGACGTAATCACAAAAGTAATTCACCCTGATGATCTTCACATTGTATTGCCCTCGAATGCTTCCGCCATCTCCACAAAAGAACCGTTCGAATACCGCATTATTATGCCGGACAAAACCATACGGCATATCTATGCAAAAGCAGGAGAAACTCAGTTCGATGAAGAAGGTAATCCGGTCTTATTTACGGGAATTGCGCAGGATATTACAGAACGAAAAAATTCGGAAGAAGCATTGCGGAATGCGCAAAGACTGGAAAGCATCGGAACGCTGGCCGGGGGCATTGCGCACGATTTTAACAATCTTATGAATGCCGTAATGGGGCAAACATCGCTTGCACTCGGCAAACTGCCGAAAGAAAGTCCGGCAGTGAACCACTTGCAGAAAGCTGTCAAGGCCTCTGAGCGCGTTTCAAATCTGACAAAACAGCTTCTAGCATATTCGGGTCGTGGAAAATTTTTTATTGATGAGATCGATCTGAATACTTTGGTGAGAGAAAATGTCGGCATGTTTGAAATGTCGGTTACAAAAAATGCACGACTGCAATATGAACTCGGATCTCCGTCGCCTCGTATTATGGGTGATATCAGCCAGCTTCAACAGGTGATCATGAATCTTATCATTAATGCCGGCGAGTCAATGGATTCAAAACCCGGGCTGATAACGATTGATACCGGTATAAAAAACATACAGGAAGGAAATGATGAGTATACAAAATATACTACCGCACATCTGATGGCCGGCAGTTATGCAGTCTTGCGGGTGACCGATACCGGTTGCGGTATCAGCGACGAAACACTCTCACGTATATTTGATCCGTTTTTTACAACAAAGTTCACCGGCCGCGGTCTCGGACTTGCCGCAGTATTAGGAATCATCAGGGGACACAAAGGCGGACTGCGCATTAAAAGCGTGCTAGGTAGAGGGACGCAGTTTGAAATTATCCTGCCGCTGGTAACAACTGTTGAATTCTCTAAAACTGTTCCTCGTAGGCAATCTACGGTTGTTAAGGGGGGAGGGAAAACAATTCTTGTCATAGATGATGAAGCCAGCGTTATTGAATTGCTGGAAGATGTTTTAACGGATGGAGGATATAAAGTGCTCGGTGCGTTGGATCCGCAGAAAGGGTTAGAACTTTATCGCCGGGATGCGCAGAATATTTCGTTGGTGATTCTGGATTTTTCCATGCCGATGATGAATGGCAAGGTGACGTTTGAGAAGTTGCTGGCGATCAATAGTCAGGTAAAAGTCATCCTCTGCTCCGGATATTCCGAAGAGGAAACAATGTCCGTATTTGGCGAACAACGTCCGGTAATGTATTTCCAAAAACCCTACAAGCCGGATTTTCTCATCGAAAAGGTATCAGAGTTGATAGCATAGGATAATTGAATACAGTTAATAATTGAAAAAGCACTATCACACTAATCGTTGAAATCAGAACGTCTCTTGAGGCATTACTAAACCATTCAATATTTAACTGTTCGCTTCCAAACCATGAAAACCGCTGCAAAAAAGATTGTATTCATTTCGGTCTGCTGCATAGCCCTGTCATGTTCAATAAAGAATACCGGAGATAATCCGGTCGATCCAATTACTGTCCCGGCTTCCTCGAGTCAATTGGTAATTGCGGAAATGACCGAAACATCGGTTCTGCTTCAATGGAAAAACAATGGTTCTGTATCACCAACCGACACGTCGGCAGCGAATATTGTTGAACGCAGTAATGATGAAGTTCTGTATACGGCGGCTGCAACGGTGTCAGTTCGGGCCGCGTCGGTAGTTCTATCTGGCACATTCCTGACAACGGAAAAATACTATTTCCGGATTAAGACGATAACTAACAGTCACCTACCCGTGTATTCAAATGTTGTTTCACAAATGCTTCCATTCCCGGAGCCGTCGGAATTGGGAATAAGTTCGTTCACGGCATCGCAGGCTGTTCTTCACTGGTCGGACAATTCATCATTCGAGACAGGATTTGAGATCGAACGGTCAGAGAATGGCAGCGGATTTACGAAAATGAAAAGCGTCGTAGCAAATGAAACAAGTGCAACACTCACCGGTCAATACGATTCGGCTGTCACGTATTCATTCCGTATCCGTGCAGTATCGGTGCGGAATGTATCTGCGTATTCAAACGTACTACAGTATAACATGGCTGCTGCGTCAGATATGTTCTCTGTACGCGCAGGAACATTCACCATGGGGAGTGCGCCGGGAACAGAGGAGATCGATGAAGAACCGCAACATAGTGTGACACTGTCCGGTTTTTCCATAAGCAAAACGGAAATGCAGCAGGGAATGTGGGACACAGTTTCACAATGGGGCATTCGCAATGGCTATGTTGATTTACCGGCGGGTAAACAAAGTACTGCAGCAAGTTCCGTTGTACAATACTCGGCAACAAGTGTCAACTGGTATGATATTATAAAATGGTGCAATGCACGTTCCGAAAAAGAAGGTCTGACACCTGTGTACTATACCAGTTCGCTCTTTGCGCCGGCAGCTGTTTACAAAACAGGCGAGATCGATATTCAAAATACGATGGTGAACTGGAGTGCAAACGGATACCGGCTTCCCACAGAAGCTGAATGGGAATATGCAGCGATCGGGGGAATGAAGTGCAATATCTGGCAGTGGTGCTCGGACTGGTACGGAGCATACACCAGTGCATCGCAAACAGATCCGCATGGTTCACCATCCGGTACAGTACGGATTGTTCGGGGATTCTCAACCGGTGATTACGGAATATTTCGTCCGGCCAATCGCGAATTTAATGCTCCCGGTGTTCGCAACTTTCTCGGCATCATTGGTTTTAGGTGTGTAAGACGCTCGTAACAATGTTGTCTGCAGGCGGAGATTGTCTTGCAATCGCTTCTAGTGTGTAGTATATTTATACAAGATACTATAAGAAACAAACTCGAATTCTATTCTTTCATTCCCGCTGTAAATCGTACGTGAATGATTTTCATCAATAACTTTATCCTATACAAATGCGTTTATCTAAAGGTTTTTTCCCCACGGTGAAAGAAGTCCCTTCTGATGCTGTGATTCCGAGCCACCAATTAATGATCCGCGCCGGTTTAATGCGTCAGCTGGCCGCCGGCGTCTTTTCGTTCTTACCAATCGGCTATGCAGTGATGAAAAAGGTCATGCAGATCATCCGCGAAGAAATGGATGCGATCGGCGGACAGGAATTTCATCTGCCGGCACTCAATCCTGTTGAATTATGGGAAGAAACGGACCGTGTGAAGGCATTCGGCGATATTATGTTCCATATAAAGAACCGTGCCATGGTGCTTGCACCGACACACGAAGAGGTTATTACATCGATCGCAAAAAATCATGTGAAGTCGTACAAAGAAATGCCGCAGATATGGTACCAGATACAGACAAAGTTCAGAAATGAACCAAGACCGAAATCCGGCGTGCTTCGCGGAAGACAATTTACGATGAAAGATTCGTACAGCATGGATTCTTCATGGCCGGGATTGGATAAAAGCTATGATCTGCATGCAGAAGCGTATAAAAAGATCTACACGCGATGCGGACTTACATTCCATATTGTTGGCGCCTCAAGCGGTGCAATGGGTGGGAGCGGTTCACAGGAATTCATGGTTGAATCGAATGCAGGTGAGGATAATCTTGCTGTCTGTTCGGAAACCGGATATGCTGCAAATGTTGAAATTGCAGCATCCCTTGTTCCGAACGCCGAACGTTTCGCAGCTATCGAACCGATCAAAGAAGTGCATACGCCAAATTGTAAATCGATCGATGAGGTTGCCGCATTTTTAAAGATGCCGGCGAATCGTTGTGCCAAATCATTGATCTTTATGAATGATAAACAACCGGTTCTTGTCCTGATGCTTGGGAACGACCAATTAAATGAATCGAAACTGCAATCAGTCTTCGGTCAGGATATTCGTCCCGCGCAAGCGGAAGAATTGCTTCAATTGACCGGTGCCGATGCTGGTTCGATCGGTCCCGTTGGACTCGAAAATAAATTTACCATTGTTGCCGATAACCGTTTAATGAATGCGAACGGGCTTGTCAGCGGTGCAAATAAAAACGATTACCATATAATAAATCTCGACTTACAGCGCGATGTTAAAGTCCAATCCTATCACGATTTCCGCATGGTTGAGGAAGGCGAGCCGACGGTGGATGGGAAAGGGAAACTTCGTATTGTCAAAGGGATTGAAGTCGGACATATTTTCAAACTTGGAACGAAATACTCTGTTGCGATGAAGGCGAACTTCCTGGATGAACAAGGAAAGGAAAATCCGGTCATCATGGGTAGTTACGGCATAGGTGTTGAGCGGATCGTTGCCTGCCATATTGAACAGCATCATGATGAGTTCGGAATCAAATGGCAGAAATCAATAGCTCCGTACGATGTTCATTTAATCTGCGTCAACATGAATTCTGATGCCGTAAAAAAGAAATCGGAAGAGATTTATGCTGAACTTCAGTCAAAGGGAATATCGGTACTGTTCGATGACCGCACCGATGCAAGCGCCGGATTCAAATTCAAGGATGCAGACCTGCTCGGCATGCCGCTGCACGTGATTGTCGGTGAAAAGAATCTGAAAAACAATCAGATCGAACTGAAGGAGAGAGAAACAAATAATCGGCGGACAGTTCCGGTTGAAGCGGCGATCAGTGAAATCATCAAGTTTGTAAGAGAATAACGTAATACGAAATTGAATGTTAATCGGTATTGAGTTCCATGCGAGAACAGAAATTCATCATTGGCGGGGAGTGGAAAACGGGCGGCGTAACAACGGCCGTCAGGGATATCTACAAAAATTCTGAACTTGCACAAATTCACCAGGCAGATGCAGGTCATATTGAAGAGGCGGTTCTTTCTGCACAGCAGGCGTTCACACGAACATCTCGCTATTCCGCTTTTGAGCGTTCGGAAATTCTTCGTTCAATTGCTGTCCAATTAAAAGAACGCAAAGAAGAATTTGCCCGCTGTATCACTGCGGAAGCCGGCAAACCCATTACATTTTCCCGCGCCGAGGTTGATCGCGCTGTGCTGACGTTCGAAATCGCGTCGGAGGAAACAAAGAGGATCTACGGTGAAACAATTCCGCTTGACATCTCAATTGCAACTCAAGGTAAGCAAGGCATCGTCAATCGTTTTCCCATCGGAATAGTTTTGTGCATCACACCATTCAATTTTCCTCTCAATCTTGTCGCGCATAAAATTGCCCCCGCACTTGCCGCAGGAAATTCATTCATTCTGAAACCGCCGCCGCAAACGCCTCTGACGTCGCTGCTGTTGGGTGAAGTGCTGTTAAACTCAGGATTGGAAAGAACTGCCGTCAATATCCTTCCGATGTCAAACGAGCATGCCGGTCAACTCGTTGCTGATGAAAGAATTGCAATGCTGAGCTTCACCGGTAGCGCAAAGGTCGGCTGGATGTTGAAATCCATTGCCGGAAAGAAAAAAGTTGCCCTCGAACTGGGCGGGAATGCGGCCGTGATCGTTGATGCCAGTGCAGATATTCCTTACGCGGTATCGCGGTGCGTGCTCGGAGCATTTGGTTACGCAGGTCAGGTGTGTATTAAAGTGCAGCGTATCATGGTCCACGATTCTGTCTTTGATCAGTTTCTGAAAACATTAACGGCAGAAACCGCAAAAGTAATATCGGGTGATCCGAATGATGAAAAAACATTGGTCGGTCCTATGATCTCCGATAACGAGGCAAAAAGAGTCGAAATCTGGGTGAATGAGTCGGTGCAGGAAGGTGCTGTAGTTGTTGTTGGCGGGCAGCGAAACGGTAAATTCTATTCTCCCACGGTATTAACGAATGTAAAGCCTTCCATGAAGGTGTGTTCGGAAGAAATCTTCGGACCGGTAGTCACTCTGGAGAAATATTCGAATATAGAGGAAGCAGTAAAAAAAGTGAATAATTCTAAATACGGTCTTCAGGCGGGAATTTTTTCAAACGATTTGTCTGCTGTTCGCTATGCATATCAGCACCTGGCTGTTGGCGGACTTATTGTGAACGATTACCCGACATTTCGTGTCGATACGATGCCGTATGGGGGAGTGAAGGATTCGGGTTTTGGCAGGGAAGGGGTCCGCTACGCAATGGAAGAAATGATGGAAAGAAAATTGTTGGTGATATAATCTATTTCAAATAAATCGTTTGTTGAAAATATTTTTGCAGCATCCTGTAATATTTAAATTATAATGTCTCAATTCATACACTTACATAATCATACCCACTATTCTCTCCTCGATGGTGCGGCGACAGTAGAAACGCTGATTAAAGCAGCGGCAGATAATAATATGCCGGCTGTAGCGTTAACAGACCACGGCGTGATGTTCGGCGCAATAGAATTTTTCAAAAAAGCGAAGAAAAAAAATATCAAGCCTATCATCGGCTGCGAAGTGTATATTCTTACAAAGGGGAGCCGGTTTACAAAATCGAAAGAACGGGATGAAGGTAATGATCTTCTTGTTTCGGACGGCAAAACAAAAAAGAAACGTGATTATCATCATCTGATCCTTTTGTGTAAAGATTTTGTCGGATACAAAAACCTTATCAAACTCGTTACACTTGGTCACACGGAAGGGTATTATTATAAACCGCGTATAGACTTTGACCTTCTTTCAAAGCATCACGAAGGATTAGTCTGTCTCTCTGCGTGTGCCGGCGGTGTTGTGGCGAATCCTCTTATTAATGGCGATTACAACGAAGCAAAAGAGATCGCAGCAATGTATAAGGGGCTCTTCGGCGACGATTTTTATCTTGAACTGCAGGATCATGGTTTACCGGCAGAAAAGATTGTTCTGCGCGACATGCCGAAAATTGCCAAAGAGTTGGGGATCAAACTTGTAGCAACGAACGACAGTCATTACGTCAAACGTGAGCATGCCATCGCCCATAATATCATGCTTCTTATTCCGGAAGCCAGTGCATCCGATGCACCAGATATCACGAATTTGCGGTACGGCACGGATCAGATCTATTTCAAAAGTTCCGATGAGATGTGTGAACTTTTCAAGGATTATCCGGAAGCAATTGCATCAACGTTTGAGATAGCAGACAAATGCAACCTCGATCTGGAGTTAGGCAAAAACAAAATGCCGAAATTTCCGATTCCGCCCGATGCAGGTGTTACAACGCTCGAAGGATATCTCGAGAAGATCTCGTGGGAAGGATTGCGCAAGAGATATAAAGAGATCACTCCTGTCATTGAAGAACGGATGAATCATGAACTTGCCGTTATCAAGAACATGGGATACGCAGGTTATTTTTTGATCGTTGCCGACTTTATCAAAGCTGCACGCGAACGCGGCGTCATGGTCGGACCGGGACGCGGCAGCGCGGCCGGCAGTATCGTTGCATTTGCAACCCGCATCACAAATGTTGATCCGTTAAAGTACGATCTTCTTTTTGAACGTTTCTTAAATCCCGATCGTATCTCCATGCCCGATATCGACGTCGATTTTTCCGATTGGAAACGCGATATCGTAATCAAGTATGTGCGCGAAAAATACGGCGAATCGAACGTTGCGCAGATCATTACCTTTGGTACACTCTCATCAAAAGCGGTTCTCAAAGACGTGGCGAGGGTTCTCGGCATTCCGTTACAGACTGTTGAGGCCATCACCAAGCAGATTCCTACTGTCCTTGGTAAAGTAATGCCGGTTCAGGAAGCGCTCGATACTGTCCCCGATCTTAAGCCGTTCAGAGAAAATGCCGATCCGAAGATCCAGCAGATGTTTGAGGTAGCAAAAGTTCTCGAGGGCATGAACCGGAATGCGGGAATGCATGCTGCCGGTGTCGTTATTTCTCCGGAGCCGCTGAGCGATATTGTTCCCATGTACAAAACACCTTCAACGGAATTGATGACTCAATTCACCATGAAGGATCTTGAAGAAGCCGGTCTTCTTAAAATGGACTTTCTTGGTTTGCGTACGCTGACGGTGATCGAAAATGCGCTTGAACAAATCAGAAAGACGCATGGCCGGGAGATCGATATTGATTTGCTGCCGGAAGACGATCAGAAAACATTCGATCTCTTTAGCAAAGGCCAGACCGTTGCGGTATTCCAGTTTGAAAGTTCCGGTATGCAGGATTGGCTTCGCAAACTGAAGCCTAATTCCATCAGCGACCTTACGGCTATGAACGCGCTGTATCGTCCCGGTCCGATGGAAAATATCGGTGATTTCATCAAACGCAAGCACGGACAGGCAAAGATCGAATATCTGCACCCGAAACTTGAAGAGACGTTGAAAGAAACGTACGGTGTCATTGTGTATCAGGAACAGGTGATGCGCATTGCTTCCGATGTCGGCGGCTTTACTCTTGCAAAAGCGGATCTGATGCGCCGTGCGATGGGTAAAAAAGATAAGAAGATCATGGAGGGACTGAAAGCGGAATTCATTGATGGTGCGCAGAAGGCGAATAAACTTTCCGCAAAACTTGCCGGTGAAATATTCGATTTGATCGAAAAATTTGCAAGCTACGGTTTCAATAAATCCCATTCCGTTGCCTATTCCGTGGTTGCGTATCAGACAGCATATCTCAAAGCGCATTATCCGGCTGAATATATGGCCGCGACACTCACGTCGGAAATAAGCAACACGGATAAAATTGTTTTGTTCATCGACGATTGCCGCAAACTCGGGATAGAAGTCCTCCCGCCCGATGTGAACGAAAGTGAACGGGATTTTACGGTAACCAAAGGGGGCATCCGCTTCGGTCTTGCGGCGATAAAGAATGTCGGATCGAATGCCGTTGATGCAATCGTGAAAGCGAGAACTGAAAAAGGGAAATTTAATACGATCTATGATTTCTGTATGAAGGTCGATCTTCATATCTGCACTAAGAAAACGATCGAAGGGCTCGTCCTCTCCGGCGCTTTCGACGGCATCAACAAAAATCGGGCGCAGCTGTTTAAATCAGTGGAGCAGATGGTCCAATCCGCCGCAGGCGCACAGGTTCAGCAGGAACGCGGTCAGGATAGTTTGTTCGGCGGCGACGCTCATGCGGCTGTGAAAGTCAATATGGAACCGCAGCTTCCCAACATTCCTATGTGGAAGGATCAGGAGAAACTTGCCAAAGAAAAAGAGGTTCTCGGATTTTATGTTTCCGGCCACCCGCTGCTGAAATACGAGAAGGAGATCAATGCCTTTGCAACAGTTCATCTCGGCGATGTTGAAGGGATGAAAAGCGGTACCGTAAAAGCCGGCGGCATTATTTCCAGCATCAAAAAGAAGATCGACAAGAAGGGAAATACGATGGCATTCATCACCATCGAAGATTTTACGGGTAAAGCGGAATGCGTCATCTTCTCAAGCGTATACAAAAAAAATGTTGAACTGCTTGAAGAAGAAAAAATGATCCTGGTGGAAGGGAAAGGGGAAGTCAGCGGCGATATCATAAAGATCATTGTCGAGGAAATACTTCCCATGGACGCTGTACGGGAAAAATATGCTAAAAAGATATTCTTTCTGCTTAATGCGGATGAAGTGACCGATGAAACAATGACAAAACTGCAGACTCTGATGGAAACAAACCGCGGGAACTGCAATTGCTATTTTAATGTTATGGGAAAAGAATTTGAGAAACAGCAGATATTCATAGCACGCAAATACAGTATAAATCCAACAACGGAATTTATCGAAGGCGTACAGGATATCCTCGGTAAACACGCCATTAAACTTTCATAAAAGGAGTAACAGATGATACCAGTAGAAATAACAGATGGAAACTTTAAAACAGAGGTTTTGGATTCCCAGACCCCTGTTCTCGTCGATTTTTGGGCAGTCTGGTGCGGACCATGCAAAATGATCGCCCCGATAATAGAGGAACTCGCAAAAGAATACGATGGGAAGATGAAGTTTGGCAAACTTGATGTTGATTCAAATCCTCAGGTAGCCATGCAGTTCGGAATCCGCAGTATCCCCACATTGTTGGTCTTTAAGGGGGGAAAAGTAGTAGATCAGATCGTTGGTGCAATGCCGAAAAGGAATCTAATCGATAAGATTACTCCGTTTATGAACTAACGTTGGTTCAATTGGTGGTTTCCGGCTGGAACTGCGCTCTGCGCTGTTCCAAGGTGAAGTTTTCCATAAAGACCATTAATTTCTTCAATAATTGCTGATTATAGCATTCCTAAAAATCCCGCTTAGAGCGGGATTTTTTTGTCTGGGATACGTCATTGAACACTCGCAATGAATGATTGGTTGTATAAGTCCAAAGGAATGCTGCGGCTTTCTCCCTTTCAACAAGAGATAAATCATACGGCGTATGGAAATATTTCAGGTATAGATAGACGTTTTTTCGTTCTAAATACTATGGAATAGTTTCTAAAATTTGTATTTTTGTATATGGCTAATAAGTTGACACCGGAGCAATCTGAAAACTCAAAGAATAATCCTCAGGCGAAAAATCCCTCTCTTTTTTCATCAAGAGAGAATAAAAATGCCAGAACCAGAAATATTCAGCCTGTTCAAAAAAAGAAAAAGGTGTTCCGATACAGAGTTAAACGTGGTGCAAAAACCATTGAAGGGTATCAGAATGCTTCTTCAGCCGATGAGGTAAAGAAAAATCTTATACGGCTCGGTTTTGAAATAAAGTATGTTCGCAGGCATTATGAGTTCCAACTTCAAGCTTCCACAAGCGAAATTGTAAGTTTTGTAGTAACGAGTGCACGTCTGTTGGAACAAAAACTTCCATACTCCGAAGTATTGCAGATAATGGCGAACAATACGAAAGACCAATTTCTGAGAGGTGCGCTGCGGAACATTATCCTTGATCTCAAAAATGGCGTGGACTCACGGGATGCATTTATTAAGCAGAGTAAAGTATTCGGCGAGCATGTCGCGTTGATGCTTGGGATTGCATCAAAGAGCGGCGAGATGACTTCGATCTTTAAGAGTGTGGCAATTTTGGTGGAACGTCAGGCGGAGTTTAAAAAAAGTTTGGTCAGCGCATTAATTATGCCTGCCATCACTTCGGTAACGGTAGTTGGTGCGATCGTTTTTTACGCAGTATATTTGGTCCCTAAGATGATGGATATGTTGGGTCCGATGATGGAAACGACACCGCCGCTGACGGCAATGACGTTAAAATACAGTGCGTTCCTGAAAGCAAACTACGACTGGATGACGGTACTGTTTTTCCTTTCACTGGCGGGGATCTACGGATTTTTAGTGACGGAGACTGGGAAATTATGGAGAGACCGTATGATCATAAAAATTCCGTATGCAGGAAATATTTTGCGGAACACAAGTACGGAAATATTCTGCCGAGTGCTGGGTATTATGTATACGGCTTCGAGTGAGAATGTTGAAGCGATCCAGCAAGCTGCGGAAGCAAGCGGCAATACGTACCTGTCGCACCGTATCCGAACCGTCACGATACCAAGCATGCTGAAATATGGGACCGATATTGGAAAAGCATTGAGCGCGGCAAATTTCTTCCCGGATGTATTTCTTTCACGTTTTGGAACTGCATCGGAGACGGGGGCGATAAAAGATACGGCACTGCAGGTTGCCGATTATTACCAGCTCGAGAATCAATTCTCGATGAAGAATCTCATGAACTTTATTGAAATCTCTATCACGGTCGTTATTATGGCTGCTTTAATATTTTTAACGCTTCTTTCAACAGAAACAGCATCGTTAAATATTCAACCAACTATGTGATTTATCGGGGTAACTGTTATGTCTGTTCAACTAAACACTATTCTTAAAAAAACACTCACATCGGTTTTGCTGGACAAAGGTATAATTGATGAACTAACCTTGCGTAAAGCCGAAGAGGTGTTAAGCAAGGAAGGTTCTAAGTCTCGCAATCAATTGCTTCACATTTTGGTGGACCAGTTCAAGGTCAACCGGGATACACTCTTCGCTGAAGCCGCGCGATTTTATACCTTCCGCACCCTCGATATCTCGCTGGATTCAACCGATGACGGAGTTTTGGCGTTCATCCGGAAAGAATTACAGACACTTCCATTATACTTGCGCGAACTTGCCGTAGAGAATAAAGTTCTTCCATACAGAATTGATTCCGAAAAGGAAGGACGTCTGCTGATTATTACCCCCGATCCGACAAATGCCGGTATTTATACGATTGCAAGGGAATTCAGCAATAAGAAATTTGAAATTTGTTACGTCCCGTTATCACATTGGGATGAAATTTGGAACCGGGTTAGTATCGACCGGGCAATCTATAAGGATAGGGAAACGGAACTCCGTGAGGGCGGATTTGTTCAGGATGAGGAAGAGGATGGAGAAAAGTTTGAACAGGAAATCGATGAAGAAATTAGCCGTAGTGGATTAGTTTCATTGATCGAAAGCATTTTTGTTGATGCTGTTCGTGTCGGCGCAAGCGATATTCATGTTGTTCCGCGCGGAGAAAAGATTACCGAATTCTATTTTCGCGTGGATGGCCGTCTCTCACGCTGGTATACCAACACCGAAACGCGTGCAGAAGCGGTTTCCGCTGTGGTGAAAGACCGCGCAAAGAATCTCGACCGCTTTGAACGGAATCTGGCGCAGGACGGATTTGCACAATTGATCATCGATAAAAAGACCATTCGCTTCCGGTTATCTGTGCTTCCTCTTGTCGGTCAGGAATTGAAGAATAAGTTTGAATCAATAGCCATTCGCGTGCTGCGAGAATCGACGGTAGGAAAAAGGATCGAAGAATTAGGATTCGATCCGGTAAGCGAAGAACGTATGGTCCGGGCTATTAAGAAGCCGCATGGTATTGTTATCATCACCGGTCCGACAGGAAGCGGTAAGAGTACAACGCTTGTGGCCGCACTGCGTACAGTGATGGATCCGTCGCTTAATATCATTACCGTTGAAGATCCGGTGGAATATTTTATTGATGGTGCGCGTCAGGTTAAACTGAATGCAAAACTGGATTTTGAAGGAGCACTGCGGGCTATTTTGCGTCACGATCCGGACATTGTTATGGTCGGTGAAATGCGCGATAAAGCAACCGCGGAAATTGCTATCAAATTGGCAAATACCGGTCACCTGACCTTCTCCACGCTGCATACCAATGACGCACCAAGCGCACTTTCCCGTTTGTATAAGATGGGAATTGAGCCATTTTTGATTGCGAGTAGTATCAATATCATTGTTGCGCAGCGGTTAATGAGAAAACTGTGTGTACGTTGCAAGGCAAAAGTCCGCGAAAGCGATCATCCTCTGCTCCGTAAACTTGGATTAACGGATGATGAAATCAATTCTAATACAATCTATCGTCCCACAGGCTGTATCGATTGTCTGAAAGGGTATAAAGGACGTACGGCCATCCACGAAGCATTGTATTTCTCAAAAGACATTCGTCAGATGATCCTCGATGCCGGACAATCGATTAATGAAGAGGCGTTACGCCAGGCTGCAATCAATGGCGGTATGATAACATTGCGGCAGCGGGCACTTGAACTTTTGAAATCGGGCGTTACGTCTATGGATGAAGTAGGCGCAATTACTTCGGACGACTAAACAGTACTAAACAAAGATATCCTGAAAATGAATCCTTGCACAGTGTGTGTGCTGCAAGTACGATTGATTAAAAAATTTTAGTAACATTGATGAATATCGCAGTCATCATCAAAGTCTGCGGTCGCAAAGAGAGCGAAAAATATTTAGTAGGCGTGAACTATTATGGGAATGGGGCAAACCATATTGACCACGGCATTTCTTGTGCTGATATCGATTGCTATCATCAATATCGTTAAAATGGTTTCGGATAAAGATGCTGGGTACTACGAGAAATTGGCAATAGAACAGTCAGGCGAATTATCGCATGCACTGTTGGACGAAATTGCCACAAAAAAATTTGATTCTACCGTTGACACATCAGCTTTTGGTTATGCGCTGACTACATCTTTCGATATTGCTATGGGTGCCGGTGCAGTGGCATATAATTATGTGATGCCGGGCGGCACTCCGGATTCATACACGCCATTCAGATCCATAAGGGGTGATAATGGTAATTACTATGATGATATCGATGATTACAACGGATATGTCAGGATTGCATCATCCGGAGGATTGACCGGATTTCGTTTGTGGGTATCTGTCTATTATGTAAACGTTACAACTGTCGGCTCAAATGTCAATATCTCAGCATCCGGATTGCGAACATATTTTAAAAAAGTTGATGTTAGAGTCTCTAATACAATATATATGGCTGATACTCTGACGTATAGTAGAGTTATTCAGTATTAAGCATGGGAGTTATTCTTGATATTGTTTTTAGTTTTGTCATTCGAGCAATGATCGTATTGATTGTCCTAACGGCGATGATAAGTTTGAATAATTCACTTTTTCGCCAGACCGATAGAGTTGCTCTGAACGATTTTGTAAGAGGTGCGGCAGAGACTATTGAAAACGATATTTCTCTTGCCGGGTATGGACCGTCGACACCGAAAGAATTTACTGTAGCCGATTCTATTGAAACGGAATTTTCGGCAGATCTCAACAATGACGGAATGGCCGAAACTGTTCGATATTATTTAGGATCAGGCGCCAGCGGTTCACATAGGATTCTTTACAGGACGCTGAATTCCGGTGCAGATTTTGAAATTGCCCGCGACGTTATTCTGCTCAGATTTACATATTACTCTGCTACTAGTGCATCTCTTTCCGGTACGGGCATCAGCGGTGTGAAATCAATAAAAGTACAGTTAACCATCGAATCAAACCATTCACTGACTAGCGTCTATTCCGGTACATCGGAAACATCGATATACCAGCAAGCTACATGGGAACGTCAGATTTTCCCCGATAATCTGTAAAATGACTGATTTTTTTTACTGTGAAATTCATCACAACAATGATACTGCAGATTATCGTTATTGGAGTAGTTCAATAATGGTATTAAAATGTTCTAATCCATAAACGCTTGTTCCTAAAACAATATGCTGTATATTGATAGTGTAATGAAAATGATAACCAAACATAATACATCAATGAATCTAAGAGGAGCACGATAATGGGCTCGTCAAAGATCATCATGCTTTCAGGGGTGTATCTGATATTCGGTTTCTATACGGTTGCATTTAACCATGCCGATGAATCGATGTTCAAAGCATCCATAAAAACGGCTACCTTGGCACAGGAAGAGCAATTGGCTCAGACCGGTCTTTCATTAGCTTCCGGATATATGGCCAACGATGCCAGCCGCAATAATTTTGCAACAAGAACATACGTCAGCGGAAGCGATACGGTCCGGTATTCGGCAACACATCCGGCAGGTTTCCCGGGTTCACAGACGCAGGTTGTTTCCGTAGCATCACATGCAACGGTGGTAGGCGGAGTAGTGAAGGTAACACGGGCAGTGACGCAGACAGCAGTATATCAGTTCCACAATGGGCGATGGAAACAGGCACGGGTGTTCACAACACGAAATTATCAGGATTCTTTTTAAGATCATTTAAGAGTATCATAATAAACGCCCGTTCCGATATGTTCGGGATGGGCATTTTAGTTTATACATCCATAATTGACAATATTTCTTAGTCTATAAAATAATTGATATTCACCTCTCTTTATTTTATCTTCCAACAATGTTTTTCACTAAAACAAGATAATATCTTTTTTTCTGCCACGAAGTATATGCTGTTTTCAGGGGATTCTAAACAATCGATCGTTTTCCACTCAAGAACCGTAACGGTTTTTCTTATCCTATTATTCTCCTCGCCGATATTTGCTCAGCTGTCCGAATTCATCCCCAAAAGTAAAAAAGAGATTGAAAAAGAAAAACAGTTTGAGTTGTCCGATCGTAAAAAATTATTTTCATCAGGGATTTATTCCATCAATTCTGTAAAGTACAATTACCGGTATGGTAAAATTGAAAAAAATGGAATCACTGAATCTACAGTCCGCTTTGATGATAAGGGAAGGAAGATAAGAGAGATCACCTATAACCCTTCCGATGGGACCCTCAACACGACAACGAATTACCGGTACGACAAAAATGGGAATCTCGTCGAACAGATGGTAAAAAAAGGTGAATCGACAATTAAAACAATCCATCGGTACAATTTCAAAAACAGCAGGGTAGAAAGTGTTATCTACAAGGCGGACGGGACTGTGGAAAGAAAAATATCGTATGTGTATGATGACATAGGTCTCTTGCTTGAAACCTTCGGTAAACTTGATGATGGCAGACTGTTCATGCGTGATTCATATTTATATGATGGCCAGGGAAATATTATAGAATTCAAAAACAATTTGAAAAAGATCATATCGCAGTATGATCCTAAAGGGAATATAATTTCGATCGAAAAATATCAACGGTATTTTAAGGCACATGATACTGTGCAGTACAATATTAGCGAACGGATCGTTTTTGAATACAACACGGCTGGTCACCTCATCGAAATGCGCTCATACAGACCTGACAGTTCTGTGAAATCGAGAACACAGTATGTCAGAAATGCTTTGGGAACGCTGCTTGAAGAAAAAGAATTCAGTGTTGATGGTAAACTTGTGTATACACGAGCTCTCAAATATGATCCCCAGCAGAATCTTATCGAAGAATCGGGTTCAGACAGAGCATTGAAATTTAAAAATAGTTACCGCTATGACTTACGCGGGAATAAAACGGAAATGGTAACGTACGATCAGATCAATGAACCTGTAAGCGTAACTAAGTTCTTATTCGGGAAATATGGAGTGAACACATCAGCACCTAATCCTGCAGTAGCCGCCTCCGATGATTCTCTTTTTGCTGATGACAGTGATCCTTTGAACAGCGAAGAATTTTTTCAGATGCTTGGATCCCGAATTATTGCTCCAGACGGAACCTATTTAGGCATGGTACTGGCTGATACGTCAAATCCGCAGTCAATCATCAATTCATGGGGCCAATATGGCTTCAGTCAGTCTCCGACAAGTATTTTCAACCCATCCATTCCGTACGGCGGAGAAAAAGGGATCTTTAGTCCTTTTAATCCTGAAAGTCCAAGTCCGCCATCGGTCTACAAAGACGGAAAGTTCTACACGTATCTCACGGCGAACGACAGTTACCGGCCCCGTTCCGCACCGCACAAACTTGTTGAATTCTTAAAGAAACTTGTCAAACAGAATTAGTTTTGTTTCCCGATTTCGTTGAAAAACCCCTCGCTTTTCCGTATCTTGTTCATGCATAAGGGTAGTATTACAAATAATCCCTCTGAATAGGGATTTTTTATTTTTAGGAGAAATATTTTAGAAATGCTATATAAAAAACGAACACATACCTGCGGTGATCTTCGTGCGTCCCATGTTGGTCAATCTGTTACGCTGACCGGATGGGTCGATACACGCCGTGATCTCGGCGGCGTGATTTTCATCGATCTTCGTGACCGCTATGGAAAAACACAAGTTGTTTTTAACCCAAAGCACAGCGAAGCAATTCATACACTTGCAAAAGAACTTCGGACCGAATTTGTAATTTCTGTTTCAGGATACGTCGAAAAACGTCCCGATGGAACCGATAACAGTAAATTATTGACCGGGGCGATCGATGTTTTGGCTGACGACCTTACGATTTTGAATAAGGCGGAGACAACCCCGTTCCCGATTGACGATAAGATCGAAACAAATGAGGATCTCCGGCTTAAATACCGTTACCTTGATCTTCGGCGTGAACCGATGCAGAAGAATTTACTGCTGCGCCATACTATGTATCAGATCACGCGTCGCTATTTTGATGAACATAGTTTTGTGGAAATTGAGACTCCGGTCTTGATGAAAAGTACTCCGGAAGGAGCACGCGATTTTCTTGTCCCCAGCCGAATCAATCCCGGAAAATTCTATGCGCTGCCGCAGTCGCCGCAGACGTATAAGCAGATATTGATGGTAGCCGGTTACGACCGCTATTTCCAGATTGTGAAATGTTTCCGCGATGAGGATCTGCGGGCTGATCGTCAGCTTGAATTCACACAGATTGATGTTGAAATGTCCTTTGTGGATGAATCGGATATTCAAACGATCGTTGAAGGCTTAATGCAACGGTTTATGAAAGAGATTAAAGGAATAGACGTGGCCGTTCCGTTTCCCCGTCTTACATACAAAGATGCGATGGAAGGATACGGAAGTGACAAACCCGATCTCCGTTTTGATCTGAAGTGCGCCGATTTTAGCACCCTGGTGAAGGAATCCGGCTTCAAAGTATTTACGGAAAATGTTAAAAAAGGCGGAGTCGTTGCCGGGTTTGCTGTGCCGGGTGGTGCGGCTTACACTCGTAATCAGATGGATAATCTTGTCGACTTCACAAAATCACTCGGTGTTGGCGGACTTGCATATATTAAATTGACCGAAAAAGGAATTGAATCAGCGATTGAAAAATTTCTTGGAAATGATGTATGCATGAAAATCTGCGAAGCTGCCGGTGCAAAAGTCGGCGACAACGTGTTGATCGTAGCAGATAACTGGCAGAAAACATATACAACGCTTGGAACGCTTCGTTTGGAAATTGCGAAACGGATGAATTTGATTGACGACAATAAATGGAACCTTCATTGGGTCGTTGATTTTCCGATGTTTGATTACTCCGAAGAAGAAAAACGGCATGTAGCAATGCATCATCCGTTTACAGCGCCAAATCCCGAAGATGCTCATCTTCTGGATGGTGATGCAACCAAAGCACGTGCTCGCGCATATGATCTTGTAATGAATGGAAATGAGATCGCTGGCGGAAGCATTCGTATCCATGATTCATCATTGCAAAGCAAAGTATTTGGTCTGTTAGGTATAGGACCCGAAGAAGCAAAAATGAAATTCGGCTTTATGCTCGATGCATTCAGATACGGAGCACCGCCGCATGGTGGTATTGCGTTCGGTTTTGACCGCATAGCCATGCTGTTTGCCGGTGCAAAATCTATACGCGACGTGATCGCATTTCCAAAAACGTCAAGCGGAGTTTCTCTGATGGATGATAATCCTTCAACGGTCGATACGAAACAGCTCGATGAACTTCATATAAAATTGAAATAAGTAATTCAATATCCGCTGCGTTACAACGCAGCGGTTGCCTCACACTTGAACAACATTCAAGAATGAGAAACAGAGGATCATGAAAGAAAAAATCCGTATAGCATCCGGTCAGGGTTTTTGGGGTGACCTTCAAACGGCTCCGGTCGATCAGGTCCGTAAAGGTCCGGTTGATTATATGATGCTCGATTATCTTGCCGAAGTGACCATGTCCATCATGCAGAAGCAAAAGTTGAAGGATCCGAAACTTGGCTATGCAAAAGATCTTATCTCGGTCTTCGAAACCATACTTCCCGATATTGTCCAAAAAGGAATCAAGGTAATAACCAACGGCGGCGGAGTGAATCCGATCGCATGCCGTGATGCCATTTACGAAGTTGCTAAGAAGCTGAATATTAAAAATCTTAGGATCGGCGTTGTGCATGGAGACGATATTCTTCCTGAGATCGATACCCTTGCATCGAAAGGCATGATGCTGGACAATATGGAAACGGACGAGAAGTTAGCCTCGGTTCGGAAGAATGTGATCAGTGCGAATGTTTATTTTGGTGCTCAACCGATCGTTGAAGCATTACGGCAGGGAGCTCAGATTGTTATCACCGGGCGCACTACGGATACGGGACTGACACTTGCGCCGATGGTCTATGAATTCGACTGGAAGTGGGATGACTGGAACAAGATTGCTGCCGGCACTGTTGCCGGACATATCCTTGAATGCGGTGGTCAGGCAAGCGGAGGAAATTTTACCGGCGATTGGAGATCAGTTCCTGATCTGGCAAACATAGGTTTTCCTATTGCCGAGGCATATCCAAATGGTAATTTCGTCATCACAAAACATGATCATACCGGCGGATTGGTTTCGAGTGCGACGGTGAAGGAACAGTTGCTGTACGAGATTGGGAACCCGAAAAATTATATCACGCCGGACTGTATCGCCGATTTCACCTCAATACATTTGAAAGATATTGGAACCAACAGAGTGGAAGTATCGGGAATTCAAGGAGGGCCGGCAACGGACTCTTATAAAGTTTCAATGGCGTATTATGACGGTTATACTGCATTCTCAACATTAACATATGCATGGCCGGATGCGCTGGATAAAGCGAAGAAAGCAGATGAAATTTTACGCACGCGTTTGCAGAATTTGGGTTTGCAGTTTGAAGAAATCCGAACGGAGTTTCTCGGTTATAATTCATGCTTTGGTCCGCTGGCATCGAATGCTGATGCATTGAATGAAGTCGTGATGCGTGTAGGTGTGCGAGGAAAAGATAAGAACGCTATGGAACGGTTCAGCAGGGAAATAGCGCCGTTGATTCTGACAGGACCGCCGTCGGTGACTGGTTTTGCCGCAGGTCGACCAAAGCCGAGCGAAGTGATTGCCTATTGGCCGGCGCTTCTTTCAAAATCAGCCGTGACGCCGAAGGTAGAGGTTTCCACGATATGAAAATTAATCTATATCACATAGCACACGCGCGTTCCGGCGATAAGGGAGATACCGGTAATGTGGGCGTGATCGCACGAAAACCGGAATATTATCCGTTGCTGCTGAAATATCTGACCGTTGAACGGGTCAAGAAGCATTTTGAAGGGATCTGCTTGGGGAATGTGGAACGCTTTGAACTTCCCAATATTGAAGCTTTGAATTTTCTCCTTCACAATTCACTCGGCGGTGGAGGAACAACATCATTAAAGAATGATGCGCAGGGAAAGACTTTAAGCAGTGTCATGCTGAGACTGGAACTTGATATCAAGGAAACAATATAATGTTTGACAATTCAAAAGAAGAATTAAAAAAATTACAAGAACGCCTCGCACAACTACGGGGGTTTCTTTGACATTGAAGTCAAACAAAGTGAAATAGACTCCCTCCAACAAAAGACCTCCGAACCGAATTTCTGGAATGATAACGTCGCCGCACAAAAAGTAATGCAGGAGATCAATACCCGTAAATCATGGGTTGATGCATGGTCTGCCTGTGGCCGTATGATCGGTGACGCGGGTGCATTTATCGAACTGGCGGAAGAATCGAATGATGAATCTCTGCAGAAGGATATCGATGCTGAGTTGCTGAAGATCTCTAACGCTTTTGCCGATATAGAATTCCGCAACATGCTGAGCGGTACGGACGATAAACGTAATGCCATTCTAACGGTCCACTCAGGCGCCGGAGGAACAGAATCGCAGGATTGGGCCGAGATGCTGCTGCGGATGTATTCCCGCTGGTGTGAAAAAAACGGATATACCGTCTCTCTTGCAGATCGGCAGGATGGCGACGGTGCCGGGATCAAAAGTGCTACGATCGAGATCATGGGAGATTTTGCGTTCGGATATTTGAAAGCGGAGATCGGAGTTCATCGCCTCGTACGCATTTCACCGTTTGACGCCAACAAACGCCGCCACACATCGTTTGCATCCGTCTTCGTTTATCCGGAGATTGAGGATGATGTTGCAATTGAGGTCAATCCTGCTGATATCGAAATGGATACGTACCGTGCCGGCGGAAAGGGAGGACAGAATGTCAACAAAGTTGAAACTGCAGTACGTCTCCGACACATTCCAAGCGGAGTTATTGTTGCCTGCCAGGAAGAACGTTCCCAATTCCAGAACCGTGAACGTGCTATGAAAATGCTGAAATCGCGTTTATACCAGATCCGTAAAGAGGAAGAGGAAGCACGGCTTGCAGTGATCGAAGGGACAAAGAAAAAA
Source organism: uncultured Ignavibacteriota bacterium (assembly GCA_903861125.1). Classification (GTDB taxonomy): domain Bacteria; phylum Bacteroidota; class Ignavibacteria; order UBA10030; family UBA8401; genus UBA8401. The sequence continues at coordinate 226,002 of CAIOTF010000017.1, forward strand.
ATTGAATGGGGAAGTCAGATCCGTTCCTATGTATTTCATCCGTACAACATGGTGAAAGATCATCGAACGGAACACGAAACAAGCGACACACAAGGTGTGATGGATGGCGATCTCGATAAATTCATCAAAGCATATCTGATGCAGGCAAGCAATCAAAAGGTCGCATAACATGGCATTTACCACATTTGTCGCGCGGCGATTCCTGCAATTCCAAAAATCATCCCGCTCTCAAAATTTCATCTCATTTGTTACTTTGATCTCTATTGCCGGGGTGACGCTTGGAGTTGCGTCACTCATTATCGCTTTAACGATCCTTGGTGGATTTGAAAAGGAATTGAAGGAAAAAGTGATCGGTTTCACCACGCATATTCAGGTGACAACGTACACCAATCAGCCGATCCGTTATTATCAGAACGTCGAGGCAAAGCTCAAAAAAGAGATTCCGAACATCCGGTCCGTTTCTGCATTTATTGCAAAGGAAGGAATGGTAAATTACGGCGAATCAACGGAAGGAATTATTGTAAAAGGAATTGAAAAGGTATCCGGTGAGAGCGGCATTCAACAGTATCTGATCGATGGCACGGTAAATTTTGACAAAATATCAGATGGAATGTATGGTTGCGTTGTCGGGAAGAAATTGTTGAAAACACTTGGGGCTGCTATCAACGACACGGTCCTCGTTTTTGGTCTTCAAGGTCATATTCAGACCTCGCTTGCGCCCAACGTGATGGCATTTGTTGTGAAAGGCGTATATGAATCCGGAATGTCTGAATACGACGATATTTATTTTTTTACAGGCATACCCGCGGTACAGCATCTGATCAACTTCGAACAGGCAGTCTCAGGATTTGAGATCATGCTGAATGATATTAATAGTGCGCCGGAAACTGCGAAAGAAGTCATGGATGTACTGGGGTATCCCTTTAATGCGAAAACACTGTTTCAGCTATATCGTAATCTTTTCACATGGATTGAACTTCAAAAAGAACCGATACCCCTTATTCTGGGACTGATTATTACTGTGGCAGCGGTGAATATTGTCGGCACATTATTGATGCTGGTGTTAGAAAAAAGAAAACAGGTAGGTATTCTACGTTCATTGGGGGCTTCACGTTCTTCAATAAAAAGGATATTTCTGATTAAAGGCGCAATTATTGCATTCGTCGGAACGCTACTGGGAAATGTTCTTGGATTTCTTATTTGCTGGTCGCAGCAGCAGTATCAGTTCTTTTCACTCCCGTCGGCAATCTATTTTATGAAAACAGTACCGATCTATTTTAAGCCGGAAAATTTTATCATCGTTTCAGCCATCAGTATTGTGCTCTGTATTCTGGCATCGTATGTCCCCGCGCAGTTAGCGGCAAAACTTGATCCCATTAAAGCCATAAGGCTCGGTTAGTGAAATATACATTTTTCATAGCAAAACGGTATCTGCTCGCAAAAAAAGAGGCGAGTTTCATCACGGTGATCTCGTTGATCTCGATTCTTGGCGTGACCATCGGTGTTGCAGCGCTGATCGTTGTTCTTTCCGTTTTCAACGGCTTTAACGGTTTGGTGACGGACATTCTTGTTGGTTTTGATCCTCATGTAAGGGTCCAGATCAATAAAAATATCAATCCTGATGAGTTGGGTTCAATCAACAGGTACGTCGATTCTCAGACAAATGTCATCGGCTATTCCGGTTACGTTTCCGGTAAAGGTATGCTGATTTCGAAGAAAACGACCAAAGTAATTTTTATCCGTGGACTTGAGACGAAATCAATTTCAAAGGTTTCCGGAGTATCTCAAAGCATGATCATTGGGAACACGAATTTCAGCGAAACCGAATCGGAAATTGTAATTGGCTACAGTCTGGCCGACAAATTAGGTATCGGCATTGATGATACGTTATACGTTGTTACATCAGCCGGTGTGCAGGACGCGCTTACCGGAATTGCGCTGCCGCAATTATTTGCATTACGGGTGATCGGCATTTATGAAGCACGTAATAAGGATTATGACGGAACATATGCATTTACATCGCTATCCACGGCAAAGCAATTATTCGCAACCGCATCGGTACAAGGATTTGATATCCGCCTCAGTTCCATTGATGATTCCGAAAAATTTATATCGGGAATACGTTCACGGTATGGTAATTCCGTCACAGCACAATCATGGTATGATCTGCATAGAGATCTTTATTCCGTTATGCAGGTGGAACGTTGGACAGCTTTTGTCATTCTTGCACTGATCATCGCCGTTGCTTCTTTCAATTTGCTTGGTTCTTTGACAATGACGGTCATCGAGAAAACACGCGATATCGGAATTCTAAAAGCGATGGGTGCAACACAAAAAGATATTCTGACAATATTTCGTTTGGAAGGTGCACTGGTCGGTATTGTTGGATCTTTGCTCGGTCTGGGATTAGGTTCACTGATATGCTGGATGCAGATCAAGTTCCATTTATTTGCATTGGATTCAAACGTGTATATCATACCGGCAATTCCTATCGAGATGAGAACGATGGATATGATATTGGTTCCGCTTTCTGCACTACTCTTGTGTTCACTTGCCGCATATTATCCGTCAAAACGCGCGGCATTATTACAGCCATCCGAAGCAGTCCGTTGGGAGTAACAATGATCTTAGAAGCGAAAAATATTCATAAGCGGTATCAAACAGGTGTATCAGGAACTCTTGATGTGCTGAAGGGAATATCACTCTCTTTTGCACAAGGAGAGATTGTTGCCATCGTCGGACAATCGGGAGCAGGGAAAAGCACTCTTGTTCATCTTTTAGGTCTGCTTGATAAGCCATCAGAAGGTGAAATTTTGTTTGAAGAACGAGATGTGACAAAATATTCCGATGAACAAATATCAAAGGTGAGGAATGAGAATATCGGTTTCGTCTTTCAATTCCATCATTTACTGCCGGAATTTTCGGCCGTTGAAAATGTGTTAATGCCTTCTCTAATTGCAGGAAACAAAGCCTCCGCACAGCTGCCGAGGGCAAAACAGTTGCTGAATGAAGTAGGCTTGACTGAAAGGGAGCATCATAAACCAAGTGAACTTTCGGGCGGTGAACAACAGAGAGTTGCAGTTGCTAGGGCATTAATGAACTCACCCAAAATTATCTTTGCCGACGAACCCTCGGGCAATCTGGATGCAGAAAATGCGGAAAAGCTACATAACCTTCTTTTTGATCTCCGCACCAGGTATAATCAAACATTTGTGATTGTTACGCATAATAAGGACCTTGCTAACCGAGCTGACCGCATCATAACTCTCTCTAATGGTTTAATCGTCTAATAATCAGCACCAAAACACTTGACAAACATCCAATATGTCGTTATATTAGCACTCGAAATGAGGGAGTGCTAAATAATTACGCTTCCCATAACTTGAAACAAATCAACATGTTATAAGGAGGTTCTATGAAAATTCATCCATTATCAGATCGAATCGTTGTAAAACCCGCTGAAGCGGAAGAAAAGACCAAGGGCGGTCTTTACCTTCCTGACACAGCGAAAGAAAAACCGGTTTGGGGAGAAGTTATTGCTGTAGGCCCGGGCAAAACCACAGACGAAGGAAAAAAAGTTCCTATGGAAGTAAAAGTCGGTGATAAAGTTCTGTATGGCAAGTATTCCGGTACTGAAGTTACCGTAGACGGACAAGAAGTGCTTATTATGCGTGAGAGCGATCTCTTCGCAATTATGCCGAACTAAATTTTGAACATTAAATCAAGGAGATAAAATCATGGGTGCGAAAATTATTACGTTTGATTTCGACGCACGTGCTGGTCTAAAGCGCGGTGTTGATCAACTGGCAAATGCAGTAAAAGTGACGCTCGGTCCGAAAGGCCGTAATGTTGTCATCGATAAAAAATTCGGTGCGCCGACCGTAACAAAAGACGGTGTAACCGTTGCAAAGGAAATTGAATTAGAAGATGCCATCGAGAATATGGGTGCTCAAATGGTGCGTGAAGTTGCTTCCAAAACATCGGATGTTGCCGGTGACGGAACAACAACAGCTACCGTTCTTGCCCAGGCTATCGTTCGCGAAGGTCTGAAGAATGTTACTGCCGGTGCAAATCCGATGGATTTGAAACGCGGTATCGATCTTGCCGTGTTAAAAGTTATCGAACGTTTGAAAGCAATGAGCAAACCGGTAAGTGGAAAAAAGGAAATTGCACAGGTTGGAACCATCTCTGCTAACAACGATCCTACGATTGGCAATTTGATCGCCGATGCAATGGAAAAAGTGGGCAAAGACGGCGTTATTACTGTTGAAGAAGCAAAAGGGACCGAAACGACAGTGGATGTTGTTGAAGGTATGCAGTTCGACCGCGGATATCTTTCACCGTATTTCGTTACAAACGCAGATACAATGGAAGCCGAACTCGAAAATCCGTTCATCCTTATTCACGACAAAAAGATCAGCGCAATGAAAGACCTTCTTCCGATCCTTGAAAAGATGGCACAATCAGGCCGCCCGATTCTTATCATTGCAGAAGAAGTAGAAGGCGAAGCACTTGCGACATTGGTCGTGAACAAACTCCGCGGAACGCTTCGTGTTGTTTCTGTTAAAGCTCCCGGATTCGGCGACCGCCGCAAGGCAATGCTGGAAGATATTGCAATCCTCACCGGTGCACAGGTGATCTCCGAGGAAAAAGGTTATAAACTTGAAAATGCAACGCTTGCGTATCTTGGAACCGCAAAGAAAATTGTTGTCGACAAAGACAATACAACAATCGTTGAAGGTGCCGGAACAAAAGAAGATATCAAGAAACGTATCGCAGAGATCAAGTCACAGGTTGATAAAACTACATCGGACTATGACAAAGAGAAACTGCAGGAACGTCTTGCAAAACTCTCCGGCGGTGTTGCTGTATTGAAGATCGGTGCATCAACCGAAGTTGAAATGAAAGAGAAAAAAGCACGCGTAGAAGATGCTCTGCATGCAACACGCGCAGCAGTCGAAGAGGGAATTGTTCCCGGCGGCGGCGTAGCGTTCCTTCGTGCCATCGATGCTTTAAACGATGTGAAGACAACGAATGCCGATCAGAAAACCGGTGTTCAGATTCTTCGCCGTGCCCTTGAAGAACCGCTTCGCCAGATCGTAGCAAATGCAGGTTTGGATGGATCGGTTGTAGTTGATAAAGTAAAAAATGGAAAAGATGATTTTGGTTTCAATGCGTTAACGGAAACCTATGAAAATCTGATCCAGGCGGGCGTTATCGATCCTACAAAAGTAAGCCGTGTAGCCGTCGAAAATGCAGCAAGCGTTGCAGCGTTGTTATTGACAACAGAAGCAACTATTGTTGAAAAACCTGAAGAGAAAAAATCGATGCCTCCAATGCCTCCGGGCGGTGGAATGGGAGATATGTACTAGTATTCTCCGATGCATTCGGCAGGTTCAGATACACAGACCCTCAGTCAAAGTTCTTGGCTGAGGGTTTTTTTATTTCTATATTCTAAGAAATGAAAGGGTTTACGAATGTCATTTCAATCTAAAATAGACCAAATACAGGAAAAACTGAACATTGATAAATTGGATGGTTGGTTGCTCTATAATTTCCGGAACAACAATTCCTTTGCCACAAAGATATTGGAAATGTCATCCGGTAAACTCTCGTCGCGCCGTTATTTTTATTACATCCCAGCCAAAGGAACGCCGCAAAAGCTAGTCCATAATATCGAACAATATGACCTTGATCACCTTCCGGGAGAAAAGACAGTCTACAGTCAATGGAAAACATTGCACGAAGGAATACGGAAGATACTCTCCGGTTCAAAGACAATTTGTATGGAATATTCACCCAATAATGATATTCCATATCTTTCCAAAGTTGATGCCGGTACTCTTGAATTCATCCGTTCTTTTGGAGTAAATATCGTTTCGTCGGGAGATATTGTGCAGTATTTCGAAGCTCGGTGGAACGATGAACAGTATGCTGATGCTCAGGATACGGCAAATATACTATTACAAATAGTTGACAAGGCTTTCAAGTTCATCGGAGAGCATTTGCGTGGCGGAAAGAAAGTTACCGAATACGATGTTCAGCAATTGATCATGGGAGAATTTAGCAAGAACAATCTTACCACGTACGCACCGGCAAATTGTTCTGTTAACGGCAACGGAGCCAATCCGCATTATGATCCAAGCGTAGAACAGTCGTCCGAAATCAAAAAAGGAGATTATATTCTTATTGATTGGTGGGCGAAGAAGGATAAACCGGGGGCGGTCTATGCCGATTTTACATGGGTCGGTTATGCCGGTACCGTCATTCCAAAAAAATATCAAGAAGTATATAATATTGTAATGGGGTCGCGTGATGCAGCGGTTGAATACTTGAAAAAAGAATTCTCAGCTGGCCGGAAAGTACGCGGGTGTGATGTTGATGATGTGACTAGAAAATATATTGAAGAACGCGGATACGGTAAATATTTCGTTCATCGCACTGGACATAATATTGGAGAAGAGGTACACGGGAACGGCGCGCATATTGACAATTTTGAGACAATGGATGTCCGCGAGATAATTCCTGAAACCTGTTTCTCCATCGAACCGGGAATTTATCTTCCTGATGAATTCGGCGTACGGCTGGAGATTGATGTTTATATTTCCAAGAACAAAGAAGTGATCTTACTCGGCAATACATTTCAAAAAGAGATTGTAACAATAGATTGCTGATGTATATTATTCCGCTGTATTATGTCTGAACGCTGCAAATTGTATGTAGGCGAATTAAGTATCAACAATGGATTTGCGGATTAAAAATAAAATAGCACTCGTTACCGCTTCGAGCAAAGGACTCGGTAAAGCCGCAGCATTGTCGCTTGCAAACGAGGGAGTGCATTTAGCTATTTGTTCCAGAAATGAAAATTCCATCAATGCTGCTGCCGATGAGATACGGAACGCGACAGGAGTTCGTGTATTGCCGATCGTTGCAGACGTTTCTCGGTCGGAAGAGATTGATAGAATTACGGATTCTGTATTGAATGTCTATGGAAGGATAGACATCCTTGTCAACAACGCCGGCGGCCCGCCGGCGAACGATCACATCACGGTCCGATGCGGAATGGGAAAAGGGTTTCAACCTAACATTGATGAGCATGCTGCGATTAACAAGAATTGTTCTTCCGCTGATGGAAAAACAATTATGGGGAAGAGTGATCTCGATTGTTTCTTTGGCCGCAAAACAACCTATTGACGATTTATTGATTTCATCCACTCTACGACCGGGGATTCTGGGACTTTCAAAGGTTCTTGCCAATCAATACGGCCGGTTTAATGTTACAGTTAATACCGTTTGTCCGGGATATATTCTGACACAGCGATTGGAGGAATTGAGTCGCTTACGTTCAGCAGAGAAAAACATTACTATTGAAAAATATCTTGCGGAAAGTGCTATGGATATCCCTCTGCAAAGATTAGGAAAGCCGGAAGAAGTTGGCGATGTAATCGCATTTCTTGCTTCCGGTCGCGCTTCCTATATCAATGGCGCCAATATTATGGTGGATGGTGGACAAGTGAAGGGTATATTTTAGTGAACGTGTTACAGCTTGTCCTATAACACTCATTTCTTAGACTTCAAAACTCTCATCCAATGAACGATCTGTTTCTTCACCTCATTTGGTGCAGTACTCCCCGATGATTTCTTGTGTTCGATGGATGTTTGCGGATCGAGCAGTTCGAATACATCTTCAGAGAACTTGTGTGAAAACAGATGCAGATCTTTCAATTTCAATTGTGAAAGAGATGTTTGATGTTCTATGCAGTAGCCTACAATCTTTCCCGTTATCGAATGTGCTTCGCGGAACGGCACACCCTGCTGGACCAGATAGTCAGCGATTTCCGTTGCAGTGAGAAAATCGTTCTTCAACTCCTCTTCAAACCGCAGTTTGTCAAATTTGGTGTGAATAAATACATGCGTTAAGATGTAGACGCATTCACGTGTCGTATTGACGGCATCGAACAGAGGCTGTTTATCTTCCTGCATATCCCGGTTGTAGGCAAGGGGAAGACCTTTCATTAATGTCAGAATGTTCATTAGATCACCGTAAACCCGGCCGACTTTTCCGCGTGTCAATTCAGCCATGTCCGGATTTTTCTTCTGTGGCATGATGCTGCTGCCGGTTGTATACGCGTCATCAATTTTCGCAAAATTGAACTCCTGCGAAGTCCATAGCACAATTTCTTCAGACATTCTGCTGAGATGCATCATAATTCCGCTGCAGACGGAAACAAATTCAATGATATAATCGCGGTCTGAAACGGCATCGATACTATTCTCAAGAACACCGTCAAATCCTAATTTCTTTGCAACGAGCGATCTGTCAATCGGGAACGAGGTACCGGCCATAGCAGCTGCGCCAAGCGGCAAACGGTTCACTCTTTTATTGCAATCAGTCAGGCGTTCATAATCACGTTCCAGCATTGAAACATACGCAAGAAGATGGTGCGACAGGAAGATCGGCTGAGCCCGTTGAAGGTGTGTGTAACCCGGCATGATCGTTCCGAAATATTTCTCGGATTTGTACAATAGAACGCGTTGAAAATGCGCAATGAGTTTTTTTAATTCAGCGATTGCAGTACGCAGGTACAGCCGTTCGTCAAGTGCCACCTGGTCGTTGCGGCTCCGTCCCGTATGGAGTTTCCCGCCCATTGGTCCGATCTTTTGGATAAGTCGCTGCTCGATCGCCATATGAATATCCTCTTTTTCCCAGGAGAGCGAGAGTTTCCCGGATTCAATTTCTGCAAGGATCTCTTTCAATGCCCTGCGGATGCGGCGTGATTCTTCTCCCGGAATGATCTTACAGGCAGCGAGCATCTCAACGTGTGCGATGCTTCCTTGAATGTCTTCAAAATAGAGAGTTTTATCGAAATCGATGGATGAAGAAAATCGTAATGCAGATTCTGATAAGGCAGTTTTGAATCGTCCGCCCCATAGGGATTTAGTCTGTGCCATAAGGTGCTCCAAAAATAGTATTGATCGGAAGATCTGAATAGTTATTCTGCCGACAGGAATGATAGAATATACAAAAAAAAACCTGACTGTAGCAGTCAGGTTTCATTACTTTTCAAATGCCTAATTTAAAAATTGAGACATCAAATCTGTTACTCTCTCACAACCCACACCTTCACTTTTGCGGCAACCTTTGAATGTAATTTCACCGGTACCTCGAAAATGCCGAGTGTTTTGATTGGTTCTTCCAATTCGATGATGCGCTTATCTATTGTATAACCTTTTTCATTGAGCGAATCAGCGATCATTTGCGATGTTACAGCGCCGAAGAGTTTATCGTCTTCGCCGACTTTCATCGTAATGGTCAATGAAACACTGCCCAACTGTGCCGCGAGTTTTTCGGAATCCTGAACGACCTTTTCTTCTTTGCGGGCAAGTTGTTTCTTTTCCTGCTCGAGTGCCTTCAGGTTACCGTCGGTAGCACGGAAAGCAATACTTCTTGGAATCAGATAGTTGCGTGCGAAACCGTCTTTCACAACAACAACATCTCCGATGCTTCCGAGTTTGTTATAATTTTGACGTAAAATGACTTTCATATGATCAGACCTCTTTCAATTACTTAATGGCTTCAGATGTGAAGGGAAGAAGCGCAATATGACGAGCGCGTTTGATTGCCTGTACAAGTTGGCGTTGATATTTTGCACTGGTGCCGGTGATGCGTTTTGGAATGATCTTACCCTGTTCATTGATGAATTTACGAAGCAATTTTTCATCTTTGTAGTCGATGTAGATCGTCCCGGCAGCCGTAAAACGGCATGTACGTTTTTTCTTCTGGACATCTTTTTTAGCATCTCTGCGGTTGTCGCCGCGATTTCCATCTTTGCGGAATCCGCCGCCGTCTCGTCTGTTATTGTCGAATGATGATTCTCTTCTCATACGATCGCTCCTTTGCTTGCTTCTTTTGCTGCTTCTTTCGCAGCGTCTTCGGCGACAACTTGTTCGCTGATCGGTGTTTTCTGACCGATTTCTTTTGCTTTTAATGCTTTCTTATTCAATTCTACGGTCAGGAAGCGGATGATATTTTCATTCAGAAGATACAGCCGTTCCAATTTTGCGATGATGTCTCCCGGTGCTTTGAATTCATAGAGACAATAGAAGCCATTATTTTTCTTTTTAATGGCATAGGCAAGACGTCGTCGGCCCCATTTTTCGAGTGCACGCATTTCGCCGTTATTCTTTGTGATGAAGTCTTTTACCTTCTCAATTTCGGTCTCGATCTGTGCATCTTCGAGCGCCGCATTGATGATGATAATAGATTCATAGATCCTTGTTTGGTATTGCATTAACATCCTCCTTTGGACATGTGACCCCATCTCGTTCTAACAATAGTGGATGGAGTAGGTTGTTGTCTCAGTTTTTTTGAAAAACTTATTCCGCACCTGCGGAATTGAAAAAATTTCTGTTATACTGACTCATTGTTGTCTGAATATCCGTTTGCAACCAGTGTGCACATGCTTCATGAATGTGCTGGAACAAACGGGGTAGAAGTTTCTGTTCTGCATCAGTGAACGACGAAAGCACAAAATCAGCCATCAACTCATGTGTATGCTCATCCGGCAGTGCTGTGCCGCCGACCCCAATCCTTAATCGCGGAACCAGGTCGCTTTGCAGATGATAGATGACTGATGACATTCCATTATGCCCTCCGTCACTTCCTTTTGGTCTCATCCTGAGTGTTCCGAACGGGAGTTGAAAATCATCGTATACAACCAAAAAATCGTCGAAAGTGATTGCATATTTTTGATGAATCTCCCGGACTGCCTCGCCGCTGTTATTCATATACGTCTGAGGCATCAGAAGCATCAAAGGCATATCGCCAATCAGCGTTTGATAGCATTCGTACAATTCAGTGCTTTCAAAATGCCGCGCACCAAATTTGGCAATCAAAAATTCAATGGAGAGGAATCCGATATTGTGCCGTGTGACCCGATACCGGCTTCCTGGATTTCCTAAACCAACGATGCATTTCATGATCTACAGCCTCGTAGAAGAGAAACTTTTTTATCAAAGAACACTTTAGCGAACTATTTCTTTGCCGGAGCTGCCGGGGCGTCGCCTTCAGCCGGTTTCTTTCCTTTTGCGATAACTTCAGGTTCGGCTGTTGTTGCTGCCGTTGCTGCTGCCGCATCCGTTGCCACTGCTGTTGCTGGCGTTTCTTCTTTAATGATCGTCGGAGGCACTACGGCTACAACTGCTGCTGATTCATTATCGAGTACTTTCACATTCTCAATTTTGATATCTCGGATGTGAATGGAATCGTTCATTCCAAGATCCGATACATCGAGTTCAATATGCTCGGGAATAAATCTCGGCAGACACGACACACGCACTTTGTGCATGATGAACTGAAGTGTTCCGCCATCTTTCACACCCTTGGGGCTACCCGTCAGCACAACAGGAACCTGAACGGTCAGCTGTTCGTTCTCTTTTACTCCCTGAAGATCGAAATGGACCGGACGATCTGTGATCGGATCGAACTGAACATCACGAAGGATACAAGTTTTCGTAACGCCATTATCAAGCTTAAGATTGATAAGATGTGTGTTGGTTGTATAGATCAACGGTTTCATTGCGATCGGTGTCGCTGTGATGTTGATATTTTCTTCACCGCGTGAATAGTACACGCCCGGTATCATATCTGCATAGATAAGGCGATGTGCCCCTTTACCGATCTCTGTGCGCATAACTGCATTCAATACTATTTCTGACATTTTGCTTCTCCTTACGTAAAAACAATAAATTAATTAATTATCCAAACTTTTGTCTTTGTCAACATCAAACAAAGAACTTATCGATTTATTATGGAAGCAGCGTTCGATAGCTTCAGCGAACACCTGTGAAACCGACATCACTTCGATCTTCGGTGATTCGATGCTTAACGGTATCGTATCACACACAATAATCTTTTCAACCTCACTTGCATTGATTCTCTCCAATGCTTTTCCTGAGAGAAGAGGATGAGTACAGGCACCATATACAGATTTTGCGCCAGCCTTCTTCAATTCAGAAACTGCGTTCGTGAATGTTCCCGCTGTATCGATCAAATCATCCACTATCAGAACATTTCTGCCTTTTACATCGCCCACAATATTCATTACTTCAACAACATTCGGTGCAGGACGCCGTTTATCAATTAACACAAGATCCGCTTCCAGCCGTTTTGCATACGCCCGTGCCATTTTGATCCCGCCGACATCTGGCGAGACAACCGTCAAATTCGGAATCTTTTGTCTTCGTAAGTGTTCAACAAAGACCACTGACGAATACAAATGATCTACAGGAATGTCGAAAAATCCCTGTATCTGTGGCGCGTGAAGATCCATGCAGATCACGCGGTCGGCACCAGACGTAGTGATAAGGTTTGCCACAAGTTTTGATGTGATCGCTACCCTGGGCTGATCTTTTCTGTCCTGCCGTGCATACCCAAAATAGGGGATCACGACATTCACTTTCCTTGCTGATGCACGCTTCGCCGCATCCACGGTGATCAGCAATTCCAAAAGATTATCGGCCGGTGGAACCGTTGTTTGTATGATAAAAACATCGGCACCGCGAACATTGTCAATGAACTTTACCCAAATTTCACCATCGCTGAAATTTTGAATTTCCAATTTGCCGAGAGGCTCACCAAGATGATGAGCGATCTTTTCAGCTAGCAGGCGATTCGCACGCCCGGAGAACAATTTCAGTTGCGGCATAAATATGGGATGCTTTAACGTTGGTTAAAGTGTATTTTAGTTAACAAAAATAACAAAATTACTTGAGATAGTCAACGATAGTTCATAGTAAACTTGAACGGTGAACTGTATTGACATTGCAGGGCTGATTGGGTATTTTATCACGTTTTATGGCTGATATCTTCGAGAAACGATTTGCTATTCCAACTCCATCCGGTGCCCCATTGCGAGGTGATATACGCTGGGACACTGAATTGGAAGGATCAGGCAGGAAAAAACTACCGGTCATCATTGTTTGTCATGGTTTTAAGGCTTTCAAGGATTGGGGTCCGTTTCCGTCAATAGGAAAATATTTTGCCAGTCAGGGATTTATTTCGATCGTGCTGAATTTTTCGCACAACGGGATCGGTGAAGAACCGAGGAAATTTGTTGAACACGAAAAATTTTCCAAGAACACGATCTCACTTGAAATTGAAGATATTAAAACATTACTGAACGAGATAGATGGCACAGGCTTCGGGATATCATGTATCGATAAGTCATCTGTCTCTATCGTAGGACATTCACGGGGTGGTGCCGTTTCTTTAATTGCGGCAAAAGAAGATAAACGGTTACAGGCAGTTGCAGTTTGGTCCACGATCGATCATTTTAACCGGTACACGGAAGAGCAGAGGAGACGATGGCGGGAGAAGGGTTCTGTACAGCTGCATTCTGTGAGCAGCAGGAAATTATTCAGTCTTACGACGGCGCTTTTGGATGATGTAGAAAATAATGCTGAGCGGCTGAACATCGTAAAAGCAGTTGAAGAATTACGGAAACCGTTATTGATCGTTCACGGTACGGCTGATATACCTGCAAAGTTCGAAGAAGCAGAGCGGTTATATGATGCCGCAGATAAGCAGCTGACAAAATTTGTGAGGCTGGAGGGTGCCGGACATATGTATGGAGCAAAGCATCCGTACAAAGAAGAAAGCCAGACGATGAATCACGTTCTGGATATTACATCGAAATGGTTACATAATCAATTATTCAGGGAGGTTTAATGGAAGTACTTCGAACAAAGATCGTTACCGGTTCTTTACTTACACAATCATCAGCAGCGGCGCAGGCGGGATGGATATCATTATTTGCAGTGTGCACGGCGCTCGGTGCGCAAATAGAAATTCCTCATCAGCCGATACCGTTCACGCTACAAACATTTTTTGTACTGCTGTCAGGTGCATTTCTCGGTGCGCGAAACGGTTTTATTGCACAACTGCTCTACGTTGCGGCCGGGGCGATCGGTCTTCCAGTCTTTTCAGGTGCTTCTTTCGGTTTGGTGAGATTGTTCGGATTGACAGGAGGATATCTGATGGGATTCCCGCTTGCTGCGGCTATGATCGGTTATCTTGTCACAGTTCGTAACGGGTACTTGTGGACAATGTTCTCGATGTTCCTGGGTTTGTGCGTTATTTTCATCATGGGTTCAGCCTATTTGAATTTTGTTGCACTTCACGATGTTCAGCAATCAATCATGAGCGGTTTTCTGATCTTCTCATGGTGGGATATTGTGAAATTGTCGGCAGCGGCGGCGATCTATGCTGAATTTTCAAAACGGTATAAAAAGCTTCCTATAAAATGATCTTTCGATTCATAGAATAAAAAAATCCTCTCTTGCGAGAGGATTTTTTTTTGTCCATGATGCGAAAAATGGGATTGATACGAATTACATCCTCAATGAATATTAATAAAATTCTTCCATCTTTTGTGTAACTCAGTTGTGGCCAGGACATCTCCGAAACAGTATTCGGCAATATCACGGAATCGTTTCTCTTCAAAAAGTTTCCGCATATCCAAACCGGTGATCCCCTTAGCTTTCGGACTTTCGATCCCGAATGATTTGCAATAGAAATCAAGACTGAACCGGCGCGTTACCTGGTAGAAGGTGAGTTGTTCAAGAAGGTCGCAGTGAATTTCTGAGTCATACCGATAGGGCATAAGGTTTCGGGTTGTCTGTACGCCGAGTTTGGCGGAACGAAGCATCAGGAAGGGACAATCAAATCCTCTTCCATTAAACGTGATGAACTGATCGTATTTTGGAATGATTTTCCAAAAATGTTCCAGAATTTGTTCTTCAGAGGCGGATATAAAATGACAACGCTGGTCCTCAGAAACATACTCGTCGTTCGTTTCCGATTGGAAAAACACTTTTCCTTTTTGCGTGTCCGGATTATAGAGGGCAAGGCAGAGTATTTGTGCGGTCAACGCATGCAGGTTAAGATTTTTCTTAACGTCCTCAATTTTTTCTTCGCTATCGGCAAATCGCAGCAAATATGTCTGCGTTTCGTTGTCGAACGATTCGATCGGAAATCCTAACGTTTCGATATCAAAAATTATTCTGCTCATGCTTGTGTAATTTTATAGTTTTTCAGTCCCCAATTTGTTTCTCTTGCCGTTACCATAATGACAGTATAGATCGGCACGGCAAGGACCATTCCCATAACACCGAGAGTTTCGTTGCCAACGAGAATAACAAGAAACATAGTCAATGGATGGATGTTCATGATCTTGCTGAAGACGGCCGGCTGCACGAACATCTGGTCGATTTGCTGAACGGCGATTGTAGCTATGGCGATTGGAACTAGCATACGCAGATCACCAAACTGAATGATCGTGATGAGTAAAGTCGGTATAGCGCCGATAAACGGACCGGCAAAAGGAATAACATTGGTAAATCCACCAATCAAACCAAGCACCGTGGCGTAGTTGATGCCGAGAAAGAAATATATTATCGCATAAATGATCCCCACGATAACCGACTCCGTTACGGTGCCGCGGATATATTTGCTGAGTTGATCTTCTATCTTATAAATGATGTTCAGTGACATCTCAAAATATTTGTTCGGCATATTGCGGACAAAAGATTTCTGCATGTTATAATAATCACTCAACATAAAGAACGTAATGAACGGGACGATCGCCAGAGTTGCCGCCGTACTAAGCAGACCAGAGAGTGCTTCGCCGGCGGAATTGCCGAATGAAACGAGCGTACTGTTTAGTTGTTCACGGATTGCCTCGGATTTTAGGAACGGCACTTCCGTGGAGATCTGTTTGCTAAGGTCATTCAGCATAATCGTCAAATGGTCTTTGTTGAAAGCCGACGATATCTGCGTTACCTGTGACGAGATAACGGGGAAGAGAAGGACAATGGCCAGTGCCGTTAAACTTCCCAGTGCAGTGAACACAAGGAGCACTGCGAACCACCGGGCAGCACCGAGGTGCTCTATATAATCAACGATCGGTTTCAAGATGAAAGTTAACGTGAACGAAATGACGAGGATAAGGAACAGATCTTCAAATGTGGAGAACACGAAGATCGGCAGCGCGATGGCCACGCTTACCAGAAACACCTTCCAGTGACGGCTGCGGAAAAAATTTTTGTCTTCTTTCATTCTTTCACCAATTGTGATGCGATCTTCAGCGAGAGTGAAGAATCATACCCGCGGCGGACCAAATGTTCATAAATGCGTTTTTTCTTTATTTGCAAAGGCAGTGATGACACACGTTTATATTTCCGTTCCGCTTCTTTTACCGCCAATGCATTTTCCGATTCAATAGTGTAAAACTGTGGCAGGATCTTTTCGACAATATTTCGATCGATCCCTTTCCGGAACAACAACTGCTTCATAGATGCTTTGCCGACCGGTTTCAACATCATTCTATCACGGCAAAGCATTTTGGCATACTCTTCATCATTCAGTAATTGATTCTGATTGAGATACAGAATTGCCTGACTGATATTGATTTCGTCGTATCCTTTTTTCTGCAGATACTGAGCAACTTCTTTCTCCGATCTTGGACGATACGACCGGTAACGGAGGGCATCCCGTTTTACCGATGATTCTGTCTCAGCTTGTTCGATGCGTTCCCGCTCAGATTCCGTCAGCAATTGACCTTGATGGAGAACGAACCGAACATAAACATCTTCACTGACGCTGAAGGCATATTTTTCATCCACGAAAATTGAATAGCGTGTTTTGTTCTTTTTTTGCCGTTCAATTTTTGTGATGGTCATACGGATATCCACGGAACAGCGGCACTAATGCCGCCGTTCCATCGGATCTATTTTGTTTTCTTTGTTTCTTTAGCTGGTTTTTCGTCGCTCTCACCGGATTTTGACGGTGCTGCCGCCATGATGCCTAATTTAACACGGACTTCGGTATCGATCTGTTTAGCCAACAGTTCATTCCCAATCAAAAATGCTTTCACAGAATCGCGTCCCTGTCCGATCCGTTCTTCTTTATATGAGAACCATGATCCGCTTTTATTGATGATATTGTGCTCGACGGCGACATCAATCAGATCACCGAGTTTTGAAATTCCCTCATTATAGAGAATGTCAAACTGCACTTCTTTGAACGGGGGAGCGACCTTGTTCTTTACTACTTTTACTTTTGTGCGGTTACCAATGATATTGGTGCCGTCTTTTATTGCTTCGATGCGCCGGACATCCATACGAATGGAGGCATAGAACTTCAGTGCATTTCCTCCCGTTGTAGTTTCGGGGTTGCCGAACATGATTCCGATCTTCATCCGTAATTGGTTGGTGAAAATGACGGTCGTCTTCGATTTTGAGATTGCTGAAGTCAATTTGCGCAATGCCTGTGACATTAACCGTGCATGCACACCCATTGTCGGGTCGCCCATTTCGCCTTCAATTTCTGCACGCGGTGTAAGTGCGGCAACGGAATCGATGACAACAACATCCAGAGCGCCGCTACGGACGAGTGTTTCAACAATTTCGAGAGCCTGTTCGCCAAATTCCGGCTGAGAAAGAAGAAGGGAAGATGTGTCGACGCCGAGTTTTCGTGCGTATGCCGTATCGAGCGCATGTTCCGCGTCGATGAATGCACAAATGCCGCCGGTCTTTTGTGCTTCTGCAATGATGTGCAAGCAAATAGTTGTCTTACCGGAGGATTCCGGTCCATAGATCTCTATCACTCGTCCGCGCGGAACACCGCCAACACCAAGGGCCGTATCGAGCGAGATCGAACCGGTTGATATTGCGTCAATTTTCATGATTGGACCATCGGTCAATCTCATGATGGAACCTTTTCCGTGTTGCTTTTCTATTTGTTCAATAGCGACTTTCAGCGCCTGAACTTTTGCCTCTTTGTCTTCAGCCATGGCTTATCCTTTTCTCTCTATTATGTGATTTTTTGAAAATTGATGTAGCAAAGTAATGTTTTAGAGTATCTGAATCAAGATTCAATTATTGCAATTTAAGGAGTTTTTTCCTGAGCAGTTCCAGCGCTGCCTGTGACGCACGTTCTTTGAAACGTATGCGGTTATCGCCAAAATTAAATTTCAGTGCAAACGATGATACTGCATCCGAATAGCCGATCCAACACAGGCCGACCGGCTTTTCCGGCGTGCCGCCCGTTGGTCCTGCAATGCCTGTGGTAGACATGGCGATGTCCGTTTTTGCCGTGAGCCGGGCTCCATACGCCATCGCTTCTGCAACCTCTTTGCTGACCGCACCGTGATCAGCAATCAATTTTGCGGGAACGCCAAGTTCGTCGATCTTTAGTTGATTAGAATAGACAACGTAGCCGCCGAGAAAATATGCGGAACTGCCGGAAACATTTGTGATGCGGTTTGCGATCAATCCGCCAGTACACGATTCAGCAGTTGCCAGTGTGAGTGATTGCTCGTTCAGAATTTGACCGATTACATCTTCAAGATCTCTTTCATCCTCTGAATAAATGTATTTTTCTATTTTGGAACGAAGAACGGTTTCTGCCTTCAGGAGTTTGGCATGTGCCGATTCGACTGTCTTGTCCTTTACGGTTATGCGCAGTTTCGTTCCCATCGGATTGGGAAGGAATGCCAGTGTTGTTGTTCCGTCCGATCCGATAACATCTTCGACATTGCCTATTTCATGAGCAAGCATCGATTCACCGATGCCGGTTGTTTTTAAGGTGAGATGCTGAATGACGGTACCGATATTTTTTTTCTTAAGAAACGGAATGATCCACGAATCGACCATTTCTTTCATCTCAAACGGAACACCCGGCATGACAAAAAAATATTTATTGTTCTGTTCGAACAGCATTCCCGGTGCTGTACCATGCACATTGGGGATCACCGTGCAATTCTTTGGAACAAGTGCCTGATCGATATTGGTTTGGATCATGGAGATGTTTCGTTTCAATGCCAGTGCGTTGATGTGGGCAAGAGTCCCTTCATGCATAACCAGAGCGGTGTGGAAGAATTCGCACACCATTTTTTTTGTTATATCATCGTGCGTTGGTCCGAGTCCGCCGGTAACACAGACAATATCGACGCGTTCAAGTGCTGCCGCAAAAGCGTCGGTGATCGTTACTGCTTCATCACCGACAGTGGTCATCCTGTCACAGTAGATGCCGGCAGAGTTTAACCGTTCGGCAATATATGCCTGATTGGTATTAATGATCTGGCCGATGAGAAGTTCATCGCCGATAGTGATAATTTCAGCTTTCATTTAGAATAGTTTGACCCGGAGAACGATTTGAATGATAGCATTCGTGTACACAGCGGCGATGACATCGTCCATCATTATGTTCCATCCGCCTGTGCGTTTATCGAAATATGCGGCCGGATATGGTTTCAAGATATCGAGGACACGAAAGATGATGAAGGCAAGTGTGATATTAAGAAAGGTGAAAGGAATGAACCATACACTCAACCACATGCCGACGATCTCATCGACAGTGACAATGCCAGGATCCTGTCCGTACAGCTCTTCCATTTTCCCGGCGGCTAATCCGCCAATTAAGAATAGCACAAAGGTACAGGGAACCAGCACGTGTAAATCCATGAATCCCGGAATAAAAAAAAATGCAAGACCAAGCGCCGAGCCGGCGGTGCCCGGTGCGAACGGAGTATATCCCGTGAAAAAGCCTGAGCCGATGAACTTCGTGATGAGGTCCACCTTTGGTTTTTCCTGCTGCGGATTATTCTGCTGCTGCGTCGTGTCGTTCATGCGAAAATAGTTCGGAAATTATTTTTTTATTTGAATTCAAATACATCGCACCCGTCAGTGCCGTCAGAGCCGTAGTGATCCCCATTAACAAGAACATGATAGATGGCGATGCGGTAACATCAAAAAACCAGCCGAAGCGGTAGTTCAGATATTCCGATGTGCGGACGATATAGTCCACCAAAAAGAGATAGATGACAACAAGTTGAAAGAATGTTTTTGTTTTTGCAAATCCGCTGGTATTGATGGTTTTACCTTTATACTCGGAATATCCGCGGAGGCCGGTCATGAATAAATCCCGCGCCACGATAATCCACACCATCCATGCTTCAGCATATCCAATATAGATAAACGAAATGAACGCTGCCGATGTAAGGATCTTATCAGCCAACGGATCAAGGAATTTTCCCCAGCGAGTGATAAAACCCCAACGACGTGCAACATACCCATCATACCAGTCCGTGATTGCAGCAATAATGAAAATACCGAGAGCGATCTGCTTGTCCACAGGATTCTCTGAAAACAAATAATAGAGAAACACCGGCGTCATTAAGATTCTGAGCAGCGTCAGTTGGTTCGGAGGAGAAATAGGAATTCGATTCATCATGTAAGACAAAATAGTTTATTTTACGTCACGAATCAATACACTGCCAAGGTGTGAATATCTCTTTTTTACAGAGAAGTATTTCCTTACATTAAAAGAAAAAAAGGATTTGGCATGAAAAAGCTTTTATTGTCTTTTGTAACCATTTTTGCGTTCCTCAGTGCACAACCTGCAAGCCACATCGTCATCAGTGAAGTTGCGCCTATGGGGGGTGCATCCAGTTCGTTTACCGGCGGTGAATTCATAGAATTATACAATCCATTTTCTGCAGATGTCACTTTCGGAGCAAATGCAAAGATCGTATCCGGTTCCACAACGGCAACTGCCAATGCGGCGGAATGGCAGATTTCTCTTGCAGGAAAAATGATAAAAGGCTATGGTTATCTCTTAATCGCACAGGCCGATGCTGCAGTTACGCCCGATGTAGCATTTCCGGCAAGCAAGAATTTAGCAAACTCGGGAATACGTTCGGCAGTTGCCTTGATTGATGGTGTGACGATGATTGATGTTTTTGCGTGGGATCTTAGCACGACAATTCCTGGCGAAGGAACAAAATTCACCCCCTCTTCTACGTCATCAGATAAAAAATCTTTCGCACGAAAAAGTGGATCGACAGCAACGGCCAACGATAATCTCGGCAATGCCTGGGATTCAAACAATAATGCCACTGATTTTTTCGAGTGTGGTACGTTAAGTTCCAATCCGCAGAATTCTGCAAGTCCTATCGAAGTAAATCCGTACGGACTCATAGTTGCCAATGGTACAGGCTCGGCAACCTTGAACGCATCTCCATGGAAATACAATACGCCGACATCATTGGTTTTTGTCCTTTCATCAGCCGGAGATACGGTAAAAGGTTTTAAAATTACAAAACCTTCTCAGTTCATATGGAACTTTGCGTCAATAACAGTATTACCGAACACTGTTTCGGCAACAAAAAACGGCGATACTCTTATCCTTAACAATTTTGTTCTACGGGGTCAGGATAGTATTGTTGTTACAATTCCGAACGTCACAGCTTCAGATACTACTGATGAATTTTCGTTTAACGTTCGTTCAGCAAAGGACAGTGTAACATTTGCACCGCTTCTGGCCCAGCCCAAAGTTTTGGTCTATGGAAATCCCCGAGCGATGAATGTCGTGAAAGCAAAAAATTCCGGTGGTTCGTATGATCTAACAGGCAAGTGGGTTGTTGTTAAGGGGATAGTGACCGTTGCCAATGAATTTGGCGGACCAACATACCTGCAGGATGCAACCGCGGCAATTGCGGTTTACGATTCTTCTGTCTCCAATAATGTGCTGCGCGGAGATGAAATATTATTGCTTGGGAAAGTGAGTCCTTATTATGAGATGTTTGAATTAAATCCGGGGACCGTCTTAAAGAAGATCAGCGAGGGAAATTATTTTGATACACTTTCCGTTACCATTGCCCAGGTGAAGGCACAAGTGCAAAAAGGGGTGGAACCATACGAATGTCGACTGATAAAATTGAATGGAATAACGAAAGTTGTCACAACCACCGGATCGGCAGTTACATCGTGGACAACAACAGGCAGCGGAACGAATTATGAACTTATTTCCGGTTCGGATTCGCTGGAGATACGAATTACATCAAAATCAAATCTTGCCAACACTGCTGTTCCCTCCGGCGCATTTGATATAGTCGGTGCTTTAGGACAGTTCAATACTTTCTATCAGATACTGCCACGTTCTATCGACGATATTATTGTTGTTGGTGCTGGTCCGCATATTGTCAGCGGAATACCGTACGAATCGAATATTAAACCGAACAGTCTTACCTTCACATGGTTAACCGATAGTCCCGGCAATTCCATCATCAATTATGGGACGACAACTGCATACGGAAACTCGGTGACCGATACGAATAAAACATTACTGCACTCTGTAACGATCAATGGATTGATTCCGGCAACAGTATACCATGCCCAGATCGGCACAGCGAACAGCAATGGTACAACTTATACACAGGATAATCTTGTGTCGACAGCATCTCTCACATCGACCGGGGTTATCAATGTTTATTTTAGCCAAAGTGTGAACACTGCACTGTCACGCGGCGAACAGTCGCAGGTAGTGAATCTTTCTCAAAAATTGATCTCGAGAATTAATGCAGCGACATTTTCCATCGATGCAGCATTATACAGTCTGAGCGGCACGGTCGGATCGAATGTTGCCAATGCACTTATCAGTGCTAAGAATCGGGGAGTGAAAGTGCGCGTGATCGGTGAGGCAGACAACAGCAGTACTGCTCCATGGACCGCGTTGAATAATGCCGGCATTACGGTTGTTTTTGATTCCTATGATGCGCTGAATGCCGGTGCAGGACTAATGCATAATAAATTTGTTGTGATTGATAACAGAGATGCTGTCAGTGATCTGGATGACTGGGTGTGGACGGGTTCATGGAATGCTACGGATCCCGGGAATGATAACGATGCACAAAATGTCGTTGAGATCCAGGATAAAGCTTTGGCGAATGCCTACACAACGGAATTCAATGAAATGTGGGGAAGTGATACAGAAACACCGAGTGCAGCTATTTCCCGTTTTGGAGCACGAAAACTCAACAACACTCCGCATTCTTTTGTCGTAAATGGTACACGGATGGAATTGTATTTCAGTCCGTCGGATGCCACAAACAGTCAGTTAGTTAAAACACTGAACAGAGCAACCGAATCTATCAATTTTGCCATTCTCTCGTTTACACAAAACGATATCGGCAAAGCGTTGATTGCAAAGAAAACTGCCGGAGTAAAAGTGAGAGGCGTTGTGGATAACAGGACGGATACCGGAGCCGAATATGATACGCTGCTTGCGAGCGGGATTGATATTCATCTTAAAGCAAATCTCGCCGGCTTCCTTCATCACAAATATGCGATCATTAATGCCAATGGAGTGGATTCTACTAAATATGTGATCACCGGTTCACACAATTGGAGCAGTTCTGCGGAAACAAAGAACAACGAAAATACATTGATCATTCGCAGTGCGAGGCTTGCGAATCTTTATGTTCAGGAATTTTCGAAACGCTACACCGATGCCGGGGGAACGGATGTTCTGTTGAGTGTCAATAGATCGGAAGGTGATGTTCCTGCCGTGTATCAATTATCGCAAAACTATCCCAACCCGTTCAATCCTTCAACGCAAATTCAATTCACCGTAGCACACGCGGGAATGGTAACGGTGACAGTATTTGACATACTGGGAAGAGCAGTCGCTCATCTTGTGAACGGACAACTTGCAGCGGGTAGCTATACGTTAGATTGGAATGCCGCTCGATTCTCCAGCGGAATTTATTTTTACAGAATGCAGTCCGGCAATTTCAGCAACACAAAGAAGATGATCTTGCAAAAATAGGGATATGTATTTTACCGGGGGTGAATATCATTTTTAATGATGTTCACCCCTTTCTATTAGGCGAAAACAGTGTTCCTTTCGCAGATAACAGTGAGATTGCACGGGTTTCATCAAATATGGATAAAAAGAAGTCTGCCATCATTCTCATTATTGCTTCTCCACTTCTCATTCGCTATTTTTCAGCCTAATTGAAACCTATCCGGATCTGATGCTCACACAAACAGAAATACGCTACATATTCAACAACTCAAAGAATTTCAACGAATTATTCGATGCCTTTGACTCTGCATTGAAACAGGGTGTTGATGATGTTGAACTGTACCGGATCCTATTCTGGAACGACTCGCTCGGTTCCGACGAGTTGATTCTGTTCGGAGAAAAACTGGCGCGACAGTACCGGCATCTTGCGTACGATGTCTATATGTGGCTGGCGAGTATTTTTGAAGTGCTGTTCGGGAAAAAAGATAATTTTGAACTGGCTCTGAGCTATTATCAAAAAGCTGCAGCGATCAGACCGAATGAATCTGATCCGTATCTTGATGCTTGCGACTGCTACAATCCTGATCTTAATATTCCGCCGGCAAAGATACTGATAGAATTTTTGAAGATCGGATATGAATTTGTTCCGATTAATAAAAACATCTCTCTCCGACTTGCCGTTCTCCATCAGGCCATTGGCGAAACTGATCTTGCGGAATATTATCGGGTAAAAGCCGATGAATCAGGGGAGAGTCCCATCAAATGAGGCACCTTAAAGGGTACATCGCAATCTCTCTTGCAGCGATCATGTGGGGAGTTGCGGCCTCTGTCGCAAAATCATTCTTCAACAAAGCCTACGAACCGCTGATCCTCGTACAAATGCGCGTTACGCTTTCCTTTGCGGTGATGTTCCTTTTCTTCCATACGACAAATCGTTCGCTGCTTGTATTCAGACTCAGGGATATTCCGCATGTTCTTATCGTCGGCATTCTGGGAGTGGCTGGATCAAATTATTTCTACTATGCAGCCATCAAGGAAACAAATGTTTCAACCTCGATCCTCGTGCAATACACTGCTCCGATCATGGTCATGTTGTATGCGGTACTATTTCAGAAAGAAAAATTAACGGTTGCAAAACTGTCAGCGCTGATTTTATCTATTGGGGGAATTGTTTTGGCTGTCGGGGCATACAATCCGGAAGTGATCAAGGGTTCGCAGAAGGGGATTATCTTTGCGCTGCTTGCTGCTGTCTCATTTTCTATCTTTAACATCAGCGGAAAATCCTTAACACAAAAATATTCGATTTGGACTGGACTGATCTATCTGCTGGGCGCAGCCACACTCTTCTGGAGTTTCATCAATACTCCTCTCGACATCGTTCGGGCGAATTATTCAGCGGAAGATTGGAAAGTATTTTGCATCATTGCGCTGATTTCAATATTGATCCCGTATTCGCTTTATTATTATGGTTTGAAACATATCCAGTCCAGCAAAGCGATCATCATCAGTACATTAGAACCGGTTGTAGCTATCGTATCGGAGTGGCTGTTTCTGAACGGGAAGATGGGAATACTGCAGATAACCGGTGCGGTTAGTGTGATCACTGCTATTCTGCTTCTGCAGCGTGATTCAAAAAAAGGGGAACCGATCATTGTCAGCGAATGAATGATTGGGATGCTGACAACAAAATCGACGTTGTAATTTCTGCACTGCATAAACTATGAGACTTGAACGCAGAAAAAATAAGATCTATACAGTGCTTGAACGGCGCCAGCCCGATCTGACTATTGTGATGGAAAATATCCATGATCCGCACAATGTCAGCGCGATGCTCCGTTCCGCCGATGCCGTAGGAATCCACGAAGTGAATCTGATCTATACGGCAGCAAAATATCCGAAGATTGGAAGCAAAAGTTCATCCAGTGCAAATAAATGGGTCACACGAACAAAGTATCCTTCGGTGAAGGATTGTTACGATCATTTGCGCAGTGACGGTTTCCAAATTCTTGCCACGCGGCTGGATGATAAAGCACAGCAATTGTATGATTTTGATCTGACGAAACCGACTGCATTTGTTTTCGGGAACGAACATGCCGGGGTTACGGATGAAGCAGCGGAACAAGCCGATGCAACCGTTTACATTCCGATGATGGGAATGATCCAAAGTCTAAATGTTTCAGTTGCCTGTGCGGTGACAATCTACGAAGCTCTTCGTCAGCGGATGCTGAAGGGATATTATAACAATGCGCGATTTCAGGAAAATGTGCTGGAAAAACTGAAAGAGGAATGGTTGAAAAAATAGAAGCGAAACATCTCTGAAGGCCGGTTTACTTTTTTTATCTACGTCTTTGCAAGATCAATCGGGATTTGTGAAAAGATACACCTGCACCAGCAGCGCCAGGAAGATCAGCAGCGGCCAGCCTACAACAATCCACATCCATCCGACAGAAAGTGCGGTCAACAGAAGCAAACATGAAACAACCAGTGAAAACAGGTCGACTGATTTTGTGATGAACAAAGTATTGGCTGTCAATAAAACCGTCATCGAAAGTATAGCAATGGGTATTGTGAATTCAATGCTTGAAAATAATGCAAGACTATAGACGGCCGCAATAATTACTAATGAAAGCCAGCTTTTCCGCACCCCTTTGTTGAATATATTTTTATAACTTCTCCAATACGGCATTTCTTTCTCGCCGGTTATTTGCCGTATCAGAAACTCCGATAAATATCCATTGATCATCACTATTCCAATACCAAACGGTATCAACAAAAGGTAAAATCCGCCGACAAGTACCTTGTTAAACCATTCATTGTCGGAAAAGACATACGAAAAAGCATTGGTAAGGCGTTTCATTTAGGTATCCGCCGTCCGTACTGATTGGAATTAGCTTTTCGTTCAAAATACGAATATGCATTTTTTGAAATATCCGTAATAATTTTTCCGCCGTCGGTATCATCGGAGAGCATTTTCGTCATGACGCAAATGATGTAAGGATTGTTCTCGAGATAGACGATACCGGCGTCGCACTTGATCCCTTCGATATCTCCGGCCTTGTTTGCAATGGAAACGGAGGAGGGTAATCCGCTCTTCAACCATCCTTCTTTGTCCAATGTCATAATGCTCAGTATATCATCGCTTGCCTGCCGTGAAACGATCTCTCCGCGATGAAGTTTTTCAAGAATAGTGCAAAAATCTGCAGGCGAACTTATGTTCTCCCGTCCTTCTTTTGCAGCCTGTGTGTCCATCATAATTCTCTGCAATTTTGTTGCCGGACAGCCGTTCTTTGCAGCAAAGTCGTTGATGTTTTTCATCCCAACGAGATTTATAAGAAAATTCGTCGCACTGTTGTCACTCAGGTTCATCATCAGCACGCAGTAATCCCGGATCGACATTGAGACAGATTTCTCACCTAACATTGACAGTACGCCGCTGCCGGCGACACGGACTTCGGTAGGAAAAGCTTTGACATCGGTCAGTTTGAATTTCCCTTCGGCGGCCTGTCGGTATACTTCTGCAAGAATAAAAACTTTGATTGAACTGGCTGTTGGGAATAACTCTTTATCGTTGATCGAACATTGTTCGCCCGAGCGAAAATCCTTAATGACCACGCCGACAATTGCATCGGACTGGTCGGAGATCGTCTTGATCCGGGCGAAGAATTTTTGCTGAAGAAGACCGGTTTGAGCGAATAGTAATTGAGCAACGAAGCAAAAAAGAAGGAGGGAGCGCATGGAATAATCCTTTATCATGGTCCATACTAAAGAAAGATTGTACAAAATTCAAGGAAGCCAGATGTATTCCGCTGGTATGGAACTATTCGATTAACATTGAAATATTTTCCGGCCTACCGTTTGTACAATTCTATTTTATAAGCATCATCCGTTTTGTTTCGGAATAATTTCCTGATTGAAGGCGGTAAAAATAAATTCCGCTTGGCACATTCGATGCATCCCATACAACGCTGTATGAACCGGCATTCAATTGGCCGTTGATGAGTGTTGAAATGCGCCGGCCTAAAAGATCGAAAATGTATAACGATGTTTGGACAGTAGTTCGTATTCCCGTAAATGGATTATTATTTTTTTCAATTGAAAATGAAATTGTTGTAGCCGGATTGAATGGGTTTGGATAATTTTGTTCCAATACAAAGACGGACGGGGCGGCAGATACACTTTCTTTAACTCTTGTCGGCACAAGATTTTTGTAGAAGGAGAAATTACCATTATACTCACCAACGATCATATCCTGCTTACCGTCACCATCAAAATCGGCGAAGGCAGGTGTTGCATCCTGGTGAACTTCAATCTTGTCAAAGAGAAGATCATTTCTTTTCCATACTAGAGTTGATGCGTTTCCCGTATTCTCATAATAGTAAATCAAACCGCCGCTGATACCGATGGCAAGATCAAGGTCGCCATCCTTGTCCAGGTCTACGAATGCCGGATGTGCGTCGCGTGACGCTGTGATGCCATCAATAAAACTGTTATCAACAACAAAAAGATTATTGCCGGAATTAAGGTAAAAAGTGAGTTTGGCAGCATCTTCTGCGCCGACTAGCATGTCAATATTCCCATCGTTGTTTAAGTCTGCAAAAGCAGGTGCACTTCGGTATCCTACGTTAATGCCTGCAAAGATGGAAGTATTTTGTGCGAAAGTTCCGTTAGTATTTATGTAACAAAGAATTCCTCCAAGCAGTGCGCCGGAGACAATATCCAGGTCACCATCTTTATCGATATCAATGAACACAGGTGAACTGTAAGAACCGACATCGATGGATGAAAAAGATGCTGTGGTCTTTTTGAAGTCCGGATGTGACGAGGTACCATCGTTTCTGAAATATTGGAATTTCCCAAGCCAGTCTCCGCTTACCATATCAAGATCTCCGTCCTTATCGTAGTCTCCGAAGGAAACTGTTGATGCATTTCCGTCCGTACGGATCATCTGGAAATATGACAAATTCTGCTGCAGCAGCGGGGCGGATTTTGTCCCGATGTTTTGATAATAAATAATGGTTCCATCCGATGTGCCGTACGTTAGATCAAAATCGCCGTCACCGTCTAAATCGCACAGTACCGGATTTTTCCAATACGTTACGGATTCAAGAACCGATACAATTCCGCCGGTGGATGTCCATACGGGAGAATATTTTGTCCCGGTATTTTTATAATACAACATCGTTTGAAGGTCGCGTCCCATTACAAGATCGAAATCGCCGTCGTTGTCCAAATCCTTGAATGCCGGATAGGCATTCAAGCCAACATCAGGTATTCCCGTGATGAGCGAATTGTCGGCGACAAAATTCGGAACCATAGCGCTTCCGTTGTTTAGGAATGCCATCGAAATTCCCGGTGTCGGTCCACCAAAAAGCGATTCGCCTATTCCTACAACCAGATCCTCGTCACCATCGCCGTCGAGATCTGCCAATGCAGGTTTCGGATCCGTTCCGATCAGTACGTTCACTGCGGAAAAAACTGTTGTATCTATTTTCCAGACAGCTTCCGTTGAATCTCCTACGTTCCAATAAAGATAGAGACCGTTGTATCCAGCAATTACAAGATCAAAATCGCCGTCGTTATCAATGTCTGTCGTAGCGACATATTCCGAATTGGTAAATTGATAACCTTGCGCATATATAGAAGCAAACATGTTCGTGTCGCGTCGAAAGAGAGGGGTTGTTGCATTTCCTTTGTTTACGAAATATTCAATTCTATCCGCGCTGAGGCTTCCTATGATCAGATCGAGATCTCCGTCGCCGTCCAGATCGCAGTATTCAGGTGCAGAAAAATTTTGCGACGTAACACCGAATGGGCTGAAG
This sequence comes from uncultured Ignavibacteriota bacterium, assembly GCA_903861125.1. GTDB lineage: Bacteria > Bacteroidota > Ignavibacteria > UBA10030 > UBA8401 > UBA8401. The sequence continues at coordinate 255,468 of CAIOTF010000017.1, forward strand.
ACGGAATCGATCTTCGTCCAATATTGCGAATACGAAATTACTGTAACAAAGAAAAGTAGAACGAATTGTCGGCGAAGTATCATAATGTCTTAGTGAAAAATTATAGATGTGGAAAGAATCGTAGTTTTTTGAAGATGAAAAATAAAGAGAATGATCATTATATATCCTCAAGAAGTATTCTAATACTACCGAAAGATTACCTGAAATTCCACGTACGGCAACTGCATCCAAAATATTCAAATGAAAAATATACTGCAGAGTTTTGAACAATACGGATGTAATCAATGCGTATTCATTAACAACGAGTGAATTGCAACTCTTCCCGATTTTCTCTATTTTCCATAACGGATGATGAAACAATACAGCCCACAGACAATAACGCTTCAACGACTTCTCGTACTCCATTCCGATTACGTGAACGACCTTCAGCGGAGGAATCCAGAAACGCGCGGAACCTATGAACGCACGCTACGGGAATTTATGCGCTGGGTCCGTTTAGAACCCGAATTGGAATGCTCAGCGAAGGAGATCGAACGGTATAAAAAATTCCTCCTCACAAAACGTAAACTTTCACCTGTTTCTGTAACGATGTACCTATCATCCGTCAGAAAATTCTTTGACTATCTGGTCGGTAGGGGTGTTCTTGTGAGTAATGCGGCGAAACTTGTAAAAGGCGGCGCTCCTATACAACAGCATACGCGCAAGAGCATCACCATACAGGAAGTGCAGGCGCTGATCCAGGCGATTGAACGGAAGGACGAGATCGGATTCAGGGATTTTGCCGTTGTGAAATTGATGATCAGCTGCGGATTGTCGGAGATCGAACTCATCAGAGCCGACATAGGGGATTTGAAGACAAAAAAAGGTGCCATGTCGATCGCCCTGCAATTAAAGGGGATGAAAACGAAGGAAAGAACAATCACAGTTCCCCAGGATGTGAAAGATGCACTGAAAAGCTATCTTGTATTCCGTACGAATGCAAAAGATACTGAACCTCTTTTTATGAGTGCCGGCAACAGAACCCGCGGACAGCGAATGACATCCCGCGGATTGCGCGAACGGATCAATTTCTATCTTGAAAAATCGGGAGTGAAGAACGGCGAGGTACGGAAGATCACCGCTCTTTCGCTTCGGTTGACAGCCATTACGATGATGGCACAGCAAGGTGCAAGTATTGATGAGATTAAAAAGAAATTCCATATCGTAAAAGAATTGACCGTCCGGCGTTATCTGGAGAATTTAATTTGACGCTGAGAAGAAAGATCCGTCATCGTGATCAGTAAAACGTACATCGCTCTTGCAGCCATATGTATTGGATGCGGTTCCACCGGATCAAACATCGGCAATCGCGAAACCAAGATAGAATCCGGAACGTGGCTGGTGTATGAAGGAAGTCTGCCGTGTGCCGATTGCAGTGAGATAAAAACACGCCTGGAATTGTTTATTGATTACTCGAATCCGGAGCCTCCTTACATCATTAAGCAGGCTTATATCGGAAAAAAAGATGAGGACCAGGCTGTGATCGATCATGGGTTCTACGGGATACTGAAAGAATCAATTCATGGTAAGGAAGCAACGGTGTACGAACTGTCAGGGAACAGTCCTGAAAAAAGAATGTTTCTTTTGCGTATCAATGATGATACACTTCAATTGGTTGACCAAAACAGAAATTCCATCAGATCGGATATACCGTACCGGTTGCTACATACTGAAACAATAAAAGAACGATAGGCAATATCGAATAAGATTATTTGTTCCATTGAAATATAATCCGGAATACGCACTGGGCGAAATGCCGGCCATTAATAAATTACAAAAGACAATGAGCTATAACTTTACAGAAATAGAAAAAAAGTGGCAGGAGTATTGGGAAAAGAATCACACGTATGCAACGGGTGACAATACTTCCGGAAAAAAAATATACGTACTCGATATGTTTCCATATCCGAGCGGTGCCGGTCTGCATGTCGGTCATCCGGAAGGGTATACTGCAACGGATATCTTCACCCGTTTTCAGCGTTTGAATGGCGTTAATGTGCTCCATCCGATGGGATGGGATGCATTCGGTCTTCCGGCGGAACGGTATGCGATGCAGACCAACATCCATCCATCCGTCACCACCGAACAAAATATCAACAACTTTCGCCGCCAGATAAAAAGCCTCGGGCTAAGTTATGACTGGGACCGGGAAGTGAATACGACCGATCCGCACTATTATAAATGGACACAGTGGATTTTTTTGAAAATCTATGATTCGTGGTATGATGTCCGTGTAAAAAAAGCGCGCCCCATTCCGGAATTAATTAGCGAATTTGAAAGCTACGGCTGTTCAAAGATCGACTGCACAATATATAGCAGCAATAATGATAGCTGCTTTACTGCTGATGGATGGAAGGCGATGAACGAGCTTCAGCGACAGACTGTGCTGAAGGATTTTCGTCTTGCCTTCATCTCAGAGATTCCGGTCAACTGGTGCGATAAATTGGGTACCGTTCTCGCCAACGAAGAGGTCGATGAGTGGGTGGAAAAAGGATACACCGTGGAACGAAGACCGATGCGGCAATGGATGATGCGCATTACTGCGTACTGCGAACGGCTGCTGGAGGATGCAGCTACACTGGATTGGCCGGCATCAACAGTGGAGATGCAGAAAAATTGGATCGGACGTTCAGAAGGGGCCGAGGTAGATTTCGCCGTAGCGAAGAGTACTGAGAACATCAGAGTCTTTACGACTCGTCCTGATACGATTTTCGGTGCTACGTATATGGTGCTTGCGCCGGAACATCCGCTCGTTGATTCGATAACGATAGCCGAAAAAAAATCAGAGGTTGACGAATACCGCAGACGGGCAACATTGAAATCCGAACTTGATCGAGGAATCGACAAGGATAAAAGCGGTGTGTTCACAGGCGGATATGCGGTGAACCCGGCAAATGGAAAGCAGATTCCTGTGTGGATAGCCGATTATGTGCTGATGGGATACGGTTTCGGCGCTATCATGGCGGTACCTGCACACGATGAACGCGATTGGGAATTTGCAAAAAAATATGATCTTCCCATCATCGAAGTTGTTGCATCGCCGCACAACGTAAATGAAAAAGTATTCGTAGCAAAAGATGAGAAGTGCGTTAATTCGTCCAACAGCGAAGTCTCACTCAATGGACTTTCCTACAACGATGCGTTTGCAAAGATCGCATTGTGGTTTGAAACAAAAGGGATAGGCAGAAAAAAAATAAATTTCAAACTTCGTGACTGGCTTTTTTCCCGTCAGCGATATTGGGGAGAGCCGATTCCGATCATTCATTGGGACGACGGAACAATGAGTGCCATTGATGTAAAAGAGCTTCCGCTTGTGCTTCCGGAACTGCAAAAATTTCAGCCCAGCGGCACGACGGAATCTCCTCTTGCACTTGCTGTGGATTGGGTGAATGTCGTTGATCCCAAGAGCGGGAAAAAAGGGAGGCGTGAAACCAACACGATGCCGCAGTGGGGCGGAAGCTGCTGGTATTATCTGCGCTATATCGATCCGAAGAATGACACGATCTTCTGCGATCTTGAAAAACAAAAATATTGGATGCCGATTGATCTTTATGTGGGTGGTTCGGAACATGCCGTTCTGCATCTGATGTATGCACGATTCTGGCATAAGGTGCTGTTCGATCTTGGATATGTTACCACGGCCGAACCGTTTATGAAATTGCGTCATCAAGGGATCATCCTCGGCGAAAATTCGAAAAAAATGTCAAAGTCGCTGGGAAATGTTGTTAATCCGGACGATGTAACAAAAGAGTACGGCGCGGATGCACTCCGATTGTTTGAAATGTTCATGGGGCCTCTTGAAGAGATGAAACCGTGGAGCACAAAGGGCGTAGAAGGTGTCTTCCGGTTCCTGAATCGTGTCTGGCGGTTATATGTTGCGGAAGATGAATCCATAAGCAAGAGCATTGCTGATGTAGAACCATCGGCGGATTTTTTGCGTCTGTTTCATCAGACGGTGAAAAAAGTTACGGAAGATATTCCTGCGCTGCGTTTCAATACCGCGATTTCGCAAATGATGATCTTCATGAACGAAGCCTATAAGCAGGAACAACTTCCGAAGAAACTGATGCAGGATTTTCTGATCGTCCTTGCGCCGTTTGCTCCGCACATCACGGAAGAATTATGGCACCGGATGGGAAATTCGGGATCGCTCTTCACGAACGCGCGTTGGCTGCACCATGATGAAGCGTTGACGGTAATGGATCAGGTAGAGGTTGTTGTTCAGGTGAATGGAAAGATACGGGCAAAGTTCAATGCACCTACCGATACGGCCGAAACCGATCTGAAAAATATGGCGCATGCAGAACCGAACGTACGGCTCCATCTGGACGGGAAACAGATCGTGAAAGAGATTGTGGTGAAAAATAAGCTGGTGAATATAGTCGTAAAATAGAATTGATCGTTGCACGATTACCATAGTAGAAAAGTAAATCATGGTTTCCGTTATTCTCATTACAAAAAATGAAGAAGTGAACATCGAACGATGTCTTCAAAGCGTTCAATGGGCGGATGAGATCATAGTGGTTGATGCAGAAAGTACGGACCAGACAGTTGCCAAAGCGAAAGCGTTACATGCAACCGTGTTCGTTAAACATTGGGAAGGTTATGCAAAGCAAAAAGAATTTGCAATGCATCAAACGAAACATGATTGGGTATTTTCGATTGATGCCGACGAAGAAGTGACAGAACAATTAAAGAAAGAGATACTTCATATTGTTCAACAAAGCAGTGCACTGAACGGATACGAAGTACCACGTAAAAGTTTTTTCCTGGGAAAGTGGATCCGTTACGGCGGATGGTATCCCGGTTATCAATTGCGGCTTTTCAAAAAATCAAAAGCGCGGATGAACCATCGTCCTGTGCATGAAGGTTTCCTGATTGATGGAATGATCGGATTGTTGAGTGCTGATCTCAACCATTATACATACAATTCAATCCGGCACTATATAGAGAAGATGAATGATTATTCTTCCCTCGATGTGATCAATACTGTTGCCCGCGGCAGAACTGTCCGCTGGTATAATTTTATTTTGAATCCACTCTCGGCATTTTTACGGATGTATTTTTCCTTACACGGGTACAGGGACGGATTTCACGGTTTTCTTTTGGCATACTATTCTGCCCTACATTCGCTGACGATCTTCGCAAAAAGCTGGGAATATCAGATTTCGCTGCGCCAGCAAACGTCACTGCCGCCGGTTACAGCCGGAGCAGTTGCTCAACAGAAAAAATTTTAGTACGCCGGATGAATTTTACCGGCAGCATGATTCAGGAACATAAAAAGACATGAAAATATTCATTCGCATACTTTCATACGTAAAGCCATATTGGCGGATACTGGCCCTCTCTATCGGCTGTACGTTCATGTTCTCCATGTTCAGCGGTGCCTCGATATATCTGACTATCCCGCTGATGGAAACGCTTTTCGATCAGACACCCATGGAAGTCTCCGCAACACAAACACCGCCAAAGAACCAGCTTGTGCCGAACGAGATCGTTGGTGCCAAACGGTATGTGGAAACCACCATTCGTTCGTATCTTTTTGCAGGCACAAAATCGGAAGCACTATTCAAAATTTGCGGCTTGATATTTTTCGTCTTTATGATGAAGAACATCTTCGATTATTGTCAGTCATATCTTATGGCACGAGTCGAACAGAGTTTAATGCGTGATCTTCGGAATGCATTATACGAGCATCTTCACAACCTGTCGCTCAGCTATTTTTCCAACGAACGGACCGGCAATCTCATCTCGCGCGTAACGAATGATGTTAACGTTGTGAACGGCGGCGTCTCAGCCAGTTTTGTTACGCTCATTAAAGAGCCGCTCTTGATAATAGTATTTCTTACCATGGCATTTACACTCAGTTGGAAATTGACGCTGCTGGCGTTCATCGTCTTTCCGCTGATCCTACTTATTATTTCAGGTATCGGTCTGCGTCTTCACAAACAAAGCGGCATCATGCAGGAGAAGATGGCGGACATTACCTCCGTGCTGCAGGAAACGATCTCCAACGTTAAGGTGGTGAAAGCATTTGCGATGGAAGAGTTTGAGAACAGAAAATTCCGGCGAGAAACGCAAAGTTACTTCAAGACGATTCTTAAGATGACACGGATTCGAAATCTTTCTTCTCCGTCTACGGAACTGCTGTCGATCCTTGCCGGCGCCGTCATTATCTGGTTCGGCGGTCAGCAGGTGCTGATCACAGGGGAGATGAAGGCCTCGGAATTTTTGGGATTTTTATTTGCCATTTTTCAGATCATGCCTCCGGTGAAAGATCTTGCAAGCGTGAACAACCGGCTGCAGGAATTTTCCGCAGCAGGTAAACGGATCTTTGAAATTCTGGATACGAAACCGGCGATTCAAAATTCTCCGGGTGCAGTTTCAATTTCGGATATTAAAGAATCAGTGGAATACAGGGATGTGGCATTCGGTTACGCCGCAGACGACGGGGAAAAACGTTTGGTCCTGTCGGGAATTACTGTGCGTGTACGAAAAGGTGAGTTGATAGCACTTGTCGGACCGAGCGGTGGAGGCAAAACAACGTTTGTCGATCTTCTTCCGCGTTTCTACGATCCGGTCAGCGGAGGTATCTTTATCGATGGAATGGATATTAGAAACATCGATGTGAAATCCCTTCGCGAAAAAATCGGTATCGTTACGCAGGAGACGATCCTCTTCAACGATTCTGTCCGAAACAATATCGCGTATGGACTTGATGACTGCTCGATAGAAAAGATACGCGATGCGGCAAAAGCGGCCAACGCGCTTTCGTTTATCGAAGAGATGCCGCATGGATTTGATTCCATGATCGGCGATCGCGGCGTAAAGCTCTCCGGCGGTCAGCGTCAGCGGTTATCCATCGCACGTGCTTTATTGAAAAATCCCCCGATCATGATCTTTGACGAAGCGACATCCGCGCTCGATTCCGAAAGCGAGATTCTTGTTCAGGAAGCGATGGAACGGCTGATGCAAAACAGGACATCATTTGTTATTGCACACAGGCTCTCTACAATTAGAAATGCCGACAGAATTATTGTGCTGGAAAGCGGGAAGATTGTGCAGGAGGGAAAACATGTTGAACTGATGAAACAAAAGAACGGTCTGTATAAAAAACTTCATGATATGCAATTTGACCGGCAATGATAACGTCCGACAGACTCAAAAAATATCTCTATTGGTTTTTAGTTGCAGAGGTGTGTCTTATTTCGGTCTCCATCGCAGCAGCATCCATTCTTCTCGGATTGATCATCCTTTCGGTCGTGACTCTCTTTTTTCTTGAAAAAAAATGGGTTCTTCCTAGAACGGCGATTGATATCGCATTTCTTGCATACATACTCATTGAATTCATTACCGCGTTTAATTCCGATCTTCCGTTCGATGCGCTGCGGAACACAAAAAGATTGCTGCTCATAATCCTCGTCTACGCAGTTATCATCTCTTTTGAATCGCAGGAAAAGATCAAGAAAGCAGTACTGCTGCTGGTCGGTTCGGTTGCATTTCTATCCGTGGCAGAAATGATATTCTACTTCTACGAAGGCATTGCCCGATTATTTGTTTTCCAGCATTATATGACTACCGGCGGACTTAAAATGATCGTGTCGCTGATGCTGATACCGTTCATCATGAGCAATGAAACAGTGAAAAAAGAGAGAATATATTTCTTGATTGCATTTATCCCAACATTCATGGCACTGATTCTGACAAATACACGAAGCGCCTGGATGGGTTTTGTTGCCGGTGTGATCGTGATGAGTGTTCTGCACTATCGCAGACTGTTTGGAATTCTTATAGTTACGGTCATTCTCTTCTTCTCCTTTGCACCGGAATCGCAAGTGATGCGTGCAAAAAGCATCGTCGACTTTACGAATTCAACGAATATCGGACGGCTGAATATGTGGACCACTGGATTACGCATGTGGAACGATAAACCTCTGCTCGGTTTCGGCGATATTGATCTGTATAAAACATACCTTACGTATAGAACACCGACAGGGGACGAACCGGCCGGACATCTTCACAATATTTACGTGCATCTGCTGGTGACACTCGGCGCTGTCGGTTTGGCCGTCGTGCTCTTTATGTTCATCAGAATATTGATGGAGGAATACTCAATCTTTTCTGCATTCAAAAAAGATCCGCTGATACGGAGCATTGCACTCGGTTCGATAGCGGTGTTTTCTGGATTCATGGTGAACGGAATCTTTGAATGGAATTTCGGCGATCACGAGATTATGGTGTTCGTGTGGTTTTCCGTGGGTCTTTGTCTTGCAGCAAAGAACATCGGCAGGCGGGGAACAGTATGACAGGACTATCTGTTATTGTCATCACGAAAAATGAATCGCACAATATTGATGCGTGCTTGCAAAGCGTTTCGTTCTGCAGCGATATTGTTGTTGTGGACGCCGACAGCATTGATGACACCGTCGCAAAAGCAAAAAAATATACAGATAAGGTTTTTATACGGCAGTGGGACGGCTTTGCTGCTGCGAAACAATTTGCTGTAGCACAAACATCGCATCCATGGATTTTGTGGCTCGATGCAGATGAGAGGGTATTACCGGAATTAGCACAAGAGATTCAGCAGATACTTGAGTCGAAGCCGAACGATGCAGCGTTCACCGTTGCGCGACGAGCGTATTTTTTGGGAAAATGGATACGCCATTCAGGATGGTATCCTGGTCGGGTAGCCCGTCTGTTTCATAAGGAACGGGCCGTATTCAACGATGCAAAAGTCCATGAAGGACTGGAAATCAGCGGAACAACAGGAGCGTTACATCACGATCTTTTGCATTATACTGACCCGAATATCTACCATTATTTTACGAAGCTTAACCGATATACGAGTCTGGCAACAGAAGAACTTGAGAAGAAGGGAAAAATTTTCAAAATTACGGATATCATCATACGTCCCTGGTGGCAATTTGTGAAAATGTATTTTGTGCGGCTTGGTTTTTTGGACGGTATGCAGGGACTGCTCCTTGCTTTATTTTCGTCCGCCTATGTTTTTACGAAATATGCCAAACTTTGGGAACGGAATTCTCTCACTACAAAATAATAACGTCTTATGGATACCAACGAAAAACAACAAATGCTTTTTGTCCAGCTGGTTTCGTCTCTACATGGCGCATCTCTGATGCATATGGGAAAGATCAAGAATCCGGCCACCGATAAACTTGAACGGAATCTGGAACAGGCCGAAATGACAATTGAGATGCTGGATATGCTGAAGGAAAAAACGAAAGGCAACCTCTCTGCCGACGAGGAAAAATTCTTTTCCACAGTCATCAGTGAATTGAAGCTCAATTACGTCGATGAAAAATCGAAAGAACCGAAATGAAAATCGGCATTTATGGGAACAATATTAAAGAATCCGTTGCCGGAGCTGTTGATGCTCTGTTGAAATTGGATGCAAAGTACGGTGCGGAATTTTTTCTTCATGCCGATCTTGAACGCAGCCTGAATGAAAAATATCCTGATACGGCAGTCAACAGAAAATTTCTACCGTCAGATGAATTGGTGGCGGAAAGCGACATCATTGTTGCGTTTGGCGGCGACGGAACGATCCTTTCGGCGGCGCGTATGGTCGGACGCTCGCAGGTTCCCATTCTTGGCGTCAATCTCGGCAAACTTGGATTCATGGCGGAAGTTTCTCTTCATGAACTCGAATCATTCATCCGCGATATCGTTCAAGGGAAACATCTCACCGAAGAGCGTATGGTATTGAAAACGACTCTTGAAAAGAACGATTCCGATATCTTTGCACTCAACGATGTGGTGATCGACAATGGCAGTTCATCACGACTTATTCATATTTCCGTTTATGTTGACGATGATTATCTTGTCAGTTATTCAGGTGACGGCATCATTCTTGCCACTCCGACCGGTTCAACAGCGTACTCTTTAGCAGCCGGCGGACCGATTGTTGTTCCAGCAACCGGAGTGATCGTAATTCAGCCGATCTCTCCACATTCGCTGTCGGCACGGACAGTTATTGTACCTGATACAAGCATGATCAGAATAGTAGTGGAACATCTATCCAACGAAGCCCGGGTCACTGCGGACGGACAATTGGTAAAGACGTTCACGCCGCCTGTAAATATAACCATCAGCAAAGCAAGCCACTCGGTACAGCTGATAAAACAAAAAAACAGAAGCTATTACGATGTTCTCAGAGCAAAACTGTTCTGGGGAAGCGACATCCGTATGGTAAAAGGAAAAGAACATGAACAGTAAGACGGTTTTTATTTTTGCATTCTTCAGTGCGGTTCTGATGTACGGCTGCGCATCACCTTCGTATACAGTCGAAACAGAACCGGGCGGCGCGAAGATTATTAAAGGATTATTTGATAGGGATGTTTTTAAAAACGACACATTGTGTTCTTGGTTCAAGTATAATTATGATTCTTATGCACTGGATAGTGCTTCAATCATAGAAATGAAACCGTTGTTGAATGAGTTTCATTTTATTGTCGTGCTTGGAACATGGTGTGGAGACTCCAAACGGGAAGTGCCGAAGCAATTGAAGATCTTTGATGTAGCCGGTGTTGCAGAAAATAAAATTATGATATTTGGCGTTGACCGTTCCAAGAAAAGTCCGGATGGAACAACGGATAAATATAATGTTCTCCGTGTGCCGACGCTGATTGTAATGAAGGGTGGGGAAGAAGTAGGAAGGATTGTCGAGAATCCGAGAACGAGCCAGGAAAAAGATCTGCTGCATTTGCTTCAAAAATGAACGACGATGATACCCGGCAGAAATATAGTCGGGATCATCAGAACGTGTCTGTTGCACCTTCCATAATCCACTGTTTAAACCCGCGGACCTGATTACTATTCAGCGGCCGATGCCACTGTGACGATACCAGTCTGCCATCAATATACCATACCAATCTGCTTGCAACGGTATCGCGTACGATAACAACATCGTAAAACCGCTGTTTGATCCCGATGTAATCCGACAGGTCCAGAGAACTTGCACGCGACTGCACATCGTGACAGCCGGTCACGGCGCAGCCGATATTGAAAAGCGGCTGTATCGTTTTATAGTAACTGACCTTTGAATCCGGGAAGACGATCTTGTTAAGGTCGTTCACCGTGTTCGTTGTTGAGTCTTCGCACCCAAGAAGGAACACGGCTACGGCGCTACACCATATGATGAAGAGAACTTTCATTGCTGTTACTCTTCCGTTTCCTTAATGCGTCCTTCAATCTGAGAATTGATCACCTTTTGCTGACGGACAGCATCGATCAGCACATCCCGGTCAGAGACATTCAGTTGCTTGATCTCAGCGGCAGACAGTTCAATACCGAAATATTTTTTTGCCTGTGCGGCGACGTAATTGTTCGTTGCAATGGTGTAGGTGACGGTATCAACAACCAGTGCATTGTTCACTTTCAGGTTATGCAAAATCCGTTCGCCGTTTTTGTTGCTATAGACTACCTTCATACCGGAGATTTGGCAGAAATCGTCTCCGATTGTCAGTTGATATTGTATCATCTTGCGTAACGTAGCGCCATTAACGGAAAACGTAACCAGGCCATTACCAAACGGACTGATTTCCCACAGGTCGCGTACGATAATCTTTCCGGCCAGAAGCTCTTTGCGGATACCGCCGTTGTTCTGAATTCCGATATCGGTTTTTGCAAATGAACGAACCGCATCGGCGATCCAATTACCGATATTACTTTCACCTCTTCCTTCGCGCTTCCAATCCGTTTTAAGTTCACCGATAACTTCATCCAATCCTTTTGCAGCAAGTTTTTCAAGTTCCGCTACTTTAACAGCAATGGCTGAATCAGGAGCAATGTCGGCTGTACGGCATTCAATCAATTCTGAGTACAATTTTACAACGGTATCTTTTTCCGTATCAACAGTAAGATCGATCTTGCCGAGCCATCGTCCGCGGGAACCTGCTTGTGCAATCAGAATTCCATTCACTCGCAGTGGACGAAAAATGGGAGTATGGCTGTGTCCGCCGATAATAACATCCAGATCTGGTGAGTTCATTGCCAGCACGCTGTCGTAATCAACACCGGCATGTGTTAAGGCAATGATCAGGTCCACCTTCAGTTTCTTAAGTTCGGGGATGATATCGTTTACGCTCTTTGACATTTCTTTCACTTCGAAATCCCTAACATTATCCGGCAAGGAGAGATTCGAAAGTTCTGTGGTCATCACTCCGATAACTGCAACTTTCACATTTCCCATCTGTTTGATAATGTATGGTTTTGCATACGAATGGTTCGTCCGCTTATCGATGATATTCCCGCCGAGGATCGGAAAGCGCGCAGTTTTCAAATATTCCGACATTTGGTCCCGACCGTAATCAAAATCATGGTTTCCAAGTTCCATTGCGTCGGGATTGATCATGTTCATCAGTTCGATCTGCGATTTTCCTTTGGTAATTGTTGAGATCGGACTTCCCTGAAAATCATCGCCGGCGTTCAGCACCAATACATTCTGAGAAGCGCTTTTATATTTTTTTATATATGACGAAAGTGTGGCACTGCCTCCTACGAGGAATGACGTGTCAGTACCCGTTGCTCTGTTCTTTGTCTTCACCTGGAACGGCAGGTTTTGTGTGTGAAAATCATTCCAATGAAGTATGGTGATCTGATTCTGCTGCGCAAAGAGGAGAGAGGTCAGAAACAAGAGGACAATGAATTTATTCATAACTTCCTTATAGTGACATTGAGATGCGGTTACGGATTATCAAATATTTTTATATGGACTGGTAAATGCGAACGTCTAAATATAATGAATGTTAACGGAAAATATGTTATTATCTCGTATGAAAAAAGTCGTTTTCTCAATTTTTGTTTTGTGCTCTTTTGTGCGTGCGCAGGATTTTGGATATGAATATCTGATGCTGACAGAGTATAGATCACTCGGTGCAAGTTACAATCTTCAGCGATTTAAGGCATCGTCATCCAACACTCTATCCGATTCAAACAGGATCACATTTTCATCCAGCCTTCCGTTTATCGAATTCAGACAGAACAACGGCAGACTTGCTGTTGGATATCAGACTTTTACGGATATCAGAGGAAAGAGCAAAGAATCGTTCTCCGTGTACGGTGAAACGCATAATGATTATTCAATTGGTGGAACGAAGGAATCGAAAGGAGCATTTGCACTTCCTGTTGTCGTGTCGGCAAATTATGTGCGTGCTCAATCATCAAATCCGTCTCTTGCAGATTTTGACATAGGAAGTTTAGGCCTTGGGACAGGGATAAAATTTAAGCATTTCGAACATTCGTTTGGTATACAGGCGTTTGCCGTCGGTTCGCTTATGTATGCATCCGAAGGATTCGGAACTGATTATGGATCGCAGGCATCGTTATGCGGAGAGGTGCAATTGATCTTTCCGGAATTGATCTATCGGGGAATTTTGGTGGGATATCGTTTCGAGTATCAGCGCTGGAATATGAACAATAGTCTGCTCGATTATCAGCGTCGATATCAGGGAATGTTCGTAGGAATTATGTTCTGACCAGACAGAGCAGCATCCGGTCTGAGTGCTGTTTATGATTGTTCCGCGATTATCCGCATCTGCTTCACATACTCATCCACATTAAACTTGCGTTTGCATCCGTTTTCGTTCATGTATCTGATTTTTCCGAATACCGGTCGATCGAACCACGCACGATCGTGAACGCCGCCGATACTCCATGCAACACCGGCGTAGCCGTTCGGGTCGCATCCGTCAAGTTCATATTTGTTGTTGAGAAAATTTGCGATCAGCATTGATTCTTCTACTGCCGGCGTCCATTCAAGTATCTTCTTTGCCCAATACATTCTCATGTATCCGTGCATTTTCCCTGTATAGACCATCTGTTGTTGAGCAGCATTCCAGAGTGCGTCGTGTGTTGCTGCATTTTCAAACTGCTCCAGCGTGTAGATCTTTTCGCGCTTATCGTTCCTGTGTTCGTTAATAGATACCTTGGCCCATTGCGGGAAACCTTCGAACGAATCATAGTTCTTATTGTAGAACGTAAAATTATCCGATAGTTCTCTTCTCACAATCAATTCCTCGAGCAGCGCCGCTTCATTTCCACGGTTGTCCGATGAACCGTTACTGTCTGTTAAAACAATGTTGCGAATATCCTTACCGGTTAGTTTGATGACCTCCAATGCAACACGCTGCGGTGCAAGATGGCCGAAGTGAAAGTATGGGGAGAGGTTGGACTGTCCGTTTTTTATGGGATCATTTCTGTCCGTTTCATACGTGTTCAGCCGTTCGCTGAGAAAATGAACCATGCATTTTTCTGCGGCACGTTCACCGGGAACGATCCATTCTACTTCCTTCACCGTGCGGTCAATAGTAAGGCTCTTCTGTAATTTTTGCCAATCGATTACAAGTACTGTATGGTTCCAATCGAACGGGTGTTTCCTCACCGGTGGAAATTCATCCAAAAATTCCGGAAGAAGCCGGTGTAGTTTCGGTCGGAGAGTGTAAGCTCCGTATTCCTGCTTTTGCGAGGCCATCCTAACCGGGACGATATTATGAGCGTCTACTTCGTAGAATGAAATTTTAATTTTGTCTGCGACCGATATTTTATACTGGTCAACAATATTGAGAGGATTGAAATCGGCGACGAGTTTAGTAACGTTGTGCTGCTGTACGAATTTCGGGATCACTTTTTCCGGAGTTCCGGGGAGCAGATAGAAGGGGATATTCTTTTTTTTCAGCAGCTGTTCAGTTTCCTGCAATCCTTTCAGTAAGAATCCGTAGGACCGTTCTGTGGCTTCAAGAAATGATGGAGGCAGCACGAATGCAACGGCCATCGGCATGCGGTACCGTATGGCCAATGATTGAGCGAACAGTAATGCCCAATTATCCTCCATCCGCATATCGCGCCCCATCCAATAAAGAACGGTTCCGTTGGTATGGGGAAATTCTCGAAGTACATGGACACGCTGTGGATTGACCGGTGAAGCCATTTATTTGATCAAGCTCATTTTTTTCGTCTCTGTAAAAAATCCGCTCTGCAGCCGGTAATAGTACATTCCGGACGGATATTTGGAAGCGTTCCAAACAATATTGTAAACGCCGCCGTTCATAGTTTGGTTCAACAGCGTCTCAACGTTACGTCCGGCAACATCGAATATTTGCAGAAGAACATGCCCGGAGCGCGGAATATTGAATTCGATGGTTGTTGCAGGATTGAATGGATTGGGAAAATTCTGCATGAGTGAAAAATCAGCCGGTGCTGCAGGTTCATCCCGTATCGACGATACTTTTTGAGTTACGGCTGTCTTAAGCAAGATATCGTTGTCAGGATCAAATGTCATGGAAAGCGGCGGAGACAAAAATTTAAATAAGAACGAATCTTTGTTTGCGGCATTAAAAACTCTTACTGTTGTATCCTTGCCGTTCTGCAGTGAAAATTTCAAAACGACAGGCATTTTCCAATACGTTCCTGTAGTCTGCGTCTGGGAGATGGAGACCTTTGCAGTGCTGTCAATGTTATTGACCGAATATTGTACCGAATACAATGGATGATTTGCAACTTTTACCCACTGTTCAAAAAACCATGTAAGATCCTGTTTTGTGTTTGTATTCATTATCTGGATGAAATCATCGGTAGTTATCGTACCGAATTTTAATGACGGATTGCTGCCATAGTCATGCAGAGCGGAAAAGAATGTTGAATCGCCTAATACATACCGGAGCATATGCAGAACGCATGCTCCTTTATTATAAGTAACTGCTGTGTTGAACAAGAGACCGGTTGACGGAGTTGTGATAGCCCATGCCGGCATGTACATGGCACGACCGGGATTTGAACTGAGATATCCGGACGCATCGGCTACAATATCTGTTTTGTACCGAGTGTATCCGCCGGTATATTCGTACCACAACGCTTCGCAGTATGTTGCAAAGCCTTCATTCAGCCAGATGTCGCCCCACGTAGCGCAGGTAACCATATCGCCGAACCATTGGTGCGCATATTCATGCGAGACAAGATTTTCATTATTAAGACCGTTCGGCAATAGGCTGGTCAATGTTTGATTCTCCATTCCGCCCCAAGTAAATGAACCGTTCATGGTTGCAAATCCGTTCTTCTGGAACGGATGTTCACCGAACAATTCCGAATAGCGCGTTGTCATGGAAATAATTTTTGTTTTGATGTTGTTCACACCGGTTGCAGATTCTCCCTGGTTCCAATACAAAAAGATCGGGATGCTGTCTTTTTGATTTGAGAGTTTTTTCCAATACACAATGTCAAGGTTATAGTTGACCTTGGATGAAATAACAACAAGATATGTGGAGACCGGTTCTTTGCTGACCCAATGGTAAATAAGTGTATCGGCGATACGCGTTGTATCCTTCAGGATACCGTTCGATCCGAGTTTCACCGAAGTAGGAACTTTGGCTGTCAGCTCAACGGTAGCTTTGTCCGACGGCTTGTCCCAGCACGGGAACCAATATCTTGCCCCTTCCGGTTCTGCATCGGTAAAGACCATGCCGTCTGACCCGACATAGAATGCAGCATCTGCAACATCCTTATGCTGATAATAGATAGTGACAGAGAATGTATCGTTCTGTTGATACGTCTTGTTCAGTTGGATTGTGAGCATATTGCCCGAATGAGTGAATGATATGCCGGCTGATTGAATCGAATCGATCGTCAACGACGTATTTACTGCATTGAGTGAAATTGATGAAATTGCACTGTCTGCACGTGCGGTCATTTGCACAGAAGCTTTGAATGATTTTGGAAACGGGGTAGCATAATTTTTATAGAGATCAAGCGTGAGTGCATAATGAAGCATGTCAAAAGAATGCTTCGGCGAACCGGGTGACAATTGCTTGCCGAATGCTTCAGCGCGCTTTTGCTTTCCTTCGGAACACATTTCGGCTCCTGTCTTGATTTTTTCCTGTGCCCGAACACTGAAACAATACAGCAATGCCACGACGAGCAGAATCGAATATTTTTTCATAAAAGACTTTCTGAAGCGGCTGTTAGCACGCGCATTAAAATGATGAAAAAGATTACTGTAAAGATACGGAAAAGATTGCGAAGTATTATTATGATTGAAGTTCAAATACGGAAAATAAATCACTGACCCGATCAACGCAAGTATTGCACGTTTCTTGATGGAAACGCCGGAATCGTATGGACAAAATATCAGCCGGGGCTTTACATGCGGCTGCGTATCGTTACTTACATAGGATCATTTTTTTCGTTTGCGTGAATTCAGAAGTATGCAGCCGGTAAAAATAGACGCCGCTTGGGTAATGATCTGCATTCCAATAACAAGTGTAAGATCCGGCTGACAATTTTTGTTTCAAAAGTGTTTCAATTTCCCGGCCAAGAATATCAAATACGGAAAGCGATACGACACTGCTGTTAGGAATGGTAAACTCGATTTTCGTTGCGGGATTAAACGGATTGGGATAATTTTGCGACAGTGAATACTGCATTGGAAGCGTGTTCAATCCGCTCAATATTTTGGTAAGATTAGGGATGAACAGATACGAATCATTCTTTGACAAAGGTTTCATGATTTTGATCCTGTATGTGTCGCCGCTTACAGGATTTGCTGCAGTTTCGTTGCCGACAAACTGAACATGCCACGTCAGTATCTGGTCGTTCACTGAATCCTTTTCTACGAAGTATAACTCGTCATTCCTGCTGAGATATCCGTTTCCGTCCAATTCAACAAAAATAAATTTTGTTTTTCTGTTCAGACTTGTGTTCCACACCTGAAAATTCACCGGGAGTGCTGCTGCGCCAAACAACGAAAGGGATGTGTCGACGACAGAATTTTTAATCCGTATCTCATAATCCGATGCGAATGGAATTGCGGTAACGGTTCCCGATTCCGTAACAACATCGATCAATCGAATCTCTGCGGATAGGGGAGATGCACCGGCAATCCACCGTGACGAATCCGTATTGACCACAGGCTTCGGAAAATCCTTAATCAGCAGCCGGATACTATTAAACAATGGTCCTTCCGTTTTACCGTCAAGTTCAGTGGCATTGCTCACTATTTCAATTCCATCAGCATTGAAGACGGAATACATTTTCTTTCCTGCAGATTCATTGAATGAGATAGTGTAGTGTTTAAAAGCAAGAGCATCGTTTGTAATTCCCACCGCACTGATCACGGCGTCGCTGAAACCGGATTGATGAACGAAGAGAGCATTCTTCAGTGGAATCCGTTTGTTATAGAGAATTAGTTTTACCGATGTCGACTGTGAAGAAAGTAAACCGTCCTGTGCAGTAATTCTAAACATCAGGTTATTGCTGTTCGGGTATGACCGTGTGTCGAATGAATAATTTCCTGTATTTGCAATTGATGAGGCAAGCGGACTAAATGTAATTCCTCCGTTATGGGATATTTCCAAATTGATGGAAATTGAATCTCCGTCGGCATCAGCCGCATGCCATTGAACAGTATACAATTGAGAAACCGAATCCCCTTCATTCATGAAAATATAATCTACATCGGGCGCTGCATTGCCGGGATTGTTAATGGTAAATGCTCCGGTCACGGAGGATCCATACAGCGAATCGCCGGCGGCCAGAATTTTTAATTTGTATCGAGTTCCATCAGCGAGCAGAGAAGTGTTTAGTGTTGCGGATGAATCATTTCCATTTGTCGTAAAGAGAGTGTTCCACTGTTTCCCTAAATCGGATGAAATTAAAAGATAGGTAGCAATTTTATTGGGGACCAATGTGCGTGACCATTCAACAGTTGATGATCCTGCGAGTACTTGTCCGGCATACTGTTTTTTGAACGTAAGGTTAAGATTGTTTTCCGCTAAGTACATTTTTTGCCAATGCAGCGGAAGCGTAACTGACATATGCAGGTCTGCATAATACCAATTATGCTGTGCGTTGGGATCAAGTAAAAATGAGGGGAGCGAATTGTAAATCCCTTTGCTGTTAAGAATGTTGAATACAGCAGTATTGTTGGAATTATTGTTTCCGCCGACCGACCCTGTATGATACAGCAGCTGAATCTTTTGGATTGCGTAGATAAGCTGACTGTTTGCATTGCTGAACTTGGTATTATCGAAGTACGGAGAATTCAGCGTGCCGTCGTATGAGCCGACAGAGCAGAATGAATTTGGAACTGCAGCAAGCAGATTTGTTACGATCGTTCCTCCTAATGAAAAACCATCCATTGCCCGGTGCCAGCGGTCGGGAATTGTTCTGTAATTTGCATCGATGAACGGAAGAAGATCATTGATAAGGTAGGTGTATTCATTCTGTGTTGCAGGAGCAGAAAGGCCCGGCATAATAAGGATCATCTTTCCTATATTTTTCTTTGCATACAGCGAATCAAACACGGTTTTAATATTTCCCCGCCGCGCAGCATCTTCCGCCGGATCTGCCCATTCATCCACCGCACCGCGAAAAAGATAGATAACAGGATAACGGTTTGTTTCCGCATCATATCCTTCGGGGAAGAAAACATTGAATTCTTTTACGGCGGAAAGAGAAGGGGAATAATGTGACTTTAATTCAATACGGCTTGGCTGCGCAAAGGAGCGTGCTGTGCCAAACAAAACGAAAATCAAACAAAGCAAAAGAGAAGTATATAACTTCGGCTTATTATTGTCAGGATGGACTAGATCATTCATTGTAGTATTCGTGCAAACGAAGAGAATGAAATATGTTGAGTAGAAACAATGCCGGCAGATACCACACAGGCTCTCAACTATGCTTCTGTAAGATACTAAAAATTAAGATTTTGTATGGAGAAAAAATGAGAATGATGAGCAGAAATCAAAACCGCAAAGGATGAATTTCTCCGGAATTATTGATCATAGTATATGCGTCGAGCGAATCTATTTTGTCGATCAGAATTTCATCAAGTTCTTCATAATCATCTTTCCAAAGATCATAAAGTTCATATTGCATTGATACAATTTTATTATCCTTTTTATCCTTGTACAGAACCGGCAGATTTTTATGTTTATACATCCACAATAAGGCAAAGTAATTGCCATTAATTTCGCAACCGGTACCATACCGGACATTCTCTCCAATAAACTTAATTGAAAGGTACAGCGGTGAACGGCACGATTCATATTCCAGCTTTAACATTTCATTAATGTCATAAAAAGGGAGCAGGTCATCATTCGTTATTGAGAGTTGTATCTGTCCATCAATAAGTGCAAAGACCCGCCGTATATTTTCTTCTAAATATGCTTCTGCTGATTTTGACATTATTTTGCTATAAAATTATCGCGTATGTGTTACGATTGCAATTCTTAAACTGTGTCGATCCGTTCTTTCCGTGGTGAATGCTCTTTTCAATATTGTAACCGTGTCGATCCGTTCTTTCCGTGCAAATCTGTGGTGAATGCTCTTTTCAATATTGTAACCGTGTCGATCTGTTCTTTCCGTGCAAATCTGTGGTGAATGCTCTTTTCAATATTGTAACCTTGTCGATCTGATCTTTTCGTGCAAATCTGTGGTGAATGCTCTTTCCAATATTGTAACCGTGTCGATCTGATCTTTCCGTGCAATTCCGTGGTGAATGCTCTTTTCAATATTGTAACTGTGTCGATCTGATCTTTTCGTGCAAATCTGTGGTGAATGCTCTTTCCAATATTGTAACCGTGTCGATCCGTTCTTTCCGTGTTTTTCCGTGGTGAATGCTCTTGTAAGAGGGTAGACATTAAAATCAGGAAACACAACATAAACGAAAATATTTTATGGTTGAGGTTGTATGCTAAAAATTGTATATTGATTTATAATCGTTGAACATTTGTTTAGCGATGTTGTCAAGCTGGCGTAGCTCAGTTGGTAGAGCAGCTGATTCGTAATCAGCAGGTCAGGAGTTCAAATCTCCTTGCCAGCTCAAGATTTCGGCACTTTTGTCCGAAGGCGGGCTAAAAAAACACTAAACTGTCAGAAGGATTGTCAGAAACCCATTGAGGTTTTTGATGTCTCTCGACAGTTTTTTTATTTATAGGCGTAGTGCTACATACTACGTTCAGTTTACATACCACACGCTGTAGCAAATCTATACTTTCATACCAACCCCAGGGCAATAGTAAAATATTACCATCCAAAGTACCACTAGGCAAACATTCTCAATCTCATTTGCTTGACAAGATGGTAACAAAGTGGTATACTTTGTTACCATTCAAAAAAAGATGGCAACAAACATGAAATCAGTAGAAATAGGTGTAAAAAAAGATCAATCAGCCGGCTTTAAGGCTTTTATACCTCATCCATTCCCGCCAAAGCGAGGCTTTTCTTTCCCGCCAATAATTATGAAAAAGGGAACTGAAGCAACGCGTTTACTCGGCAAGCTC
Organism: uncultured Ignavibacteriota bacterium; assembly: GCA_903861125.1. Lineage (GTDB taxonomy): Bacteria > Bacteroidota > Ignavibacteria > UBA10030 > UBA8401 > UBA8401. The sequence continues at coordinate 276,800 of CAIOTF010000017.1, forward strand.
GACGGAATTACGTTGCTGCTTCCTAATGTCGATTTTTTCCTGAAAATGTACATTAGAAAAGATGCCGCAGCATCAAATCAAATAGAAGGAACAAAAGCGACAATGGTTGACGCCATTGAAGCGGGTGCAAATATTAATACAAATATTTCGTCGGATGTAGATGATATCTTACATTATATTGACGCGTTGAATTATGGTATGAAGCGGGTGAGAAATGACAATTTCCCGGTTTCGTTACGATTTGTCCGTGAACTTCATAAAAAATTGATGGAGAAAGCCAGAGGAACACACTTCTCCGATCCCGGAGAATTTCGTAAGAGTCAAAACTGGATCGGCGGAACGCGTCCTGATTCTGCCCGGTATGTTCCTCCTCCGGTGGCAGAGATGCATAAGGCATTACACGATCTTGAATTATTCATCCACGCGGATGATGCAATTCCTGCAGTAATAAAAGCAGGCTTACTCCATTCGCAATTTGAAACAATACATCCATTCTTAGACGGTAACGGAAGAACAGGCCGGATGTTGATTACATTTTATTTATGGAAAGAAGGTCTGTTGGAAAAACCTGTATTGTTCTTATCATCATATTTTAAAAAACATCAGAATGTGTATTATGAGAAATTGAGCGGCTATCATAACGGAAAAGTATTTGAGTGGACAGAGTTTTTTCTTGATGGAGTAATTGCTATTGCAAATGAAGCGATCGACACGGTCGGAAACATCACACTTCTCCATGAAAAAGATATGGCGAAGATACATACCTTCGGGAAACGCGCTGCAGAAAGCGCAATGATGGTACTGCCGAAATTGTATGAACAACCGATCGTCAATGTTGCACTTGTACAGGCAATGACCGGCTTTACAAGGCAAGGTGTTCAAATAGTCATTGATCGTTTTGTTGATAAAAAGATACTCTACCCAAAAAACGAAGATCTGAAATACGGTCAGTCGTATGTCTATAGAGAGTATCTTGATATCTTTGCCGAATAATAGTGAATTCAGTATAGCACTTATTCAGAATAAAGAAGGGCAGAATGGTAGTTGACTCGCTGCTTACGTATAATAATGCGAGACATCTGAAAAATCTCACATCAATGTCATTCCCCCAAAGGTGTCACTTTATGACGAGGAGCGCCCGCTCCGAAGGCCCAAAGGGCCGTGGAGTCTTTTGGACCTAACCGACCAGCCCGCTTCGCGTTCTGGCGGGCGTCAGTCGGGCAGGAAGCGACTGAAGAATCCAGAAACTGGATCCTTCACTTGCCCCTTTGGGGCTTCGTTCAGGATGACAATGGACAACCTAATTTTCAGATGTCACAATGCAAAAAAAAGTTTCTATGAATTACTGTGAACTTGAAATATTTATCAAAAAGAAAATGCGCATGTTGAATATTCGTGGAAAGAAATGAAATGATGAGCTGAAAAATGATGTCATTTTTATTATTGAACAATATCATCAGATTGCCTATCTTTTCTCAATCTTAAAGCGAGGGATTTCATCGGTCTAATTAAGTCCGCACCTGCTTGATTCGCAAGGTTGTAGCAAAAATTGTTTGCGCAGACATTAACAAAACACTCATAAACTGATTCATTTTATTAATTCACTTATTTCTTTTCACTATCCAGGGGTTTCTATGATACAAAAAAACATTTTCACAAAGGCATTCACAGTTATTACTGCTCTTGCGCTGCTGTTTGTGGCAAGCTGCGATAAATCATCCAGTCCTACAGGTCCCTCAACTGCGAATGCATTAGTTGCTTCGCCGACTTCTGTTTCCGTGCTGGTTGGTTCAACAGGCCATGTAACTATTTCCAGCGGTAAAATTCCATACTCAATTCAATCGAATTCAGATACTACAAAGGTACGAGCCACAATTTCCGGTACGATACTTTCCGTAACTGGTCTTGCTGTCGGATCTTCAACCATCGTTGTTAAAGACAGCGCCGGTGCATCAACGGTCAGCGTGCCGGTTACAGTTGCCAGTATGGTCGCATCACCGAGTTCAATCTCCGTTGTCAGCGGATCGAACACAACTGCGGTGATAAGCGGTGGAACTACTCCATACTCTATTCAGACTGCACCTACTTCAACGGTCGCTACTGCATCCATCAACGGCTCAACTTTAACGGTAACCGGTGTGGCGGCAGGTTCCACAAGTGTAACAGTAAAAGATAATTCTGTGACCCCGAAAACTGTCACCATTCCGATCACTGTTACAGCTGCTGGCGGCGGCGGTGGAAGTACATTCACGACGGCAGGTACAGTTGCATTTTCATCCAATGTCTCAAATTTTTCGGCAAATGGAATTTTCAACGATGCTACAACGACAGGAAGCGGTGCCGGAGGGTTTAGAATGGATACAACCGGACAGTCGCAGTTGGTTATTTATGGATATAAATATAATTCACCAACAAGTGTTGACCTTGCAATTATAGTATTTTTCGACGTTGCACCGATCAGTGCGGCAACGTATGTCTATCCGCCGACAACATCTAAATTTGTAATGATCTCTTATGCGCCCGCATTAAATCCGAATTCTTCAACGTCGGAATCGTATATACTTTCGACATCTGCAACCGCAACAATTTCTGCAGTTTCCACAAGCAGTGCTGCAGGCTCGTTCAGCGGAAGCGGCGTGTTTTCTTCGAACGGTGTTCCGAATCTGACAAAAACAATTTCCGTCACGAACGGTACATTTAATGTCCCGGTTATTTCCGGATCTGGACCGAAACAGGCCGATGGCAGAATTGAAGCGATCGTGAAGAGGATGGTGAAAGTGCAGCATTAAAACGATGCGTCTCTGAAAAAGAGAGAGTATCGTTGGTTGATCAATAATGATCCCGTTAGTCATTCGATTAACGGGATTTTAATTTTCTGACTTGAGAAAAATATTTTCATTCTATGAATTTCCTTGCAATCGATTTTGAAACTGCCAACCGTCAACCGAACAGCGCATGCTCCGTTGGATTGGTGACGGTGAGCGACGGGAAGATTACAGCAAAGAAAACATACCTGATAAAACCGCCATATGAATATTTTGAATTTTCGGATATACACGGCATAACCTGGAATGATGTGAAGAAGAAGCCGACATTCAAAGAATTATGGAAGAAGATTGAAAACTCTTTCAACGGAATCGATTTTGCCGTAGCACATAACGCATCGTTCGACAAGCGCGTGCTTACATCGTGCTGTTCCACTTACGGATTGACAGTGCCTGACGTAGAATTCCGATGCACAGTCCGTTTGGCCCGGTCAGTCCTAAAGATACGCCCTGCCAATCTTGCAAACGTCTGCAGAGAACTGTTCATTCCTCTCAATCATCACGAAGCCGGATCGGATGCCGAAGCGTGTGCGAATATCATGCTTGAAGTGCTGCGTCGGTCGGAAAGTTGATAACACCGCCGCATTTTATTTCGTGAAACCTGCCAGTCTATCACAGAACACACTACATTTTTGCTGAATGCAGGGATTGATCAATTCTTTCGTATATTAAAGAAAACACTACCAAATAATTGACCTATGAATCAGCGCTCCCTTTATAAGACCATTGAAAGTTTTGACAGCAAAAAATTCTCTTCAACGGAAGAGATGCTGGCACACATTATTCATCAGATTGTCTCCAATGACCGTATTGAGATCAGGGGAGGACGCGTATGGAAGCTGGATGCGTCGAAATTCTCTTACGAGGTAATTGCACAACATGGTGTTGTGGAGAAAATTAAGCCGCACTTCTCCATTAAAGTGGATGAATACAAGATGTTCAAGCAGATAGCGCTGCATCGGACGATCGTAGCCAAAGAAACGAACGAATATCTGCGAAGTAAAGGGATCCTTAAGTATTCCGCGACCGGCGTCGGCGAAGTTGTGAATGTGAAGGGTGTGGACCTCTATCAGTATATTCTCTCCTTTAATACGGATGTGCAGCATGAAAACGTTGCACCAACGCTGAATATCATCAGTCTTGCTGTTACTTCCATGATGAAGAACAGAAAGATCGAGCGGAGTACATCGCAGCTTCAGAAAGATCTTGATAAAGCCAGAGAGATACAGAAAAGCATCCTTCCTGCACATGAACTGCAATTTCATAACTACGAAATGTTCGGTATATCGATTGCCGACAGGATCGTCGGCGGTGATTTTTTTGATTATATCATGAGTGAAGAGAAGGACCGCGTGGGTATCGTCATCGGTGATGCTGCAAGCAAAGGGATCTCGGCGGCAGTACAGGCATTATATGTTTCCGGCGCACTCAGAATGGGAGCAAGTTATCAGACGAAGATCAGCAACCTGATCCACAACATCAACGAGCTTGTTCATCACACATTTTCCGATGATCGGTTTTTGACACTGTTCTATGCTGAATTGACGAACGATCAGAAAGGGTTGTGCGTCTATGTGAATGCCGGTCACAGCAGTCCGATCGTATATCGTGCGGCCACCCGTACAACCGAATTTTTAGAAGCAACAGGAAATATTGTCGGTCCTTTTCCGAAACAGTTATACCGCAGCGAAGGGATCATGCTGGCCAAAGGGGATATTATGCTTTTATATACTGATGGTGTTTCAGAGGCAATGGATACTCTCGGCATTCAATATTCAGAGGGGCGCCTTGCGGCAAAACTGATAGAATACCGTAATGAGAAAGCGCAGAATATTGCCCGATTGCTTGTAGAAGATGTTCAAATTCACAACGCGAAGAGCAAATATTCAGACGATAAAACCATCGTTGTGGTAAAGCGAGTAAAATAGTTTTTAAATTTTGTTCAGCAGCCTTGCCAAGGTGTAGACGTATTCAAACCTGAGCATAAGCTGGCAAACAGTGTTAGTGTCAGCCATTCTTTAATTTTTCCAGTTCGGTCCACCGCGCATACAACCGTTCCACTTTTTCTTTTCCGGCATCAAGTTCTTTCGTAAGCGATTCGACTTTGTCTCCGTGTTTTTGATAGAAATCATCGGTTGCAAAAATTGCTTCTATGCGATGGACTTCTTCTTCCGCTTTCAAAATGTCCTGCTCAATGGTTTCAAGTTCTTTTGCTTCTTTCCACTTCAGTTTTTTCGGCTCCGGTTTCGCCGATGTTTCCAGTTTCTTTTGTTTCTCAATTTCAATGTCTGCAGCAAACCGCGCATCACGTTTTTCGATATAATAGTCGTAGTTTCCTTCGCTGAAATGGACTTTGCCGTCACCTTCAAAGGCAAGTATGCCGTTGCAGACGCGGTTCAGAAAGTACCGGTCATGGCTAACGGCAATAACGCAGCCGTTAAAATCAGCAAGCGCTTCTTCCAAAACACGAAGCGTCGGAAGGTCCAGATCGTTGGTCGGTTCGTCAAGGATTAGGAAGTTGCCGCCGTTCTTCAGGATCTTTGCGAGCAGCAGCCTGCTGCGCTCACCGCCGGAAAGTTTCCCCACTTTAGTATTAATGCGGTCATCGGCAAACAGAAATCGGCGGAGATAGTTCCAGACGGTCGTTTTATTCTCACCGAACATGATCCAGTCGTTTCCTTCGCCAATTTCCTTCAAGACCGTATTCTCGTCGTTCAGTGCAATGCGCGCCTGATCGATGTAATTAATCTCCGTACGTTCGCCGAGTTCAATGGATCCTTCAGTAGGCTGAAGTTCACTTAAGATAAGTTTGAGCAGTGTAGTTTTTCCAAGTCCGTTACGGCCGATGATTCCCAATTTTCTTTTTTTGTCGAACAGCAGATCTACTTTTGTGAATAATTTTCTCCCTCCGAGTTCCATACCGACATGTTTCAGATTCAGAATTGTGGAGCCGAGTCCGGCCGGCGGGGGAATAAGAAGATCGACCTCTTTCTCAACATGAAAACCTTCTTTATCCGCGATCTCAAAATAATTCTTAAGTCTGCTTTTGGATTTTGTTGTACGCGCTTTTGGTCCACGGCGTACCCATTCCAGTTCGCGGCGGAGAAAATTATTCCGCTTTTTCTCTTCGGTGGCCAGTTGTGCCTGCCGTTCCGCTTTGTCGATAAGATAATCTGTGTAATTGCCTGTGTGTGGATAGCATAATCCGCCGGAAAGTTCTACGATTCTGTTAGCAATGGAATCGAGAAAATAACGGTCATGCGTTACAAACAGACATGCGCCGGAATAATCTTCCAGAAAATCTTCCATCCACTCGATGGATTCTGTATCAAGATGGTTCGTCGGTTCATCCAGAATCAGCAGATCCGGACGTGCAATAATCGAGCGGCACAACGCCACGCGGCGTTTCTCTCCGCCGGAAAGCGTGGTGATATCACGGTTCTTGTCCGGAACATTCAGCGAATGCATCGCTGCGTCGACTCTGTTCTCAAGGTTCCATCCGTCCAGTAAATGGATATGTTCTTCAAGGATGTGCCGCCGTTCCGAATCATACGGAAGTGATTCATATTCACGGAGGATGTCAATAACATCGTGCGCGCCGTCCATGATATTTTCAAAGACAGATTTGGATTCATCCAGCGTAAAATCCTGCGAAAGGTAGCCGGTGATAAGTTCCCGTTTTCGCGAGATATTGCCCGCATCGGGTGGTATCAGGCCGGCAATAATCTTGATGAGTGTTGATTTTCCCGATCCGTTTGTTCCGATCAGTCCGATGCGGTCGGTTTGATGGATGTTGAGCGATGCTTCCTGAAGAACCACCTGTTCGCCGAAGCGAATTGATATGTCTTTTGCTGCGATAAGAACAGGACTGATCTGTTTGGCCATAAATACACTTCACACAGGATAAATATTCCTGTGTGTCCGGAAAATACAATAACGCAAAGGTCAAACGAGTATGTTTGACCGGAAATAATATCATAAAATACAAAATAATTATGCGGCATCAGAGTAATATTTACGCCGCCAGAAATTGCAGTCGGGAAGAAAAACGGTTACATTTACCACTACTAACATATGAAATGAATTATGGCCAAATCGCGCGAAGAAAAACCTCTTGAAATAAAATGTCCAAACTGCAAACAGACACGTGAACCGGATTTAAATGAGACCACGCGTCGTTACGTTTGTTCGGTGTGCAACGAACCGGTGGACGTGCAGGTGATTGTTGAAAAGAAAAAAAGGGGAATAAAATAAAATCCGATTGAGTCCTTATGAGAACAAAAATAATTATCACCCAAATATTTCTCTTGTCATTTTTTGTCTTTCCGCAGCCTCGGTCAGGTACAACTGTCGATAAAAAAATACCGATTCTCGTTCGTTGTGACGATGCGGGAATGTGTCATTCCGTGAATCTTGCTGTAAAAAAAGTTCTCGAGAGTAATTTTCCTGTATCCGTGTCGGTTATGTTTACATGTCCCTGGTATCAGGAAGCGGCGGCGATATTGAAGCAATACCCACAAGCATCTGTCGGAATCCATTTGACGCTGAATGCAGAGTGGAAGAATTACCGGTGGGGTCCGGTTGCCGGCGCTCGTTCGGTACCGACACTTGTCGACAGTAGCGGATATTTTTTCCCTTCACGCGCCTCCTTATTCGGGAATAATCCTAAACTTTCTGAAATTGAAACGGAGTTGCGTGCTCAGATAGAACGTGCAATTCACTCAGGCGTGAGGATCGACTATCTGGACTATCACATGGGTGCCGCAGTTCAAACTGAGGAAACACGAACCATTGTAGAAAAACTTGCAGAAGAATACCATCTTGCCATATCGCGCTATTTTGATGAAGTTGATGTGGAGACCGGATATGGCGCTGTGCCTGAACATAAGCTCGACACATTACTATTGAAAATGAAAACATTGGAAGCCGGTGGAACGAAATTATTTGTATTCCATGTAGGATTAGATGACGCAGAATTGGGCGCAATGGAAGATCTGAATGTGTTTGGTCCGAAGAATATGAGCATGAACCGCCAATCGGAGCTGAACTCGCTGCTGTCGCCTCAATTCCAGGCACTGCTTCATGCTCCTGCGATCCGTACGGTTAATTACCATACGTTGATCTTGGAAAAAGGATTGCGCTCCATGAAACGACCGGCAGTATTGTGACAGATATTTCAGTCCAAGGATGAATACATGAAAAATATTTCAAATGAAAGGAAGCAGCAATGAGGTCTGTAACTGCCATCGTATTAATGATCTGTTCATTTGTGAACGCACAACAGATGCCGAAAGATTTTGACGCAAATGTCGAGAAGGTTCTGAAAACATTCAACGTTCCCGGTGTTGCCGTTGCGATTGTAAAAGATGGGAAAGTGGTGCTCGCAAAAGGATATGGCGTGAAGACTATCGGAACGAATGATAGGGTGGACAGCAAAACAAATTTCAGTATAGCGTCGAATACAAAAGCATTCGTCGGTACATCGCTTGGGATCCTGGTGGACGAAGGAAAAATAAAATGGAACGACCGTGTAGTGGATCATCTTCCATGGTTTCAGCTCTCCGATCCGTATGTGACGAAGGAAATGCGTGTTATCGATCTTCTTGTCCACCGGAGCGGATTAAGCCTTGGAGCCGGCGACCTGTTGATCTGGCCGACAAACACCTACAATCAGAAAGATGTTGTAAAACGATTTAAGAACATTCCTCTTTCAACAAGTTTCCGCAGTACGTATGCGTATGACAATATTCTCTATCTGATTGCCGGTGAATTGATCGAGGCAGTTACAGGAATGACGTGGGATACGTTTGTTCGTACGCGCATTTATCAGAGACTGGGAATGAACAATAGCGCTTTAACTTTTGCTGAAGCGGTCAGGAATGGAAATTCAGCAACGCCGCACGGCGAGATCAACGGCATTGTCCGTCCGGTTGCAGCGTCGGACAGTGCAAAGACGAATCCTGCCGCAACCGTAAATACAAATGCAGAGGATATTGCAAAATGGATGATCTGCCAGTTGGATTCCGGAAAACTTTCTGACGGCACTACGCTTGTAACACCTGCAACAGTCCGCACGTTATGGTCTGTTGTTACGCCTCTTCCGGTAAGTAAAGTCGCGAAAGAACTTGCACCGCTGCAGCCGAATTTTGCCGGGTACGGTGCCGGATTTTCACTGCGCGACTATCGCGGTAAAAAATTAGTCTGGCATACAGGCGGACTGTCAGGATTTGTTTCTCTGGTGGCAATGATACCGGAATTACGGGCTGGTGTGGCTGTCTTTACCAATCAGGAGGAGTCAGGAGCGCTCTATTCCATCGGCTGGCGTGTATTGGATCAATATCTGAACGCTAACTATGATTGGATATCAGCATATAAAACGATAAAAGACCGTACCGATTCAACGAACAACGCTGCTGAAGCAAAAAGTGCTGTATCACGCGATTCGCTTTCCACACCGTCGCTGCCGTTGGCAAAATATGCCGGCAAATACAACGACGTGTGGTATGGCGATGTAAGAATTGACTTGAAGGATGGAAAATTGTTCATGCAGATGCTACCGACGCCGTCACTGGGCGGATACATGGAACATTATCAGTATAATACATTCATCGTCCGCTGGAGCGATCCTGAGATGCGTGCTGATGCATTCGCGACCTTCTCAATGAATCCTGATGGAACTATAGAATTGATAAAAATGAAGGCGGTCTCTCCGGCAACAGATTTTAGTTTTGATTTCCACGATCTGCTGCTGAAGCCGGTTAAATAATTTCAGGATGTAATTAGAATAATGATTGAAAAAAAAGATCAGCTAAATAATCCACTTCATGGTGTCACACTGGAAATGATTCTAAATCATCTCGTGACACATTTCGGATGGGAGGGACTGGGGAAGTGTATTCGTATTAGATGCTTCAATGAAAATCCAAGCATCAAATCGAGTTTAACATTTTTACGGAAAACACCCTGGGCAAGAAAAAAAGTAGAGGAATTATATCTGGAAGTGATCCGCGAATAACAACAAAGACTTCCGGCATCGTTACGATATCGGAAGCCTTTGCAAAGTACTACGCTTCTAAAAACATCTGTCCGAGTATACCATCCCAATCAGCATTCGGGAAGTGCCGGTGAAAATCAGGCACAAGTTCGCCTCCGTCGGCAAGTGTTATTCCAACACCGCTTGTTGCCATTGATATCTGCAGGCGTTCCATTTCCCTCAAAATCCAATTCGGTACTTCGTCGGTTTTCAGAAGATGATCAGTAACTTTTTTTGAATCATTTGCTTTTACTTTTAGGTACCATCCTTTTTCGGAATCACCCTGTTCAATCACTTCACCGTCGATTGGGGAGAGAAGACGAATGTCCATATTAGCTTTCTTTACGACCATACCTTTTCCATTGACCGATAAGCGCGTTCCGATAGGCGGAAGTTCAACTGAATAGGTGCTGCCGATAATTCGCGTGCCGAAATCATCAATGCCGATCTTGTACGTTCCATCATCCTCTTGCTGAACCCACGTATGTCCCCGATGATACATTCTGTACGGCGGCATTGTGAATCCATACACTTCAAATTGCAGGAGGGGAGTTTTCGTCTGTTTCGATATCAGCAGTGGATGCACAGAACATGATCTGCAATCGAATCCGTGATCGCATACTCGGTGTTTCACGTCGCCATTCATTTCGTGGCGGCAGACTTTCATTGCCGGAGACAGGTCTGCAAAATCGGATCGCCATTGGATTTCATCCATGGTCCGATTCTGTTCGGCCCGCTGCGTTCGCTTCACTGCTACGAACACTGTGGATACTACAACTGCAAAAACGGTAAAGAAAATTGATAAAAATGTAATGTGAAATGCTGTCCAATGAAATTCATATACCCAGGGTAACATAGCTTCTCCGTATTGATCGTTATTATGACTTTGTTGAAACAAACTTATTGAGCAGATCCGAAATAAACTTCGGCTGCCATGATTTCTTTGCATTTCCACTGTCTGCAAATTCCTGCTGAGAAAGTTCTCCGTTTAATTGTGCCAACTCACGTTCTTGTGGGAATATTACGGAATAGCGGTATGTGAATGAATAGAGAAGCATACCGTACGCTACAACAAAAAGGAATGTTGCAACTTCTTCCCAACTTGGCGCATAGGTTAAGAAATCGTCAAAAGGCAGTGTCGGCAGAGCCAGCGTCTGTATCGTCATGACAAAACGGTTGAGCATGATTCCGGTGCAAACCAGGAATCCTGCACCAAGAAGAATTTTTCTATTCTCACGCAAACGGCTGCTGAGAAGAATCAGTGCCGGAATGAGACCTAAAATGACGATCTCAGTAAAAAGTATCCACGTTCCAAATGATTGTGTTGCATAAAATTCGAATGCCGGAAAACCGTTTCCGGGCGACGTACTGTTGATCCAGAAAAGTGTATCGATCGATTTCAGCAGAACGTATGCAATCAGCATTGTTCCGGAGACCTTGCCGAGGAATTTATACACTTCCGGTTTCACTAACTGTTTTCTGGTGATCTTCTCTACGAGCCAAGTTGTAAGCATGATAAAACTTGGGCCTGCAGCCGCAGCTGAGATCACGAATAAAAAGAATGTTGACGGCCAGATTCCAAGTTCCTCTCTAAATGCGAACGGACGACCGCGCAGCACACCAAACAGACCGCCGAGCGATCCCTGATGAAAGAACGAAAGGAATGTTCCGATTCCTGCAAACACAGGCATCAATTTGTGCAGTTCAAATTCGAACACCAGAAATTTCGGTATCGAACGTAATTGCCTGTTCTTGAGAATGATAGGAATGTATTCGATAAATAGGACGATCAGATAGCATGTTAGGCAGAATGTCACTTCTGTAAGCATGGAATGGACATTGGGATGCCAGAACGTAAACCAGGCACGAATCGGCTGTCCAACATCTACTGCCAGCACAAGAATTGCGCCGCTGTAGCAGATAAGTCCGATAACGACAGCACTGTTGATTACCGCTTTCAATTCCTTCCGGCGTAGAATGTAAAGAAGAAATCCGGTGAAGAATGCGCCGGCTCCAAGAGCTATAACGGTAAGATCCAGAAATATCCATATACCGAAAGCAAAACGGTTGTCCATGTTTGTATGGAACAATCCTTCCGCTAAACAGAGATAGATCGCATAGATGCCGAGTGATAATAATGCGATCCATGGGAATATCCAGATCAAAAATTTCGTGAACGAGGTTCGTTGTAACCCGCGCGGGATCAATATTTTATCCATGGATTTCCTCCTGTGCGAGACCGTTGGCTGCATGTGTGCGGGTCAACGTTTTTTCAGTCATTTCGCGGACCCATTTTTTTTCGGAATGATAATGAACCTTCGGTTCCGTCCCGAGTCGGGAAAGGAACCGGAATGTGTTTTCACTTTTTGCCAGTTGTGCAACTGCCGTTGTTTCGTCGATCAGGTCGCCGAATGTGATTGCTTTGTTCGGACATGATTCAACGCAAGCGGGAATATATTCCGCAGGATCGATCTCTCTGTTGCCCTGTGATGCTGCTTTTTGTTTTGCAGCGTGGAGTCGTCCGTGGCAGAAATTGCACTTTTCCACAACACCGCGCATGCGTGGTGCCACATCGGGATTAAGCTGTTGCTTCATCCCTTCGGTCCATTCCGGATCCCACCAATTGAAATACCGCGCATGATACGGACACGCCGTCATGCAGTAACGGCATCCAAGGCATCGCTGCGGAATTTGTCCTACAATACCGGTTGTCGGATCAACGTCAACTGCATTTTGCGGACAAACAGTCATACACGGGGTTTCTTTCTCGCATTGCTGGCAGAACATCGGCACAAACACAGATTCGCTTTTTGGAAATTGTTCTTTATTCGAGACCGTGGAGATATTCATCCAGGTAATACCGTTGCGTTTATTCATTTTTTCTACAGCAGGAGGGACATTATTCTCAACAGCACACGCAACAGCGCATGCTCCGCAGCCGTTGCATTTGTCGAGATCAATCACCATTCCATACTTAAATTTTTTATCAGTCATTGTTTCCATCATTTACGCTTTCAGAAGTGTTGCGGTGGTAATTCTCCATGTTCCATCGTTGTTGACTTCACAGAGATTTAGAATATTGTTTGCCGTTAAATGCAGCGGGGTTTGACTGCCGTTCGGTTGCGGGCCGACCGAAGCTTCAATAACACCCTGCCTGATTGCCGAATCGATTTTAATGCGGACCTTCATCGGGCCATTACTTGTTGAAATTGTAGCCGGTTCTTCTTGTGAAAGACCAAGTTGTTGTGCCGTTAAGGGATTGATCGACACTATTCCATTCACGCTTCGCAGTTCTGTCTCCTGAAATACTTTGCTGAGAATAGGGGACATCTGTGATGCCGATGTAGTTCCGCGCCATCCGTGTACGATCATTGTAAGTTCTGCAATTTCTTTTGCCGGCTCTGTTGCCGTTTTCAGCGCGAACGTGAATTTTTTCGGCATTGTTTGCCGTGTTTTTACATCCATCCATTGTGCGCCGGTTGTTAAAATGTTCCATAATTCGCCGGTTGTTGGAATATCGGCAACATTGATCGTCCGTTGATCGGAGTAAGAAAAGACAGTTCCGCTTTTTTTGGAATGGATTGATTCCGTTTTTGCTTTCAGCAATTCTTCGTATGTAGGAATAGCCAACGAATAATTCAAACTGGTGCTTAATGCCTTGATCACGTCGATAGGTTCAGTAGTAAATTCCTGTTTTTTCAACAGAGGTACTGATAGAGAAAATCCGGCAACACTATTTCCGGAAGGTGTAGGAATATCGCACAGTGTTTCCAAATGACCGGAAGACGGTATGAGATAATCTGAATGAGCCGAGAGTTCATTTAGGATCGGTGACAAACTGATTACAAAATTTTTGCCGGGAATCAGTTTCTTTTCAATCAGTTTCCAGGGAAGTGCATATCCTGATTCGGCTCCGTCAACAATAAGCACTTCGATCGAATGATCGGGGATATCGGACCATCGGCTTATTTCGGAACTTTGCTTATCGCTTGAATTTGTATTGCGCGAAATAATGCCGCCGGTTTTTCCTACACTGCCGATTAACAGATTCAGTGATGCGATAGCTTTTTCAGTTTCATAATCGAACGGACCGCCGCCCGGATCTGCACCGCTCAGCACTATCGCCGATTCCGCATGGATAAGTTCACTGGCAATCGCCGTGATCACTCCGGGTTCAATTCCAGTAACGGAAAAAGTTTTTTCCGGACTGAAGTTTTGCACAATATTTTTGAAACCTGCTGCATCAACTGCAGAACGATTTACATGTTGAGCAATGCGGCTATCGTTGATTAAAACATATGCGATACTTAATGCTGCTGTCTTTTCGGTTCCCGGCTTCAGTGCAATCCACTTGTCGGACTGCATCGCTGTTCGGGAATATCTGCTGTCGAACTGAATGAATTTTGCAGTGCGTGAATTTCGAAGTGTGGTCATTCGTCCTGGTGTTCCCCAGCCGTCAAGCAGCGGAGCACCGAACGAAAGGATCAATTTTGTATTTTCAAAGTCAAAGCCAAACGATTCTGATTTTCGGTCCATCATTATTTGCAATGCAGTGATGGTGGCATCTTCGCACGAAGGGGAGGTCAGATAAACACCGTTCGTCGTCTTTGCAACGAAGGTACGATAGATCTCGGAAAGAACGCGGGTCGGCTGTTGGTCGATGACTGCAACTGTGCCTGTTGAATTTTTAATTCGTAATGCAATTTCATCCAGCGCATTTTGAAGAGAAACCGCGGTCATTTTGCTCTTGCCGGATTTTCCTTCAAACTTGTGCGGATGAACAATGCGTAACGGATGATGCGCCATGTGGTGCCCAGCTAATCCGTTTACACAAAGTGTTCCATTCGTGATCGGATGATGTTGAACTCCGCTGATAAAATACGGCATCCCTGAAACGCATTGTGCTTTAATTGCACATCCGCCTCCGCACAAAGTGCAGTGCGAAAATGCAGTTGAAATCGGTCCATGTGCGAGTTTCGGTATCAGCGACCAATTCTGCGTCCAAATTGCTGAATCATCCAGCATTTTCCATGGAAGCGGGGATAAGATGACGCCGAGAATTCCGCCGCCGGTGAATTTTAGAATATCTCTTCGTGTGATTGTCTTTGACATATTGTTTTCCGGTAAAAAAATCAGAAGGGTTCACCGTGAAGTGAACTCTATTTATTTATGACATTCAATACAGCCGTCCCGCCGTCCGTTGTCGCCGTGGCATCGTACGCATTTACTCATTTTCATCCCTTCCCACGAATTGGACGAAAAACCTGAAATATTCGCTCCCCAAATATCCCTGCTGTAACCGGATATCCTGTTCGTCTGTTGAGTCCGTAAAAATTCGGAACTTCCGTGCTGACCATGACACTCTTCGCATTTTAATCCACCAAGTTTAACGTGCGGTGCATGGGAAAAAAATGCATTATCCGGCTGCCGTGAGTACACGAACCAGGGAATCTCTTTGTTTGGTGTTATGTAATCCTCAACCATCCGTTTTTCATTTTTTGATTCACCGATCGGAGAGGAATGACATTCGGCGCATTTTGCTATTGCAGGAATACCTTGAAAACGACCTTCCGAGTTGGTTGAATGACAGTCTTCACATGCCATTCCTCCTTTTTCGCCTGTATGAGCAATATGACTGAACTGCAACGGCTGTTGATTGTTCCGATACAGAGCATAAGGAAAAACATACCAGCCGATGATTAATCCGAATAGTATGCCGCCGATTGAAATGATCTTTGATCTCATTTGTATGATTTCCAGAGGGTTAGGGGTGAAAAAAAATCGTTGTAAAGTTTTAGCAGTTCTTCACGCGTCAATTGATGCACAAATCCTTTTTGGAAAAATCCGCCGTCGGCCATCAGCACCGCGCCGCGCATATCGGGTTGTGCTGATATCTGGTGTGCAAGTGATGTCATTCGTTCCATTTCCTGTTTCATCCAGGGTTGAACGTCGCAGCCGGAGATCAATCCTTCAATTTTGTTGCTTCTGCTTTTTGTTTTTTCTTCCGTTGTCTCGAATAGCCACCCAACCGTATACGGGTCGGCCATGATCTTGTCCGGATTTGTCCGCAGGTATGTATTTGCCCGTGTGATGTTCATGTGCAACGGAAAAACAAATTGAAGATCAACACCGCCTACAGAGAATGAAATTGCCGGACGATGATATCCTTTTGTCGTAACAAAGGTGATGTGATCGACTGTTCCGAGAGCTTTTGCAAGGAATGCATCTATACCGATATGGCAGACGCCATCATTCCCGATTTCCATCCACATATGATTGGGTGTGTAGAAAAGATTTCCTGGACATGTAACATCATCAATTGTGTGATCGGGGCAGTGAGCAAGCATATCCGACGAACCGGTAATTGTTACAGATTCATTCGGCTGTGCAAGTCCCAGATATAATTCGCAGTATTTGTGACTGTCCGTACCGCATTGCGATAGAACGGATTCGGTGTAGGGAATATATTTTGTAACTGCTGCGGCAGTACAGTATTGAACAAGCGATTCATGAAGGAAGGGGCAATGATCGATGCTCGGACGATCTTCCATGTGCTGCTTTGCAGCAGGACAGTTAACGTATTCACGAGACGAGCACCGTTCATTCTCCGGCTGTTCTGAGAGTCGGACGATCATTTTTCTGTACGCAGAGGCACGGCAGAATTTTACCTGTGCTTCTCTTAAAAATGGACATCGCATATTATACCTCTCGCTTCATTGTTGCTGCTTCAATTCTCAGAACGTTGAATGTTCTTATTGTCTTCGTCTATTCCGTATTTTTCTTTTTCATCGATCACTTTGCCGCCGTCTGCCATGGTAATGCCCAGGTCCTGCAGCATAAATGAATGATCATCCTGCAATTGGGGAACGCGTACTTTACTGCGAACATCTGCAAAGAGTTCTTTTGCGATAACAACGCCGACTGCGGCAATGCATACCAATGTTACAATACCTAAACCTGCATTTGTGATAGTCAGCCAAAGTGTTTCCGAATCCATTGAAGTAAACATAATATATCTCCTTATTTTTTTGGGTTGTCGGTTTTTACAATTACTGTTAATCTTTGATTCATACTATTACATGACAAAAGCCGTGCCTCGTTTTTCAATATTCGTGTAACTTATTATAAAATAATGAGTTATGGAAATATTGATGACGGAAAGATACTATGAAGTGTATTCTTGCATGTGGGAAATTCCCTCAGGCAGTGTAGGAAATATCAACACGATAGGAATATTCCACTGATTTAAACGACAATGTTCAATGGAAATTCTGCACTACATTTGTGTCTCTAAATACACACTTAAATGAAGTTGAAAATATCAACACACAAAAAGGTATGAAATAGCTCGAACGATTTACCACGCACCATAAACGCTGAAAACATCGTTAAATAGGCACATTATAGAATGTCTAAACGGAGGTTTGTGGCATGAATGATGCATTATTCATCAATAGAAAATACTTGAAAGCAAAATAATGAATCTTAAACAAATAGCGTTGCGACTTCCGCCTAAAAAGATCTCGCAAAAACTTATCCTCTCGTTTACGGTTATCATGACGATTGTAGGAATTATCTCCAGTTATTTTCATGTGAAGATTCAGGAAAATCAATTGGTGCAAACAATGATGATTGGGGCCGATCAGTTATCCGGTAGTATTTCGAGTGCAACGTGGCATGCCATGCTTGCAGACCAGCGCGAGGCAGCATATCAAACAATGGAAACGATCGCACAAAAACAAGGGATCACGCGGATACGTATCTTCAATAAAGAAGGACGAATCATGTTCTCAACGGTGAAATCGGATACCGGTATTGTAGATAAATATGCAGAAGCATGCTTTATGTGTCATTCTGCCGAAACGCCGTTAGTGAAAGTAGATGTTCCAACACGAGCGCGCGTTTACAAAACGCCTGACAAGCACCGTACACTTTCTATGATCACTCCCATATACAATGAACCTTCTTGCAGTCAGGCAGATTGTCATGCTCATCCCAAATCGCAAAATGTGCTTGGTGTTCTCGATGTTTCCATGACGCTCGATGTTGTAGACGCAGAAATGGCGCAGCTTCAATGGCGTGTCTTCATCATTTCATTCTCGATTGTTGCTATCATGAGTCTGTTCATTATTTATTTTACAAAACATTTTATTGATGCTCCCATCCAGCACCTGATTGCCGGAACACATGCAGTAAGTGAAATGATGCTCGACAAACCAATTGTCATTGAATCGAGTGAAGAACTTGGCGAGTTGGCGAAGTCGTTTGATATTATGCGTGTGCGGCTGAAATCGGCACTGGAAGAAATCAACGAATTCACCGAAGGATTGGAGCGCAAAATTCGTGAACGGGCCGACCAATTGAAAATTGCTCATCAAAAATTATTACAAAGCGACCGGCTTGCATCGCTCGGACAGCTTTCGGCCAGCGTAGCGCATGAGATCAACAATCCTGTTTCCGGTGTTCTCAATCTTGCAATGCTGATGCAGCGTATTATGAAGGAAGATGGTGTACCCAAGGAACGGGTCGAAGAGTTCCGAAAATATCTTTCTCAGGTTGTGACCGAAACTGCGCGCGTTGGAAGGATCGTACAGGATCTGCTTGCGTTCTCTCGCCGTTCTAAGCCGTTCCGCGCTAAGATCGATTTCAATACCATGATCAGATCCACATTAAATCTATTGGACCACAAATTGAAATTGTCCGCCGTTAAGGTTGAATTGGATCTGATGCACGATCTTCCCACTGTCCATTGCGATGGTTCACAAATGCAGCAGGTTGTGATCAATTTAATTATGAATGGAGCGGAAGCAGCGCAGGGTAAACCTGATGGAAAAGTTAAAGTGAAAACAATCGTTAATGATAAGCGCGATCAGCTATTGTTTTCGGTATGCGATAATGGCGATGGAATACCAGATGAGAATCTTTCAAAGATATTCAGTCCGTTCTTTACCACGAAGGGTGAAGGAAAAGGGGTAGGGCTTGGACTTGCGGTGGTCTTCGGTATTATCGAGGCGCACAAAGGGGATATCGACGTGAAGAGCGAACTGACTGTTGGAACGACGTTCGTCGTCACACTTCCGTTTGACGAAACAAAAAAACCGGAATCTCCTCAAGAAGAAAAATTAGGAACACTGGCGTGAAAGCAATATATCTGGCGCAGTTTGGAACTATTGATGAAGAACTGATGTCTGCGCTTGAAGTGTGTGCGTGGCAGATTTTCGGCTATGATGTGAAACGAATGCCGAATCTTCCTGATCCTTCGTATGCATTGGATACAAAAACGAACCAGTACAGTTCCGTCCTTCTATTAAAAAATCTGATAAGCCAGGTTCCGAAAGATGCAGTGAGAGTGTTAGGTGTTACAAACCACGATCTTTTTATACCGATGCTCAGTTTTGTATTCGGTCACGCACAACTGAATGGTCCAGCGGCAGTGATTTCGCTGGCTCGATTGCATCAGAGTTTTTATCAGCTGCAGGAAAATAAGCAGCTGTTGATCCATCGTATGATGAAAGAAGCCGTTCATGAACTCGGACACACGTTCGGCTTGATCCATTGCTCGGACAGTCGCTGTGCTATGTCACTGTCGAATGCGATACAACAAGTAGATAAAAAAACAGAGGAGCTATGTGCAAATTGCTCTATACTTCTCGAAGATTCCACTAAACAAAAAAGCCGTGAAAACGGTATGGAGATGCAGCGATGAAAAAATTATGGAACATTATGGTCGTAGACGATGAAGAAGTGATGCGGGAATCTCTCGCGGCATGGCTGCGTGAGGACGGATATTCCGTAGATACATCCGAATCAGGAAAAGAGGCGATCGAAAAAACAAAATTAAAAACGTACGCCATCTATTTCATCGATCTCAAAATGCCAGGAGGGCACGACGGCATAGAGACGATGATGGAAATCCGGAAGATACAGCCGGAAGCATCCATCATCATCGTTACGGCGTATGCAACGGTCGATACGGCGATCACAGCAATGAAAGAAGGAGCGCAGGAATATATTGTAAAGCCGTGCAATCCGGAGGAGATATCATTACTGGTCAGCCGCATCATTAAGATCAAGAATCTGCAGCGGGAGAATTCCATTCTTCGGAAGAAACTGACGAAGCAGTATAGCTTCTGCGATATTATCAGTAAAAATCCGAAGATGATGGAGATTTTTGGATTGATCAAAGAAGTTGCGAGTCTTCGCAGCACCGTTATGATACAGGGTGAAAGCGGAACGGGGAAGGAACTGATAGCACGCGCCATCCATTATTCCGGAGACAGGGCAGCAAAACCATTCATCGGCGTATCCTGTGCCGCATTGACCGAATCGCTGCTGGAATCCGAATTGTTCGGCCATGAAAAAGGATCCTTCACCGGAGCCACCGGACAAAAGAAAGGGAAGTTCGAGATTGCGGAAGGGGGCACAATTTTTCTTGATGAGATCGGCGATATCTCGCCGAAGCTTCAACTGAACTTACTGCGGATCCTGCAGGAGAGAAATTTTTACCGCGTAGGAGGATCGGAACAGATAAATGTGGATGTCCGCGTTATTGCTGCAACAAATAGGAATCTTGAAGAAGCGGTGCACGAAGGAAAATTCCGCGACGATCTTTTTTACCGGTTGAACGTGATTAACATCCATCTTCCTGCGCTGAGGGACCGCAAAGAGGATATTCCGTTGCTTGTCCATAATTTTATTGAACGCATCGGTCCTGAACTGGGAAGGGAAGTCACCGATATCTCTGAAGGTGCTTTGAAAATATTGTTAAACCACAATTGGCCCGGTAACGTGCGTGAGATCGAAAATGCAGTGGAGCGTGCTATTGTAACATGCAAAGCTAAAATTTTAACGGAGGATGATTTCGCATTTCTTGCGAATCACGGTAACGAAAAGAAACAATGGAATATTCCTTCCGAATTAACTCTCGAGGAGATCGAGAATCAGGCGATAACGGCAACGCTTCAGCGTACGCACGGTAACATTAAGGAAGCATCGGCCATCCTCGGCGTTGACCGTTCAACATTATACGACAGGATAAAAAAGTATAACCTTCCGAGAAATTGAACTCGAAGAAAATATTGGCTACATTCTAATAATGAATTATAGATCCGTCGAATACCCGGCGGATTTTTTATTGTCGATTATCATATGTTAGATATCATCATCGTTGGTGCAGGACCTTCAGGACTTTCCGTTGCTATTGAAGCGCAGAATAAAGGATTGGAATATTTACTGATCGAAAAAGGGGGCATCGTACATTCGATCCAAAATTTTCCGGCGGAGATGACATTCTTTTCAACTCCCGAATTGCTGGAAGTCGGCAATGTGCCTTTCACATCGGCTCACATGCGTCCGACGCGCGCAGAAGGACTTGAATATTATTCCCGCGTTGCCGCTCACTATCATTTGAAATGTCGATTCTTTGAATCGGTCATTTCTATTATCCGCACGGAATCTAGTTTTACCGTGAAGACTTCCCGCATGGAATATCAGGCAAAGAACATTGTGCTTGCGACCGGCTACTACGACAATCCGAATTACCTAAATATTGCAGGCGAAGAACTTCCAAAAGTTTCACACTATTATAAAGAGCCGTACGCATTCTACGGTCAACGCGTTATGGTGATCGGTGCAAAAAATTCCGCTGCTATCGCCGCATTGGAATTGTTCCGCCACGGTGCATCCGTCACTCTGGTTCATCGTGGAAACGGTCTTTCCGATAAAATAAAATATTGGATTCTGCCGGACATTGAGAATAGGATCAAAGAAAATTCCATCAAGGCGTTTTTCAATACGCAGGTCATTTCAATAGAGGAGAAGAGCGTCCTACTGAAAAATGAAGAGGGCGAAATTGAGCTGGAAAACGATTTTGTCTTTGCACTTACGGGATATCACCCCGACTATGAATTTCTTCAATCCTGCAGCATTGCCTTGGATGCAACGACGTGTGCTCCTATTCTTGATCCTGTAACATTGGAAACAAATGTATCTGGCATCTATGCAGCCGGTTCTATCATATCCGGAAAGAATAACAATTCCATCTTCATTGAAAATGGTCGGCTGCACGGGAAAATTATTGTCGATTCTATACTGAAAAGCACTAAAAGATAAATTTTCTTGAAGTTTTACATTGATTATCTTCCGAAAACTCCTTATTTTACTTCACTTTTGTAATAAAAAACTCCAAATCGAATCTTGAAAGGATAGAAATGAACGAAGGAACAATTGTTCAGGTAATCGGACCTGTTGTTGACATAGATTTTTCAAGCGGAACACCTCCGACTGTCTTAAATGCGATCAAAATTCCACGGACAAATATTGAAGGCAAAAAGGAAGATCTTATTGTTGAAGTTCAGCAGCATCTTGGAGAAAATCGCATTCGAGCGATCGCGATGGATTCAACAGACGGACTTGTGCGGGGAATGAAAGCGATTGATACAGGAAGTCCGATCTCAATTCCGGTCGGCCCGAACACACTCGGCCGACTTATTAATGTTATCGGAGACGGTATTGACGGACTCGGCGAGATCAAAGGTGTTACGAAATATCCGATCCATCGTCCGGCACCGAGATTTGAAGATCTTTCTACGCAAAAAGAGATGTTTGAAACAGGTATCAAAGTTGTTGACCTTCTTGAACCATACACAAAAGGTGGCAAGACTGGCCTTTTCGGCGGCGCCGGTGTTGGTAAGACGGTGTTGATTCAGGAATTGATTCGTAATATCGCAGCAGAGCACGGCGGATATTCAGTATTTGCCGGTGTTGGAGAAAGAACGCGTGAAGGAAACGATTTATGGCTGGAGATGAAAGAATCCGGCGTACTTGCAAAGACTGCACTCGTCTTCGGTCAAATGAATGAACCTCCGGGAGCACGTCTTCGTGTTGCGTTAACAGGTTTATCCATCGCAGAATATTTCCGTGATGATGAAGGAAAAGATGTTCTTCTGTTCATCGACAATATTTTCCGTTTCACGCAGGCAGGCTCAGAAGTGTCCGCGCTGCTTGGGCGTATGCCGTCGGCCGTAGGGTATCAGCCTACATTAGCGACAGAGATGGGTGCATTGCAGGAACGTATCACTTCTACAAAAAAAGGATCCATTACGTCGGTTCAGGCAATCTATGTTCCCGCAGACGATCTTACCGATCCGGCACCGGCAGCTGCATTCTCTCACTTGGATGCCACAACCGTGTTAAGCCGTCAGATCTCCGAACTTGGAATTTATCCTGCAGTGGATCCGCTCGATTCAACATCGCGTATCATGGATCCGCTGATCGTTGGCCAGCATCATTATGATGTTGCCAAGTCGGTAAAAGTGATCCTGCAGCAGTATAAAGACCTACAGGATATTATTAACATTCTCGGTATGGACGAACTTTCCGACGAGGATAAATTGACGGTATCGCGTGCGCGTAAGATACAGCGATTCCTGTCACAACCGTTCCACGTTGCCGAACAATTCACCGGTATCCCCGGCCGTTATGTAAAACTTGAAGATACGATCAAAGGATTTAAAATGATCGTTGACGGCGAATGCGATCATGTGCCGGAACAGGCATTTCTGATGTGCGGTGGTATCGAGGAAGTATTTGAAAAAGCAAAAGTATTACAGGCAGCATAATATATTATGGCAGATAAAAATTTTCAATTGGATATAGTCACCCCTGCAAAAACGGTTTATTCCGGCGACGTAAGCAGCTTTACTGCGCCGGGAGTTGTTGGGAATTTTCAGGTGTTGTTCAGCCACGCTCCGCTTCTTTCTGCTATCGGTATCGGGGAAATAAAAGTTGTAGAATCCGGCGGTACACAGCTTCATTTTGCAACAAGCGGCGGATTTGTTGAAGTGAAGTCTAACAAAGTGATTCTCCTTGCGGAATCTGCGGAGAGCAAAGAGGAGATCAATGTAGACAGAGCGGAAAAATCAAAACAACGTGCGGCTGAACGTCTGGCAGCAAAAAAATCCGATGTGGATGTTGAACGGGCACGTGTAGCGTTGGTCCGATCGTTGAACCGATTGAAGATAGCGTCAAAAAAATAAATGAACATTTGAGTAATCATAGCCCACTGAAGTGTTCTTCTGTGGGCTTTTTTGTTTGAATCCGAACGATATGCGTCCTACATTTGCTGAAATAGATCTTAGTGCCATCAACTCGAACTTGAAGAATATCAGGAAGAGGATCGGTCGCCTTCCGTTGATCATGGCGGTTGTCAAGGCCAATGCGTACGGACACGGTGTTATTCCGGTTGCCCAATCGATTATTCGAAACAGAACTGCGCAATATTTCGGTGTGGCGATTGTGGAGGAAGGAGTAGAACTCCGCGCCGCAAAGATACATTTTCCCATTCATGTATTTACTGCTCCTCTGCAAAACCAACTCGGACTGTACGTCGAGAATGATCTTGAAGCTACACTTTGCAACATGGCTGTAGCGCGTTCGTTGAACACGATTGCGAAAAAGAAGGGGAAGACTGCATCAGTGCATATCAAAGTCGATACCGGAATGGGCAGAATCGGCATTCCGGAAAAAGATGCTGTTCAATTTATCGAATCGGTTCACGCCATGTCCAATATTTCCGTAAAAGGGATCTGGACACACTTTGCCACATCCGATGAAGAGGATTTATCATTCTCGAACGGGCAGCTGCAAAGATTTCGATCAATCGTTACTCAACTGGAATTAAAAGGGATTCATATTCCTCTTGTGCATTGCGCAAATAGCGGCGCCATAATGCAGATGCCAGATTCATATTTTGACATGGTGCGTCCCGGAATAATGATGTATGGCTATACACCTTCAACTGAGACGAGAAAAACAGTAGAATTGAGGGAGGCTCTTTCCGTAAAAGGAAAAATAGGTTTTATTAAAACGGTGGAAAAAGGAACAAGCATAAGTTATTCCAGACGCTACTTCGCTAAAAAAAGAACAACTATTGCCAGTGTCACCGTTGGATATGCTGATGGATATTTTCGTACATTAACGAATAAGGCGGCAGTGCTTATCAACGGCAAAAGATTTCCGGTTGCCGGCACAGTATGTATGGACCAAATAATGATCGATGTGGGAAATGAACCAGTGAAGGTGGGAGATGAAGTTGTGTTGATAGGGAAAAGCGGCAAGAAAAAAATTACGGCTTGGGATATTTCCCGGGCGATTGGTACAATTCCGTATGAAGTGACCTGCGCTGTTTCACAGCGGGTTCCAAGAAAATATATCAATGGAAAGTAACGAAGAATATTTATTGCGTGCACTTCGTCGTACCAGCAGCGGTTTGGCTGACAGTCTGATCCCTGCTCATAGTGCGAAGTTGAACAAACTTCTTGAGAGATTTGAATCTGCCGGGTCGGTTGCCAGTCAGGTTCAAACGCTGCTGAATGTACAGGGATTCGGGAAATGTGCCCTTGCTATGGAATGGCTCCTTGAGCGTACAAAATTAACGATCGACTACGACGCGCCGGAACAATTTGAAAGCGATGTGCTGCTCCTGAATGAAAAATTATTCGAAGCATTTCTCAAACAACCATTCGATATGCCGGATTTCTCACGCACTTTTGAAGCACCTGCAAGACCAATACAGCAGAATATTCAGATCTCTGATGATGAGTTTATAGGAACAGGATTTGCAGTTCAGGAAAAGCCCACAATTTTGGAATCCGAAAATTCTGCCGGCACTGATACAACGTACGAATCTATTGCAGGACCAAATTGGGATACTGCCGTTCCCGCTTCTTCCGATTCAAAGATTTCCGCTGTACCAGCAACAGTAGCAGTTGATCGTGGTGATACTCCGGCACTCAGGGACATGATGAATGTCGATCTCTTTGAAGCAACAGAAAGGATATCGCAAACATCGGGCGAATTTATGGATAAACTGCCTCAAGATCGTCCGATAGCTATGGCGGTCCTGCGGGTCACTGTTCGTGCAGCTCTGGAGTCGGCGAAGATGTCGGGTCTTGTTATCGCTCAGGATTTTTTCGAATCACTCCTTCGCTTCATTGCTTATGCAGATGAACATGAAAAGATCCGCACTGATACGTGCGCTGATGTCATTAGAGATCTTGGCGATAGACTTACTTCGGCACTAAAGCAGCCTAATGGAGGCGTTGCGCTGCTGACAAATCTCACTAACTATATTAACAATCCAAAAGAACTTCTTTCTAAATGACTATTATGGAAAACCAACAAACTATCTATGCAGTGATTATGGCCGGCGGTGTCGGCTCGCGATTCTGGCCGCGCAGTCGTGAAAAAAATCCGAAACAATTATTGGAGATCATTGGTGAAGGGACCATGATTCAGAATACCGTGAAACGTCTTCATGGTTTCGTTGATGAAAAAAATGTTTTTATCGTGACGAATAAACTGCAGAAGAACGCTATCATCAAACAGCTGCCGAACGTCCCTGTGGAGAATATCATCGTCGAACCGGTGGGAAGGAACACAGCTCCTTGTATTGGTCTTGCTGCACTGTTCGTTGAAAGGCTCGATCCCAAAGGGATCATGATTGTTCTTCCGGCTGATCATCTTATTGCAAATGAACCGGAATTCATTCGCGTTCTGCAGACTGCTTCTCAGGTGGCGCATATTACGGCAGGTTTAGTGACGATCGGTATACATCCGACGCATCCCGAAACAGGATACGGTTATATTCAGGCAAAGGACAAGAGCGAAGAAACACAGCCGGTGAATATTACCGGAGTATTTGAAGTTAAGACATTTGCAGAGAAACCGAATTATGCAATGGCGGTTACGTTTTTGGAGAGCGGCGACTTTTTTTGGAACAGCGGCATGTTCATTTGGCGGGTTGATACAATCTTACATGAAATTCAACGAAGTCTTCCGGAACTGCACGGACAATTGGTCAATCTGCGTCCTTCGATCGGTACATCGTTGTTTGAACAAAACCTTGAGATCGCCTACGGCATGATGCGCGGTATCTCGATTGATTATGGCGTGATGGAAAAAGCATTGCGGGTGTATGTTGTGAAAGGTGACTTCGGATGGAACGATCTCGGCTCATGGGATGAAGTGTACAGAATGTCAAAAAAAGACGAAGATGGAAATCACAGCTATGGGAAAGTGATCTCCGTAAATTCGAAGAACACCTATGTGCATACATCGGATAAACTGATCGCAACTGTCGGAGTTGAAGATATCATTGTCATCAATACACCCGACGCAATTTTGGTTTGCAAAAAAGGTGCTTCACAGGATGTAAAGGAAATAGTAGATCATCTGAAACGAAAACAGATGAATGAATACCTCTAACCATAGTACACATCAGATCACCCATTCCGCATATTCCTTCCTCCCGAAGGAATATTGGAATCTTCTTTTAATTTTCATTCTTTCCCTTCTAATCGTCTCATGCGCTTCAGCGCCCCGTTTCACTAAAGAACGGTATGCGGAACCGAAAGTCAATTCTTCGAAACCGGTATCGAACAGTCCAAATGGAAAAGCAACATCGTATAAAGGGATTGCTTCATATTACGGGAATGATTTTCACGGAAAAAAAACTGCGAACGGCGAGATGTTCGACATGCACGGATTGACTGCTGCCCACCGTTCTTTTCCGTTCGGTACGAAAGTCCGTGTAACGAATACTGATAACGGAAAATCGTGTATCGTTCGTGTAAACGACAGAGGTCCGTTCAAATTAGAACGTATCATGGACCTTTCAATGGGTGCAGCAGAAATGTTGGACATGATGAAGTCCGGTACTGCGAACGTTGCTCTGGAAGTTTTAGAGTGGGGAGAATAAATAAAACTGTTGTCTTTTTAGGTTACCTCTTAGCCGCTTCTTCATATGTAGTTTGGTGTGCCTGGTCCACTTGGATCAATGTTTGATACACATTTACGTCTTTATATCCCTTCATCACCTCTGCAAGTTCACCATACTTCGTATCAAAGAACGTTTTGAAAAGTATCGCCCTCGGGTTTGAATTTTGTTTCAGCGATTTTATATTGTTGAGCATGCCGAGGATATTTTCATATCCCTTCTCGGGTTTTGTTGCCAGCAGATCTAAACCGCGGAAATGATATGCGTGCCATCCTTCACGGAATGGTTGATTGGTAGGATTGAGGATCTCTTCAGTGAAATTATATTTGCTGTATGTCGATCCTGTTCCGCGGTCCCAGCCGGTTGCGCTGGAAGGCGCCTGACTGCAGATCGAGAATGCCTTTCGAAAATATTGCGTGCCGCTCAGTTTTTCGTATGAATCATAATCAAATCCGATAATAACAAACATGTAGAAATCCAGAAAGTCCGTGAAGGCATCATATTGAGACTCATTACGGAACAGAGGTTGTCCTTGAACATAGACGAAATCCCATTTGTCATCGAAGATTCTGATCATGGGTGTCTTTTTCTGGGATGGATTCTTCCCGACGAACACGGGGCGCGAACTGCCGATGAATGCCTGTGCTTTGTATGAATTTCCGTCGGCAGCGGTAAAAAAAATGTTCATGGTACACTTTATCTTTTCTCCGCCAAGGTCATCCGTGGACCATTTTTGTGAGTTGATGTACGTTTCCACGTCGCGTTCGAAGTTAACAAGTTTATCTTTTGCTGCAGAGACCTGGTCGAAGTTTACCGTTACATCGCAATCAATTTGAGCATATCCTGCGATTGTGAGAGAACAAAAAATGATTGCATACCGCAACATACAAGAACCTTTCAGAGGATGTTATGCGACAATATAAAGTTTTCATCGTCATCATTCAAGTTATTATCAACGTTCAAAGTATGCAGTGCGGATTTGAAAGGATCTCTCAACCGACCTCTGTCTTCTCCCGCGCATACAGCGGAACTGGAATGTTTGCACCCGATGCTCTTTGGCTCAATCCGGCATCGCTTGGCTCACTTTCATCATTCAGTTCATCAATTTACTATTCACCTTCGCCGTTTCAACTTCCGCAGTTATCAAATTACGGGATTGTCATTGCGCAGCAGTACGATGGTTGCAGTATTGCACTGGGCCTTCAATCGTTCGGATTTTCGCTCTACAGAGAGAGCGCCGGTTCTTTGTGCACTGCAAAAATGATCACTGATGAATTTAGTGCAGGAATGAATATTCATCTATATCATCTTACAATTGCAAAATACGGAACATCGTTGTCCGCTGTTCTCGATTTCGGTGCGATCTATTCAATAACGGAACAATGGAATATCGGCTTTGCTATGCATAATGTAACCGCATCTTCTTTT
The DNA here is from genome assembly GCA_903861125.1 of uncultured Ignavibacteriota bacterium. Classification (GTDB taxonomy): domain Bacteria; phylum Bacteroidota; class Ignavibacteria; order UBA10030; family UBA8401; genus UBA8401. The sequence goes on from CAIOTF010000017.1 coordinate 305,862, forward strand.
GGGGTAGACGATGACATACCGCAGTCATTAATGACAGGAATCTCATACCGCTTAGATGATCAGGTTGTTGTCAATCTCGATCTTGTCAAAGATATCCGATATGAATTAACGTATCGTGCAGGAATGGAATTCGCGCCGCTGGAGGTCATAACTCTGCGAGCAGGAACTGATGGAGTATCGGGGCGTTTGTTCGGCGGTATAGGAATCCACATCAATTCTATTCTGATCAATTATGGAGTTTCGGCACATCCGGAACTCGGGTTAACTCATTCCATAGGAACAACGTTCAGTCTGTAAGATGAGATCAGCAACTTCATTGATATTGCTTACTGTTTTAATAACTCTTGTCAGTGCGCAGGATACTTTGCACAGGAATGATCAGGATATTATTGAAAATATACTCGACAATTCTTCCGATGAGCAGGATGTGCAGCTGCAAGGAGAGGAACTTGAATATTTCAAGTCTCATCCTATTAATCTTACACAACCACGGTACGGCGACTTTATGAAGCTGCCATTTGTTTCACCCATGCTGGCCGAATCGATTATTCTTTTATGTGATACGGTTTCTATTACCACAGTTGAGCAAATCAGGTCTGCATCTCTCATGACCGATGCGATGTATGATAAATTGCGACCGTTCGTTACTGTAAAGGACAAGTGGACATCAGCGTCAGCGTTTGAATATTTACCGTCCCAATTTGAATCACGCTTCCGTGCTGAACAACGGCTGCAGAAAACAAAAGGAGTTACACAGAATAAATACTTAAGTAATGAACTGAATTCATATGAAAGGTTGCGGATCAGCAGCTCAAATCTGGAAATCGGGGCTGTGTTCGAGAAAGATGCCGGTGAATTATATGCTGACGGATTGATTGGAGGATATGTTTCTATGAAGGATGCGGCATTTATTCGGCAGATTGTTGTAGGGAACTTTACGATTTCATCCGGCGAAGGTCTTCTCTTTGCAAAGAACATTGCATCATCGAAAGGGAGTAATGCTGTAGGTCAGATTAGAAAAAGGAGCAGCATCATTTCACCGAACATATCGACGGATGAATTCAGATATTTTCAAGGTGCGGCATCACAACTACAATTCGGTGAAATGTCAGTCGTTGGATTCTATTCTCAGAGAAAACTTCCTGCAACCATAGACTCCAATGGAAGTGTGATAAGTTTTTATACTTCCGGTCTCTATAGAACGGTCGGGGATCTAGAACGCCGCAATACGTTAGATGAAAAAACTGTCGGAGGGAAAATTGAATATTCTTTAAATCAGTCCGGTACGTTTTCATTGATGCTGATGAATGTCCGCTATGATCATTCAATCGATCGGGGATTGTTTGACTTTGCAGATAAAAGATCATTATCTGCCGGGAGTTTTGCTTGGGAGATCCCGATTCATGGAGTAATTGCATTTGGAGAAGCTGCAACGAATGATGTCGACACGTTTAGCAAGATCTTTGGATTTATAATCCCGGTATCGAAATCTTTTGCAGTAAGTTACCACCATCGTGCATTCAGCAATGGTTATGTCAACCCGTTTGCACGGCCGTTTGGCGAAAGAAGTAATATCGCAGAAGGCGAGCTTGGGAATTACCTTGGTGTTGAGATCAAAAAAGAAAAGGTTACGGTAAATGCCTACCTCGAATATTTTACACTTCCGCCGTCAACCTTGGAATTTGAAACCGTCGGCCGAGAAACATTTGCCAATGTTTCTTTCCCTATCAGTCGAATGATGGATATTGTTTTTCAGATGAGGAACAAAGAACGATCGCAGACCGGAATCAGAAATGCGGATGATGCTCGGTTGCAGTCAAATTATCGGGCCTCATTTACGATAAAAGTGTCACGATGTTTTTCTATCACAAACAGGATCGAAGCCGTGAAGGTATCATATAGACCTTCAAAATATTTTGAAAGAGGTCTTTTAACATTCATGGAAGGATCGTATCGCGACAATAATTCCGGTGTACGCTTACGGTCGAGAATGATATTTTATGACACGAAGTCATATGATTCCCGTTTATATCAGTATGAATCCGATGTTGCCGGCAACTTCTCGAATCCGCCCATGTATGGGAAGGGAGTGCGATGGTACATTGTGGCAGGAGTGGAATTGTTCAGGGAATTTGTTCTATCGTTCAAATATTCTGAAACGAAAAAACTCAACGAGGTGATTCTCGGCAGCGGTGATGATGAGATCATCGGTAATTTTGATAACCGCATCGCACTGCAACTCGATTTTCAGTTCTAAGTAAAGTTTTGTAAATTAAAATGATGATCAATTCAAGCAAAAATAAGACAGTTGTTCTGGGTATGTCCGGCGGTGTCGATTCGTCCGTCTGTGCTGCTCTTCTTGTAGAACAGGGTTATAATGTGATAGGCATAACGATAAAGACCTTCAATTATGACGATGTAGGCGGTACTATAGAAGGGGACAAAAGCTGCTGTTCATTGGACGGCATCAATGATGCGCGTTTGATTGCAGCAAAACTTGGATTTCCGCACTATGTGATGGATTTCTCTGAAGTATTCGGTAAGCAGGTGATTGAAAATTTTATTGAAGAATATATGCACGGCCGTACGCCGAATCCGTGCGTAATCTGCAATAGAAAGATTAAATGGGAAGAATTACTGCGAAAAGGTAAACAACTTGGTGCGGATTATGTTGCGATGGGCCATTATGCAAAATTGCGTTTTGATGAAACGACAGCCCGCTATGCGATCTCTCGTGGAAAAGATGAAAATAAAGATCAATCATATATGTTATGGAATGTTACTCAGGAATCGCTGGCACACACTCTGTTTCCTCTTGCCGATCTTACGAAAGAGGAAGTTCGCGCGCTCGCTGTGAAATATGGACTGCGAACCGCCGCAAAGGGAGAGAGTTTTGAGATCTGCTTCATTACTGACAATAATTATGAACGTTTCCTGAAACATAAAATTCCGCATCTTGAGCGTGATGTTGCCGGCGGTGAAATAGTTCTGCATGGAGTGAAAGCCGGAGTCCATTCGGGATTTCCTTTCTATACCATAGGTCAGCGGAAAGGACTCGGTATTGCACATCCCGATCCGCTGTACGTTACCTCAATCGATTACAAAGAGAATAGAATCAATGTCGGGTATGAGAACGAACTTCAGCACCGTCGTCTTTTTGCATCCCAGCTGAATTTGATCAAATACGATAACTTACACGATGGAAAAACTCTGACCGTGAAAATCCGCTATAAAGATACTGATGAACCTGCAACCGTTACTCAGATTGACGGTACCGGAAACGGTGATGGTCGCATCTCTATTGAATTTCAAAAACCTAAACGTGCAGTTACGCCCGGTCAATCGGTTGTATTCTATGAAGGGGCTGATCTTGTCGGCGGCGCAGTCATTGACGAAGCATTGCCGTAAAACAATTTCTTCCAAACGTATCGGACCCGTGATCATTAATTCAAAGATTAACGGGACAAATCCGAATGATTAGATGATGAAACCAACGAAAGCAAATTTTCTTTCCGCTCAATTATTCATTCTTATGGTCACGCTATTTTCCTTGTATCCATCTCTTTCTAATGGATGGACATCATGGGATGACAACATCTATGTAACCGATAATCCTGTTATCACAGATATCTCAATTCAGAATGTTAAAACTGTCTTTACCAGGGTTCTGGACGGTTCATATGCTCCTCTGACGCTGATCTCGTATATGATTGATTACAAGATCGGCGGTTACGATCCGGCCGTGTATCATCGAACAAATCTTCTGCTTCATCTTTGCAACGCCTGTTTGGTATTTTGGCTTGCCTACATGTTGTCAGGAAATGTCGTTGCGGCGCTGGTGACCGGTCTGTTGTTCGGCATTCATCCCATGCGTGTGGAGTCGGTGGCATGGATATCGGGCAGGAAAGATGTTCTGTCGATGTTTTTCTTTCTGATCTCATCGATCAGTTATCTCGAATATCTAAGGAACCCTGAAAATAAAAAATGGCTCACGGTATCGTTTGTGGTTTTTGTATGCGCTCTGTTATCGAAGATCATAGTTCTTACATTCCCGGTCATCCTGTTCTTGTATGACTACTCTCAAAAGCGTCACTATACGACTGCTATGGTAGTTGAGAAAATCCCGTTTGTTTTGAGTGCCGGAGCATTGGCTTTTGTAGGTTATTTTGGTCAAGCAAGCATCCATGCTATTAAAAGAGGGTCGAACGCTGCAGAAAATATAATCGTCTCATTGCACGGAGTTGTTTTTTATCTTGAGAAGTTTCTGTTCCCGGTCCGCCTTTCTAATGTGTATCCGTATCCGTTAACACTGACACCGGTATTTTATCTCTATGCAGTATTATGCATTGCAGCAGCATTTATTTTATGGAGAATGCGGAAGAATGAATTGGTCCTCTTTGGTTCTCTCTTCTATTTAGTTTCACTACTTCCGGTACTTCAATTCATCCGTTTCAGCAAAATATTTGCTGCTGATAGATTTACATACTTCGCCTATATAGGACTGTTCTATATCGTTGGCGTATATGCATCCGCTGCATTCGGAAAATTGAATAAAAAGATCGTCTATACTGCATTAGCAGCCATCGTGTTTACACTTGCGATGATAACGCGGGACAGGTGCGGAGTGTGGGGTAATAATGAAACATTGTGGAAGGATATGCTCTCAAAATATCCGGAAGGGATGCAGAGTTTCTAAGCATTGCTGTTGATCTTGATCTCGGAAAAAATGTGATGCACTTCGGACCGGTCAGCGGCATTCAGCACACGATCATAGATGGATTCATTTTTGATGTTTGTGGCGATCATGCGCAATGCATTGAGATATTGTTTTTCGTTCGTACCGGTTGATACCAGGAAGATTAATTTAACTTTTTCCCCGGTTTGTTCGTTGTAGGTGATTTCATCTTTCAGCCGCGCAAAAATCACAACAATTTTTTCCTTTTCGCTTGGCACCCTGCCGTGAGGAACCGCAACACCTTTGCCGATGCTTGTCGGCATCAGCAATTCTCGTTCAACTACACTTTGTAAAAATTCCGATTTATTTTTGATCAGACCTGTCTTTGCTGCTTGTGAGATCAAGGTCATAAAAAGTTCTTCTTTCGACTGTGCAACAACATCCAACAAGATTAGTTTTTCGGGAATGAATGAAGCAAGATGTTCGTGAACGGTGTTTTTGTTGACTATATCAAAAGAATATTGGATGGCTTCATTCATTGTCGGGATAAAGTTTCCGATTCCGATCTTTTGCGTGACACCGAGATTATACAATACCTGCCGTACGGCAGGGCGTATCCCAACAATCAACAGGCGTTTGTGATCTGCATAGAGACGATGGACGATATTTTCCATCGCAACGGCTCCGGTCGTATCAATGATCGGTACGTTTTCTACATCGAGGATGACCACATTCAAATCAAAATTCTTCTCTAAAATGTCCACAAATGAACGTGCGGCGCCGAAAAACAGAGCACCTTCAATATCATATATCACAATTTTATTTTCTTCGAGTTTTTTCCTGGTCTCTTCGTCGAGATTAACGCGGGAATTTCCGTCCATATCATTCGCACTGACCATTCCAAGTTCGCTCATTCTATGCACGAAAAGGAACGCTGCCATGACCATTCCTACTTCAACAGCCGTAATAAGATCTACAAATACGGTTATGGCTATGGTGGTAAGCATAACAACAGAATCCGGAAGAGGAGATTTTGGTATAAGAACGATTGGTTCTGTCTCGAACATCCCGACGGCTGTCATCATCAGCACTCCGGCCAGCGCGGCCAGCGGAATAGTTGCTGCTAATCCTCCAAGAAAAAGAACTACTATTATGAGTATCATTCCGTGGATGATACCGGATAATTTTGTTTTTGCTCCCGCTTTGATATTCACCATCGTCCGAACGATCGCTCCCGTTCCGGCAACTCCTCCGAAAAATGGGGCCGCGAAATTTGCAATTCCCTGACCGACAAGTTCTTTATTGCTGTTGTGCCGTGTATTTGTTGCGTTATCGGCTACAACGGATGCAAGCAATGTTTCAATCGCACCAAGCAGGGATATCGTAAACCCGGCCGGTAAAACCTTTTGCCATGTGTCCCATGAAATGAGCGGTAATCGCGGAATTTGAAACGAAGAGGGAATAGTACCGATCGTTGCGATTGCATCTCGTACGGTGAATGTATGCAAAGCCGTATCATAATGCATGCGCAATACATCAAACGAAGAAAAGAAAAGTGCTACCATTGATCCGACGAAGAGACCGATAAGCGACTTAGGAAGATTTTTATTGACACGAGGAACCAGATAAATTGTAGCCATCGTGATGATGGCAATAAGTGGAGCTGTGTTGAATGTTTTGAATTGCTGGGTAAAAATTAATATCGCAATACCGTTGGTGAATCCGACGATCACCGGATAAGGAACAAGTGAAACATACTTGCCGAATTTCAGAAGACCGAAACCGATCTGAAACAAACCGGCCAGAATACATGCTGCAAGAAGAGCTTCGATACCGCCGTACTGGATATACACGCTTGTTAAGATGACAGTCATCCCGCCGGTAGGACCGGTGATCTGCTGTTTCGTCCCTCCAAAGAATGATGCGAGAATACCTGTGAAGATCGCTCCATACAATCCGGCTACGGCACCCTTTGGATCTCCATTGAACGAAAGCAGACCAAATCCTAAAGCCAGGGGGAGTGCCACAATAGCCGACGTTAGACCGCCGATGAGATCTTCCTTAAAATGGGAGAAATCAAATTGAACAATCGAACGGAATTTAAATTCAGAAAAATATTCTTTGATTAACGAATAATTAAGGGTAGTCATTCAACATTCAGAAGTTAAGGAATGGTGAAATATACGATTTTATGCATGATTTTATACCAATAATTCAGCATTTGATTGAGTACGACAACAATTTTCAGGCAAGGTATCAGACTGTTTTTCCGTGCAACTCTGCTTTTTTCCTTCTAAATTATCCCACATCAAATTCAGAATCAAACAAGTAAAACTACTAAGCCAATAACGTATGTTGCAATACTCTATCTTCATTTGTTTCATGTTGCTTTGATCACCATTGCCGTATTTCTGCCGGCGGCGGCACAAAACTTATTTTTGTCATACTTAGAGAATCATTATGAATAAAATTGATCAACTCAAAAAGAAAAAAGATGAAGCATTGCTCGGCGGCGGCGTTGTGCGAATTGCGGATCAGCATAAAAAGGGGAAACTGACCGCACGTGAGCGGATAGATCTCATGATAGACGAAGGTACTTTTGAGGAGATTGGAATGCTTGTCACTCATCGTTCCACAGCATTCGGACTGGACAAACAAAAATATCCTGGTGACGGCGTTGTTACCGGTCATGGAAAGATCAACGGCAGAGAAGTTTTTATTTTTAGTCAGGATTTTACGGTCTTTGGCGGCTCGCTTTCCGAAGCTCATGCAGAAAAGATTTGTAAAATTATGGATATGGCAATGAAGGTTGGTATTCCTGTCATAGGTCTCAATGATTCCGGCGGTGCCAGAATTCAGGAAGGAGTTGCTTCACTCGGAGGGTACGCCGATATTTTTCTCCGCAATACGCTGGCCTCGGGTGTTATTCCGCAGATCTCTGCAATTATGGGACCCTGTGCAGGCGGTGCTGTTTATTCTCCTGCGATTACGGACTTTGTGCTGATGGTAAAAAATACCAGTTATATGTTTGTTACCGGTCCGAATGTTGTTAAGACGGTGACACATGAAGAAGTTTCCAGCGAAGATCTGGGCGGTGCAATGACTCATGCGTCGAAAAGCGGTGTGGCACATTTTGCATGCGAATCGGAGATTGAATGTATTGACCACATAAAAAAATTACTTTCTTTTCTTCCGCAAAATAACATTGATGATCCTCCAAGAGTGCAGTGCACCGATCCCATCGGCCGGAAAGAAACAATTTTGAATTCGATCATTCCTGATACCTCTTCTAAACCGTACGATATGAAAGAAGTGATCCACGCTGTCATCGATCAGGGCGATTTTCTGGAAGTTCACCAGGAATATGCACAGAATATCATTGTCGGTTTTGCGCGGATGAATGGAATGTCTGTCGGTATTGTGGCGAACCAACCTGCTGTGCTTGCCGGCGTGCTGGATATAGAGGCGTCGATCAAAGCTGCACGATTCATTCGTTTCTGCGATGCATTCAATATTCCGCTTATTACGTTTGAGGATGTTCCCGGATTTCTGCCTGGAACTGATCAGGAATGGCATGGAATAATAAAACACGGTGCAAAATTATTGTATGCGTATTGCGAGGCAACCGTTCCCAGGATTACCGTAATTACCCGAAAAGCCTACGGCGGAGCATACGATGTGATGAACTCAAAACATATCAGAGGTGATATCAACTTTGCGTGGCCGACGGCTGAAATTGCTGTTATGGGACCGAAAGGCGCTGTTGAAATCATCTTTAAAAAAGAGATTGATAAGGCGGAGGATAAGGAAGCCGCACTTGCGCAAAAAGTACAAGAGTATACCGATAAATTTGCCAATCCGTACAGTGCTGCTGAACGAGGATATATTGACGATGTTATTTTACCTGATGAAACACGTCCGCGCATCATTCGTGCCTTGGAAATGCTGGCAACCAAAGTGGACAGGAATCCGAAGAAGAAACACGGAAATATCCCACTTTAAAATTCATTGACAATTATCAATTGAAATCTCGTTTACCTTTTACTAAATACTCTTAAATACTAAGGGACAGAATTCATGTAATCCTTCGCTGTTTTTTAGAATGCAGGCAGAGAAATATATCTAACAGAAATAATGAGTTGGCACATACACTCGTCAGTATGCAGGATTGACCGAAATTGTTAAACAAAAAAAGGGACTAAATGAAAAAAATTATTCTCACCATCCTTGTGATGTGCGTGCATCTTTTCCCGCAATACCACACGCACAACGAACTGACCAGGAATCTTCAGCAATTATCAAAAAAATTTCCCGTTGTAACAGTAGAATCATTAATTAAAACGATTAAAGGGAACGATGTATGGGTTGCAACCATCGGTAAAGGTGAAACTCAAAATCGAAAAGCTATTCTTGTTGTTGGAGGAATTGAGGCCTCATCGTTGGTTGGTAGTGAACATGCCGTGCGGTTTATTCAGAACCTCGCTGAATCATATGGTAAGACGGACAGCATAACAAGATTGCTCGACAATACAACCGTGTATGTTATTCCAAGGGCCAATCCAGATGCAAGCGAATCTTTTTTTACGAAACCGGTTGTAGAGCGCGAAACAAATTACAATCCTTTCGACAGTGACGGTGATGCATTAGTGGATGAAGATGATGTCGATGATGTGAATAAAGACGGAATTATTTCTTGGATGAGGATCAAAGATCCGCACGGAGAATGGATTGTGAATCCGGACGATCCGCGTGTGATGAAAAAAGCAGATGCAGGAAAAGGAGAAAAGGGAATATATCGGTTGTTAAGTGAAGGGATAGATAACGATCACGATGAAGAGTGGAATGAAGATCCGGCCGGTGGTGCAGACTTCAATCGTAACTTTACATACAATTATCAGTTCTTCGGAAAGAACAGTGGCGCTCATCAGATATCGGAGCAGGAAACAAAAGCGATTGCCGATTTTATTTTTAATCATCAGAATATTTCATTGATCTTCACCTTTTCATCGAACGACAATCTCACCACCGCATGGAAGAATGAACCATCCAAAGGTGAGTCCCCCGTGATCTCATCCGTGATGAAAGAGGATGAGGATTATTTCGGATATATCAGCAAAAAATTTAACGAGATATCGAAACTGAAAGATGCTCCAAAGCCGGTCAAAGGAGAAGGATCGTTCAGCGAATGGGCATATTTCCATGCCGGACGCTGGTCGTTTGCGGCCAGGCCATGGTGGGCTAGTGAAATATCGAGGGTAAAAGATTCAACGACAGTAAAAGATTCAACAAAAAAATCTTCTGAAACAAAAAAAGAAGACAAAGATAAATCTGAAGATCCGGTTATAAAAACATTAAAATGGTATGATGCGACCGGTGCGAAAGAGATCGCTGTTCCTTGGTCCAAATTCGATCATCCTGATTTTCCTGGTCAGGAAGTTGAAATTGGCGGAGTGAAACCGTTCATTTTTTCAAATCCTCCGGCGGAAAGTCTTGACGCATATTCAAAACCTTATACAAATTTTCTCACATTTCTCGCCGGACAACTTCCCTCAATTTCACTCTCTAATCAAAAAGTGGAAAAGGCCGGCGACAATGTATACCGTGTCTCGGTTGATGTAATTAATAACGGATTTCTCCCAACCAACAGCGCAATGGGTGCGAAAACCCGATGGATTCGCAACGTGCGCATTGTTCTGGATCCTTCAAAAGGAAACTCATTATCCGGCGGCAAAGCCAAACAGATTCTTGAACCGATTAAAGGAAGCGGCGGGTATAAAACAATTTCATGGCTGGTTATTGGAAAAGGTTCGATAACGATCCATGCTGAAAGTCCGGTTGCAGGCAATGCAGAGTGTAAGATCGAATTGAAATAATTGTTCCATTGTAACTCAAAGCGTTACACAATAAATGGTTTAACTGTATCCGCTTCCATCGGCAGTGTTATAAAATCAAGAGACTAATGATATTATCACGAATGCCGCAATCTGAAAATGGAGAACGAATGGAAAATATAAGCAGTGTGTTTACAATTATAGAATCAAAACGACAATCAAATAAATGCATAGTAAATATAAATTCAATGATGAGATTTATCGGTTCGTTGTTATCCTCTTTCAATGAAAAAATTTCAATTTGTTTATTGATAATTTTCCTCTGCACTGTTTCATTATCTTCCGCACAGCAATCGAAGGAATTCACCTCAAGTGCGCTGAAAGCCATGGGCGCTCCGAATAATCCAAAAGTAGAGATTGCGTGGAACAGGTATTACGATTCGGAACAGTTGCACGAAATAATGCAGCGGATCGAAAAAGCGTATCCGAATCTCGTAAAAATATCAAGTATTGGAAAGTCTGTTGAAGGGAAGGATATGTGGCAGATGACGATCTCTAATTTTAAGAACGGGGATCCCGACAAGAAACCGGCTATGTATATTGACGGCAACATCCATTCTAATGAAATTCAAGGGGCCGAAGTTGTTCTATATACAGCATGGTATGTCACAGAATTATACGATGAAATACCATGGATCAAAAATCTTCTAGACGAAAAGACCTTATATGTTGTCCCTACAATTAATCCGGATGCACGCGATAATTTCATCCATTCTCCTAATAATCCGCATTCTCCTCGCAGCGGTTTGGCTAAACGTGATGACGACGGCGACGGCGAATACAACGAGGACGGTTACGACGATCTGGACGGTGACGGTAATATCACCTTCATGCGCATTAAAGATCCCAGCGGGCGTTATAAAGTGGATCCTTCGGACTCCCGATTGATGGTTCAGGCAAACGCAGATGAAAAAGGAGAATATACGCTATTGGGATGGGAGGGTATCGACAATGATGGTGACGGACAGGTGAACGAGGATGGTCCGGGATCATATGATCCGAATCGCGACTGGGCATGGAATTGGGCTCCACGGTATATTCAATATGGTTCAGATCATTATCCTTTTACATTTCCGGAGAATCGTTCGGTAAAGAATTTTGTTATGGAGCATTCGAATATTGCAGCCGCACAGACTTTCCATAATAATGGAGGGATGATCCTTCGAGGACCCGGATCGAAATCCGACGAAGGAACATACAGTCGCCAGGATGTTCAGACGTATGATTTTCTCGGACAACTCGGCGAAGAACAACTGCCCGGTTACAAGTATATGGTTCTTTGGAGGGACTTATATACAGTGTATGGCGGTGAGATTGAGTGGTTCTACGGCGGACGAGGAATTCTCTCCTTCACCAATGAGTTGTGGAGCGAATTCGATTATTTTAGACGTGCAAAGGACTCAACACGTGATGTTTCGCAGCAAGACCTATATCGTTTCGATAAAATATTGTTGTTCAGCGAAGGCGTTGTTCCGTGGAAAAAATTCCAGCATCCGCAGTACGGCGAAATTGAGATCGGCGGAATAAAAAAAGCGTGGACTCGCACTGCGCCTTCGTTTATGATAGAGGATATGTGCCACCGGAATATGGCGTTCACTCTCTTCCATCTATACCATACACCGAAAGTATCTGTCGATTCGATCGTTGTGAAAAATCTGACCGGAGGATTGAAAGAAGTTACTGCGATCATTTCCAATGAACGTGTCATACCGACACATACCTCTCAGGATGCTAAGAATAAGATCACTCGTCCCGATTGGATATCTCTAACCGGCGGAAAAATTGTTGCCGGAGGGATAATGGAGAATCGTTTTCTCGGAATCATGAAGGAACAAAAGAATAGACCGCAACGGTTGAATGTCGAGAATATTCAGGGAATGGGTTCAGTAGCCGTTCGGTGGATTGTTGAAGGGGGCAACGCGTTTACGGTAACGGTCGATTCAGAAAAAGGCGGAATTGCTGAACGACAATCCAAATAACATGTCGGACCAAAAAAAATCGAAAAATATTTAAAATGTAATCGAGTGTTTTTATAAATAAATCAAACGAAGTCTAACTTTTAACATGAGGTCATAATGAAAAAAATATTTTTATTCTTCGCGCTCTTCTGCGGAATTACATTCGCCCAGAACGAATCTCGTCTGCTTCGATTTCCTGCAATCTACGGAGACAAGGTTGTCTTTACGTATGCAGGAGATCTGTACACTGCATCATCTAATGGTGGAATTGCACGTAAACTAACAAATGATGTCGGCATGGAACTTTTTCCGCATTTTTCTCCTGACGGAAAAAATATTGCATTTACCGGACAGTATGACGGTAACACAGAAGTTTATGTCATCCCTGCAGAAGGCGGCACACCAAAACGTGTAACGTACACGGCAACACTTGATCGCGATGACGTCTCCGACAGAATGGGACCGAATAATATCGTTATGTCATGGAAAGACAATACGACGATCGTTTATCGGTCGCGCAGGATTGAATTCAACGATTGGAAAGGACAATTGTTTACGGCCTCTATCGACGGCGGTATTCCGGAACAGCTTCCTTTACCGCGTGGCGGATGGAATTCATTCTCTCCGGATGGAAATAAATTGGCATATAACCGCATCTTCCGTGAATTCCGTACGTGGAAACGGTATCGCGGTGGTCAGGCGGATGATATCTGGATCTATGACTTTGCTACAAAAAAGATCGAGAATATTACGAACGATCCGGCTCAGGATATTTTCCCGATGTGGTCTGGTAACAAAATCTATTTCATTTCAGACAGAGACGGCAGAGACAAAAACAAGCGGTTAAATCTTTATTCTTACAATCTGGAGTCCAAAGAAACAAAACAACATACATTCTTTAAGGATTTCGATGTCAAATTCCCGTCGTTAGGGAATGATGCCATTGTGTTCGAAAACGGAGGGTACATCTTCCGGTTTGATCTGGCGACGGAAAAAGAATCGATGATCAGCATTCAGATCAAGGACGATGGTGAGTCGGGTCGCGGTGGAATTATTGATGTCAGCAAAAATATAACGAATTATGATATTTCTCCCGATGGAAATCGAGCATTATTCGGTGCACGCGGTGAGATATTTACCGTGCCGGTAAAATACGGCAACACAAGAAATCTTACCAATACCTCTGGCGTTCATGAACGCAATTCAAAATGGTCGCCGGATGGCAAATGGATATCATATATTTCTGATGTCACAGGAGAAGATGAAATATGGATGCGGCCGCAGAACGGACTTGGAGAACCGGTTCAGATTACTAAAAATTCAAGCAATTACAAATATCAGCCCCTCTGGTCGCCGGACGGAAAGAAACTACTGTGGGCTGATAGAGCACAGCGCTTGCAATACGTCGATATCGAGTCGAAAATGATAACACAAGTTGCCGAATCGAAAGTATTTGAATACTCTGACTATGCCTGGTCGCCGGATTCAAAATGGATAACATTTGCAAATCCAGAAGCAGAGGTAATGACAAAAATAAAATTGTATTCGGTTGAATCAAAACAGATGATCGACGTGACCGATGGCTGGTATGATTCGGGCAATCCAATGTTCAGTTCAGACGGTAAATTTCTCTTCTTTGTCTCAAGCCGTTCATTCAGTCCTACGTATGGACAGACAGAGTGGAACCATATTTATCAAGATATGACAAAGATCTATTTTGTAGCATTGGCAAAAGATACAAAATCTCCATTTGAACCGAAGAGTGATGAAGTGAAGGTCAAAGAAGAAGAAAAAAAATCAGACACAAAATCCAAGCAGGACGAAAAGAAAAAAGATGAACCAAAAACAGTAACTGTAAAGGTAGATCCGGATGGATTGCAACTGCGTATCTCTGTCCTTCCGGTCTCCGCTTCAAATTACCACAACATCGGAAATGTCGGCGACAAGGTATATTATATTCGGCACGGGAGCAAAGACGCCAAAGCAAAAATGTTTTTGTATGAACTGGATAAGCAGAAAGAGACAGAACTTGGTGAAGTGAGCGGATACGAATTGTCATCCGACAACAAGAAAATGATCGTTGAGCAGGATGGTGCGTATGGAATCATTGAACTTCCTTCCGGCAAGATCGAAATGAAGGATAAGCTTTCTCTTTCCGATATGAAAATGAATCTGAACAAGCGCGAAGAATGGACACAGATTTTCAATGAATCGTGGCGACAAATGCGCGATTTCTTCTGGACTCCAAATATGCATGGAGTTGATTGGAAAAAAATGAAAGAAAATTATTCGCAGCTTCTTCCGTATGTAAATCATCGTGTAGACCTTACGTATGTGATCGGCGAAATGATCTCCGAACTCAATATCGGTCATTCATATGTCGGCGGTGGTGATTATCCGAAAGCAGAACGTATCAAACTCGGTTTGCTTGGAGCTGCCATTGAACGCGATGCATCCTCAAAATATTATCGGATTACAAAAATACTGAAAGGTCAAAATTGGGAACCGAGCATGCGTTCACCGCTGACGGAGATCGGTGTAAACGTGAAAGAAGGGGATTTCATCATAGCGGTGAATGGCAGACCGACAAATACGATGAGTGATATTTTTGAATCGCTTGTTGGAACGGTAGGTAAACAAGTTAAGTTAAAAGTAAATTCATCGGCGAAAGAAGCAGGAAGCCGTGAGGTAACTGTCGTTCCTATCGGGAATGAATCATCGCTGTATTATTACAATTGGGTTCAGAAAAATATTGAAACCGTGGACAAAGCGACCGACGGCAAGGTGGGTTATATTCATATCCCCGACATGGGTGCAAATGGTTTGAATGAGTTTGCAAAATATTTTTACCCGCAACTTCGTAAAGAAGCACTCATTATTGATGACCGCGGCAACGGTGGCGGCAACGTATCTCCAATGATAGCAGAACGGCTGAGCCGCCAATTGGCTATGATCGGATATTCGAGAAATGGCACACCATCCACAAATCCCGGTGAAATGCATCTCGGTCCCAAAGTTCTTCTAATGGATGAATTCTCCGCTTCGGATGGAGATATTTTCCCATATCGTTTCCGGAAATATAATCTTGGAAAGCTCATCGGTAAACGTACCTGGGGTGGTGTTGTAGGCATTCGAGGTTCGTTGCCGTTTGTGGACGGCGGATTCATGAACCGTCCGGAATTTTCACGTTATGATAACGAAGGAACAAATTGGATTATGGAAGGGCATGGCGTCGATCCGGATATCGTTGTTGATAACGATCCCGCAAAAGAATACGAAGGAATGGATCAACAATTATTGAAAGCGATTGATGTGATTAAAGAAGATATGAAAAACTATAATTACAGAATACCAAATCCGCCGCCATTCCCGGATAAGAGCAAATAGTACAATACAAGGACTTCACTTTTTTAGTGGCGTCCGTAAATTCTATCATAAAAAATCCCTAAAGAATCTTTCCTTTAGGGATTTTTCTTTTCTTCTGTCCGATGCAATTTTTTGCTATATTTAATGATAATGAACGACCATTTATCAATAGCAGATATTCGCACCGACTACAAAAAGGGAACCCTTGATGAAAACGAGGTTGATAAAAGCCCTTTTACTCAGTTCGACATATGGTTCAAAGAAGCGGTAAAGTCCCAGATTCCGGAAGTGAATGCCATGACCTTAGCGACCGCAAATAAACAAGGCCGCCCGTCCGCACGTATGGTTCTTCTGAAGCAGTTTGACGAAAAAGGATTTGTGTTCTTCTCAAATTATGAAAGTGCGAAAGCAAAAGATCTTGATATTAATCCGCATGCTGCATTACTGCTTTTTTGGGAACCGCTGGAACGTCAAGTGCGTATTTCCGGTACAGTGGAAAAAATTTCTGCTGCACAATCGTTCGAATATTTTCGTACTCGTCCTATCGATTCGCAATTAGGAGCCTGGGCATCTCAGCAAAGCAGTGAAATATCTGCACGGTCGTTGCTGGAAAAAGCATTCGTAGAAATGCTGGAAAAATTTAAGGATGGACAGATTCCGCTGCCTCCGCAATGGGGCGGATATAGAGTGGTCCCAGATCAATTTGAATTTTGGCAAGGACGTACAAATCGGCTGCACGACAGGATTTCTTTCAAAAAGCAAACGGGTAATTCCTGGAAAATTGTTCGGTTATCACCTTAAGACGTACGGAGCAATTATGGCATTACAACAGATGAAAAAGATCTTTAGAAAAAATGAGATTATCACTAGTGAAGGTGATCTTTCATTTGAATGGTACATATTGATCAGCGGATGTGTGGGAGTTTATAAAGGAGATGTCAAGATGAATGAATTCTCCGAACGCGGCGTTATCTTCGGAGAATTAAGCGGACTTCTTGCACGTCCGCGAACGGCAACAATGATTGCGTTGGAAGATACCGAAGTGATGGTGGTTGAAAGCAGTGTTGATGAAGTGATCCGTAATCAACCTGAAATCGCAAACAAGATTCTAATCAGTCTGGCAGAACGGTTGGCAAAAACAACGGATGAGATGTGGGCAGTCATTGGTGAGAAAGAACAGAAAAAATAATGTACATTGAAATAGCAGTCATATTTTGTAAAAAGGTATAGTGAAGTTTAACCTCGTTCATACAGATGCAACTGCACGCGCAGGTACCGTGGAAACAGACCACGGCGTTATTGAAACGCCGATTTTTATGCCTGTCGGTACGCAGGGGACAGTAAAAGCAGTGGAGCAGCGCGAGCTAATCGAATTGGGTGCACAGATCATACTTGGCAATACATATCACTTATATCTTCGTCCCGGCATGGAGGTAATGCAAGCCATGGGCGGACTGCACAAGTTTATGAATTGGCATAGACCGATCCTTACAGACAGCGGCGGATACCAGGTGTTCAGTATGTCGGATCTGCGCAAGATCACTCAGGATGGTGTAACGTTCAAATCGCATCTGGACGGTTCTTCTCATTTTTTTACGCCTCAAAAAGTTGTCGAAATACAGCGGGCCATCGGTTCAGATATCATGATGGTGTTGGACGAGTGTCCTCCGTTCCCATGTGACGAGGAATATGCCCGCACATCGAATACATTGACAGTGAAGTGGGCAAAACTGTGTCAGCAAGCGATGAATAATTCTTTGCCGCTCTATGGACATCAGCAGTCACTTTTTGCTATAGTTCAAGGCAGCATCTTTAAACATTTACGTGCCGATAGTGCCAAAGCATTGGTTGATCTGAATTTTGACGGATATGCTATTGGCGGACTTGCTGTAGGTGAACCTGCAGAAATAATGTACGAGTTAACCGAATTTACAAACCAATTCCTTCCCAAAGAGAAGCCGCGGTATTTAATGGGGGTCGGAACGCCGGAAAACCTGCTTGAAAGTATAGAACGCGGCGTGGATATGTTCGATTGTGTCATGCCGACACGCAATGGCAGAAATGGTATGCTTTTTACGCGGAATGGCCGTATCAATATCCGCAATGCCAAATGGAAAATGGATGATTCACCGGTTGACGAAGGTTTTGATAGTTATACCAACAAAAATTTTTCAAGGGGATATATCAGGCATCTCTTCCAGGTTGACGAGATATTGGGATTACAATTGGCGTCAATCCATAACCTTTCTTTCTATCTTTGGCTTGTCCGGGAAGCAAGAAAACAGATTTTGGCAAATAATTTTACCGTTTGGAAAAGGGAAATACTGGAGCAGTTAGCCGCTCAAATTTAGTTTCAATTCAATTCATAAACCATTAAGTAAAAGGGAGTTATAATGTTTAATTCAATCATTGCAATGACACCTCCACCAGGCGGTCAAGGTGGAGGCGAAATCTACAGTACGTTGATCATGTTCGCGCTGATAATTGGTATTTTTTATTTGATGATCATACGACCGCAACAAAAAAGAGCAAAAGAGCGTGAAGCACTGCTTGGTCAGATTAAAAAAGGCGATAAGATCATCACGGCCGGTGGAATACACGGTGAAATCGTTGGCGTTGATGAAAAGACTTTATTGATCGAAATTGCAGACAAAGTGAAAGTTAAGATCGAACGTAATTCGATCTCCGTTGTGAACAAACAAGGTGAAGTGGAAAGTTTAGCAAAATAATGTCGTTTACATTCAATACAATCGACGAAGCAGTTGCCGATCTTCGTTCCGGTAAGTTCATTATTGTTGTTGATAATGAAGATCGTGAGAATGAAGGGGATTTTGTTGCCGCAGCCGAATCAATAACGCCGGAAACGGTAAATTTTTTCGTAAAGCAGGGGCGGGGTATCCTTTGTGTATCGATCACGGCTCAACGTGCCGAAGAACTGCATCTTGAACAGATTGTTGAAAATAATACATCGCTTCATGAAACACCGTTCACTGTTCCGGTCGATTTTTTGCATGGAACGTCGACCGGCGTTTCTGCTTCCGACCGCACGAAAACGATAAAGGCACTTACGGATCCCGAAACCAAAGCAAATGATTTCGGCCGGCCCGGACATGTTTTTCCTCTGCGTGCCGTTGATGGCGGGGTACTCCACCGTGCAGGACATACCGAAGCAGTGGTCGATCTGTGTAAACTTGCCGGCGTATATCCCGCCGGCGTGCTCATCGAAATCATGAACGAGGATGGCACGATGGCGCGGCTTCCCGAATTGATGCGGATCGCAAAGCAATTCGATCTGAAGATTGTTTCGATCGAAGATCTTGTTGAATACCGTCGTCATAAAGAGAAATTGGTTGAAAAAATTGTCTCAACACATCTTCCTACCAAAAACGGTAAATTCGATGTTCACTTGTATAAGTCATCAGTAGATACAAAGGAACATATTGCGTTGGTCAAAGGAAAGATTGATCCTTCAACGCCCGTTCTTGTCCGTGTCCATTCAGAATGTATGACCGGAGATGTGTTTGGTTCTCAGCGCTGTGACTGTAACGAACAGCTTCACACGTCGATGTCGATCATCGAAAAAGAAGGAAATGGAATTGTTCTTTACATGCGCCAGGAAGGAAGAGGGATTGGCCTCCTGAATAAATTGAAAGCATATAATTTGCAGGATCTGGGAAAAGACACTGTTGAAGCAAATGAAGCACTTGGTTTTCATGCCGATGTTCGTAACTACAGTCTGGCCGCGCAGATTCTTCTTGATCTCGGTGCTAAAAAAGTTCGACTGCTTACTAATAATCCAAAAAAAATTGTAGGATTAAAAGGATTCGGTATTGAAGTAGTAGAACGTATTTCAATTGAAGTGAAAGCAACAATTACAAACGAAAAATATTTGAAGACAAAACGTGACAAACTTGGTCACATGATAATGGCAGAAACGAAATAAATCTTCTTGCTTCTGCGGATAAATTACTATAAATTCTAAATAATAAAATCAGCCATTGTCCTCAACGGACGATGGCTTTTGTTTTTCATGTCCATAAACAAAGTTGCAGATGTCTTATGAGTGATGTTGTTTACCTAACGAAAGAAAAATTCATTGAACTCGAAGCCGATCTTCGAGAGATGAAGATTAACGGGCGCAAACAGGTGGCATCAAAAATTGCTGAGGCGCGCGGTCATGGAGATTTGAGCGAGAATGCGGAATATGATGCTGCTCGCGAAGAACAGCGTCATCTTGAATATCGTATCTCAAAACTGGAAGATACGCTTTCCAAATCACGAGTTATCGACAGTAAAGATCTTCCGAATGATAAAGTATATATCCTCACAAAAGTGACCGTGAAAGAACAGAAGACAGGAAAAAAGATAGAGTATCAGCTTGTCTCTCCGGAAGAAGCCAATTTCGAACAGAATAAAATTTCCACAACTTCGCCTATCGGCAAAGGCTTGATGGGAAAAAAGGTTGGAGAAATTGCTGAAATTAAAGTGCCTGCAGGAACTCTCAAATACGAAATAGTGGAAATTTCACGCTAACGTTATAGAAAATCTTGACTTGAGAGGAACAGTTCACTATATTTGTAGAAGATTTTTGAGGGAATAGCCCAGTTGGCAGAGCGTCCCGATGTGAAACATCGGGAATGTCGATAAAAGTAAGCGCCAAACAAGTATGTAATTTGCGGGAGTAGCTCAGTTGGTAGAGCGCAACCTTGCCAAGGTTGATGTCGCGGGTTCGAGTCCCGTTTCCCGCTCAAACTAAAGAACCCGTCCAGTTGCTTCGAGACGGGATTTTAGTTTGGCGCCGTACCCAAGTGGTAAGGGAGAGGTCTGCAAAACCTTTATGCATCAGTTCGAATCTGATCGGCGCCTCTAAGAACTGTAAATTTTGGAACGTGAAACTGGCAGTTTGTTAGACGAAAACGATATATTTTGAGTGCTTACGGTTGCCATATTAAAATTGAAGATTACTCATTTATTGCCGGGATGGTGGAATTGGTAGACACACAGGACTTAAAATCCTGAGGGGTGCAAACTCCGTGCCGGTTCAAGTCCGGCTCTCGGTACAAAATACTTGACGATTGTCAGGTAGATTTTAAAAAATTGCGGAAGTGGTGGAATTGGCAGACACACCATCTTGAGGGGGTGGCGTCCAAAAGGCGTGCGGGTTCAAGTCCCGCCTTCCGCACAAGTTTTACAATGTAATTTAACCAAATTATCCTCTCTCTGTTTAGACCGAAATATTGCTAATGCGAGTGCAATTTTTTTATGCCTGCATTCGTTATTTGCGGCAAATTCAACACCTTCGTCACAATTTATCCTAACAGCAAGCGTCAGCAGGTATCCTCGATACGTTACACAAAGTATTCCTTCATCTATATCTGCATCTCATCTTTCTAATCTCATAATTCAGGATTAGCATTTTCTGCAGTACACATTCAGTGAAATCACCATCTGTTGCCAGCAGTTGGCAAACGGTTTTTAACTCCAAAGATCAATGATGCTATCGGCAGCGGGAATATTTTTAGGGCAATTCGACGGAAAAACAAAGTCGAGCGGGATATATTACGCTCTACTTCTATCGGATGGGAAATCGCCGTTACAAATTTTTCGATATTTTTCCATTTGTTATGTTGTTGTTTCCCCGTGCCGGGGAAACAACAACATTGAATACCGTTGCAATTTCAGAAACGAAATCATATCTTTTAACGGGAGCATATTTATAACCAAGGCATGGTTAAGTAATGTTATTGTTAATTTTTTTGATTACACATACGTGAGAGCAGTGAATTATACGAGAAAGTATGAGAAAAATATCCACAACAAAGGGAAAAAACTTTTTCACAATAATCGCTAATCTGATTTATGTGGTTGTACGAAGATTGTCCCGCTTCTTGTATTCCACATTGTGCGGGTTCAAAGAGATGAACATCGTCGATACCTACCCGACTGACAACGGTCATGCGGGCATACCACGCAATTACTTTCTCAAAAGTTTTAATACATAAATGATTGCACTCCACAAATTATATGTTATAGTTTAAGATATCCAACCTCATTGAGGTATCATCGTGGCAAATTATCCCTTCCTATATATTTCGCTACAGTACAGTTCACCGGTAAAATATGTCATAGAAGTTCTCAAATCCCCATAATAACTCCGCCGCA
The DNA here is from genome assembly GCA_903861125.1 of uncultured Ignavibacteriota bacterium. Lineage (GTDB taxonomy): Bacteria > Bacteroidota > Ignavibacteria > UBA10030 > UBA8401 > UBA8401. The sequence continues at coordinate 327,914 of CAIOTF010000017.1, forward strand.
ATTCAATCAGCAGATATTTTGTATTTCTGCGTGGTTGATGTTCTATAAATAGGTCATAAAAAAAGGAGTTGTAATGAAAAATTCCGATAAGAAACTCGACGCAGTACTCCTCCGCCAAAAAGCAGAAGAGTTGCTGACAGTGAAACCAACGAAAACCAGTGCGAAATTATCCGAAAGCGAAACGCAGAAGCTTGTTCACGAATTACAAGGGCACCAGATAGAACTGGAACTGCAGAACGAAGAACTGACGAAAGCAAAAGAAAAATCAGAAATCGATGGAGAAAAGTATGCTGAATTGTACGATTTTGCTCCGGCGGGATATTTTACCCTCTCCAAAGACAGTGAAATACTCCAACTGAACCTTACCGGTGCAACAATGATTGGCAAGGTACGGTCTCAATTATTGAAAGCACAATTCAGTTATTATATTTCCGTTGAAACAAAACCAGCGTTCAATGCATTCCTGGAAAAAATATTTGCCGGCACTTCAAAAGAAAGCTGTGAAGTGAATCTCGAAACAAATAACAATGAACCAATGTATGTTCATCTTTCTGGAATTGCAGTTGAAAGTGGAAAAACTTGTTTTGTCACGATGGTTGACATCAATGAACGTAAGCGAGGAGAGGAATCACTAAAAGCAAGTGAGGAAAAGTTCCGTAATTTATTCCAAACAATGATACAGGGGGTGGTTTATCAGGACGCCGATGGCAGGATCATCTCTGCTAACCCGGCGGCAGAACGCATACTGGGTCTTTCGCTTGACCAGATGCAGGGTCGTTCCTCGCTGGATCCGCGCTGGCACGCAATTCACGAAGATGGTTCCGATTTCCCCGGCGAGACACATCCCGCGATAGTGGCACTCCGCAGCGGACAACCTGTGCTTAATATTGTTATGGGGGTGTTCCATCCGCAGACCGGAAATTACATCTGGATCAATGTCAATGCAATGCCATTATTCAAACCGAATGAAACCGCTCCCTATCAGGTTCATGCGACATTTGATGATATTACCGTGCGCAAGCATGCCGAGGAAGCACTGAGTGAGAGCAACGTAAGGTTCAATGCGCTATTCTTCAATGTGCCCCTTCAATGCGTTATCTATCGTTTCATTCGTGACGAGCACGGAGAAATTGTGGATTGGGAGTTCAGCGACATCAATCCACTTGGTGCGGCGAGTATCGGCAAAGACGCCGCTGACGTGATCGGAAAACGGGCAACTGATGTGTTCGGAAGCGAAGCGATGGCTCCTTACATTAAAATCTCCAGACAGATTGCGAAAACCAGCCAGTCCCAACAATTTGAAACTCAGTTTGCTGCAAACGGACGCAACTACCTCTCTTCGGTGTTTCTGGTCGGGACCGAACATTACGCCAATGTCAGTGTGGATATCACAAAACACACACAAACGGAAATCGCACTACGGGAAAGCAAGGATCAAATAAATCAATTGCTTCAGACCACAGATCAGTGTATCTACGGCATCGATTTAAATGGATGTTGCACTTTCATCAACAAGACGGGCTTGAATACGTTAGGCTATAAAATTGAGGATTGCGTGGGGAAAAACATGCACAATCTTATCCACCATAGCTATTCCGATGGAACACATTATCCAGTTGAAGATTGTCCCATTTTTCAGGCCAAGCTGACTGGGGTAGGTCACAAACTGGATAGTGAGGTGATGTGGCGGAAAGATGGGACGTCATTCCCAGCAGAATACTCATCGTATCCCATCATTCAAAACGGAAATATCAGCGGGGCTGTCGTTACTTTCTCAGACATCCCCGAACGCAAGCGGGCGGAAGAATCTATAAAAGAAAGTGAAGATAAGTACAGATTACTCTATGAGTCTAACCAGATGCCAATAGCAATTTTTGGTACCGAAACATTAAAATTCCTTTCTGTGAACAATGCTTTTGTAGATAAATATGGCTACACGAGAGAGGAATTCTTAACGATGACTATTTTGGATATCAGGCCTGAATCAGAAAAAGAAAGAGTAAAACAGTCAATCAAAATCTTTGATAAAGGACTTGTAAATTTAGGAGAATATCTTCATAAAAAGAAAAACGGAGAAATCATACATGTAGAAATTATCAGGAACGATTTAGTCTTTGAAGGGAAAAATGCAAAATTAGTTTTTGCCAATGACATTACCGAGCGCAAAAACACCGAACAAGCATTACGTCAAGCACAGAAACTTGAAAGTATTGGAACACTTGCAGGAGGAATCGCACACGATTTTAACAATCTGATGAACGCAGTACTGGGACAATCTGCCTTAGCGCTAAAAAAACTTCCTAAAGAAAGTCCGGTCGTGGACCACATCACAAAAGCCATAAAAGCTTCGGAACGTGTTGCCGACCTTACAAAACAGCTTCTTGCGTATTCCGGTAGAGGGAAATTTGTAATTGATGAGATCGATCTGAATAAATTGGTAAAAGAAAATATCGCAATGCTCGAAGTATCAATTCCAAAGACGACACAATTACAATTTGATCTGGGCTCTCCGTCCCCCCATATCATTGGAGACATCGGTCAGATCCAACAGGTAATTATGAACCTTATTATAAATGCCGGCGAGGCAATGGGTTCAAATCCGGGATATATTACCGTTCGAACAAATAGCATTGTGCTATCGGAAAATATCAGTGAGTATTCAAAATATACCGCAACATCGATAGCGGCAGGCAATTACGCAATGCTGCAAATTAAAGACAACGGCTGTGGTATTAGTGCAGAAACACTCATTAGTATCTTCGACCCATTCTTCACAACAAAATTTACCGGAAGAGGACTCGGTCTTGCAGCAGTTCTTGGCATTATCAAAGGACATAAGGGAGGATTACGCATCGAGAGTGAAGTTGGGAAAGGGACAATGTTCGAGATTGTTTGGCCATTAATTGAGCCATCAAAGATATCAAAAATTACGGAGATGACGACAACAACTATTAATGGAGAAGGGAATACAATATTAATCATTGATGACGAAGCATCGGTCATCGAATTACTTGAAGATGTTTTAACTGAGGTCAATTTCAAAGTGATCAGCGCCTTAGATCCGTTAAAAGGAATCGAACTCTATCGCAATCAACAACAGAACATTTCAATGGTCATACTGGATTATTCGATGCCGCATATGGACGGCAAGGTGGCGTTTGATAAGCTATTGCAGATCAACAATAAGGTTAAAGTTGTTCTCTGTTCGGGATATACCGAAGAAGAAACGTTGTCGGTGTTCGGTATAGACCGTCCGACAGCCTATTTCCAGAAGCCTTACGATACGGGAACACTTGTGAAGCGCGTGGCGCAGATTGTTTCAAACAAGAGTTGAATAAAAGCATGCTGAGGAAATTAAGGACTATGGTATAGTGCCGTTTTATTTAAATTAATCTCAAAATGAATATCCGGTATGTTTATCCCGACGATGCTTCTTCTTCGATGTAAAGACTGAGTGGCATACCGAATTCCGGATCAGCGAAGTTTTTTAGATGCTAATTTATAATTGAGTAGCAGCCTGATCAATCTGTTGTTTTGTTGTTAGTACAATTACAAACAGAATGTTAAAGACAAATCAATAATTCGGTTTTTATTTCCTCTACTTTGGGACCGTATTTTTCTATTAAACACTTTCAATACAACCTTTACCGGCTTGCCGGGTGGGGTGCGAAAAACGACGATTGCGATGCAATCTAAAGCTCTATAAATACGAAAAGCTTCAAATCTAGTGCATAGGAGTGCAATTACATCCATTCCGAGCAATGTTAAAGCCGAAATATCACTGAAAATACTTAAGGATATTATAGTTCATCGTTGACGCCTCAGAAGAATAAATATGACAATGTGATTTACGATAAACAAAAAACTTTTTAAGGAATTAGTATTGACAATGAATCATTACTCCATTAACTTACGGCAGTTAGTTTAAGTGTTAGAAGAACAATATCTGTTAACGATTTTTCTAATCGCAGCTCGAAAATAAAATAAATCGAATGATGAAACTATCTCTGACATTGACAGTGTTATTTGCTTCCGTGATGTTTGCAGGCGTTATCCGTGAAGGTTCGATGCAGGCGCGAAGCGATGGAAGCAATGTTACCATTCAGTGGGGAACGACAGACGAATCAGGTATAAAAGAATTCGTTATCGAACGTCGCAGCGGATCGGTTGGAGATTTTATTACGATTGCAGTTGTTGCTAAAAAAGGATCGAATTCATTTTACGAGTATATTGATAAATCAGCATTCAAAACAACAGGTTCAATTTACCAATATCGAATAAAATCGGTAACCAGTTCCGGCGGTGTTGAATATTCTGCCGTGGTTACAATCTCGCATAATGTGTCGGGTGTAAAACGGACGTGGGGAAGTTTGAAAGCGATGTTCCGCTAAAAAATTTGATTGGTGTATAAAAAGCGATTCAGATGAATCGCTTTTTTTTTGTACGATTATGATTATAACAACTGTCCCTATCATTCTTGCCTCACAGTCGCCGCGCCGGGCCCATCTGTTGCGTCAGATTGGTTTGACGTTCACTATCCAGCCGAGTTCTGTCGCTGAAGAAATAAATTCTATCCACACATCGGAAGAAAATGTCAGACGATTGTCCCTGCACAAAGCCGAAGATATTGCACAATGGCATGAACAGGGAATTGTGATCGGCTCCGACACGATTGTTGTCATAGACGGGAAAGTACTTGGAAAACCTTCGTCAAGGAATGAGGCTGAGCAGATGCTCGGGATGCTCAGTGGACGAACACATACAGTCTTTACCGGATTTGCGCTGGTTGATGTGAAAACGAAAAAATCCTATATTGATTGTGAACATACCGATGTTTCATTTCGTGTGTTATCTGAAAAAGAGATTAGCGATTATGTCGCAACTGGTTCTCCTATGGACAAAGCGGGATCATACGGCATTCAGGATGATTTCGGTGCGGTGTTCGTTGAAAAGATTGTTGGGGACTATTATACGGTTGTTGGATTTCCTCTTTCGAAATTCTATCTTGCATTTACGAAGTTTGCCGGACAACTCGGTTATTTGAAAGGATCGTTATGAATCAGAAAATTCGTGTGTTGATCGCAAAAGCCGGTCTTGATGGTCACGACCGCGGAGCGAAAGTGATTGCAGCCGCACTGCGCGATGCAGGAATGGAAGTGATCTATACAGGTCTGCGTAAAACGCCGGAAGCGATCGTCGAAGCGGCACTGCAGGAAGATGTGAATGCGATCGGCATCAGTTCGCTCAGCGGTGCACACATGACAATATTTCCGAAAGTAAAGAATTTGATGAAAGAAAAAGGGATGGATGATGTGCTGCTGTTTGGAGGAGGCATCGTGCCTCAAGAGGATATTGTGCGTTTAAAAGAACTGGGTATCGGAGAGATATTTACACCGGGTGCTTCTACATTTGTTATCGTCGATTATATCAAAAACATGTTTAAGTTACCCGTTTAATTTTCGGTATCGTCGAATTCTATGGAATAACTTTCGTCCTTTAACGTCTCATCACGTTCTACGGACTTCTCTTTACGGTTGACAATGACGATCGCCGTGGGATCGAAACCGAAGAGATCTTCAGTGGCAAAAATCGTCTCGAAACCGCGTTCATCAAAGAAAATTTCGAATTTCTTCGAGAACTCTTCCAGCCTCTTCAAATAATATTCAGTATTTTCATCCGGAAAATTTGCATCCCATTCATGCGCCTCTTTTGCGTTCTCAAATCCTTTTACGTTCGCATCGCTGCCGGTAATATAATACCGGATGCGGCTTCCTTGTTTGTACTTTCTGGAGGATCGCAGGGCAAGTTCGTAGGCAGCAGAGCGGTTCCTTTTGCCCTCCTTGATATCGTTCTTATACTCTTCAAGCGATTCCTTGATCATATCGGTTTTGGCAAAATCACTGATATCTATTCCGTGCTCTCTGATTGTTTTCTCAAGTTCAATATAAAGTCCGTGCAGATCTTGTATACGGTCGTTTAGCAGACAATCGACACATTGCTGAATATAGCTTCGCCCGAACCGTTCGATCGCACGTGAAATCAATGATGATCCCTTGATAGAGACGCGGTTATTATAGTCCAGTAGAGCATAGTTTTTCTTTTTGTAACTCATTATTTTCTTGAACCGTCCGCTGAATCCCAGATTAATTCCTTCCGGCAGCGTTTCGGAAAGATGCTCGACAAATTTCCGTTCAGATTCTTCACCGGAGACATTGTCCGGAGGGATGAAAAATATTCCATCGGTGTCTACTTCAATCACTGTTCCGTTATGGATCTCTATTTCCCGGATAAGTGTCCGCAATAATTCCTGCCCGGTGCTTGTTATGACATCGGCCTGGCGGTAATCGTTGAACAATCCTTTTCCGTATCCCAAATAACCGTAAAATGAATTGATGAGTATTTTGAAAGATGATTGCATTGCATCTATCGTCGAATATTCCTTGCTGCCGACTGCTAATGCCAAAGTACGCTTTGCCTCAAGCCGCTGCGTTGTCAGATATTTCAAAGCAGAAGGGAAGACATCAAGATCATCGGTGATAGGCTTGATGTTTTTGGACAGCATGATAGACGGATATAGAGATTCAACATCCGCGTGGACAATGGGGCTGAAGACGCCGGTGTAGAATATATCGGTATATCCTCCGGATGTCTGCGAACCTTTTTGCGGTTTCGGTATTGAGTGACGCTGTTTAATGTACTCACGCAGGAAGAGTGATTCAATTTTGGCAGCCGAACCGAGTTTTGCCACTGTTCCATAATTGAACGGCAGCATCTGGGTAAGATAAAAAGTACTGCCCGACAATTTATCACTCAGCCCTCTTGTTTCAACAACATCATCCAATGCATATTTTTTCAGTGTTTCAACCTCGTTATCCCAGTACCACGAAATCTTATCGCCCGGAATATATGTGCGGTCTGCAGTCGATAATCCGAAATATTTTGCTGCATATTTCAGTCCGTGGTTTTCCATGTTCCGTTTTGTCATATCGTAGGATTGGACGAGCAGCCACGTATCGATGAAATGTCTGCCGTCAACCTCGTAACTTGTATATTCTACGGAATTTTCCGCAAAAGATGTCCGTGAACGGAACCCGCTCGGCACGGATCCGTCACGCCCTATCGTGAATTCAATTTCATGTAAGGCGCACCGCTGAAGAATGTAAGGAAGATCGAAATTGAAAATGTTGTGGCCTTCGATGATATCAGGATCTTTTTCGATGATGATCTTAATGCATTGCTGAAGGAGTTTTTTCTCTCCTATGTGTTTTCCGCCAATTACGGTCTCGAATCCCCGGTTATCAGAAAGCGATATAAGAATAATGCGGTCATCTTTTTTGTCCGCACGGCTGAAGCGGTAATCCTTAGAATAGGTCTCGATATCTATTTGGAGCCTGTGTAGGTCATTGAATTGCATTCCCTTGAACAACGTCTTACCGCTTTGCATAAGATACTGTGTGTTCATGTCGGGGCGGAGAAAGATATGCTCCGTGTCAAGATGGGAATTATAATTGGTCTTGAATTCTTTTGTGATTTTTCGAAGGGCGTAATTTACGGCATCCCATAATATCGGTACGGAAGGGAATGCGCAGATATACTGATAAAAATTCGAACCTTCGAGTTTTTTTTGCCAAAACTTTTCGGGAAAATTTTCGAGGAACCGTTTATCGGAGATATGGAAAAAAGGAAAAAATTCTTCATCGCGATGCTCGATGACATCGCCGGCACGCTTATATATTCGCACGAGTGATTCACCGTGCGCATTTACTGCAACGATATTCGCTTCGTCATCATGTCCGAAAAGGATAGGGTTCATACGACTGAAATATAATCATCTTACAAAAGAAAAAGGATTGAAAAAATATTTCAATCCTTTTTTCAACTATCGATAAAAAATAGTTTACGGTGTAATTTTCACCGTTATTCCACCTTTTGCCTGGGTTCTGGCCCAAAAAACTCCTATTCCGCCTTGAATTGTATAGCGGATTTCCTTCAATTCGCCTCCCTGAGCCGCAAAATATTGATTGAGAAATGCGTTGTAATTCTCATCTACGGCATAGACGTCAAAACGCGTTGTACCGTAATAATTCAAAACGAACCAGGGTACTTCTGTAAAAGTTTGTTCCTTCGGCAATCCAACCCGATAACCGATTTTGTCCGGCGGCGGATCCATGGTAGTATCCCGCATAAATGATTTCAGGATTCTCGGTGCATTCAAATCCAAGCTGGAAATAGTGGGTAAATAGGTACCGTGAAATCGGCTTGCAGTCCATGCAAAAAAGTTAACGGGATTTAGCGGGCTATATTTTACAACACTATTGTTAACCAGAGATGAGTGCACAAGACTGAATGTATCGGGAACAGTGGTGACCGCAGAAACCGATTTGCCGTCCTGCGTCTTAATATCAAGCCGATACGTTTTTGTCGGTAGAATGATTTTCAACGGATTGGCAGAGTGATATCGTCCGGGATTCAGCGGATCGTACACAAGTGAATCTTCAAAGAATACGTCAACGCCGATAACCTTTACGACTGCGTTAGTGATAGCATAATTTGCCGGCGACACAAGTTTGTCCACTTCACCGGTGTATAATAGTTTCACTGTATCGATGGTTCTGCCCGATTCTAACATTCCGGTCACAACGATCTGTTTATTGTAATCGAACGGCGATGCGGATTCATCACAACCCGTAAAGTACAGTAATGGTAAAACAAGAAGAAGAAGGTATCTCATAATATTTAGAATTTAAATTCGACGCCAAATGAAGGAATTATCGGAAGCAGTTTTACATTGGTTACTTCCACTGGATTTTTTGAATAATCGAAATTCTTGAACCAGATGTTTCTGTGCCAGATTCCGTACACATTGAAAATTTGAAAATACCAGCTTCCGTCAAGATTGAACATAGTGATTTTTTTATTGATGCTTAAATCCCACCGGTGATAGGGAAGCAGACGCTTGCTGTACAGCGGACCGGGTTCAATCCTTGTGTTTGAAGTTCCCGAAGAATAGTCGTTCCACATCCCGGCTGCCGGTGTATATGATTGTCCGGTGGCAAAGGTGAAGATATTGCTGATCTTCCAAAGCTCATTAAATTGATAGTTTGTCGAAAGTGTAAGATCATGGCGACGGTCAAATTTCGGCATAAATTCTTTCCCGCCGTTCAAATCGTCGAACGTTCTATGTGTCCATGCAAGAGTATACCCGATCATACCGGTGAATTGACCGGCTTCTTTCTGGAGAAAGAATTCAACGCCGTATGATCTGCCTCTACCAACATAAAACAGCTGACTTACATCAAGCGTTTGGGTGATCTCACGTTTAAAAAGTAAAACTTCTTTATACATCTTGTAATACGTCTCAAGGGAGATTTTAAAATCCTCAAAGTATTTTGTCTCATAGCCTAGTACAAAGTCAACGGAGCGGCTTGGATTCATCTTATCATTGATCGGCACCCAAATGTCGAATGGCGAAAATCCGTTATCGCTTCCGGCTGGCACTGCGTTCAAATACTGATAATACATGCCGGCTGCAAATTTTGCCATTGAATATTCGTCAATATTGTAGCGAGCATTAAAGCGCGGACCAAGAGTGATGTGTTTAGAAAGATCCTGATATTCCACACGCAGTCCGAATTGCGTCTTCCATCGTTCGTTGAATGTCCATTCATCCTGTCCGTAAAATGAGATTTGTGCTGGCCGTTCCTTGAATTCATACGGCAATCCATCACCGCGTTGTATGTAGCGGATGTCATATTGCGACCACCATACGCCAAGTTTCAGCAAGTGATCATTTGAGAGGAAAAAATCAACATCGCCACGCAGAGAATAGTCGTATACGCCGTTCTCCTGAGAAATTTCAACTCCGCCAAACTCTGCACCGATCTTTGCTTTATATTGACTATAGGATGCAGTGAAATTTGAAAAGAGGGTCTGGCTGAAAACATGGGTCCATTTCATCGCGCCGGTTCTGTTGCCCCAAAGCATATTCAATTGCAATTCATTATTCCCGATAGAATATGTAAGATCGTCATCACCGAAATATCCGACGAAGGATATTTTATCATCGGTACCAAAATCCTGATTCAATTTTGCATTGGCATCATAAAAAAAATAGAGCGGAATTGCATTGTCTCCGGTATTAAGTCCGGCAAGCTTTACAAACTGATCAAAATAGGTTCTCCTGCCGGAGAGGAACCATGATCCATTGCCGATCGGTCCTTCACCGGTTACCCGCGTACTCAGCAGACTGATCGATGCTTTTCCATGCGTGGAAACACGGTCGCCGTCAATATTCGTCACATTCAATACTGAAGAAAGTCTTCCGCCGTATTCAGCAGGGAAGCCCCCTTTCATCAGGTCGATATCTTTGATCGCGTCGTTATTAAATGTTGAAAATAATCCGAAAAGATGTGAAGGATTATATACAACTGTGCCGTCGAGCAGAATAAGATTCTGATCTGTACTCCCTCCGCGTATATTCAGCCCGCTGGATATTTCGGAAGTTGCTTTTACGCCGGGCATCATTTGCAGTGCACGAAAGACATCTGCTTCACCGATGGTCGGCATTTGAGCAATATCTTTTGCCTGCATTCTGATTCTTCCGGTCTGTGTGGATCGTTTTTCTTCATCCTTTTGAGCGTCGATAAGAACTTCCGATACTTGAACAGCCTTGTCGGTTAAATACACATCATGAACAATTCCGGGATGATCAACGGTGCTTATCACAAAAGTGGTAGCCTGGTAACCCAGAAGCGATACCGAAACTTCAAATTCTCCTTCGGGGATATAGGGAATGGCAAAGTATCCTTCAATGTTTGTTGCTGTACCTATTTTCAAATCTTTGATAGAAACGGTGGCATAGGGGAGTGATTCCTTATTAGTTTTGTCACGGACAAAACCGCTAAGGGTTGCCTTTTGCTGGGACTGTGAGAATGCAACGATGAGAAAAATAAAAGAAAAGATTTTCATGGACTTTTTTTAATAAATATAGATAAAAATTGAATAAGTATACGGCCCGATTGCCGGTGTAGTTACATGCAATCACTGTAACACCAAAACTTTATAAAAAGTGCAATTGTAATTCGATCTTTTTTTCGTATATTTGCATCGTTATTCGACTGGAGAGGTGCAAGAGTGGTTGAATTGGCTACCCTGGAAAGGTAGTGTACCCGTAAGGGTACCGTGGGTTCGAATCCCACCCTCTCCGCAGTTCGATGCAGTATTTTCACCAAAACCTGAATCCACGATGATTCGGGTTTTTAAGTTTTCAAAAATAGGAGAGGTGTCTGAGTGGTTGAAAGAGCCAGTCTCGAAAACTGGAGTAGTCGCAAGGCTATCGAGGGTTCGAATCCCTCCCTCTCCGCATGATTTTTTTGATCACTACTTCCGACCGGTAGAATCTCCGTTTTTCAATTCTTTGTTTTTGCATATATTTCGTATGAGGGGAACAATCACCAGTCGTCCTGCGTTACAAACACCAGTTCATTTATACCATTAAGGAGAAAACACATGGCAATTACCGTAGGTCAAAAAGCACCGGACTTTACATTAGCAGATGCATTTCGTAAACCGGTAACATTATCAGATTTTGCAGGAAAAAAAGTTGTCGTATTTTTCTATCCCGGCGCATTCACGGCGGTGTGTGAAAAAGAAATGTGCACGATCCGTGACGCTATGGCGGACTTTGATTCCGGTGGAGTACAAGTGTTGGGAATTAGCGTTGACGCACCGGCCGCTAACAAGGCGTTTGCAGATAAAAACGGTCTGAAGTTTCCACTACTAAGCGATTATACCCGGTATGTTTCAGCGCAATACTGCGGATTAGTGAATAACTTTGGAGGACTTATCGGCCTTACTACGTCGAATCGTGCGGCATACGTGATCGATGGATCGGGAACTGTTATGTTTGCATGGGTTTCGGAAAATCCGGGTATCGAACCTCCATACGACGAAGTTAAAAAAGCACTCGCATAGTCAGGGAAATATTTTTATGACGCAATTAGTAATTGGTGTGAAGGCACCGAATTTTTCTCTTCTTGCACAAGACGGTAAGAAATATTCTTTGAAAGATTTCAAAGGAAAGAAAATTGTTTTGTATTTCTACCCTAAAGATGATACCTCCGGCTGCACGAAAGAAGCATGTTCTTTTAGGGATAATCTTTCTGCAATAAAGAAAAAAGGGGCCATTGTTCTTGGTGTGAGTCCCGATGCCGTAAAATCTCACGAAAAATTTTCAACCAAGTACGATCTTAATTTTTCCATCTTGTCCGACGAAAGTAAAATAATGCTGACGGAGTACGGAGTGTGGCAGGAAAAAAGTATGTACGGCAGGAAATACATGGGGGTAGTACGGACAACATTCATTATTGATGAAAAAGGGAAAATCACGCACGTATTTTCCAAAGTGAAAGTAGACGGCCACACCGAAGAAATATTAACGGCATTGTCGGAATAATGGGAATAGTGTATGTATATCGCAGGGCTCATTTCAGTGCATCCCATCGGCTGTTTGATCAGGCGTTAAGTGATGAACAGAACGCGGAGATATTCGGAGCATGTTCAAATCCTAACGGACACGGACACAACTATTACATAGAGGTATGCGTTGCTGGAATGCCGGCTGCAAAAACGGGATTTGTTATAGACCTGAAGAAAGTGAAAAAGATTCTCGAAGAAAAATTTTTAGACAAGGTGGACCACAAAAACCTTAATGTCGATGTCGATTTTATGAAGGGAATCAATCCGACAACGGAAAATATTGCTGTTGCTGCCTGGAAACAGATTGCATCACACATTTCGGAAGGGAAGTTGTACTCGGTGCGAATCTATGAAACAGAGAATAATTTTGTGGAATACAGAGGAGATTGATTTTGGCCAAAGATAAATCGTCAAGCGCTGCAACTGTCCGATTGGAAAATCTGGTATTGGAACAGTTGAAACTGATCGGCGAAGATACGAAGAGGGAGGGGTTGATCAAAACTCCTCACCGTGTAGCAAAATCTTTGCAGTTCCTTACTAAAGGGTACACCGAAAATGTGAAGACAATATTAAACGGAGCCATCTTCAAAGAGGATTACAAAGAGATGGTAATTGTTAAGGACATTGATTATTTTTCAATGTGTGAACATCATCTGCTGCCGTTTTATGGAAAAATTCACATCGCATATATACCGAACGGTAAAATTGTCGGTTTAAGCAAAATTCCCCGTCTTGTGGATATGTTCGCACGACGGCTGCAGGTGCAAGAGAGAATGACCCGGCAAATTGCAAACACACTTTATGAAGTTCTGGAGCCCGAAGGAGTTGCTGTTGTGTGCGAAGGAAAGCATATGTGTATGATGATGCGCGGGGTGGAGAAACAGCATTCATTGGCAACCACCAGCGCCATGCTTGGTGTTTTTCAGAATAATATCAAGACAAGAACAGAATTTTTAACTCTGATTACAAATAAACTTTCGTAACGCATGATCGAATTAGAAAAAAATTATGTGCCGGTTGTTTGGGTTACCGGTGCTACTAAAGGAATCGGACTTGCGATCGCCAATGCGTTTGCGGTTATCGGTTGCAAGATAATTCTAAGCGGCAGAAATAAATCCCAGTTGGAAATTAATGCCGGTAAGATCATCGATCAGGGCGGATATGCGCTTCCGTTGGCATGTGATATCACATCTGAAATCAGCGTACGCTCTGCAATGGCCACAATCACAAAAAAAGTAGGTGGTGTTGATATTCTGGTGAATAACGCCGGTGTTACAGTGTTCGAATCGTTTGAAAAAACGACCGTAAAAGAGTTCGACCAGATTGTTGATACCAATCTCCGCGGCTATTTTTTGTGTACGAAAGCTGTCCTTACATCTATGCTGAAACAGAAGAAAGGATATATTTTCAACATTCATTCTGTTGCGGCAATAACAACGTTTAATAATTCCTCTGTCTATTCAGCCTCTAAAGCAGGTGCTTTAGCGCTTTCCAAATGTCTTAGAGCTGAAGTGCGAAAAAAAGGGATCCGTGTCATCGACATTCTTCCCGGTGCAGTTGAGACCGACATGTGGGATAAGCCGACACGCCGTAAATTTCATGCGAAAATGATTCAGCCGGAAGATGTTGCCGATGCCGTTGTTTCAATCTTCTGCCAACCGCAGCGGATGACTACTGATGAAATTGTTTTGCGTCCCGTAGAAGGCGATCTGTAATGGAGTTAAAAGGTCTGACAGCGATAGTCACCGGTGCAAGCAAGGGAATAGGAAGAGCCATCGCGTTAACCCTTTCCACGCACGGTGTGAATGTAGTACTTGCTGCGCGATCAGCTGACATGTTAGCCGGAATTCAAAAACAAATTTCAAATTCCGGCGGTTCTTCAATTGCTATCCCGACGGATGTTACTTCCGAAAGTTCTGTACAAAACCTTATTAATGAAACGATCGTAAAATTCGGTACTGTAGACATTCTTATCAACAATGCCGGTGTAGGCAAGTTTTCCAACGTTGTTGATATGAAAACAGAAGAGTACGATAGAATGATGGATGTAAACCTGAAGGGGGTCTTTTTGTGCAGCCGAGCTGTTCTTCCCGCGATGATCAAGCAGCAAAAAGGAGAGATCATCAATATAGCTTCATTGGCCGGAAAGAATTCATTCGCAGGAGGTTCTGTGTATTCTGCATCAAAATGGGGATTGATCGGATTTGCACGGTCGCTGATGCTGGAAGTTCGCGACCATAATATCCGCGTAGTTACAATTTCACCCGGATCGGTGAATACACATTTTGCCGATAAGGAAACTAATGAACCACAGATTATTCAGCCGCAGGATGTAGCTGATACCGTTTTGTTTGCCCTGAATATGCCATCGCGGGTGAATGTCAGTGAAATTGATATTCGTCCTGCTAAAAAGCCGAGATAATATTCCACTCTTGATACTGCTTTAAAATAAAAATAGGCCAATCATCGTTTACACGACGTTTGGCCTATCATACAAATCGATATTACTCTTTGTTAATTTTCTTTTCGATCTTGATTTCCATTTGCTGTGGCATATCGTCGTCACCTTGCAATCCATGCATCATTGGTCTCTGCATGCGTCCGCGTTTCGGTTCTGGCATGCAACCGGGCATATCGCCTTTGCTGTTTTGCATATGCCGCAACATCATGCCTTTCCAGATTTTTTGCTGGTCAGCATTCAGGACCTTGTTCTTTTCTGACCATGCATTGAGATGATTCATGCGAAGAGCAATTTGCTGTGTGGCGATTTCTTTCATTTTATTTTCGATCGCAGCTTTATCAAGTGTTTCTGCGGTCATTAATCGGTGCATTTCTAGTTTCAGCGTTGCAAGTTTTGCACCCAGTTCGATCTGTTTCTTTTTCATATCGAACGTGCTCTTTTCGAACTGTTCCTGCTGTGTGTCTGTCAGATTGAGTTTCTTTAGCATCATTCGTTGTGGATCAGGCTGACTGAACAGCGATGAAGCGGCAAAGAAAACGAGAACTGCAAATATCGACAATGTGTTCTTCATAACGGCCTCTTGGTTAATTGTGAAAGTGTTTTGGGTCAATGTTTTCATGGATTTGGACACAATGGACGAAAGAAAGTTTAACATTGAATTGCATGCAACCTTTTTTTATTATAGAGGCATACACGTGACAAACAAAAAACTCTACATATATACCGCCGTCATCATAGCATTTACCCATTCCGGATGTGCTGTTTACGAGCCTTTTGCTGATTTTACAAAACAGCGATACACGAACGCAATATCCTATTTTAATACCTTTTACAACGCACAACGTCAATTCAACGAAGCAGAAGATGAAGTGCTGAAAGCACGAAGGGATTATTTGGAGAAGGGTGCAGTAAATCTTACATTTGCCATTCCTGCATCTGCCCGCCAAAAATTTCAAACGTCCATAGAAAAGAACTCAAAAGTTCTGACATTCTATTCGGATTCAAAATGGGTTGACGATGCGCTGATGATGATCGGCAAAGCATATTTTTATATGGAGGATGATGTGCGTGCGGAACGAAAGTTCCAGGAATTGGCAGTGCAGTTTCCTCACAGTGACCTGTTCTTTGAATCACAATTATGGCTCGGAAAAAGTTTTATGCGTCAGAAAAAAACGGAGCAGGGGATTAAGCAGCTGGAAGATGTTTTTGTGAAAACGGTCGATCTGGATAATACCATCGCAGGGCAATCGGCATTTGAATTAGCTCAGTACTATTTTGCACAAGGCGATTTTACTCTTGCTGAACAGCATTATTCGCAGGCCGTGAAGCTTTTAAGAGATGATGAAATTAAGACGCAGTTGTACTTTCAGATCGGGAAATGCTTCAGCGAATTACAACAGATAGAAAAGGCGCAACAGGCATATACCAACGCTGCAGATATTTCTCCGATCTATACATTTAAGTTTCAGGCTATTCTGCAGTTGTATAAATCGTATACCTTTGAAAAAAAATATGATGAAGCATTAAACGGATTGAACGAAATGCTTTCCGATACAAAGAACAAGGAATTTTTCGGAATCATTCATTTTGAAATTGCAAACGTGCTAATGATACAGGGAAACACGAAAGAGGCGGTGCTGAAATACACCTATGTCGATACGGCATTTGCCCGATCCGAAGAGGCGGCGAGGTCATATTTTATTCTCGGCAAATATTTTGAGAATAAGGAATTGAATTATGATTCTGCACGCGTTCTGTATGGTAAAGCACGGACAGAATATGCGGCATCCGAAATCACCAAAGATGCTGCAGAGCGGTCCGACATTTTCAATAAATATGATCTTTTGAAAAAAGATCTCATTCGTTTTGATTCGCTGTATTCTAACGCAATTGCCGCAAAAGCTCAGTTGGACTCATCGAGTGTGACGAGTCCGCAGGATTCTATTACTGTAAAAGATACGTTGACCGTCAAAGAAGATACAAAAGCAAAAAAAATGACGAAAACCGGCAAACCGGAAATTAAGAAAGATTCTATTATTGCTATCGATTCAACGAAGATAAAAGAACGGATCACCCGCATTCTTGCTCAGAAGGTATTGATTGATTCGCTTCAGCGTTCAATCATTAGAACTAAGTTTGAACTTGGCGGATTATTTTATCTTGAAATTCAACAGCCTGATTCCGCTCTTTCATGGTTCACTCATGTTGTTGAGATATATCCAAAAAGCCAATTCGCTCCTCGTGCTCTCTACTCTATCGCAGAAATATTCCGAAGCGTAAAGAAAAAACAGCGCTCGGAACTGGATTCGCTGTATCAAAAAATTATTACTACGTATCCGGAATCTCCCTATGCCAACGAAGCGCGGAAAAACGTAGGATTACCGGTTATTGTAGCTGAAAAAGATTCTGCACAGGACCTGTTCGAAATTGCCGAAAAGTTGTCCGAAAACAAAAAATATGAAGCGGCAATTACTGCGTATAAACAAATTGAAATAAAACATCCTGCCTCGCCGTTTTCAGCAAAAGCATTATACAGTGCCGGCTGGCATTATGAGAACTCACTTCTAAGAAATGACAGTGCTGTTGCTGTCTACAAGCGTCTGATTGCCAAATATCCCGTTTCTCAGTATGCAGCTGCGGCCCGTCCTAAAGTCCTTGAATATGACAACGAAGCGAAGAGAATTGAGCAGGAAAAACAGCAGGCGCTTGAAGCACAAAAACTAAAAGAACAGCAGGAAAAAGATGCTAAAGCTGCAAAAGAAAAAATTCAGGAGCAGGCTCCCGCTGCAACCGATTCACTTTCTACTCCGAAAAATAAATTATGAAGCAGGAAATTGTTCCGATTCATTCGTTGGAATTCCTATCCAAAGAGATCTTAGAACTTACATTCATTTCTGAATATCTTGCTTCAACTGCAAAGCCGGGTCAGTTTATCAATATACGGGTGGGGGACAATTTCCCGCTGCTCAGAAGGCCTTTTTCCATTTTCAATGTTGATGAAAACAGAGTATCGATCGTTTTTAATGTCATTGGTACTGGTACAAAAGTACTTGCCCGCAAACAAAAGGGAGAGACCATTGATGTTCTCGGACCGTGCGGCAATGACTTCCTATCATTTGTTGATGATTCATTCGATACGGCTGTGTTCGTGGCTGGAGGAATCGGTGTTGCACCGTTTCGTTTTTTGACTAAAAAACTATACAACAATAAACAAATAGTCACCTTCCTCGGCGGAAGGCATAAGGAACAGATCATCGCCAGTGGATTACAGAACATCAAGATCGCAACGGATGACGGGAGTCAGGGATTCAAAGGGACAGTTCTTGATCTAATAAAAGATGATTTTTCGAAGAACATGTACAAAAGACCGCGATTCTTTCTGTGCGGACCAACACGGATGATGAAGGCAGTCTCCGAATTCGCAACCGGGATCGGTGCAGACTGCTGCGCATCGATGGAATGCGATATGGCGTGCGGAATCGGACTCTGTCAGGGTTGCAACATTGAAATGAACGGCGGAGATAAAAAATACAGGCTGGTATGTAAAGAAGGTACGATTTTCGAAACAAAAAATTTGAAATTCTGATGATTGAATCTTTTAAAATTGGTGATGTTGAATTTAAGAACCGAATTCTTGTAGCGTCCGGTACATTTGGCTACGGCGATGAAGTGCCCGACCTTGTCGATATTTCAAAACTCGGGGGAGTTGTTACAAAATCCCTATCCATGAAACCTCGCGACGGCAATCCGAATCCGAGGATCACCGAAACAGCAAGCGGTATGCTGAACTCGATCGGACTTGCGAACATCGGCGTGCAAAAATATATTTCCGATAAACTTCCCGTTTTGAAAAAGTATGATACAAAGATTGTCGCCAATATCGCAGCAAGCAGTGTTGATGAATATTGCAAAGTCCTTGAATTGCTCGATGCTCAGCAGAGAGTGCACGGATTTGAAATCAATGTCTCCTGTCCGAATGTGAAAGAGGGTGGATTGAGTTTCGGAACAGATGTGAAACTTGTTTCACTCATCACCAAAGAACTTCGTCAGCGAACGCGAAAACCGCTCATAATCAAATTGACGCCGAATGTCACTCATATATCCGAGTTTGCACGTGCGTGTGAAGCAGAAGGAGCCGATGCTGTTTCACTTATCAATACTGTTATCGGCATGGCGGTCAATATCCATAAGCGTACGCCGAAAATTGCAACTACCACCGGCGGACTTTCCGGTCCGGCAATTAAACCGATAGCACTTGCTAAAGTATATGAAACTGTCAATGCAGTAAAGATTCCCGTTATTGGAATTGGCGGCATCGTAAGTTGGGAAGATGCGGTGGAATTTTTTATTGTTGGCGCTTCAATGGTCCAGATAGGCACGGCAAATTTCATTAATCCTGCAACAGGAATCACTGTTGCCGAAGGTGTGAAAAAATATTGTGAGAACAACGGATTTGATGATGTTGGCAGATTAGTACGGACTCTGCAAACCAATAAGACGATATCAATTGTTGATTCGTGGTTATAATATCCTTTCGATTAGAAATTCACTATGACTTCCGCTGTAAAGTATCTTTTCTCTCTAGAAAAATTTGGAATGAAGTTCGGCCTGCGCAACATTCAAATGTTGCTACATAATCTCGGTGATCCCCAGAAAAAAATTCGAACCGTCCACGTAGCCGGAACCAACGGTAAAGGTTCAACCAGTTCGATGGTAGCGGCAATATTGACCGCGGCCGGATACAACGTCGGCTTGTATACATCTCCTCATCTTGTCCGGTTTAATGAACGGATACGTATCAATGGGACGATGATCTCCGATGCCGATATTTCCCGCTACATCAGGAAAATAAAACATCATGCAAACACGATCAATGCAACTTTCTTCGAAACAACCACAGCTTTAGCGTTTCAATATTTCGCCGACCGTAAAGTTGACATTGCAGTGATCGAAACCGGTTTGGGAGGTAGACTGGATTCGACGAATGTTCTTCATCCTTTAGTCTCCGTCATCACCTCTATTGGCAAAGATCATACAGAACTTTTAGGTAAAACTGTCCGTTCCATTGCCTTTGAAAAAGCCGGTATTATAAAACGGAAGGTTCCTGTTGTTATAGGTTCGATCAAAGGTCAGGCAAAAACTGTGATATTGGATGTCGCGAAACAAAAAAGATCGATTGTGATCGATTCGTCAAAAATAATGTTGCCGCACAACATCAAGATAGAGTTACAGGGAAACCATCAGACAGGGAATGCCAGAGCTGCGGTCAGTGCAATCAATATAGTTTGCCGGCATTTTCTTATTGGTGATCAGGCGATACGTGAAGGTTTGGAGAATACTACGAAATTGACCGGACTGAGTGGACGATTTGAATTGAGAAAAGGAAAACCGGAAATACTTTTGGATGTAGCACACAATCCGGACGGCATTAAGACTCTTATCTCCGGTATTCAAAGGCTACATTATTCAAAATTGGTGATAATATTCGGTGTAATGAAGGATAAAGATTATCGTAAAATGCTTGTGCAATTCAAAAAAATTAAACCAATTATTATTGCAACTCAGCCAAAAATTGACAGAGCATTGGCGTCAGAGCAGTTGTATTCTGTCTGCAAAGAAATGGATATTCGCTGTTTTCATGCAGTCAATACGCGTAAAGCATTGGATCTCGCTAAGGCCAAAACAGGAAAATCAGGTTTATTGATAATTGCCGGATCGCATTTTTTAGTTGGCGAGATTATACCCCTGCTTGAAAAAAAGCCTTGACAATAAACTTGATTTCATATAATTTGACTATAGAAATTTAGACACATTCCTTATCGTTTATCCACGCACAGAATCGTCTCAATCAATAATTCATACTAACTCCAACGCTAATTAACAGTTGTCTCGCATTATCTTGTCTTTCATCAATATTTATTTTCAACTCTAAGGGGGTAGCCTTCGCCTATGCCAATGGACATTTCTGAACTCAAGTCCAAAAAAATCTCCGATCTGAATAAGATCGCCAAAGACCTGAATCTGATAGGTTACAGCGATCTCCGCAAACAAGAACTTATCTTTAAGATTCTCGAAGCACAAAGCCAAAAAGATGGACAGACATTCAGCAAAGGTGTGCTGGAAGTGTTGCCAGATGGATATGGCTTCCTTAGATCGGTTGATTATAACTATTTACCGTCGCCGGACGATATCTATGTATCTCCGTCGCAAATAAAAAAATTTGCATTACGGACTGGCGATACGGTGAGCGGTCAGGTGCGGCCTCCGAAAGATGGAGAACGTTTCTTTGCCTTACTGCGCGTTGAAGCAGTGAATGAAGATGAACCGGAAAAAATCCGCGATCGTATTCTTTTTGATAATCTGACGCCGTTATATCCCGACGAACGATTAAAACTGGAAACAGCTCCCGGCGAACATGCAATGCGTGTTTTGGATATGCTGTCACCGATAGGAAAAGGACAGCGTGGAATGATCGTTTCGCCTCCGAAAGCAGGAAAGACGATTATGCTCCAAAAGATCGCAAACAGCATTGCCCGCAATCATCCTGAAGTGAAATTGCTGATGCTGCTGATCGACGAACGCCCCGAAGAAGTGACAGACATGGAACGAAGCGTCAGTGCTGAAGTTGTTGCTTCCACGTTTGATGAACCGCCCGAAAGACACGTTCAGGTGGCCGACATGGTGATAGAAAAAGCAAAACGGTTAGTCGAATCGAAACACGATGTTGTTATTCTTCTTGATAGTATCACCCGTCTTGCACGGGCTCATAACACTGTCACTCCACACTCGGGTAAGATCCTTTCAGGCGGCGTTGATGCGATGGCATTGCATCGTCCGAAGCGATTTTTTGGTGCTGCCCGGAATATTGAAGATGGCGGAAGTTTAACAATTATTGCAACTGCTCTTGTAGAAACGGGGAGCAGGATGGACGAAGTTATCTTTGAAGAATTTAAAGGTACCGGAAACAGCGAAATTGTTCTGGACAGAAAACTTGCTGACCGAAGAATATTCCCTGCAGTTGACGTCAACCGTTCGGGAACCAGACGCGAAGAAATTCTCTTGGAACCGGATGAGTTGAACAGGATTTGGATCCTGCGAAAGTTCATGAGTGATTTCAATCCGGTTGAAGCAATGGAATTTCTGCTCGAGCGATTGAAAGGAACGAAATCGAATAAAGAGTTCCTGAAATCAATGAATAGTTGAACAAAAAGCCGTCTTAATGACGGCTTTTTTATTTTGGAACTTCACCTTTTTCGGCGTAAATTTAACAACTTAATGAAGGAATATGAAAATGAAAGAAGTTGTTATTGTCAGTGCATGTAGAACACCCATAGGATCGTTCGGCGGAACGTTGAGTTCGGTTACTGCTCCAAAACTTGGTGCGATCGTTATTGATGAAGCAATCAAACGCGCAGGAATTTCCAAAGAGATGGTCAACGAAGTAATTATGGGAAATGTTATACAAGCTGGGGTGGGTCAAGCACCTGCTCGGCAGGCCGCACTTGCAGCGGGACTCCCTTCATCTGTTGAAACGTTCACCGTTAACAAAGTATGCGGTTCGGGTTTAAAAGCGATCATGCTTGCATCGCAATCCATTGCACTTGGTGATGCCGAAGTGATTGTTGCAGGCGGTATGGAAAGTATGTCGAACGCACCGTATTTAATTCCGCAAGCACGGTACGGTTACCGTTACGGAAATGGTGAACTGCAGGATTCATTGATGCGCGACGGACTTCAGGATGTGTACCAGGGAGTGCCAATGGGAAATTTTGCGGAACAGTGTGCTAAGGAATGCAGCATTCCACGCGAAGCACAAGACGAATTTTCCATTCTCAGTTACAAACGTGCTCAGGAATCTCTCAACACAGGACGGTTCACCGATGAAATAGTGAAAGTTCCCATCGCAGGGAAGAAAGGTGAGACGACGTATGTAGAGGTCGATGAAGAACCTTTCAAAACAAATTTTGATAAGATCCCCGCGTTGCGTCCTGCATTTCAAAAAGATGGAACAGTAACAGCAGCAAATTCATCAAAGATCAATGACGGAGCTGCTGCATTAATATTGATGTCTGCAGAAAAAGCAAAATCTCTTGGGCTGAAACCTATAGCGAGGATCATCGCATCCGGCTCGGTTGCGAAAGATCCCAATTGGTTCACAACTGCTCCCGCAGATGTTATTCCCAAAGTATTAGGAAAAGCAAATCTCAAAATTAATGATATCGATCTATTTGAAATCAACGAAGCGTTTGCAGTTGTTGCCCTCGCAGTAAAAAAGATTGTTGGGATTGACGTTAATAAAGTGAATGTAAATGGCGGAGCAGTTGCGCTTGGCCATCCTATCGGTGCAAGCGGAGCAAGGATCATGGTTACGTTGTTGAATGCTTTGAAACAAAGAAACATGAAGCGCGGTATGGCAGCCATCTGCATCGGCGGCGGTGAAGCAAGCGGAATGATCGTTGAATTGATCTAAAATTATTAGCGTATCGGAGAAATACAATGGCCATGAAAAATGTTACCGTGATCGGTTCCGGAACTATGGGAAACGGCATCGCACATGTGTTTGCTCAAAGCGGCTATGCTGTAACCATGAACGATATAAAACAGGAATTTCTTGATCGCGGTTTAAAAACAATTACATCCAATCTTGACCGTCAAATAAAAAAAGGGGCGCTGACAGACGAACAGAAAATAAAGACTCTTGCAAACATCAAGACGTCTTTAGTTCTTTCCGATGCGGTGAAAGATTCCGATATCGTCATCGAAGCTGCAACGGAAAATCAATCCGTGAAATTCGATATTTTTAAGACGATCGATGCGAACGCACCAGCTCATGCAATACTTGCAACAAACACTTCATCGATTTCGATCACCGAAATTGGTGCAGTAACGAAGCGTCCGGCCCAGGTCATAGGAATGCATTTCATGAATCCTGTTCCCGTGATGAAACTTGTCGAAGTGATCCGGGGTCTTTCCACATCCAATGAAACATTTGCTTCCGTTAAGCAATTATCCGAATCAGTGGATAAAGTGGCAGTGGAAGTGAATGATTTTCCCGGATTTGTTTCGAACAGAATTTTGCTTCCGATGCTGAATGAAGCAATGTACTGCGTCATGGAAGGCGTTGCAACTCCGGAATCCATTGATACGGTGATGAAACTTGGTATGGCTCATCCAATGGGCCCGTTAACGCTGGCTGATTTTATTGGCCTTGATGTATGCCTTTCAATCATGAATGTGTTACATGACGGACTGGGTGATTCAAAATACCGTCCTTGTCCGTTATTAAAGAAGATGGTTGCGGCCGGCCATCTTGGAAAGAAGAGTGGGAAAGGATTTTACGATTACACAACCCAGAAATAACAATCTTCACTATAAATAATGGCGTGATTTTAAACAAAAATTACGTTCCCCAATATCGCGTTACTTAAAACATAAGAAAGTGATATGAACTTCGAACTGAACGAAACCCATAAAATGATCAGGGAAACAGCGCGACAATTTGCGCATGATGAACTGGCATCCTCCGCCGATGAACGCGATGAAAAAGAAATTTTCCCCCATGCACAGATACAGAAACTTGGCGAGCTGGGTTTTATGGGGATGATGGTCCCCGAAGAGAACGGAGGCGCCGGTCTCGACACATTAAGTTATGTCATTGCGATTGAAGAGATATCAAAGGTTGATGCATCATGCGGTGTAATCATGTCGGTCAACAATTCTCTCGTCTGCTATGGCTTGACGAAACATGGAACTGATGAACAGAAACAAAAGTATCTGATGCCATTAGCGATGGGAAAAAAACTGGGAGCATTTGCTCTTTCAGAACCAGAAGCAGGCAGTGATGCTACGAACCAGCACACAATCGCAACGCGTGACGGTGACTATTTTGTATTGAATGGAATCAAGAATTGGATCACCAACGGTGTAAATGCCGATTATGTAATCGTCATTGCTCAGACCGATCCATCAAAAGGCCATAAAGGGATATCAGCGTTCATCGTTGAAAAAGGAATGCCCGGATTTTTGCATGGGAAAAAAGAACGTAAACTTGGTATCCGCAGTTCCGATACTGTTTCGCTGACGTTTGAAAATGTCCGTGTTCCTAAAGAGAATATGATCGGCGAAGAAGGATTTGGTTTTAAATTTGCCATGATGACATTGGAAGGTGGACGGATTGGAATCGCCGCTCAGGCGCTTGGTATCGCACAAGGATGTTTGGATGCATCGGTGAATTATTCAAAACAGAGGAAAGCATTCGGAAAACCGATCTCTGAATTGCAAACGATCCAGTTTAAATTGGCTGATATGGCAACGGATATTGAGGCTGCCCGGTTGCTGACGTATCAGGCGGCTGTTTTAAAGGAATCGGGAAAACCATTCGCGAAAGAAGCAGCGATGGCAAAACTCTGGGCTTCAAAAACTGCCGTAAAAAGTGCTCTTGAAGCAATTCAGATTCACGGAGGATACGGCTATGTGCGTGAATATAATGTTGAACGTTATCTGCGCGATGCTAAGATCACGGAGATTTATGAAGGAACTTCCGA
This sequence comes from uncultured Ignavibacteriota bacterium, assembly GCA_903861125.1. Classification (GTDB taxonomy): domain Bacteria; phylum Bacteroidota; class Ignavibacteria; order UBA10030; family UBA8401; genus UBA8401. Next base: position 353,396 of record CAIOTF010000017.1, read on the forward strand.
GATCCAGCATATTGTTATATCTCGTACGTTGCTGAAAGATTAATGCGTCGAGTATCTGAAGCTATTTTCAACTATATTATTTCAGAATAAAATGGAGAAATAAAATGAAAAAAGGTTTAATTGTTCTTTTGGCCGTTCTTGGAGTTATCTTACTTGTTGTTATGTGGGGTGTGGGAAAATATAACAGCATAGTAAAACTGGACGAAGGTGTGAACGAAGGTTGGGCACAGGTCCAGAATCAATATCAACGCAGGATGGATCTTATACCTAACCTTGTTGCTACGGTTCAGGGTGTCGCTAATTTTGAAAAATCAACGCTTACGGCAGTTATTGAAGCACGGGCAAAAGCAACCCAGGTGACATTATCACCGCAGTTATTGAACGATCCTCAGGCATTCCAAAAATTTGAACAATCGCAAGGTCAGCTTTCATCGGCATTATCGAGACTGCTTGTCACTGTTGAGCAATATCCGAACTTAAAGGCGAACGAAAATTTCTTGCAGTTGCAGTCGCAATTAGAAGGGACAGAAAATAGAATTTCTGTTGAACGAAAACGGTTCAACGAAGTTGTATTGTTCTATAATTCGCATATCCGGCAAATCCCAAATAATATCATCGCCTCGTTCGGCGGATTCCAACAGAAACAATATTTCCAGGCTCAGGCAGGTGCTGAAACCGCTCCGAAAGTGCAGTTCTGATCCCTATGATCAATTCTCTTAAAATGCATAGAAACAAACGCCTGGTGTTCATAACGCTTCTTTGCATTTTTCTTTTTGGTCAGGCTTTTTCTCAGATTGAAATTCCGGTTTTTTCGGACCCCGTTTCCGATCTTACAAACACTCTTGATCAAACCGAATATGTTAATCTAAGAAAACAGATCATTCAATTTCAGGACAGCACATCCAATCAAATAGTTGTGCTAATGATGCCGTCCCTTGGAGAAAACGAGATCCGTGATTTTGGAATAAAAGTTCTGGAAAAAAATAAGATCGGTCAAAAAGGAAAAGACAACGGCATTCTTGTTTTAATTGCCAAAGATGATAGAAAAGTCTCCATCGAAGTCGGGTACGGCCTTGAGGGTGTATTGACCGATGCAGTGTGCGATCAGATCATTCGAAACGAAATGAAACCTCAGTTTCGTGAAGGAAACTATTACAAAGGAATTTCAGTCGCAATAGAATCGATCATGCTCGTAACGAAAGGTGAATACACCGGAGAGAAGAAAAAACAAAAGAACGACGGCGGATGGTTCGGCGTTGTGATTATTGCTCTCGTTATCATCATTTCTTTCTTCTCAAACTTTCGAAGACGGCGCTATGGAATTTCCTCCGGTGGAAGCAGCAATATTTGGTGGGGCGGCGGCGGATTTGGCTCAGGTGGAGGATTCGGATCATTCGGCGGCGGCAGTGGCGGAGGTGGTTGGTCTGCTGGCGGTGGAAGTTTCGGCGGCGGCGGAGCAAGCGGTTCGTGGTAATACGGTTTTGAGATGAAATAAATTGAACCGAGGATATTAAGATAATTGTAGTTTGGCGTCAACGACGTATAAATGAAGAAGCAACTGAACTAATCAAACCGATACTAGAACCTACGATTTGTTAGGAGATGTCTATGAGTTTCTTCACGAAAAATATTCTCACAAAGGATGAGATGGATCGGGTCGCCGCAACAATCGGCGAGGTTGAAAAAGATACTATCGGTGAAATACGGGTTAGTATTCATAAATCCCGTTCACTGAAAAACAGGCATCTTTCGATCTATGAGCTTGCCGTGCAGAATTTTTATGAACTCGGCATGGAGAAGACGAAGGATAAGACCGGAGTGTTGATCTATCTTTTAATGAGCGATAAAAAATTTCAGATTATCGGTGATGAAGGGATAAATAAAAAGGTATCAAAAGAATTTTGGGATATTCTGGCAATGAAAGTTGCCGACTATTTCCGGGAGAACAAATTTGTTGAAGGAATCTGCCATGCAGTTGCCGAGGTGGGGAAAGTACTGAAAAAGGAATTTCCGATGAAAGCCGGAGACACAAACGAACTGTCCAATGATGTTGTGGTGTCCTGATATGAACTATAAAATTGCAGTAGCGCAGATAGATTCAACAGTCGGTAATCTTAAGAAAAATGTTGAACATCATATTGAGTTTGTACTAAAAGCGCTTGCCAAAAAAGTAGATATCGTTGTCTTCCCCGAATTAAGTCTTACCGGATATTCAGTCAAAGATCTGAATTGGGATCTGGCCTTGCGGGCCGAACCGAACAAACATTTTACCGAACTGCTGAAACTTTCAAAACAGATTACAATTATTGCGGGAGTTGTTGAAGAATCCCGTAATTATGGTATATACAATTCGGCATTTGTTTTTGAGGATGGCAGAGTTCATTCGGCACATCGGAAAAATTACCCTCCAACGTACGGTATGTTTGAAGAGATGCGATATTTCAGTCAAGGGAAAGATGTGAGGGTGTTTAATTCGAAATACGGGAAGCTTGGTATTCTGATCTGTGAAGACATGTGGCATATGGCGCTGCCGTATGTTCTTGCTCATGATGGTGCTGATGTTATCATCAGTTTAACCGCAAGTCCCACGAGGTTATCGGGTTCATCTGAAGAACTGGCCGCTGCGAGCGTCAATCATGAACAGCATCGTGCGTACGCGCGATTGCTCTCAACATATGTCGTTTTTGCCAACCGCGTTGGTATTGAAGATGGTGTCAATTTCTGGGGCGGATCGCAGATCGTCGGACCAAATGGAGAATCTGTAGCAGAAGCTAAATTGTTTGAAGAAGATTTAATCGTTACAAACATCGATGATAATGAAATTAGAAGAGCACGCCGCTTTTCGCGTCATTTTATTGATGATTCACCGGATTTCACAATCCAGCAGCTAAAAAACACTTTGAAACGCAATTCAAAGTGAGTATTTTTGCATTCATTAACCTATTAACGAGGAAAATTGTATGACGACAGAATATAAAGAACCGGGACCGGTTCTTGACCAGGATAATCCATTTGAATCAATGATGCAGCGTTTTGATAAAGCTGCTGAGATTCTCCAATTAGAAAAAGGTGTTTATGAGTATCTCAAAACACCCGTAAAGCAAGTAACAGTCTCCATACCGATTCAAATGGATAGCGGACAAGTGGAGATCTTTGAAGGACACAGAGTGGTTCACAACGATATTCTTGGTCCGTCTAAAGGTGGTATCCGATATGCTCCCGATGTTAACATTGATGAAGTGAAGGCACTGGCCGCATGGATGACATGGAAATGCGCTTTGCTGAATGTTCCGTTCGGCGGAGCAAAAGGCGGTGTGAGATGCGATCCTACACTTCTTACCCAGGTTGAACTGGAAAAAATTACACGTCGTTATACTGCAAACATGATGGAAGTGTTTGGCGACGATAAGGATATACCCGCACCTGATATGGGAACTAATGAGCAGACGATGGCATGGATGATGGACACGTATTCTATGCACATGCGAAAAACGGTCAGCGGTGTTGTGACCGGAAAACCACTCCTCATCGGTGGGTCACTTGGTCGTCGTGAAGCAACAGGGCGCGGTGTTATGATTGTTACGCTTGGCGCAATGGAAAAATTGGGGATGAAACCAAAAGAGACGTCCATTGTTGTTCAGGGATTCGGCAATGTCGGATCTATCTCAGCGCAGTTAATGAAAATGCAGGGATGCAAAGTTGTCGGCATATCGGATGTGACCGGCGGTTATTTCAATAAGCGTGGAATTGATATTGAAAAAGCTCTTGCGCATGTTGCAAAAAATAAAACTCTTGGCGGATTTGACGGTGCAGATAAGATCACTCAGTCAGAATTGCTTGAATTAGAATGCGATGTTCTGATTCCCGCAGCAAAAGAGGATCAAATTACTCCGAAGAATGCCGGCAAGATCAAAGCAAAGATTATCTCTGAAGGAGCGAACGGACCGACAACGGCAAAAGCAGATCCTATCCTGAACGATCGCGGCATCATCGTCATTCCGGACATTCTTGCAAATGCCGGTGGTGTAACGGTATCGTATTTCGAATGGGTGCAGGACCGTGTTGGGTATTTCTGGTCTTTAGACAGAGTAAACAGACGTCTGGAACGAATGATGAAAGCTTCATTTGACAATGTGTATGAAACTGCGGCAAAGCATAAAGTGCCGTTGCGTATCGGAGCTTACATTGTGGCAATTGATAAGGTTGCACGCACGTTAAAGATCCGCGGAATTTACGCGTAATGGGATATGTCATGCGGAACATAGCGGCAGTTCTTTTTTTTGTTTCCGTATGTTTTGCAGTTGAACGGCAACCGCAGCCAACGAATCGGGAAATATTTTTTCGATTGTGCGACTCAGCGGTGACTGAAATTGCATCGAACGGATTGATGCAGTTTCAGTCGGTGGCACTTCAAACCGGCCGTGATGTTATATCTTCATTTTTTCATCAGCGGTTCATACAGGGATTAGTGTTAAAAAATATTCCTGTGTTTGTAAAAACAGATTCAACTATGACGACTCTCGAACTGACCGTTCGTGAGTCGTCGGTTTTTTACGGGGAAGTGTTTAACGAATCTTTTTTCGGCGAACGCAGAACAGAACGAAAGATCAAGCTGAGCATCCTCGCCACACTCATTTCAAACAACGACGGAAAAGTTATCACTGTAATCCAGGTTTCAAGAATGTTTGTCGATACGGTAGCGTATTCAACTATCGACCAATTAAATGATTCGGCGCCTCCTATGTCCGGTTATGTAAAACCTGAACTGAGTTTTTTTGACTCAATTATAGAACCTGCAATTGTGACGGTCGCATCCGGTGTTGCTATTTACCTTTTCTTTACCATTCGAAGTTGATCGGTACGAATACTCCATTGAATAACACATTGACAAAAGCAATATTTGCGGTTTTTGCGGTTACACTACTAATTATCGCTGAATTACTTCTGCTCTTTTTCGAGCGTATCCATACGGTAACTCCATTACCAATGGAAAAAAACATCGGTCATACCGTCCAGTTTCTTGCATTTGGAGATGTAAATCTTGGTAGAACCGTCGGTCAAAAGATACTTAAAATCAGTGCCAGTTATCCATTCGAAAAATACGATGTAAAGCAGGATTCGGCAGACATTGTCTTTGCTAATTTGGAAAGTCAGGTTTCGGATCAGCACGGTGAAACGGGTCATCCAAAATATAATTTGATATTTACCGCGCCACCGGAAGCGATTACTGCACTGAAAATGTCTGGTATTAATCTGTTTTCAACAGCAAACAATCATGCATTCGATTATGGCATTGCGGCACTGAAAGAGACTATCGATCGACTTCAACAAGCGAACATTCGCTTCGTTGGCACGTCTAAAGAGAGTGCAAATACATTTAATCCGCTAATCATCGAGAAAAATAGCATAAAATTTGCTATCTTTAGTGTAACATCGTTCGTTAACATCACCGTGAACGGGTGGCAGCGATATATAGCAACACCGGATACGGCGCAATTAGCGAAAAAGATAAGAATGGTTAGAGATTCCGTAGATGTTGTAGTAATGAGTTATCACGGAGGCATTGAATACACAGATGAACCTGCGAAGAAAGTCAGAGATTTTGCAGATTGGTGCGTAAACAATGGGGTTGATATTTTTCTTGGTCACCATCCGCATGTGCCGTTTGGGATCGAAAAAAAAGGTAAAAGTTTCATTGTTCACTCTTTAGGAAATTTTATTTTTTATCAGCCTCAGCATTATTGGACGCAACGAAGTTACGGCGTGAAATTTCTGATAGAGAAGAACGATACGGCTGCCACCGTGATGTTATCACAGCTTTATCCCGTTAATGTTTCTATGCAGACGAAACGATTGACGGATTCATTGGAATACAGCAAACTGATCCGTAGAACACAGCAACTATCAAACATCGATCTTTCACATTACTGGAATTAACGTGATCAAAGCTTTTCCTTACATTGTTGCACTTAGCATCTCTATACTTTTCATATCCTGTTCAACGACGGAAGAAACTATTTCATTGCCAGTGGAAGAACGCTTCGCAAAAGCGAAAGCCTTGTTTGATAATGGAGACTATCTCGAAGCGATTGAAGATTTTAAGTCCATTACTGTTCAGTACCAGGGAAGTGAATTTGGCGACGATGCACAGTACTATCTTGCAGAATGCAGATTCATCAGAGGTGAATTTATTCTTGCATCGGCGGAATATGACAATCTTGTTCGATTGATGCCTGGAAGCCCTTTTGTTCCAATTGCACGCTACAAACGGGCCGAGGCCTATTATCAGTTGTCGCCTAAGCCGCAATTGGATCAAAAATATACGCGTTATGCACTTGATAATTTCCAGACCTACATTGAGTTCTCGCCGACCGATACGCTGGTAAAGGATGCTGAACGGAAGATCGAAGAATTGACATTGAAACTATCCAAAAAGATGTTCGATGGCGGCGTATTATACTACAAATTGGAATATTATAAAGCTGCCGTTTCGTATTTTGATAAGTTGATACAGGAATACCACGATTCTCCCTACGTGGATGATGGTATGTTCTGGAAAGCGAAAAGCCAGGCTGAACGGAAAGATTTTTCAGGTGCTGAACAGACGCTGAATGAATTACTCATGAAATTTCCGGACACTGAGTATCAACAGGAGATCACTGAACTGCAAAAGAAAATAACCGATGATAGAATTGAATTTCTTGAAGTTCAGCAGAAACGGCAAGCGATCAAATTACAATGAAAAATGTACTTCCTTTACAATCGCATCAAGCCAGCATGACGCAGTTGGTTCTGCCCAACGATACCAATCAACTGGGGAATCTACTCGGCGGACAATTGATGCATTGGATAGATCTTGTCGCTGCGATCGCTTCTGCCCGTCATTCACACAGAATTTGTGTCACAGCATCCGTTGATGACCTTAATTTTCTTCATCCGATCAAAACCGGTGAAGTGGTGACGATGTATGCATCCGTCAATCGGGTTTTTCGAACGTCTATGGAAGTAGGAGTGAAGGTCCTTTCCGAGAACCTTTTGACCGGAACGTTGAAACACGCGAATACTGCATATCTAACATTTGTTGCACTTGATGATAACGGTTCTCCGATGCAAGTGCCTCAAGTAACGGTTATTACAGAAGAAGAACAACGCCGGTTTGACGATGCACTGCATCGCAGGGAACTTCGATTGTCACGCAGAAAAAAATTACTTCATTAACTCTGAACCATGTGACTGCAAAAAAGGGGAACTTTTGCTTACAAACTGATTTATGCATTGAAATTCTGTTTGTGCTGAACTTTCTTCTTCCCGTGGTATCGACTGCACAGATACAAGCCGTACATTCCATCAGCGTTGTTCAGAAATTTGAACTTCCTTCCGTGGTACTGAAACCGTCATTCATTCATTTTTTTTCTTCAAAATATCCTGATCTGTTGTACTTCAACAGCGATTCGTCCGTTCTTTCTGTTATGAAAAATAACGGAATGGGAATATTTAAAGGAGAGCGAACTGTTGGTCGTACTTCGAACGTAACTTCGATTACTGTGGGTAATATTAACGATGACGGGATTGATGATATTATCATTGTCCATCGCGAACAGAATAATGTTGAAGTTCTGGTCAGCAAACGGTCGGATTCAACGTATGAACAAGCATCATATTCTGTAAATTTTTATCCGGAGAATGTTACTATTGGCGATCTCAATAATGATAAGATCCCCGATATTATGAGTTATGGGAAACTGTCATCCGGAATTAGTTTTCTTCAGGGGAAAGGGAAAGGAAAATTTAAGACCAGCAGAACGCTTTTTGAGAATATTCCTGTCAGTGATTTGTCATTGATTGCGTTAAATGGAGATAATATCGTTGACGTTGCATTGCACAACTGGCTGATCAACGAAACTATTTTATATTTGGGATTGGGGAAATTGAAATTTTCGGAACAAACAGTCCTATCGTTCTCAGAGGACAGCGTACGGACATTGTTTGAAGACTTTAATGGAGATAAACTGGCCGATGTTGCTGTGTCGTCTGCAAAAGACAGGACTATACAGATACTTGAAGGCGATGGTCTGGGGAATTTTTCATTTTCGCAGGCATTGCCGATTTATAGTATCTCTTCGAAATTGTTAAAGGGATCTTTTCAAGGATTTGATTCTAAAGATATCGTTCTTGTTGACGGGAGTTCAAATACATTTTCATTATTCCTTAATAAGAATAATGGCAAGTTCTATGATGAAATTGTTTATGGAATTGATCCCGAACCATCGGAAATATTAGTCGGTGATGTGAATAGCGACGGATTATCCGATATAGTGCGGTTTGGTAAGCGTCGTAGTGAATATTGCGTTACGTGGAATTCGAGCACGGAATTTTCCTCCAAAAGTGAGGAAACGTCATTTGCTGTCGGTCTAAAACCGAATAATCTTTTTGTTTTAGACCTGAATGGTGACGGAAAAGATGATATTGTAGTGAGTAATCTTGAATCATCAACATTGTCAGTATTAATGTCGAATACTCGTAATTTTTCCGGTCAGATTTCACTTGAAACGCCTGAAAAACCAGTATCAGTTTCGTTGTATGCAAAGACCGACTCTACTGTAACACTCTATACAGTTCACCAGGAAAATCCTAAAATATCGCTGATTACACTCCGGAAAGAAAAAGATTCATTATCCGCACGGATGGGGGATGTTGAACAGTTTTCCATCTCACTACCGGAAAAACCTATTACTGTATTACCCGACGTCTCGTATATGGAAAAAGGTATCTCGTTGTATGCGTTTATGTCTTCGGCAACGAATTCAATTATCTTTTATCAGCAGGTAAAAGGGACCCGTTTCATTACCAAAAGTCTGATGCCAGTTATACCTTCAAAAATAGTATTTTCAACGATCAACGATCTTAATAATGACGGGAAGACAGATCTTCTGTATGTTTACAGCGATATTAACTCCCAGAATAATTTATTGGGTGTGACATTGAACGATTCAACCGGAAATTTCAAAGGTAAGGTCTATTCAACAATCCTTCCCGATTCAACAATTAAAAGAGCAATGATTTTCATCGATGATTTTAATGGCGATCAAAATAAGGATTGCTTACTGTACACCGAACCAGATAATTCACTGCGTTTGTCCCTTGGCAATAAAGAAAACCAATTTGAACGATTTGAATCTGTTGAAGAATCTCTTGCGGTTAAATCACCGGATCAGATACAAACCTACGATTTTGATAATGACGGTATTCTTGATATTTTATTTGCCGATAGGACAACAGATGGCTTGATGTTTTTCCGGGGGAAAGGGAACGGAAAATTTTATCATCGAGTTCGTTTAGCCGATCTGCCAAAAGAGTCTATTTTCCGCTGCGGAGATTTTAATGGAGACAGTGCAGTTGATATTGCATATACAAATCCAACCGGTCATACCATCACAGTGATCTATGGTATTCAAAAATAAATTTATCGTCTTAATGTTCTTTGTTGCGATGCTGAGTGCTCAGGAACAATCGGAAAAATGCGGAACATTCCGTCATGTGCGTTCATTGAATCAGGCAAAGAAATTGCATCTGAAACTTCCGGCGGTTACACGTCCGGAACTTCAGAAATCGGTGCTGACACGCAATCAAAAGTTTAGAATACATTTCGATACATCTGGAGTCAATACGCCGGCCATGGTTGACGTTGCCGGAAACCGTGTGCCGAATTCAATGCAGAAATATTTGGATACGCTCAGCGTTATTCTCGATTCAGTATGGAATGCCGAAATCGTAACGTATGGTTTCAGCGAACCCCCGGCTGACGAAAATAGAGGTGGAGGGAACGAATACGATTTTTATGTTCTCAATCTTGGTGCCGGTTTGTTTGGAGAAACTGTTATCGAATATGATATTCCTGTCGGAACATCAAAAATAAATCAGCAGTATGCATCTTTTATCCGGATTGAAAATGATTTCGGCTTAGGTTACCGGACAAAAGGTATTCTTGCGGTTCTTGCCACAACGGCACATGAATTTCATCATGCTGTTCAAGTGGGCGGTTCGGGAGTATGGGAAGATGACCAGTTCTATTTTTATGAAATGTGTGCGGAGTCAATGGAGAATACAGTTTTTAAAGATGCAAAAGATTATATCTATGATGTACAGACATATTTTAAGAATCTATCCTCAATTCCTCTTTTTGCACTACGTTCACAGACAAGTTTTGCAGGATACGAAAGGGCAATTTGGGGAATGTTTCTGATGAAAAAATACAGCGCTTCGGTCATGAAGGATATTTGGGATGAAATGAAACAGATACGCCCTGTCCCGGCATTGACTAATTCACTCAACAAACATTCCACATCAATACAGCGGGAATATGTAGATTTCTCATTTTTCAATTTTTATACTGCGCATCGTGCCGATTCCGTACACGGTTACACTGATGCAAAAATATTCCCGTCCGTTGTGCTTTCTGGTTCAGCAGTTGCTAGTCCGGTTATTCAGGAAATATCTGTAGAGTCAAAAAGTTTTGTATCAAATTATTATAAGGTGAGTCAATCTTCTGATTCGGCGTTTATTATTGTTTCCAACACAAATTACGATGATCTGGTCAGTGACGGACAAAAAACGCTTATGTCAAAGATTGCATACACATCATCGTCTACTTCCGGTTTTCCGTCAATAGCAAATTCCATCTATGCATCGTTTTCGGCAACGGAACCGCAGCATTGGTCCTATATTCCTTTAGGTAAAAAATCACTTCCGTCATGCTTCCCAAATCCTCTAAAACCTTCTACTTCTTCATTACTTATTTCGCTGGAAGGCTTTGGTGCACCAAATGACGCAATTCTTACGATTGTATCTGCCATCGACCTCGATCTCGTTTATACACATTCCATTGAATATACAACGTTTTCTGGCATACAATATGCAGAATGGAAAGGGAGGGATAATAAAGGGGAAATAGTGCCATCGGGGATATATTTGTATATTTTGTCAAAGGGATCAAATAGTATCAAGGGAAAATTTGCAGTAATTAGATGAAAAAACTGACCTTTAAGTCCGAAAATATTAGTAAATTATACAACAGAAAGATCATATTTGAAAAAATATCATTTTTGCTGAATGAAGGGACCGCATTTGCAGTAACAGGAAAGAATGGGTCCGGAAAATCAACATTGGTAAAAATTCTATGTGGTGTACTGACTCCGACAAAAGGTTTGATCGAATTTACGGTTGATGGAAAGCTGGTACCGTATCCTGATTATTATCCACACATTGGTTTGGTTTCTCCATATTTGAATTTATACGAAGAGTTTTCTGCTGAAGAAAATTTATCCTTCATTATGAAAGTTAGAAGTCTTGGGAGTGAAAGTGTGCAACGTGCTGAAATGCTGCTGCATGAGTTCGGTATATACGACCACCGGAAGAAGGAAGTAAAATATTATTCCTCCGGGATGAAACAACGTCTTAAGTATTGTGCTGCGTTGCTGCACGAACCTTCGGTACTTGTTTTGGATGAACCTTCGTCGAATTTAGATCAGTATGGAATCGAAGCTGTAAGGAAGTTCATGAAAATACAAAAACAAAACGGCATTCTGATTTTTGCAACCAATGATAAAGATGATCTCGAATTTGCCGACACGGTATATTCTGTTGAAAACGGGAAGCGTTAAAAATTAATATTACGTATTCACTGCTATGACATTTATTACATCGTATCATATTTTCATAAAAGAATTTGTTTCTGAATTCCGGACACGGTATGCGTTAAATGCATTGTTGATGTTCGTTGTTACAACTCTCTCGATCATCCTTTTTTCAATCGGTAAAGAATCTCCTACTCAGGATATTCTTTCCGGCACATTATGGATTGTTATTTTTTTTAGTGCTATGTCCGGTTTGTCGCGGACGTTTGTTGCGGAAGAAGAACGGGGGACATCGATGACGCTGAGACTTCTTGTCAATTCAAGTTCTGTGTATATCGGCAAGTTGTTCTATAACTTCATCCTCATCCTTGTCTTGTCGGTAATCATCGGTATTTCGTATCTTCTTTTTATTAAGGAATTTACCGTGAAGTCGTTCGATATTTTCTGGATGACGATCTTTCTCGGAAGCGCAGGTTTGGCGAGTGCGTCTACTATACTTGCTGCGATTATCGCAAAAGCGAACACGAAGGGAACATTATTTCCGGTACTCGCGTTTCCAATATTGCTCCCGCTTTTGCTGACATGCATCAATGCTACAAAACTTTCAACGGAAGGAGCTTTCATGTCAGAAGCAGTGAAAGAATTTCAGATATTGATATCATTCACCGTTGTCATGGTTGCAACATCATTTTTAGTTTTTGACTTTGTTTGGAAGGATTGATTGTATGAAAATGTGGTTAAAAATTTCTGTCTCTGTATGGATCACAGGAATTATTATTGCAGGTATTGCGTTTCCAATGGTGCGAGGGCCGCATACTTGGTATGAATTTCCGTTCATTCCCGGTCTTGAGGAAAAAGCCCGTAACATTATTTTCCATGTCCCTATTTCATGGGCTACCGTGGTGGCATTTATAATGTCAATGTACTACGGTTCAATGTATCTTCGCAAAAAGGATATGGACTACGACCTCCGTTCCGTCTCGTCCGCCAGTTTAGGATTGTTGCTCTGCGTATTGGCGACATTGACCGGCGCCGTATGGGCAAAGTTCAACTGGGGTTCATTTTGGAACTGGGATCCGCGCCAGACATCGATTTTTATTTTACTTCTGATTTACGGCGCATATTTTGTCCTTCGTTCAGCAATTGACGAAGAAGAACGCAGAGCTACACTGTCGTCAGTATATTCGATCATAGCAGGTGTTACAGTGCCGTTCTTTATTTTTGTTATGCCGAGGATCATGTCCGGCCTACATCCAGGATCACTTGGTGACGAACAGGGGAAAGGTCCTGTGCTTGAATTTAAGATGGCTACCAATATGCTCATGGTGTTTTTCGCATCACTGATAGGCTTTACCGTATTGTATTTTTGGATGTATACGCTCAAAGTACGGTTAATGCGTATTGAACGGCATGTTCAACAAATAACTGAAACTGAATAGAAGAGGAATCCATGGAATTTTTTGAAAATAACCAAATGTACGTTGTTCTGGTCGTCGTCCTGGCGATCTGGTTCGGCTTTTTAGGCTACATGTTCACGCTTGATCTGAAGATAAAGAAACTTGAAGAACAAATAAAAAAATAAAAGGGGATCTGTTATGAATTTAAAAGTGGTTGTTGCCGGTATTATCATTGTCGGTGCATTGATATTCGGTGCGTCAACATTTATTGAAAGCAATATTGAATACATGGATTTTTCAAAAGCACAATCTGTCAACAAAAAAGTGCAAGTAAAAGGGAAATGGGTCAAGGAAAAAGATTCACAGTTTGATGCGCAAAAATCCCAGTTTACGTTTTATATGGTTGACGATAATCAGCAGGAAGTAAAGGTTATTCTTGACGGTGCAAAGCCTAATAATTTTGAAATGGCAACTGAAGTTGTTGCAAAAGGGAGATTCAAGGATGGATATTTCCATGCCAATGAACTTCTGACCAAATGTCCTTCAAAATATGAAGGCACCGGAGAAGCTGTAAAGAAAACTTTATGAGGTATTATGTTCGGTGCTGCAATAATTAAGATTGCCTTTGCCGCTTCACTTCTCGCCACAGTTCTGTATTTTATCGTCCATAAGAATCCGTCAGAACAGGTCAAACGGTTTGCCCGTCTGTTCTATGAGATTGCTGTTGCAGGCGTTATATCTGCTTCGGTGCTGATGATCTATTTTATTCTGAATCATCAGTTCCAATACTACTATGTATGGAATTATAGTTCTACTGATCTACCGCTGCCGCTGCTTATCTCAACATTCTATGCAGGTCAGGAAGGAAGTTTCATGTTATGGGCACTTTACACCGGTATCATCGGTTTGGTGCTGCTCCGCTACACATCAAAGCGCGGGTACGAAGCTGAATTCATGGCGGTGTTCTCGGCAATATTTTCATTTCTGCTCCTGATGCTGCTGGTAAAAAATCCATTCAAACCTATCTGGGAACAATTTTCTTCCGAACTTCTTCATGTTGGTGCTATACCAAGTACGGTAACGAATTTTATTTGGGTGGATCAGGCCCGGAGTCTGTGGGCGCAAATTCCGACCGAAGGAAAGGGATTGAATGCTCTGCTGCAGAATTACTGGATGGTTATTCATCCGCAGATACTGTTTAGCGGATTTACATCAATGTCCATTCCTTTTGCGTATGCCGTGTCGGCGATGCTAAAAAAAGATTATGTAAGCTGGATAAAAGTTGCAACACCATGGTCTGTGTTCGGTGCAATGATGCTGGGAACCGGGATCATCCTGGGCGGTTATTGGGCATACGAAACACTCGGTTGGGGCGGTTACTGGGGATGGGACCCGGTGGAGAACTCTTCACTCGTTCCATGGCTTGTGTGTCTCGCATCGATTCACACTATGTTGGCTCAGCGAAAGAATGGGACATATATTAAAACAAATTTCGTCTTGAGTATGTTCTGTTTTATTCTTGTTCTCTATTCAACGTTCCTGACCCGTAGCGGTGTACTGGGTGATACATCGGTACATTCTTTTGTTGATCCCGGTATGTGGGTCTATTGGTTACTTCTCTTTGTGATCGCACTCTTTACAACCATGGGTTTTGGTCTGCTGTTTTCACGATGGAAAGAAATGCCTGTTGTGCCGGTTCGGCATTCACTGATCTCGCGGGAATTTGCATTATTCCTTGGAGCTTCGTCTCTTGTTTTTGCCTCAATATTTATCGTAATCGGAACATCATCACCGATTATAACCAATATCCTTAAAGGAAAAATATCGGCTGTCGATCCGTCATTTTATGTAACAACAACTCTTCCGCTCGGCATCGCTATTGCGCTGCTGTCCGGTCTTGGTCAGTTATTGTGGTGGCAGAATTCTAAAACCGAAACACTTCTCAGACAATTGCTTCTTCCCGTGATTCTTTCAGCTTCATTCACGGTGGTCACATTCTTTATGGGTGCAATACATCCGATGATGCTCATCTTCATCTTTGCTTCCTCGTTTGCACTCTTCACAAATGTGATTGTCGGGTATAAGATTATCCAGGGCAATCCGAAAATGGCAGGGGGTTCGCTTGCCCATATCGGAATTGCAATCATGTTTTTGGGATTTGTAGCCTCCTCAAAATATGATACCGTTAAGACGTTAAATCTTGAACAGGGGAAAAAGGTAGAAGCGCTCGGGTATACAATGACCTATGTCGGCTATCAACCGATGGAACGGGGACGTTTTGCTTTTAATGTTGAAGTAGAAAAGGACGGGCAAAAATTTATCGTTACTCCGGTTATGTTCAAAGAAGGAGAAGAAGGTTCTCTTATCCGGAACCCGGATATCATCAATTTGATCACGAAAGACTTCTATGTATCTCCATTATCACTTGAAGTCCCCGAAGCAAACGAAGTGACAATCTTCAAAGGGAAAACTGAGACGTATGAAGGAATGCAGATAAAATATCTGGATTACACTTTCACACAAACGAAGGAACAGGGAAATTATCTGGTCATGGATATTGAAGTTACAAAAGACGGGAAGAAAGAAATTATTCACCCGACCATGTCCAATAAAGGAGGGCAACCGGTCTATAAAGAGGCAGTGCTGCCTAATTCCGGTATTTCCTTCGTTATAAAAGGGATGAGTCCAAGCAAGAACGAGGATGAGGCAAAAGTTACTTTGACGGTTAACGGAGTAAACAATTCTTCAGTGTCTCAAGATTCTAAGAAAGAAACCTTGGTCGTTGAAGCAAGCGTGAAACCATTCATCAATTTGGTATGGATCGGTACCGTTGCATTAATTGGCGGATTTTTAATTACGATTATTCGCAGAATCAAGGAAGTATCAAAGAAATAAAGATCAATTTCCTAAGAAACAAAAAGCCGTCCTCTGCGACGGCTTTTTGTTTTTAAAGTCTCGTTCTCCATTGCCGAACGATATTTTTATCAATTCTGATTTGACCTGCAGCAACAATGCTTGGTATTGGGTCGGGATAATATTTTTGGCAACAGGCATATGCTTCTAAACTTTCCATATTCCAGTACGAAGGACAATGAGCGCAATGGATGTCATTCCCTTCCAAATAAAAATCATCCGATCTGCACGATTCACTGATGCTCATGGCAGTAACAATTTTACCGTGTGGCGTAACATAGATAAGTATCGGTACGTTTTGTATTCCTTCAGGATCATTCACACGTATGATCCTGAAGTTTTTTAAGACCTCTGTTGATACGACAATATCGTTTCCATCGATCGTTGCCGTTGCTGCGGTACTCATTATCTTAACCGAAGAAGGAGAAACTTCATATTTCACTGCAGGCTGCTGATCTATGATGGGATGATATGTCCGGCTGATCGTTTCGAAGAAATATCCTATTCCTGAAATGAGAACGGCGGCAAGAATAATTAGAGATGCTCTTTTGATGTTTCTTTGCTGCTTAGTTTGTAGAATATCATCCAATGTTTTCCCGCATTGAATGCATACAGCAGCATTGTTTATTTGTACAGAACCACAATGTGGACACGTCATGCATTCTCCTACATCAATATTTCAAAAAATGAATTAAGACCTAGTGGTTCAAGGCTGTAAAATGGCTCACCATATTCTACATTAATCAGACTTCCAAAATGCCTGTCGCGGGCATAGACCGACTCTAGAAATATGCGTGATGAAAGAATAGTCTCACGTTCTTTGCTTTTTGGATCATAGAATTGTGATCGGAACGCCAACAGAGATTCCTTTTTCGTTTCATAAACATCTGAAACATCCACGATGAATGATGGTTGGAATTCATATTTTTGCATGAAATGAAAATATTTTTTGGGACGGTGCGGATCTTGAAGTTTTCCACGATACTTGGTCCGTATCTTCTCTAATCCGCTATAAAACCATGCTTCACGGCACAATTGATGGGCATGTTCGTGATCCGGGTGGCGTTCAAGCCAATGAGGGAAAAGAAGCACGGCCGGCTGAAATAGGCGTATCATTTGGATGACTTTCGTAACATTTGACTGACTGACTTCAATATTGCCGTCAGACAATCCCAAACTTACTCTTGTTTGTATGCCAAGTATTTTTGCAGCGGCATCCGCTTCTTTCTTTCGTATCGAGCGGCTTCCACGGGTACCAAGTTCACCTTCAGTGAGGTCTAAAATTCCAACGTTTTTTCCCTGCCGCACTAACTTAGAGACTGTTGCCGCACAAGATAATTCTATATCGTCCGGATGCGCACCAATAGCGAGGATATCTAATTTCATAGTTTTTTTTCATTTAATATAAGGAAGGTTTTTCTTATTCGCACTCTTTCGCTATATTTATCTATGAAAGAAGGCAAAATACTTACAGTATCTGAGCTAACCCGGCAAATAAAAGGTGCATTGGAAAACGGTTTTTCCGACGTATGGATACAAGGTGAAATTTCTAATTTCAAGCTGCATACATCCGGTCATCTCTATTTTACCTTAAAGGATGAGCAATCGCAAATTTCAGCGGTGATGTGGAGAAGCAGAGCAGGGCAATTGATGTTCCGTCCAAATGACGGGATGAAAGTATTGCTGCATGGAAAAATTACCGTATATGAACCACGCGGCAATTATCAAATAGATTGTGCACAAATTCAGCCGCTTGGAAAAGGTGAACTTCAGATTGCATTTGAACAATTAAAACAAAAATTGCTTGATGAAGGGTTGTTTGACAAAGAAAGCAAGAAACAGCTTCCGGAATATCCGCGCCGTATTGGCATTGTAACTTCTCCAACCGGTGCTGCAATACGTGATATTATTTCAGTTTTACAACGAAGGTTTCCGGCAATTGAAATTGTTCTTGTTCCGGTGAAAGTGCAAGGGATCGGAGCTTCTGCAGAGATAGCCGCAGCGATCAAAGATCTCAATACCCAGAATCTTGTTGATGTTATGATTATCGGCCGCGGTGGAGGATCGTTGGAAGATCTTTGGGCATTTAACGAAGAGATTGTCGCACGTGCGATCTTTTCCTCGAAAATCCCTGTTATCAGTGCCGTGGGTCATGAGATTGATTTCAGCATTAGCGATTTTGCAGCCGATTTACGTGCTCCGACACCATCCGCTGCTGCTGAACTTGTTGTTAAGGACAAGAGTGAAGTCGTTGAACTTATTCGCAATTATTGCTATACTATGAGCAGTTCAATGAACAATTCTATTGATTCATACCGGCAAACGATTGCACATCTCACACAAAGTTATTCGTTTAATAAGCCGCACGATATGCTTCGCCAGCGTAGTCAGATGATTGATGAACTTCACCGCCGCCTTGAACAGAATCTTGTGCATAATTTCAAATTGGCAAAACAGCAGTCACAATCACTCACTGCCCGGATCAATTCTTTGAATCCGCGATCAGTGCTTAAACGCGGGTATGCAATCATCAAACAGGAAAACAGAATAATTTCATCATTGAAAAATGTAAAAGCAGCAAAACCGGCAGCCATTGAATTTTATGACGGCATAGCCGATGCAGAAATAATTGGGAAGAGAAAATAATGCCAAAAAAAGAATCAAAGAACTCATTTGAACAATCGCTGACACGCCTTGAAAAGATTGTTAATTTGCTCGAACAAGGGGACGTTCCGCTGGATGAGTCGTTGAAAATGTTCGAAGAGGGAGTTCTGCTTTCGAAAGAATGCATGGAAGCACTCAATAAAGCAGAGGTCAAGATCAAACAGTTAACGAAGGATCTGAATGGGAAATTACAGTTGACGGACTTTGAAGAATAATGGAAAAATCAGGATCGAAATTTTTACAGTTCATTGACACTCCGGTTGATCTAAGGAAACTGGATGTTTCGTCGTTACGCACAGTATGTTCTGAGGTGCGCGATTTTCTGGTGGACTCTGTTTCAAAAACAGGCGGTCATCTTGGGGCTGGTTTAGGAGCAGTTGAATTGACAGTAGCGTTGCATTATGTATTTAACACTCCCGACGATAAACTTGTCTGGGACACAGGACATCAGGCATATCCTCATAAAATTCTTACAGGACGGAAAAACCGGCTTCACACCATCCGCCAGAAAGACGGCTTGAGTGGGTTTCTTCGCCGTGACGAAAGCGAATACGATACATTCGGTGCCGGACATGCCAATACAGCAATTTCCGCTGCATTAGGAATTGCCACCGCACGAGATTTTGCTCATAAAGATTTCAAAGTTGTCGCAATTGTCGGTGACGGTTCATTGACTGGTGGCATGGCATACGAAGGATTGAACAATGCAGGGGTCCTGAAAAAGGATATGATTGTTGTTCTGAGTGATAATAAAATGGTATCGCTATCTGCGAACAATCCGACACTGTGGTCGCTTCACAATTATTTTTCTGAAGCGCTGACACACCCTACGTATAATAAGTTCAAGGCGAATGTCTGGGATCTTACGGGAAAACTGGACACATTCGGCGACCGCTTGCGAAGCGTTGCAGGAAAACTTGAACGAGGCGTTAAAGCAGTGGTTACACCCGGAATGATGTTTGAAGCGATGGGATTCCGTTATTTTGGGCCGTTTAACGGACACAATGTTGTGAAACTGGTTGAAGTCCTTCAGCACGTAAAAGAATTAAAAGGGCCTATACTCCTGCATATCAATACGGAAAAAGGGAAAGGATATGAACCGGCCGAAAGGGATGCTGCCAAACTGCATGGAGTATCTCCATTCGATAAATCAACTGGAGTATCGCCTAAATCTACTGCCCCGGCCGCGTATACAAAGATCTTCGGCAATGCTCTCGTTGAAATTTGCAAGGAGAATCCAAAGGTAGTCGGTATTACTGCGGCCATGCCCGATGGGACCGGCCTGGATATTTTACAGCAAGCGATGCCGAACCGATTTTTTGATGTTGGTATTGCCGAACAGCATGCGGTAACATTTGCGGCGGGGTTAGCAACGGAAGGTTATATTCCGGTTGTTGCGATCTATTCTACTTTCTTACAGCGTGCATTCGATCAGATCATCCATGACGTTTCACTGCAGGATCTGCATGTTGTATTCGTAATGGATCGTGCGGGACTTGTTGGCGCAGACGGACCGACGCACCATGGAACACTGGATCTTTCCTTCTTACGCTGTATCCCGAACATGGTGATCATGGCGCCTAAAGATGAAAATGAATTACGCGACATGCTGTATACAGCGGTACAGAAAAGAAATTGCCCGGTTGCAATACGGTATCCCAGAGGGAACTCGCTCGGTATTCCATTACGTCCAGTATTTCAGCAACTTCAAATTGGAAAATCGGAAACAGTACGCACCGGTAAAGACATAGCGATTCTTGCCATTGGAACAATGGTAACACAATCTTTGCAGGCGGCTGATATCTTAGAGAAAGAAGGAATTCTTGCTGAAGTTGTGAATATGCGTTTTGTAAAACCACTGGACAATGAATTGCTTGCGAACATTTCTAAGAGATTTTCAAGAATCATTACAGTGGAAGAAAATAGTGTTGTTGGCGGATTTGGTTCTGCAATCGTTGAAGCTTATGCCGCTATGAATACATCAAATCTCAATATTAAAATCCATGGTATACAGGATGGATATGTTACCCACGGAACGCCGGCAGAACTTTTTGCCTTAACCAAAATTGATGGAATAGGGATAGCCGGTATTGTGAAGGAATTTATTAAGCAACATAAATTGTAATTAATTTATCCGGGATTAAAGCAGCATGATCTCAAATGAAGGTCAAATAGAAAAAGCAAAGATCGGAATTGTCGGACTTGGTTGGATTGCACAAGTATTTCATTTGCCGATATTGTCAAAATTATCTGATGTGGATATTACCTGTGTATGCGATGTAGATAAAACACGTGCTCGTGCACTGGCAGAAAAATACGGGATCAAACGATATTACACAGACTACAATGAGATGTTGATCAAAGAAGAACTCCATGCAGTAGATATATGCACATCAACGGATGTGCACAAAGAAGTTTCAATAGCATGCCTGGAATCTAAACGGGATGTTTTTGTTGAAAAACCGATTGCGCGCAAACTGGAAGAAGCGATTGCAATTGCAGATGCCGTAAAAAAGAATAAACGCAAACTTATGGTTGGTATGAATCACCGTTTCAGGCCCGATACGATGATGCTGCGCAGTTTCATTGAGAATAAAGAACTTGGTAAAGTATTTTATGCAAAAGCTGGTTGGCTGAAAAAACCGTCGTCAGAAGGTACATGGTTCTCACAAAAAGAAATGTCGGGAGGCGGCGTTATACTTGATATGGGTATTGTGATGCTTGATCTTGCACTATGGATGACCGGTTATCCGGAAGTCTCTGGCGTTAAAGCTTCAAACTATTCTCATAAAACAAAAGTTGAAGATTCTTCTGTTGCATTTCTTGCATTGAAAAATGGGTCTACGATCACAATTGAAGTAAGTTGGAACTTTCACATAGAGAACGAATTGTATTATTGTAATATCTATGGTGAACAGGGAAGCGGAAAGATCAATCCTCTGATGATCCATAAAGAAATGCACGGCAATATTGTTAATGTGACACCGGTGAAAACTGATACCTCTCAGAATGCATTGAAAAAATCGTATGAAAATGAATTGAAGCATTTTATCGGTTCGGTGAGAGGTATGCATAATGTCATTTCTACTGCTCAGGAAGCGGTGCAAAGGATGCAGATAATCGATGCCATATACAGATCCAGTCTAAAAGGTAAAGAGATCACTTTCAAGTAATATTGAACCGGAACAAATGATACAATGACATCACGAATCGGTTAATGTTTGTGATGTTTTTTTTGTTATTGAATTATGAATCGTGCTGACAATAGGTGGATGAAGTATTGTTTTACACTGGCGGAAAAAGGAGTCGGCAAGGTGAGCCCTAATCCGCTGGTTGGAGCAGTAATCGTAAAGAACGGGAAAATGATTGCCGAAGGATATCATCAGCGCTATGGAAGCAGTCATGCTGAAGTAAATGCGATTCGTGATGCACAAAGGAAAAAGATAGATATTAAGGGCGCAACGATATATGTTAATTTAGAACCATGTTTTCATTTTGGGAAAACTCCACCGTGTGTAGACGAGATTGTGAAGTTAGGATTTTCAAGAGTGGTAATCTCAACGGATGATCCAAATCCTCTTGTAGCAGGTAAGAGTATTAAGAAACTGCGTGCAAACGGGATTAAAGTGAAAAATGGGGTGCTTGCGAAGGATGGAAAAAATTTGAATGAAAAATTTTTCAAATATATCCGGACCAGCGTACCTTTTGTCTCTGTGAAAGTAGCCAGCACCTCTGATGGTTTTATCGCACGGCCCGACGGTGATTCTCATTGGATTTCCAATGCACAGTCGAGAATGATAGTGCATCAAATGCGGAACGAATATGACGCAGTTCTTGTCGGTGCTACAACAGTAATAAATGATGATCCTCTGTTGACTGTGAGAACAGTGGAAGGCCGAAATCCTGTCAGGGTGGTTATTGATGGAAATTTTTCAGTTCCAATGACAAGCAAAATATTTAATGATGATGCCAACACTATTGTGTATGTCGCAAAACGTATCATACGGACAGAAAGAAAAAAAATCGCTTTTTTACACAAAAAAGGTATCGATATTATTCCAATGCCTGAACATTCAGGAAAATTGAACATTCATCACATTCTTCGCGATTTATCTGCGCGGGGGATTGCATCAGTTCTGGTAGAAGGCGGACAAAAAACATTGACAGAATTTTTCAATGCACGTGCCGTGGATACTTTCCATGTTTTTAAGGCAAAAAAGAAATATGGGTCGGGGATAAAGATATTCGGCGATCTTTCTGTATCTTTTTATAAGAGAAGAGTTCAAAGTAAACATTTTGGCACCGACCATTATGCTGAATACTCCATACGCTATGTATAAGAATTTCATAACATCAAATATTATTGTTCTCAGCATTTTATTATTCACTATGATGCCTGCTCAGTCTTCCAACAACGTTGCATCCCTAAAGAAAAAAATTGAATCAATGGTGGCCGGTCACAAAGGGACGTTCGCAGTTGTTTATAAGGATCTGCAGTCAAATACGATATTGTGTTTGAATGAACGCGAACAGTTTCATGCTGCAAGCACAATGAAAACTCCTATAATGATTGAAGTATTCAAACAGGTGCATGAAAAAAAAATATCTTTGGATGATTCTATCCTTGTCAGAAATTCGTTTAAGAGCATCGTCGACAGCAGTGAATATTCATTGAGTATTTCGGATGACAGTGAAGATAGTCTGTATAGTCGTCTTGGGAAAAATGAAACAATACGGAATCTTCTCTTTAAGATGATCACAGTCAGTAGCAATCTTGCCGCAAATATTCTTATAGGTATTGTAGGACCGGATAATATTACGAAGACCTTGCAGTCTATGAAAGTAAACGACATGCGGGTCCTTCGTGGTGTCGAAGATTCCAAAGCATTTGAGGCGGGGCAAAATAATACAACGACTGCTTATGATCTTTCATTAATTTTTGAATTGATAGCAAAAAAAGAGTCTGTTATACGCGAATCTAGCGAAGCAATGCTAAAGATTTTGTTTGCTCAGAAATATAACGACATGATTCCTGCAAAACTTCCTAAGAACGTAAAGGTAGCCCATAAAACAGGATCTATAACAAATGTTCAGCATGATTCCGGTATAGTGTATCTACCTGATGGAAGAGCGTATGTACTTGTTATTTTGTCGAAAAACCTCAGGTCCAATAAGGATGGGATAGATGTTATTGCGTCGATCTCCGAGGAAATTTATAACTTTGCGAGCCGATAAAATATGTTTACAGGAATTGTTGAAGAAATAGGTATCATCCGTTCAATAACATCATTTGGAGATGGAATTGAATTTGAAATATCGGCAAAAATAATTATGTCAGATCTTTCCGTAGACAATAGCATTTGTGTCAATGGTGTTTGCCTTACTGTTGTCAGAAAGCAGAAAAGCTTTTTTACTATCCAGGCTGTGAAGGAAACACTATTAAAAACTAATCTTGGAATGTTGCACAAAAACAGTATTGTAAATTTAGAACGCTCAGTAAAACTGCATGATCGATTGGGAGGACATCTAGTGCAAGGTCATGTTGATGTTACTGGGACCGTAGAAAAAGTTGAGAAATTGAAAACAAGCTGGATGTACACGTTCTCGATACCAAAGAGATTCAGAAAATATCTTATCACTGTTGGATCCATAACTGTTGATGGTACTAGTTTAACGGTGGCGCGACTAAAACGGGATACATTTACGGTAGCTATTATTCCATACACCTTTGTAAATACGGTTTTTCATCAGTATAAAAAAGGGTGTAAAGTAAATTTGGAATTCGATATCATCGGCAAGTATCTAGAGAGTTTAGTACATTATAAGTAATGAAGAACTATAAACGCATAT
Source organism: uncultured Ignavibacteriota bacterium (assembly GCA_903861125.1). Taxonomy (GTDB): domain Bacteria; phylum Bacteroidota; class Ignavibacteria; order UBA10030; family UBA8401; genus UBA8401. The sequence goes on from CAIOTF010000017.1 coordinate 377,853, forward strand.
TCACCGACATTTTTACTTCAAAAACCATCCGGCCATTTTTGTGGATTATCGGAATATTAACCGCGATTCTTTTTGTCCTCGATACGTTTATTATGCCGTACTACGTAAACAAAGGCGGTACTCTTGCTGTGCCTAAGGTTGTTGGATTGAAAGAAGCAGCGGCACGGAAAATTCTTGATTCTCTTCACCTGGAACCGAGACGCGGAGAAATTCGTCAGGATCCTTCTTATCCTGAAGGATATGTGATTCTTCAAAATCCTGAGGCTGAACAAACGGTAAAAATGGGACGCAGAGTATACCTGACGATATCGGGAGGAGAACAGGATGTTATTGTTCCATCATTACGCGGCAGGTCGATCCGTGACGCAAAATTTGCTTTAGATAGAGCAGCTCTCAGACAAGGTGCTATTCAATATCAAGTATCCATTGAACTGCCGGAAGGGACGATTATTACTCAAGATATCCCTCCGGGCTCCAAAGTAAAAAAGAATATGTTTATCAGTGTCATTGTCAGTGCCGGCGAATCGATGGACAGCATTTATATACCATCTTTGATAGGAAAAACACTCAGTGAAGCACAAAAAATATTAAAAGAAAAAGGGCTGCGCACCGGGAATATCACTTATCAGATCAACGAAGAGTTATTGCCGAATACAGTCATCGATCAACTTCCTCGCGAGAATGAAATTGTGACCACACAAAAGGAAGTGGATCTTTTTATCGCGCAGGCGCCCGAACAATCCGTGAAAAAACAAGAACGTGAAAAAAAATAAGCCATGCTCAAACAAGAATTGTTATTAGCTCCCTCTGTTCTTTCGGCAAATTTTGCCCACCTGGAACAGGATATTAAACGCGTTGAATCTTCCGGCGCAAAAATACTTCATCTTGATGTCATGGATGGACATTTTGTACCTAATATCAGCTTTGGACCCGCAGTTGTTAAAACAATCAGGGGTATTACAATGCTGCCGTTGGATGTACACCTTATGATCGAGAAACCGGATCAGTATCTTGAACAATTTAAAGATGCCGGGGCTGATATTCTTACCGTTCATGCTGAAGCATGCACACACCTTCACCGTACGGTTTCAAAGATAAAGGAACTAGGAATGAATGCCGGTGTGAGCATCAATCCAGCCACATCGCTCGGCACGATTAAAGAAATACTCCCTTTTGTGGATCTCCTGCTCGTTATGTCAGTAAATCCTGGTTTTGGAGGACAAAAATTTATTGAAACCAGTTTAGCCAAGATCAAATCGTTAAGTACAATGATAACGGATCAAAAATTGCAAACCGTTATTGAAGTTGACGGAGGAATTGATACAACGACGATACAAAAAGTGATTGCTGTCGGAGCACACTATCTTGTCGCTGGTAATGCCGTGTTCGGCAACGGAAACATAGAAACGAATTTTACTCACTTAACCACACTAATGAAAAAATAAAAATATGACGTACGCTATTCAGAATGTAAAAATTATTACACCGTTTCGAATTGTTGAAAACGGTGCCATTGTAATAACAAATAAAAAAATTTCCAATATGGGAAAAGTCTCGGATGTGAACATCGCACCGGGAACTCCCGTTTATGATCTGAAAGGGAAGACGGTAACGCCGGGATTTATTGATCTTCTTGTCCATGGAGGCGGAGGGAAAGGTTTTGCTGACGACAGCGATGAATCTATTAAAACGATCTCGGATTTTTTCTTTTCACACGGCACGACAGGTATGCTTGCTTCATTGTTTAGCAAAAAAATTGATCTTTTGAAAAAAGATGTGGACAGGATTGCAACATATTCAGAACAACATAAGGATTCAAATATTTGGGGAATCCATATGGAAGGTCCATTCATCAATCCGGAAATCAAAGGAGCGCATAAAATTGAATATTTGTGGGAACCAAATGTTGAAATGTGGAACGAGTTAAACGCTTCTGCGCGCGGCTCCATTAAACTGATGACCATTGCACCGGAACTGCCCGGCAATATTGACGTAATTCGTGCAGCGGCAAGTCAAGGTGTGGTGCCTTCAATTGGTCATACTCTTGCATTATATGATGATATTGAAAAGGCGATTGACAATGGTGCTGCGCATGTAACGCATATGTTCAATGCGATGCGTCCGTTTCATCATCGCGAACCGGGGATCATGGTTGCAGCATTGCTCCGTAATGAATTAAAAGTTGAATTAATCGCCGACGGGATTCATGTGGATCCGATCGTTATGAAATTACTCCATAACATCAAAGGTAGCGGCGGCATTATTCTGGTAACAGATGCAATCAGGGCTTGCGGAATGCCTGACGGAGATTATCATTTTATGGACCAAAAAATAATTGTGAAAAATAAGCGTGCTTTTTTAGAAAACGGAACTTTGGCCGGAAGCACATTAACGATGGAAGAGGCTATTCGTAATATGGTCCGCATGGTGGGTGTTCCTGTTACGGATGCTGTGCGGATGGCTTCCTTGAATGGTGCAAAAGTACTTGGGTTAGAACACGAGAAAGGAATACTTGCCGTTGGTAAAGATGCCGATCTGGTTGTGATGGATGATGATTTTAACGTGCATGCTACAATTTATGAAGGACAAGTAAAATACCAAAGGGATTCATTGTTTCCCGCTTGAAGAATGTATTATTCTGGTGAGTAAAAGATCCGGTTCCGGAAGGGACCGGATCTTTTATTTTAAATATGTTGACTTAATTGTCATTCAACCTTATATTATAAGTATAAAATATTATTAACCTTAAATAATTAGGTGTCACCATGAATTCATCGCATCAACTTGACGAAATCGATGTAATAATCATCGATATTCTGCAAAAAAACGGCCGTACACGTCGGAACGATTTGGCTCAAGCGGTTGATTTGAGCATACCATCCGTAAGTGAACGGTTAAAGAAATTGGAAGAGAACGGGATTATTACCGGTTACACGGCATATGTTGATCCGAAAAAGGTCGGAAAGGATATTACGGCATTTATCACCGTAACCGTCGACTCTTCAAAACATTACACGTCGTTTATTGAACATGCCAAAGCAACCGATGAAATATTGGAGATCCATTCCGTTACAGGTATTGGTACGCATCTTATAAAAATACGTACGGAAAATACATCATCTCTTGAAAAGCTGCTCTCAAAGATCCAGGCATGGTCGGGAATAATGAATACAACGACCAGCATTGTGCTATCGACTATGAAGGAAACCAACAAACTCAAAATCAATAAAACAAAATAAAGGACCGCTATGAGTAAACCTGTAAAACCGGTGTCATCGTATTTTGGCGAGAATATTTTTGACCTTCCCAAAATGCAGCAGATGCTTCCAAAAAGTGCGTATGAGAAAATACTCAACGTTATTAATAAAAGTGAAAAACTGGACCGCGATACGGCAAATATTGTTGCGATTGCAATGAAAGATTGGTCCATCGCAAAAGGGTGTACGCATTATACTCACTGGTTCCAACCACTCACCGGCTTTACAGCTGAAAAACATGATTCATTCATAGATTACAACGATGGCGGAAAGATCATTGAAGCATTTACAGGAAAGCAATTAATCCAAGGTGAACCTGATGCTTCTTCGTTCCCATCCGGTGGAATCAGAGCAACATTTGAAGCACGCGGGTATACAATATGGGATCCTACAAGCCCGGTGTTTATTATGGAATATCCGCACGGTAATACACTGTGCATTCCAACGGTATTCATTTCTTACACGGGGGAAACACTCGATAAAAAAGCACCGTTGCTCCGTTCCATCGATGCGTTGAATCAATCGGCAATTCGGATGCTTAAGCATTTCAGTAATCCTGCAACCAAAGTGTTTTCAACGCTTGGTGTAGAACAGGAATATTTTTTGATTGATCGTGAATATTATAATGCACGGCCAGATCTTAAACAGACCGGCAGAACTTTGTTTGGGAAAAATCCGGCAAAGCATCAGCAGCTGGAAGACCAGTATTTCGGAAATATTCCCGAACGGGCGTTTGCATTCATGACGGAAATTGAACAGGAATCATATAAATTAGGTATACCCTTAAAGACACGGCATAATGAAGTGGCTCCGAATCAATTTGAAGTGGCTCCAATTTATGAAGATGTCAACGTAGCAATCGATCATAATCAGATCCTGATGGATATGATGGACCGGCTCGCTCAACGCGCTAACCTTGCTGTTCTTTTGCATGAAAAACCGTTTGCGGCAGTGAACGGTAGCGGAAAACACTGCAACTGGGCATTGGCTACCGATAAAGGTGAGAATCTTTTGAATCCGGGCAAGACGCCGCAATCCAATCTTCAATTTCTGGTGTTTTTAGTGGCAACAATAAAAGCAGTCTATAAACATTCCAGACTGCTGCGTGCATCAATTGCGACTGCGCATAACGATCACAGACTTGGCGCAAATGAAGCTCCTCCTGCGATCATCTCGGTGTTTCTTGGTGAACTGCTGACGCGCGTCCTGGAAGATTTGGAAAAAGGGAGAGTGACAACTGATTCGGATCAGGCATGGATTAATATCGGTATCGACAAGATCCCCGAGATTCCCAAAGATAATACTGATAGGAACAGAACCTCACCATTTGCATTTACCGGAAATAAATTCGAGTTCCGTGCTGTTGGTTCAAGCCAATCGCCGTCAACACCCATTACCGTGCTTAATACGGCAATGGCTGAATCGTTGGATGATATCCGTCTTTCGATTGAAAAAGCAGTTGGTAACGGAAAAGATTTTCATACAGCTGTGGTGGAAGTGCTAAGAAAAGTTATCTCTGAATCAAAAAAAGTATTGTTCAGTGGAGATGGATATTCGGATGCCTGGCATAAAGAAGCGGCAAAACGAGGTTTGCCGAATATGAAAACATCTCCGGAAGCACTTGCGTCTTATCTGACAAAAGAAGCTGAACACCTGTTTACTCATTACAAAGTCTACAATGAACGAGAGATAGAAGCAATCTATCACATCGATATAGAAAATTACATAAAACAAGTGGAGATCGAAGCACAGGTAGCCAAAAGCATGGCCACGACACTTTATTTCTCCGCTGCTACGACCTATATTACCGAATTGTCGCAAACAGTTGAGGGTCTTAAGTCTACACTGGGACGAGGTAATAATGGGGTGAAAACAATTACAGGCGTTGTAAAGCAATTGTCTTCACTTGTTTCATCGCTGCATGAAGAGACTTCTGCGCTTGAAAAAACGCTAGCTTCAGCCAGAAAAGTAGAGGATATAAAGAAAAAGGGGACTGCATACCTGGCGGTGAGGAAACAAACCGAGGCTGTGCGTACGATCGTCGATTCGCTCGAAGAGATCGTTGCCAATGATTTATGGCCGGTTCCGAAATATTCGGATATGATCGTCGGTTTGTAGAGAATAGAATACCATCTGGATAATAATCCCCGAAGTAACTTTCGGGGATTATTGTTTTAAATTGCTTCTTCATCGCTATTTCGATATTTTTTTAAGGTTTTTGAAAGGGCACTCTCTATGGATCTTAACTCAAAAATTAGGACAATCCCGGATTTTCCAAAAAAAGGGATTATGTTTAAGGATATCACAACAGTTCTGCAGGATGCTGAAGCATTAAAATTCTGCATTGATTCGTTCTACGGTTATTATAAAGATAAACAAATCACAAAAGTGATTGGTATTGAATCAAGAGGATTTATTCTAGCTCCTGCGCTCGCATATCGGCTTGGTGCAGGATTTGTTCCTATTCGCAAACCGGGTAAACTGCCTGCGGAAAAGATCCGTCAGGAATATAAACTCGAATACGGAACAGATACAATTGAAATTCACAAGGATGCTTTTCAAAAAGGGGAGCGCGTTCTTCTCCACGATGATGTTCTTGCTACCGGAGGAACAATGGCTGCTGCCTGCAATCTTGTAGAAGAACTTGGCGGTCAAATTATTGGATTGTCATTCATCATTGAATTAGCATTTCTCAACCCGAGAAAAAAAATTACCGGCTACGATATTCATTCGCTGGTCAGTTATTCTTCAGAATAAATTATTATTACGATCGGCATTTTTCCATTATGAAAACTATCATTGAACCATTCAAGATCAAGTCAGTAGAACCTATCCGCTTCACTACACTGGAAGAACGCATCAAAATATTGCACGATGCGCATTACAATCCGTTCCTCATCCATGCAGAAGATGTATTAATAGACCTTCTGACAGACAGTGGTACGTCTGCCATGAGTGCAAAACAGTGGGCCGGAATGATGGAAGGAGATGAATCATATGCAGGAGCCAGAAGTTTCTTCCGTTTCGAAAAGGCCGTGCAGGATCTGACAGGGATGAAGAATATCATTCCAACACACCAGGGGCGGGCGGCAGAAAAGATTCTGTTCACCATTATTGGCGGCGCTGGCAAATATATTCCTAACAATACACATTTTGATACAACCCGTGCCAATGTTGAATTCAGCGGAGCTGTTGCCGTCGATTTTCAGACAGAAGAAGGGAAAAGACCTGATGTTATAGCACCTTTCAAGGGTAATATGAATGTTGCTGCACTTGAAAAATTTATTCAGGAAACAGGAGCAGAGAATATCCCAGTCTGTTTTATTACGGTGACGAACAATTCAGGCGGGGGCCAGCCGGTTTCCATGCAGAATATCCGAGAAACAAAATCGGTATTAAATAAATATGGAATCCCTCTCTTCATCGATGCATGCCGTTTTGCGGAGAATGCATTCTTTATTAAAAAAAGAGAAAAGGGATACGATAATAAAACACCGAAAGAGATTGCTCAGGAAATGTTCTCGTATGCAGATGGTGTTACGATGAGTGCAAAAAAAGATGCTATTGTCAATATGGGCGGATTCCTTGCGTTAAATAATGATTCACTTGCTACACAAGCGAGAAACTTGCTCATCGTTACGGAAGGATTTCCCACGTATGGCGGATTGGCTGGCCGTGATCTTGAAGCAATTGCTCAGGGCTTAGAAGAAGTATTAGATGAACATTATTTAACATACCGGTTGCGTTCCGTAGAATATCTCGGTAATAAATTAACGGAAATTGGTATCCCGATTCTGCAGCCACCGGGCGGACATGCAATTTATATTGATGCAAAAAGTTTTTTACCGCATATAGCTCCCCATGAATATCCTGGTCAATCTGTTGTCTGTGAGTTGTACAAAATTGGAGGAATTCGGTCTGTAGAAATAGGGAGCGTTATGTTTGGGAAATACGATGAAAAAGGTAATATCGTATCGCCGCCGATGGAATTGGTGCGCCTTGCTATTCCTCGCCGTGTGTATACGCAAAGTCATATTGACTATGTCATAGAATGTTCAATAGAACTTCATAGCAACCGTAAAAGCCTTACCGGATATGCCATTACATATGAAGCTCCGCAACTGAGACATTTTACAGCGCAGTTTAAACCACTTGCATAAAACGCAAAAAGTCTTCTCTATCTTTGAAGATTTCTCCCGTTTTTCATTGCAAGCCCATGCTTTTATTCGTATTTTTATGTTTATATGATAGTTTGTCCTGTATGTCAGCTTACCAATGATGATTTTGCGGTGAAATGTGTTTCGTGCGGGAGTTTTGTACAGGATCGTGTGCCTAATATTGATTTATTTGCTGGAATTTGGCTGATAATAGAATCTCCAACGCAGGCGTTTAAAAAAATTATCATTGCTGAGCACAAAAACTTTGTTCTTTTTCTGAGTTTGTTTCTTGGTATTGGGTCAGTATTTGCACTCATGTGGGTGCATGCTTCAGGAAATTCCTTTGATAACCTTTTTTCGTTACTGCTTTTTGGGTTATTTATAGGGTGTGTGGTCGGTATACCTCTGTTCTACCTGGTGTCTGGTTTGTATCATGGACTGGCTAAACTGGCTGGAGGAAAAGCGTCGTGGAAGGATACCTATGGTGTTATCGGCTGGTCTCTTGTACCGCTGATGTTGTCAGTTGTTTTTGTTTTGCCTCTAGAATTAGGAACGCTCGGATTGCTATTCTTCTCAAAGAATCCAAGCGCATACGAAGTAAAACCGGTTGTGACGATCGTATTAGCTGGTCTTGACGGTTTGATGGTCATTTGGAGCATCCTGCTTGCATCGGTTGGTATTTCGATGGCTCACAGATTTCATTTTGCAAAAGGGATGATTATAACGTTAATAGTATCAAGCGCAGATTCATTCTTAAGTTATTTAATTTATTCATCATTTAACATTTAATGTAAAGGATCATAATTTCGATGGGAAAAGTTATTCTCACCGTTCAATACGACGTGAAAGAAGCGAAGCGGTCGGATTATTTGTCAGCAATTGAAAAATTGAAGACACATTATGCTACAAATCAATTTGTTTCCTACTCAGTCTGTGAACAACGCGGAAAGCAAAATTCGTTCGCCGAGATATTCATGGCTCATTCAGAAGTTGCGTATAAAAAATTCGAAGAGAGCGATGACCAAACAGCGGATGAACTGACAGCACAGTTGCAGGATTATATCGACAGTAAAACAAAGTACACAACGTATATGGAAACAAAATAACTGGAATGGCAACACGAGATCCTATAGCCTTGTTGATGAAAGAACACGAAGAAGCATTGACAAAACTTCACCAGCTGAAAAAAAATGCGGTGGATCTTCGGAAAAAGGGATACTCAGAGAAGACATTCAAATTATTTTTAAAAGCCGTTGAATATGTCGACGAAGAAGTAAGGATCCATAATAAGCATGAAGAGCTGGCCTTATTTCCCGTTGTTGAACGTTACGTTGATGGGCCAACCGCTGTACTTCGTGAGGACCATGCCAGGATGGCAAAGATTTACAAAAAGCTAAACTACAGCATTAAAGCTTTTAAGGAAAATCACGATGACAGAAACTCAAGAATGGAAATGGTTGATTCTGCGGAAGAGATAGTGCAATTAATGGTTAATCATATTCATAAAGAAAATCATATTCTCTTTCCGATGATTCAACGCTTTTGCACAAAAGACGAGATCAGAGAGATTGCAAAAAAGCTGGTCTGAGTTCAAACTTCAAAGACAAGAAAATAAAAAAGGACGCATGAGCGTCCTTTTTTATTCGCAGCCTTCCGCTAAGCTTACTTTCTTCTTTCCAATGTCATCTGACCGGTGATCTTTTCCGTTTTGTTGCGGATATATTTCACTTCAATGACATCGCCGGGTTTATATTCTTGCAAGGCATAAGTATAATCGTAAACATTTTTGATATCATATTTTCCAAATTTCACCAAAATGTCACCTTTCTGTAATCCCGCTTTAGATGCAGGACTATTGTCCCGGACTCCGGCAAGAAGCATGCCTTCTGCACTTTCGGAATAATCAGGGATCGTTCCGACGAATACTCTGAACCCCTGGCGTTCGCCTTCCTGCTGTGACGATTGAGTTCTAATATAGTCAGGTCTTGATGCTGTTGTATCAATTTCAACTATAAGTTTAGACGCATAAGATACGACTTTTGCTATACCTTCCGAGTTAATCTTATCGGCATCATCCGATGGTTTGTGGTAATCATCATGTAATCCGGTGAAGAAGAAAAGGACGGGTATATTCTCACCATAGAACGATGCGTGATCGCTGGGACCAAAACCATCTTTGACAAATTTCAGAATAAGTGATGAATCCGCATTGTATTTGGGTATCATTGTTTCCCAACGGGACGAGGTGCCTGTTCCCTGTATTGTCAGAGTTTCGTCCTTTAACCTTCCTACCATGTCATAATTGATCATCGTTACAGCATCTTTGAGGGGAAGTTTAGGATTTTTTGTGTAATAGGCCGATCCGAGAACACCCATTTCTTCACCGGTGAAGCCGATAAAGACAACGTTTCTTTTAAGGATGTCCTTATAGTAATTTAGTTCATGTGCTGTTTCGATCACAGCCGAAGTACCAGAAGCATTATCGTCTGCACCATTGTGTATTTCAATCTTGTCAGGAGCTTGAGATCCCGATCCAGGTCCGCCATATCCTAAGTGGTCATAATGGCCTCCAACGATCACATGCTCTGCATTGTCATTTACTTTCAGCATACCGATCACATTGGACGTTTTCTTTTTAATTTGAACAACCTCGGAGGAGATTGTAAGGGAGAAGTTTTTCAATTCGAACGACTGAGAAGTTTTTGTACGTACGATCCTTTTTTGTAATGAATCAATGGTAAGTTTACTTCCTTTCAGCCATTCGTTAACAACTGCGCGGGATACTGAGAGGACAGGGATACCGGCTTCGCTTGACGAATTGTCATATTTCAGTTTAATTAATGAGTCAGTTGAATCATCGTTTGAGGAAGTTACAATCAGAATTCCTTTAGCTCCTTTTTCTCTTGCCTGAAGAACTTTATACCGCAGCGCGGACTGTTTTGTGTATTTTGAATGTGGATTATCTCCATCAGGCGAGTAGCGCAGAACAATAACAATTTTATCTTTTGCATCAATTTTCGCATAATCGTCATAGGAAGAATCAGCGGTCATTCCATAACCGGCAAAGACAACTTTTCCGGATGCAACGGCATTTGTACTGAATGAAATCGGGATAAAATCTTTTTGCACCATATAGGACACAGGTTTTTTCTTTATTTTTGCTACCAAAGAGTTATTATTGCCAAGAGCAAGTGATTTCACGACTTCAAAACCCTGGAAATAGCTTCCATTATCACCCAATGGACTTAATCCATACTGAGCAAATTTTTCAGCAATATATTGCGCAGCCAATTCATTTCCTTTTTCGCCTGTGCCGCGGCCTTCAAGTAAATCGGAAGCAAGATATTCAACATTTTGTTTTGCGTGATAAGCGATTGAATCTTCAATCCAATCAGCCATGAAAATATTGAACTCATGCTGGGATTTCGCATTACGGCTTGACACAAACACCAATTTTTTTCCGTCCGGAGAGAACATTGGAAAACCGTCAAATCCAGGGGCGAAAGTTATCTGTTCAAGATGCTTTCCATTGCAATCGATTAAAAAGAGATCGAAGTTATATCCTTTGGGATCGTTGATATTACTTGCAAAAATAATTTTTTTGCCGTCCGGTGTAAAGTAGGGGCCAAAATTTGCAGCTCCGTTATGCGTGATCTGTTTTTTTCCTGTGCCGTCCGCATTGATTATAAATAGCTCCATTTTCGAAGGTTTTACGAGTTGTTCCTTCAACAATTCTTCACCTTCTTTAATATCCAACGAATCGACAGCATGATGGGCTCGATACACGATCTGTTTACCGTCGGGAGAAAAAAATGCGCCTCCGTCGTATCCTTTATCATATGTCAACCGCCGTACGTTCGCGCCATCAGCGTCCATAACATACAGTTCCAGATCGCCGTCGCGTGATGATGTGAAGACAATGTGTTTGCCGTCAGGGGAGATAGTTGCTTCAGCATCATATCCATTAGATGCAGCAAGTTTCTTGGCTTTTGACCCGTCGGCATTAGCAATGTAGATGTCGTATGCATCGTATACTTCCCACGTATAACCTTTGGAACGATCAGCACGCGGAGGGCAGTCACTATCGTCGTCGTATGTTGAAGCATAAATTATATGCTTACCATCCGGGAAAAAATATGCACACGTTGTACGGCCTTCACCATTGCTGATTAATTTGCTGTTTGATCCGTCAACGTTCATCATGAATATTTGATCGCATTTGTATTGATCTTTGGTGGCTTGATAGATTAACTGTTTTCCATCAAAAGAAAAATATGCTTCGGCATTCGATCCGCCGAATGTGATCTGTTTGACATTTGTAAAATGTCTCTCGGATTGAGAGATCAAAAGCAGTGTGGATAGAAGAAAAAGAAAAATTTGCTTCATTGGTACCCCTTTGAAATTAGCATTTGTTAAAAAGACGTCCGTAAATTTACCGATTAGTAACCGGTGATGCAAGGTTTGTCTGTTATTGGCTGAGAATAATTTGTATATTGAGTTTGAAAATAATTTTGTATGACCTATGTATAATAAATCGTTGCACCGTTTTTCAGTCATCACTGCGGTATGCACTTTCGCTTTAATTTTTATCGGCGGATTGGTGACCAGCACTGGTTCAGGACTTTCGGTTCCGGACTGGCCGACTACGTATGGCGAAAATATGTTTACCTTTCCAGTCTATAAGTGGATTGGCGGGATCAAATTTGAACATGGACACCGACTTTTTGCTTCATTTGTAGGATTTCTAACTGTTATTTTGACGATATGGATAGCGGTGAAAGAAGATCGTCCTTTAGTTAAATGGATGAGCTATTTTGCTCTTGGAGCAGTGATCTTTCAGGGTATTTTAGGGGGACTGACGGTTCTTTTTCTTCTTCCTACTGCAATTTCAGTAGCTCATGGAATGCTTGCGCAAACATTTTTTTGTGTAGTTTCTGCGATCGCGCTGGTCACATCGCGTTGGTGGAGGGAGGAACACACGGGAATGTCAAATGACGCAACAGCATCGCTGCAATATCTATCGGTCCTCGCCGTTGCTGCAGTTTTCTTGCAATTAACATTTGGTGCATTGATGCGGCATACATATTCCGGTTTATCAATCCCGGATTTTCCGTTGGCGTATGGACAGATATTTCCATCTTTATCCAATGATGCAATTGCTTCTTATAATTATCAATTGATCATAGAGGGAATTAAGTGGACAGGAGACAAACCTGTCGCAGCGTATCAAATTTTTATTCATTTACTTCATCGGTATTGGGCATTTATAGTTGCAGGAATAATAACACTTCTGGGATTCAGACTTTTGGCATTGAAATCCCTTCCCAAATATCTTAGAAACACCGGATATCTGCTTCTATTGATTGTCACCATCCAATTTACATTAGGGATATTTACAGTTCTGTCGCGAAAAGAATACATTACAACATCATTTCATGTTGTTATCGGTGCACTTGTTCTGGTAATTTGTGTCATAACTTCATTACGAATTGCCCGTTTGCGCTGGCTTAACAAATATTTCGGCTACGATGAAAAATGACATCTTTATGACCGCAGACGAAAAAAAAAGCAAGAGGACTCTGTCGCGGTTGATTTTAGATTTTTGGCTGTTGATGAAACCGGAATTAACATTATTGTCCGTCTTTACATCGCTGTGTTCTGCATACCTCGCAATTCAGATTCCTGCTACCTCACAACTTCTTACCTTTCCATTGCTTGCGCTTGGGACATTACTCGTTGGAGGCGGATCGGGTGCGTTGAACCAATATTTAGAGAGAGAATACGATGCAAAAATGAAACGGACGGAAAAACGTCCTGTGCCTGACGAACGTGTTTCAGCCTCCGAAGCATTAATTTTTGGTTCTTTTATTTCATTTCTCGGCGCACTTATTCTTGCATCCATCAACTGGTTAACTGCCTTTTTAGCGATTTCTACGTTGGTTACATATATTTTTCTCTACACCCCACTGAAACGTATTTCACCTTTATCAACAATCATCGGCGCTATTCCCGGAGCATTACCGACCTTGATCGGATGGGCAGCAATACAAAATTCACTTTCATATCAATCGCTAACGTTATTCGCAATATTGTTTTACTGGCAAATGCCTCATTTCTATTCGATAGGGTGGCTGTATAGAAAGGATTATCTGAATGCAGGATTTCGCTTCTTAACGACGGTAGACGAAAAAGGAATAAGGGTATCACGACATATTTTACAGCATCAAATTATTCTTGTATTGGTGGGACTCACGCCTGCATTTGTAGGACTTGTTACAGTCGGATATATACCGTTTGCGTTAATTGTTGGTCTTATTTTTCTATTTTTTGGCTGGAAATTTTCACGTCATGCCGGGAAAGAATCTTCAGGTGCCGCAGCGCGAATGTTATTTTTCTCTTCGTTATTTTATTTACCGATCATATTTTCCGCCATGATTATATTCAAAAATCAGTGATAACTTATGAAGTTTGAAGATCTTTCTACTGTCAACGCTCTCCTTAATTTAATTAGTTTTCTTCTTCTTCTGGTCGGATATCGACATATCAAGGCGGGAAGAAGAGAACATCATAAAAAATTCATGATTGCGGCATTTCTGACTTCGGGTGCTTTTTTGGTGAGTTACCTTGTCTATCATGCAAATGTAGGATCTGTTCCGTTCCGCGGAGATGGTTGGAGCAGGATTATATATTTTATAGTATTGATCTCTCACATAGTTTTAGCGGTTGTTATTGTGCCGATGGTAATGATAACGCTATATCGAGGAGTAAAAGGGAAGTTTGATCTTCATAAAACCATCGCTAAAAAAACTTTTCCGATATGGGTTTACGTTTCGATTACGGGAGTTGTAGTGTTTTTAATGCTTTATCACATCTTTTGATGTTCGTGGTCCCAAAAATCAGCGGCAAAAAAAGCTTGCAGTTTTTACATCTCAAAAATTATCTCGCTCACCAATCTTGTAAAATCATTCTTTACTCTATTAGCTGTCTCGGTTACTTCATTGTGAGACAATTTGGTGGGTGAAATTCCTGTTGCCATATTGGTGATACACGAAATACCAAGAATTTCCATCCCGGAATGATGCGCAAAAATTATTTCAGGAACAGTAGACATCCCGACAGCATCGGCACCGAGTGTAGCCATCATTCTAATTTCTGCAGCAGACTCATATGTCGGACCTTTAGTCCAACAATACACCCCTTCTTTGGTAGCTATCCCAAGCTGCTGAGCAATTGACTTCGCTTTTTTTAACAATGCAGGCGTTAATGGAGGATTTGTCCGAATATTGATAGTGTACTTAATATCTGCAGAACCAATCAGAGGATTTTCACCTGTAAGATTGATATAATCACTGATGAACATCAACGTGCCGGCGTCAAATAGCCGATTGATACCACCGGCCGCGTTGGTGACAATCAATTGTTTTGCACCAAGTGCTGCGGCTACACGAATCGGGTACACTACCTTCTGCACGTCATTGCTTTCATACAAATGCACACGACCTTGAAACACAATAAGTTGCGCTGATTGTCTTCCTTTATTTTCTAATGTCCCCAAAATAATTCTGCCGGCATGTCCCTGAACAGTGGAAATAGGATAGTGGGGGATTTCGGCGGTTGGAATTACTATAGGGTCTTTGAGAAGTTGAGCGAAATCGCCAAGGCCTGATCCCAGAACGACGGCAATCGAAGGTAAATTTTTTGCTTTTTCAGAAACATATTTTATCGTTTCTTGAAATTTTGAATTCATAAAATCATCTAAAAAAATACGTCGCGAACAGATACATTATTACGATAGTGAGTTAACCTACCAAAATTCCGGCTATAGTGGCTGTCATTAACGTAGAAAGAACACCCCCGAGAACGGCTCGTAACCCTAACGCAGAGATATCTTTCTTACGGTGAGGCGCTAATGGTGAAATACCACCAATCTGGATAGCAATAGATGAAAAATTGGCGAAACCGCATAATGCATATGTCGCCATCATCACTCCTTTTTCACTCATTGCACCAGTTTTAAGAAGATTTGCAAGATCGAGATATGCAACGAATTCATTTAATACAATCTTGGTACCGAGCAAACTTCCAAAATTGAAGGCATCATTCCACGGAACACCAATCGCTACAGCAACGAACTGCAAAACTGAACCAAACAGGAACTGCATAGAAAGTGTCTGCTTAAAATTTGTTTGGAGGTAAACATTCAGACCGCTTATCTCGCCGATGTAGCCTAACATTCCATTAAACATTGCGATCAATGCTATGAAAGCCAATAACATACCGCCGACATTCAAAGCAAGTTGAAGGCCGTCTGATGCTCCGGTTGCAGCAGCTTCAATGACGTTGGTAGCATTTTTTTCAACTTCCAGCTTTACGGTCCCTTTGGTAACGGGTTCTTCCGTCTCCGGATAAATAATTTTTGAAATGGCAAGTGATGCAGGGGCGGCCATGGTGCTGGCAGCCAAAAGCTGTACGGCAAACTTTAACTGGCCTTGAGCAAGCGGAATATGGTTTGCATCAGAAAAGGACTGACCGAGCATTTGAATATAACTTGCCATTACGCCGCCGGCTATCGTTGCCATGCCTCCTACCATTATCGTGAGTACTTCAGAATTTGTCATCGTGCCGATATATGGCCGTATGAGCAACGGCGCTTCGGTTTGTCCGACAAAGATATTGGCTGTATTTGAAAGTGATTCGGCACCGCTTGTTCCAAGTAACTTCACCATCACTTTTGCCATCACTTTCACAACGGCCTGAAGTATTCCCAGATAGTAAAGAAGGGAAGTTAAAGCAGAAACAAAAATTATTGTCGGCAACACTTGGAATGCAAAAAAGAATCCAAGCGAACTGCTGCCGGAATTCACAGCCAGATTCCCAAAAACGAACTGTGCACCGACCAATGTGTAATTAAGCAGTGCGACTACTCCTGTCCCGATTCCGTCGATGATATCTTTCAGCAGACCGAGAGGCCAAAACCAGGAACGCAGCGTTGCGCTATGGATAATGAAGACTGCGAAGATAAGTTGTATACCAAATGCTTTTGCTACAAGAGGCCAATTGACCCGTTTTTTGTTGTTGGAAAAAAGGAATGCAACTCCGATAATGAATATAACACCTAAGATTCCTCTAAGAACTGAAATGACATCCATAAGTTTTTTATTGTTGTTGATGAATTTCTACTGCGCTAATTAACTTTTCTTACTTATGCAGCATTTGAAATTGCTTATTGAACCATTAATCAGGTATGTAATGACATTTCCTGCATCGTGCTTCATAAGAATCTGCTGCTCCAACAACAACGCGATCCGCATTGGCAATTTTTCTTTGTGTTCTGTCGGCAGGATTGCCACACACCATGCAAATGGCCAGCGTCTTCGTAATGTATTCGGCAACGGATAGCAGCTGCGGCATCGGTTCAAAAGGAACGCCGCGATAATCCTGATCCAATCCGGCAACGATCACCCGTTTTCCTTCGTCAGCCAGTTTGTTGCAAATGCCAACTATGGACATATCAAAAAATTGTACCTCATCGATTCCCACTACCTGTGCATCGCCGGCCAAAGTGAGAATTTCTTCTGCTTTATCTATGACAATCGATTCAAGTGCCTGGGTATTGTGCGAAACGATCTGGTTTGTTGAGTAACGGTTGTCGATCCTGGGTTTGAAGATGATGACTTTTTGCCGTGCGATCTGTGCTCTGCGGAGCCGACGAATAAGTTCTTCTGTTTTTCCGCTGAACATGCATCCGGCAACAACTTCTATCCATCCGATATTTTGAGGGGCTTGCTGCTGAGTAACTTCCATAAAAAAAATATTTAGTTTTTCTTTCAGTGAACTACGGAAAGAATATAGAGAAAACACGTTCCAATTTCAAAGAGAAAATCTATTAGGCGAGTGTAATGACTGTCAATTCAGGCGGACAATTTATACGAATGGGAAGACCTGTGAATCCGATTCCGTTGTTCACATATAAGTGTGATTGACCGATAGTGTATAATCCTGAAATATATTTTGAGAAGAGTGCGGAAAGAGAGATAGGCATATTATTAATAACGCCAAAAACAATCTGACCGCCGTGCGTATGTCCGCTGAGGGTAAGATCGATCCCGAGATCTTTTGCCTGTTCGAAAAAATATGGTTTGTGGCAAAGCATAATCTTCGGCTGATCATTCTTCGCAAAGGCCAAAGCTCTGGTCATATAATCGTTCGGATCAGCGTTTCGTCCGATATCATCGACTCCGATTAGGTTGAAAAATGAATTTCCCATTTGAATTTTGACTGCATCATTTCGAAGCAATTTCACTCCGCATCCGTCAACTTCCTTCGCCACCCGTTCAACATCCTTAGCAAAAAAATCGTGATTGCCAAGGCATCCGTAAACTCCATTCGGAGATTTTAAATTTGAAAATGCTTCCGCAAAAGGATACACTTCCTCTGTTTGACTATTCACAAAATCACCGGTCACAACGATCAAATCCGTTTCGAGACCGTTCATCATCTGAACGTATTCATTCATGTCATCCTTATTCATAAAGGTGCTGGAATGAATATCGCTCATCATACCAATAGTAAATCCTTTAAATTCATCCGGCAAATGTGGGATTGTAATTGTTTTTCGGCGTATATCGCAAATACTGTTTTCTTCCATTTCAGGAGTTGCGCCGATAAACGAATATGCAGATATTCCAAAGATTCCTTTTTGTATAAATGAGCGCCGGGACGAACTAAATGTATCGATCCGTGTGAACTTATCCATTTCACTTTCCTTTCATAGGATCAAAATTTTTCAATCGGTCCGTTGCACAACGATTCCCATATAAATCAAAGAATGCATTCATTGATCACACCCGTTCAAGAGAGAAAGTTATTCAAATTGCGTTTAGTGGAAGGGAGTAAGAGTCTTAAATGCCTTTCCTAAAGGAATTTTAAACAATATAGAAATACTTTATCTTGTTTTTTCTCATCTTTTTCGTTAATTTTATAAAGTTACATATTTAACTTATTTATCAATAATTAGGCAGACAATGTATACGACGTTAGTTATCATTGAAATAATTATCGCAGTTCTTCTTATTCTTGTTATTCTCATGCAAAACAGCAAGGGGGGCGGTTTATCCGCTGGTTTTGGTGGTGGAAATATAGGGACTGTTTTTGGTGTCCGACGGGCATCCGATTTCCTCTCGCAAGCAACTACGTATCTTGCAGCATCTTTCATCGTGATAGCTCTTGTTGTGAATTTGTTTTTTTTACCCGGCAAAGGTAAAACTCAGGAAAGCGTGATCCAAACCGGAAAATCGACAACACTTCCGGCGCCGGAAATACCTGTTCAAACGCAGCCGCAACAGACAAAACCATAATTTAATTTGGTTAAAATTTTTTTAAGCCCATGGAGATCATTCTGTGGGCTTTTTCTTTACCGTGAAAAAATCCGTAATCATTTTATCTCTAATCATCGCTGCATCAGGAACTCTTTTTCCGCAATTTAGACCTGAATGGACTAATACGCAAAAGAGTACAATCGGAACCGGCTTTTACTATGGGATCGGTGTCTCTCAAAGTAATTCCGATGAAGCGGATACCCGTGCGTTTCTGGAATTTGCACGAAATGTTGAAGTGAAAGTGAAAAGTACTTTCCAACGGGAAGTAAATGAAGAAGGAAAAGAATTCTCCGACCGCACCATCCTTTCAATGGAAATGATCTCCGATGTCAGTTTGAAAGGTATTGCCGTTACCGAACGCTATACTGATACAACTTCCGCAACATTCTATAGTTTGATCAAATATCGCATGACGGAATATGATTCGTTGATCCAGTCTCAGATTGGTCGTGAAATTGCATTGATGAAAGTCCGGAATAAAATGCAGGAGGAAAAACGACAGGAAGAATTACGCTCGGAAAAAATAAAGAACCAACAAGATGAAGAACGTAAAAATGAGGAACTGCGAGCTCGACAGGAAGCATTGAGCATTGAACAGAAACGTCAGCAGCAAAAAGAGAGGGAAGCGGAATTACATAAAAAAATATATGGTGAGTTTCTTAGTAATGCGGCTCCGGAAAAAGTGATATCATTTCGTAATGGTGAGATATCAAATAAAGAGAGCTCATTATTAGTGAAGGCCGGACTTACGCCATTCAGGTTTAACGGAGGATTGTTGGCTCTCCGAATTGCAATGTTCGAATTTTCCGGAACCGCGATTTTCCAAAAACAAAAATTTGCACAACAGGAAGCACATTTGAAACTACAGATTCTTCCGAGAGTGGGTGAATTTACAAAAACGTCGCTGGCAATCGGTGCCGTACAGGCGGTAGGTCTGATCGCCGACAGCGGTTATAAATTTAAGAGAGCGAAGTATTCGGCATTTGTTGCCGGCAACATCACCATTCCGGAATATGCATATTCTACGTTTTCTTTTTATGGAGAAAAAAGAAAAGTTTCGATCGGCGTAACATCATTTCCTTTCTACGAACAATTCAAGAACCATCTTGGTTTTATTCTTGAAATGAATTACCTCATTGATAAGGAATTCCGAAATACGAAAAATAATTCGTTTGTTGTCAATGGCGGTATTCGATTACAGGGAAGTGATACATTCTCTACTCAGTTGACTTTTGAAGAGTATGAAGAATTGAACCTGTCTATTGAATTTCAATTTTGAAAAAAGGCTTAACTTCTTTATATTGTTACACAATTCTTTTAGCACTCGTAGCTCAATTGGCAGAGCAGGACACTCTTAATGTCAAGGTTGAAGGTTCGATTCCTTCCGAGTGCACAAAAAAAAGTCCGATTACGTATCGGACTTTTTTTATATTGCACATCTGAATATTTTCATAAATTAGCCTACGGTTACTTTCCAATTCAACTATAATTTCGTATTGTAGTACCAATACAACAAATACTTTATCATTGTCATATGAAAAAATTCTCATACCGCATTATCCTGCAGCAGTCTCCGGATGTCTCAAAATCCGGTCAAAAGTCCTTTGAATCATATTTGAATTTTATTTCCGAAGCCATAATAAATGTAGCGTCCGAATTTCAACGAATTAAAGCTGATGTGATCCACAAGAACGGAACGATACTTCGCGGCGGATTGTCCCATTTCCTTTCGACACCATTGAAATCGGATAAAGATGAGATCATTCATTTAATAGAAGATAGTATTGAGAACACGGTCCAGCAGTTAAATGCTGCACCTGCTCTTTCCTCAGTAGAACATTCCCTGTGGAGAGTAATGGATCCGCAAGTTGTGCCGCTGCATCGTCAGATGGTTGGGGTGATTAAACGTCTATTGAAAAATGGGCGCAGTATGCTAGTTGAAGAAGGCTGCTTGTTCGGGAAAAATACAGGCGATGTCGTTATTTCACTTTTTTTATTTGACGGATTCTCTACGGTACAATCGTTGAAATCGATCATTGATGGATTTCCGCACGAGAAGCATTTCTCAATTATCAATGGTGTGTTTACAACAACGGTAACATCAAGCGATAAGGAAGGAGCGGCAGAAAAAAACCTTGTTGTGATCAACTTTGATTTTGACTCTGATAAAATTATTGAAATGTTAAACAAACAGTTACCGGTCCTTTTTGGTCAATTTGGGATCAAACATTTTTCTCTTTCCAAACAATCGCTCCACAATTCTGCCGGTCGCGCATTTCAACTCCGTTTTGGAATGAACGTTGATACCGTACCCCTTGGATCAGTGATACTTTCCATTATCGGCGAACATGATGAACTTGAAGATGCAATCACCAACAATGGTTCCATTATTGTCCTCGAACAAATGCAGTGATAAAAAATGAAAAAAGAAACGGATGAGGAACTGCGGATTCGAGCACAAGCAATCATCAGAATCCTGTTCAAAGAATATCCGCACGATCAAACAGCCTTACACTATCGTGATCCTTTCCAACTACTCGTAGCAGTGATTCTTTCGGCGCAATGCACAGATGTTAGAGTGAACATGGTGACGCCGCAATTATTTTCGCGTTTTTCCACACCTCACAATTTTGCAAAAGCACACGTAAAAGAGCTGGAATCACTAATCCATTCAACAGGATTTTATCACAATAAAGCGAAAAATATTATCGGTTGCGCACAGGCATTATTGGAGAGACATCAAGGAGTTGTTCCGGAGACAATGGAGGAATTGTTCCAATTGCCCGGAGTGGGAAGGAAAACGGCAAATGTTGTTCTCGGTGAAGCGTTCGGGAAGATAGAAGGCGTTGTTGTCGATACTCATGTTGCACGATTATCGAATCGCTTAGGATTCACGACAGAACAGGATGCCGTAAAGATTGAACATGATTTGATGCCGTTGATCCCAAAGAAAAAATGGTTCCATTTTTCTCATGCGTTGATCTTTCATGGAAGAAAAATCTGTTCTGCGCGCAAACCATTGTGCAGCACGTGTTCCCTTCATAAATTTTGTCCATCATCATTTACAAAGGAAGAAGTATGAATAGAAATGACGCACTTGTTCTTTTGCAGGAATGGACAAAAAGCGAATCGCTACGCAAACATATGCTTTGTGTCGAAACGGCATTACGGGCATATGCAAATAAACTCGGGCAAGCTGAAGAACTGTGGGGAGTAACGGGACTGCTGCACGATTTTGATTATGAAAGATATCCCGATGCACCTGACCATCCTTTAAAAGGAAATGAAGTATTGAAAGAAAAAGGATATTCAGAAGAGATGCGGACGGCAATCTTGGGCCATGCAAGTTATACCAATGTTGCTCGTGAGTCGCTTCTGGCAAAAGCGCTTTTTGCATGCGACGAACTTTGCGGTTTTATTGTTGCTTGTTCTCTGGTTAAACCGGATAAAAAAGTCTCTTCGGTTGAGGTAAGTTCTGTAAAAAAGAAATTGAAGGATAAAGGATTCGCAAGGAACGTTAGCAGGGACGATATTATCAATGGAGCAACTGAATTTGGGGTAAATTTGGACGAGCATATTCAATTTGTTCTTGATTCACTGAAAAACAATGCCGAAAATCTCGGCCTTTAGCCAGTTTTTTGCGTTCTGAAACTCTTTTGTGACGTTTGCGTAAGTTAGATATGTTTTTTTTTCAATTCTTAAACTTCTATCGGGGCATATTATGAAAAAAATTCTCTTCTATCTCTTCTTCACCGCGGTTGTGACCATTATTCCACTGGCAGCTCAAGACAAAGATGATGACGAATCGGACCGCAGGGAAAATTCATATTGGAATCGAGTAAAGATCGGTGGTGCGGGGGGTGTTACACCGATGGCAGGAATGTTTAATAACAATGAGATAGACAAATTCCTTTCTGCCTCAGGCCTTCCAACATTTGGAACTGATCCTATGTATCTGATAGGGGGAGAAGGATATGGGTATATTATGTTTCTGAAAAATGTACGCATGGGTGGATTCGGTGCTTCCGGAACTAAAACGACAAATATACTGCAACCAATGTCTACCGGCGGGACGATAAAAAAAGAAGTTCAATATGATGTTTCCTATGGTGGATTTTTGATCGATTATGTACAACCTGTTGCGTACCGGTTAGATATTGCAATCGGTGCAACAATCGGCGGCGGATCGGTGGATCTGACCATGCGACGACATGACGACAAGTTTGATGCGTGGGACACACTTTGGAATAATTTCAAAAATCCGAATTCGCAATCGACGAATTATACCCATCATATGAACGGTTCGTTTGTTGTGTTCACTCCGCATATAAACATAGAATATACTCTGCTTACTTGGCTACAGCTTCGTATTGGAGCAGGATATCCGATGATGTTCTCGCCGGAATGGAAGCTGGATGACAAATATGACGTCAATGGAGTTCCAACTAAAATAAAACTCGACGGGTATACCGTGAACGCAGGAATAATGTTCGGTTATTTCGGATGGTAATTTAGGAATTTTTTTTCTGCAGCATTGTAAGGGAAAATTAATGACCGTCATCTTTCGATGACGGTCATTTTAGTTTTAAAGCTTCTCGAAGCGTGCCTGGAAGAAACGAAGATATTTTGGTTCGTAGATCATTTTCAGTCCTTTAACGTTCTTGCGATTCTGCCAAACTTCAAAAACAGATTCAACGGTAACATCGCAATGAGCCTGTGTATACACACGGCGGGGGAAGGTGAGTCTGACGAGTTCAAGTTTAGGATAATAATGATCTCCTGTTTCTTTATTTCTGCCGGCAGACACAATTCCGCGTTCCATTGCACGAATCCCGGAATCTAGATATAATTCTGCGGCGAGTGTTTGTGCCGGGAAATTTAATTGTTCCAACTGCGGGTAGAATTGTTTAGCATCTAAAAAGATTGCGTGGCCGCCAATAGGACGAACGATCGGGACGCCAAGTTCTATCAAACGATTACCGACATATTCCACTTGTCCAATACGCGCTTGCAGATGATTGAATTGGCATGCCTCTTCAATTCCTCGGGCCATTGCTTCCATGTCGCGTCCGGCAAGACCGCCGTAGGTATGCAGACCTTCATATACAACCACCATGTTTCGTGCTTCTTCGAAAATTTCATAATCATTCATCGCAAGAAATCCGCCGATATTAACCAGTAGATCTTTTTTCCCGCTCATTGTAGCTGCATCAGAATATGAACACATTTCAAGGAGAATTTCTTTGATGGTTTTATTCTCATACGCTTTTTCACGTTTTTTAATGAAGAAAGCATTTTCCATCGCACGTGTAGCATCAAACACAACCTTGATCTTATTCTTTGATGCAAGTTGGTACACCGCACGGAGATTTTCCATCGAGATTGGCTGACCGCCGGCCATGTTCACCGTAGCGCCGATAGTGATATAGGCGATCTTTTCGGCTCCAACCTTATTAATGAGATTTTCAAATTTTTGAAGATCGACGTTTCCTTTGAACGGATGCTCTGCAATGGGATCATGAGCTTCGTCGATGATTACATCGACAAATTTTCCGCCTGCAAGTTCCTGATGAAGGCGGGTTGTAGTGAAGTACATGTTTCCGGGGACATATTGTCCCGGCTTAATCAGAATCTGCGAGATTAAATTTTCAGCGCCTCGGCCTTGATGAGTTGGAACAAGATGAGTATAACCGTAAAACTCCTTTACTTTATCTTCCAGGTGATAATAATTTTCACTACCTGCATACGCTTCGTCGCCAAGCATCATACCGGCCCATTGAAAATCGCTCATTGCATTTGTACCGCTGTCTGTCAGCAAATCGATATACACATCACGTGACTTCAAAAGAAATGTATTGAACCCTGCTTCTTTTATCGTCAGTTCACGTTCTTCGCGTGTCGTCATTCGTAACGGCTCAACTGATTTTATTTTGAATGGTTCCGCCCATGATCGTCGTTTTATTGTTTCCATTGGTGTTCCTCTTTCATTGATTTTAGAAGGTGATTTCATTACTTTCTTATGAATTGCACGCACAAATATACTGAACAAGTGCTGATGAAACAATTTCCTTTTTATTAAACAGTGCGATCTACAATATGAGCGGGGAGTTTTTAGTTGCCTGATATACTTTCACCTGCAATGACCGTCCAAAATCATTCGTATCGACCACTGAAAATAAATGTTATTTAATCCGAAATAAACGAACTGAACAATGATAACATCAAATATTATTTCTGCGCTTGCATCCATTGCAGGGAAAGAAAATCTTTTCACGTCGCTTGAAGATAAGATCTCTTACTCATACGACGGTACGCCGCTGCATTCACAAATGCCTGAGGCGATTGTACGGCCTACAACAAAAGAACAGATTTCCGAGATACTGAAACTTGCAAATAAAGAAAAATTCGCCGTTGTTCCCCGTGGCACCGGTACTGGGTTAAGCGGTGGTTCAATTCCGGTAAAGAATTGTATCATCATCGACATGTCGCAGTGGAATAGAATTCTTGAAATCGATCAGGAGAATTTAACTGCCTGGGTTGAACCGGGCGTAATTACTTCCCAACTTCACCAGGAGGTAGAACGGCTCGGCCTCTTTTATCCGCCGGATCCGGGTAGCATGAATATCTGCACGATCGGCGGAAATGTAGCGGAAAATTCCGGAGGACTGCGCGGTCTAAAATATGGAGTTACAAAGAATTACGTGATGGGACTGGAAGTTGTACTGCCGAACGGAGACGTGATTTCGTGCGGGGGCAAAGCCGTGAAAGATGTTGCCGGTTATAATCTAAAAGATCTGTTCATCGGTTCGGAAGGTACACTTGGAATTTTCACCAAAATACTGCTCAAACTGATACCAAAACCGCAGACTAGTAAAACGATGGTAGCTTATTTTAATACACAGGCCGATGCAGGGAGAACAGTTTCAGCGATCATATCAAAAAAGATCATTCCGTGTACCGTTGAATTTCTTGATAAGACAACCATTCGTTGTGTTGAAGAATTTGCTAAGATCGGTTTGCCGACGAACATCGACTCATTATTGTTATTGGAAGTGGACGGTCATCCTTCGGTCGTAGATGAAGAAGCGGAAAAGATTGTTGAATGCTGCAAGCAAAACTTTGCGACTGAAGTAAAGATAGCGGAATCTGTTGATGAAGCATTACGGTTAAAGACAGCTCGAAGATCGGCGTTTTCCGCGCTTGCACGTTCACGACCGACAACTATTCTAGAAGATATAACAGTACCGCGTAGTTCTATTGCTGTGATGCTGGAAAAGATCGATGCGATATCAAAAAAATACAATGTTCTTATCGGCACGTTCGGCCATGCCGGTGACGGAAATCTTCATCCAACCTGCCTTACGGACGAAAGAAACCACGAAGAAATTGCCAGGGCGGAAAAAGCGTATGAGGAAATCTTTATTGAAGCAGTGAAACTCGGAGGGACGATCACCGGCGAGCATGGAACAGGTCTTGCGAAAAAGAAATTCCTTCATTTGGTAACAGGATACACTGCGATTGATACAATGAGGACAATCAAGAAGGCGTTGGATCCGAACAATACTCTCAATCCCGGAAAAGTCTTTGATATTTAATTGCATGATCATACAATGCGATCTAAAAAGAGTTGGCATAACGGACGCCATATGAATAGAAAAATCCCCTTATGATTTCAGGCATTTCAAATTTTTCAGGTATAGATATTCCCAGCGATGATGTCCTTACAAACTGCATGCATTGCGGACTGTGTCTGCCTGTCTGTCCAACCTATGCAATCACCGGAAGAGAGAAATCATCACCGCGCGGAAGAATCCGTCTGATCAAATCCGTTGCGGAAGGCACGCTGGAGATGACCGATGGTTTTGTTGACGAGATGAATTTTTGTCTGGACTGCCAGGCTTGCGAAACGGCATGTCCTGCCGGTGTTCAATACGGTTCACTGGTTGAAGCAGCACGAAACCAGATTCGAATCCACGGAAAGGAATCATCATCAACGTCGTTATTGAAGTGGATTTTTCTGCATAATGTCGTCTCAAAGAAGTATCTGTTGAAACTTGTGGCCAGAATACTTGGTATCTATCAAAGCAGCGGCATGGAACGATTGATGAAACATTCATACGTGTTTAAGAAACTGGCGCCGAAGTTATCAAAGATTCAAGAACTTTCGCCGCGTATTGACGGCAGATTTTTCGATGATATTTATCCGGAGATAGTGAAGCCGACAGGAAAGCCGCGATACAGAGTCGGATTTCTTTCCGGTTGCATCATGAATGTAGCGTTCGCTAAGATCAATGAGGACACCATTAAAGTTCTGCAGCATCACGACTGCGAAATAATAATTCCTAAAGATCAGGTCTGCTGCGGTTCGCTTCAAGCACACAATGGTGATTTTGATATAGCAAGGACTCTTGCGAAGAAGAACATCGACGTATTTCTGCGGTCGGATATTGACGTACTGGTCATGAATTCTGCCGGTTGCGGTGCACTGATGAAGGAATACGGACATTATTTGCTTGATGACGCGGACTATGCAGACAAAGCGATCATTTTTTCGTCAAAAGTAAAAGATATCTCCGAATTCCTTTACGATATTGGTTTGAAGAAACCGGAGAAAGAATACAAACACAGGGTATCGTATCACGACGCATGCCATTTGGTTCATGCACAGAAAATATCGAAACAGCCTCGCGAACTCATTAAATCCATTCCGGGGATTGATTATGTTGAACTGAATGAAGCATCGTGGTGCTGCGGAAGTGCGGGGACCTATAACGTGGTCCGATATGACGACTCGATGAAAATCCTCGACCGGAAAATGGAGAATGTGAAAGCAGCCGAAGCCGAGTATATTGTAGCAAACAATCCGGGCTGCTTGACGCAGATCGCACACGGATGCACGAATGCGCATGTCCAAACAAAAGTTGTTCATCTTGCCACTTTGCTTCGTGATGTGTATGAATTATAATGCCTGATGAATATTATGAATAAGATCATGCATGGTTTATTGTTCTGTTTCATGATCTCTCTACTTCCCGGAAACCTCATCGGACAGATCCTAAATGACGAATGCTCTTCTGCAATAGAAATAACTTCACTGCCATTTCAAATCCAACAAAATACCAGACTGGCATCACCAAATAATTCCGATCCGGCACTCACTTGTCAAGATAGTATCAAGAACGGTAAAACTGTGTGGTTCAAATATATAGCCGACACATCGAGATATATCGTTTTCAATACCGTCGGCAGTGAACCGGTTGCCGAATACGATGTCATCATGGCAATGTTTGTCGGCACGTGTGGTAATCTTTCCGAAATAAAATGCAACGATGACACGCTCGATACCCGTCAATCGGCACTTGGAGAGTATGTAACAGCTGGAACAACCTATTACATTATGATCGGGGAATGGGGCGGCGGCGGAACGAATGGCGGAGTCCCAACCGGAGGCGACCTTCTTTTGAAAGTTTACGCGCCCGAAATACCGCCGCTATATCGCGGACCAAAGAACGGAATAGCTAATAATGGTGTTGTAACGAACACCGATAATTTTCTTTCCATAAAAGAAATTCCCGTTTCCCGTCCAAAGATAAAAAAACCGAATGTGAATGAGCATATCGAAAAACTTCCGCCACCCCGGAATATAATCTCACCGTCAGGCCCGTACGGTTCCAATTATGTTGAGGACCGTACTGAACGATCTGTATATTCCGGTATATCCAGACCGGTAGCGATTCAGGATTTTGAAGGGATGCCGCAGACCAATTTTATTCCTCCTGATCCGATGCTGGCAGTCGGACCGAATCATGTCATGGTGGCCGTTAATTCTACATTCAGGATATTCGATAAGAGCGGAAATATTTTGAAAACAATTGATGCAGATGCGTGGTTCGATCAGGTAGTTTCGGGAGCAAGTACGTTCGATCCGATACTGATGTACGATCATTACGATCAGCGGTGGATCTATGTTATGCTCCATGTAGATGATGCTCAGAAAAAAGCCTACATACTTCTGGGTGTTTCTGATGATAGTAATCCTTTAGGTCTGTGGTATAATTGGGGTATGCCATCAAATATGCTGGGTGATTCAGTTGTCTCAAATTGGACGGACTACGCACGGGTAGGATTTGATAAAGATGCGATCTATATCACCGGCAACCAGTTCGGATTTACGTCAAGTTTCAGTTACAGCAAACTGCGTATCATCCCAAAGAAACAGTTGTATCAAAACAATTCCCATGCAATAACATGGAAAGATTTTTGGGATTTCAGGGATCCCGATAATCTTCAGACCATCATTTTCGGTTTGCGTCCCAGTATCTCTTTCGGAAATTCCGGAAAACAATTTTTACTGAACGACTCTCCATATTTTTATGGTACTTTCTTTACGCTGTGGAGCGTGGACAGTGTTTTACTCAACCCGGTGATCACTGGCACGAATGTTCCCGTTGTTCAATATTTCCCGTCGCCGGATGCTGATCAGCGTGAAGGAAGCCGAATACCGATAGAAACGTTCGGTGCTGACATACGCAACGAACCGATCTATCGGGACAGTGCTTTGTGGGCTGTGCATGCAGTTGCCAGCGGAACGGACAAACAATATTCATCTGTGCGTTACCTTAAATTTGATCCCTTCAACAAAAAAACTATTGACGATGTTTCCTTTGGACTTGAAGGATACTGGCATTCATACCCTGCGCTGATGGTTAATGCGAACGGAGATATGACAATTACGTACAGCCGTTCAGGATTGGAAGAATATATAGGTGCATACATGACGGGTAGGAAAAAGGATGATCCGCCCGGACTTTCTCAAAGTGTAGCAGTTCGCGATGGCAGAGGAAATTATACCGTCGATTACAACTCCGGAAGGAATCGTTGGGGAGATTACAGTGGGATCGGTCTTGATCCTTCCGATGGAATTTCCATTTGGACACATACGGAATTTGCCGCAGCAAAGAACAGATGGGGAACATGGGTGGCAAGAACTCTTATGGGTCCGGTCTCTGGGAGCAAACTAACCACGGACAGATCGTTTATTAACTTTGGCACAAAAAATATTGGAACAACAAGCGATACAATTACTATAACGCTTACAAACGATGGAGTTGACACTCTTACTTTGACTTCGTTGTCAACGACAACGAAGAATTTTAAGATCATTTCGCCGCTAATATTTCCTCTCAAGATTCCCAGTCTCGCAACTTTTTCATTGAAAATATATTTTGCACCGGAATCTGCTGGGGTACTGAGCGATTCGATCATGTATTGTCTTTCACAGCCGTGTAGCGCGTATAAGACCCTTGCAAGTCTGACCGGGACCGGATTTCAAATTGTTCCCGCACAACCTGGAACTATGTACGCTACCTCCGGTTCAACTGACGGTGGGAAATTATATTTGGTCAATACGTTCACAGGTGCGGTGTCTTTCATTGCAAATTCAGGTTTGGGTCAAGTGACAAGTTTACGAGTCCATCCGGTCACAAAACAATTGATCGGTCTTGATCCGACCGGATCCGTAAACGGAGGAGAGTTATACCGTATAAGTCTTTCGGGAACCGGTCTACAGAAAATATCCACTGTAGCGATCACAAACTTAAAAGGATTGACCTTTATCGATGATTCGCTTGCTTACATGGCTGATTTCAACGGCAGAATTTTCCGCGTCAATATTTATACTGGTGCAGTTACTCAACGTGCAACAACCGGACTTCGCATCGGAGGATTAGCATTGAATCCGGTAGACGGATCGTTGTGGTTTTGTCTGCGCGCAACATCAGGAGTTTTGGATGGGATTTACAAATATAATTTTACGACAGATACACCGGTCCTTATCGGGCAGACAGGCCTCGGAATTTCGAATGCCGATCTATTATTCGACAAAAATGGCTTGTTATACGTACTGGCAGGGATCAATTCCGCACAGAATATATTAGTGATCGCTGATACGGCAAACGGATCTGCAAAACAGATTTTTAACCTGGGGATGTCAAATATTGCGGCGATCGCATTGAATCCCGATGCAGTGGCAAAAATTATTGATAAGCAATCAATAGGAACACCACAATTTTCTCTGCTGCAGAATTATCCCAATCCATTTAATCCTTTAACGATGATTAAATATTCAATCCCTACAACTTCAAAAGTAAAACTTATCGTGTACGATGCGCTTGGTAGAATTGTGCAGACATTAGCGGAGGGGATCAGACCGCAGGGATTGCATCAGGAGTATTTCGATGCTTCAGGTTTGGCCTCAGGCATCTATTACTACCGCATAACGGCAGGAAATTATTCTGAAACGAAGAAAATGCTTGTAATAAAATAGTGCCAGACGAATAAAAATCTGTATTGTTCTTTTCTCAATCTTCGTATATTTAAAAGTGATTCGAAAATATATTTCCATATGTTTGCTTGTTGTATTCATGTTCGATGCCGGCGGATTTATTTTCGGCTGGCATCTGCGGCAATGGATCCATACTGTCGTTATTGATAACTTCATCCATTCCGGAACGTTTTCTACCGATCTAACAGTCATCCATCTCACCAAAGATCAATTCGACGCTGTTAAAATTCATGACAGAGAATTCAAACTCAACAATGCCATGTATGATGTTGTTTGGAATGAACAAAACGGAAACGAACTGACGCTCTACTGTTTTCGTGATACCGGTGAAGAGAATCTGATTATTGAATTTATAGGTTTCATTGCGAAGAAAACGAGTGAGAGTAATTCACCCATTAACATTACCATGCAGTCTTTACTCGTAGGTTTCTGCTTCTTCACTCCCGAACTCACCGTACAGGTTCATTTACGGAGTGCAAAACAAGAGCTTCCTTTCGCCATGCTGCGCGAACCGCTGTTCCAATCAAAACGTGTTGATATCCCTCCGCCGCGTACATTTTCCGTATAAATATTTCTCTTTAAAATATTTTTCTTTTACAAGCATGTTTGTTCCGTATTTGTTGTTGAATACGGTCTACAGAACATTGATTGAAAATATTTTACTGCTAAGAATTACATTCATTATTTAAAAAGGAAAATGTATGAAACAACATATCATGATTGTGCTCTTTACCGGATTGATCATCACCGGACTATCGGCACAAGAGAACGTTAATATAGGTTCAAATGACAGTACCAAAAATTATCAAATGGACGAAATGGTCGTTACCGGGACCCGTACTTTGAAAAAAATCATTGATGTCCCGTATTCAGTGGAACGCATCAACAATAGTGAATACAGGTTTGAAAAAAAGAATTCCGTTAGCGATATTTTGGGAGGTGTACCGGGATTGTTCTTCCAGAATAGATATGGAAATCACGACGTACGGATTTCCATTCGCGGATTCGGGTCCCGCTCAAATTCGGGGATACGCGGTGTCCGCATTTTGCTGGATGATATACCGGAATCAGAGCCTGATGGACAATCCCGTATAGAAGCGCTTGATTTTCAGTCAATCGGCAGGATCGAAGTTGTGAAAGGAAATGCTTCCTCATTATATCCTAACGCTCCTGGCGGAGTCATTAATTTCTTCAATGATATCGATTTCACCCAAAGTCATGTGATTCAGTTCAATGAATTTGCTTCGTTCAATACGCGAAACAACGGCATCAAGATGGGATTGAAAGGGGACGGTTATAAATTTCTTGCCACTCTCACTCACCATACGGCTCAAGGATACCGACCGCATAGTTATGACTATTGGAATATTGTGAATTCTGTCTATGAAACGTCTCCGAACGAAAATTCAAAATTGTCTGTGCTCTTTTACTATGTGGATGGTATCATCAAACTTCCGGGTTCTTTAACACAAGCACAATATTCAGCTGATCCAATGATGGGTAATCCGCGTGACCTAAAAAACGATGCTAAACGTGTGACAAAAAAAGGAAGGATCGGTGTCCGATATGATACATTCTTTGGGGATAATAGAAACGACGAACTTGAAATCACCGGATATGGCACCGTGAAATATTTTGAACGTACCGCAGGCACGTATAGAATATTCAATCGGAATGGTTTCGGAGGCACAGGACGATGGATCCATAAATCTTCCATCTTTGACTTACCGCTCGAAGTTTCGCTTGGAACCGATCTTTTCCACCAATACGGACCGATAGAAGAATATCCTAATCTTGGCGGCAAACAGGGCGACGGTATTTCTGCAATAACTGATGAAACGATCGACAATATCGGTTTCTATGTTTCATCCACTCTGTCATTGGTACCGGATAAAATCGATATGCTGTTCACCGGACGTGAAGACAAGGTCGTCTTTAACAGTGTCGATCGAAATCTTACAGTAACAAATTCAAACCGTATTTTTGAAAAATTCACTCCGAAGATGTCTCTAAATTATAAATTGACTCCGGTTGTAGGTCTCTTCACATCGTTTGGATATTCTTTTGATTCACCGGCATTCAATGAATTGGATAACTATCCACTCAATTCTAATCCTCAGAAACTTTTGAATCCGGATCTTAAACCTCAATACTCTCAGAATTTTGAAGTGGGGACAAAAGGAGTTCTGATGAATTCGGGTGAATATTTTACCCGGACAAAATTCGAGATGGTTTTCTTTAACAGCATTATTCAGGATGAGATCATACCTTTTTCAATAGGATCCGGAGTCTTTTTTAGAAATGCTGCAGAAACAAAACGTTCTGGTGTTGAATATGGTATTACAACGGATGTTGTGAAAGGTTTAACGTTTAATCTTTCGTATACTTACTCTGGATTTACATATAATAAATACGTTGCTCGAACTTATAATTCTGCAGGCGATACCATTATCGATAAGAACTTTTCAGGGAAAGTAGTGCCAAGCGTTCCTAAACACAATCTATTCACCAGTCTTGCATATCAAAAACAATTTGCCGATAACGTAACAGGATTTATGAAAACGAATTTCAATTTCGTAAATGGAATGTTTGTGAATGATGAGAATTCCGCAAAGTCCGGTGATTATCAAATTGTCAGCGGCACGATCGGGACCGATATCAACTCAGGCGGATTTAGTTTTCTTTTCTCCTGCGGGATTAATAATATTTTTAATAAGTCTCATGTGGCATTCATCAATATCAACTCGGATCGAAAAGAATATTATGAAGCAGGCGAGCCAAGAAACTATTTTGCTTCGCTGAACATAGGATATACATTATAAAATGCCACTTCAATTTAAACGAATAGTGATTATATCGACATGTGTCGTCAATTGTGTTTTTGCACAGTTGACTGCACGTAATATTTCATCCCTTTATCAAAATTACAGGATTTATCCCAGCGCAATAACGCAGACTGAAGTATTTGTTGTGCAGCATCCGTTAAACGCAAACCTGCTTTTTTCCAGTGCGAACACAATCAATCTCGCCACGGGATTCATCAGCGAAGGGATCTATATTTCGAACGATGGCGGTATCACCTGGAGCGGATCGGACACATGCAAAACCGGAAATACTACGCTGTTCCACCGCGGAGATCCGGGAATTGCTATCGACAAAAATGGGAAATTTATTTTGACGCGATTGGGTTTTCAAGACGGATTGTTCTCTCATTTTTCTACGGACAACGGCGTTACTTGGTCGTCACAACGGACCATTGCACTTGAACGGCAGGATAGGGCGACGACTGTAAGTGACAATAATCTGAATAGTAATTATTACGGCCGTTCATACACAGCATATGTTGAATTTCTTCCTCCATTTCCGGTTAAACTGTCATTTACGACAGACGGAGGATCTTCATGGTCATTCCCGCTGCAAGTGAATAATCCTTCACAACGAAGTCAAGGTGCGGAATTATGTATCGGCATCGACAGTACAATCTTTGCCATTTGGGCCGGTGTTCTAGCGGTATCACCGTACACGGAAGATTTCATCGGATTTGCCAGATCGGATAATGGTGGGATTACATGGAATGTGAATGAACAAGTGATCGACATGAATGGCATACAGGGAGTCATGACTCAAAAGGCATCAATTCGTGTAAACGGACTGCCGAAACTTGATGTTGACCGAACAAACGGAAGCCGTCGCGGTTGGATCTATATTGTAACCGCACAAAAAAATTTATCTCCTGCGGGTAGTGATCCTGATATCATACTGTACCGTTCCTCAAATAACGGTGGGTCGTGGTCGCAGGGGATACGGGTCAATCAAGACCCTTTGAACAATGGCAAGATTCAATACTTTCCTGCAATTCATATTGACAATGCGGGAGGCGTCAATGTGTTGTATTACGACGACAGATTTACAACAAGTGATTCTACAGGAATAGTAATGTCACGTTCAACGGACGGAGGAACAACGTGGAACGATTTTCAAATTGGTGATCATAATTTCAAACCGCAATCCATCGGCGGACTTGGTCAGGGTTATCAGGGAGACAATATTTCGATTGCAAGCGTCGGATCAACACTGATCCCGTTATGGATGGATAATTCAAGCGGATTGTATCAAGTGTGGACGGCAAGAGTTCCAATCTCGTCGCTTGTATCTGTGAATGCTCCAAAACAAATTCCTGCGGAATTTCGGCTTGAACAAAACTTTCCAAATCCTTTCAATCCATCGACGACAATAATATATCATATTCCTGAACAGTCATTTGTTTCGTTAACACTGTACGATGTGCTCGGGAATAAGATAGAAACACTTGTTCAGCGTGAACAATCTGCAGGCGAACATTATGTGAATTTTTCTGCACAAAATGTATTGTCGAGCGGAGTATACTTTTACAGATTGGATGCAGGGAAGTATTCTGCGTATAAAAAACTTATGATTCTAAAATAACGTTCTTTTACTTCTGCAAGATCATTTTTCCGCACTGAACAAACTGATCGGCAGCAAGACGGTAGAAATAGATACCGCTGCTTGCATTGCCTGAATTCCATCTGATGGTATGTATGCCTTCCTGTTGTTCAGTATCGATTAATGTTTCAATACTACGGCCTAAGATATCATAAATAGTAATCGACACTTTTGTTCTTTTAGGAAGGTCATAAGAGATCGATGTGGTTCCGTTAAATGGATTGGGAAAGTTCTGTCCAACATAAAAGCGCAGATCATTTTTCTTTTCGGAACCGATAGAAAGAATATTCGGATTGAACTTGAACAATGCACCGTTACGGCCAACCATATATCCTGTTCGCTCATCGGGGAAAGAAATGTCGTACACTGCAGTTTGCTGCGGAACAATAATTTGCTGCCACGTTAAACCCTGGTCGGTTGTCTTAAGGCACATTGCGGCTATTCCCATGGGAACCCATCCCTCTGTTGGAGTTCGAAAAGCAAATGCAGTGGGTTCTCCCCAAATCGTCGTGTTTTCGAAAGTCCAGTTAATGCCTCCGTCAATAGTCCGTAAAAATCCGGCACCCGATTGGTCTATATCACTCATACCGCAATACACATGCAGAGAATCAAAATAGTGAAGATTAAATACAGGATCTCCGCTAACAATCTTCGAACGCCACGTTTCGCCACCATCGGTCGTTCGCCAAATCACGCCGGCTATTTCTAGTTGACCTCCTACAGCGTATCCGTACGATTTGCTGTAAAATTTTATTTTGTATATAGGAAATTTGTGTCCCGAACTGTCACTTACTTTGTACCACGTTTTTCCGCCATTGATTGTTTTAACAATGGTACCGTACGAACCGCCCATAAATCCCGTTAAGGAATCAAGAAAGACGATTGAACGGAAAATTGTACTGTCAAATCGTTGTATACTCCAGGTTTGTCCGCCGTTCGTAGTGTGTAAAATATTTGAGCCGAACCACGAAGTATCATCAACTGGATATTGAAATTCAATAGACCAGAGATCATTTACATTGCGAACGAAAATATCTGGAATTTCACCTTTTCTGTCTTGAATAACCTGATTCCATTTTACACCGCCGTTTGTCGTGTTCATTAACGTGCCGTTATGTCCGGCGATCCAGCCCCTAACACTGTCAATAAAATAGACTCTGCTGAGAGTATTTTGTGTTGGTTTTGGGAGAGCGGACCAGTAGGGAATCTGCAAAGAAAATGCATTAGACTGTATACAAAGAAGAAAGATCAATACTTCGATGAGTTTCACAGATTTTCGAGATTCACCAGTATGCGAATTGTTGTTCATATCTGTTACCAATATAAAAAAAACATACTAATTCCTCAGACGGTTAAACATAATTATTTTCAAAATAGTAAATGCATGCTTTACTTTGTAAGTCACTAACCCTATATTCAGATAAAGCTATCGTATTCCATTCACCATCATAAACAGGAGGTTCAATGAGACTAATCAATTACTATGTCTCTTGCTGCATTTTACTCATCTCGTCATTTGCGTTTGCACAGGCACCGAATGATGAATGCGCCACCGCAACAGTAGTTACGGCGCTTCCATACAACACGACACAAAATACGAGATTAGCAACTGTGAACGTGAATGACCCGAACATGAACGGCACATGCAACGATTCCGCCGCGTTAGGGAAATCTGTCTGGTACAAATATACACCGGATGTCGACCGGTTTGTGTACATCAGTACAATTGGGAGCACACCCGCAACAGATTTTGATATTATGATGGGTGTTTATACAGGAACATGCGGTTCACTCACGCAAGTTGGCTGTAATGACGATGCTCAAAGTACGCGCCAATCCGAATTGTTCATGAAAGTAACAGGCGGGACGACATACTACATACTTGTCGGTGAATGGCATGGCGGAGGAACAAGCGGCGGCGTTCCTACCGGAGGCGATCTGGTATTTAAAATATATGAAGGAGTAGCGCCTACATTTGTAAAAGGACCAAAATTCGGAACAGCACCTGCCGGGGTTACAGTGAATACAAATAATTTCACGACCGCAATGGTTTCCGGCGATGAACCAGCGGTTGATAAAGGCATGGTAGTTCCGTATCACCCCGACATCGTATTTCCGGCACTATCTACAATCGCACCGAACAAATATAAAAAAGAAATCAACGAAGCTGATCAAAAATCAAATTATGTAGAAGATGTAATTTCTCCTACTAATTCAGAAGTTTCAATTGGCCGTCCGGTTGTGCAAAAAGGATTTCAGGGTTTCCCCATGGGAAATTCTATTCCTCCCGATCCGATCATGGCTGTAGGCCCGAACAATGTTATAGTAATGGTGAATACTTCTTTCAGAATATTTGACAAAGCAGGAACGATACTCAAAACAATTACTGCTCAGAACTTTTTCAATACTATTGCTCCAGGAACGGGTCCGAACGATCCGCAGATCATTTATGATCATTTTGCAAATCGCTGGGTAATGATGTGGATGACATCACCCACGGCAACAGACCATAAGCATCTCTTTGCCGTCTCCGAAAATTCAAATCCGATTGGTAACTGGTATCAATGGAGTACGTCAGCAATTTCAGTTGGCGATTCACTGACACCGAATTGGGGTGATTATCCTGCTCTTGGATATGATAGTGTTGCATTATATCTCACGTCACGTCAATTCTCTCTTTCAGCCGGCACATATGCGTACGCTAAATTACGCATCATACCGAAAGCACAATTATATGCTAATACCGCTGCGACAATCACGTATTCGGATTTTTGGGATTTCAGAGATCCCGAACTTAACGTAGCCTTCGATGGTTTACGACCTACGAATGCTTATACGTACAACAACAAAGCATTCCTTTTCAATTTATCTCCTGTTTCGCCGGGGACTTATATGACCATGTGGACATTAAGTGACCCGATTGGAGCCAATGCATTATTCACTACGGATAAGATCATTATTAACCAATTTTTATCGCCCCCTTCGCCGCAGCAGTTAGGCGGAGGAACGCCGGTATTGGAAAGCGGTGGAAGGAATATCCGGGCAAATGTGATCTATCGTGATAGTGCATTATGGCTTGTTCACTCTGTTGCGTCAGGATTGAATAATGCATATTCAGCTGTTCGGTATGTGAAGGTCAACGCTTACTCGAAAGCAAAATTGGAAGACGTAGCATTTGGAGCAGCCGGTTATTGGTATCTTTATCCGGCAATTGCTGTGAATAAAAACCAGGATCTGATGGTGACATACTCACGTACCGGTCTCTCTGAATATGTAGGAGCCTATATCTCGGGAAGAAAAAAGAATGATCCCGCAGGCTTATCAACAAGTGTAACCATGAAAGAAGGAGCGGGTAATTACGTTCTTACGTATGGCGGAACAAGAAATCGTTGGGGCGATTACAGCGGTATAGCTGTTGATCCTGCTGACCAGACAACAATGTGGGCGCACTCTGAATATGCATCCGGTGTTAATGCATGGGGTACATGGGTTTCCTCGGCAAAGATCGGTCCGCTTGCAGGGGGTATCTTCTCTATCAACCGGTCGTTCCTTGAATTCGGGACGAAAAATGTCAATGTCTCAAGCGACACTCTGTCTCTCTTTATTACAAACGATGGATTGGATACGTTATCGATTTCAAATATTTCCGTCCCATCAAGCAATTATTCGTTAATCGGGAAACCGGTAACTCCATATAAACTTCCGAGTGAAGGCGTTTTGGAAGTTAAGATATTTTTCAAACCGACATCCGGCGGACCGAAGAAGGATTCCATAATTTTTACGACAAGTGATCCGAATAACGCAAACTTCAAATTCAGTTTATCGGGAGCAGGTTTCCAGATTCTGAAGGCTGTGCCTGGTACGTTATACGCAGCCTCAGGGAGCACAGATGGCGGAAACTTATATGCAATCAACACGCTGAATGGTGCACCGTCGCTTCTCAGTAAGACGGCAATCTTGCAGATACACAGTTTACGTGTGCATCCCAAAACAAAAGAACTGATCGGTTATAATAATGCAGGTTCTTCCAGTGGCGGCGCATTCTTCCGTCTAAGTAGCGATGGTGTTAATATGCAGCAAATGTCGGTTACGAACACGGCAAACTTAAAAGGCCTTGCAATTTATAACGATTCGATGGCGTACACAGGAGCGTTCAGCGGTGCAATCTACACCGTGAATATGAATTCAGGTGTTCTCACGCAGATCGGAACAAACGGTTCAGGACAGCGTCCAGGTGGTCTTGCAATTAATCCGGTGAACGGTACGTTATGGATGTCGCTGCGCAATACAGGAACCGGCGGCACTCAGGATAATATCTACAAAGTTGATAGAACAACAGGTTTATCGACATTAGTAGGAAAAGCGAATGTTGGCATCGGCATTGTTGATATCGTGTTTGATAAGAATGGAAAACTGTACGGTTTGAGCGGCACTGCTACTACGAATAATCAATTGGTTGTCATCGATACAACGACAGGAGCAGCAAAAGTTGTCGGTGATCTCGGCAAAGCCGACATACAATCTATAGCACTCGATCCGGATGCAGTTGCCGGTGTTGCAGAAAAGTTTAACGGTACAATTCCGACCGAATTTATGCTGGCTCAGAATTTCCCGAATCCGTTTAATCCGACAACAACGGTGCAATTCAGCATTCCGGTGATGAGCAATGTTCTATTAAAGGTGTATGACGTTATCGGCCGGGAAGTTGCGACACTTGCAGAAGGTAATCATGCTGCCGGAGTCTATTCCGTGCAATTTGATGCAACGTCGTATTCAAGCGGTGTTTATTATTATAAACTCACCGCTGGGTCTTATTCAAATATTAAGAAGATGCTGATCTTGAAATAGCTTCTACGTTTTTAAGGAAATACTGAAAGGGATGCTTCGGCATCCCTTTTTTTTATCATGCTCTCGCGAAAGAACGGGACGATCTTTCAATGGGAGTTCTTACGTTGCATCTCTAGTACTCTTGTCATACTTTTGCATTACAATAATTTCTTGGTGTTCCTATTGGACTATTATCGAATGAAATCTTACAGAAAATATGCTATCATAAAATTATCTACCCTTTTCTTTTTAATATTGTCCCTAAATGGTTGCGCCGGATTTTGGCCGTTTGGTAAACAGAATGGTTTTGTCAAAGTTAGTGGAACGCAATTCACTCAAAATGACGAGCCATACTATTTTACAGGAACAAATTTGTGGTATGCATGTTATCTTGGTTCGCCGGGTATTCACGGTGACCGCAACCGGTTGCTGAGAGAACTCGATTCATTGCAATCGATCGGTATAACGAACATTAGATTGCTTGCCGGTTCTGAAATGTCTGCAATGAAGAGAACGCTGAAACCATCGATGACACTTGCGCCTGCAGTGTTTGATGACTCGCTTCTTCTTGGTTTGGATTTTACCATTGCGGAGATGGGAAAGCGAGACATGAAAGTTGTACTGTTCCTTACCAATTACTGGGAATGGTCCGGCGGTATGGCTCAGTATATAGTTTGGGCAGACAGTGTGCCGGCATTCAATCCTGATGTTGACGGATGGGATGCTTTCATGAATTTTTCAGCCTCGTTTTATAAAAATGAAAAAGCCAATCTTTTTTTTCGTTCATACGTCAGGAAACTTCTTACCAGAATAAATACAGCAAACGGAAAAAAATATTGTAACGATCCAGCAATCATGGCATGGCAGCTTGCCAATGAACCAAGACCTGGAACGATAAGTGAGGAAGGGTTCAAGAATGTACCGCAATATATACGCTGGGTCGACGAAACGGCCGGATTTATCAAATCGCTCGATACAAATCATCTTGTTTCCACCGGTAGTGAAGGAATCATCGGAAGCTTACGTAGTGAAGAGTATTACCGTACTGCACACATGTCCAAAAATATTGACTACATGACGCTGCACTTATGGCCATCAATATGGAAATGGTTCGATCCTAAAGATCCGCAAGGTACTTTTTCCGCAGCGATAGACAGTTCTCTGGAATATATTTCGGCCCACATTTCCTCAGCACGAAAGGCAGGTAAGCCGCTGGTTTTGGAGGAATTCGGAATCGTACGAGATAACAGTGAATATGCAGAAAATATTCCGACCACTGTCCGTGACCGATTTTTTCAGCAGATCCTTTCATTTACGTATGATTCGGCTCGTGCAGGATCTCCTCTTGCCGGTACAAATTTCTGGGCGTGGGGTGGGGAAGGGAGAAGTATTAACGAGGATTACATGTGGAATGAAGGTGATCCATTCACGGGCGATCCGCCACATGAACCACAAGGAATGCATTCAGTCTTTGCCCGCGATAGTTCCACCAGTGCCATCATTCGGCAATATGCTAAAAAGATGAATAGACTCGGAAAAATTGATACACTATTTGCTCGCAGTTCGTATGGAACTAAATGAGAATAAAAAGGTAGCCTGCCGGATAAACGGCAGGCACACTATTTTCAGTCTATTTATTTTTCTGAAATTGGAGCAATAAAATTTTCGGAGTCTGTGTGGAGAATGACTTTATAAAAGGCAACGATCAGATCATTTTCTTCTGTTTTCATTGCTTCTTTTATTGTAGATACACCATCATCTCCCGCAATCTCTACCAATGCTAATGCTGCGGATACTTTCACTGCTTCGCAGTGATCACAGAATAAAATTTTCTTCAGGTCATCGGCTGCTTCAACAATGTTGTACTTCCGGATGTAATTTGCGGCACTTGCTACCACACCTGGATTTTTCGCTGATAGCTGATAAATATATGCCTGTTTGGCTTTTTCCCAATCAGGTTTGTTCATGCCGTCCTTTGGTGTCTCCGCAACGCCAAATGAAACAGCAAGTAATGCAGTCAGTGCATAACGTGCGTATTTCATAACTCCTCCAATAATGTGTGAATAAATCGTTGGTGGGATATCTTAAAGACGACAGAACTAATAAAAAGTTTCTCTAAAAAATATTTTTGTGATGGAACGACAAAAAACTGAGACGAAATGCGTACTGACGAATTCGGATACCGGAGATACTATGCGATTCTGTAACGGATATCGAATGCTCTCTGATAGAAAAATGTATAGTTTACGACTGAATTAATGTTATTATTGTGCGGTATTGTTGTTCTCACTATTTAAATAATACAGGAAAAGACATGGAAGAAAACAAAGAACAAATTCAACCGGTTATTGATGTATTTAAGGGTAAACCTATCATTCGCATCCCTCTTGTTGATGATCCAAAACCCGAAACATCGTGGCACTGGCTAACATTCGGCAAAAGCAAAGCTAAGGCGATTGTGAAATATGCTGATGCAATAAAAGCTTTTGCAAATGAATAATCTTTACAAGACATTTTAAAGAATTAAAGCATTCAAAATAATTCTTTCAAATTTTTTGAATGCTATTGAACATTTGTACCCTCACCAATCAAATCGTTCAATTCAGTGTGATTCAACAACTCGGCCGCTTACATCGCAAGACCTACCAATAAATCTCATAATAATATCTGTTTCTTTGCATTTGAACGGAATCTGACTGAAGTATATCAATACTTAGGAAGTTTAATATTAACTAAGACAAAAATGTCTTTAGAAATAAATAAATCTACGTCATATAACGTATTGTCCATTTGTTACTTTTTATTTACACTGACTCACGCGACGATGATGTATATCAAATAATGTTGAATACTGTTTTCTGATTCAATAAAAAAAAGGGGGTGCGGATGCAAATTCACCGGACCGGTAATCGTCAATCTGAACAAAACCATCTGTGGGGAATTGTCCTTGCAGGCGGAGAAGGAAAACGATTAGAACAGTATATCCGCACACGCTTTGGTACAGCAATACCGAAGCAATATTGTTCATTTCATGGTACACGGTCAATGCTTTCTCACA
Organism: uncultured Ignavibacteriota bacterium; assembly: GCA_903861125.1. GTDB lineage: Bacteria > Bacteroidota > Ignavibacteria > UBA10030 > UBA8401 > UBA8401. Next base: position 421,337 of record CAIOTF010000017.1, read on the forward strand.
CTCTCAGTCGTGCAGAATTATTGATTCCCCGCGATCATATCTTCGTAACCATTCAGCATGATCATTTAGATTTTGCTGAAGCAAGTCTTTGCAATGTTCCACCGCGCAATATTGCAATTCAACCGATGAACCGTGAAACAGGCGTCGGCATCTTACATGCGCTGCTGCATATTTATCACGAAGACCCACAGGCTATCGTAACTATTTTTCCGTCAGATCATTTTATTCTTGAAGAGAGACGTTTTATGGAGTATGTTGCCGACGGAGTTACGTTTATTAAAAAGAATAAGAATAGATTACTTGTACTCGGCATAGAACCGGACCAGTTGGAATCCGATTATGGTTGGATTAAACCGGGAGATCGTTTCTCAAACGTACGGGGAACCATGATAAATCGGGTGACCAGTTTTTATGAAAAACCAACGACACCGCTCGTCATGCAGATGTATGAAAATAAATTCTGGTTATGGAATACAATGGTGCTTGTTAGTTCGGTGGATGTAATGATAGGTCGGTTTTGCCGTTTAATGCCGGAGGTAGTTGTTCCCATTCTAACCCTTCAAGAACATTTTTATTCACCGGAGGAGTACGAAAAAACGAAAGCTGTATATGATAAACTCCCCTCGGTGAATTTTTCATTTTCAATACTTGAAAAAACCGTTGAGGAACTTGCCGTGCTGCGTGTGAAGAACGTATATTGGAGTGACTGGGGAAGTGCGCAACGGATCGAGAAGGATATTGCTTTTCTTGATGAATGCACAAAGGAAGAATATTTCTTTGCATGGTGAATTATGCTACTGCGGATGCGGCATTGAATTCTGTGCCGCTTTCTCATTTTAAATACGACCTACAAAAGCATACAATAATAGACAATTGATAAGAACACAAAATCACGACTGTTTACACCTCATCCGTAAATTCCGACCGAAACTGAATATCCTAAATTGGCATCACTACCACATTGTTATAAATATACCACCTAAGGGATTAGGCTGGGCAATTAAATATTAATATCTGCTTCACTTAGGGAAATATTCGCACACGGATTTGATTTTATCCTTGATCACCGTGAGAAAAATAATGTCATATAACACTAATCGAATTTGCAATCACTAACGATTTCCTGAGGTCGTTGAGCAATTGCAAATGAGCATAGAAAATATTTTAGTCAGTAAAACAGCAAAAAATATTAAAGAACAAAATCGCATTAACAACTCACGCCTTAAATTCATCCGACACAACCTAGTAACAAAAGCTGTATTGCATCTATAGATACTCCAAGGAGAACGCGTGAGCGTTTTCTTTACCCTCACCATTCAAAGACTATTATGTCTTGTCAACTAATAGTTCCCCAAGCGTCAACGTGTGTTTACATGCTCCAAAGTTCATATGTAAAATTTGGCTTTATTCTGCCGATTATTTGTGGCTCAATTAGTGCTGATAATAGTATCTGCAAACTAATACGAATAAGCTAACGGCCACTCACAATTTTATCGTTCAATTTGTCTGCGTGCTGTCCGCATGGTATTTGTCCGAAATAGTATGCGATGATTCTTTCGCGAGATATATTGATAGTGTGTTTTAGCGGTTTGATGGCGCAAATCTTTCGTGCGGAATTTATTTTGCTAAGCTTACATCAGTTGGAAAAACACAAATGAGAAAATTAGTATTGATGAAATGAGTTATGGAACATGTAGACCAAATCACCCCGAAGTACGTGATACGATACATCGGCATTGTATTTCGGGACTCCGCCTTTCACCGGACAAAAAAAATAAGATATAGAAATGTATTCTAACAATATAAGAACCAACTAATTCTCAAAATAAATATTACAAAAGAGTGATGTATGAGTTGAAGCGATACGTAATTCACAATATTTTTTATTTTTTAAGGAAATTTAATGAAATACTTAGCATTCACAGTCCTTTTTTTCCTCTCTGCCGTCACCGCGCACGCACAATGGACCAACGGACAGAACGCCACATATGTCGTGGGGCAAACCAGTTTTGATATCGCTGGAGTCGGATTAACCAGTACGGGATTTTATCGCCCTAGTGCGGTAGCTATCGATGCGGTACATTCGAAAATGTATATAGTAGATCAAGACAACTGTAGGGTCCTGCGATATGTCTATCCTCTTACTGGAAATACTCCTGCTGCTGATAGGGTGTTCGGGCAGGCGGACTTCACTTCAAACTCTGCGAACAGAGGTGTTTCGGCATCCGCACAGGGTCTTTCCTTTCCCCGTGATGTCAAAGTGTATAACGGTGATCTGTGGGTTGCCGATTTTTCAAATAGTAGGGTTGTCAGATATGCGGCAGCATGGAATGCCTCATCGAATGGACCGGATGCTGATATTGTGTTGGGACAACCTGACATGTCTACGGTGGAAAGTGGCACCACCGACAACAAAATGAGAAATCCGGAAGCACTTGCATTCGACGGGTCGGGTAACTTATGGGTAAGTGAAAGTGCAAATAACCGCGTTTTACGGTTTACCACTCTGACGACCGGCAGCAGTGCAGACAAAGTATTGGGACAAACTTCTTTCACAACTAATTCACCCGCCACTACACAATCCGGTCTAAATGGTGCTTCTGGAATTGCTGTAAGCGGCACGACATTATGGGTTGCCGACAGGAACGGCAACCGAGTCCTCAGATTCGATAATGCGGCATCGAAGTCAAATGGGGGGCTGGCGGATGGCGTAATTGGACAGTCAGATTACGTGTCAAATACATCTGGAACTGCGGCCAACAAATTTATCTTTCCGTTTCAAATCGCGATTGACGGATCAGGAAGATTGTATGTCTCTGATTACACCAACAATAGAATAGCAATATTCGACAATGCTGCAGCTAAAGCCGCCGGCGATCCTATGAACAATGTTCTGGGGCAGGCATCAACGACTGGATCTGCGACTGGTACATCGGTGAACACGCTTATTAATCCAAGGGGTGTAGCCATCGATAATGCAAACGGGAAATTACTCGTGGTCGACTCTGGAAACCGCAGGGTTTTACAGTATTCATCCTCATCATCGCCACTGCCGGTAGAACTATCATTCTTTCGTGCAACGACTGCGTCTGCAGGCGCGGAACTTGTTTGGCAAACCGCCACCGAAACCAACAATTACGGCTTCGACATCGAACGAAAATCGGCGAGCACCTGGACCAAAGTCGGCTTCGTTGAAGGCAGCGGCACCACCAACGCGCCCAAGTCATATTCATTCACCGACAAATCTGCATTGGGTAAAATATCGTACCGATTAAAGCTGATCGACCGTGACGGCAAGTTTGAGTACTCGCAAGAAGTTGAAGTAATAGCACTCTGCACACCGAAAGAATTTGCGCTCGAACAAAATTATCCCAATCCGTTCAATCCCACAACAACGATCGGCTATCAGCTTCCGGCAAA